>JADJQP010000001.1 GCA_016712665.1 Bacteroidota bacterium
CTTTCTAACCTGTTGCATTTTATTATTGACCGAAGTCAACATTTTTCGCAAACCTTGTAAAGTTGCAGCATGATCTCTAATGGTTTTCTGATAGTAGACGCTGGCGGTTTTTGTTTGCCCTACAGGAAATACATTGCAGTAATTTTTCTTATACTCGTTTTTCGAAAAGTCCCATTCATCATAAGAAAAGTGAAGGTCAGCGCTGTCGAAGGAAGCACTTTCAGAAATATTTGTATTCTCTGTAAACTCGGCATGATAGATAGAGTGAGCTGTATCATCAACCCGAACAACATACTTCATATTCAACTCATCCAATGCATCCTGATGGTCTTCCAATTCATCTTCACCATCAAAATCGCGCCAAACGCCACTATGTTCATCAGCGGTTTCTACCTTTTCGAAATTATGAGTCATGACATAATCCTCCTGTTGCTTTTTATCCACTTCAACAGAAATAATATCTTCTACGGCTTTAGACATGATCACCGTCTTCTTCCCATCTCCTAAGGATTCCTTCTTTTTCTGCGAAAAATGATTCAATTGATTTTTTGTTTCGTCTTCAGCATTGCAACGCATCCATTTTCCAAAAAGCCAGGTATAGTCTACCGGTTTTTTTTCGGTAGCCTTCCGCTGTAGCTGAATTTCGAACTCATTAAATAATTGCCTTGTAATAGGATAATTATTAAACAATTTTTCCAGCACTATCGGAGAAGTTTCATATGCTTTTTGCTGCGCGAACTGTAATTCAATTTCACTAGATTGATACCAATTCAATTTCAACTCCATTTGAACAGATAGATATAGAAGTCGAAAAAAATAATAGGATGTATTTTGTTCATGATTTTCAAACAAAGAAAAAGAGGCAGGAAAAAAGAAATTATTATTCTTGAATCCTCCTTCTCTTTCCGCCGGAAAGACTTCTATAGCATTTCCGGTCAAGGCTCTTGATAAAATAAGCAGCCGTGGTTGAATCGTTTCTAAACGAACCGTCTTTTCAATCGTTTCTGCAGAACTTTTTCTTCTACTTTTAAAAAAGTTTGAAATTTTGCCATATAAATACTCATCAAATGCCATAATAACTAAATCATCAAATCTGTCAAATCATACAAGGCTTCCAGTATTTGCTTTTCGTCAGACAAAGGTTCCATCACTGCTACTTTTACGGCTAGTCTTTTGCTAGTCCGCTTTGAATTAACTTCTTGCATCTACTAATAAACGTGTTGATACTGTTTCTGTTAAACCCAACTCTGTTAAGATTTCTAACTTTATTACCAAGAGCAACTAATTTCTTTGCCATATCATCCTCAATACCGGTTTCTTGAACTAAAATTTCTTGTTCCACTTTTGGCTCGGATAATTGAATGATAATGCTACAAAGCGTTGTCGGGTAGAGGGCTTCAATTCTTTAAAACCTCTTTGATAACCGGGATTAAAGGAAGCGACCAACATAAAATCTTGATGCGCTTTATAGGTTTCGCCCAGTTTATCAATAAACAATTCTCTTCTGTGATCGGTTAATGAATGAATAGCAACAATTACGTCAGGACTTGCTTCGGCAACTTCATCCAAATAGAGGATATATCCATTTTTAACTGCAGTTGTTAAAGGTCCATCTAACCAAATGGTTTCTGCTCCTTTGATAATAAACCTTCCAATTAAATCTGTTGAAGATGTTTCTTCATGGCAACTAATCGTAGTTAATTTTTATTCCTAATTTATTAGCCATAAATTCAACAAATCTTGATTTCCCAGTTCCAGTAGGTCCTTTTAAAAGAATTGGCAATTTATTTTGATACACTTGTTCAAACACTTCCACTTCTTTACCAACCGCATGATAAAAGGTGTATACCCCTTCAGTTTCTTCCATCATCAATTCCATAATAAATTAATTTAATCTTGAAAACTTTTTCTAATTCAATGGCTTTCGGGAATAAAATATTATTTTCTAAATGAACATGTAAATGCAAGTCTTGTTCAAACTCATCTAACTTTGCATACAATGCTTTGAATGTATTGCAAGCCCATTCTGGTGGGGTATAATTCATAGATCAAGGATGCCAATTTCCTTCAAAAGATCGCCTGCATTTTCATGTTCGGCTTGCATCATTTTAATTGGGTTTTTAACCGTTCCAAAATGAGAATTAAGCAAAGGGCAATTTTCATTTTTTGCTTTTACCATTTGCTTAATATAAGGAAATAAAATGCGTTCTTCTTTTGCATATGTTGCAAAAGTTCCATTTTTACCATGTTATAAGGCGTTCTATTTCCAAAACAGGTGGATGGTGTTCTCCATGTGACCTTAGCTACTTTTGCTGAATAAGTATCTAATAAATCAATAGCATCTAATACATATGCATGATGCGTATTGACGATGTAATCAGTTAAAAAATCTAATTCCCATTTATTGAAATTTTGAGATGGTAATATTTTGTTATCTAAATTTTTTCAACTCATTCATAATTTCGTCAATATTTACATTTTTCTTCTCGCATGCTTTTGCAATAGAGATTCCACCGCCGCAACAAAAATCAATGCCATGTTTTTTAAATATATCGGCTGTCTTAATATTTTCACTTACCACATCAGCTATTTTAATTCTTTAGTCTAAATTCATAAAACTAATTTTTTTTTTAATTATTAATTTGAAATTGTTTCCAATGCTTCATCATTGGGTTTACCATATTTTATAAATTCATAAATATAAAATCCAATTCCAGTTGTAAATAAGGTTGCACAAAATGCTAAAATCACGAAATGTACTTGAATCTCTTGTTGTACCAACCCAAACTCGATACCCACTTTTCGCTCTAAATAAACCTGAGCAACCCCAGCTACACCAAAGGCAACGGTCATACCTACCATCCCAATATTTGATAACCAAAAGGCTAATAAACCTTTTGTACTATCGTAAAATTTGCGTCCTGTCAAGTTTGGCATTGAGTAACTAATAAAAGCTAAAACGATCATTCCATAAGCACCCCAAAATGCTAAATGTCCGTGCATGGCTGTTACCAATGTTCCATGAGTGTACATATTTACCCAGGTAATGTATGTGCCAAACCTAATAAACCAGCACCAACAAATGAAACAATAGCAGTGCCCAAAGTCCAGCTCAAAGCAATTTTATTAGGATGTTTTTCTCTCCTTTTCTGTACATAGCAATTGCAAATAATGCCATTCCTAAAAATGCAAAAGGTTCTAATGCCGAAAATATTCCTCCAATAATTAACCAAACTTTACCAACACCAATATAATAGTAGTGATGACCTGTTCCTAAAATTCCAGAAATAAAAGTTAAGCCCACAATTACATACAACCATTTTTCAATTACTTCTCTGATCAACTCCGGTAATTTTGATCAATAAAAATGCAAGAATCCCGCCCATGATTAATTCCCAAACACCTTCTACCCATAAGTGCACCACCCACCAACGAAAAAAAGAATCCATTGTTTGATTATCAAACCAAATCATCCCAGGTAAATAAAGTAAAGCCGCAAATACTAATCCCATGGTTAAAACAAGTGATGTGGTAGTTCGTTTTTCCTTTAAAAAAGGTAACTAAAATAATTCCTAAAAAGGTTAAAACATTTACTACAACTAACCAGTCTAATGGTCTTGGAATTTCTAAAAATTTTCGCCCTTCCCAATAGTTAAAATGATAACCAACAATGGCTACAACACCAACTACTGCTAATGATATTAATTGAATGTATGCTAATTTAACACTCACTAATTCATTTTCTGCTTCTTCAGGAATAATGTAATAAGCAGCTCCCATAAAACCTGATAAAAGCCAAACGACTAATAAATTGGTATGTACTGCACGAGCAGTATTAAATGGTGTTATTTGATGCAACACATCATAACCCATATGCGCAAATGCCATAATAAAACCATATACTATTTGCAACGAAAGTAATAGCATTGATAATGCAAAAAACCAATACGCCACTTTTTGTGATTTATACTTCATGATAATTATATTTATTTTGTTTGAAAATTATTTCTTTAAATCTGGTTTTGCTGGAAATCCATTTAAGTCCACTTCACCTATCCATTTTAGAAAAGCAACAACATCGTTTGCTTCTTGCTCCGTCATGGCGTAAGCTACCATTTTACGACCTCTTGGCGACCAAGGTGTTTTACTCATAAGAGCTGCTTTAATATAAGCTTCTCCTCTTCTTTCATATACTTTGGTCAATTCAGGTGCATAGTAAGCACCTTCACCCATAATAGTATGACAACCCATACAATTGTTTTTTTCCCAAATTGTTTTACCTGAAATAACTTGAGGCGTTAAATTTTCTTCATGTGTTCTTTTTGGAACTTCATTACTTAATGAGTTCCATGATAGCCCTAAGAATATGGCAAAAGTGACAATAGTACCTCCTAGGAAAAATACTTTGGCTTGCGATTTTGATAGCATAATTTTATTATTTAAAATTTAAAATGATAGATTTTATAAAAGGATTTATATAATTAATCCTTTTAACTATTTCTATTTATTTTCTTGTTGCTTTAACTTCTGCTGCACTTACTTCACCACCTTTGTTTCCAAAATTGTTTAACACATAAGTGAATGCATCTGCAATTTCTTCATCAGTATTTGTAGCTGCTGGCATTGCTTGATTAAATTTTTCTCCATTTACAGTTATTTCTCCAGTCAAACCATTTACTACACCACCAATAGCTCGTGGCAAATCGGCTGCTAAATAATCAGAACCTGCCAAAGGTGGGAATGTTGCAGGCAAACCTTTTCCATCTGCTTGATGACAAGCTTGACACGTTTTTTCATAAACTGCTTTTCCTGATGCTAATCTTGCTTCAAGTCCTCCTGCTGCAGGTGTTTCTTCCAACATTGATTTTGGTGCTTCTGTTGTTGCTGGTGTCTCTTCTTTTTTTTCTTCTCCTCCACAAGAGAATAAAAATGTTGCTGTTGTTAATATAGCTAATGCTACTAATTTTAAATTTTTCATTTTTTTAAATTTTAATTGTTTATGAATTTTATTTTATTAAAGTTTTTATTTTTTCTATCATTTCAGTAGGTTCTTGAGCTAATCCATTTTGCTGAAATACGATGTTCCCATTTTTGTCAATTAAATGAATGGTATTGGAATGGTCAAAACCTCCACCTGTCAACGGTTTTATGCGAACATTCAACACATTAGCAATTTCCATGGTTGCATCGTTATTTGATGAAATACAAATCCAATTATCATTCAATTGATGTTCTTTTGAAAATTCTATAAACCTTTCTGGCGTATCTCTTAATGGATCCATGCTGATTAACAAGAACTGAATATTTTGTAATTCTTCTTTTGAAAATGCTTTTTCTATTCGTTGAATGTCTGCAACTATTCTTGGGCAAGCCGATTCGCAATGTGTAAACACCATAGCAGCTACAGTAATTTTAGATGACAAATCATTTAAAGACATACTGTCTTTATTTTGCTTAATCCATTTACTTTCTAAATTAAAAATGGATTCGTTAGAAGTTGTTTCATTTTCAACAACTTCCTCTGTTTTATTTTTGTCTTTTTTACAACATTCTTTTTCTTCTTTTTCATTACATGAAAAAATGAAGAAAGTTGATACTGCTAATGCTATTATTTTAATTTTGTTTTTCATTTCCATTTTTATTTTTTACACATCTAAATCCTAAATTAGGAACACCATATTTGGCTTTCACACTTGACCTAGAAGCAAAGCGCATAAACGATGCGTAATTATTAATATCTTTTGATGCGAATGAACCTCCACCACAATAAAACGTATTATCCAGTCCACTATTTCCTCTTGATTCACCAGTGGTTAATGCACTATTGAAGTCAAATGTCCATTCCCAAACTAAACCGTGTAAATCCCAAACTCCATAGAAATTTTTGAATGTAGAACCCACATGCGGCAATACTTTAGGACTAGATTTTGATACCCAATTCAATACCCATTGATTAAATTTTAAATCTTTGGAAGCATCTGCTTTTGTTTCACTTGCTCTACCTGCTAATTCCCATTCGGCTACAGTCGGCAATCGTTTTCCTTGACATTCACAATATTTTTTTGCTGCAAACCAAGATATATTTACAACCGGACTTAATGCAATATTTGCGTTAAATGAGGTATCTGAATTCCATTGATGCAAATAATTAGTATCAGCATAAATGGATTTTATTTTGGATTTATTCCATGTTGGATTTTGCAATACAAATTTTTTAAAATCTTTATTTGTTACTGGATAAACATCCATTAAAAATGGTTTCACAATTACTTTCTGACTATCCAAAGAATATAAAGGAAGGTAGATTCCTCCCTTTATATTAACCATGGCTGGCTGACTTTGACCAGAGACCAACAAGTCGATAAACAAAAATAATATAGTGAATAATTTATACATGCTTATTTACGTTGTTTTGCTACATCAGCAGGTGACACTTCGCCTCCTTTGTTTCCAAAACTATTTAATACAAATGTTGCTACTGAAGCTATTTGAGCATCACTTAATGTTTGTTTTGGCATCACACCATCAAATACTTTTCCATTTACAGTAATTTTTCCTGATAAACCATGAATAATAGTTTTAGTAACTAATGAAGGATTTGAAGCAAAATAATCTGAATTTAATAAAGGTGGGAATGCACCTTCTATACCTTTTCCATCGGCTTGATGACAAGCTTGACAAGTGCTAGCATAAATGGCTTTTCCTTGTGTTATTTTTCTTCTTTTGTTAATGGTTTTGCTACTGCAACGGGCTCGTCTGGCATGGTTTGTGCTGCACCTTCTGCTTGATAAATACGATCATCTTGTTGACCAGAGTAAATAGATTTTATTTCATTTCCTTCTACTTTCAACATGCCTAAAGAACCTTTATTAAATGTTCTGAATATTGAGTGATCTACTAAAATTAAAGTGGCAGGCACATCGCATTTAAATTCTGTAATTGCTGAACCACCTGCAGGTACTAGGGTAGTTTGTACATTGTGATTTAAAGTAGTTCCACCTTCAGGATACACATTGTCGAAAATATCACCAATTACATGAAAGCTTGACACTAAATTTGGACCACCATTTCCTACAAATAAACGAACGGTTTCGCCCACTTTTGCTTTCAATGCCTTGTCACCGGTTAATGCGCCTACTTTACCGTTGAAAACTACATAATCAGGTTGTTCTTTTAATGCCTTGTCCATATTGAATTGTTGCAAACCAGCTTCGCCATAATTTCCTTTAGTGTAAAAATCACCCTGACATACATAGAATTCTTTGTCAACTTTTGGCAGTCCTTCCTTTGGTTCCACCAAAATCAAACCATACATACCATTGGCAATATGCATACCAACTGGCGCAGTGGCGCAATGGTAAATGTACAAACCTGAATTGAGCGCAGTAAATGAAAACTGCGTTTCATGACCCGGTGCAGTAAAGGTTGCGGCAGCACCGCCACCTTGACCTGATACCGCATGCAAATCGATATTATGCGGCAATTTGCTGCTTGGATTATTTTTCAGATGAAATTCAACAAAATCGCCTTCTCTAACCCTGATAAATTTTCCGGGTACACTTCCGCCAAATGTCCAGAAATTATAGGTAACTCCATCCATCATTTCCATTTCCTTTTCGATTACCTCAAGATTTACGATCACCTTGGTGGCATGTTTACGCGTAATGGGCGATGGCACGTTTGGGGCATCTGTTAAAATAGCTATCTCTTCGCCTTTTATTGTTTCTACTCCTGTGGAAGCGCTTTTTGTGCCCCCTGAATTGCTACTGCAACCCCACATGAATAGTCCTACTATAGAGGTTAATGTCAGTAGTTTTACTTGTTTTGTGTTCATGATGTGTAATTTTTATTGTTATTGAATGTTGGTCTACTTTTTAAATTCGTTGTATAATAATGTGGGAGAAACTTTTAACATTAAGTAAGCCCATGTATTGAGTTCATTTGCATTTCCTCCTTTAATAAATTCCATATTTCTGGTTGCAAATAATAGAGAATACCCAAATTGTAAATGAATAATCGGAGAAGGGGTATAGTCAATTAGCAAATCAGCTTCAGCTCCCAGGGGGCATTTAATTTTGTTAACTCCCAGGTTATTTTCATTTGCCAATGAAAAATAATGAAGGTCAAGTGTGGTACTTACTTTTTTATTAGCTTCATGCTTTACTCGGGCATACAGATCAACCAATCCGCGTTGTTTGGCATCGGCAGGAATACTCAAAAAATAGTCCATATAACCATAAAACTTATGATTGGTAGCATAGAGGGTATTGAAATTATTACTTTCAGAACCTACATTTACCCGGTCGTTATTTCCTGAGAGATAATCTCCTCCTAATCCAAGCGAAACCGTTTCAATTTTTCTCTCCGCATATGCATTAATCATAAAAGCACAAACATTATGATTGCTTTCTATTTTACCTCCTTGAAAATAAGCACCTAAGGTAGTTCTCCAGTTATTGGCGGAATAGTTATACAATGGACCAATGGTTAAGGTCGCCTTTAGCAGATTCGATCCCGGAGTTGAGGAATTCATGCCATTTACAATAGCTATAGCCGAAAAGGTATGCCCTTTATCAAATTCCTTTTTTATATATGAAAAGCCCAGGGCCTTATAGTTCTTTAAAGCATAATTGGTTCCGAAAATGGGTTCACCTACTTGATTAAAGGCTGCACCGAGATGCCACCTAAACTTATTATTTTCGTTATAATACTTCAAAAGCAAGGCATCATGCGATATCGTAAGATTTGCCCAGTCCAGATTTCCAAATAATCTGTGGTCATCATAAACCAGTTCCTGTCTACCCATTTTTAACGCAAAGCCCCTTTTGAGCTTTAACTCCATCCATAGTTCATTGACCTGCAAACCGCCCAGATCTTTTCTTTGCTCCTCATCTCCCCAGGTTCTCGCATCTTGCACCGAAGTATACAATTGAATATTTTCCTTTTTATAGTCAAACATTAATCTTGCTCGCTGACCAACAAAAAAGGCCGGTTTTGAAGAATCTGTCATTAATGTTCTATAGCCATTTCTGAATTCCGTTCTTGCGCGATATTGTCCTGAAAGTTTCAGATAGTTTACCTGTGAATAAGCATTCATGGCCATAATACCTGAAAACATTAGTACGAGGGCAATTCTTAAAAAAACACTTTTCATATTATAAGATATTAATACCTTTTTATCTTTTATTTTATCAAAAAAAATTAATTCGTATTCAAAACAGCCTTCTTTAAGTTTACCAGACTCTTAAAGTCAGCAACGGTATTGTTCTCCAGCATATTCCTCATGCTCTGCTTTATCTTCTGATATTCGTGATGCATTGGGCAAGGGTTATCACTGCTGCAGTGTTCCAATCCCAGAATACAATTGTTTACCAGTCCATCCCCGTCCATTAGAACAACTATATCAAGAATTGGTTTTTTCATTTGTGCCTCGCTCATACAAAAGCCCCCATTTGGCCCTTTAATAGAATTAATCGCTTTCTTTCGGCTAAGCTCTTGTATTATTTTTGCCACAAAATACTCTGGTGCCTGAATGCCTTTTGCAATTTCCTTGACACCCACACAAGTGACACCATCGCGATGTTGTGCGATGAAGATGCTTGCTTTAATGGCGTATTCGCAGGATTTAGAAAACATTTTTTACAATTCTGTGACAAATTTATTGCATAGAAACCAATAATAAAAGATATTAATGTCTTTTATAGTCAAAACTGATTTATATCATAATATTGAAGGTTGTTTCGTAACTCGCGAACTGTATTTATTTGTAAAATGATCATGGGAAAGTAATACCGATTTCATATCAGTAATAGTCCAATCACAATTGGACTAAACTGCTATTGTCTCGGCATACTCCTCAGGCGCACAGGTTTACCACTTCACAACTCAAACAGACTTTGGCCTATTTATCGTTGGAATTGGTATAAATATCCGCTCTGGTAAGTATACCATATTCGTATGGACGCATTGTCAATCTAATAGTACCCTTAAAATGAATTCACTAAATGTTGTCTTGAAAACGATTCTGGAATTGGATAAGTAACAATAATAATTTGGCAGATAGAAGCAACAGAATAAGCATAAACGAAAAAAAAGAGCGTTCGCATTCGCACTTTGTGCTCACACTCACACTCTTTTTAGTATAAAGCATTATTGCAAAGTCGAACTTTAGTGCAGAGGATTTTGTGAGTATTAAACAGTTCTGAATTAAGACAATCCCTCAGAGCGAGAAACAGAGTGAGAAACAGAGTGAGAGTGACGTAAAAAATCAGAGTGAGAACTCGTTTGGGAGCTTACGCTCTCCGCACTCATTCTCACTCTGATTTTTAGTACCACGTACGAGAGTCGAACTCGTCATTCCTCCGTGAAAGGGAGGCGTCTTAACCGATTGACCAACGCGGCGTTTTCCAAATTTGGGAGTGCAAATGTACATGCTATTATTTATTTTACAAAATATTATCATTCAAATCCTAAAACTTCATAGGTAATGCCATTTCAGCATCGTACTTTTGCGCCATTCATTCAATTTTCAAACAAAAAAATTCAAATTTTTCACATGAGTACAATCAAAGTAGCCATTAATGGATTCGGCAGAATCGGTCGTTTAGTTTATCGTCAAATATATAATATGCAAGGTATAGATGTGGTAGCCATTAACGACTTAACGAGTCCTGCTACCCTGGCACATTTGCTGAAATACGATTCTGCACAAGGCCGATTTGAAAAAACCGTTTCGGCCACAGAAGATGCCATCATCGTAGAAAATGATACCATCAAGGTATATGCCCAAAAAGACCCAGCACAAATACCCTGGGGTGCCCATGAAGTGGATGTGGTATTGGAATGTACCGGTTTTTTTACCGATAAAGATAAAGCGATGGCCCATATTACTGCTGGCGCCAAGCGTGTGGTAATTTCAGCGCCTGCAACCGGCGACCTAAAGACTGTAGTATTCAATGTAAATCATGAAATTATCGATGGTAGTGAAACGGTTATTTCTTGTGCGTCTTGTACTACAAACTGTTTAGCGCCTATGGCCAAGGTATTGAACGATCAATATGGCATTGTTACCGGTATCATGACTACCATTCATGCCTATACCAATGATCAAAATACATTAGATGCACCTCATCCAAAAAATGACTTACGTCGCGGACGAGCTGCTGCTGCAAATATTGTTCCCAATTCAACAGGTGCTGCAAAAGCCATTGGCTTGGTATTACCGGAGTTGAAAGGCAAATTGGATGGTAGCGCGCAACGTGTACCCACCATCACAGGATCGCTCACTGAATTAACTACCATTTTAAGCAAGAAAGTAACTGCTGAAGAAATTAATGCCGCTATGAAAGCAGCATCCAATGAAAGCTTTGGCTATACCGAAGATGAAATAGTAAGCACCGATGTTATTGGAACCATGTTTGGATCCTTATTTGATGGCACTCAAACGAAAGTGATGACTGTTGGCGATACACAAATGGTAAAGACTGTAAGTTGGTATGACAACGAAAATAGCTATGTTAGCCAATTGGTGCGAACCTTACATTATTTTGCAAACAAAATGTCTTAAATCTTATTTTCCGATATTAAAAAAATCTCTTTCGTACGAAAGAGATTTTTTTTTGATAATTGTTTCGAACGAATATTACAAAATGAAAAGGTACCCACTATTTATAGCATTATTGCTCAGTTTAATTATTTCCTGCACAGAAAAAGAAGCCACAACACCGCAAAAACAGCTACAGGAAAAAGTAATTCCAACTGTAGCCACGCAAAATTATGAAACCGCCTTATTTGACCTACTTTTAAACGCCGACTCCCTATTAAAAAAAGGTATGCATTTTTACACTGCCATTCAAATATTTGACAATAGGCAACCATCCAAATACTACTTTCATTCATTTTCAAAACAAAATGGCGAACTAAAATATTGCGAGCTATTAGG
The DNA here is from genome assembly GCA_016712665.1 of Bacteroidota bacterium. Classification (GTDB taxonomy): domain Bacteria; phylum Bacteroidota; class Bacteroidia; order Chitinophagales; family Chitinophagaceae; genus OLB11. The sequence continues at coordinate 11,942 of JADJQP010000001.1, forward strand.
CAAAGACACCATAGTTTCCGAAAGAATTCTTACTTCAAAACCAACCGAAATTCGCACTGAAAAGATGTGGCCACAGATTCATCGAAAGGTTTTCATTACATCTATTTTCAATATGAAAAATGAAATCACTCATTTTATTGAAAAAGAAAAAAATAATCCTCCCGACACTACTCAATATGTAAGAATAAAAGGAACCCTTAATAGGGTACGCTATCCATCTAGGGATATCGAAACCTATGATCACTCCCATCCAAACAGAACGACAGTGACGTATCTAAAGAAAAATAATGACACCCTATTTCAATACCAAATTATTGAAAACAATGGTCTCACAATAGGCAAGAAATATACCATGGGATTGAGTCATAGCTACAGTTATAGCTACAATGCTTTGGGCCAATTGACAGAAATGATTTGGAAAGAAAATAATAAGAAGGTGAACGCCATTATTCAATTTAGGTACAACAACAACGGGCTTCCTGTAAAAAGAATCATCAAATCGCCCATTCCAGCATTTGGAAATTCCGTAACCACTTTTGAATATCGCTAGTGATTATACTATTGCTTAATTAATTTTTCAACAAATACATTTCCGTCCTGAACTCTGGTCATTTTCAACAAATAAAGTCCTTTGGAAAGTGCACTGATGTCAAAGCTACTCTTAGACTGCTGATTACTGATTTGATTTCTGTAAACGAATTGGCCATCCATACCTACAATTTCTACTTTCCAGTTTTGATGTTGCAAATTATTGACAAAAAAGCTATTCGCAATCTCAGTTGGGTAAATCTCTAAACCAGCATCTTTACTTACTGAACTTAATGTGGCTGGAGCAGTATTATCGCTTTTTAGGCTATTGGCTTTCAAAATGACAAAACTATTTAACACTCCATCTGACACATCGGCAATAGCTAGTTTGAGATGGTAGGTTTGGGCAGGCGTTACATTTACATGTGCAAGTAAGGGTGTGGTAAAACCGTCCATTGAGTTGGTGGTGTCGATATTATTGACATATAAATTTTGATAAATACTACAAGCACCCCCAGTGCCATCATTGATTGAATTGATGGAAACCGGTATGGCGGTATTTGGTATCAAAGCAATATTGGTTGGCGTTGCAAAGCCCGGACCTGAAATGTAAAACCCAAACACATCATTAAATGCGGAACAATTGAATTCAGGATATTCCTCTGAACCAAATACATATTCAAACTCCATAAAATTGCCAACCGGCTGAATATCAAATTCCAAGACACAAGCATCATAAGTAATGTAAGGCGCAACCACTGTATTCAGCATCGAATCGCCCGGTGTACCCACATAATCTGATGAAAAGGCAGACGGTATCCCATTTAAACCCACAATATTATTCAGAGAATCGGCATTAACAAAACCTGAGCTCAAAACAATGCCATTGTTGATGCCAATATTTGATATCCCAGTAAGTTCTCCACTGGCAAGACTGTCGCAAAGCAACACCGGATTGGTAACCGTAACGCCTAAATTACCGGCAGTGGCAACCAAAAGAGTGGCTAACTGTTGTGCCGTTTGGTTGGGCGTGATGGTGAGCTGGGCACTAGCAATGTATGAACTCGCAATGGTTACAATAGAAAATATAAATTTTTTCATGAATTTTTGTTTGTACAAATATATAAAGAAAAATCTTGCAATGGAATACCACTACTTAAATGGCTATTATTCCTTAAAAAATCTCCGATGTAGGATACCGCCGTTTGTGTTTAGATGAAGTATATAGAGCCCTGGCGGCAAATGCGCCACAACAATTGGATTTGTAATAGGCTTGCTGCTATGTTCTTTTCCAGTTATATCAATAATTTTGTAAGAATGAACTACATATCCCGTTTCATTCTTTATAAAAATTTCTTGTGAAACCGGGTTGGGGTATAAAGTTATACTACTTGGTACATTCGTATTTGAAGCAGAAAGTGTATTAAAATTGAGTTTGGTACCTTCTATACAAGAATCTAATTTCGAATAGATCATTTCATGAAAATGATAATTCGTAGACATTCCATTGTCGTAGTAATAGTTATGATAAGGATCTAAGTATGTATCGTCAATAAAACCCGACATCCGCCTATATTTGTGGTGGGCGTTCCCCGAAATTAAAGTTGAAATTTTTTGAGTATCGATTAATACAATTCTATTGTTGCAAAAGGTGTCCAATAAGTACCATCTAAACCTCGTTAGATTGTTACAAAAACAAGTTGGAGCGGTTTGATTTTTGTGTTCTGAAAGGACCCCATACAATCCAGAATAAGGACTATAGCTATTGATGGTATCCACAACTACTTCGTAGATATGATACATTGTGTCATAAGGATTGTTTTGTTGCGGGAAAATTTTTGTGTGCAGAAATGTATGTTTTTGAGAGCTAACAACTATGCTGGTTGGACTTATTAACTGACTACTCTTTATGGAATCATGACGGTATCCCCAGTCCTTCCACCATTTATCTTCAAAATAATAGATCCATTCATTACCAGGTTTGAATTTCCATGCCAAATCTGCACCCCAAAAAAAAGTGTTCAAATAAGTACTATCTAATCTCGTATGCATTAGTGGCAAGTAAGGATATGGATAGGTAACATTCAGGTCAAAAGTTGGAACATTCTTATCAGGAAACCCAAACAATTCAAAGCAATCAAAAAATCCATGATTTTTACTTAAAGTGATGGTAAGGCTATTGTAATAATTCGCTATAGGGGAGCCCGCCTGCATCGCTTGAATGGTAATGATCTTTGTACTGTCTAAATTACCATCAATCAATTGTTGCCCCAACGAGGCAATTGTTCCGACATAATCTATTCCATTTTTGGAACAAATAATCCAGCTGTCGTTGAGGTTTGAAAATGTTTTGATGAGTATAGTATCCTCGTACTGATTAAAAAAATACTCGTCGCCATTGTTCAATCGAATATTGAATTTACCCAACCAAGTGCCCCCATTAGCCGTATCAATATTTTCCAATTTATCTAAACGAACAGAGGGATAAAAATAATTTTTGATCCCATTTGGAATATTCGTCGAGGAATCGACCCAGATCGTCCGAAGATAATTATTCCACATCGCATTGGGCCCCGATGCAGAAACCTCATACATGGTGGTATCCGTAATAGAAACGGTTTGCCAATTTTGTGAAAAGGAATTGACCGAAAAAAAAATGGACAGCAGGAGCCATAGGATATGTTTCATAATAAACAATTTGGGTATTGTAAAGTTACAAAATATTACTTACCATACCATTTTTAGTATTTTGTACATTGGTCTTCGGTTTTAACGATACATTTCCATATGTTTCCATTAAATTTGCCTTTCAAATCATAAAAATTACATGAAAAAAATATTTTTTATTCTTTTAGCATTTGCTTCATTGCAATGCATGGCTGATAAAAAAACACCTGCCGAAAAAGCAAAAGAAAAAACCGAAGAATTGCAAAAGGCCTTGGGTTTGTCTGCAGAACAAAGTAAAAAAGTGTATGAAGTGAACCTTAAGGGGAATGAAAGCATTGAGGCCTATGAGGCCAAAAAACCCAGTAAGAAATTGAAAAAAGAAACAAAAAGATATTGTCAGCGATTTAAAGAAAGCGGAATACAAGAAAATATTCACCCCGGCCCAATACAAAAAGTATGAAGAATGGAAAAAAGCAGAGAAGGAAAGAGAAAAGGCCGAAAAGAAAGCACTCGAAAAATTAAAAGCAGGTAAAAAAAAAAAAATGTCAGAATTTTCAAAATACCATTTTAATGGTAAAAAAGCATTGATACGTGTAGATTTCAATGTGCCCTTAGACGCCGAATTTCAAATAACAGACGATACGCGAATGCGCGCTGCCATTCCCACCATTCAAAAGGTGTTGCAAGATGGAGGTTCCGTAATTTTGATGTCGCATTTTGGACGACCGAAAGAAGGACCCACCAATAAATATTCACTCAGACATTTGTTACATCATCTGATTCATTTGTTGCAAGGAGCCACCGTAAAATTCGCTGACGACTGCATTGGTGTGGAAGCTCAGGAATCGGCCAAAAACCTGCAAGCCGGCGAGGTATTGCTTTTAGAAAACCTTCGTTTTTATAAGGAAGAGGAAAAAGGTGATTATGAATTTGCCAAAAAATTAGCTTCTCTAGGCGATGTGTATGTCAATGATGCCTTTGGTACAGCCCACCGTGCTCATGCTTCCACCGCGGTAATGGCACAATTTTTTACGCAAGATCAAAAAATGTTTGGCTTATTGATGAATGCAGAAGTTGCCAATGCAGAAAAAGTTTTACATAATGCCGAATCGCCCTTCACGGCCATACTCGGAGGTGCTAAAGTGAGTGATAAAATTTTGATTATTGAAATGCTTTTGAATAAAGCCAATCATATCATCATTGGAGGTGGCATGGCCTATACGTTTTTGAAAGCACAAGGTCATGCGGTTGGCAATTCAATTTGCGAACTGGATAAATTAGACTTGGCCAATGAGTTGGTAAAAAAAGCAGCAGAAAAGGGCGTTCAATTGCTTATTCCGGTAGATAGTGTAATCGCCGATCAATTTGCAGCCGATGCGAATACCCAAACCGTTGATAATAGCCATATTCCGGAAGGATGGATGGGACTTGATATTGCTGACAAATCCATTACCCTTTTTAGCGATGTCATTAAAAAATCTAAAACCATTCTTTGGAATGGACCAATGGGCGTATTTGAAATGGAAAAATTTCAAAACGGTACCAAAGCCATTGCCGAAGCCATTGCCGAAGCTACTAAACAGGGTGCTTTTTCATTAATTGGCGGGGGCGATTCGGTAGCTGCGATTAATAAATTTAATTTGGTGGATGAGGTTTCCTATGTGAGTACCGGAGGCGGTGCCTTGCTCGAATATTTTGAGGGAAAGGTATTACCGGGGATTGCTGCGGTACGGGAAGCAACTGAGGTGTAAATGTTTCGAAACTTCAGGATTGATGAGCAGTTGAAATCTTTATTTTGCTTTTCTTTTTGAATCACCGGCAAAATTGACCCCAAGTCCGAAAATACCTTGAAATACAATGGCATTTACTTTTGCGATGCCATCTACAATTGGAGCATTTGCCTTTGCAAACGAGGCTTTCAATTCAGTATTGATAAATAGTCGCTTTCGTAAAATTGGAATCTGTTTGGAAAGGGCCGTATGAAAAACCAAGCCCCTGAGTCTGTATCCTTTAATATCAAAACCGGGGCCTTCGGGATACACTTTATTTCTGATGGTACTTTCAGGATGTAATAACACACTTCCCACGCCATTTCTAAAAATAAAATAACGCAGTTTGCGGGCATAATTGATCGTCAGCATATTAAATCCATGAGAAATGCCAAACCGCTGTATGTCTGGATGTTTGGTTTTCAAATACAACTTGTGATGAATAGCCTCAAATTCAATTGCATGCCTTCCAATCCACTTTGCAAATCGCCAGTCCCAATAATACGGTGATTTTAAGGGCTCGCTGTAATATTTTGCTTGTTTGATATAAATGTCGGGGTAAGCTCTTTGTTTGATGGTTAAAGGCAAAGGCATATTGGCAGTAATACCTCCATGAAGTACAAAACTCCAGGTTCGTTGCGAAAATAATTTTTCTGCAGAGATAAGGACAAAAAATAGGAATAGAAACCAAATCCATCTACCTTTCAATATAAAAAATAATTGCATACGCAAAAATACAAAGCAGCGTAGAAAATGGATCAAATTGGACTAAATTACTGACTAATATCGTCACCCAAAAAGTGCTGAAGTATTATTTCTTTCTTCTGTAATCTCCTCTTTTCCATGCTTTATAAAACTCATACCATGCCAAAGGGCTGAAGATGGTCATAGGTGGTTGTTGACCCGCCCAATAATTTTGTTTGGCCAGCATCTGTTGATACGTCCCCTGATTTTCTCGACCATCTTTCGGAAGCGTGAAGGCTAACATTCGCATGGTTTGAAACTCTGTATTTTTTCGAGCCGTTTCATACTTATCATCCGGGATATGCCAAGTGGTAAATGCCTTATCAAATTCTTCTTTCGATAAGGAAGGTCTGATTATGGTATTGGGCAGATAGAAGGTATCCTGTGTCATCAATTGAATAACCGAATAGCGGTTTGAACTCAATTCGCGCGGAATGACAAATCGTTTTTTTCTGAATCCGATACTGGAATATTCGAGTGTATCACCTTTATCTGCTATTAGGGTAAAAACACCGCGATCATTGCTAAACGTACCTACTTCCTTATTTTTGATAATAACGGAAACGAAAGGAAGATAACGCAGACTATCCGCACTCATTACAACGCCGGTAAGTTCCACCTTATTTTCAAAACCATATTGCCCTAAGGAATGCTTTGTTGCAAGCAAGAGCGTCATAAAGAGAAAGGGAAATATTTTCACCCTTCAAAAGTAATTGAAATTGGCTGCATAGTCATTTCTAATTAACTTTGCCTCATAATATTTAACAATAGTTTTAGATGATAACAAAAGAAAAAGTGCTGGAAGCGCTGAGCAACGTACAGGAGCCCGATTTAGGAAAAGATTTGGTGACTCTAAATATGATACAGGATATTGTAATTGATGGTAACGCCGTTTCATTTACGGTAGTACTTACCACCCCTGCTTGCCCATTAAAAGACATGATTCGTTCGGCTTGCGAAAATGCAATCAAGATTTTGGTTTCAAAAGAGGCCATTCCTACCGTCAACTTTACTGCCAATGTAAATAGCAATAGAAAGGACAATAAGGCCTTGCTGCCCAATGTAAAGAATATTATTGCCGTAGGATCCGGCAAAGGCGGTGTAGGCAAATCAACCGTATCAGTAAATCTAGCACTGGCACTTGCCAAAGACGGCGCTAAGGTAGGCATTATGGACGCAGATATATATGGTCCTTCCATCCCGATTATGTTGGGTATTAGAGGCGAACGGCCGATGATGAAGGACGTAAATGGCAAAGGAATGATTTTACCCATTGAGGTAATGGGCATCAAGGCAATGAGTATTGGATTATTAGTAGATGAAAAGCAAGCAATCGTTTGGCGGGGTCCGATGGCTAGCAGCGCCCTAAAACAATTTGTTACGGACGTACTTTGGGAAGAATTGGATTATCTCATTATTGATTTGCCACCGGGTACCGGCGATATTCATCTGACCTTAGTACAAACCATACCGGTAACCGGAGCAGTAATCGTAACGACCCCGCAAGAGGTTGCATTAGCGGATGCAAAAAAAGCGGTCATGATGTTTGATGGCCCGCAAATAAAAGTACCCATTTTAGGAGTGGTAGAAAATATGTCGTACTTCACACCACCTGTACCGGCCGGAACCGAAGAAACGAAATACTACATTTTTGGAAAAAATGGTGGCAAACGGCTTGCCGATCAGTTTGAAATACCTTTTTTGGGCGAGTTGCCGATTACTATGAGTATCCGCGAAGGGGGCGATGAAGGAAAGCCGGCCTTATTATATGGCGACGACATTTCGTTGCAAGCCATTGAAGCCGTAGCAAAACAAGTTGCCAGAAATATTTCCATCCGAAATGCCAATCAATTACCCACTCAGGTAGTTGAGATTACGGAATAATATCGAATGTTGCATTAAAAAAAGGCTCTGTTCCAAAAGAATAGAGCCTTTTTCTGTTCAACCAATAAGAAACTATTTGTTGTATTCTAATTGCGCTTTGTAGCGAGTGATTGCATTCAATATTTTTTGACAAATCTCCCCTTTTCCTTCTGCTGTTTTTACAAAGGCCAAATCCATTTCGTTTGTCATATATCCCAATTCAAGCAAGGCTACAGGAGTTGAAAATTGATTGAGAAGGTTTCCCATTGGTTTCAGGTTTACACCATTGAATTTCATTCCTTTCACGGTATAGAGTTCTGCACCCATAAATTTTCCAAGCATTTTATTTTCCACGCTGGCTGTTTGCGTAGCTACATAACACTCCATACCCCGATGAGATGCGTCTGTAAGATTAGCATTAAAGTGAATAGAAATCACGATATCGGCATTATTTTGTTGGGCCAATTTAGACAAGGTTGCCATATCAACATTCTGGTCGTTTTCTCTGGCCACCACCACTCTGAATTGATTTGCCATGCCTAATTTCTGAAGTTCCTTTGCGTAGGCCAACGTCAGGTTTTCTCAAGCACAGCACCTGCAGCTTCCACACCCTTTGCTGTGCCACCATGAGCAGCGTGCAATAACACCACAAAATCCTTTTTAGGGCCAGCGAGTACAACTGAGGCAGTACTTAAGAAGCAAAGTAAAATGAGAACAATATTTTTCATAAAGGGTTTTTAAATTAATTAGTAAGACTAACAACTACTTCAATAGGTTGGCAAAGATACTACTTTTTTGACTTAAATTTTTCAATCGCATTCCGTGTAAATGTACTTAACACCAATTTACCACTCAATGCGGCCCGGTCATCAAGTAAGGAATCCCAATGCTCTGTACCCTGCCAAAAGACTTTCTTGAGCAATGCCATGGCCTCGGGATTACTATGAGCGAGGCGATCTGCCAAATTATTAACCGCATCGTCTACCTCGGCTATGGTTTTATAAATTTCGGAGTACAAGCCATGTTTTTTTGCCCATTCGGCATTGCGCCATTCCGTGGCATCTATTGCTAACTGCGAAAAGCAAGAAGTTCCTAATTTCCGTTCCACGGCCGGACCTACCACAAAGGGGCCAATTCCGATGGCCAGTTCACTTAATTTTATACCAGCACTATCTGAGGCAATGGTATAATCGCAAGCAGAAGCCAAACCTACCCCACCACCTACTGTTTTGCCTTGCACACGACCAATTACAAACTTATGGGCCTTTCGGATGGCATTAATAACGCTTGCAAAACCAAGGAAGAATTTCTTCCCTTCCTTTTCATTGGAAATGGCAATTAGCTCATCAAAGCTTGCACCGGCACAAAAGGCACCTGAGCCTGCTGAACGTAGCACAATTACTTTTACCCGCTCATCTTGCCCTACTTTATCAATGGTTTTTGCCAAATCAAATAAAATTTTTGCAGGTAGGGAGTTACTTGCTGGATGATAAAACTCAACCGTTGCAATGCCATGATCTAGTTCGGTAGTTACATATCCGTCTTTATGTTCATTCATAATTTGATATTTAAGCAAATGTAAAAATAAAATTGCTTTATTCTATTTTTCTGGAATTTTATCGTGGCTCCCTTTTTAACCCAGATTACCATAAAATTCTGTAGTGCGATGAAATTCTATTTCATAGCTGATTCAATGTCTTAACGTCCATAATTTATTACGTCTTTATCGACCTTTTGTGGCTATTTTGCATTATTTCATCTCGTCGAAATGTCTAATTTGTAATCTGGGTTTAAGCGTTTCAATTTTTGGCATATCTTCGCAATATGTTGGATGTGATACAACTTTTGCCCGATAATATTGCCAATCAGATAGCTGCCGGTGAGGTGATTCAACGCCCTGCAAGTGCCGTAAAAGAAATGTTGGAGAATGCTATTGATGCGGGAGCTACTCAAATTCATCTTATCATTAAGGATGCAGGAAAGGAGTTGATTCAGGTAATAGATAATGGTAAAGGAATGAGCCCGACCGATGCAAGGGTTTGTTTTGAGCGGCATGCTACTTCCAAAATAAAATCCATCGAAGATTTATTTGCCATCAATACCATGGGTTTTCGGGGAGAGGCATTGGCTTCCATTGCTGCTGTAGCTCAGGTGGAACTCAAAACACGAACCCATGATGAAGAGTTGGGAACTTATATCCAAATTGAAAATAGTATGGTGAAAAAGCAGGAACCTTGTCAAGCACCCATTGGCTCCAGCTTGAGTGTAAAAAATTTATTTTTCAATATCCCCGCCCGACGCAATTTTTTGAAGAGTACTGCCGTGGAAACCCGACATATAGTTGATGAATTTACTCGAGTTGCAATGGCCTTTCCCCATATCCAATTTCAGTTTACCAATAATAATACCGTAGTATTTCATTTAGAAGCGGGTAAATTAAAACAGCGGATCGTTGGATTGTTGGGCAACCCGTATATCAGTAAATTGGTGCCGGTGCAGGAACCCACAGATGTGGTATCGATCAGCGGATTTATTGCATCGCCCGATATGGCAACAAAAACCAGAGGCAATCAGTATTTTTTTGTAAACAATCGGTTTATTAAAAGTGCTTATTTGAACCATGCGGTATCTCAAGCCTATAAAGATTTGATTGCCAAAGATGAATTTCCGGCCTTTGTTTTGTTTATTGAAATTGACCCAAGCCGAATTGACATCAATGTACACCCTACCAAGCAAGAGATTAAATTTGAAGATGAGCGCATCGTGTATTCTTTTGTGAGCGCTGCGGTAAAACATGCTTTAAGCAAATACAGTTTAGCCCCTTCGTTAGATTTTACGCTCAATGCTGAAATAGAATCGATGCAGGCCATTACACAACCATTTACCGAAAGTAAAAAATCGGCCACCAAGGAAGATTATCTATTTCAGTCGTTTACAGAAAAAGGCAAAGCGCATTTTTTAGAAAAAAAGCAAGATATCCGAAATTGGAAAGAGCTCTATAAAATACAAAGTGATTTTCAATTGCAATCAGATAGTGCATCACAAGCTACCCAATCGGAAACGCCACAAGAGAATGAACAAGTGATATTAATGGACGAGGCCTTTCAACAACAATTTCTGCATATTGCAAGTGGCTATATTCTTGCCACAGCCAAAAACGGAATCTTGTTGATTGACCAGCATTTAGCGCATCAACGAATATTGTATGAGCAGTATGAAAACGCCACAAGCAATCCCATTTCAATTCAGAAATGTTTGATACCACAAACGATTGATTTAAGTGCTACTGATGCGATTTTATTACAAAGCATATTAGAGGAACTGCTTTTATTAGGTTACGAAATTGAACCGTTTGGAAATACAACCTTTATTATACAAGGTGTACCCGGTGATGTAAAAACAGGTCATGAAAAAAATTCCATAGAAAAAATATTGGAAGACCTTAAGCATGAACAAAGTGAAATAAAGTTAGACAAACGAGAAAAAGTAATTCGAACCCTTGCCATGCAAAAAGCCATGAATTACAGCAAAAAATTGGACCTTGCCGAAATGCAAGAGTTGTTTGCCAAATTATTTTCATGTGAACAACCACAATTGTCACCAATCGGAAAAAAAACCTTTGTAAAACTAGGTGTGAAGGAGATGCAACAATTGATTTTAAATGCTTAATGTATTGCCATTCAATCACATTTTTATTAAAACCATTGTAAAGTCACTGTGTACTTTGCTCAATATGTCTTTTGATTGTATTTTCCCAATCCGTAAAATCATTGAGCAAAATATCTGGTGGGATACCCACATATTCGTATCGAACACCCAGTTTGCATTTGGTGGTAGTGGTTTGTAGTTGAAATAGCTCTTCAGGAGTTTTCACACTCATCACATTGCCAAATCCGGTGTAACCACCTGTATGAGTTCCTACCGTAATCACCTTGTTACTTTGCCTGGCATAGAGGATAAAATCCTCAGCAGAACTAGCCACTCCCCTATTTTGCAAAATATAGACCCTCTTGGGATAATCCATACTGCTATCCATTATCCATCGTTGATTTCTTGAAATATGAACAAAAGAACCAGGCTTTGCTGCGTTCATTCTGTCGATTAGCTTCTTATTGGAGACAAACTTATTCGCGTACCAATTCAAGTTTCCCGCACTTACCCAGACGTCCACATCATCCACTATAATTGGGTTTGTGTACATACATTTCATGAGTTTATGAAAGCAAGCGTCGTTTCCTCCTCCATTATCACGCACATCGATAATCAAGTAAGGAGTTTTTTGGATTCTATCAAAAAGCATGTCATACAAATGGTTTACATAATTTTCCAGATTTCCATCGAAACTTGAAATACGAAAATAATATATGGAATCAGTTATTTCCTTAAATGCGGTCGAACTTTTTGGTGAAGTAGAATCGTTACCAGGTGCACCCGCTATTCTATTTTTCGCAGCTAAAAAGATGTTGGTATGGTGATCTTGCAACAATCCTACATATTGTTTTAAAAATTGCAGGCAAGTATCGATGTGTTGGCATTGCTTACTTTTCTCTTGTAATGGTCGTTTTGTAATTTCATACCTGTTGAATCTTCTCTCATCTTCTCGTAGAATTTGAAACGCTGGATTATTGGCTTCTATATATTCCACCACAAATTCAAATTGCCTGTTGCAATCACAGGGTATCATAGCATCTTTGCTTACCTGCGGAAGCATGGCCTGATTTGGAGCCTGCTGCGCTATGGCAAGTGTGCTGCCCGCCATCATGAATACCAGTATCCAATTTTTCATACGATTGGGTTCGTTCAACAATAGCCTTCTTCAACAAATTCAGCCAGGATTGAAGCTAGCCATAAGTCGCGTAAGTTGTTTCTCACTTTGTAAACCGACCGCGTTCGCAATTTGCAATTTACTCAAATCCGGGTTTTTCATCATACTGCTTGCTTTTTCGTGGCGAATCAAATTGATATAGTCGTTGGGTGTAATACCTGTCTCCTTTTTAAACACTCGACAAAAGTTCCGGTAGCTCATATTGGCAACATCCGCCAATTCGGTATTCGAAAATTTGGTATGAATCTTTTCCACTACAAAATCTTGTGCCTGATGGATACCGGAGTGAATATGATTTCGAAACTTCAGAAATACACTTTCTTGTTTGCTATTTCCGTCTCTTCTGATATACATTACCAATTCTCTTGCAACCTTATGGACAAAGTAACTATCGGTTAATTGTTCAATGATATATAAGATTAAATCGATACCTGAAATAATTCCGGCACTGGAATATATTCGGTCTTGCTCTACAAATAAAACATCTTCTACCACTTTTATTGAAGGGTATAAGGATTGCAATTGTGCCGTTCTTTTAAAATGTGTGGTACACTGCTTGCCATCCAGTACACCCGTTTGTGCCAACACAAAGGCACCTGCGCAAATACTTACCAAATGTACCCGCTGCTGTTCGTACGCATCTCGAATCCAATCTAGTAAGTCTGTTTGGATTTTAAATTCATCAGAAAGAATGTATGACACACTACTACCCGGTATGATGATAAAATCGCCCTGCTTCAATTTTACGTTACTAAAATGTGTTTGTTTTTTTAATTGCAGTCCGGCTGAGGTAGCTGGTGATTCATCGATTCCACAATACTCAATTTCAAAATCGGCACCATACTCAATCGATTCTAAAATCGTTTGATCGGGACCTGCCAAATCAAGCAAATGAACTTGTGGTAAAATCAAAAAAATAAATTTTACAGGTTGGGTCATTTTTTAATGCGGTTAAATTCTGATTCGCCAATGTTTTTGTTGCTAAAGTTAAAAGAAGTCTTTGACAAAATGGAATAAGTGAGCGTCAAACGGATATAGTTGCTCGTAAATCGTTGGCTATATTGATTGCTATAGGTATTGGCTGAAAAGGTACCGGCCCAAACGGCAGTTCGAGCAAAATCGTTCCACATCAGATTGACGTTTAATGCCTCTGATTTCAAAAAGGATTTAGATAAGGCAATTGTAAAATAATAGTATGGTTTTCGTTTGGTAAAACCATCAGAGCTTGCACTAAATACTTCCGAAGTAAATTCGGCGTTAAACCATTTGGGAATTTTGTATGTATGAAAGGTATAGAAGTACAACTGTGGGGTACTTGTCAATGCTTTATAATGGGCTCTACTATCCTTAAACTGAAAAATATTGGCAGCCAGCGTATGATAACATGAATAATTTCCTTTTTCAAACGGGACTTCCAGTGAGATAGTGTTTAGATTCCTTTGGTGAATATTGTCTTTGGTAAATACGATGGCATCGGCACTGATACTGGCATCATTGTGCATCATAACCGGGGTGATGGTTCTGCGAGAATTGGTGAAGGCATACTTCAAGGTAAATGACTTGAACAATAGTCGCGTTTCAAACTGATGCAAATACTCGGGTTTTAATAAGGCATTTCCGCGAATACTGGTAAGGCTGTCGAGGTACCATAAAAAGGGATCCATATCCTGAAATAGAGGTCGGTTAATTTTGTAGGAATACGATGTACTCCACTTCCAATTCTCGTTGATGCTGTAGAGCGTTTTCACACTAGGAAAAACATTAGAGTAGGAGTTTGTAAAATAATTGATGTAATGAATAAGAGATTTGCTTTCAGCTATGGTATGTTCCCATCGCAAACCCACACTGCCGGTCAGTTTTTTATGTTCGAATTTGTAAAGCAAATAGGCTGCGGGTACATACTCTTGATATAAGGTTTTATTGGCGAAAGCCGGATCGCTGGTATAGTCAATCTCATTTCCTGTTTTTGATAGAAATAAAATATTTCCTCCATTGCCGACATGAGACATTTTAATACCCATATCAACACTTCCTTTGTTTTGTTGCAGATGATAGTCGAGCTGCGCAGTATAAAGTCGAATGACATTGCTATTATTATTGATTCGATTATAAACTGTACCTCCAATTTGTTCAGTGATATTATCGAGAAGCTTATTTCGAAATTCGTTGATTTGTGCTCCTATAAACAGCCTGCTACCTTTGTTGGAGAGTTTTTGATTGAAATTGAGATTTAAGGAGTGATTTTGCAATCTGGTACTAGCATTATTGGTCATTCTAATTGCAGACACTAAGGAATCCGAGGAATAATAATCACCGTTTTGTAAAACATCCAGTTTAAAAAAATGAGAGAGCCCATCATATTGCACTGAAATGGAAGCCTTCTCATTGAGTTGATAGGATGCCCCCAGTCGATAGTAGTGAACGCCCACGTTATGATTATTTTCAGTATAGTAGCCTATTTTTCGTAAGCCATTTGCTGTGGTAATAAAATTGTTTTCGCTCCAGTTGGCGCCTAACTCGTTAGCATAATAGGTATTAAAGTCCCATTTATTTTTGCGGAGGTTTATCGAAATATTGGGTGCATTAACTACATAGGTACCCAATGGTTTCGAGGGAATAATGCCCAATGTGATACCATTTACTAAGGTGGCACTCAGGCCTTCGGAATAATGTTTTTGCATACTAATTAAAATTACAGCCTTACCTTTTGCATCGAAACGAGCATCGGGATTGGTAATCACTTCGATACTCTTTATACTGGAAGGTGGGAGTGATTTAAAATTTTCGAAGGTAATTTCTCGACCGTTCATCATTAGCATGGCCTCTCCTCGTCCGAATACTTGTACTTTATTTCCGGCAATGCTTATGGTAGGAACCCGACCTAGTAGTTCGTTGGCATTGGCACTTTTACTCAGCAAGGTGTTTTCTACATTGACCTTGGTGCCATCAGCAGAACGCTCGAAGATGGGTCGTTTGGCCACTACCGTAACTTCATTCATTTCTTTTATTTTGGTTTGCATAATAATGCTGTTGAGGTCTACTTCTTTTCCGGAAAGGGTAATTCGCTTTTGAAAATCCTCATATCCCAGTACACAAATCTTTACCACTGCTTCTCCTTGTAATTCGGTATTCAGTGCGACCATTCCCTTTTCGAAATAACTGCTATTGAGGAAGTGTGCATTGGTATCCTGTAAAATTATATTACCATCTAATGCTTGATTTTTGTCGTTAATGACCTTTGCAGAAATGTTTGTATTCTGACTGTACGAAAACGGTGCCATACCAAGTAAAATGCCTAAAAAAATCTTTTTCATCGTATTTGAATAATTGAATACTCTGCAAAAGTATTAAGTGGTGCGCACTCCAAACTGCCAGATGTGGGACAGTTTCGGACATGTTAGAAATGACTACCGGCGTACTATACTATTCGAAAGCTGTGCCATCGTAAACACTATTCTCTACTAGTGGGTGAGATACCAATCGTAAAGTCCTAAGTTTAAACCTTTTCTAGAGTTTGAAACGTATGAAAAGTTGTGAGGGGTTAAACGTTTCTCTAATGGTTGGTGTCCCACCAACCATATCAATTTTCGGTTGGTGAGACACCAACCGATAGGAAAAAACAACTCATCAGAAAAGATTGAGCACTGAATAGGTTAAAAATTCCACTAATGGTTGGTGTCTCACCAACCATATCATTTTCGGTTGGTGAGACACCAACCGATAGGAAAAAACAACTCATCAGAAAAAATTGAGCAATGAATAGGTTAAAAATTCCACTAATGGTTGGTGTCTCACCAACCATATCAATTTTCGGTTGGTGAGACACCAACCGATAGGAAAAAACAACTCATCAGAAAAAATTGAGCAATGAATAGGTTAAAAATTCCACTAATGGTTGGTGTCCCACCAACCATATCAATTTTCGGTTGGTGAGACACCAACCGATAGGAAAAAACAACTCATCAGAAAAAATTGAGCAATGAATAGGTTAAAAATTCCCCTAATGGTTGGTTTCCCACCAACCATATCAGTTTTCATTTGATGGAACAGCAAGCGATAGGAAATTTAGGCTTTGCCTTTAAATCCGCTAAATATATAAAAAGGCCCTGAAAGTTAGCCCCGGCTGTAGCAAAGTGCCGTGCACTGCGTAAGACGGGAAGCAGCTGAACGATGCGACGCTGATTCGCTTCAAATCAATTAAAGACTACCTTCCGTGACACTGCTTAAACTTCTTGCCGCTTCCACATGGACAAGGATCGTTGCGACCAATTTTTGGTTCAAGATTTCTCACCGGTTCTTTTTTTACAGGTGTGGGGTCGTAGTAATCATTTTCGTTGGCTGCATAATCTTCGCCGGCTGCATCAATTTGTTCTTTGTTGGCGCGCATCCGACTCATATCTGTTTTCTCAACGCGAGCTTGATGAATGTCACGCTCTTCTTCCATTGGGATGCCACATCTGATTAAGAAGGAAACAATATTTTTGTTGGTCACTCCAATCATTTCTTTAAATAAATTGAAGGCTTCAAATTTATAAATCAATAAGGGATCTTTTTGCTCATAGCTTGCCAACTGCACACTCTGCTTCATTTCGTCCATTTGACGAAGATGATTTTTCCACGATTCATCTATAAGTCCCAATGTAATTTGTCGCTCTAGGGAATTGATTAACTCCTTGCCTTCAGAGCTCACACTCTTTTTCAAATCGGTAATAATTTGCAAAGATTTATGACCATCTGTAAAGGGAACAGCAATATTTTCGATGCGATCGCCGTTTTGACTCAATACATTTTTCAATACCGGTAAGGTATGTTCTTTTAAATTTTCAAGTTTTTGATTGTAGAGATCTTTCAGCTGAAAATATAATGTATCAGTAAGTGCATTGACATCTATTTTCAAAAATTCTTGTTCTGAAATATTGGGCTCAAAGGCAAAATCGCGAATTACTTCAATTTTAAATTCCTCGTAATTTCTGTTGCTGTCAAATTGTGTGGCAATTAAATTACAACTATCAAAAAAGGCATTGTCTAAATCCAGCGCTAATCGTTCGCCAAACAAGGCATTGCGACGACGGGTATAAATCACCTCACGTTGTGCGTTCATTACATCATCATACTCAAGCAATCTTTTTCGAATCCCGAAATTATTTTCCTCCACCTTTTTTTGTGCACGTTCAATGGATTTGCTGATCATACTGTGTTGAATCACATCCCCGTCTTTATGACCGAGTTTGTCCATCCAGCCGCTTAATTTATCGCTCCCAAATAAACGCATCAATTCATCTTCTAGGGACACAAAAAACTGTGAGCTACCGGGGTCGCCCTGACGACCGGCACGACCGCGCAACTGTCTGTCTACCCGACGACTTTCATGTCGCTCGGTACCGATAATGGCAAGTCCACCGGCTTTTTTAACATCGGGAGCCAATTTAATATCGGTTCCTCTACCGGCCATATTGGTTGCAATGGTAACGGCACCAGTAAGTCCGGCCTCCGCTACAACCTGTGCCTCACGTGCATGTTGTTTGGCATTCAAAACATTGTGTGGTACCTTGTCGAAGGTGAGCATTTTACTGAGCAATTCAGAAACCTCCACCGAAGTAGTACCCACCAATACGGCCCTACCTGCTTCACGCAGTTTCTTCACCTCATCAATTACCGCTCGATACTTTTCTCTTTTGGTTTTAAATACCAAATCTTCATCATCTTTTCGAATTACATTGACATTGGTAGGAATGGTAGTAACATCCAGTTTATAAATGGTCCAAAACTCACCGGCTTCTGTTTCGGCAGTACCGGTCATCCCGGCAAGCTTGTGATACATCCGGAAATAATTTTGCAAGGTAACGGTTGCAAAGGTTTGAGTAGCTGCTTCTACATCCACATTTTCTTTTGCCTCAATGGCCTGATGCAAGCCATCACTATATCGACGTCCGTCCAGAATACGACCGGTTTGTTCATCTACAATTTTTACCTTCCCATCCATCACCACATACTCCACATCTTTTTCAAAAACCGTATAGGCTTTTAATAACTGCTGTATGGTGTGAATTCGATCTGCTTTTAATGAGTATTCCTGAATGAGTGCATCTTTTTGTTTTGCCTTTTCTTCAAGACTCAATTGGCTATTGTCGATAGAAGCCAAACCGGTGGATATATCTGGCATTACAAAAAAGTCGGCGTCTTCGGCGGTGCTGGTGAGTAGGGAAATCCCTTTTTGCGTGAGGTCCACCTGATTATGCTTTTCATCAATGGTAAAATACAATTCGGCATCTACCTTTGGCATATGTTTTTGTTGATCGGCCAAATAATAATTTTCGGTTTTTTGCAGAATTTGTTTGATACCGACTTCGCTTAAATACTTGATAGTAGGTGTATTTTTTGGCAAGCCCCTATGAGCTCTCAATAGTGCTAAGCCACCGCCTTCTTTATCATCATTTCCACTGGCAATTAATTTTTTTGCCTCCAGCAAAAATGCATTGACTACTTTTCGTTGCACCTCTACTAATTTTTCGATACGCGGCTTCAATGTATGATATTCCTGATCTTCGCCTTTAGGCACCGGACCTGATATAATTAAGGGCGTACGAGCATCATCGATTAATACACTATCTACCTCATCCACCATGGCAAAATGCAATTTACGTTGCACCATTTCAGAAGGGTGATGCACCATATTATCGCGGAGATAATCGAACCCAAATTCATTATTGGTTCCGTAAATAATATCACACATATAGGCGCGCCGACGTTCTTCAGAATTGGGTTGGTGTTTGTCGATACAGTCAACGGTGAGTCCCAACCATTCAAATAAAGTGCCATTCCACTCACTATCACGACGTGCCAAATAGTCATTAACGGTAACAATATGTACCCCCTCGCCACTGACTCCGTTTAAATAAGCAGGCAAGGTAGATACAAGGGTTTTACCCTCACCGGTAGCCATTTCAGAAATTTTACCTTCGTGTAAATTATAGCCACCAATAAGCTGTACATCATAATGCACCATATTCCAGGTAACAGGCGAACCGGCTGCAGGCCATGTATTGCTGTAAATCGCCTCATCGCCTTCAATGCGAATATACTCTTTACGCACTGCCAAATCTCTATCAAGATCTGTAGCCGTACTTCTTAATTCGGTATGATCTTTAAAACGTTGGGAGGCTGTTTTCACCACAGCAAAAGCTTCAGGTAGAATTTGAAACAATACTTCTTCCAATTGCGAATCGCGGGTTTTTACCAAGGCATCTACTTGTTTATAGATATCACTTTTGGCATGAATATCAAGGGTGGTTTCTGCTTCGCTTTTCAAACGGGCTATTTGCTCCGTTACGGCACTAACATGTGTGGCAATTCGCTTCTTAAAGTCGGTAGTTTTGGCTCTTAATTCGTCGTTACTAATGGCCTGGTACGACTGAAAATACTGATTGATTTGATCGATGACAGGCGACATTTTCTTTACATCTTTTTCAGATTTACTGCCACCAAATAGTTTATTGATAAATTTTAACATAATACGATTTTATAATGCGTCCACTTTCGAGGACATTCGAATAATTTTAGTTCCTTATTTCAAAATGCATGCTACACTATTTTTTGTGCCAAGCTGTCACAAAAAAATTCCGCAAATATACGGGGAAGTAAGGGAATTTGAACAAAATTGAAGCGGAATCACTGAGAAATCTAGCGAATGGCTACTTTAATAATCTTATGTTCCTTTTCAGATTTTAATTCCATCAGATAAAGGCCGGTCGCAAGTCCCAATGCTGAAATGTCTTTGTCTAGCTGATAGTGACCTGCTACATGGCGTGCATCGAATAAGGTTGCTATTTTTTCTCCTGTTAGACTTCGCAAAGATATTTCAATCTGACTGGAATAGTTGAGATTCAAGGCAATGGATAATTTGTTGGTCACCGGATTGGGAAACACGGCAAAATCTAGAATTTTAGCCGATTCAGAAGGCACACCGGCCGGTACAAACAAATCGGGATTCACTAAGGCGGTCCACAAGCTTCGTGATCCGTTGACCATACGAGTCCATATCGGTCGTACAATATTATTGTTAGCTGTGATATTGATATAATCTCCAAAAATATATTGGCATTGGGTATAAAGGATGTGTCACTTATTTTTTGATTCATGAACGTCTGTCCCCCATCTTTAGAAACTGCCAAATACACATCGGTCTGGTTGGTGTTGGTATTATCGTTCCGACGATCATAGTAAACAATATAGATGGTTCCATTTGCCTGATCGAGGGTCATCCATGTAAAAAACTGATGTTTGCCCGGCATGTCATCATTTACTCGTTTCGGTGTAGACCAGGTTTGCCCCTGATTGACCGATTTGGAGATCCAGATATCGACATCATTGGACCCATTGCGTTGATCGGCCCAATTAATATAAATATGCCCTTTATACGGGCTGTTGCTACGGTCGCATTCGGTAATAGGAAGGCCATTACATCGCTGTATACCGGGTATGTCCATCACCCAACCACCAGGCTGTGTGGCAGCTAACACATCGGCTCCCCACGTAAAACCACCATCGGTAGATTTGTCAAATTTGATTCCTTCAATATCAGACCAACTCACATACAATTCGCCGTTTGGTCCGATGGTTGGTACAGCGCCTTCAACGGATGTGTCGTCGTCATAACAATTTCCAGCGAGGTCATTAATCCGGATGGGGGTAGTCCATGTAAAGCCGGTATCTGTTGATTTGGAAAATAAAATATTGGTACTGTCGGTGGGCACCAGACTTCCATAGGTATCAAATTGCGTCCAGGTGACATAAAGATGATTGGTATTTCGGTCGATTACTACCCATTGCTTGTCTTGGTCTTTTAGTGAGTCATATCCCAAATAGGTGCCATCGGTCCAAGTGATGCCACCATCATACGATTTTTGGCAAATGAGACGATCGAGCCAACCGGGGGTATTATATTGTCCGGCCAAATGAAATAAATAAAATACCCCATCTGTATCTACTACCAAGGTAGGATCACCTGCAAAATCGTAAGAGCAGGAAAGGGGTAAAGACGTCCATGTATGTCCTGTGTCGGTAGTATACTGGGCATAAAAATTATTGGAAGCCACCACCAATCGATTCGGTGCTTTCGGATCTAGTGTGATGGCAGGTTCATTACTTCCTGAGACCCCGGTGGCACTAACCTTAATATTGGTATGCTGTGCATTCAATATGCACGTTGTGAATGCACAAAAAAGAAATAGGAGTGTTCTCATATAGTAAAAATAAGAAAAAAACGGACACTAAAACCGTAGTTCATATTTCTAATACAAAAAAATACCAAGACGAGCGACCAAAACGGGAGAGGCTGGTATGCCGAAAAGCTACTTGGGCATTACTTCCTGCTTTCATTTGTAAAAAAATCTCCCTGCTAAGATTTCCTAAGCAAAATGTACCTTTGTGTGAAAGTTGCTAGGATGCGGCTTCAAAAAGAGGCTTCTTGCTTAGGCATGCAGCAATTGCGCCAACTTTTGCAGACAGCACCGCGTCTTACAATACGATACCAACAAATCAATTTACTATGCATACATTTTTTCTTGTACTCTTTGCAATGATTATCAATATGAGTGTGTGGGCTCAGTTACCATGTGGATTAGACCAGGGTTTTAACGGCACGGGGCTTTTTATCGGGGATGGAAGCAAGCAGGCGACTGCCTTATTGCCCTTGGCAGATGGGAAAATAATAATATGCAATAATCCGGTGTCCAATTTGGGTCATAGTTATTTAAAAAGGTATCATCCTGATGGTAGTCTGGATATTAGCTTTGGAAGCAATGGGAAATTTGATGTAAAAATTGAAAGCGAGCGTACTACTATCAATGCCATGGAGGTTTATAACAATAAAATTTATTGTTGTGGCACTACTTATAACGGTACCACCACTTTGGGATTTATTTGCAGACTCAAAATAGACGGTGGGTATGATTCCAGTTTTAGTATTCAAGGAGTCAAAACCATGTATACTTTCAATACACTCGAAGACTTAATTATTGACAATACCGGTAAAATATTTTTGGCCGGTACCAGCGATTATGATGTACTTACCTTAATGAAATTGCAAAATAATGGAACTACTGATAATACGTTTGGAAATGTGGGAAGAGCCCAACATCAAACACCTAATGTGAATATATTTTATAATGTGTATGATGTGGCCCTCGATGCAAGTAGTAATATTGTTATTACAGGTAAATATTATACACTCAGCGGAAGTTATTTTCGAAAAGTATTTGTGGCTAAAATTAAGCCCAGCGGTGTGTTAGATTCAACGTTTGACGCAGATGGGGTTGCCTACTACAATAGCGGTGTCTCTCATATGGATGAGGCCCGAAAGATATTTCCGCTAAACAATGGCGATTATTGCATTGCTGTTTCGGCGCAAGATAGTATGGGTACTTTTTTCGATTTTGCCTTGCTTAAAATAAAAGGGAATGGTTTGACCGATAATACCTTTGGTGTGAATGGTTGGAAACTATATGACTTAGGAAACAATACGGGTGAAAGCGTGACAGATGCGGCCATGTTATCGAATGGCAATTATCTTTTATCAGGGAATCATGGCTTTGGCGATACCATTCGATTTACATTATTGATGTTAAAACCGGATGGTAGCAGAGAACCAAATTTTGCACCAAACGGATTATTCACCAACATATTTGGCAACAGAAATAACAATGCTACCGGAGCTATGGCCGTAAGTGCGCAGGGTAAAATTTATTTAGGCGGATACGCTCGTACCTGTGCCAACGGCGTTTGTGGGCCACTTTCATTGGCTGTAGCCAGGTATCATGGTGCCGAAACAGCCACTTCTATTACTGATTTTGAATTGGCCTCCTCGGCAATTATTTGTAGTCCGAACCCCATTCTTTCAAAGGGGTTGCTAAAAATAATGGAACCTGAAAATGTTGAATTGGTTCAACTAGTGAATGCGCTTGGACAATCAATACCCTTACAAAAGGTGGGCGCTCATTTGTTTCAGCTACCTGAGTGTGC
Source organism: Bacteroidota bacterium (assembly GCA_016712665.1). Classification (GTDB taxonomy): domain Bacteria; phylum Bacteroidota; class Bacteroidia; order Chitinophagales; family Chitinophagaceae; genus OLB11. The sequence continues at coordinate 35,357 of JADJQP010000001.1, forward strand.
ATCCGGCATTTACTTTTTGCAGGCAAGGGCTAATCGTCAATTGATTTCAACAAAGCTATTGGTGCAATAGATTGAAGAAGGCAACACAATACCTTCGATACTATTTAATGGGTAGTGTCAAAATTTACATGATTTCTATCCCGAGCCAAAAGGTGCCTGCCAGTCAGACGTCCATATCCTTCTACACAACTAAAAACAAAAACCGACACTTCTTAATAAATGGTATTGTACACAAGTGCCTTGTTTGAATCCATTCTTCGGCAGAAAATTCTATTTCAAACTATTTATTACCGCGGTCTAAACTATAAAATAGAGAAATTAGGAGTTAATTCAACCAAATTTCCCATAAAAAAAGGCCATCTTAAAAGACAGCCTTTTTGCAACTAATTATTGAATATTATTTTTCGTACTCATTACGCATTACGCCATAATATTGAAATTTCTTTTGTTTGTAGCCTTTATCCCAATATTTGTCGGTGTCTCCAAACTCGGGAATAGTAACCCAATCTTTAGATTTGCTCTTATACCAGTTATAAACAGGGATATGGTTTTGCGCTCTTCGGATGGGTGCATAATATTGTAATGCTTTTAAGGTATATCCTTTTTGTTGCATATCAGAATCTGAAAATTCATCTTCCGCAATGGATGCTTGATCTTTCGTTACCGGATTGATCCATCTGTAAACAGCTACTCTATCGGGGCCCGGTGTGCGATACGCATAAAATAAAAAGGTTTTTTCTTTATATTTCCATTGCAACAGTTGTCCTTCTTGAATTTCGCCATCAGCAAGGGTTACAAAATTATTATCTACGGTATTCATCCAACGAAATACACGCACTAAATCGGTATTAACTTCCTGAGCGTTCGCAATTTGTTGAAATGAAATCAGCACTGTAAAGGCGATCATTGTGAATAAAGTCTTTTTCATATAGCTATGTTTCTATTTTTTCGAAATACAATGATACTGAAATGATTTTTATATACCCAATTTTTTTTCATTTTTTTTCCAAATGCCTCTTTTCCATGTTATTTTTTAAAGATTTACCAAAGATTGAAAAAATATTATTTGGAATCCCTAATAGTTTTTTATATTTTTATCATTGAATTAACAAATCAGAAAATACTTAAGTCCTTCTGATTCAAATATTTCTGTAAAACGATCATCATCACAACTATTAAAATACATTATTATGGGAGGTACTAACAGACGTGAATTTTTAAACAACCTACTTCCTGAAAAGGCAAGAAAGGAAGAAAAATATGACATCACCAAAGATGAACTGTTTTTAAAATATTCTAATAAGACATCGCCTCTGCATTTAAAAAAATCGAGGGCGGGTTTAACACAGTATACTGGGGCATGGACCGACAAACAGAAGGTGCATCTCATTCGACGTACCATGTTTGGGGTGAAACCCAGCAGTTTGGCTGCTTTGAATGGGCTCACTATGAGTCAAGCCGTAGACTTGCTTATTAACGCAAATCCAGCCACACCAGCACCTCCTATTAATTATTACGAAAGTATTTATCCTGACCCTACAGGGATTGCCTTAGGCGCCACATGGGTGAATGCACCTTATGGCGATGGAACGGTAAATTACTATCGTTACCTCTCTACCAGAGCCTACTGGATGAAGAATATTATGAACCAAACCATGAGTATTCAAGAAAAGATGCTGATGTTTTGGCATAACCATTTTGTATGTGAAGAAAACGTAGTTGGCGATTCCCGTTTGCAATACAAATATCTTTCATTGCTACGCACGCATTGTTTAGGTAATTTCAAAACCTTTGTAAAGGAGGTGACCAAAGACCCCATGATGCTGTTTTACTTAAATGGTCACTATAATATAAAAAATTCGCCGGATGAAAATTATGCCCGTGAGTTACAGGAATTGTTTACCCTTGGCAAAGGTGCCAATTTATGGACAGAGGATGATGTGAAGGCCGCAGCAAAAGTAATAACCGGATTTAGAGCAGATACCGTGAACATTACTTCTTTTTTCGACCCTACTCGGCATGAAACCGGGAATAAGGTATTTTCAGCCTTTTATAACAATTATACGGTTGTGGGACAAGCGGGGGCCGCTGGAGAGAACGAATTGGACGATTTGCTGAATATGATCTTTAACCAAAGTCAAACCGCTGCCAAACATCTTTGCAGAAAGTTGTATCGCTATTTTATGTATTATGACATAGATGCCAATACCGAAAGCACCATTATTTCCGGTTTGGCAACTACCCTCATTAATAATAACTGGAATATCAAACCGGTTTTATTGCAACTCTTTAAAAGCGATCATTTTTACGACACCCTTTCCATGGATTGTCAAATTACCAATCCAATAGATTATTACTTAGGAATGTCACGTGCGCTCGGAGTGAGCATCCCACCCGCTTTGGGTTTGGTAGATGAAACCAAAGGATACTACACCCTTGCTTATTTGGCTGAGATTATTGGTATGGATCCAGGTAGTCCTCCAAGTGTTTCCGGTTGGCCGGCCTATTATCAGGCGCCACAATTTCATCAAATGTGGATCAACTCCGATACCCTTCCCAAGCGCATGAAATATACCGATGCCTTTTTTACAAATAATGGTATATATGTATCCGGGGCATTTAACATTAAGTGTGATGTTATTGCCTTTGCACAGACCCTTTCAAATCCTTCCGATCCGGATGTATTGGTAAGCGATTGTGTGAAATACCTTTTAGCCATTGGATTGAGTCAAAGTTTGCGAGACATTTATAAAATGATTCTTACCAATAATTTGGCCAATGCAGAGTGGACCTTGGCATGGACCAATTACATCAATAATCCGGGCAATGTAGCCTATCAAAATATCGTGAAGTCTCGATTGCAATTGATGCTGACCAAGTTATTACAATTAGCCGAACATCATTTAAGTTAATACCCTAAATTATTAAAATTTTAAACTTCTAAATATGAAGAGAAGAGATTTCCTTAAAATGAGTACCATGGCCACTTTGGCGTACTCAATCAATGGCAACCCCATACATGCCTATGGTGAGGAGCATGCAATGTCCATGATTGCCAAAACCAGAGGCAATAATGATAACATTCTGGTATTAATACAAATGAGTGGCGGTAATGATGGATTGAATACCATTATTCCTTTAGATAAATATAGCGAACTCAGCAATGCTCGTTCCAATATTTTGATTAACCAGGCAGATGTATTGCCTTTAACCGGACAAATTACCACAGGATTTCATCCAGCGATGACCGGATTACAGGATTTATACAATACCGGAAGAATGAATATCATTCAAGGGGTGAGTTATCCGAGTCCCAATTTTTCGCATTTCCGTTCCACCGATATCATGTTTTCGGGCTCCGATTCGAATGTGAATTTAGACACCGGCTGGATTGGACGATACCTTGATTTTCGATTCCCGGGTGCGCCCTTAAACTATCCGGATCCCAATATTTTTATGGACCCGCTATCCATACAAATTGGTTCCTCTATTTCATCCTTGTTTTCGGGTGCCAATGGCTTAAATGGATTGGCTGTATCCAGTATCGATAATTTTTATCAAATATTAAGTGGTACCGTAGATCCCGCACCTGCCACCCCTGCTGGTAATGAGTTGACCTATATTCGATTTATTGCACAGCAAACACAGGCTTATACACAGGTATTGCAAAACGCCGCCGCTTTACAGCCAAATAACCTAGCTCCTTATCCTGCAAATAATAGTTTGGCAAACCAACTTAAAATTGTAGCCCGATTAATAGGTGGCGGTTTGAAAACGCCGGTGTATATGGTAAATATTGGCGGCTTTGATACACATGATAATCAGGTGGACGATTTGGATCATAAAATTGGCGACCACGCTACACAATTGCAGAAATTATCTGAAACCATTGCAGCCTTCCAGGCTGATATTACCTTAATGGGTAAAGCTGATAAAGTGACCGGTTGTACAGTTACCGAATTTGGACGAAGGGTCAAATCAAATGCCAGTGTGGGTACCGACCATGGTGCCGGCGCGCCAATGATTGTATTTGGCACCAAAGTCAATCCGAATATTATTGGTAGCAGTCCAAATTTACCAGCAAACGCCACAGCTAGTGACAACGTGCCGATGCAACATGATTTCAGACAAGTTTTTGGTACCATTTTAGTAGATTGGTTTGGCCTGAATGCCACTGATGCATCTACTATCTTGAATGGCAATCCGTTCCAATGGCTTCCGATATTTAAGTGGGCTGTAGGAACGGACCCAACACCGATTCAGTCTACACAACTCTCCTTGGAGCAAAACTTTCCTAATCCGTTCCGATCCCATACAACCATACGTTTTACCAGTGGAGGCGGTATGGCTCAAATTGTATTGTATGATCAGGTAGGAAAAATGCTGAAGGTTTTGTATGAAAATGAAGTACCGGCAGGCACTTTTGATGTTGGTGTAGATAGAGACGCACTTCCTGCGGGCATTTACTATTACCAGTTGCATGTAGGTTCACAATCACTTACTGAAAAGATGGTGATTGTAAATTAAAGATAGTATACAACAATGCGAATTGTGTAATTTCAAATTGGTGAAGTTGATTTTTGCGCTAGCAATGTATTAATAGGAATTAGCATGCGCTTTGATTCATTTTAGTAAAGTATATACTTTAACTCAGAATGAATCGGTAACGCTTTGGCGAAATACATATTTTCATTCATTCTCCAATATTAATTAAAATAGGAGATTGTGCTCTATGCCCCCTATTGATAAAATGTTCGATGCTTCTGATACCATTCAAAAGCAATTTGCAGCCCCTCTTGTACAGAAATGGAAGGATGATACGAAAGCAGCTTTTTTGCTTTATCAATATTCGCCAAACTATGTGGAATATCACCCACTCTAAAGTCGCCAAAAATGGGCTGTAAGGAAGATTGCGCAATCGCTTTAATATAGTCGAATAATTGAAGCAGGGTGGTACTCTCGCCAAAAGCCGTATTATACACTTGATTAAGCGCTTCGGTATTTTCAGTAAATAGCGCTTTTAAATTTGCCTGTACCACATTTTCCACAAAGGTAAAATCGCGACTATAGCTTCCATCACCATTAATGGTGGGCGCCTGATTGCTGATCACCGCTTCCATAAATAAAGGAATTACAGCGGCATAGGCCCCCTTTGGACTTTGATGCGGACCAAACACATTGAAATAACGCAAACCGATAAATTCCATCTGATAGGTTTTTGCAAAAACGTCTGCGTATAATTCCATCACATATTTGGTAACAGCATAGGGTGATAATGGCCTGCCAATAATATCTTCCACCTTGGGTAAGGAGGTACTGTCGCCATAGGTAGACGATGAAGCAGCATATACAACACGCTTGACACCCGCCTCTTTTGCTGCAGTAAAAATATTGAGAGAACCATTGATATTGGCATTATTGGTAGCAATGGGATCATTGATACTTCTGGGTACCGAACCCAATGCAGCCTGATGGCTTACGAGGTTAATTCCTTGCATAGCCTTTTTACAAGTACCAAAATCGGTGATGTCGCCCTCGATTAGTTCAAATTTTGGATTATTAATGATATCCGCTACATTTTGATGATATCCGGTACTAAAATTATCGATGACCCTTACCAAGGAAATGCGATTATCAGCAATAAAGGCCTTTGCTAGGTTTGAACCTATAAATCCGGCTCCACCGGTTAGAAGAATGCGCATGCAGCAAATTTACTAAATAAATGTTTATGCTTTTTAAGATTATTAAAAGGTCTTTTCGGCAATCAATAAACAAGGTCTCAAATAAATTGAATTTTGAAATAGGAAGAGCGATCATTTGTGACATACAAGGCAGAAGGTGCCATTGGATTAAAATACTACAATATGGAAATTATTGTGAAGTCATACAACTTGACTATATGAGGCAGAATTATATTCTTCACTAAATTGACCTATAGTAAAAACTTACAATACATTTGGAATTTGGCAGTGAATCCATACATTTGATAAAAATTACGGCAGAATGGATCATCAAAAATTGACGCAAAATAATTACCCGGTTCAAACAAAAGAAAAAATTTTCTTCCCGAATTTAGATGGGTTACGTTTTTTTTCATTTGCTATAGTTTTTTTCTGTCATAGTTTTATTGCCGATAATCCTTTAATTAAAGAAACGATTTGGTATCAAATTGTCAAGGTTCGAATATTCTCTAATGGCGATACAGGCGTTAGTTTCTTTTTTGTTTTGAGCGGTTTCTTAATAACCTATCTTTTATTGAAGGAGAATGAAATGACAGGTAAAATTGATATTAAGTCCTTTTATATAAGAAGAATACTTAGAATTTGGCCACTATATTATTTCTGTGTGATTTTTAGCTTTTTAATATTTCCGTTGCTAAAAGCACATTTTGGACAAACCCCAGACGATGCATCTAATCGAATTCTATGTTCTATTTTTCTCAATAATTTTGATAGAATAAATGTAATCCCGGATGCAATTACGCTTTCCGTTCTATGGAGTGTCGCTATTGAGGAGCAATTTTATTTAATTTGGCCAATTTTCTTTTTCTTTACTCCAAGAAAATATTTCCCTCTCATTTTTCTAATTGTTTTATTAGCTTCTACTACTTTTCGAATCTTCTTTATCCATAAAACAGCTATTGATATTCACACCTTAGGTGTAATAACCGATATGGCAATTGGCGGAATTGGCGCATACCTAATTTTAAATAGTAAGTGGTTTTTTGCTAAAATTGAGTCCCTGCCAAAAAATTACATTTTGCTTATCTATATTTTGACCCTTTCATATCTGATTTTTGGGGTAGAAATTTTTTCCACTTCGATAATGCAAATATTTAAAAGAATCATAATGGCTAGCACCTTTCTATTGATCATTCTTGAACAAAATTATTCTATTAATTCTATTTTTAAGGTTGGTAATTGGAAGATTGTTTCTCAATTAGGAAAATATACTTATGGATTATATTGCTTACATGGAATCGGCATTTTAATAAGTATTACCCTACTAAGGAAATTTTCTTTGAACCATTTCAGTTGGCAAATCTGGCTTTTGGAACTTCCAATTTCTTTTGCGATATCAGTATTCATAAGCTGGTTTAGCTATAAATATTTTGAGAGTTGGTTTTTGAAACTAAAAACAAAATTTTCATACATAACCAAAGGATAAAAATATTTTTTTGTATAAAAATCAGCCAATGTTCTCTCTTGTGAAACCATTAGCCATTGCCCATTTGCTTAGATTCGAAAAATGCTATTTTGTTTGGTTTTAATCATCACCTTGATATTTCCTTAAGAATCTGTCGAATAATCGATTGAGATTGCTGGCCAATTTCATACGGCCCGTAACATATTGAGCTACATAGCTTCTAATGTTTATGCTTTTTAAGATTATTAAAAAGGCCTTTTGGGCAAATCTTTGAAAAGTGTATATGGCAAATTGCTTTTTGAAAAAATGACCACCCATACGGTCAAAAAGATGAGCAATATATCTAAGAAAAAAGATTTTTTACTTTGATACCACATCTCCAAAGCACCCTTGTAAGGCGCAATCGTTTCCTGATAAAAAACATGCGGATCAAGTTTTGATTCAGAAATCATTTTTTCCTCATCTCTGAATATTATCGAACCAATACCCGTGATGCCTGGTTTTGAATTATAGATGTTTGCCTGCACCTCTTTATTATATGCATTAAAGGTTTTATCCACCAAAGGGCGAGGACCAACTACACTCATACTGCCTAAAAAAACATTTAGGATTTGTGGCAATTCATTGATTTTTGTTTTCCTTAAAAATTTACCCAGAGGCGTAACCCGCGGGTCATTGCGCAGCGTAATGGAGCCTGAACCCATATTCAGACTATTTTTGAGCATGGTAGCAAATTTGATAATATCAAAATAGGTATTTTTATATCCAATTCTTTTTTGAAGATAAAATACTTCTCCCTCGCCCGTAAGTTTGAGCATAATTATAATAGGAACAAAAAAAGGAATAAGCAGAATGAGTGCTACCGACGAAGAAATAATATCAAAAAGTCTTTTACTGAGTTGGTACATATTACATTTTTTGATCTAAATTTTTGCCGGTTTCAATGTGACTAAAATTAGGAATATATTCATTGATAACACCCACTAAATCGGACTTAGTAAGATCCTTTTTTTGAAAGCTCAAATTCAGTTTGTCAATTATTGTTTTAATTTTTTCAATAGGTGGCTTAGGCGTATTTTTAATAATACCTAAATTAATAAATGAATCCCAGTCTAATTGTTCTTGTTCGGTATAAAATTCTTCGTACGATTTTTCTCCTGAAGTTTCTGATTCAAAAAAGTAAACAGGATACTCATTTGAGGTATCGGACAGATTTTGAGCGATGCTTTTTGCCTCTTCTTCCGAGGAAGTATAGATAGGTTTTAGGCCATGAAAATCTAAGAATTTAATGGCAATATCCGAAAAAGTTTTGAGCTCTGTGTTTGGATCCAATTTAGGGAAAAAGATGTCGCTAGAGGCTCCAAGCAAGCAAGACAACATACATATTTGACCCGACTCTGCTGGAGAGACAAAGTATCTTCTAATATTATTGGGACTCGAAAGTGGTTGCTTCTTCATCAATCGTTCAATGAAACCTTGAAGAAGACTCCCATTAGAAAAAGCCACATTGGCAAACCGCGCTGTGGTAATAGGTAATACTGCTGAATAAGACATAAGTACATCTTCCATCAACTTTTTGCTGGCACCCATAATACTCACTGGGTTAGCTGCTTTGTCGGTGGATACTGCAAAGAAATGTTCTATATTTTTATCTTTTGAAAGCACCTCAAGCAATTTTTCGGCATGAATTACATTGTTTTGTACCATAGCCTCGATAGAAAAAATATCTTTTTCACTACGAACATGTTTATGCGCTGCAAAGTTGGCAACAATTTCAAAGGGACCAAACTTTGCTAGTATTTTATAAAAAATAGGATCGTTAAAATTAAGCGGATAGGTAATATACTCCGCTGGCATTTCAATGGAAATATCGCTACGTAGGGCTCTTGTTAGCTCAGTCAATGCATTTTCGTTGATATCTACAACAAACAGCCGAGAAGGTTTATATCGCAATATAGATTTGATATACGAGGAGCCAATAGACCCAGCACCGCCTATCACCAAGACAGACTTTTTGTAAACTTGTGCTGATAGTTGTTGATGGTTATTTTGGAGATCCCCTTCAAGGAGTGAATGTGGTCTGAAGGTGATATGTTGCTTTACAAATTCTTCTAAATTAAATAGATGGTTCATGTACGTTTCCTTTATACCAGTTTACAGTTTCTTTGATTCCCTCATCGAAGGTGAAGGGGGGCACAAATTGAATTTTGTTGTTTGAATCTTTCGAATTGACCACAAAAGAACCAAATAAGCGTTGATATAGCTTAGGTTTAGTCCATTTCATCATCGTTCTAAGTAGCAAAGGTATAGAAAAGAGTTTGTTTTTTAAATTCATATGTTTCTTTATTGTAATAATCAGGTCACTCGTTGAAACCAATTCGGCGTCACCGGGCAGCACGATTCCTTCAATTTTATGTTGCATACAAAAAATAGTAAGCGCTGTTAAATTTCCTAAATAAACCATACTTCGCTTATTCTCAATAGCTTTGAACGGCAACCAGGCATCCCTTGCACAAAGCTTTAGCAGGTTAATCATATTACCCTTTACACCCGGACCGTAAACAAGCGGTGGCCTTATAATGGTAACCGTAAAATGTTCGTCTGCTACTGAACGCAAAAAATCTTCTGCCATTAATTTGCTCTTGCCGTAGGGATCGCCTGGGTTGCAGGCGCTATCTACATTATAGACAAGTTCGCCCCCTTCGCCAAACACCTTAGACGAGCTGAAATAAATAAATTGTGAAACCCCGCTTTTTTTTGCTTTTACGGCCAATATTTTTGTGAGTTCAAAGTTGGCTTCATAATAAATGCGCTCGTCTATAACGCCCATTTCGTGCGCTTTTCCTGCCAGATGAATAAGTACATCCACGCCCGTCATATCAATATTTTCTGCAGTATTGAATCGAACTTTGGGAGTAATAAATTGGAATTCATTAGCATGATTTGCAATGAAATACTTACCAATAAACCCATTCGCTCCTGTTAATAATATTTTCTTTTTCTCCATAGTGATGTCTATTTGCATTGCACATTTTTAATTTTCATAAATATCAATTGTCTTTTGAATTACATTCACAATTGAAAACTCGGCCTCTGCGATTTTCCTTCCCTCTTTTCCCATTTTTATTCTTAGATCTTTGTTGAGCAGCAATCTTTCAATTGCCAAAGCAAGTTCCTGAATCTGCCCTTTCTCAACAATCAAGCCATTTACCTCATGAGTAACCACTTCCTTGCATCCTGGAACATTGGTGGTAATGATGGCTCGTCCAACAGCACAGGCTTCTATGAGTGTCTTGGGAATTCCCTCTCGATAAGAAGGCAATACCACTACATGCGCTTTTATCAACTGACTTAATATATCATCCTGATGACCGATCCACTTGATAGCCGGAATGCTGCACATGGCAAGCAAATCCGGTTCAGGAATACCTGCTTTATTTTCTAAATCAATCATACCTGCCAAAATAAATTCGCTTTTACCCGGAAATTTCCGGTCCACTATTTTGGCAGCCTCAATAAACTCTACCACGCCCTTCGTGTGTAGCATTCTTGCCGGAAAAATAAAAACGACTTTGTCACTTTGTGGCTCTGCACTATAAGCAAACTCCTGCAAATCGATTCCCGAGCCTTTGATGGTATAGCAATATTTCAAATCTATCATTTTAGACTGAATCACCTCCTGCAAATCATCCTGATTCTGAAAGATAAACCGAATCCGATCATTTTTAAACGCAATTTTAAACAAGAAAATAATAAAAGATTTTAAAATAGTATTTTTAGTAGTAAAAACAAAACCCATTCCCGAAAATGCGTTTACTACCTTGTGAATGCCTGTAATCCTCGCTGCCAAAGAGCCATATATCACTGGTTTCATGGCTACATGATGTACAATATCTGGTTTGGCAGTTCGGTACAATCTAATAAAAAATAGCAGTGTTTTAAATTCTGAAAAAATATTGAGGCCAGACCGGGAGGTGGGAATGGCAATAAATTTAAGTCCATAACTTCTTATTTTGTCAGAATCACCTGAGTCAATAGCAATGATAGTGACGTCATACCCTCTTTCTTTGGCGGCCAAAGCAATAGGCAACCTATGTGATAGAAAAAACCAATCAACATTGACAACAAGGAACAATGATTTAGCATTAATTGAAGTCATAGAAACAATGAATTAATAGCTAGTTATTTTTTTAGTTGAAACAGAACGGACAATAAGATAATGGGATGTATTTGCTTTTCAACATCAATAATATAATGGCATGATGTCTTAGGTGCTAAGGGTTTATTATTTACAGCAGCACTAATTAATATTTCCTTATCAATTGTATTTGTTTCGTCAGTGATGATATCATTTGAGGAATAATTTATCCATGTCACAGGAACTTTTTCGAAACCAAGTTGCTTTAATGCAAAATATCTATGATGCCCATCGATAATCATATTACTCCTGCTGCATACCAATATGGACGGAATCGTTATTAGAGGTTTTAGCGATGAAAGGTATTGTACCAAAGTTTGTAGTCGATCTTCCACCACTAGTTCATGCGCTAACAATTCAGAAGCATTCACCAATTCTGATTTCATTACAATATTAGCATGGATATTAATTGAATACATAATTATTATTTTTAAAGGTCTGTAAACGAAGATTCGCCATATTGCAATATTGGTCAACTCGGGTTCTATAGAAAGGAGATGCAATAAAAAAGGCCTTTTTATAATCTCGATACGCTAAATGACTTGCACTAGCAGGCACTGGTGGATTGGGTTGATAGTAAGGGCTAACTTCCAAAATGATAGGTGTGGTTTCTATGTCGTCATTATTCCATACCACATCGTAGGCCGCTGTGCTAAGTTCCAGTTTTTTTTGTAATATCAATAAAATACTGTCTCCATTTTTCCGGAAAATTACCAAAGTCGGCGCTGCTTCCTTTTGAGGTTGAAGTAGGCATCCATTCTTTCGTATGATTATTGATTCGCCAATAGGCTAGGGCAATAAAATCGTCAATTACAATTACACGCAAATCACGTGTCATATTGATTAATTTTTGCGCAAGGGCCTTATGCATTCCTTTCCGTTCTAAATCTGATTTTGCCAAGGCCAATGTTTCTATAGAGGTAATTTTATAGATCCCTTTACTACCTTGCGAATGTTGATCTTTTATCAAATAGGGGGAAAGTGAATTCAGTAAAGGAATTCATCTCATTCGTATTTAAGCTAATAGTCTCAGGTTGAGAAATACCTAATCTGGAAAAAGTTTCATGCATATAACATTTGTTTTCCCATAATTTAAGTTCCCTGCTATTAAGAAATAAGGTATTTTTCTGATTTTCTAATGCAGTGGCAATTCCGACCAAAAACGCAGGGTACTCATTAAAATTAAGGTAGTTGGTCAATTGGAATGAGGGGTGGTAAAATATGTTGCAATCATGGACTCTGCCGATATTCCGTCCGAAGCAAATTCTAAAATCGATACTATGATATAAGAAGGAATTTACTATGGACCAATCTGAAATAATAATAGATCTTCCTAAATATTCTATCATTTTTGAAATACTGCCTGGATGATAAACCCAAATTACATTTTTCGATTTTTTGTTATATAATTTATAAAACCTTGTCCATGATATTTTAATCAGAAAAAGATAAAGTAGAGAAAAAATTTGAATCAAGTATTTAGTCATGTTTCAAAGTTAGTTTTTTTATTCCTTCATATCCTATATATTCAATTGGCAATTTTCTTAATTTTTCTATTAATTCGCAATAAAAAAACAACTCTCTCTTTTCGTTTAGAAAGCTCATATCATCAATTAGAGTAACCGCCGCCCTGTTTACTAAACAAGCTTCAATATAGGCAATTTTTTGTTCAGGTAGCAATACCATAATCAATAAGTTATCATCGAATAAAAATCCATTATCGTGCAGCCATTTCTTCGTTTTGCCATATAGTAAATAATTTCTAGCACTAATGTAAATAACGGTTTTTCTCTGCCCTTCACTTAACACCCATTCTTTCATGTTAGCTATTGGTTCAATGCTGTCAACTTCAATTTTGCCATTTTCAAGCAAATATTCATGGGTCCCGGCGATTGTATTATCTATATCTACTAATAGAACATTCTCTAAATTGCTGATTTTGGCTTTGAATTTTGAATAAAAAAAGGGGTTAATACTCAAAAAGAGAAGTCTCTTCAATAATCTCTTCATCAAAAGGAATTTGTGATTAAACTTAATGCGGAAACAATTTTTTCGTTTTCAGCCTCGCTTCTTGATGCGATACGAACATAATTGCCTTTTAGTCCAATTTTGTCTGAGCAATCTCTAACATAAATATGGTATTTAGTTAGCATTTCAATTGTAAAATCGAATGAATTAATATGCGATGGTAATTCAACTAATGCAAAATTTGATTTGCTAGGCAATACTTGCACCGATTTATTTGCTTTTAATGATTCGTAAAACATTCTAGCTTCAGCAATGTACTTCTTTCTTATAACTTCGTAATCAACCTGAAAAGATTTTTGTGACAATAACTTGAAAAAATAAGCCGCCATGCCAGAACTATTCCAAAGATACCCATTATCTAAAAGTGTGGTAACTCTATCAGCGCTCATTATAGCATAACCCGCTCTTACGCCTGCAATGCCAAAATCTTTAGACATACTTTTGACCAAAATAAGATTGGGATATTGATAAATTAATTGTTCATAATTAATATAGTCATATTGTTCATTTTCGTAGGCGAAGTGAACAAAGCTAATATCTAGAATAATATTTTTGAGATGCTTGTTATTATCTAAAAAGTCAATAATATTTTGTTGGGTTATGTATTCTGCCGTTGGATTGCTCGGATTAATAATAATCGCAGTGTCTACCTTCCTATCTGAAATAAATTGGGTATATTTATATAAATCAAGGGCCATATCATTGTCCTTTGAAAGTAGATATGTGTGCAAAACGCAATCTTGCCTCAAAAATTCGTAATATGACGAAAAAGTGGGAATTGGAACAGCAACGTTCCTTTCTGCAAATTGATGCAAAATAGCCTGAATAATTTCAATGGCACCATTTCCAACAAAAATATTCTCTGCTGAAATATTTGTAAAAGTTTGAATAAATTTACCAATATCCCTGTTTTGAGGCGGGTAATATTCAAGCATTTTTCTTAAATGTCCTTTAGAAATAATTTGCTCCTGCAAATTATTCAAAAACAGCTCTGTCGCATATGGATTCGAAAGAAAACAGGCATCAATTTTCATTTCTATTTCTGGAATCAACTGAAGGACTGTTTCGATACTTGGGGAATGTGAACCGGAAAATGACTTTAACTCTCTTATTTTAGCTGCAATAATTTCTTCTTTAGTCATAATACTGATATGAATCCCTGCGGACAAAGATATCCAAAAAAGCACATTAATCTTAGATTCAAATTTAAATATTTAATAAAAAATCGTTATTTTGGGCACTTTAGATAGATCTATAGTTGTTTTAGATTAATTTCACTTTTATTCGATTATGACAAATTTTTATAGGACAAACCTATTGATCTTATTCTTGTTCACTCTTTCCCTAGTTGCATTTTCTTCTTCAAAAAGCATTTCAACATTTGGTTGTATTCCAAACAGTGGCAAAGACCTCACTAAGGAATTTCAAAAGTCAGTTGATTTTGTTTATGAGAATCAAATTGATAGTTTAATCATCCCAGGTGGAATGTATTCTTTAAATTCAATTGATATTCCTCCGGGTATTACGATCATAGGAAAAAACCGCCCCACATTGATTAAAGTTGCCAACGCCGGTAAATGGAGCCGAATGTTTAATACCCAAACTGGTAAGTATACTTACGACCAAGTTGAGGATAGTCGGCCCCTAGTAATTGCTAATATCCAATTTAATGGAAATTATCAAAATCAAGGTGTTTTTCAAGGATATGAACTTCAGCAGCAACATTTGATAATGATTTGCGCCAAACCAACAAGTAAAGGTCGTTTTGTTGCTAAAATATTCGATTGCAGTTTTAGCAATTCGGTTGCAGATGGCATCGGGATTTACACAAATGCAGATGTCCATATTTCAAATTGTACTGCACAAAATATATTTAGAGGAGGCATTGTTTTAGGGGGAGGTAATAGCAAACTTCAAGTTGATAATTTCAGAGGTAGTGGTAAACTTCATCCCTCAGGGTTCCATATTGAAGTAGATGGGGCCGGCTATAATGGAATGACAAACATTGAGGTAAATATCAATCATATGATTTTGGAAGATGGGCATTTTGATATCGTAATGTTTAAGGGAACAGTATTTGGAAATGATATCGTTTGCAAAAAGCCCTTGATCAATGTCAATACCAATGGTGAAGGAGAAGTAAAAATAAGAAATTCAGTCTTCTACTGCGGAAATAACCAAAACTCGACGATTTTTTTTCCAAAAAAAGTAACTTTTGATGATTGCACGTTCTATTGCAAGGATTCAGCTACAGGTTCCTGTTGCTTTTTATATACTTAATAGTGCATATTATCATAGTGGGTCCGAACAAAAGTTGTTTTTTAATCATTGTATTTTTGAATCAAAAATATCAAAAAATAGTAGTACTGCCATTATAATTGCCGCAGATCAAAAAGAGCTGCACAATAGCACTAACATATTTGCCTGCAAATTTATCAATTTCGCAACTGGCTTTGAAATGAGGCAAGGAGGTAATTTAAATATCGACTTTTCAGAATTTAAGTGTAGCAATTCGCTAAACATTGGTTACTCAGCACTATATTTATATCAACTATCCTTAAAAAGAATAAATTTTAATAATAAGTTAGCAAATAAAATAAATGTTGCCGAATACAAAGGAAATATCATCAACTTTGACAAAAATTACATTGAGCAACAAAAAAAATAAGCGTATTACAAAATGTACATCGAACTAAAAAAGAACACTCCAGGTTATCTACTAGCTCTTTTTTGTATCTACATTTTGTGCCTTCCCCTATTGCGCATAAGTATTTCGGTAGCGGAGTTTGGTATCACCATTTCTGATTTCATTCTAGTTTTATTACTAATACTTACTTATCGATTTGAAAATAAGCTAAAGCAAACCCAAAAATTATATATCCTTAGTATATTTTTTTATGTATTTGTTATCATATTTTTAGGCTTTATCAAAATCATGTCACTTGGCACATACCTAGCTAACATTATCCCATTAATATACGCATTATTGATCACTTGGGTCCCCTGCAAGATTATTAATGGCATGACATTGGAACAAATTTTGAAGTTCAAAAAGTTTTTAGTGATTTCGATTCTTATTACGTTTATACCAATTTATCTCCAATTGTTTGTGATGCCGATTCCTGGACATTTTTTCATGTTCGGGGCGTCAAAATACAGGGACTTCGCAGCTGCTTCAAATCAGTATGCTATGTATATTTTTTCGATGACATCCATTTCACTTTTTATTTCAGTTAAGTTTTTTAATAAATTGTTAATGCAAGATTTAGTAATAATCTTGTTCAGTTTGCCTCCCATTTTTTATACAGGTGGAAGAGCGGGCGCTTTGGTATTTTTATGCCTAACATTACTTACCATTCTTCTTATTCTGACCAAAAAGGGAACCAAATCAAAAATAATACTTGTTCTTTCACTAATTGTTGGTAGTACCTATCTTCAATCATATATTGACAAAGGCGAAATAGATTGGAATATTCAGCGATCACTTTCATTTTATGATGTATTTTTAGAAAAGGATAAAATTTCGGTAGATGATTGGCGAGAAGAACATAATGCGTTGGCAATGACCTACTTTCGTGACAATCCAATTATAGGAGTGGGCATTGGAAATTTTGCAAAAATTAACGAAGGCGGTCATGAAGTGCATAATTCTTATATAAGTTTACTAACCGAAAGTGGCGTTTTAGGTCTATTGTTTTTCCTTGTCGTAATTATTGTTTTTAGCCTTGCGTATTTAAAATATAATAAAGGGTTTCTCCTTGTACTCTATTATATTTTTTTTATTTTATTATTTTTAGGCGTAGCTTATTCTGGTTTGCTTATAAGGGAAAGGTGGATATGGATGATGTTTGCATGTATTATTTCCTTCTCACTTTACAAACCGCCAAATGCGGTTACAGCCGATGTCTTAAAGGAGGCGAATGTCTTAAAATAGAAAAATTTGACAAAATATGCCAAAAAAAAATATTTCCTTTTTGAGTAACAACCATAACTCAGTTCTAAAGATACTAGGTGATACCATCATTATTTTTTCTAAGTACTTATCTGATTTTTGTCTTTCCCATTTCTCATTAAGAATCTCAAAGGAAGATCACAAGCAGAAAACTATCTCTATTTCCTCGAAATCAAAAATTGTATCATTAAGTAATACCCCCAATCAAAAAATTGATGTGTTTTATTACATACCTTTTTACTTTTCTGACTGTAAGAATAATGGGATTCATCAAAAATATCTAGGAATTTGGAACGCATTAAACAAAAACAATATATCGAGTGAATTCTATGCTTTGTTATTCGGAAAGGGCCCCTCAGTGATTGATATGGATGATTTTAAAACCAAGAGCAAAGAAATAGGTCATTTTGTGGAATCGAGATTTTCCGCTTTCAAAAGAGTTTTTATTGGAAATTATTTTAGACTTCTAAAAAAAGTAGATTTTAGTAAATTTTCACATCTCCATCTACGATATTCCTTTTCAAATTATTTTTCATTACTTTTCTTAAACAGATTAAGACAAAGTATCCAAATATCATTATTTCAATTGAAATTGCTACTTTTCCATATGATAAAGAAATGAAAGATTTACCGAAGTACCTAATCTTACTAATTGACAAATACTATAGAAGAAAACTTCATACATATGTTGATAAAATTGTTTGTTGCACAGACATTCCTATCCATTTACGGCATCGATGTAATTAGCTTTAGTAATGGTTTTGAACCAATGGCAACCCTTCCCACGCACAACTTGCCCAAGCCGAAATCTCCCATTGTAAATATCCTTGCCATTGCCTCCAATATTTCAGATTGGCACGGATTCGATCGAGTCATATTAGGCATGGCCGATTACATCAAAAAAAAGGACTCCAATATTTGTCTTCATATAATAGGAGATGGTACCGAAAAAAATAACTTGGAAAAATTAGCCAATACCCTCCAAATTTCCTCTCTCATAAAATTTTACGGTTATAAATATGAAACCGAATTGTTGGAAATTGCTCAAACCTGTGATTTTGCGATCGGCACCTTAGGGATGCACCGAAAGGGAGTAAATTTTGATTCCTCATTGAAAAGTAGGTTTTATGCGAGCCTAGGACTTCCTTTTATACTGAGTACAAAAGACATTTGTTTCGACAACAATCTCCCCTATTGGAAATATGTTGAAGGAAACGACAATTCAATTGAGATTGAGCAAATAATCGATTATTATAATAATCTAAAAGTAAGCAATCCCAATTATAAGGATGAAATGATTGCGTATTGCAAACAAAATTTGGCTTGGGAACATACATTTAAAAATCCTATCGCTTTTTTTAAAACCGAAAACAGAGCGTCTAGTTTATCTCACCTTTGATAGGATCCTATCGTAAATGTAGAGAAGCAACCATCACATATTGAATATTATTTTTTTCAAAGGGGCCATAATATTTTCCCACTGATACTTCTGCAGCCCGTCCTTATTTATTATTCTTTTGCAAGCATTGTTTTCTATCCAATACAAATAATGTTCTAAAATAAATTGCTTAATGAATCGAACGTTTTCTGCCTCAAAGTCATAGGTAACGATGCCAAAATTAATCTCCTCATTGGCCCGCTCTATTTCGCTATCTTTTTCGCCGGAAAGAAGCATCAAAATGGGCACCTCAGACAGGAGGTACTCGAAAAACTTTCCGCCAAACGCACCAAGCGATTCTTTGATTACCCAATTCATAGCTAAATTAATGCTTGCATTTTGTTGTAATTCTACAGATTTTTCATGAGACAATACACCATAATTGATAGTACAAGAATTTAAATTTGTTTTAGTGGCCCAAGTATCCCAATAGGACCCCTCGCTTCCTGCATAAATTAGTTTAATGGCCCTACTATCGATCCTCTTTTCATCAATTAACTCTTTCACCGCTGTAAAAACACTTTCAGCGTTTCTTTTGCCTTTATAAAGCATGCCTGTATACACAATAGAAAAAAAAGAATTTGCTGCTTTTCAGACTTATTTACGGTGATAAAATCTATTGGAACGCCATTTGTTATACAGATAGAGTTTGCATTGTATTTACTATTATAGTCAGCAATTGCCGCGGTAACATTTGTCACAATATCGGCTTTTGAAAATATTTTTCTATTTATCCAATGTTGAAATCTCGGAAAAATCAATTTTTCTTCATGAGGAAACGTTTGAAAATCACGAAAATCCGCAATCCAAAAAGTATTGGGTTTGCATAATTTTATTATATATGCAATAACATGGTCCACATAGGGTATAAAAGAGCTATAGATTACACTATTCTTTTTTGAGCGCCTTAGGCCATGTATAATGCCAAATATGAGATAAAAAATACCTCCGTAAAACAGAATATTAAAGGGAAACGAATTGGTAAGTTTTTCTAAAATTGTAGTGGTATGCTTTATTTCAACAATAATCTTTTTAGATTGGATAGTACCTGTTTTGCTATTTTTTCGCTTGCCAAAATATTCTTTAAAAAAAGTGTAATCAATGGTAGGTAAATACTTTTTATTACAAATATGTGATAAGTCTCCCTCAATTGTACCTACTACGTTAATATTACTAGTTGACAACAAATCTGTAGAAGCAACACATTTTGACAACTCCTTTGTAAAATAATAATTTCTAATGGATCCTATTGATTTAAATGGAGGATAGGCGTAACATACAATTAGTAAATGGTCCCGATGAGTAATAACGCCAACTTCTGACTTCATCCTTCTTCTAATTAATGTGTACCTTTAAAAAAATGAGTGCAATATTCTTTACCGCAATTAAAAAGAAAATCAAGTATGCTCATATTAGGTTGAAATTCCTTTCCCCAAAGCTGCTGGTATTTTGGATGCTGAAAATCAGAAATAGACAATTTTATGTTATACTCCTGAAACAACGCAACTTCCTGATAATTGTTTCCACCAAAGCCTGACAAGTACTCATTTGAATTCACCGTTTTACAAATATCAATTAATCGCATGGTTGATTGACCTGTAACATTTAATTTGGAAGAAATTTTTAATTGGGTTTCGATACTAAGAAATTCACATACAGACCTAATTATTGCCATATTAATTTCTGATAAGTTATCCGAACCTAACAGATCGTTCTTAAATATTTCAAAAAATTCAGAGAAAAAAGGTGCTTTCTTATAATTGCCTTCTATGGATTTAAGAATGGTGCTTACATTCTTTTCTCTATCTGCTAAAATAACAGCATTGATATTCTGTGCAAATTTGCCGGATTGTTTTACGGATAAGGTTACCCAATTTGCTCCCTGCGGGGTAACAATCTGGTTGCGGTTTATGAAACTGTTTTTTGAATATTGCACATCATCCAATAAAATAAAAATATCCGATTTTGCTATTTTATAAAAATAACCAATCCATGGAATAAAATTTGGTTGATGAATGGCTGCAATCATAATCTAAAATCGCTTTTTTTAATACTCATATAGAGCATTCCTGTATATTCATTGTTACAGAAAACGCGTTCCGGTAAAATGGCGATATTTTGAAATCCAACAGACTCGAAAAGCTTTATGGCCGTATGATTATTCTGCAAGGTTGTTAAATATACCTGGTGCATATTCTGTTGCTCAAACATAAAACGAATAGCAGATATCATCGCATCTTTTGCCAATCCCTTCCCAGCAAACTGCTTTTCCCCCATTGTAATTCCAATTTCAACATTTTTGTTGATATGATCAATATTCATTAATCCAATCATGCCGATTGACACATTGCTCTCTTTTTCTACAATAATTAATTTTTTCTTGTCCTTCTGGTTAATTTGAGAATCGAACCATTTTCTTTGTTCGATATCTGAAATCGGTAATCTTGGAGAAAAAATGCAGCCGTTTCTGCATCGAAATTCCACTTCTTAATTAGGGCCCAATCAGATTCTTCAATAGAACGCAAATAAATATTTTTTCCTATGATCATAAAAAAATTATTGTATAATTCTAATTAATTCAAATGCTTCGGCATATTGTGTTGCAATCTGCGCACCGCGCACCCGGGCCAATCCAAAAATAAATTCATCATCTACATAACTTCTAAAATTTTGTGTTTTATAACAACGCATTGCCTCCGCTTTTTTTTCAACATGTTCCTTCTGTAATATAAAAAATGAGGTCGTTTTAAACTCAACCGTATCCCAAGGCAAATCATAGCCATATATTGTAAAGTGCTTAAAAGCTCTTATACCTTCGTTATAGATTGTATTATGATCCTGATGCAGGGCATTCGAACAAGGCATAAATATAATATCCGGCTTTAGCTGCGACCTTAGTGTTATCATATCCTCCAAAATTTCTTGCCGTACACTGCTAAATTTTCGTACACTATACTTTTTAATAATTAAATTCTCAGGTCGTATGCCCAAAACCTTTGTAGCCTCTTTTACTTCCATTTCCAAGGCATTTCTAGGAAACCCATCTGGAATAGACTCTTCACAAGTTGAAAAGGCTACATAAAAAATTTCATTCCCTTCATCAATTAATTTCGAAATGGTACCACCACATCCTAACTCACCGTCGTCGGTATGTGGTGCCAATATTAATATCTTTTTACTCATTAGGTTTCGATAAAAATTTTCTTAGATATTCAACAATTTGAGCTGCAGCAGTTCCATTCCCCACACAATTTGTATGAATTTCAGGTTTTGTAAAATGATCAATAGCATACATAATTTTTTCAAAATTTGGCCCACAAAGTATATTCCAACCCTCGCTTACGGTTTCAATCCACTCTGTTTGTGTATCAATAATTATCCCAGGCACTTTATGAAAATACGTTTCCTTTATGACGCCCCCTGAATCTGTCAGGCACATATATGCATTTTTGATAAGACATTGTGTATCAAAAAAGCCAATTGGGTCTACACAAATAATATTCTTTGATGACAGCATATCTTGTAAACCAAACTTTTCAATTGATTTTTTTGTCCGTGGATGCATTGGAAAGATAACTTGCTTACCAACCTCGCAGAAAACGCGTAATATCCCTTCTAAGTTTTCTTTCTTGTCTGTATTTTCTGCCCGATGGCAAGTTGCATAAAAATATTCATTGGGTACTAAATTATACCGAGTTAAAATAGAAGCACTTGCCTCTATTTTAGCTTGATTTTTTACTATTAAATCGATCCCTACATCCCCTGTATTATGTACATTTTCTGATTTTCCTTCCCGTACTAAATTGTTTACGCCCGTATCTGTTGGACTAAAAAATATATCACTAATCGCATCTGTCAGCAATTTGTTGACCTCCTCTGGTACAAATTTATTGTTTTCGCGGAGTCCGGCCTCAACGTGAGCAACTAAAAAATTATTTTTTGCAGCACAAATGGCTGCAGCTGCTGTTGAATTGGTATCCCCGAATACTACCACTAAATCTGGCTTCTCTTGTAACAAAATATCCTCAAATTTCATTAAAATTTGGGCCATTTGATAACCGGGGTTTCCAGACCCTACTTCTAAATCATAATCCGGTTTAGGAATACCCAATTCGTCAAAAAAACTTTTTGACATATTGTAGTCATAATGTTGACCGGTATGAACGATGATCTCATTAAAATATTTTCTAATTTCCTTTGAAACGGATGCCAATTTAATAAATTGAGGTCTTGCACCTACTACCGAAATAATTTTTTTCATACAATTCTATTGCAAATATAATAACATTTTACCTGATTCACTCAATTTTCCAATGGAGTGAGAGTGCCGATGGTCAATTGCAAAAAAATAACGACTCTTTTATTCTCGAAAAATTAGTAATGCTGGCACCGAACAGATTAACCTATGTAAATCAGTCAATAAACCGAGCTTTACCAATCTAAATTTATGTACGTTAATACATATGAAAGCACATCGTTGAAAACTGCTCAAAAATGAGACATTGCATATGAATCCAACGGTAGATACCTTAAAAGGACTATGGTATTATTTTTCATCAAAAATGGGTTCTCCTCCCAACTAGAACTTCTTTAATACTTTGCACAATCGTTATGTATTGGGTAACCAAACCGCTACCGATAACACCAAATTGAAAGGAAATTTACAAAAAAAATTTGGCACAAAAAATGCTTATGCGATATCACCTACCATAAAAAATTTCCAGCTATTATTCACGCTAAGGTTTGCATCTTCACCCATAACTTTATTCTTTAAAACTCCATGGCTGAGAATTCCTTTTTGCACCAATTTGTTTTTATTGCCTTCTATTTTATTCACTACTGCCTCATTTTCCATCCAGGATTTTTGAGGAGGTTCATAACCAATTTTATCTTTTCTCCAACCAATTTCCTTAGGTAAAATATCAAAAGTTTCCCTCATAATCCATTTGGTCC
Organism: Bacteroidota bacterium; assembly: GCA_016712665.1. Taxonomy (GTDB): domain Bacteria; phylum Bacteroidota; class Bacteroidia; order Chitinophagales; family Chitinophagaceae; genus OLB11. Next base: position 59,072 of record JADJQP010000001.1, read on the forward strand.
ATCCGTCTCGTATTTTGAAATGCGATGGCAGGGTATATAAAAATTCAACCAATTCATGACTTAGGAATGGCAAGCGCACCTCTCTGCTATGTGCCATACTATTACGGTCGGCATATCGCAACAATTCATGCAGTCCCTTTACACAGGTGCTATTGTATAAAGAATGATTTAAACCGTCAAAATGATAATTAATATTATAGCTTTGTTTATAATACTCCTGGAAGAAGTCCTTATTAAATTCATTCTTTCTGGCCTGTGAAAAATATTGATAATATTTTCGAAGATTTCCCGCTGTTTTCGGAAAATGTTTTTTCACCACATTCTGTAGTCCACTATTTACGGATGGATTAATGAGGTTGTCTTTATGAAGCTCCGTGTAGGCAGCCTTCTCTGCCTTATACAATGCGGGATTTGTTTTTCGCAATTCGTTGTGAAATTGGATATAATAGGGATGATATCCGGCTAAAATTTCGTCGGCACCCTGGCCATCCAAAAGTACCGTGACATTTTCTCTCTTTGCCAATTGCATCACACAGTATTGCACATATATACTAGCGCTTCCATAGGGTTCTTCCTGATGCCAACTAAGCTTTTCAATATCATCTATAAGGCCATTATCGGAAGGAGTAACAAAGTGCGGATCCACATTCGTTTTAGCGATCACATAATCCATATACTTCCGCTCGTCCTTCTTAAAACCCGGGAATACAGCACTAAAGGTGTTTTGTTTCAGCCCATTGCCTTTTCTTAGCTCGTCGATAATACAAACAATTAAGGAAGAATCAAGACCGCCACTTAAACTGCTTCCCACCGGCACATCACTTCTCAATCTTCTATCTACCGAGGTGTATAACAATTCGTGAAATTTCTCCTTTGCCTGCGCAACCGTGATCTGTTGATCTATGTTTTTCCAATTGATATCAAAATACTTAACAATTTTTATTTCAAGGTTTGAAAGCGAAAAAGTTAGATAATGCGATTGAGGGAGTCTAGTACAGTTATTGTAGAAGGTTTCGCTAAGGTCTTCGGGGTTTTCGATATAGCCGTAACTTAGGTAATTAAACAACATTCTATTGTTTACTTCTTTCGGAATGCCACCTGCCCAAAGACATTTCATTTCGCTGCCAAATAAGAAATGCTTGCCCTTTTCATAACTATAAAAAAATGGTTTTTCACCAAATCGATCTCTTGCGCAAAAAATCAGATTTTCCTTGCTGTCATATAAAACAAACGAAAACATGCCATCCAGCAATTGTAGACATTGTTCTTTATCTCTATCATATAAGGCCATCAGCACTTCCGTATCACTTTGTGTTTTAAACTGATAGCCCTGGGTTAACAAAGTGGCGCGAAGTTCAATATAATTGTAAATTTCGTTATTAAACACAATACTGTAACGGTCTAAATAATGCATGGGCTGATCGGCCTCATGACTTAAATCAATAATTGAAAGACGTCGATGCCCCAAACCGACCAGTCCGTTTTCAGAGATCCATTGACCTTCGCCATCGGGACCTCTATGACTGATGATATCGGTCATTTGTTTGAGTCGGTCCTTCGATATTTCAGTAGGGTTTTTTGAAACGATTCCCGCAATTCCACACATATTGGTTTACAAAAATTAATGGGCAAATGTAATACAATCGCCCAATTATTTGCACCTAAATATATTTTAAAATCAAATCCGTAATTTCTTCTGCGGCATTCCCCTTTCCATACACCTCATCGATATAGGCTCCGGTGCGCTGCGCCAAAACAACACGTATTTGTTTCAAATCTTCAAAAACGAGGGTATTCCATCCGCCATGTAGCGTTTCGGTCCACTCCGTTTCACTTCGTAAGGTGATGCATTTCTTTCGCAAAATATAGGCTTCCTTCTGTATGCCCCCACTGTCGGTAATAACACAATCACTATACTTCTGATAGGAGATACTTTCTGCATAACTTTGAGGAGCAATAAATACAATATTCGAAAATCCAGCAGTAGAAATGCCATATTGTTCCATACGAGATACCGTACGGGGATGAATTGAAAAAATTACTTTTTTGTCCAAGGCATTTAATTCAGTCAAGATAGCCGTCAAACGCTCCAAATCGTCGGTATTATATGGCCGATGAATGGTAACAAAATAATAGGGATAGTCTACCAAAGGCATCGACTTCGGCTCTATAATTTTCACCATATCGCACATTACATCGCCACATCTAAAGATGCGGTCATGGGTGATTCCTTCTTTTCGAAGATTTTCGATCGCATTATCTGTGGGACAAAAAAGCATATGGGCAAATTCGTCAGCCACAATTCGATTGATTTCTTCGGGCATGTCTCGGTTAAAGCTTCGTAGTCCGGCCTCAATATGAATTTGGGGAATATGCATCTTAGCTGCTACCAAGGCTCCCGCCAAGGTTGAATTGGTATCCCCATAAACTAGCAATGCATCCGGTTTTTCTGCCATACACACCTTTTCAATTTCGGTCAACATGATACCGGTTTGTTCGCCTTGCGGTTTACTACCACCCATGTCAAACAAAAATCTGGTTTTGGCATTTTAAGTTCCTCAAAAAACACCTGACTCATATTGCTATCGTAATGTTGCCCAGTGTGAATGGTTTTGGCGTCAAAATGCTGTTGCAATTGCATCTGCATTGGTGCGTGCTTAATAAATTGCGGTCTGGCTCCAACGATAGAAATTATTTTCTTCATAGTAATCTAGATTATAATCCGATCCCATTACACTCGAATTCGACAAATAGGGGGCTGAATATCATTTTTCTTGCAAAGATATGTCCTTCATTCTTTTTTCTATCATAATTACATATTACCTTTGCACCCGAAATCAAAAAAGTATAATGAGTTTTTCTTTCCAAAGTTCCTTAAAATCAGTGTTGACAGTATTTTTACTGATTTTTGGGATTTCTTTTTTTGCAGCGGCACAAGATACCCATGAGGGACATTCTGAAGCAACAGAGGCGGGTCATGAAGCAACTGAGAATAAAATAAATGTTAAGGAAATTATTTTTGGACATATCCGCGATTCGCATGATTGGCACCTATTTTCAATAGGACATTTCCACGCCAGTTTACCATTACCAGTTATTTTGTACAATCCCAGTCATGGTTTGAGTGTGTTTATGTCATCAAAATTCGAGCATGGACACGCCGAATATAATGGATATAAGCAAATCAACGACCACGATATTGAAGCAGATGCGGCACTGCATGGTGGCAAATCAGATTTGGCAAAAGGAAAAATCATTTCGTTGGACGGTTCTAAATTCTACAATTTCAGCATCACCAAGAATGTATTATCGATGTTTATCTCTCTGGCCATTTTATGGTTTTTGCTAACCGGAATTGCCAAGAAATATAAACGCAACGGAAGCAATAAGGCTCCTTCAGGCTGGCAAAATGCATTGGAACCTGTAATTGGATTTATTGACGAAAATGTAGCCAAACCCTACTTAGGTCCCAAAGCTGCAAAGTATATGCCCTTGCTATTAACCTTTTTCTTTTTTATTTGGGTGAATAATCTGTTGGGGCTGATTCCCGGAGGCGCTAACCTAACCGGTAATATTACGGTGACTCTGGTATTGACCCTGATATTCTTTGTGGTAATGTTGGTAAATTCCAGTAAATACTTTTGGGGACATATTTTCAATCCCCCTGGTATTCCTTTTGGTATCAAGCTAATATTGGTACCGATTGAAATTTTGAGTAATTTGATGATTAAACCGGCCGCTCTTGCCATTCGTTTGTTTGCCAACATTTTTGCAGGTCATACCATCATTTTGAGTTTGATTTGTATGATTTTCATTTTTGGGGCAATGAACCGAGGTGTTGGGTTTGGATTTTCTATTGTGTCTGTTGGATTTTCGGTGTTTATGTTTTTTCTGGAGCTTTTAGTAGCTGCCATTCAGGCATTCATCTTTACCAATTTGGTAGCCGTATTCATCGGACAAGCAGTAGAAGAACATCATCATGAAGAACATGCAGTGGAAGCGCATCATTAATTTGTAATTTTTTAAAACCAATATATATGTCAGTATTAAACACAATTCTTTTAGACGGTATCGCAAACGCAGGTGGTGCTATTGGTGCAGGTATTGCAGCTTTAGGCGCAGGTGTGGGAGTAGGTCAAATCGGTAAAGGAGCTGTAGAATCTATGGCTCGTCAACCTGAAATACTCGGAGATATTCGTTCTAGTATGATTCTTGCAGCGGCGTTGGTAGAGGGTGTTGCCCTTTTCGGCGTTATCGTAGGTCTATTAGCAATGTTCCTCTAAGAGACAAAAATCAGTACTGCATTCAACGCAAAGGGCGGCGAATGCAGTACTTTTACATTAACTAAATCGTATAAAAATATCTAAATAATGGATTTACTATTACCCGAATTTGGGCTGTTTTTCTGGACATTAATCGCCTTTGTGATTGGATTTTTATTGTTGAAAAAATTTGCTTGGGGTCCTATTTTGGAAGCTTTGAATGAGCGCGAAAAAAATATTGCCGATAGCATCACTTCAGCCGAAAAAGTGAGAAACGAAATGGCAAGCATGAAAAGTGAACATGAAGTATTGTTAAATCAAGCACGTGAAGAACGAACCCTTATGCTAAAAGAGGCTAAGGAAACCAAGGAACGAATCATCAATGAAGCCAAAGATGCTGCAAAAGAAGAAGCCAACAAAATTATGGCGGAAACAAGACAACAAATTGAATTTCAAAAAAATGCTGCCATTATTGATGTAAAAAATCAAATCGGCACCTTGGTAATTGAAGTAGCTGAAAAAGTGTTGCGAAAAGAACTGTCGAATAAAGAAGAACAAAACAAATATATCAACACCTTAGCTCAAGAAATTAAACTGAATTAAAATGCTAAACCCCAGACTAGCTGCCCGATACGCTAAATCTCTGATGGATATCGCCCTTGAGCATAATAAGCTTGATGCGATTTACAAAGATATGCTTGGGATGCAATCCCTTTTTAGCCAAAGCCAAGACTTTGTAAATTTGATGAAAAGCCCCATCGTAAAAGCAGACACCAAGTTTTCCATTGTACAAGCTTTTACGTCAGGAAAGGTAGATGCCGTTACCGAAGGATTTATTCGTTTAATCATCCATAAGGGAAGGGAGTTTTTTTTAGAAGAAATCGTAGGGGCATTTATTACGCAGTACAAGGTACATAATAAAATTAATGAAGTGAAACTTACCACAGCCGTGGCTTTGGATGAGGCGATAAAAACCAATTTGATTAATAAAATTTCTGCACAGTTTCAGGGAATGACCATTGACTTGAATACAGAAATAAATGAAAAATTATTAGGAGGTTTTATCTTGGAGGCTAATAGCAACGTTTTTGACGCCAGCATCCTGCGCGATTTAAATGATATTAAAAAGCAATTCCTTAAGAATGAATACATACCGGATATTCGTTAATTCAAAAATGGAATGAATCACCTTCAATAAAAAATATTCAACTAACAACTAAAAACAATAATATGATAAGTATAAAACCAGATGAAATATCAGCCATATTGCGCCAGCAATTAGGTAATTTCAATTCAAGTGCCGAACTCGAAGAGTCAGGAACCGTACTCCAAGTGGGTGACGGTATTGCTCGTATTTATGGGTTAAACGGCGTGAGCTCGGGTGAACTTGTAGAGTTTGAAAGTGGTGTACAAGCCATTGCACTAAACCTTGAAGAAGATAATGTGGGTGTGGTATTGATGGGAGATGCAAAAGGAATTAAAGAAGGAAATAGAGTGCGCCGTACTGGTCGTATTGCCTCTATTAAAGTAGGTGAAGGGATGGTTGGCCGTGTCATCAATACCTTGGGGGAACCCATAGATGGTAAAGGCCCATTGACGGGTGAATTGTATGAAATGCCTATCGAACGAAAGGCTCCGGGGGTAATTTTCCGTGAACCCGTTAAAGAACCACTTCAAACCGGTTTAAAATCAATCGATGCCATGATTCCCATCGGTCGTGGTCAACGTGAGTTGGTAATCGGCGATCGCCAAACGGGTAAATCAGCTATTTGTATCGATACCATCATCAATCAAAAAGAATTTTACAAAGCAGGAAAGCCTGTTTATTGTATATATGTCGCCATCGGTCAAAAAGCGTCTACCATTGCTCAGGTAATGAAAACGTTGCAAGACAATGGCGCGATGGAATATACTATCATTGTGGCAGCTTCGGCAGCAGATCCTGCTCCTTTGCAGTTTTACGCACCCTTCGCAGGCGCGGCCATTGGAGAGTTTTTCCGTGATACCGGACGTCCGGCCTTGATTGTATTTGATGATTTGAGTAAACAAGCGGTAGCGTATCGTGAAGTATCCTTGCTATTACGTCGTCCACCGGGTCGTGAGGCGTATCCGGGTGATGTATTCTATTTACATAGTCGTTTATTAGAGCGTGCTGCAAAGGTTATCGCGAAAGATGATATTGCGCGCAAAATGAATGATTTACCTGAGTCGATCAAGCATTTGGTAAAGGTGGTGGTTCCTTAACCGCTTTGCCTATTATCGAAACGCAGGCCGGTGACGTATCTGCTTATATCCCAACCAATGTAATTTCCATCACCGACGGACAAATTTTCTTAGAATCTAACTTGTTTAATGCAGGTATTCGCCCCGCTATCAATGTTGGTATATCAGTAAGTCGTGTAGGTGGTAATGCCCAAATCAAATCGATGAAAAAAGTGGCAGGTACCTTGAAACTTGACCAAGCACTTTACCGAGAAATGGAGGCATTCTCTAAATTTGGTGGCGATTTGGATGCGGCAACCAAATCCATTCTTGACAAAGGTGCACGTAATGTGGAAATATTGAAACAAGGACAGTTTTCGCCGTATAGTGTAGAAAAACAAGTTGCTATTATTTATTTAGGTACCAATGGCTTATTAAATAGCGTACCTGTAAAAAATATCAAAGCTTTTGAAGAAGTCTTTTTGCAAGAGATGGACAATAAAATGCCTGATTTGCTAAACGAGTTTAAAAAAGGAAATTTACCGGCAGACGGTATCGAAAAAATGGTAAGCATGGCCAACAACCTGATTCCACAATTTTCAAAATAATTTTCAGTACTAAAAACATTTTAATAAAAAATCCTCCTATCAAACGGAGGATTTTTTTTGTCCATATAGCATGGAATATTTCGAATATTTAGATTTTAAACCATTAAATTTGAAGGTTTATACCATACCATGCTTCGAATATTTAAGTTTCTGAAAGACTTGTTGCTTTTTATCCCTATTACATTTTTGGCCATTCCATTTACCAAAACCTTTCAGTTTCTTTTTTACTTTAATAGCTTAATTCGGTGGATCCAAACCAATAAAACCGGTTTACTCCTTTGCGATTTCTATACCCCTATTAGAGACTATTCAAAACGGGTTCGTTTATATGAATTTGTGGCCAATCACTTTCATATCGAAAACCAGCAAATAACCTATCTGGAATTTGGAGTAGCCTCCGGTGCCTCTTTTAAATGGTGGCTTCAAAAAAATAAAAATGAACAGTCCACATTTGCCGGTTTCGATACTTTTGAAGGATTACCGGAAGATTGGGGAGGCTTTTATGCAAAAGGAGATATGAGCCATGGATTACCACAAGTTGATGACAAACGAGCGCAATTTATAAAAGGACTTTTTCAGGATACTCTATGCTCGTTTATACAGCAACATACGGATACACTTAGCGCCCCCAATACCAAAATAATACACATGGATGCTGATTTGTATTCTGCCACCATATTTTCCTTGTCGCAGTTATATCCCTTCCTCAAAAAAGGAGATATTATTCTGTTTGATGAATTTAATGTGGCTATGCATGAGTTCAAAGCGTATCTTGAATTTACAAGCAATTTTTACATCCGCCTAAAGCCCATTGCAGCAGTAAACAATTTTTATCAAACAGCATTTGTAGTGGACTAAAATCCCTATGATTTTTTGATACCCATCTTCAGTATCTGTACTGAAAAATAGATAAAGGTAAGTAGAGTCCCCATTAACAAGGTAACGCCCCACGTGCGACCATGCGAAAATGGATGAATAAAACGATCGCCAATATCTGCAGTTAACGCAATAGGATTGGACACCGCATCCCAACTATTCCATCGCAAATACCGACCCAAGTATACTCCAAATCCGGAAGCAAATAATAATGCGCTGATAATCATCTTTGCCGCATTGGGTCTCATTTTAGTGAGAAGGATACTTTCCATTTGAAATATACTGATAAATCCAAAAAGCAAGCCCGCCCAAGCATAAGAAAGAATCATGATTAAGTCAAACCACTTTGGCATTCCGCCTCGTTCATTCAAATGAAATAAATCAGTAAGAATATATGGCGAGTTCGGAAAAAATAATAACCAAGTAAGGGCCAGTAGAAAAAAAGTATAGCGGTTAATCGTTTCCCGGTGCGTGACTATGTAGGATGAAAAATAGCAGGGTAGGATGGCCAAAAATAAATTCCAATTAAGAAAAACATACATCAAACTGCCAGTAAATGCAAAGCGAAGTAGCCAAAGCGAAAAACAGAAAATAACGGTAAAGGCTAGTAATAACAATACCTCAAAGCGAAAACCTCTAATAAAATTAAACATTCTTTTTTTGAGCGAAAGTAGGAGCCATTCACTATAATAAAATCCTAAAGTGCTACACCTCGATGTTAAAAAAAATAGAACCTAGTTGTTCTTGTCATTTATTGTTTTCAAGATTTCTGAATCATACTTTTGTTCATGAGCCTTAACTCTATTATACATTCGCAACAACACGCCCATGTTTGCCTGAAAAATATGCGTCACTTTCGGAATACTGATATTGTATAGTTCCTCCCTTCCATCTGACGTATAATGATTAATTGTCATTGTATGAAAACTACTGAACGGGTATCCATACTCTGCTGCTATAAAAAAATAGGCTATTCGGTTGATTGGAATGCTCCCACAAATTCCTACAGAGGGAAGCAATCCTATGTACTCATTTGGTTTACTTAGCAAAAAATACTCACTGTAATTGGAAAAGGTTTTGTGTCTGTATACGGTATTAGAAAGTTTTAAACTAGTATAACCTAAGCCAATTTTTGTATACAGTTCCACAATGAATTTAGGACGATAATACCAATAGGAGGCGTACAAATATCCAGTTGCCTTGGTCATCCGACCAGCTCGGTCCGATGTATCAAATGTTGTGTAATCATGGTCAGAAAAATAGTTTTTGACACTTTGGTCTAAACGTTCCTTATTTAGATGATACTTAATAATATTTCCACCAAAACCAATGGCAAGATGCTTGTGTGCTTTAAACCCAACCGTTACTTCGCCACCCATGCCTGGTCCACTCTGAAAAACGAGCGAAGAACTTGGACTTGAAAAATTCAAACCTCCTGAAGATAAACCCAGTTTAAAAAAAACAAGTGATTTATTCAATTTAAGGGGAAGTCTTTTCAAAGAGTCTCGTTGATTTCTGACCATTTGCTTTCTGAGGGTAATGCTGTCAGTATTAATTTGCGAATACAAGTTATTAGCAAAATGTAGAAGGCAAAACAAAAATGACAACTTCATTACAGGAGGATTTTTACGGGTGGCAAAATGGTATCGAATAGGGACCCTCCGCTAAATTCAACAACCACCCTGAATTCATAAAGTCTTTCTGTATCGGGTAAAGACATCAGCGTGTAAGAGTAGGTTTTGGCAAAATCTGTGGAAGACTGAAAAAAATCGGGTACAGCAAAATAGCTGTTGAGCGAATTGCCTGCTAAGTGAGTAGAATCAAAATCCTGCACACAGGTAATCTGGATGCTCTTGAGTGTATCATAGTATACATAAGAAGGCGTACTTTTAGATGCATATGCACTGTTGATAAATGAAAAAGAATTCCGATTTCGGCATACAAATTCTTTGGTATCAAATGCAATACTAATTTGAAATTTCTTTGCCAGCACAGAGTCATTCATATCCATGGCTTCGCCCGTATTGCTGTTATACGGAAACATCGAAACTTTGTGCAAGATAATACAATGTGTGACAGTCTGCTTTCAACCTTGGTAGATCGAAAAGCTATAAGCAAGTAACAGTCCGGATATGAAAACAATAATTTTTTTCACTGATAAGGAAAGATAGTGCCCTGCAATGTAAGCTAATAATTTAAGTATTTATAGATTTTGAACTTCAAACCAATACTCAAATTCCCTACTGTTCTGAGAGGAGGCATCGGTTGTTTTATATTTTTCTTCACTTCCATCAGAAGAATAAATAGTGACCTTGTATGAATGCTTCGCAAATAGATATCCAAAATCAGCATGAACAAATAAATCAGCAATTCTGTTTAAGGGTAGCAAATACATGGCACCTACAGAAGGCGCAAAAGCCCATTTTGACCTATGTGCATCTAAATAAATATACTCTCTTTGAGATGAACTAGCATGGGTCCGGTAAAACAACTTTTCGATGTTGTAATCAAAGGCATACAGGCTCAATCGCACAAAAGGTTGCAATAAGCCGATCTTTGAATACCATCGGTACGATAGGGCTTCGCTCACCGTACCGATGGTAAGTATACCAGCATGGGCATTACCTCGATGGGTATCATAAAGAGCTCCGTCGGTAATTTTAATAAACGTTTCGGGCTTCTGAAATGCTTGTTCATCATATCCTAGACCTACCATTCCTATATTTGAAATGAAATAAAAATTTTTTCTAAAGCGATGGCTGCAAACCATTTCAGCACCAAACCCGACAGTATTTTTAAATAAAGGGGATTTTATGGCAGAAGCGCATGAAAGTGTTATCAGTCTTATTCCCGCCCCAAGAGACAGTATAGAATTATTTTTCTTGTGTGATTGCAATGCGTTTGATTCTTCTTTATAAAAGGGACTTGCCACCATTTTTTCTGCCATAAAAAATAAAACAAACAATAAAATACCACAAGCAAAAATTTGAGTGCGCATCCTTTTACTAATTTAAAAGTTTGAGTGTCGGCAATGCTTTTTTCATGGTTACATTATGATTCCATTCCAAAATGACTTCCAGTGTATGTAAACGAGAACTATCTGTGCGTTGAAGCAAAGGGAGGCTTAGATCTGTAATGTTTTGCCCCGCATTAAATTTTCGAAACCAGCTGGTATCCGGCATTAAAAACAAGTCGTTGAGCACAGTCCCGGATTGGTGCACCGAGTCAAAGTCAGCATTGCTAATTATTGTAATATTGATCAGTGTGTCATCTCTTTGATTGTAAATATCATTTTCTAAATCGGTATGCCTTCCTTCAATGCATTTAGTGCGTACAAATTCAAATTTCAAATCAATGACCAACCGGTCACTTTTTACTGAATCGTTATGAGACAACATATTGGATGAAATTCGATCCAAAACCTGCATAGAATAATCTGAAAACAATATACAAAATGTCCGGCGCTGACAACTACTGAAATAGCATATGACAATAAGTAAGAATGCAATTAATAAGCTGTTTTTCATAATTGGTGTCTATCAAATCTAAGCTTATTAATTTGAAAAAAAAAATGCCATCCGCAAGCGAATAGCATTTTGCATGATTGATTTGGGTAGCAGGGCTTTATTGAATATCTACTAAACGAGAAAGAGCCAGTTCATTAATAATATAAATCTTTTTACCTCCTTGGGTGATACTATCCATATTCCATGGAGCCACTACTACGGTGCCTGTGCCTTTTCCTATAGTTTGCAATTCTGCTGCAGTAAATAAAGCAGTTGTTGTATTGGATGCCATTCTTTTAAGCACAGATCCATTGGCCCCGCTTATTTGAAAATAAACAGAATCTGAGTTAGAAATACTTCCGCTTACACTCAAGGAAAAATCATTGGCACTATTGATAGATGCAAAAGCACTTAAATCACCCGAATTAGGCAAATCCTGCGCTGTAGCATCGTGGGTAAAGGCGGGAATACCATTACCACCACCCACATTCCAGTTGATGCTACTGCTTAAATCAACTCCTGTGATATCACCGGTAGAAGGAATATACGTATACGTATTGTTGGCATTTTTTGTCATTGCTTTTGAATTCAATGTAATGGCACCGGCATCTGTGTAAGTACCTGCGGCTAAATTGCCAAAACCAGCCAGGCCTGTTCCAAAAACGGTATTAATCGGAAAGCCCGCTACTGTAGTATTTGTAACGGTTTGCAAGGCAACTAAAAACCCGTCCCCAGTAGTTGGTGCCGGCGAAGGAGTGGCTGCAGCCGTACCATTATTATTATTAGAAGGTAAGGTTGCCTTCTTATCACAGGATGCGAAAAAGGCAATTGATGCTAAAAAAACGAATGAGATTCTTTTCATAATGTAATTGTATATTTATTTGTTGGTGCAAAGATGAGGTAAAATTACCCTTTGGCAATACCCTTCAACGGGTATTTTTACATAAATTACTCCGTGGTATTCTCCACAATTTCCAGCGTCTTATTAATAATTGATTGGTGCTTTCCCTGAGCCACTTCATCCCTACTCCACTCTACTTGATAATTTCCAACCGGTAAATAATAGTTGCCATTATCACGCTTCTGAATTCCTTTTTGATTCACTTTTACAACCCCTGCATTTACTGACAAATCATATTCAATATGATTCATTCCTTGAGTTACTTCCTTAGCTGTTGAATAAAGAACCTGTTTATCCGCCGACAATATTCTAACTCGATACACGCCGGCTTGGGAAGCATAAAAAGGCATACGAATCTTTTGTATTTGTGGCTTGCTATAGGAGTACGACTTATTTCCTAAATTGCGATTGTACTTAATTTTGTCTAAATCAAAAACAAACCATTTTTCATTTTTCACTTTATTGTAGGCCTGCACCATCTCTAATTTAGCAATGTAGATCGATCTGCCATGAGTCCCTAATACAATCTCATTATCTCTTTCCTGGATGGCGATGTCATGTATGGCAACTCTTGGCAAGTTGGCCGTCCATGCAACAAAATGCAAACCTCGATCAAAACTAACATAAAGTCCATTGTCGGTGCCAACATATAATATGGATTCATCTTTTGGATCTTCTTTGATGACATTTATTGGTTCGGCTGGTAAATTAGCTGCAATAGATTTCCAGTTAGCACCCATATTTTCACTGACAAATAAATAGGGTTCAAAATCATCATTTCGATATCCATTTAAGGAAACATAAACTCTTTGTACCTTGTGTTTGCTAGCCGTTATTCGTGATACCCATAGGCCCGAAGGCAGCCCCTGCGAAATAGGATTCATGGTGTATCCCCCATCTTGGCTTTACATAAATCAATCCGTCATCGGAGCCGGTATACAATACGCCAAAACGTAACGGACTTTCATGAATGCAGGTTAAGGTATTGTACGGAACATTTCCCTTTTTGTTAGACTGTGTTAAATCCTTGCTGAGTTTTTCTAGCTGTTCGCCTTGCGACAAAGAGCGATGCAAACAGTTTGAACCAATGTAAAAAACATCCTGATTATGCCTGCTTAACCAAATCGGGGTTTGCCAATTAAACCGTAAGGGCTTTGAACCGATATCGTGCATGGGTTTAACATCGAGGTAGTCTTTGTTGGTTTTGCTTGCTTTGTAATAGTTGCCAAACTGATACCCTACATAATAGGTTTCATTATTTCTAGTATCTACTTGCACTTGCATCCCATCACCCTCGCCAATATTTTTATACGCATACTCGCCACTCTGATGCCATGCAGAGCTTTCAGTATTTGTACTTGGCCCCATCCAGGTACCATTATCCTGCAAACCGCCATATACATTATAGGGCACTGCATTGTCTACTTGAATCGCATAAAATTGCCCAACTGCCACACTATTGACCTTACTCCAATGTTGACCCAAATCATAGGTTATATTTACGCCACCGTCATTTCCAGCAATTATGTGCTTATCATCCTTTTTGCTGATCCAAATTCGATGATAATCTGGGTGGCAATTCTCCCCGTCTATTTGCTTAAAGTTTTTGCCACCATCCTCACTCAAGAGTAAAGGATAACCTGCTATTAGTACCCTATCTGCATTGGTAGGTGATACCTCAACCGTTCCAAAATAATACCCATACGTAAATACTACACCGCCCATATCGCCTTGATGCGTTTTGCTCCAGCTTGTACCTCCATCATTGCTTCGATATAACTCTGCACCATAAATAGGCGTATCAAAGAGATTGGCATCTGCATCTGCCAACTTCCAATCAGCTATATCCTTTGCAGTAAATTCATTTAGCTGCACACTTTTTTTGAGCAATTCCGCAGTATACTTTTTAGGGTATCCATTTTGTTTCAAATACTGATTCAATTGCTGATTATCCAATTTCAAAAAATCTACTTTGCTTATTTGGAGCAATTCCCTGGCACTTAACTTTTGTTCCAAAACCCTGTCTTCCTTTTTGTCCGGCTGATTATTATTATTGTCTACCAATGCATAGATGATTTTTGAATCCTTTTCGAAAATCGAGATGCCAATCCTACCCACTTTGTCTCCCTGAGGAAATCCACTTTTTGCAGTGCTTATCAGCTGCCAAGATTCACCGCCATCTACACTTTTATGAATACCGGTTCCACCGCCTGTCCCATTAAAATGCCATGCCTTTCGACTCCGAGTCCATGAACATGTGTACAAGACATCGCTATTCATTGGATCAATCTGTAGATCCACACAGCCTGTACTGTCATTAATAAATAGTGTTTGCTTCCAGGTTTCGCCACCGTCCATTGTTTTGTAAATTCCTCGTTGCGGATTGGTGGAATACAGATGACCCAATACGGCCACCCAGGCAATTTTATTGTTCTTTGGATGTAGGATAATTTTTCCGATATGATGGCTTTCTTCAAGCCCTCTGTGCTTCCACGTCTTTCCCATATCGGTCGACTTATAAACACCAACACCTGCATAGGACGATCGCGAGGAGTTGACCTCACCGGTGCCAATCCAAATTGTATTTTCATTCCAATTTACTGCTACATCACCAATAGTGATTACAGCCTCGTGGTCAAAAATGGGCTCTAATGAATGACCATTATTTTGGGTATGCCATAAACCACCTGATGCATACGCGACAAAAAACTCGTTTGTATTATTTGGATTCACTTCAATATCTACCACGCGTCCACCCATAACCGTAGGCCCAATATTTCGAAATGGAATGTCATTGAATGGAGATGACATCTGTCCCAGCTTTTCGAAACGAGTGATTCGTTCCTTTTGAGCGAATACCTGAAAAGGAAGGAGGAGTATCAAAAACTGAAGGGCAATGCGTATGATCATACCGTAAATTTTAAAATGTAAAGTACAACTACAATATTAAAAATGAAAAATAAAATGACTATTATTGTAGTTCAATGAAAGAAACAGTTCATACCATTCAGCCTATCAGTAAGTTTGTCGGAACGCTAGTTTTCTGTATTTTGCTTCTTTTTGTTGGCGCCCATCCTGCGTATACGCAGAAGAAAAAAGCTGTCGCTGTCACCGAACCGTTCAAGATTATTTCCTTTGAATTACTTGAAAATGGAGACACCATCAATAAATTAGATACTAAAAACAGAAAATGGGGCAGGTGGTTACTAATCAATAAGGGAGGTTATGGGGAGGAAGATTATATGGAATTCGGTTCGTTTGATGACGATGTGCGGACGGGTGTTTGGAAAACCTATACGATGAATGGGACCATTATTTCGCAAGAGTTTTTCAAGCAAGGAAACAGAAGTGGAGAAGCCCGATATTACGATGATGGCTACCTTTTTTGTGTTGGCAATTATTTGGCCCTACGTTCTAAATATGAGTACGACACCATAATGGTGGAAGATCCAAATACCGGACTGGAAAAACCGGTAATCCTTAAATCAGATGTTGGGAGTGTTCGACATGGCTTTTGGACCTACTACAATACCCCATCCACTGATGTAAAAAAAGTGCTGGAATATCAGATTGATGAAGTTATTTATGAAAAGGAATATAGCAGTGCAGTGGATAGTGCATATATAAAAGACAGAATGAAATCATTTCCAAAGGGAGATGTGAATGTAAACGGAATGATTTTAGACAAAAACAAAAGGCCTTCTAAATTTACGGATATACCTGACAATACGGAGTTTGTAAAACCCAATGTCCGAAGAAAAAAATAAAATGGTTTTTCTATACCTGAACGTATGGTGCATCGATACCCTATAAAAGCAATCGTCGCAATTGTGCAACCCCTTCTGTTGCAGGTTTTTCTATGTAGGTTACATGGCGCCTATTGACTTCCGGTAGCCTTGTGTCAATTACAATTACTTCTGCATGCGATGGTACATAGTGTATAAGAGAGGCTGCAGGATACACTACGAGGCTACTACCAATTACAATAAACACATCTGCCTTCATTGCTTTTTGAATAGCAGGCTCCATCATTGGCACTTCCTCTCCAAACCACACAATATGGGGTCGTTGTTGGGCGCCATCTTCAGCTCTATCTCCTAGATGCATATCCTCATGAATCGGAGAAATGAGTTCTGGGTTTACTTCGCTTTTCATCTTAAAAATTTCTCCATGTAGATGCAAAACGTTTGATGACCCAGCCCGTTCATGCAAATCATCAATATTCTGTGTTATGATTTCGATGTCAAAAACATCTTCCAATTTCGCAATCTCCAAATGAGCATTATTGGGTTTCGCATCCCGAATATTCCTTCTTCGTTCATTATAAAATTGAAGGACCAAGGAAGGATTCGAATACCATGCCTGAGGTGTAGCTACCTCCTCAATGCGAAATTGATTCCATAGTCCGTCACCGTCTCTAAACGTTTGAATACCGCTTTCCGCGCTTATTCCGGCACCAGTAAATATTACTACTTTCTTTTTCAACTATTAGAATTAGGTATTAAAAATATTTCAATTTAAGAACTTATTCACTTTCAATGTACTAATTTTGAAAAATAATTACTTTGTAAAACGAATGAAGCATTTTTTTCTTTTAATAAGCCTTTTTGTTTTTTCTCTGCATTCGAACGCTCAACCTCCTCTAGAAGATAAATTTCCGGACTATTCGTTTCAAAATTATCAAATGTCTTTCGAAAGAGTGAAAAATGCATTCGCTGCTTCTGAATACAATATCAGAAAAATGTTTGAAGACAAAAAAATTAAATACCCCTGCAAAAATATTTTATTTCGTGCACTGAAGGCTTCCAACGAATTTGAATTATGGGGTCGAAATGGAATTGATGACACCTTTGTTTTAATTAAAAATTATAAAATTTGTGCTTTATCAGGCATACTGGGTCCCAAGCGTTGGGAAGGCGATAAGCAAGTGCCGGAAGGGTTTTACTTCATTTCTGACTTCAAGCCCAATAGTGCCTATCACCTATCCATGTTGATTAATTATCCGAATTACTCTGATTTGGTTATTGGCAACAAAGAACATCCCGGTGGTGATATATATATTCATGGGGCTTGCATGACGGTAGGATGTCTACCTATGACTGATCAGTTGATTGAAGAGATTTACACAATTGGTCTACTTTCTAGAATTAACGGACAATTGAATATCCCTATTCATGTTTACCCACTACGCTATACACAAAAGGGTCTTGATTATATTGGGAAAGAGTATAAGGATGAAATTGAAAAACAACAATTCTGGGTAAATCTGAAAAGAGCCTTCGACTATTTTGAAGCAACTCACAAAATTTTACCTGTAATGTATGATGAAAAGGGGAATTACGCTTTTTAGTTTCTAAACAAGTTCCGGAAGAATTATATTTTCAAAACTCTTTAACCCAAGATGTCCATACACAGATAAGAATCCTTCTCCGTAAGGCACTCCAATTTTTTTCCAAACAAGTTGTTTCTGTACATCACTCTATCTGTATAATTATTACTCGAAATATACGTAGCTGGTCCATTTTGGTCGTCATTCACAAACTGAGACGTATATGCATGAATGCAGTCCACCTTTAAAGACATTACTTCAGAGATATCAATTACGAAATCGGGTTCTAAATACTGATCTTGGATATAATTAAAGACTTTTTTGGGTCTACACGGTTTCTGCATCATACCATCCAAAGTAGTCTCAATTTTCAACAATCCTGAGTAATAGCAGGCATCCTTGGTAAGCAATGCCGCCCTCCCATGATCAGGATGCCTATCTTGTGGTGCATTTGCTAAAACGATGTCAGGCTGATACTTCCGTATCATTCGAATCAACTTCAATTGGCTCTCTTCGTCATTCTGAAAAAAACCATCCCTTAATTCTAGATTTTCTCTAATATCCAATTTCATTATTTTGCTGGCAACCTCGCTTTCTTGTCTTCTCAATTCAATGCTACCTCGACTTCCGAGTTCACCTTGCGTAAGATCAATAATACCTGTTTTGTAGCCCTTTAGTTTGTGTATCAATAAGGTACCACTACAAGAAAGTTCTGCATCATCAGGATGCGCAGCTACAGCTAGTATATCTAGTTTCATGATGTAAATATAAACTTATGCACGTTAAAATTATAGCTCAAATTTTACTCCTTCCCTATTTGTAATGCGTACCCCATGAAATATCTCTAAACCAAGTTCAAAGAGCAACCCTGGTCGTTTATACCTTTGCGAAAAGTATTGGAAGAAATCAAAAGTGAATCCTATGGAGCGCTATTCATGCTCGTTGCAAAGGTCAATTCTCAACAAAAGTTCGCAAAAAAGAAGGCTGCCTCAAATTTATGAGACAGCCTCTTTTTCTATTATCCAAATAAAGTGCTTGTTTCTATCGAATCAACGTTACATCGCCCTTACGGATATATGTCTTGCCATCTCGGGTACATGTATATCTAAAGATGTATTGATAGGTAGATACCTCTGCATCCTCTCCATCAATCTTACCATCCCATCCACGTTTCCAATCACTTGTACTCCATAACTTCTGACCCCAACGGTCATACACTTCCAATTGAATCAGTATGATACCCGCAGTACTGAAGACCTTAAACTCATCGTTATTATTATCTCCATTTGGTGAGAAGGCATTTGGTATGAATGATACATCGCAACATGGACCCTCTTCAATATAGACTGAGTCACGGTATTCACAACCATTCGCATCTGCAATCAATACATTATACCAACCAAAGTACAGGTTGCTGGCCATCGGTGAATTTTGTACCGGTGAAGTGCTCCATTGGTATACATAAGGCGGTTGACCTCCAAAGGTATTCGCTGTTGCTGTTCCTTCATTTCCCTTACCTGTACAACCTAAATCTTGTTTGGTCATTGTATTACCCAATGGATTAGCAGGTGGGTTTATTGTAAATTCTACCATGTATTCGCATCCTACTGTATCTACTACTCGTAAGGTATAGGTACCGGCTGCCAAGTCATAAAACTGACCCGTTTTGTTGATATGTAAGCCAGGTGTGATGTAGTACTTGTAACCACCTCGTCCACCTGTACCCACTACTGTCACCCTACCATCTTTCGAATCAATACATTTCGGATCATCGATTACCATAGTAGCGCCTACTGCAGTCGGTCCGGATAATACCAAATTCGTATCCTTTCTACATCCCAAATCATCTAACAACGTAATCTGATAAACCCCTACCGGTAAGCCTGTAAACAGACCGCTCAGTTTTGGAGTTCCATTATTGAGTGAGAAGGTAATTGGTGCCGTGCCGCCCGTTGCTTTTATGTCTAATACACCAGTGGTGTCATAAGCACATATCGGCTCTACTACAGTAAGTGAAGTAATTTGCAATGCAGGGTTTTGTACGATAGTAGCCTGAGTAGTTAAGGTACAACCATTCGCATCTGTTGCTGTAATCACATAGCTGCCTGCAAGCAAATCTTTAAAGAAGCCTAATGGAAGCTGCGTAGCATTTGGAGTAATGGAGAACGTAATCGCTCCCGTACCGCCACTTGCCACTACCGCTATACTACCAGTAGCATCGCCATAGCAATATACTTCATGAACATTCACCGTGTTGTACACTATTGCCGCTGGTTCGTTGATGACAATTCCACCTGTAGTTGCCGTACATCCATTACCATCGGTTACGGTTACAGTATACGTTCCGGCTCCCAAACCGGTAAATTGACCCGTTTGGTTGTTTTGCCCACCAGGTGTTAATACATACGAATAATTTGGTAATGGATTCCCTCCGGTGGCTGCCACTGTAATAGTACCTGCCAAACCTCCATTACAACTATTGTCTTGAGCAACTACTGCTGCAAACGTAATTTGCGGCGGCTCAGCAATACATAATGTGGCTGTGAGAGTACAGCCGTTACCATCAGTTGCAGTAATTGTATAGCATTGTGGTGTTAATGGAGTAAATATACCAAGGGCATTTGCTTGAGCCAATGGAGTAATCGAATACATAAATCCACCCATTCCACCGGTAGCATTAACACTCATACTTCCATTGGCAGCGCCAAAGCAAGTTACATCGGTTGGTGTAGCATTGGTCCACTGAATTTGAGTAGGACCACCAACCGTTACTACAGTTGAACCGGTTGCATTATTTACATCAGTAGAGGTAATGGTGTATGTTCCTACACAAAGATTTGAGTAGATACCGGTTGCACTAGGAATATTTCCAGGTAACAACACATAACTATAAGGGGCTGCGCCACCAGTAGTTGATGTGGTAATGATACCATCACACTTGCCAAAACAGGTTTCGCTTGTTGGGACACCTGTCACAACCAAATTTGCGATTGGTGGTTGGGTAATACACTGAACAGTTGTTGCAGTGCATCCAGAAGCATCTGTTACGGTGATTGTATAGCAGGTTGGGCCAGGAATTGCTGGCGCTGTCAAGTTTATAAAATTACCAGCTGGTGCCTGTGCGCCAACCGCTGGATTGATGCTAAATACATAACCCGGTGTTCCCCCAGCAGCAGCTACAGTAATAGTACCATCTGCACCGCCAAACACCGTTACATTTGTAAATGCTGTAACGGTAACGGTTGGCGCATTTGGAGCAGCTAGCTGCACGGTTGTGGTAGCTGTACATCCAGAAGCATCTGTTGCAGTAATTGTATAAATCGTTCCCGAACACAAATTGCTTGCTGCCCCTGCAGCATTAATAAGGGCTCCGCCAGTAATCGCATAAGCATATGGTGGGTTAACACCTACCACTGCTGTGGTGGCTGTACCGTCACAACCAGGTACGCAAGTTGTCCCTGTTGTCGCATTAACAGTAATAATTGGCGCGTTTGGTGCGATTAACTGAACGGTTGTGGTTGCACTACATCCATTGGCATCTGTTACGGTAATCGTATACACTGTTGCTCCGCATAAATTGCTTGCATTGCCAGCGGCATTTATGGTGGCACCACCCGTGATTGCGTAAGTATAGCCTGGTGTTCCGCCTACTGTCGTTGTAGTAGCGGTACCATCACAACCCGGTACACAGGTAACAGCCGTAGTGGTATTAATAGTAATCGTTGGTGCGTTTGGTGCTGTTAATTGTACCGTTGTAGTACCTGAACAAGCATTGGCATCTGTAACAGTAATCGTATACACAATACCTGCACATAAGTTGCTCGCATTTCCTAGAGCATCTATTACCGCACCTCCACTAATTGCATACGTATAACCTGGTGTACCACCTGCTGTGTTGGTAGTAGCCGTTCCGTCGCAACCCGGTACACAAGTAACCGGTGTGGTGGTATTGATTGTAATGGTTGGTGCGTTCGGTGCTGTTAACTGAACCGTAGTGGTTGCACTGCAGCTGTTGGCATCGGTAACGGTAATCGTATAAACGATACCTGCACATAAATTGCTCGCATTTCCTAAAGCATCTATTGCTGCACCACCACTAATGGTATAGGTATAACCCGGTGTACCACCAGCTGTAATCGTTGTGGCCGTTCCATCACATCCAGGTACACAAGTAACAGGTGTTGTTGTATTAATACTAATTGTAGGAGAGTTTGGTGCAATTAACTGAACCGTAGTTGTGGCACTGCAGCTATTCGCATCCGTTACTGTAATGGTATAAACCGTGCCTCCGCACAAATTACTTGCATTTCCCAAGGCATCTATTGCAGCACCGCCACTAATCGCATAGGTATAGGTAGGTGTACCACCTGCTGTGTTGGTTGTTGCTGTTCCATCACATCCAGGTACACAAGTAACAGGGGTTGTAGTATTGATAGTAATCGTTGGTGCATTCGGTGCGGTTAATTGTACCGTTGTGGTGGCACTACAACTATTCGCATCCGTTACCGTAATGGTGTAAGTTGTACCTGCACATAAATTGCTAGCTGTGCCTACCCCATTGATCGCAGCACCGCCACTAATCGCATAGGTATAACCTGCTGTTCCACCGGCTGTTGTCGTAGTAGCTGTACCATCACAACCCGGTGTACAGGTAGGGGTAGTAGTAACATTGATATCTACCGTTAACAAAGCAGGGCCGCTAACTACAAAGTTGGTTGTTCCCACACAAGAGCTTGCATCTGTTACGGTTACCGTATAACTGCCTACACATAAACCACTAATCGCTCCGGTGTTGACATCTATTATACCAGGTGCGGTTATTGAATAGGTATAACCCGGAGTTCCGCCTATTGCAGCTGCCTGAGCAACTCCATTGCAATCTCCAAAGCAACTTACTGAGGTAATATTAGATACCGTTACAGTTGGTGAGTTCGGAGTAGATAAACTGATATTGGTAGTACCGGTACAGCCATTAGCGTCCGTTCCCGTAATAACATAGTTGATTCCTGCACATAAATTGGTAAACGTTCCAACAGGTACCTGAGGTCCTGCTGCAGGGGATATGGTAAATACAATTGGTCCATTACCACCCGCTCCACTTACTGTAGCCGTACCATCACAACCCGGTGTACAACTTGGGTTCGTAGTATTGGTAATCGTTACCGTTGGTGAGCTAGGTGCTGCCAACTGAACCGTGGTAGTACCGGTACAACCACTTGCATCCGTTACCGTAATCGTATAAATAGTTCCCGCACATAGATTCGTCGCGGCTCCCACAACATCTATGGTAGCACCCCCACTGATAGCATAGGTATAAGTAGGAGCTCCACCCACCGTGTTCGTAGTGGCCGTGCCATCACAACCCGGTACACAGGTAGGACCCGTGGTAGTATTAGTGGTTATTGTTGGGGCATTCGGTGCTATTAGCTGAACAGTAGTAGTTGCACTACAACTATTCGCATCCGTTACCGTAATCGTATAAATGGTACCTGCACATAAGTTACTCGCATTCCCTAAAGCATCTATCACTGCACCACTATTAATCACATATGAATAGGCAGGTGTACCACCTACAGTGTTCGTAGTGGCCGTTCCATCACAACCTGGTACGCAGGTTGGTGCGGTAGTGGTATTAATAGTAATCGTTGGTGCGTTTGGTGCTGTTAATTGTACCGTTGTAGTACCTGAACAAGCATTGGCATCTGTAACAGTAATCGTATACACAATACCTGCACATAAGTTGCTCGCATTTCCTAGAGCATCTATTAACGCACCTCCACTAATTGGATACGTATAACCTGGTGTACCACCTGCTGTAATGGTAGTGGCCGTTCCGTCGCAACCCGGTACACAAGTAACCGGCGTGGTGGTATTGATTGTAATGGTTGGTGAGTTCGGTGCAATTAACTGAACTGTAGTGGTTGCACTACAGCTGTTGGCATCTGTTACGGTAATCGTATAAACGATACCTGCACATAAGTTGCTCGCATTTCCTAAAGCATCTATTGCTGCACCACCACTAATGGCATAGGTATAACCCGGTGTACCACCTGCGGTAATCGTTGTGGCCGTTCCATCACATCCAGGTACACAAGTAACAGGTGTTGTTGTATTAATACTAATTGTAGGAGAGTTTGGTGCAATTAACTGAACCGTAGTTGTGGCACTGCAGCTATTCGCATCCGTTACTGTAATGGTATAAACAGTGCCTCCGCACAAATTACTTGCATTACCCAAGGCATCTATTGCAGCACCGCCACTAATCGCATATGTATACGTTGGTGTACCACCTGCTGTGTTGGTTGTCGCCGTTCCGTCACATCCAGGTACACAAGTAACCGGTGTGGTGGTATTAATAGTTATCGTTGGTGCATTCGGTGCGGTTAATTGTACCGTTGTGGTCGCACTACAACTATTCGCATCCGTTACCGTAATGGTGTAAGTTGTACCTGCACATAAATTGCTTGCTGTGCCTACCCCATTGATCGCAGCACCGCCACTAATCGCATACGTATAACCTGCTGTTCCACCGGCTGTTGTCGTAGTAGCTGTACCATCACAACCCGGTGTACAGGTAGGAGTAGTTGTAACATTGATATCTACCGTTAACAAAGCAGGGCCGCTAACTACAAAGTTGGTTGTTCCCACACAAGAGCTTGCATCTGTTACGGTTACCGTATAACTGCCTACACATAAACCACTAATTGCTCCGGTGTTGACATCTATAATACCAGGTGCGGTTATTGAATAGGTATAACCCGGAGTTCCGCCTATTGCGGTGGCCTGAGCTGTGGCATTGCAATCTCCAAAGCAACTTACCGAGGTAATATTAGATACCGTTACAGTTGGTGAGTTCGGAGTAGATAAACTGATATTGGTTGTACCGGTACAGCCATTGGCGTCCGTTCCCGTAATTATATAGTTGGTTCCTGCACATAGGCCCGTGAAGGTTCCTACTGGTACCTGAGGTCCTGCTGCAGGGGATATGGTAAATACAATTGGTCCATTACCACCCGCTCCACTTACTGTAGCCGTACCATCACAACCCGGTGTACAACTTGGGTTCGTGGTATTGGTAATCGTTACAGTTGGTGAACTAGGTGCTGCTAACTGAACGGTGGTAGTTCCAGTACAACCACTTGCATCCGTTACCGTAATCGTATAAACTGTGCCGGCACATAGATTCCCTGCTGTTCCGACAATATCTATGGTAGCACCGCCACTAATTGCATAGGTATAAGAAGGAGCTCCACCCACAGTGTTTGTGGTGGCGGTTCCATCACAACCAGGTACACAAGTTGGACCAGTGGTAGTATTAATGGTTATAGTAGGTGCATTCGGTGCTATTAGCTGAACAGTAGTAGTTGCACTACAACTATTCGCATCCGTTACCGTAATCGTATAAATGGTACCTGCACATAAGTTACTCGCATTCCCTAAAGCATCTATCACTGCACCACCACTAATCGCATATGAATAGGCAGGTGTACCACCCACAGTGTTCGTAGTGGCCGTTCCATCACAACCTGGTACGCAGGTTGGTGCGGTAGTGGTATTAATAGTAATCGCTGGTGAGCTTGGAGCTACTAATTGCACGGTAGTGGTTCCGGTGCAAGCATTGGCATCTGTAACTGTTATGGTATACACGATACCCGCACATAAGTTGCTCGCATTTCCTAAAGCATCTATTACCGCACCGCCACTAATTGCATACGTATAACCTGGTGTACCACCTGCGGTAATCGTAGTAGCCGTTCCATCACAACCAGGTACACAAGTAACCGGTGTGGTGGTATTGATCGTAATGGTTGGTGCGTTCGGTGCTGTTAACTGAACCGTAGTGGTTGCACTGCAGCTGTTGGCATCGGTAACGGTAATTGTATAAACGATACCTGCACATAAATTACTTGCATTTCCTAAAGCATCAATCGCTGCACCGCCACTGATGGCATACAAGTAACCCGGTGTTCCGCCTGCTGTAATCGTAGTTGCCGTTCCATCACATCCAGGTACACAAGTTGGTGCAGTTGTAGTATTGATCGTTATCGTAGGTGCGTTCGGTGCAATTAATTGAACCGTTGTAGTTGCACTACAGTTATTCGCATCTGTTACGGTGATGGTGTATGTAATACCTGCACATAAATTGCTTGCTGTGCCCACCGCATTGATCACTGCTCCACCACTAATTGCATAGGAATAAGCTGGTGTTCCACCTATTGTATTGGTAGTCGCTGTACCGTCACATCCAGGTACACATGTTGGAGTAGTAGTATTGTTAATTGTAATAGTTGGTGAGGTTGGTGCTACTAACGAAACTGTAGTAGTACCTGTACAGCCGTTTGCATCCGTTACTGTAATGGTATAGGTTATAGCAGCACATAAGTTACTTGCAGTACCAACTGCATCAATTGCTCCTCCTCCAGTAATTGAATAGGTATAGCCCGGTGTTCCTCCTGCTGAAATGGTAGTGGCTGTGCCATCACATCCAGGCACACAAGTAACAGCTGTAGTAGTATTGATGGTAATCGTTGGCGAACTAGGCGCTATTAATTGCACAGTAGTTGTTGCAATGCAATTATTAGCATCGGTTACAGTGATAGTATAGGTAGTTCCTGCGCATAAATTGCTTGCAGTACCCGCCCCATTGATTGTGGCACCGCCACTAATCGCATAAGAATAAGCTGCAGTTCCTCCGGCTGTTGTGGTAGTAGCTGTACCGTCACAACCCGGTACACAACTCGGGCCAGTTGTAACATTGATGTCAACTGTTAACACAATTGGTTCCGTTATTAGTAAGGTGCTGGTACCAGTACAGTTATTTGCGTCGGTCACGGTCACTGTGTAGGATCCGGCACAAAGACCACTAATGGCTCCAGTATTGACATTAATAATTCCAGGTGCTGTTATACTATAGGTATAAGCAGGATTACCGCCTATTGCATTCGTTAAAGCTGTTCCATCACATGCAGCGTTACAGCTAGCATTCACAATATTTGTTATGGTTACTGTGATGCCAGCAGGTTGGGTAACATTAAATACGGTAGTTGCCGTGCAAAGATTGGCATCAGTAACAGTGACCAAATAGGCTCCCGCACACAATGCAGTGATGGCACCGGTATTCACATCAATCACACCAGGTGCTGTAATTGCATAGGTATAGTTAGGTGACCCACCTGCAGCAGCTGCTTGAGCCGTTCCGGTACAGTCTCCAAAACATGGTAGCACGGTGATATTTGTAACAGAAACTGTAAGTAATGTTGGTTGTCCTACCACGAAAACGGTCGTTGCTGTGCAAGAATTGGCATCTGTTGCTGTTACAGTATATGAACCGGCACATAATCCGCTAATTGCGCCCGTATTTACATCTATAATACCTGGAGCTGTAATCGCGTAGGTTACCGGATTTACCCCTCCAACAGTTGCACCCTGTCCGGTTCCATCACAGTTTCCATTACATGTAGGATCCACTACATTTGATACGGTCACGGTCAATAAAGGAGGTTCTGTAACAGTAAAGGATGTGGTAGCCGTACATAAATTGGCATCCGTAACCGTTACGGTGTACGTGCCTGCACAAAGGGCTGTGTTGGCTCCGGTGCCGGGATTCGTGATACCCGGAGCAGTAATTGCATAGGTATATGGCAGTGTACCACCCAAAGCAGTTGATTGGGATGTACCGTCGCAAGAACCATTACAGGTTACATTCACAATATTAAAAATAGCAACTGCTAAAACAGGAGGTTGACTTATGGTAAAGCTAGTGGTTGCTGTGCAAGAATTACCATCTGTGGCAGTTACTGTATACGTTCCTGCGCAAAGCGCTGATATGACTCCGGTATTTGGATTGATAATTCCAGGAGCTGTAATACTATAAGTAATCGGGTTCGTTCCGCCTAACGCATTTGCCTGAGCACTGCCATCACAAACTCCATTGCAGGTTACATCCAAAATGTTTGAAATACTAACTGTTAGGGCTGGCGGTTGGGTTACTGTAAACGTTGTTGTTGCTATACAAAGATTTGCGTCAGTGGCTGTTACCGTGTAGGTACCTGCACACAAGGCTGTAATGCTTCCAAGGTTCGCATTAATTAGACCTGGGGCAGTAATACTATAAACAATCGGATTTGTTCCGCCTATTGCGGTTGCTTGTGCAGTACCATCACAATTTCCGTTACAATTAATATTGACAATATTAGATACGCTTACAGTTAAAAGTGGAGCCTGTGTAATGGTGAATGAAGTAGTTGCTGTACAAAAATTTGCATCCGTAACGGTTACAGTGTAGGTGCCGGCACACAACGCTGAAATGGCGCCGGTGTTTACATTGATGACACCGGGTGCAGTAATACCAAAAGTGTAGGCGGGTGCACCTCCTACTGCATTAGCTTGGGCACTTCCATTACATAGGCCGTTACATGTGACATTGGTGATATTGGATATGGTTACAGTTGGCGCATTGGGAGCGTTCAGTAAAATGGTAGTTGTTGCAGTGCATAGTTCAGCATCCGTAACGGTAATAGTATAGGTAATACCTGCACACAAATTGCTGGCGTTTCCTAATGCGTTGATTGCGGCACCACCACTAATGGTATATGTATAAATTGGTGTTCCACCTGCAGTAGTAGTTGTAGCGGTTCCATTACATCCCGGTACACAATTTGGTGCGGTACTTCCACTAGTATTAATAGTTAGTAAATTAGGTTGTGTAACGGTAAAACTTGTTGTACCTACACAACTATTTGCGTCAGTAACCGTCACTGTATAACTACCAGCACATAAACCGGTAATAGCGCCGCTCACAGCATTAATGATACCAGGTGCTGTAATACTATAACCATATGCTGGTGTTCCGCCGGTTGCAGACGCCTGTGCGGTGCCATCGCATGCAGCAAAGCAAGATACATTGGTAATATTTGCTACAGATGGCACGGGGCCATTCGGTGTTGATAAACTCACATTTGTGGTTCCAGTACATCCATTGGCATCTGTGGCAGTAATAACGTAGTTCGTTCCAGCACACAAACCTGTAAAGGTTCCAACAGGTACTTGCGGCCCTGCAGCCGGAAAAATAGAATAGGTAATAACTCCAATTCCACCTGCGCTGACTACGGTTGCCGTTCCATCGCATCCCGGTGCGCAACTTGGATTGGTGGTATTGGTAATAGTTGCAACAACTGCTGGTGGTTGGGTAACACTGAAAGAGGCAGTGGTACTACATGAATTTGCGTCCGTAACGGTTACGGTATAGGTCCCTGCACAAAGTCCTGTTATATTTCCTGTTACATTAATAACTCCCGGGGCATTTATAGAATAGGTATAGCCTGGAGTTCCTCCGGCAGCAGATGCCTGGGCAGTACCATTACATAGTGGACTACATGTAACATTGACGATATTTGAAATCGCTAAAGAAAGTGCCGGAGGAGCTGTGACTGTAAAGGAAGTAGTTGCAGTACATCCTGCTGCATCTGTTGAGGTTACCGTGTAGGTACCGGCGCAGAGTGCAGAGATGGATCCGGTTACGTTAATTACTCCCGGGGCTGTGATAGAATAAAGGTAACCCGGTGTTCCTCCTAATGAAACCGCTTGGGCTGTGCCGTTACAAAGACCATTGCAGGTAACATTGGTGATATTAGATACACTTACACTTAGCGCGGGGGCTTGTGTCACTGTGAAACTTGTGGTACCTGTGCAACCCACTGCATCGGTAGCTGTAACGGTATAATTACCTGCGCAAAGACCGCTAATATTTCCGGTTACATTAATAATACCCGGTGCGGTGATGGTATATAGATAGCCTGGGGTTCCTCCAAGAGCAGCAGCTTGTGCTGTTCCGTTGCAGAGTGGAGCGCAGCTAACATTTGTAATGTTTGAAATGGAAACCGTGAGTGGTGCCGGTTGTGTAATCGTAAAAGAGGTGGTGGCAGTACATGATGTAGCATCTGTAATAGTTACGGTATAGGTTCCTGCACAAAGTGCGGAGATTGCTCCGGTATTTACGTTGATGACACCTGGCGCTGTAATCGCAAAAGTATAAGCTGGCTGCCCTCCTGAGCCCGTGGCTAGTGCCGTACCATTACACAATGGGTTACACGTGACGTTGGTAATATTACTAATGGCAACACTTAGTGAGTTAATTGCAGCAATATTCATCACTGAGGTGGCGGTACAGTTATTAGCGTCAAGTACGGTAACGGTATAAATTCCCGCTGCAACATTGAAAAATTGGTTTCCAAATTGGTATGGCCCGCCATTGAGGGCGTATTGATAGGCAGGTAAGCCACCGGTTACATTTACAGTTATGGTTGTTAAACCGTTACAAGGTAATGCTGGTGCTGTAGCATTCACATTCATAGGTGGCGGTTGGTTAATATTTAGAACGGTTGATTTGGTGCAACCAGCAGCATCTTGTACTGTCACAGTATAAATACCTGCCACGGCACCCACTAGTTGGTTTGAAGGACCGAAAGGACCTCCATTAAAACTATATTGAAATCCGGGAACCCCGCCGTTTGCTATTGCAAAAATAGTGGTTGTACCACCGTTACAAGCAATGGGCGGCGATGCAGCGGCTGCCAAATTAATATTAGGTGATAAGGTTATAGTAATGGTGTCACTAGCTGTACAACCTTGAGCGTTTGTAACGGTAACCCAGTAAGTACCTGGCGCTGCAATGGTTCTGGTTTGAGACAGAAGGCCATTGTCCCAAAGATAGGAAGCAAAGCCCGGACCAGCATTTAACACTACGACCCCACCTGTACAAAGTGCACCTGATTGGGTAATGTTCACCACAGGCGGAGGCGCAATTGCAGTATAGTTATAGGTGGCTGTACCTGTACATCCATTTGTAGAGGTAACGGTAACTGTATAAATACCACTAGCAACCGGAATAATTTTTTGTGTTGTGGCTCCGGTGTTCCATAAATAGGTGTATGTCGGCTGAATTACAGAGCCAGCAGTATAATGCAGGATATTTTGTCTTAAATTAACCGCATGGGCATTTACAAGACCGCCGACATTATTATGCCAGTTAGAGGTGGTCATACCCCCAAATAAAACCAAGCCAGCACCCCAGGTTTTTTCAGCAAGTACAGCAAAATTACTATTTGCCGAACTGTGTATCAGGGTCGTTCCTCCGTTCACCACATTCGCATGAGCGAAATAATTTGCGGTGTAAACGCCACTTGGATTATTAAGGGGAAGAAAAGGACCTACATTTATGGGGTGTCCAAGATTTGAAATATTTACACCCGGTACATTGTTCGCAACTGGTGGTATGAGGTTGATATAGTTTAACTGAGTTCCTCCAAAGCCCCAGTTCTGAACACCTCCCTGATTAGGTGCTGAGTTTAGAAATAGACGTCCTCCCGCAAACACCCAGTTTTGAATCAGAGCGATATTGGCGGTGATAAAAGTATTGAGAGCAATAGCATTACCGTCGCTACCCTCCAAAAAAACAAATTGCGTCCCTGGAACAAAAATGGTGGCAGCGTTGGCACTAAAATTTGATTGAATCCAGTTTCCTGCTCCAAAAACGGCATTCATTTCATTTACGTTACTGGGAGAACCCCATGGTGGATTATTTGTGATATAATATTTATTACCATTGGGTACACCCACATTAGCTCCTTGTACCACCGCAGTTAGGGTATCCACACAGTTGCCATTTGTTAAGGCTATACTTACTATCGGAGAGGGGTTGATGGTGATATTGGCACCGTTATCCGATCCAATCACGAATGGAGAATTACTTATTATTCGGATACGGTAACCGGTACCGTACGGAGTGTTACAAGGTATCACACAGGGAATAGTACCTGATAGCGCATTACTATTGATATTGCCAATATTTGTGGCGCCAGCAAAGTTACCCACGGCATTTGATAGCTGTACTAAGAAAATATTTCCAGCATTAAATACACCGGTAGCTGTATAGCTCACACTGACAGGATCACATGAACAAAAGCTTAGAGGTACAGGCAAAGTGGTAATCGTTTGGGCCTGCAAATGATTGATTTTGGACGTAGATAAAAGGCCAAAAAGCAAAATCACTAATACTTTAGCAACACTTACGGTAAAATTTCTCATAGGACAGTTTAATTTGTGCCTAAAGGTAAAAAGAAAAACAGTATAAATTATTTTTTTGCACGAATTTCTGTCACAAATTTGTAAAATATTTATCTCGCTAACGAATCATCTGTGATTGCGTAGATTCAGTAGCTGCGGCCATTACTATTTTGTTGACGAATTCAAAAAATCAACGTTCGAATCAATAATTTTTCAAAAATATTTATCTAAAAGTAGACTCAACAAAATCATTGGCAAATAGACAAAAGAGGCAAACATCACATTCCGTGCCATCGCGTCTGAGTTATTTTTTAAAAAAGCAAATGAATGATATAATAACCATAAGGCAGCGATAAATAAACCAGTAAATGATATCCAACTGCCCAAGCCTGCTAACATGGGCAATGCGCTCAATGGAAGGAGCACCGCACTATATAAAACACATTGAAATGCAGTAAATTGGCCTGTTTTTTCTTTATGGGGCAGCATTTTCATACCGGCCTTGGTGTAGTCCTCGTGCGCTAACCAAGCTATGGACCAAAAATGAGGAAATTGCCAAAAGAATTGAATAATAAAAAGGGTCCAGGCTGCGATACTACCAATATGATTAGTGGCAGCAGCCCAACCTATTAGGCAAGGCATTGAACCTGGTATTGCCCCCACCAGAACAGAAATAGAGGAGACTTTTTTAAGTGGGGTGTATGCAAAAACATACATCAGAAAACTTATCAACGATAACACTGCCGACAGTTTATTAAAGAAAAAATACAAAATGCAAACCCCTGCCACCAAGCAAACTCCAATAAAAATAAAAGCTTCCAACTGACCCATCCTCATATCGGGAAGAGGCCTGTTCATGGTCCTTTTCATAATTTTATCGGATTTAGACTCTAGCAGTTGATTCGAAGCATTGGCTGCTGCAGTAACCAACGTACCACCCAAAAAACAACCAAAGGATGTTGAGGAGGGTAACTTCAAGGTCAGGTACCATTGCATAACCTACCAAGCTAGACATAACCACCAACATACTTAAACTAAGCTTCATCAACTGCTGATAATCCTTTAATTTTTGTCTAATCAGCATCTGCATACCCAAAGTTATGTTTTGATTCATGTCACTTATGTCCGCTATCGCTAGTGATGGTCGTCGGCCTCACCTTCACGTAAAGGTACATTTTGGGGAATAAAATCGCCTCCTTCGCCGTTATCCTTGTAATCATATGCCCAACGGTGTACTTCAGGTATAGGACCATCCCAGTTACCATGGCCGGGAAGGATAGGAGTAGTCCATTCAAGTGAGTTTGCTTTCCAAGGATTTGGATCGGTCACTTTTCTACCTTTCCATACGCTAACAAAATAATTGAACACAAAAATTAACTGAGCAAAAAACACGATAATCGCGGCTACAGAAATCATTTGATTTAAATCGGCAAATTGTTTGAAGGATTCCCAGTTACTATAGTCATAATAACGACGTGGCATACCCGCCACCCCTTCATAGTGCATTGGCCAAAAGATGACGTACGCTCCTATAAACGTTATGAAAAAGTGCACGTAGCCTAGTGTATTATTCATAAAACGACCATACATTTTAGGGAACCAATGATAAATACCAGCAAACATTCCAAAAAAGGCGGAAATACCCATTACGATATGAAAGTGTGCAATAACAAAATAGGTATCATGCAAATGAATGTCAAGAGCCGAATTCCCCAAGAAAAGCCCTGTCAATCCGCCAGAAATAAATAAGGAAACAAATCCAAGGGCGAACATCATAGCCGGAGTAAAGCGAATATTTCCCTTCCAAATGGTTGTAAGCCAATTAAATACTTTAACCGCTGATGGAATGGCAATTAGTAAAGTTAATAATACAAAAATGCCTCCTAAGAACGGGCTCATACCTGTTACAAACATATGATGCGCCCACACTAAAAACGCTAAAACAGTAATGCCGATGAGTGATAAAATCATGGCGAAATAGCCAAAGATTGGTTTGCGGGAATGTGTTGACAAAATTTCGGATGCCATACCCATTGCAGGAAGCATGATAATATATACCTCAGGATGCCCTAAAAACCAAAATAGATGTTGGTATAAAATGGCAGACCCACCTACATTTGGCAAGGCCTTACCCGCGATAAAAATTTCGGACAGGTAAAAGCTGGTACCAGCGTGTCGATCAAAAAGTAACAGAACGGCAGCAGATAACAAAACGGGAAATGACAGTACACCTAAAACGGCTGTGAATAGAAATGCCCAAATCGTAAGTGGCATACGGGTCATACTCATCCCCTTTGTACGCATATTCAATACGGTAACGATATAATTGAGGCCTCCCAGTAGTGACGAAACCACAAACAGTGCCATACTAGCCAGCCATAAATCCATCCCCAAACCTGTACCCATGGAGGCTTCCTTCATTGCACTCAAAGGCGGATAGGAAGTACATCCTCCTGATGCAGGGCCCGTTGTGATGAATAAAGATGAAAACATCACCACACTCGCGATGGCAAAAAACCAAAAGGATAGCATATTTAAGAATGGAGAAGCCATATCCCGTGCACCAATTTGAAGCGGAATTAAGAAATTGCTGAAGGTGCCACTAAGTCCACCGGTCAATACAAAGAAAACGAGAACCGTACCGTGAATGGTAACCAAACCATAGTACATTTCAGGGTCCATTTTACCGCCTCTGGCCCATTCTCCTAAAAACTTTGTTAGTACACTAAAGGTTTGCTCTGGAAACCCTAGCTGCAAACGGAAAAGACCGACATCAAGCCGCCGGCAATTGCCCAAAAAATTCCCGTTACCAAAAATTGACGCGAGATGATTTTATGATCTTGACTAAATACATATTTGGTAAAAAAATGCTGTTTATGCTCATGATGAGCGTGTTCATGATGTTCGTGCGAATCATGCGCACCGGTCTCATGTCCATGGGTACTGTGTTGTATAGTTGCTTCGTTACTCATTATTATAAAGTCTTTTATTTAATATTCATTGTTATATTCTTGCTGGAATCTACTTTAGGGGCTTCAGCGGCAGGGGTTGCGGGTGCATGATTTTGTGCATAGTAAGACTGTTGCTTAGCCAACCATGCGTCATGTTCAGCCTGCGTTTCAACGATGATAACCGCTCTCATTGAATAGTGACCAACACCGCACATCTGATCGCAAGATATTTCATACACAAAATTTTCATTTCCTGTTATTTCTTTCATTTCGCGAGTGGTGATGGTAGGTGTAAACCACAAACGACTGGTAATACCAGGTACAGCGTCCATTTTCATTCTAAAATGGGTAAGACCCACATCGTGAATTACGTCTCTTGAACCAATAATCAATTCAACGGGCTTATCCTTTACCAATCGTATTTCTCCATTAGGAACAATAATATCATCCATATTCTTCTGATCCTTCCAATCTAAGCCCAAAATATTATCCTGATCATTGATATTGGTAAAATATCGCTTTCCAAGTACACCGTCAGGACCGGGATATCGAGAAATCCAGTTGAATTGCTTTCCGATTATTTCAATTTGCATTGCACCTTTGGGAGCATCGGAGGTCATTGTAAACCAAGCTTTCAATCCAATAGCCACCAAAACAGCCATTGCAATTGCAGGAATGGTGGTCCATACCAATTCCAATTTAGTGCTGTGTGCAAAATGAAAGGGTACTTTATCACCCGTTCTTTGATATTTAAAGGCGAACCAAAACAAAAGTATTTGGGTTAATACAAATATGATACCTGTAACAACTAGGGTGACAAAAAACATAAAATCGTAGTTTTTGCCATGATCTGAGGCCGCAATGGGAGCCATCAATGGCATCATATACTGATGGCAAGCATAAATACCTACAAAAAAGGCAACCATCAACACTAACATGGAATAGGCTAAAATCTTATTTCTCCTTTTATCAAAAATTTCTTCTCCTTGTATTCGAGCCACCATTTCGCTTGAGCGTGCCACTTGATAGAGTACCACGAAAATCAACGCTACCAACAATACTAACAATAATCCTGACATATTAATTTCTTTTTAAATAATTTTAAGCAATATGAATAATGGTTTCCTTTAGTAATGGATTATTTTGCGGTACCAATGGTGCTTTTGTAAGTTTATTGCTTACTAAATACATAACCAAACCCACAAACCCACATACAATTCCTAAATCAAACCAACCTATTTTCCAATGTTCTTGAACAGTTGCCGGCATTACCATTTGATAAAAATCAATCCAGTGACCCACCAAAATAATGATGGCTACTAAGGTTACCACAAAATAATTTCTTTTATTGGGACGAGGCATTAAAATCAAAATAGGACAAACAAAATTTAATATAATATTTAACCAATAGAAAATTCTATACGGTCCATGCATTCTGATTTGAAAGTATACGGTTTCCTCCGGGATATTTGCGTACCAAATCAACATGAATTGCGAAAACCAGAGATAGGTCCAAAATATACTAAATGCAAACATAAATTTACCCACGTCGTGTACATGCTCAGTTGAAACGATTTCCAAATACCCATGACGTTTTGTATAAAGAATCCACAACATAATCATACTCATACCACTCACAAAGGAGCTTGCAAAGGTGTACCAGCTAAACATGGTAGAAAACCAGTGTGAATCTAAACTCATAATCCAAAGCCATGGTATGGTAGAAGCGAGTGAAAGGGCAAATACAAATATAAACCCAGCCGAAATGTTGAAATTCTGCCAATATGTTTTGGTACTGCCTTTTGCTTCACTATCCTGACGTACTGAAAGTTGTCTGATTTTGATACCAAACCAACTCCACAAAACCAATACCACTACTGTCCAAATGGTAAAAAAGGATTTGGATAGGAAGAAGTTCTTTAGTGCGTTTAGTGAATTGTGTGGGTTATAACCATCTTGCAACCATGCATATATATGAAAATTATCGGTCCACACCAAGGTTAACAAAACGATACCTGCAATGGTTGCAAATACCCAAACCACACTGCCAATAGCCTCTGGAATTCTTCTAAACGAAACAATCCAGGCACCTTGGGCTAAAGTGGTTGCGCTTAGGATAAAAACAGATGCCAAGCTAATCAGCAAAAAGAAAATACTGTTTTGCAACAATACCGACCAAAACCTATTCTGTTCTAATTGTTCCTTACCTAGTAGCATGGTTGCTACACCAGCTATTAAAGTAACAACCCCAATACCCAATAAAACCATACTGGTGGTTTTCAATTTTGCAGGTACTTTAAACTCTTGATTTAACATCTCAAATATTTATTTTATTAATTATTTTATTATTTATGCTCTTTCACTTCCTTGGTTTCTGCTGCGGAAACTTGCACGGAATCTTTTACTACCGGTGCGTCTGTTACCATAGTAAACGGTGCGCCACCATTTTCACTTTGAATCTTTTTAATATATGCCACCACTTGCCATCTTTGCTTGGTATCCAATTGACTTGCGTAGGATCCCATCGCATTCTTACCATACACGATTCCATGATAAATTCTACCTGCTGACATACTGAGGTACTTTTCGCCACTTTTCAAATTGGCAGGCATTGCAATAAATTTGCCACTGCTATAAAGCGGTCCATTTCCATCTAATGCGCTACCATGGCAAATGCCACAATATATATTGTAAAGGCGTTGGCCTTCTTCTACGTCCTTAGTGGTTAAATTAATTTTACAAACGTTTGCATTCGCCAATAAGGTATCATTTTCACCGATATGATCCGGTAAAGCTTGTTCGCGTGCAATCGTTCCTTTAGCTGGCATTTTACTATAGGACCCCAATTCCTTTTCAATCTTTTCGGTGCCGTTATAGTAGTCAACCGCTTTTGAGTACACCATGTCGGGCGCATACACTCTACCGGGCTTTCTGCTGTATTCGCTGCAAGAGACCGCCATAGAGGCAAGCGCAACAAATAGAAAATATATAATACTTTTTCTCATTTTTATTATGCTAATTGTTGTTGAATTTCGTAATCTTCCTTTTTATCAAATCTTCCGTACCACCAATCTGACTCAGCGATTTGGATATTGGTTTCTTCTGCTCCGGTTGCCTTTAAAAACGCTTCGGTTTCTGCTGCATTGCTATCATTCACTTCAATAACCAATACAAACTTATCATCGGTTTGTCGTGGATGAAAGATATGCTTTTTAACACCTGGCATAATTTGACAGAGGTAACAAAACGTAAGTACCATCCCTACAGCCGAAAACAATACGGTAAGCTCAAAGGTAATTGGAATGAAAGCCGGAAGCGGAAAATGGGGTTTCCCTCCAAAATTTTGTGGCCAGTCGGTGGTAAAAATCCAACTCATAAAACCTAATGCGGTACTGGTACCAGTAATACCATAAATAAAGCCGGCAATATGCAAGTCACTTTCCTTTTCGCCCAAGGCTTCATCAAGACCATGTACTGCAAAAGGGGTATACACATCGTGAATTTTATATCCACTGCTTCGTATTTTCTTCACTGCAGGAAACAATACGGCTTCATCGTCGTAGGCTGCCACTGCAAATTTTTTTATACTCATTTTATTATTAGTTATTAGAGATTGTTGTTTGTTGTTGTTTTCAAAATATTAATGATGACTCAATTGTTCTGCCATAAAATGCTCATCGGTTTTCTCCTCAATCGTATTCATTTTATCTTTAAAATTTTGACCACTTGTTTTCAAAATAAATTTAATTTCAGCAATAGCAATTACCGGACAATACTTGGCAAACAAGAAGTAGCAGGTGAAGAACAAGCCAAAGGTACCAAGGAAAAATCCAACTTCAGGCCAGGTTGGAACATAATAAGACCAACTTGAAGGAAGATAATCTCTGTGCAAGGTCATCATAATTACAAAACGTTCGAACCACATACCAATATTTACGATAATACTCATAAAGAAGGTAAACCATACGTTTCTTCTAAGTTTTTTGAACCAAAACAATTGGGGTGATACCACGTTGCAGGTCATCATAGCCCAGTAAGCCCACCAATAAGGCCCTAATACACGCAATCGAAACGCTTCGGCTTCCCATAACACACCGCTGTAAAAGGCGATAAACAATTCAGTAAGATAGGCAACACCTACTATAGAACCAGTCAGTACAATTACTTTATTCATCGCTTCGATATGGCCGATGGTAATATACTCTTGTAGGTTCAGTACTTTACGAGTCAATACTAAAAGAGTTTGCACCATGGCAAAACCGGAAAATACCGCGCCTGCTACGAAGTAAGGAGGAAAGATAGTAGTATGCCAACCCGGAATGATGGAGGTAGCGAAATCATACGATACAATAGTATGTACTGAAAGAACCAGTGGTGTACTCAAACCTGCAAGTACCAGTGAAAGCATTTCATGACGTTGCCAGTGTTTTGCACTACCTGCCCATCCGAACGATGCAAATCCATATGCCATTTTTCGGAATTTGGTTTTGGCTCGGTCTCTCAATGTCGCAAAATCGGGTACTAAACCTGAATACCAAAATAATAAAGAAACCGTAAAGTAGGTTGAAATCGCAAATACGTCCCAAAGAAGCGGTGATACAAAATTGGGCCATAGCGGACCACGAGTATTTCCGTAAGGAAGTACAAAAAAACCGTTCCATACCCTACCCATGTGCCAGATAGGAAATTGCCCTGCGCACATAACCGCAAAAATGGTCATCGCCTCAGCGGCGCGGTTTACACCAGTGCGCCATCCTTGACGGAAAAGTAGAAGAATAGCCGAAATAAGAGTTCCTGCATGTCCGATACCGATCCACCATACAAAGTTTGTGATATCATACCCCCAACCGATGGTTCTGTTAAGTCCCCAAACGCCTGTTCCCCAATACACTTCCCAACACACGCAGAATATTCCAAACAATAATAAGGAAACGGAAGTCCAAAATCCTATTGCCCATAATTTTGTTGGTTTGGATTCGATGGTTTTACAAATATCTTCCGTCACCTGATGGTAACTCTTATTTCCATCTACGAGTGCTTCCCTAATTGTCGATTCGTACTTTAAATGCATATCTTTTTTGTTTTTTTCTTCAAGAGTTTTTTACAACTATTGTTAGATATTTTATATTTTTTTAAGCATGTTCTGTATGTGCGCCGTGTTGCACCTTTTCGGGATTCGCACTTTGCAATACATTTGCATTTCTGATTTTTGATAGATAATTTACGTTTGGTAATGTGTGGATTTCTTCCAATACATGAAAAACTCTTTCTTTTTGTTCTTCATATCTCAATTTATAAATCGCACTTTCCCTATCATTTACGTTTCCAAACACAATTGCATCGGTTGGACAAGCCTGTTGGCAAGCTACTTTTGCCTCCCCATCTTTCATGGTTCTACCTTGCTTTTTGGCTGTTGCTTTGGCTCCTTGTAGTCGTTGCACACAGAAGCTACATTTTTCCATAACGCCTCTACTACGAACGGTTACATCCGGATTCAATACCATTCGGGTAATATCGTTGTTGATATCATCACGACGTCCATCTTCGTACACGTTGTCATCGAAACAATCTGCCTCATTCCAATCTCTCCAGTTGAATCGTCTTACTTTATAAGGGCAGTTATTGGCACAATATCTAGTACCGATGCAACGATTATAAGCCATTTGATTAATTCCTTCGCTGCTATGATTGGTAGCGTTCACCGGACAAACATTTTCGCAAGGCGCGTTGTCGCAATGCTGACATATCATCGGTTGAAACAAGGTTTGAATGGAATCGGGCTTTGTAGGATTATTTGCAAAATAGCGATCAATACGAATCCAGTGCATATCATGCACCATCAGAATTTGTTTTTTACCTACTACCGATACATTATTTTCAGCTTGACAAGCAATAGTGCAAGAACCGCAGCCTACGCAAGAACTTAAGTCGATACTCATGCCCCATTTCATACCCAAAGATTCAAAATTTGGATAAAGGGTTCCATTTTCTCTGTAAGCCTGTTGCCAATCTTCTTCTGTCTTGGTACCGGCATGCGCTGCAGCTGGTGCTGCATGTTCGCCGCCATGCGCTGCCGCTGGTGCATGTTCGCCATGTCCGCCTTCAGCATGATCATAACTATGGGTAAAGTGCGATAAGGCTGCTTTACGCTCATTATATAATTCGTTTGGATCTTTTTTAAATTCGTCAAACGTAAATTCCTGAATAATCAGTCTGTCATTCTGATAACTATGATGAGTTTGCGTAATCGCTAACTCATAGGTCTTTCCGGTATTAGAAATTTCAATATTGGATGCATAATAATTGGCATTCCCGTTTTCAAATTTAGATACAAACGGATATACATTGATACCGGTTCCGGCTGCTGCCTTACCTACCCCTTTATCGCGACCATAACCAACAGCCACAGCCACTACATCGTCATGCATACCGGGCAATACCAATATCGGCAACAAAAGTTCTGTACCATTTGCTTTTATTTTGAATACCTTTTTGTTTGCATCTACCTCATTTAAGTCGGTATGCTCGGCTCCCATTTTTTTAGCACGATTCGGAGACATCAACACATAATTGTCCCAAGTACATTTGGTAACTGGATCAGGCATTTCCTGCAACCAAGGGTTATTACTCCAAGCACCGCCACGTCCGATACCTACTTTTTCGTATAGTACCAAATCCACTTGTCCGTCAGCACTTGCTTTCATAGCTGCTACCTTAGCTTGGGCCTCTGCCACGTTGCCACTGAAGGAAGCACCGCTCATCGGCATGGTTTCCGTTTCCAATACGCCCTTTTGAATGGCTGCATCAAAGGCTGCTTCTCCGCCCAATTTGGCGATCCAATAGTTCTTTACATGATCGTAGTGAGAAGTAGTACTTCCGCTCCATTTCATTAAGGATTCCTCCCATGATCTTGTTTTAAATAAAGGAGAGATAGTAGGTTGCATTAAAGATATATAGCCTGATTGCGGTTCGGCATCACCCCAGCTTTCGAGCCAATGATGAGAAGGAGCCAACACTTTACATTTTTGAGTGGTTTCATCCATTCTCTCATTAAACGATACGGAAACTTTGACACTGGCAAGTTTATCACCAATGAGCTTTCCATGAATACTATCATACACCGGATTGCAATCATAAAACAATACGGCTCCAACTTGTCCATTCTTCATGGCTTCCGCAAAAGCCGCCATATCAGCGTCGCTTCCTTTTTTGGTATTATTGGTAACGCCCTATGTAATGGTAGTTCCATAAGCTCCGATGGCGTTATTGATTGCATTGACAAGAGTTTGGGTATTGGCATCATTGCTGCCACATACCACTAAAGCATTTCCTTTATTGGAATTGAGGTCGGCAGCTATTTTTATAATCGCATTATTTAGTGATTCGTTGATTTGAGGTGCTCCGCCGTTTAAGGCATTTAATATTGCGGAGGCTATCATACCATACTGTGAAGGTTTGCAGGTATATCTTTCATCAGCACTTCCTCCTGTTAAGCTCATCATACCTTCCAATTGATAGTGCTTACTCATCATCAGATTTTTTGCACTAATTTTTCGGCCTTTGGCATATTGCTTTGCATTGATTTCGGGTGAAAGCCAA
The DNA here is from genome assembly GCA_016712665.1 of Bacteroidota bacterium. Taxonomy (GTDB): domain Bacteria; phylum Bacteroidota; class Bacteroidia; order Chitinophagales; family Chitinophagaceae; genus OLB11. Next base: position 101,370 of record JADJQP010000001.1, read on the forward strand.
GTACCTAAGAAGTCGGCACCTAAACTAACAATAACCTTGGCATTATCGAAACGATAGGCGGGAATAGCTCGTTTGCCAAATGAACTCATATTGGCATCCAACATACCACTGTATGAGATGGCGTCGTACATGATATGTTTGGCAGTTGGATATTTACCAACAAATTGCGCTACAGCATCTGCAGAAGAACTGCTATTTACAGAAGAGGTTACAATATAAATAGGACCTGCAGCGGGTAGGGCCTCGGTCATCATTTTATCGATTGTTTCCCAAGTAGCTTCCTTTCCATCTACCATTGGAAATTTGAGACGAGCTGCGTCATAAAGGTTCAACACAGAACCTTGGATACGCGCTGTGGTAGCTCCCTCAGTTAATTTACTGTCCCAGTTGCCTTCAATTTTGATGGGGCGACCTTCGCGGGTACGCACCAAAACCGATACGGCTTCACCTCCATCTACATAGGTAGAGGCAAATAGTAAGGGAACACCAGGGGTCACATTTTCAGGCTTGATGGCGTACGGGATTGCCTTACGTACCTGTGTTTCGCAACTGGCTGCTATGGTAGCAGCGGCTGTTGTAAAGCCTAAGTATTTTAAGAAATCGCGTCGAGAAGTACTAGCCTCGGCAATATGACTGATATCACCAAAAGGTAAATCTTCGCCAAACTCATTCGCTTTCAGCGCTTTGAATTCTTCAGAAGGATTAATCTCTTCAAGTCCTTTCCAATATTGTTTTTTACTCATGTTTAATTAGATGTTAGTTGCAAGATGTTAGCTACCAGATTGTTGAATCTTCACTAAATCAAACCTCATATTATTAATCTTCTTTATTATTTTAATGACTATTGTACGTTTTCTAATAATGACATCTTTGACATTCCAAACCTCCGATATCGCTCACTTTTACATCTGCACGTTTTCCTTCCTTGATTTCGTCGTGATACTTTTGGAATATTGAATAGTAGTCATTATCAGCAAATTGTACTTTTGTATTTCTATGGCAATTTACGCACCATCCCATGCTTAAATCGGCAAACTGGTATACCTCATCCATTTCTTCAATATTGCCATGACATCTTTGACAAGCAACCTTACCGGACACTACGTGCAGTGAGTGATTAAAGTACACATGATCTGGCATGTTATGAATTTTTTCCCACTCAATGGGTTTAGCCATGATGTCGCCATTTGCATTTTTCTTGTAGCTTTTTGCGGCTGGATCCCAACCGGCATACTCATAAATTTTTTGAATTTCTTTGGTTCCGTCTACCGTTTTTCCTTCTAAAGTAACCAGTGGATGTTGATCGGCGCCCGTATATTCATTGATTTGCTTGTGACAATTCATACAAACGTTCACGGAAGGAATCATAGCATGACGACTCTTTTCAGCACCTGAGTGGCAATACAAGCAATTGATTTGGTTGATACCGGCATGCACCTTATGCGAATAAAAAATGGGCTGCTTGGGCATATAATTTTTCTGACGACCCAATTCAGATCCTTTGGTCAACCAAACACCAAATCCTACAATGACGATAATGGCCATAACGGCAATTACAACCTTGTTTCTAAAAAACGGCACATCCTTAGGTGAAGGCACACCCTCCATTGCGTTGGCAGAGCGGCTTAGCACCTTGTTTACAGAGGTTAATACAACCACCACTACCAACAATATAATGGTTAAAATCGCATAGAGTAAGGTATTGTCTGACTCAGGAGCTTTGCCTCCATTAGGCGTCTCGGCTACTTTGGGTTCAGGTTTTGGAATATTCACATACGTAACAATCGCGTCAATTTCCTCAGTGGTAAGCGATGGAAACTCGGTCATAGCGGTCTTATTCCATTTGTTATACAAATCGTTTGCATACTTATCGCCACTGGCAATGACAGTGGCAGAGTTTTTTACCCATTTATACAACCATTCTTTACTGGGAACCCTACTGTCCATACCGTTCAAAGCCGGTCCTGTTGCGTCTTTGTAAGGGTTGTGGCAAGAGGCGCAATTTGCCTGAAAAAGGGCTTTCCCATCAGGCGCAGCCGTTGCATTTATTGTTTGAAAAACGAGGAAAACTAATAGAAGTATATATCCTTTGAAATCTTGTGCCATGCGTGATAGAAAACTTAACATCCGTTGAGTATAATTTTGTGTTAAAGTTGAATGAGCGCAAATATAGTAACGGAATTTAAGATTTTATACACAATTGCTAGAAAAATATTTTAGCTTGATTACTAAGGCTTTCAGGGCTACACTTCGTTTGAAAAATTGGTAGATTTTTGCATTTGTCACAAAAATGTCAAAATAGGAATGGCACAAGATTTGGGCATTTTGCAATGAGTTAGGAACTTAAGTAGGTCTTCGTTCGGCATTTATTACTTAAAAATAGAAATCGGTACGCTTGCTATATAGTATTTTGAAAGGAATGTATTGAATGGGTACCATCTTCATGAGAGGGGCTTCCCAAATCCTTTGAATATTTTGCGCCGCATCTGGAGGCGAAACGATTTTGATTATTATAATTTGCCTAACTTACCGTCAATGCCATATGGCACATCTTTACCTAAGGTGCCCTTTATACGTTGAAAGATGTTTTTCCGAGATTTTATGGAGACAAAATCATTTTTTCTACTATTTCGAATATCCAATTGAGCTTGCTGTGGCATCATGCCTGCAATATATTTATAGATGATGGGGATATGCTGTATATGGGTCGCATACCTATTTTTGGTATGTTTTTTTAGCATCATAGATTGATACGGGTCTGTGGCGAGGGCTAGTTTCTTAAATCCATTTTGTTTGGCAATTTTGTAGGAATAATAAACATTCTCGGTACTATGTTCGGCAAGATTTTCAAGAAAAATATGTTGTGGATCTACTCCCAATTGTACGGCATAGGAGGCCATTACCACACTTTCATAATAGTCTGTATACACCGCTCCACCAGACAGTATTAGATTTTTGGCGATTCCACTTTTATATAAATAGACAGCCCATTGAACCCTTTCGGTGACTGTTCTATTGAGTTTTCCGTTATCCACCGGCATACCCGTTACAATGGCGGCATCGTACACCTCCTTATTGGTGATTACTTTTTGAAATAAGGAATGCGCTCTTTTATGAAATCTCGAAATGGTAAAGGAAGACAACAAGATATGGGCACCTACAAGAAATATTGTGGTAACGAGAAGTTGTTTGCGCGAAAAAGAAGTAGTAGCCGCCTGCATAATTGTATAGATTTTGTTTATTGAAAACAAATATAAATATCAATACTGTTGATTTATATTGATAAAACTAATAGGTTATATCTATATTCAGTGAGCCTATACATAGAGAACCCGACATGTATTGAATGCCAATAGCAGGAATCACAGTAGCCTGCGTTCATTTACACCTATCATCACGTTGATACACAAAATATGACAAATGAGTATGAAGGCATAGTCGCAGGTGGTCAATTCCCATGCCCCCAGCATTTCAGGTCGACTGCCTAGCACCCACTTTATCAATAATTATCCATTTCGATAAATTACCTTTATGCGGCTTTATTAGAAATGCAAAAAAAAGTAGTTCATATTTTCGGTTCGGGGCATTTGGTATTTCGATTGAAAAAAATCATTGAAAGTAAATCATACCAAGTGGTACAGTGCAATGATGAAGTGATTAACAATATCTCTATTTCAGGTTCTATCATTGATAATTTGGAAAGTTATTTTAAGCAGGTCGATTTAGAACATGTAAAAATGATTTATCTGCTCGATGATAAAGATGAAAACAATCTGCAGCTGGTTATTGCCCTGAGCGCACTCAAACTAAATATTCCCATTACGGTTTCTTTATTTAATGAGAACTTTATTTCGAATTTATTTAAAGACAATCCGAAAATTACTATTCTAAACCCAGCCAAAATTGCGGCCCCACATTTTGTAGAGGCTCTTGATAAAGAACACGAAAGAACAGAAGAAATCCCTTCTAAATCTGTTCAAAATAGTCCTCAAAAAAAGGGCGATTACCTGATTCTCAAATTATTGGCGGTATTCCTATCCGTTTTGACTTGTTATGTATTATACTTTCACTATCATGAACATTTGAATTGGGTAAATGCCATTTATTTTGTGGTTTCTACCATGACCACTGTAGGATATGGCGATGTGAATTTACTCAATGCTTCCGATTGGAGTAAAATGCTGGCGGTAGTTCTGATGCTGGCCTCTACCACTTTGATGTGGATGATTTTCTCCCTAACGGTTGACTACTTTTTGAAAAATAGAATTCAGATTTCACTGGGTCGAAAAAAATACAATCTGAAAAAACATATCATCGTCTGCGGCCTGGGTCGATTGGGATATTATATTGTGCAGGAATTACTGCAAAAAGGAGAAAAAGTAATCATCATTGAAATAGATGAAAATTCAAAACATATCGAATACTTCAGAAGCAGGGGCGCTGCGGTATATGTCGGCGATGCCCGCTCTGAAAAAGTACTGGCAGATGTCAATGTCACAAAAAGTGCCGCACTCATTTCCGTAATCAATAATGATGCCCTCAATATCGAAATTGGTTTGCACGCCCAGGCCCTTTGTCCTCATTTGAAAATTATTCTGAGAATATTTGATGAAGATATTGCAGCTGAACTTAAAGAAGTGCTGCATTTAAATTTTGTAATCAGCAACTCCAGTATTGCCAGTAAGTACTTCTACAAAATATTAGAGAAAGCAACAGGCAATAGCTGAAATTCATAAATAAATGTGCTTGCAGAACGAAAAATGCTCCGATTCTACAAAAAAAGATGCAGGGCATTTATGCCAATTTAAGGATTTGATTCAATACGCTGAAAGAATCCAAGGTACAGATACTCTCCTTGTCGCAGAAAGTCCAATCTCTCAACAACCATCATTCACAATGACTACAACGTCTTTGCTGAGAGAAAAATTTTACATTTCATCCCTTTGAAATTCTGAATAGCTACAATCGGTATAATTTTTTGTACCTTTGCAGCGTTAATGCGTGCGAAACAAATCATATCGTTTCTTTTACTCGGAGTATTTCTAACCTATATTACACCGAAAGAAATTTTTCATGCTTTTACAAGTCATAATGATACGGAGCATAGCATCACTCATAATCCGAATCAATTAGAGGTAGGTTCAGAGCATCATCACTGCGAATTGATGAAATTAGATCAGCAATTCGCCTCTTCGGCCATTTCTATCCCGTATTTTAGTTTTAGCAAACCTATTTATTTTGCGAATCAGCAAAAGCATGCTATTGTACAGTGCATCCTTCCTACTGCGAATTTTGCAATTCATCCACTTCGTGGCCCGCCTACGGTTTAATGGTTTTTTGTCGACACTGAGTTCCTCTAAAAGGGCTATTCAGTAAGTACCATTATTTCCAATACTCTTTTTCATGAAAAAATTATTTGCATTAGCAGCGATGCTGACTTTTGCACTGTTTGCTTATAGCCAACAAGAAAATTGCCGCGCAACCCTTCATCTAAAAATAGTAGATGCTGCCTCCGGTTTGGGTATCGAAGATGTAACCGCCTATTTGCCTCAACAGCAAAAAGGAAATCACAGTAACCAAATGGGTGAATTGGACATTACGGAGCTTTGTACAGGCGACTATTTATTGATTTGCAAACATCTCAATCATGAAGAGCGAAAAGAAGTCATCCAAATTAGGGAAGGAAAAAATGTAAAGACTGTTTACATGACTTGTCACACCGATACCCTACATGGCATTACCATCAAAGGGGCTCGTTTGCATTGGGAAGCTACTCAAGTCATTCACAAAATTCAGGATAAGGATCTGTTTGTCTCCCAAGGCCTTTCATTGGGAAAAGCATTAGAGAAAGTGAATGGAGTGTACAATTTAAGCACCGGTAATCATATCAGCAAACCCATCATCAGAGGCTTGCATAGCAACCGGGTACTTATATTAAATAATGAAATTCGCCAAGAGGGTCAGCAATGGGGCAATGAACATGCACCCGAAATAGATCAGTTTATTGCCAAAAGCATTGAAGTGGTAAAAGGTGCTCAAACAATCAAACATGGTAGCGATGTTATTGGGGGTGTTGTGCTGGTGCAACCCAAACCCTTGCAGCAAATTCAGGGTATTGAAGCAGAAGTCAATACTGGTATTATGAGCAACGGAAGAGCGTCGGCCTCCTCTCTTTTAGTTGAAGGGCGCCGGCAGGAATGGAAGGGATTGGCATGGAGATTACAAGGCACCTTTAAAAAAGCCGGAAATGCAAAAACTTCGGATTATTTTTTAAAAAATACCGGTATGCAGGAAATGAATTATTCTGCCGCCGTCGGATATCAGAAGAAAGGGTTCAATATAGAATTGTTTCACAGTTTTTTCAATACGGATATAGCCATTTTTGCAGGATCTCATATCGGAAATTTGAGTGATTTATATCAAGCTTTTAATGCAGAAAGACCATTGGATAGTAGTGGATTTACATACAAAATAGACCTACCTTATCAGCGCGTTTTACATCGGCTCAGCAAAGTGTCTGCTTCCTGGCAGGCCGATGATTTCGGTACACTCAAATTCATTTATGCCTATCAAAACAATATTCGCAAAGAATTTGATCGAAATATTGTTGCATTACAACCGGACGGCAGCTACAAACCATCGTTGCATTTTGAGTTAAACACCCAGCATTTTCATTTGAGTTTTGAGCCTAAACCTGAAAAAAAGATGGTAGGCGAAATAGGCATGGATGGTATGATACAAAGCAATGAATATTATGGTAGTTATTTTATTCCGAATTTTCAGAAAAGTACAGTAGGTGGTTATTTGACCGAAAAGTGGCATCATCATGCTTTTTCATTGGAGGTCGGCTTACGCTACGATTTGAATCACTTTGAGATACAAAAATGGGAAAACAACCAATTGATTGATCGCAGGCATCAATATTCAGGCATGGCGGCCTCGGCTGCCCTACGATATCAATTTCCGTTTATCACGCTACATCTCAATGGGGGCAGTACCTGGAGAGCACCCTTTGTGAATGAATTATACAGCTATGGTGTTCATCATAGTGCCGCCAGTTTTGAAATTGGCGATAGTACCGTGGTACCGGAAAGGAGTTACAATGCCTCTTTAACCATGGATTTCAATTATCAAAATAATATTGAAGGAGAAGTTACTTTGTATAACAATTATATCAAAAATTTCATCAACATGACTCCCGTGCTACCGGCAACCCTTACCATCAGAGGTGCCTTTCCAACCTTTCAATTTATGCAAACCGATGTGAATATGTTTGGAATGGAATTTTCTGTAACCAAAGCCTTGTACGCAACCTTGCATGCACATCTAAAGGGCAATTTGTTATTGGCAAGGGATATAAAAAGAGGTGCTTACCTTTTTGGAATGCCTCCTGCCCGATTTGAAACCGATTTGGATTATACCCTTTTTAAAAAGGATCAAAACAATGTGCACTTTGTGATGAATGCCTCCTATACCTTCAAGCAGTTTCTGGTACCAACTGCTGCTGACTATGTACCCGCACCTCCAGCTTATTTTTTGCTGCAAAGTGAACTACTTGCCGATTGGCGTTTTGCAAAGCAAACAGTACGAATGAATCTGGGCGTGAGCAATATTTTGAACACTCGGTACCGCGACTATTTAAACCGTAATCGGTATTTCGCCAATGAAAGCGGTAGAAATATATATATACGGATTTCGATTCCCATTACCATTAGTAAACAAACAAAAATTTCAAACAATTAAAAACAATTCAAATGAATATCTTAAAAACAATTTCAAATACAACTCTTATTACCGTATCCATTTTCGCACTTACACTTGCCTACACCTCTTGTAAAAAGAAGGTGGTGACACCTCCCAATCCGAATGAGGAAGAGCTAATAACCACGATTCTTTTGCATTTTACTGATAGTGCCGGTGTGCAACCGTCGGTGACCAGTATTTACAAAGACGTAGATGGCGATGGTGGTAATAACCCAAGCCAATGGGATACCATAAAACTGAAGGCCAATACTACATACTACGCCGAAATTCTTTTGCTGGATGATAGCAAGTCACCCGCAGATACCATCAGCAATGAGGTATTGGAAGAAGCTAAAGATCATCTCTTTTGCTTTACCCCTTCCAATGTGAATGTCAGTGTGAAGCGTACAGACCTCGACATCAACAATTTAGAAATTGGACTACAATCCAAATGGTATACCGGTGCCGTAGCAACTGGAACCATGCAGGTAGTACTTCGTCATCAACCTGATATCAAAACCGGTGCTTGTGCATTAGGCTCAAGTGATGTGGATCTCACGTTTCAATGTAAAGTAGAATAGCAAGCATTACACAAAAAAGCGGGTGAACTGTTCACCCGCTTTTTTATTTTCCTTTAGCAAGGCATCGTACTTGCTTTGATTGGATAGCAAATTGATGGCTTCCAATACTTCGTCGTCATCACGAATTTGATTTTGAAGCCTTCCTTTTTGAAAATAATAGCGGGGTACAATTTCAGATTGTAACAATTGCATGATTTCTTTTTTATTCTTAATCAAATCTTGCTTCTTGTCGTGTGCTAAAGATTTCTGCAAACTTTCAAAATCTTTTTTGACCCCCTCAAAATAATTTTCCTTGAGAGCCGTTTCTTTACATTGCACCAGCGACTCTTCTCTTTTGGTTTTATAAGAATAATCTTTTCCCTCTAACCAATTTACACAATCGTCAAAATCTTTATCGCTCAGTTTAAAGTCCTTTGAAGAAGCAATACTTGGATGTGCTTTTACATATTCAGTAGCATAATCAAAGGAATAGGACTTATTAATGAGTGTTGAAATAATTCGTAAAGACTCCCGTGAATTTGTTTTGACATCCGGATCGATACCTCCTCCGTCCATAACCGTTCGGCCACCTTTTGTTTTAAACTTGGTTTTAATCGAATCCGGTATTTCACCTACACTGCCGTCCTCGTTTCGATGTGAATAATCGAGGGCTTGAATGCAACGTCCACTAGGAGTATAATACTTGGCCGTGGTCACTTTTAATTTGGCATTAAACAATAAGGAACGGGTAGCTTGTACCAAACCCTTTCCGAAAGTTCGTTGCCCAATTACCACACCTCGATCCAAATCTTGCATGGTACCCGCAACAATTTCGGATGCGGAAGCAGAGTTACGATTGGTCAATACGGTAAGAGGTATTTTTTCATCCCAAGGAGATCCCATGGTTCGGTGCTCTTTGTCCCATTCTGCAGCCTTTCCTTTGGTACTTACCACCAATTGATTTCCATTAATAAAAAGGCCACAGACGTTTACGGCCTCATCTAGTAAACCTCCGGGGTTATATCGCAAATCGAGAATCACCCCTTTGGTACCCGGATTGGCTTTCTTTAAGCTATCCAATGCGCTTCGTACCATACTGCCGCAACGCTCGGTAAATTGGGTTAGGCGTACATAGGCAAATTCATTGTTTTGACCCACCATACCTGCATAGGGCACACTGCTCACATTGATTTCTTCCCGTGTAATGGTTTTTACACTCTCTGCGCCAGTAAAAGCATCTCGAACTTTTAATTTGATTTGAGTGCCTGGGCTGCCTTTTAAAAACTTACTCAAATCTTCCATTTCTCTGCCCTTGGTGGATCTACCATCGATTTCAAGAATCAAATCACCAGCCTTCATTCCGGCTTTGGTAATCGGACTATTTTCGTATGGCTCACTGATGGCCAAATAATCGTCCTTAATGCGGACTGTACTGCCGATGCCACCGTACTTTCCGGTAGTTTGAAACCGATAATCTTCGATATCCTCCTCTGTAATGTATGTAGTGTAGGGATCCAGCTCTTCCAACATGGCATCAATTCCGGTTTTTACCAATTTGCCTGGCTGAATGGGATCGACATAATAGGTAGTAAGTTCCTTAAACAAGGTTGTGAAAACCTCCAGATTCTTTGAAATTTCAAAGTAAGAATCAGACTCCGTTGCTCGCACAAATAGCATGATGGTAATACCCAAAGCAATGCCTATAATATATTTTTTAGTATGTTGGTAAACCGATTTCATGGTAATTTCAATAAAGACGTGCTATTTTTAAAAAAGTAAGTGCAAATTATCAAAAAAAGGGATACAATAATCCACTTCCTACTCACAATGCTGTTAAAGTAAATAAAAATACGTTTAACCCCTTAATCCAATTAGCCTTTGTAGCCAAGAAATGGGGTATTTTAGAGTAGAGCTTATAGCGTTGTCCTAATAATAAGGCTGCTCGAATTTGTGATTGGTGCGCCCTCAGTTCCTTGAAATAAAAGTACCACCCATTGCCACTGTTCTATTATTCTCTCAAGGTTTATGGTACAGGATCATAACCATGACCACCCCAAGGGGCACAGCTCAAAATACGTTTCACGCTAAGGCCGATTCCTTTCCAAAGGCCATGCTTTTGCAACGCTTCTCGTGCATACTCAGAGCATGTTGGAATATATCTGCACTTATTGGCGCCCAAAAAGGGAGACAAGATCAATTGATATCCTTTGATCAAAAAAACCAGCAAGGCAATCACCCACTTTTTCAAAACCATATTGCAAAATAAGTGCATAATATTTATTTGAGCGGGAATAAAAAAATTATCTGTTTCAACAATAATAGTACTTTTGCCGACCTCATGGCCATACGTTTTGTTGTTTTTGATCATATTAGTAAACTCCCTGCAGAATGGCGGGACTTTTCAAATATCAAAACCACCATGCAGGCAGAATATATCGGGGTGCAAGATGCAGCGTCTATTGAAAATTTAAAAAGTTATTACCTCATCGGATATGAGCAGGAGCAAGCTGTTTTCATTGCCTATTTTCAATTGCTTTCTGTGAAGCCAAAACACTTTAATCTGGGTGAAAAAAAAGTGCAGCAATTTTTTTTAGACCGTGCCTTACAAATTGTAAAACCGACCTTATTGGTTGCAGGAAATTTGTTTAGGCATGATGATGATTTTTTTCAATTTTCAGAAACGATACATCAACCTGAACAAAGAGCAACATGCTATCGATTATCGGTTGATCACATGATTGCCCATACCAACGCCAGTGGTATTTTTTTAAAAGATGTTCCGCAGGAAATCGCAACCAACATTTTGCAAGATGAAAGTTATCATGGCATGGAAGAGGATGTTTCGATGGAAATTCGAATTCGCGAACATTGGCATTCATTGGCAGATTACGATAAGGACTTGAAACATAAATACTTGCAACGAAGTAAAAAAATGCGAAAGTCATTTGAGGGTGTAAAAATTCGTGAACTCAATGTGGAGGAAATTCAAACATATCAGCACGCCATATTTGACTTGTATTTACAGGTAACGCAAAAGCAAATTGTAAGCATGGGAATGCTCAATGCTGATTTTTTTGTGCAACTCAAAAAAGCCTTAAAAAACAATTATCGAGTTTGTGGTTTTTTTCTGGACGATACCTTAATCGCATTCTCATCCGCCATACTGCATCACGATATTTATGATATGAACTACATTGGCATTAATTACGCCTACAACCAATCGCATCATTTGTATTTCAATATTTTATTTCACTGCCTCGAAAGTGCCATTGTAAGCAAATCGTCCAAATTGATTTTGGGTAGAACGGCACTTGAAGCCAAGGCCATCATGGGTTGTACCCCGGAATACAGGTATAGTTTTTACAAATTGCGGAATGTGGTGGTAAATTGGTTTTATCAACGAGTTGCCAAATATTTTTCGGAAGCGCGTGGTGATAAATGGAAAGAGCGTCACCCTTTTAAATCTACTTTCTATCAGTAGGGTTTATTCTTCTTAACATCGGCAAAAGCCATTAATTCTTTTGTAGTTTATAATTGGATGGAACTTTGAATGGAAATTCAACCTCTTTATCAAACTCAAATTTATTGATTTCCATACTGAGTGTGGCTGCTCCTTTCACATCTTGAATATGATACTCGCGAAGGGTTGATAATTTATGATTTTCCTCCATCTTATAATCGCTGAGGTTAACCAAAATCGAACTTGATGAGACCGGCCTCATTGTTTGCAACTGAATTTGTTTAAGTGTAGTATCGACTTTATTGAACGCCAGCTGGTTGACAAAATCAGATCCTTTGATAAAAAAAGTACTGATATCTGCCAATTCAATAATATTGGTGATGGCACCATTCACTGAAAAGGCATTTCCAATGATGATATCCTGTAAGGTTGCAAAGTCAACATCCACATTAACCAACTTTTGCAAATCTTTGTAGGTATAGAGATAGACTTTCTTATTGAATTTATCGACTGCTTTTACGCTATCGGGTGTAATGATGGCGAGGGCCACTTCCAAACCAAAGCCGGAGATGCTAGCCCAAATTACTTCGTTCTTTTTAATCCGAAAGTTGACCGTAAAATTTTGTTTTTGGTCAGCCGCTTCATAATGCATTTTGGCTTTCATTTGAAAGTTCTTGTATGCAATATTCCGGTATTTGATAATGGTTCGGGCCAATGTGGTGTCATATGCCGGAATATGCAAGCTGTCCTTCTTTACGACGTCGGTGGTATCAATCTTTAGTGGAAGTCCCTTTTTTTCCTCCTTTCTCTCTACGCGTTTCTCCTTACGATTTTCCTTTTTTTCATTTTTAACAAAAAACGGTTTTACAAACTTGCAACTACCCATAAGTACCAACAATAAGAAAATCAAAGCGTTACTCCTCATACCACATACCCTCCTTTGCTTTTTTATTTAATAATGGATTGTCTTCGCCCTTTGATTTGGCCAAATTCCAATGTTCCTTAGCCTTTGCCACGTCATTTAATTTATAGTAAATATCGCCAAGGTGTTCAAACAGGGTACCGTCCTCTTCACCACCTGCCTTAATCGCCTTTTCGATATATGTTTTAGCTTCTGCATATTTTCCTTGCTGAAACAGAATCCATCCGTAGGTATCGAGGAATGATTTTGAATCGGGTTGTAAGACCAGCGATTTCTTCGACATTTTTTCAGCTTCATCTAATTTGCTTTTGCGAAGAGAAAGGTAATAAGCATAATTATTTAATGTGGTCGCATCGTTTGGTTGAATTTTTAAAGATTTTTCAAAACAACTATCGCTCCATTCAAAATTCTTTAGGCTGTGGTATGCTTCGCCCAAGGAAGCATACAGCTGTGCGTATAAGGCGGGGTTTTCAGGTTCTAAATCCACGGCTTTGCTGAGTGGCTTAACAGCTTTCGACGCTTCCTTTTTTTGAAGGTAACTGATTCCCATAAAAAAATAAGGCATGGGGTTGTTCGGAAATAAATCAACGCATTGAGTGCCATACTGAATGACGCTATCATGTAGTTGCTTATCCAGATAGATTGACATGATTTGACTCCAAGGATCAAATTTGCTTTGATCTAATTTCAGGAATTTTTTATATTCAATGAGTGCTTCATCATTCTTCTTGCTGTAATATAAAATATCAGCATATAATTGTTGTGCACCTTTATTGTCGGGTGACTCTGTGGTAATGGTTTTGGCCATCTCCAAAATTTGATTCTTGTCGGACGTAGAATCAGACTCCAGCTTTTGCAAGGAGGGTATGATCAATGCAATTTTTGTATCCACATCCAAGTTCTTATTTTTAATTACCTTTTGCATAAAACTATTATACTGTGGCGTATTGTTTTTGTCAAGATAATATTGCGCCAGTGCTACTTGAGCCAGCGGGTCGTCAGGAAATTTGGTTTCCAATTCCTGATACATATCTTCGGTCTTTTGTTTTTGTTTGACATCTTCATACACATCAATCATCATAATGAGGTACTGTACGGCCGCCGGCTCGGCTTCTCTGAGTTTCTGCAATTCGGCAATGGCCAAATCTGTCTTTCCCAAACGTTGGTACAAGGCTTTCTTTTGGAGAATAATATCTTCGTTAAAACCAATTTTCTTTTCCAAATCTGAAAATGCGACCAGCGCCTTTTCATAATCTTTTGCTTTCACATGCAACATGGCCTTCTTATAAATAAAATCCTCATTGCTTGGATTTTTTTCAATAAGGGTATTAAACTGTGATTCTGCTTTTTGGGTATTGTTATTATACACCAGCATCTGAATATAAAATTCCTGAAAATATTTATTTCCGGGATCTAACTGCGTGGCCTTTTCGGCATACTTAATGGCTAGATTGATTTCTTTGTTGTGATAATAAATTCTGGATACATTATAAAATGCTGTGGCATTGCCTGCATTTTTGCCAATATACTCTGTATACAATTTCAACGCCTCCTGAAAATTGCCCATCAGTCGAGCTCTTTCTGCATCCAAGAAGAGTGCCATATCCTGCTCTTTTGCACGTTTGCTGTCCTTTACGGAAGTAGATTTAGGGGTGCTTGGTATCGAAGACTTTTTACTTACCGAGCAAGATGCCAGCAATGGAAGCAATGAAAGGAAGTAAAAAATATTCTTTGTCATTAATATTTGAATGAGTAGTCGCCCAGACTCAACTCTTCGGATTTTGAGCTGCAATTTACATGATTTCCAAGCAATGATTTTTCAATTACAGAATTCTTAACAGTTGAATTTTCGCCTATGATACTACGTGCTACTACTGAATTTTCAACCACTGCATTGTTTTCCAATGAAGTATAGGGTCCAATAACTGCATTTCGAATCTCCACATTTTCGCCGATAAAGCAAGGGGCAATTATGGTGCTATTTTCAATATGTGCCGAATTGCTTCGCAAGGTTTCTGAACTTTGTTTTATTTCTAAAATTCTTTCTAGCGTGTACAAGGTAGCATCTTTATTACCGCAGTCCAGCCATTCTTCAACCTGATCGCTATAAAATTTCAAGCCTTTGGTTTTCATATTTTCCATGGCATCGGTAATCTGAAATTCGCCCTTTACTTTGATATCATTATCGATTAAAAACTGCAATTCCTTTTTGAGGTTTTCTCCATCTTTGAAATAATATACCCCAATAATGGCAAGGTCGGAAACGAAATCCTTTGGCTTTTCGATAAACTCCGTAATAATACCTTCTGCATTCATTTTAACCACACCAAATGCTGAAGGATCGGCTACTTTTTGAGTCCAGATGATGGCATCCTTGGAGGTATCAATTGAAAAGGCGGCTTTAAATAAGGTATCAGCAAAGGCGATAAAGGTATTTCCATGTAGACACTCGGCAGCACAGAGGATAGCGTGTGCCGTTCCTAAAGGGGTATCCTGGTAAAATATTTTTCCTTTAGCCCCAAATTTTTCGGCCACAGCCACCAGATTTTTTTCGGCTTCTTCGCCAAAGGCTCGTGAAATGATAAACGCAATTTCTTCTACCTTTTGATCGGTAGTTTTTACAATATCTTCTACGATGCGATGTACCATGGGTTTACCGGCAATGGGAATCAAAGGTTTAGGAGTGGTTACGGTATGGGGTCTCATTCGTTTGCCCATGCCTGCCATTGGTATAATTATGTTCATTTCTTTTAGTTTTTGTTTAAAGGTTACAGGTTTGAAGGTTATGTGCATTCATTTTCAAATTGCCACATTTTCAAATTTTTAAATTAATTATCCAGTGCTTCCAAATCCCCCTTCGCCTCTTTGCGTTTCGTTTAAAATATCCGTTTGGGTCCATTCGGCTTTTTCATATTTTGCTATGATCATTTGGGCTATTCTGTCGCCATTTTTTATGATTTGTATTTCATTTGAAAGGTTGATCAATATCACTTTTATTTCCCCTCTATAATCGCTGTCAATAGTGCCTGGGGTATTTAAACAAGTGATTCCTTGCTTGATGGCCAGCCCGCTTCTCGGACGAATTTGGGCTTCAAACCCGAGGGGCACTGCTATAAAAAGACCGGTAGGAATCAATTTCCTTTCGAGAGGATTTAAAACTTCCTCCTGCGACAAGAATGCGCAAATATCCATGCCCGCCGCACCGCTTGTTTGGTAGCTGGGTAAGGGATTATTGCTTGTATTGATAATTTGAATATCCAAAGTAAGGATGCGAAATTAAGGTGAAATAGTGAGATTGTAAAATGGGGGAATTTATCTATATAAATGGAGTTGACACAATCAAGCAAGAACATAGGGCTTGCGAAGGCATAGGATTTGTAGAGAGCGGTGCTCAGTTTACACCTGGACACTTCCCTCAAACACAAACTCAGCCCTGCCACATAGCATAACATCATGAACCGAATTTTTATTTTCCATCATAAAAAAAACTTCCAAATCGCCGCCAAGAGTGTTTACTTTTACATGTTGCGCACCAATTGCATCTGCCTTAAAAGCAATGGCAGAAGCAGTTACACCGGTACCACAAGAAAGGGTTTCGTCTTCAACACCTCGCTCGTAAGTGCGTACAAAAATCGAATGCTCTGAAAGTTTTTCTACAAAATTAACGTTGATACCTTCGTCTTTATATTTTGGACTGTAACGAATTAGCTTTCCTTCCTTTTTCATATCCATTTCATCTACATAATCGGTAAAATGAACGTAATGCGGTGAGCCGGTATTCAACTCCGTATAGGTTTCATTGACCAGTATACCGTTTACGTCATTCATATGAAGCCTTACGTATTCTTGCTCATCAATGGCGGCTTCATGCCTTCCATCTATTGCAGTAAAAACTGCTTTGGATGAAATAATGTCCAGGTCTTTTGCAAAGGCAGTGATGCATCTTCCACCATTGCCACACATACTGCTTTCGTTACCATCACTGTTATAATACTTCATTTCAAAATCAAAATCTCGACTTGAATTCAGTAACATTAAACCATCAGCTCCAATTCCAAAGTGACGATCACAGAGGAATTTTATTTGATCAGAATTAAGGGCATCATACAGATTTTCGCGATTGTCGAGCAATATAAAATCATTGCCGGTTCCTTGGTATTTGTGAAAGTTTATGGTCATTAGATTAGGGGTAAGGGATTAGGGGTAAGGGGTAAGGGATAATGGGTAAGGAGTAAGGGATTAGGGGTAAGGGGTAAGGGATAAGGGGTAAGGGATAAGGAATTAGGGATTTATGTTTTTCATTTTCAAATTTTCAAATTAACTCTTTTTCAAATTTTCAAATTGAACTTATTATTTCCAAACTTTTTCTAATCATATGATCGACACTTTTGGCAGCGTCTTTGGTAAATGTTTTCGTAATGCGATTGGCCACTATGGTATTGAGGGCCAGACATTGATGACCAAATATTTTTCCCAAACCAAAAATGGCCGAGGTTTCCATTTCAAAATTCGTAATCCGGTGCGATTCAAATTGAAAGCCCGACAGTCGATTTACCAATTCAGGAAATTGCAGACCGGCTCGCACAACCCGTCCTTGCGGCGCATAGAAGCCGGGACAAGTAACCGTAATACCATGATGATAGCCTTCATTGAAATGGGAAAGCAATTCGCCGGATCCCTGTGCTGCATAGGGTACCACTGCCTGATTTTCAAGACCGGCATGTTTCGTAAATGCTTGACATAATTCTTTTTCATGCTGATTATTTTCAAGCAAATAGTAATGCAACACATTATCTAATCCGATGCCATGACTGGAGGCAACCAAACTATCTACCGGGATATCTGCCTGCAAACTCCCTGAGGTGCCCATCCTAATTATTTGTAAGGTTTTATGCTCGGGTTTCACTGTTCGTGTATTGAAGTCAATATTAGCAACCGCATCCAATTCATTCATCACAATGTCAATATTATCGGGTCCTATTCCACTCGATAGTACGGTTAGCCTTTTCTTCCCAATAGTGCCGGTATGGGTTACAAACTCCCGATGTTGGGTTTTAAAATCGATGGTATCAAAATATTTTGAGACCTGCTGAACCCGGTCGGGGTCGCCAACGGTGATGATGGTATCAGCCAAATCGTCTTGTGAAAGATTAATGTGATACACTTTACCTTTGGGAGTAATAATAAGTTCAGATTCGCCAATCATGGTAAAAAAGTTTTGACAAAAGTACTGAAAAATAAGACAACGATTTAAGCAGCACGGTACAGTCATTCTTCTCTACAAAAAATCAAGTAGCGGTATTATCTTTGTTCACAATGAAATTTCGAATGCCATTTCTCAGATTTCTTTTCCCAAGTACCTAATCGGTGGCTTGCTCATTCATTGCCTGTTGTGGCTACCTTGCCATGCGCAAATTGTAAATATTGAAAAGGAGCGAATAAAAAATCAAGAAACCAAAAAGTTGGTTGGGAAAATTAGCGCCACATTAAATATTACACAAAACAAGAAATTAGCAGTAAATGCAGATCTCAATCCACATCTTCAGTACAAATATAAAAAGCATTTGATATTAGCAATGGCTCAAATGGAATACCTAGCTGTGGAAAAAACAAGTATCAATAGCGGCGGTTTTTTTCATGTGCGGTATAATTATGCCCTGACCCAAAAAATAAAAGCAGAACTCTTTAGTCAAGTACAATACAATAAAATATGGAATATGCCATTGCGCTTTTTATTGGGTGCCGGACCCCGTTTTAAACTGATGGATATCAAACTAAACCGATTGTATTTTGGCCCCCTATACCTTTTTGAACTTCAAAAAGTAAGTGCTTCAAATCAAACGCAGTATAATCATCGGCTTTCGGCCTATTTGAGCTGGAATGTCGATTTGGCAAAAGGCGTATTATGTGCAGGCACCGTTTATTATCAACCACTTCTAAGAGATTTAAGCAATTACCGCATAAGCGGTCTTTGCGAACTGAATATAGCCCTTTCGCCTCATTTTACATTTGATAATCGCTTTGGTTTTATTTATGATCAAACCCAAACGATTGATATCCCCGTTCAAACCTACCGCTTCACCAGTGGATTTGGGTATACATTCTAAAAGAATACTTTTCAATCTTCCATTTGTGAATTGACAAATTAATACTACATTTGCACCATCTGGTCTTGTAGCCGAGTGGCTAGGCAAAGCTCTGCAAAAGCTTCTACACCGGTTCGAATCCGGTCGAGACCTCTCAAAAATCCCGTCACGCTGTACCGTACGGGATTTTTTATTGGGTTCTTTTAGGGTTGTCGATACACAGCATCTTCAAACTGATTGATACACCATACCTCTCCATCGTCCTTTTTCAAGCAAATTTTGATACAGTCTTTTGGTGCATACGCTGAAATTTCAAATTCAAGGGTAAAATTTACCTGATCTTGTTCGGTATCGCCCAAAACGGCTTCGGTTTTATCTAAAATGGCATCTACTAGTAATTTGCCGAAGGCTGCATAGGTATGGGTTGCCGTACGATGTTGCTGCACGTAACTTTTGGATAATTTTGTCATACGTTTAATTTTTGGCCAATATACGAGAAAAAATGTGAGTTTCACGCAAATCCCAGCGTTCAAAAAATGACAATTCTATGATATTTATCACCACCATTTAAGAGGATTTTCACGTTTAAATACAGACATTTGCAACACACATGAGGAAGTATTTCCATATTATCATATCGTTTTTTATTGTGGCCATTTTGGTTTCTTGCGAGAAAAAAGAAACCCCTATTACCTTACCTGCTAAGGGGGATGGGGTTGCCATGCAGGTAGATATGGGTGAAAATTATGAATTTCAATTCTTCATTAGTTTACAAAACAATACTATTGTTCATATCAGTCCTACCAAAAATTGGGATTTAGCCTTTAGTTGCGACCCCAATAGCCATGCTATATTTTTAAATGGTGCCAAATTAATGTCAGCCATTAATACGCACAAATCCAATATGGCCGATGTAGGCATAGCAGATACCAGCGATAAGGCTGATGCTTGGCAATACGACAATGCTTCGGGCACTATTGATTCGACAGTGATAGGTGATTGGAAAAAGAGCAATGATGTGTACATCATCAAGCTTAGCAATAGCAGCAATAAAGTGAGAAAGATCAAATTTTTATCGGAAGATATCTTTCAATACAAATTTGAGGTAGCTGATTTGCCCGCAGCTGTGCCAACCGTAATTACCCTTCCAAAAAGGGCGCAGTACAATTATACCTATTTCTCGTTTGACTTCTTGGCGGAGGTACCCGATGTGGAGCCCAACAAAGAAAGCTGGGATTTGCAGGTAACCACCTACAACTACACATTCTACGACCAAAACCCAATACTGCCTTATGTAGTAACAGGTGTCTTATTAAACCCAACAGGTACTACTGCCTATAAAGACTCCATTACACCATACAATTCTATAAATGCAGACTTTGCTTTGGCAATGCCACTGAGCAATCATAAAGATGTCATTGGTTTTGATTGGAAAAAGTATGATATTGATAAAAATTTATATACCGTTGATAGTAGATACAATTACATTGTAAAAACAAAAAGCGAAAGCTATTATAAACTTCGTTTTTTAGATTTTTATAGTGCCTCAGGAATCAAGGGAAGTCCTAAATTTGAATTTTTACAACTGAAATAATTTCCTCCTTTTTCATGCAAAGAGTCTATTTTGACAATGCAGCCACCGCTTTAGATGCGGATGTACTTCCGGCCATGATGCCCTATTTTACGACTCATTATGGAAATGCCTCTTCCATACATAGTTTTGGCCGTGAAAGCAAAATGGCCATCGAAAAATCGCGGAAGACAGTGGCGACGCTGTTAAACGTCAAACCGGGTGAACTATTTTTTACCAGTTGTGGTAGTGAAAGCAGCAATACAGCTATACAATGTGCCGTGCGGGATCTCGGTTGCACGCATATCATAACTTCGGCTATTGAGCATCATGCAACCTTGCATACCGTACAATTTTTAGCCTCGCAACAAAAATGCAAAGTCAGCTATGTAAAATTAACGCATAATGGATTTGTGGACATGGTGGATTTTGAACGTATTCTCACAAGTTCCAGCGAAAAATGTTTGGTAACCTTAATGTATGCCAACAATGAAATTGGAAACCTAAGTGATATTGAATATATAGGGGCTTTATGTAAAAAGTACGGTGCCCTTTTTCATACGGATGCCGTGCAAACCGTTGGTCATTTCCCAATTGACTTACAAAAAATAAATGCCCATTTTTTGAGCGCCTCGGCGCATAAATTCCACGGACCAAAGGGCTCGGGTTTGTTATACATTAATCAGGAAATAGGTATCAAACCGCTTCTAATGGGGGGCGGTCAGGAGCGGAATATGCGGGCGGGCACCGAAAATGTGGCCAATATAGTCGGTTTTGGAGTGGCATTTGAATATGCATGTACCCACATGGAGGAGCATCGTATTTATATCCAATCTCTAAAAACGGAAATGCATAAATTATTGAGCGAAAAAATTGATGGCACTGCATTTCATGGAGATGTATCGGACAATAGTCTATATACAGTGCTGAATGCCTCCTTCCCTGTCAATGACAAAACAGAAATGCTGAGTATCAATTTGGATATAGCCGGTATTTGTGTTTCAGGAGGCAGTGCCTGTAGCAGTGGTGTTGAGGGGGGGAGTCATGTAATAAAGGCGGTTTACCCTCATGAAAGTCGGGTTCCCATACGATTTTCGTTTAGCAAGCACAATACATTTGAGGAGATAGAGCTTGCTGTTCAAAAAATTGCGACCCTCCTATAAAATTTGTATTTGTTAATTTTCAAAACCTTCTTATATTTGCAACCCAATTTGCCTGATGGTGTAATGGTAGCACAGCAGTTTTTGGTACTGTTAGTCTTGGTTCGAATCCAGGTCGGGTAACAAAAAATCAGAGTGAGAATAAGAACGGAGAGCGTAGCTCGAAGTCGACTTCTTACTCTGATTTTTTATTTCATTCCCATTCTGTTTCTCATTCTGAGATCATGTTCGAATTCCAAAATCTTGAAGTTTATAAAAAATCAGAGCGAGAATGAGAACGGAGAGCGTAGCTCGAAGTCGAATTCTTACGCTGATATTTTACTTCTTTCCCATTCTGTTTCTCATTCTGAGATCATGTTCGAATTCCAAAATCTTGAAGTTTATAAAAAATCAGAGTGAGAATGAGAACGGAGAGCGTGGCTTGAAGTCGAATTCTTACGCTGATTTTTTGCTTCATTCCCATTCTGTTTCTCATTCTGAAATCATGTTCGTATTCCAAAATCTTGAATTTTATAAAAATCAGAGCGAGAATGAGAATGGAGAGCGTGGCTTGAAGTCGAATTCTTACGCTGATTTTACTTCATTCCCATTCTAAGCAAAATAAAGTAAGCTGAAAATCTTTCTTCCCATAATGGATCCAGCACATACGACACCAAACTTTTTCCGTTTCCAGCACTTTATCGTACCTTGAGGACGTATTTAAAACCCATTATTCATGAATAAACAAACTGCTTTGTTGTGTTCGGTACTCTTACTATTATTCCATGCCTGTACTATTGAAGTCAATCGTAATAAAGCAATATCCGCAGCCGAGGCGCAAACGCAAATTGCGACGATGATAGATTCTTTTCATGATGCTGCGGCTAGGGCCGATTACAATCGCTATTTTAGTTTTTTTAGTACAGAGGCCAGCTTCCTGGGAACCGATGCAACCGAACATTGGACCAAAGATAGTTTTGCGGTTTGGGCGAAGCCTTATTTTGACAGAGGAAAAGCATGGTCTTTTAAAAGTATCGATCGACATATATACTTGGATAGTACCAGACAGTGGGCCTGGTTTGATGAATTGCTTAGTACTCAAATGAAAATTTGTCGCGGATCAGGTGTGGTTGTGTGGGATAAGCAACAATGGAAAATTCGACAATATGTGTTGTCTATGACCATACCCAATTCCCAAACAGATCAGGTGACCAAATTAAAGGCCGTTGAAGAAGATTCATTGATGAACGCAATCCTTCAAAAGAATTAATACCCAGTTGATGGGTAGCACATGTCAGATATTGCAATGAAAACCTGAGCGCTTGCACCATTACAAATTAGTGCAAATAATATTTGACAAACTGATGACAATGAAGCGTATGACGCTGAAAGGCAATACTGGAAATGATTTCAGCACATAGGTTCGACTCTACGACAAAAATGCATCGCTGCTTCAGGGATTTTGAGTTGAGGAATTTGTTGCGTAATAAGTAACTTTACAGAGTCAAAACAAAATGGATAGTTTGAGTACTGCAATTATTCTGGTGAATCGATAAAATTATAAACCCAATACAATGAAATGTAAATTCTTCCTCTTATCAACTAGCATTATTTGCTTGTGTTTTCAGGCTGCTGTGGGGCAATTCAATTTTGTACCGAATCATAGTTTTGAAGACAATGCCGCATTTTGCAATGGTGCCCGGGAAACATTTGGGATCCAACTTTTCCAAATTGGAATACTATTGTGGTAAACGGATCTACACCGGATTTATACCGGCCCTGCATGAATAACAATATGCAAATTCCCACCAATGTAGCCGGTTCACAAGCACCTGCAGATGGTAATAGTTATGCAGGTTTGCTGGGTACGCATTCATTTTATTCGTTTCCTAACGGTCGAGAATATATTCAAGTACAATTAAGCGCTCCGCTTACAGTAGGAATTCCCTATAGAATACAATATAAAACGTCCTTAGCTGAAAAAAGTAATGGTGCCACTTCTATGGGAATGGCCTTGGGTACTTCTCTTTTTACCTTTCAGGGGTATGCCGCCTATCAAGCGATTAATCCAATACCAGCTTATGTACCCAGCGGTGCCATGTATACTACACCTCAAGCAATAACCGATAAAACCAATTGGACGCTTGTTTCCTTCGATTATACTCCCAGTATTCCAAACATACAGTATCTCTTAATTGGAAATTTAAATAATGTGATGGCACCTCTTTCGGTACCGGGTGATGGTTTAGTAGGAAGTATGGGACCGGGCGCCTACTATTATATTGATGAGGTGGAAGTATTTAGAATTCTTGAAAATCCTTCACATTTGGCAGAGGATAATGAGGCAGTACTGGACCTGTCGATATCTCCCAATCCCACGAAGGAATGCATACAGATGAAATTTCCCTTTCAGTTGAATTTCCAAATTGAGATTATTAATAGTATGGGGCAAGTTGTTTTTCATAAAGAAGGAAAAAATGCCTCCAGTGAAATCATTTCAACCAATCAATTGGTAAACGGAATGTACTTCGTTCGGATGAGGACATGTGACAAAATTTCCGTCATCAAAAAAATATCAGTACTCCATTAATTCCATTGCTTGTTTCCATTAACGTCTTGCGAACAGGAGGTATAATGGAAGCTTGCTATGAAAATTGGTTGATGAATATTACTTTTTTAACCCAATATCCAGCATCGTTTTTCACCACTTTTTCATCCGTTTAAATACACTGCAAACATCTTTATAGAGAGACGTGCATTGCGGCAACGATTGTAGTGAAAATCCTTTTGGCGCTGCCTGATATTCATCCGGTATTCAACGGAAAATGCGTTGCGAAGGCAGCAGAAAAAGATTGAAACGAAAAGCGTGTGTGCCGCCCAAAAGGGATTCAAATAAATGACCCCCTGATCCTCTATTCCCTACATACCTTTCATTCGTCCTACCTGCGTTTTAAAATTAGTAATACCCTTTGCAATACTATGCACTCTTTTTCGTTATAGATGTAAACTACTCCATCATGGCAGAACTCATTGTAAAAAGCACCGGCTCCGCAAGCAGAGGAAACCCTCGTATCGACCTTACTCCCATGGTGGATTTGGGATTTCTTTTGATTACCTTTTTTATTTTCACCACCACCTTAAGCGTACCCAAAACAATGGATATTAATATGCCGGTTGAAGGGCCTTCCATGCCTTTAGCACATCATACCGCCATGACCATTTATTTAGGGAAAGACCATAAACTTTATCATTATTCTGGAACAGATGCTATGAATAGTGTTTATGAAAAACTACAGCAAACTGATTTTCATACGATTCGAAAAGCCTTGTTTGATCATGCTGCCAATGTGAAAAGCGCCTATATCAATGGCCTAAAAGGAAGTAAGAAAGATGATTTCCCGTTTGTAATTGTAAAGGCCTCAGCCGAAAGTCAGTATGCCGATTTGGTAAATCTCCTCGATGAATTGAACATTACCAATATGGGAAATTATGCATTGGTGGATATTTCTGCGGAAGAAGAACTTGAGTTGCAAAAGAAGGGTTAGCTGAAATATCAAAAAAAAAGGGTTCGCAAATATATTTTTCGGATGTTGTAGTTTTATCCTTTCATTTTCTAATAAAATGAAATTGTCATTTTCTTGAAACCCATCATCCCTTTTACCAGCAAAATGCAGGCCTTTTATATAGGATGCATTGGTTTTATAACGTTGCTTTTTATCAACGCTTGCACGCCATCAAAATCGTCAAACGAAAACCAGGCATTTTATTATTGGAAAACGCAGTACCAATTAAATTCCTTTGAAAAAGAGTATCTTAAAAAGAAGGGAATAAAAAAAATATACCTACATTGTTTTGATATCGCCGTCGAAAATAATCTCCCGAAACCACAAGGCGTTTTGCGTTGGAAAGAGGCACCAATTCATAAAATAGAGTACATACCTACCGTATTTATTCAAAATGACATTTTTAAACAGGCAGACACAAACCTTCTAAATGAACTGGCCCAGAATTGCTTTTCGTTATGCGGGCAAATAATGGGATCGCAGCAATTGCCCTTACAGGAGATGCAGGTAGATTGCGACTGGACTGCAAGCACCCGCGATTCCTATTTCTATTTTTTGAAATGTCTCAAACAAAAAAGGATAATCGTGAGCGCCACGCTTCGTTTATATCAGTACAAATATGCAGACAAATCGGGTATACCCCCAGCTGATTATGTTAGCCTAATGTGTTACAATATGGGAACTATGAAAAAGGACCACAATGAAAATTCAATTTTTAATAAAAAGGATTTGCAGGCCTATTTACAAGCAACAAAATCGTATCCACTTCCCTTGAATATTGCCTTACCCATTTTCAACTGGACATTACTTTATAGTAATCAAATGTTTAAGGGCATATTGTATAAAACACCCATGGTAGAAAACAAGTATTGGAAACGAATTTCTGAAATCAAGTATATTTGTGTTCAGGCCCATTTTGATAGCAATTGTCAACGAAATTTTTACCCGAACGAATCGATCCGCATTGAAACCATTTCAAAAAAAGATTTGGAACAAGCATTACATACCATTCAACATTATGTCAAGAATTCAAAAAATGAAATCATTTACTTCGATCTCGATAGCAGCAAAATTCGCCATTGTTTGTATTAGCCTGTTTGCGAGCTTTACGCTAAAAACCAATGCATGCGGTCCCGATTTTACCGGCTGGCAATTTAGCTGGCTTCTCGAACATTATAATTATCAGCATCCACTATTTGACTATCAGTTTGACCCCTCTAACCGATTTTATAGCAAAAGTTGGGCGCCCTATACAGAAGAGCGAGAAGCAGTTCCTGATAAAATCCGACACAACCTCAGCCAATGGAGAACCTATCTAAAATTGCCCCTATCGATCCATGATACAGTCATCAGACAATTCATTTATCATGATTCAAATCTTGCCTTGCAAAAACAATCGCCCATTTCCAAATTTATAGATACCAAATCGAATGCAGAAGAAATCTGGCAATATCTTCTTTTGATGAATGCATATAAAAACGAGTTGTTGCCATCAGATGGAATATGGGATTATAGCTCTTATACCAATGTAGTAGGGTACGATACGGTTGCTACGTTTACAGCAAAATGTGAACGTATGTTACAAAGCAGCAAAGAGCCTTTTGTGAAATGGCGATTATTGTATCTGATACTAAGGGCTACCCATTTTAATAAGTATCACGACAAGGCTGCTCAAGCCTTTGAAACATACTACCCAATGATTTCTCAAGATCATTCCCTAGCGCAATATTGGTGCGAGGGGATGTATGCAGGTGCCTTACTTCGCATGAAGCAGTACGATAAAGCCATTTACTATAGTGCTCGGGCATTTGCCAACTGTCCCGACCAAAAAATGGAAGCTATGAATACGTACCTTTTTTCAAACCGAAATTGGAAATCGGCATTGCCTTTGTGTAAAGATGCAAGCGACAGCGTGTACGTGGCCATGTTGGAAGGAGCGAATGAACCCTTACCCAATATGGAATTTGCCAATATGGTGTATCAAAAAAACCCCGGTTCCGAAATTCTAAAATTTCTTTGGTTGCGCGAGGCTCATAAAATGGAAGAGTATTGGCTTACCAAAAATAAATACGAAACCAAAAACATCCATTACCTGGATTATGATCATCCAATAGATATGGACAGCTTTTATGTTAGCGCTCATATTCTATCGCAATTTATTGAATTATCAAATAGCATACTACATCATAACGGAAACATTCCGGCTAAAGTAAGTGTTGCCAATAGCCTTGCCTATTACTATTATAAAACCGGCGACTATGAGAAGGCCCAAAACCTGTTAGAGAAAATCACTTCATTACCAAAGGATGAAATCGAACGTAAACAATTTGAGTTGCTTTCTGCCTTACTTCATCTCAAAAAAAGCAATCAGCTGGAAACTGAAAAGTTTGTTTCCTTAATTCAATATTTTAAATCCATTGCATCGGGACAAACAAACAATCATGTTGGATATTATCTTTTATACAATGAAATAGCACCCTACTACCTCGCAAAAAAAGATACCCTCGCTACTTTTTGGACCTATACCTATGCGAATTGCTTTGATGCCGACTCCTTTCATTTATACGCCTCTGACTATTCGCCGGAAAGTTTCAATTATTCAAACTATGCCACCTATTTATTAAATCAGCAATTTTCAATCGAAACAGTGCAACAGCTCAAACAACAATTTCTTGCCCGCAAGGGTCGTACAGAATTTGAAACCTACCTGATACAAGGAACCAAATTTGATGAAGGAGCCACTTTATTTGATTTAGTAATCGCCCGAAAACATATGTTGGCCGAACGCTGGGATCAAGCGCTCTCTATGTACGATGCCCTACCGGCTTCGTTCACCACAATAATGGGCCCAAACCCTGCTAATAGTAGCATCAACGATTATATGGAAGACGCAGGGCAAAAAAATTCCTACACCATAAAGCAAATTTTAGAATTGGCACTAAAATTAAAATCCAATGCTGACAAAGTAAACGAGGGTAATGCCACCGACAAATTACTTTATGCAACGGTGCTCTACAATTTGAGCTTTTATGGCAAAAATCATTACATTTTGGATAACCATTGGAATCAATATGGAAGCAATGCGGTGTATTATGATTTTGATTCAATCGATACTCATATTTACTGCAATGACAAAGATTATTACGAAATGCCCTTTCATAAAAGCTATCAAAACTATTTTCGCCTTACTGCTTCCGAAAAATATGCAAAGGATGCGCTGATGTCTTTGAAAACTGCTGAGGAAAAAGCACAGGCCACCTTTCTGCTGGCAAAATGTTGGCAAAAACGTTGTCCTCGAAAAACCAAATTCAATACCGAATATAAATATTGGGAAGATGTGTCAGATTACGTAGGCTATTCTCTAAAGAATCCCTTACTTCAAAAAACCTGTCAACCACTTTTAAGAATACCGCTTTGCAAGAACGGATTTTCAATACCTGTAGTTATTACAAAATGTATGTAGGATCTAAGCATTAACACAACCAACTGCCCCTTGTAAAATAGGAGCAACATTTAGCTGTACAAATTTGGTACAAAAAAGATGGAACAGTTGTTTTTTATTCGTACTTTTTCCTCACCCTTTATAAAGGTGCTCAAGCGCAAAAACAAAGCACTTATAAACTCACAAACTTAAAATTCCTTTCGAGGCTATCATCATTCATACTATTTCGTCTGCTTGTATTCGAAACCTTATCCATACTACTAAGGGTCAAAATTTGAACGTCTACAACTGCGGATTGAGTGGAAACATACTCCGCTTTGCTCGAAGCTGCAATCGTTCTATGTTCCTTCCTTTCGTTCAAGCCCTGTGCATTTGCTAAGGTTCTCTTGGGTTTAGACTCGAGTGCTTGCTTTAAGTAAATGGTATCTCTTACGGTTTGATACACAATGGAAGGAACTTCTTTTATTAGGGTATCCACCTTTTCTGCAATGTGAACACCGAGCTCCCCCTGCGTTTTCTTTGAATGATGCGCGAACCACAAGGTAGAAAAAAGGAGTAATATGCTGGCCGCTTTCCATATTATATCAGACTGCAACGTAAGTCTCGGTCTTCGATTCTGATGGGTCTCCTCAAATAAATTCAGTAATTCGCTTTTGCGTGAAGTAGCAACAGGATTTACTTGTAAAGTCTTTGAAATGCTACCATGTGTTTGGTGCAATGTATTATATTCCTTTTTTGTTAGGTGGTTTAAAACCTCTGCTTGCATTTCCTTCTTAAGCGCCTCAAATGGCATGTTAGCTATCCACTCAAAAACCACTACGGGTATTTCTTCAATATTAGGTTTCATAATTATAGTAATTAAAAATGTGCGTATACTTTTTTAATAAATAAAATATTCCGGACTTCACAGAACCTTCCGGAATATTCATAATAGCAGCAATTTCGCGAATACTCAATTGCTGAGAAAAGCGCAGGGTAAAAATTTGTTGTTCCTTTTCAGAAAGGCTTTCAAATTTTTCATCGAGAATTTGACGCAAATAATTTACATCCACATGCGATTGTGGCGCCACTGACCAGTTTGAGCCAATGGCTTCTGTCAACGGCAATTGCTGATTTCGTTCATCCCTCAATTGATTTTTACAGCGATTGCCGGTAATCGTATAGATCCAGGTGGAGAATTTTTTGTTGACGTCGAACTTTTCCGGTGCTTGAATAATTTTAATAAACACCTCCTGCACTATATCTTCTGCCTTGGGTATGTCATTCAAATAACCAAATGCATACCACACCATTTTGTCAAAATATCGTTCATACAACAACTCAAAGGCCAGTTTATTGCCTTTGAGTAGGAGTCGCATCAAGGTTTCGTCACTTGAATCGGAGTCGATATTCTTTTTGAATAAAAACAAAATCTAATCTACAAATTTTAAGACAGTTTCTTCCTCTTCATTTCCTTTACTCAATAAAATTAACTTTTCTTTTATCCAGTTTTGTTTTTGCAATTCCCCTGCTTCTTTATAATGCACATAAAGTTTTATAAAGGGAACAATATAATTTCGATTTACCTCCTTCACTTTTTCAGCAGCAAAATCTTCGTAAAATACTTTGTCGAGATAGTCTATGGCAAATAAGGTTTCCACATTTTTTCGCATTGCAGCCATATTGTCGAAGGCGCTGGTTTTATAGGCATAGGCCAACCCCACTAAAAATAAATTTTCTGCAACCTTGTCAGAGTATACATCATCGCCTGTGCAGGTGAGTGCCGAATATACCGGAAAATGATTCGAATTGCTATGGAGTACCTGCAATAATTTCTCATTAAAAGGGCCCTGCGGTTTTACATTATCCAAATCATCGGCTTCGATACCCAGTTCTTTAAACATTTTCTCGCGATAAGCCTTTAGTGAAATTAAATAGCGATTGATCACCTTCACATCTCTGCGGATACCTTTGGCCTGCAAAGCCCAAACTGGATAGGTATCGTTGTCGCCACTAGTAACCAAAATGGCATTCTTTTCAAGGCCAATTAAGGTATTATAATTGTAATACAGCAAACCTGGCGACATCTGGCCTGTTTCAATTTTTCGCAATGAAAATTCATCTCTCTGTTTCACGTTTCGTTGCATTTCACCGATGTTTATCATGTAGTCTATATGATCGGGACGATGCGGATCAATGGCAACTGCCCTTTCCAGAAAAGAGTAGTAGTTCATATCATTTCCATGAAACACCCAATTGCAATAATTAACGGTATAGGTATTCGGGATGGCTTCTTGCATCCTATCTAAAATAGCCTGCATTTCTACCTGTCGTTCAGTTCCCTTTCTTTTGTCTGTAGTGTCATGATTGGTAATATATCGTTGCGCTTTAAACAAATTGTGCCAGGCGTTTTCGTTCTTTTCATCTTTAGATAATTCCTTCTCCCATGCTTTCAGTTGCTGCTTATACCACATCATGCTTTGGGGATTGGTGGCAAAACTTTGAATGGTTTCTGCCTTCTGTGCAAATACCAGATGGCCTAAAAAAAGTAGGATTAGGGTGATGCGTTGTTTTTCATTGAAATATATTTTTGATACTTATACCCCTAAACACATTAAAGGTTCAAGTTGATTTAAAAAAATTTTTAATTCTCACAAAATATTTAGATTTGTAGCATGCTTCCTTTATCCATTATTATTCTTGCTAAAAATGAAGAAAAGAATATTGCCACTGCTATAGCGCCACTAGTGGGCATTACCGACGATATTTTGGTGATAGATAGTGGAAGTACTGACAATACAAAAAACATCGTTCGAACCTTAGGGGCCACTGTGGTAGAAATGGAGTGGAAGGGATATTCGTACACCAAAAATGTGGCCAGCCGGCATGCAAAATACAATTGGATTTTGAGCCTGGATGCCGATGAAGAAGTGAATGCCGCGCTCAGAGACCACATCGTTCAAATTTTTTCGGAGGAAATGTCGATGGATGTGGCCTATAAAATCAGAAGAAAACTGGTGATTGCAGGAAAGGTCTTGCATCATGGTGCGGTGAGTAACGAATACCGTGTGCGACTTTTTAACCGACAACGGGCGTGGTGGAATCAAAATGAGGTGCATGAGGATATCGAATTCAGAGGAAATGTTACCGTAAAAAAACTAAAGGGTTACATGTGGCATTACTCCTACAATACCAATGAAGAGCACGAAACCAAATTGACTCACTACGCACATCTTTTTGCCAAACAAAAAATAGCCGAAGGTGCTGAGTCTTCGGTAGTGAAGCAATACCTCAGCCCTGTATTTGGATTTATCAAAAACTATATTTTCCGACTCGGATTTTTAGATGGCATGGCCGGATTGCAGTTTGCTCTTGCAGAAATGCGGTACACTTATAAAAAATACGAATTGATAGCGCGTTACTGTTAGTCTTGATTTTTGGGAAAATCATAAAATAGTAATCGCTTATTGGCTGTTAGCAGCTGCGTCCATTCGTCACCATCGAATTCGAAAGAAATCATACCACATGTGGGTACATTGTAGGTAAGATGTCCGCATTGGTGATTTACAAAATAGGTAATACCTGGATTGTGGCATACCAGTAAGACACTCTGTATGCTATTATCGATAGTCATAAGATGATCGGCAATGGTATCTGGAGAGGCGTGATACAAATCGTCGCTGTAACGAATTCTGTTCTCCTTAATACCGATTTGGGCAGCCACTGCTTGTGCGGTTTGCGCAGCACGTTTGGCGGTACTCGACAGGATGTAATCAATGGGAATATTTCGCTGTAATAATCGTTTGCCCATCATGGGTGCATCATGGAGACCTCTTTCATTTAATTCGCGATCGAAGTCAGGAAGGTATAAATTACTCCAATCCGACTTGGCATGCCGTAGTATTATGTAGGTTTTCACAGAGAACTTTTTATCAAAAATATATAAAAGTGCGAACACTACCACGATCCTATTTATCCTGTCCCTGAACCACTCATAAAATAGGCAGACAGCAACCATGAAAACATCTTATTTTTGCCTTTCAAATTAATAGGATTTCCATGCTAACATTAGAACACTTAAAAAAGTACTATGCCACTCAAAAAGCGGTAGATGATATTAGTCTGCAAATAAATAAAGGTACTATTTATGGATTATTAGGTCCAAATGGTGCAGGTAAATCAAGCCTGTTGCGAATGGTAACCGGTATTACGCTTCCTGATTCCGGCAATATCCTATTTGACGGTCAGGCTTTTAATGCTATAGAACACAGCAAGTATATTGGATATATGCCCGAAGAGCGAGGTCTTTACAAAAAAATGAAAATAGGCGAGCAAACCCTTTACCTAGCGCAATTAAAAGGGATGGGAAAAATTGAAGCTATGCAAAAAATCAACTATTGGTTCAGCAAAATGGATATGCATAGCTGGTGGAATAAAAAAGTAGAAGATTTAAGTAAGGGGATGTCACAAAAATTGCAATTTGTAACTACCGTTTTGCATCAGCCAAAACTACTCATACTAGATGAACCCTTTAGTGGATTGGATCCGGTGAATAGCGAAATTATCAAACAAGAAATTTATAGCCTTGCCAAAGAGGGAACTACTATTTTATTTTCGACACATCGGATGGAGCAGGTTGAGGAAATATGTGAAGAAATTGCCCTTATCAATCAAGGAAAGGTAATCCTTCAGGGCGAGGTAGCATCCGTTAAAAATCAATTTAAGAAAAATCAGTATAAGCTGGTAATCGATCATGACTTAAACGGCTTTGAACGACAAATCGTATCTCGTAAGGGTCATGAGTACATCCTTCAGTTTGCAAATAATGAGGAGGCAAAATCCTTGCTGAATGATTGCTTGCAAAACAACTATTCCATACACACCTTTCAAGAAATTTTGCCTTCGCTAAATGAAATATTTATTCAACAGGTGGAAGGCACTGCATCATCCCGTCAATTTTCAAAATAATTTAAACGAACTCATTATGAATAAAATATGGCTTATCATTCGTAGGGAATATATTACCCGGGTGCGAAAAAAATCATTTATTGTCACCACCTTGCTGATACCGATCATGATGTTCGGACTCATTTCATTGTTTGTGTATATGGCAGTAAAGAGCGAACAGAAACAAACAATTGTAGTAAACGATGAATCGGGTTTCTTTGTACATAAAATGGATATGGTGCAAAAATCCTATAGCCTGCTGTATGAAAAAAAGAAAGAGGGAGAAAGCAATACCGATTTTCTGAAGCGGGCCGATGCAGATATTTATTTACATATTTATCCCTTCAAAAATAATCAACCAGACAGTATTCATATTTACAAGGAAGGCGGTGTAAGCCTGAGTGCAAAAGAGTTTATCAGTAGTGAAATAGACCAAATTTTTCAGATTAAACAATTAGAAGATGCCGGAATTGATAAAGCCTAAATTGACAGTATTCAAAACAGCTCAATCGATATTCGAAGTTTTGATTTGAAAGACAATAAAGAAACCAATTCCGAAATAGCCTCTTCTATTGGGTACGCCATGGGTTTCTTAATTTATCTGGTAATATTTATTTATGGTGCCGGAGTGATGCGTGGGGTCATGGAAGAAAAAACCAATCGAATTGCAGAGGTAATTATCAGCAGTGTAAAGCCCTTTCAGTTAATGATGGGGAAAATTATTGGTATAGCACTGGTAGGCCTTACACAATTTGTGATGTGGATTGGTTTAATGATGTTATTGCAACTACTGATTCCATTATTGGTTCCGGGAGTTGCAGATATGTTGCAAGGTGGTATGCATATGCCAGCTGAAATGCAGGGCAGGTGGGCAATATTGCCAAAGGAGAAAACATGGGTGTCATCCAATCGGTTATGAATCAAAATTGGGGCCTAATACTTGGGTGCTTTCTGTTTTACTTTTAGGTGGTTATTTTTTATATGCTTCCATGTTTGCTGCTGTTGGAAGTTTGGTAAACGAGGATCCTCAAGAGGCCCAACAACTTACCATTCCGGTAACCATGCCCATTATTTTAGGTTTTATTATTATGGCCACATCTGTAAAAGATCCTAACAGTACCTTATCGGTATTTGGAAGCTTGTTTCCGCTCACCTCTCCTATTGTAATGTTAGCGCGTATTCCGTATGGAGTACCTGCCTGGCAATTGGTTTTATCGATGGTGCTACTGGTGGTCGGATTTGTTTTTATGACCTGGGTGAGTGCCAAAATTTATCGAACCGGCATTTTGTTATATGGCAAAAAAACCAGTTGGAAAGAAGTAATCAAATGGATGCGGTATAGCTAGGATTTAGACAATTCCTCAATAAGAAGTCTGGCAAATATTTTTCGACAAACTATCAGGCATAAGAGAATAAAAACAGCCAAAAAAGTAATCATCGCAGCTTTTCTTGAAGAGGGTTTTTCATAGACATACGGTGCTCCCGGAAAATCAAGAACTTGGAAAATAGGACTTTCCGATAATAATTTAAATCGGGCATTTTGAAAAGCGGTAACGGTTACGGCATATAGTTGTTCAACTTCTACTCGCGACCTGATAAGCTTTGCCTGAGGGATATTTACAGAGTACTTTACCGACAATTGATTTGCATCCTGAAAACCGGCGATAGCACGTTCAATAGCATACAGTTCCTCGCGAAGTGAGTCGCGCAAAATGCGTATTTTAATGAGATCGGTTCGGGGCTTTTCTGTTACCAATGAGATATAATAATTCGAAAGGGATTCAAGGGTTGCCTCATTTATCTCTTTCGTCAGTTCCTTTTCATGAAAGGTATTGGTAATTTTTGTAAAACCTGTTTTAGAATCAATATTGATATTGGTAGCTTGAATAAACAAATTCGCCGCCATGTATGTAAGGGAATTGGTATCTTTTTTATCCAATACAATCTTTTTTTGCCAAAATGGAACATTCTTATTATGATCCTCTAAAATCCACTGTGCGAGATTCTTGTACTTTCGGTTATCTGGTTTTGAAAGTACAATTTTTCGTGAAATGGTTCTACTATTCACTAACTCATTTACGTTATAAATTTTATCGTAATCCGTTTTGTCGGAGATTCCAAATTGCGATTTGATCGCATCAATGGGACTACTTCCATTGGTTTTATTGATTGCGAGCGGAAAGATTTTGGAATAGGTAGTATAGGTTGCTTTTTGCGTACGGGCAATAAAAAAAACCACCGCAGCTAAAACAAAGGAAACACCAAAAATGAGAACAAAATATGATTTGATTTTGGCTATGAATTCTTGAATAATCTGTAAAGTATTTGCCACGGTTAAAAACTATTTAAGAGATTTAGATAAAACCAACAAAGTGGCTAATGTGGTAATGGCCGACAATGAATAGGTAAAAATATCAGAGAATTTAGCCTTATTTTCTCGTTCTATCTTTTTGGGAACTGTAACCACTGAGCCCGGTTTTACAACGGGATAAAAATGGAAAAAGAGGAAATTTCTTGTTTTGCGAATCCTTCCGTTTAGGTATTTTACATTAATCCTACTACGCCAAGGTCGTTCGCCATACCCCCCTGCAGCACCTATATAATAAGCAACCGAATTATTATCATTGTCATACTTAATATTTACAATTTGTTGCACTTCCCCTCTAACGCCAACAATGTCATTGGCAGGCGGTACAATAACCACATCACTATCAGTAAGTATTATATCGTACTTGGATCCGTCCTTACGTAGGGCAGCCGGCAAGTCAATAACTACAGGACCCACCTTACTTCTCAATAATTTGGTACCCTCAGCAAAGGCTGTACTTTTTAATCCCCCGCTTCGTTTGATTAAGGAAGATAATTTTTCATTTTTATCAATTAATACATACTCACCAGGATATTGCACTTCACCTAGCACCACCACCTTATCTTGGGTGAGAAACTCTGTCTTCTTTCTAACATACACTCTATCTAATGGTTTGAGCACAATATCATCGGAGGATTCATCCAGTTGTAAATTCGAATTAATGGATACAATTTTGATATTGGCGCCACTCGATTTGATATTATAATTATTAACCGAATCCACGATATTAGATATTTCTATTCTTCCATTTTCAGCATCCAATCGCAATCCACCGCACAAAAGCAAGGCATCTTTTAGTTTTAGATTTTTATAATAAAGAATTTTGCCCGGTTTACGAACATTGCCAATAACCTCAATGGCATATTGCTGTTCGAAATCTTTTTGCGATAACACTTTTACTTTATCTCCACTAAACAATTCAAGGCTATTAATCGCATTCGCATCATTAATATCAACTTTTATGGCGTCCGATTCAAGCGTATTTGAACCCCTAAAAACATACGCTCTTGGCAAATAGGCATTGGAAGCCACACCACCGGCACGTTCTAATAATTTCACTAAATTTTCACCGGGTTTTATTTCATAATCGTCTGGATAATTTACGGCACCGTCCACCCTAACTATATTTTTTAGACCTTGGTTGATGGGTCTGATTGTTACCACATCACCATCTTTCAATACCAAATCAGCATCCGAATTGGCGTCAATAAATTTTTTTCCATCTAAATCGATGTACTTTTCCTCTTCATTCACAACCGTTTTGATATGAATTAATGAATTACGTGCGTTGAAGTTTGGCCCCCCAGCCAGTTCAATCAAATCGTGTAATCCTTCATCATCCTTCAGCTGATAAAACATAGGGCGTTTAAATTCTCCATCGGCATTTACTTTCTTTTCAAAAACGCCCACTCTAATAAAATCATTGTCCTCAAGATAAACTTCTGCCGATTGGGTATTTTTTTCCAAATATTTATAAAGGTCAATTTCGTCTACGATTCGGCCTTCACGAATAATAGAAATTCTTCGTAAATTTCCAACGGGGGTAACACCACCGGCCTTAAACAAGGCATTGAGTGCTGTGTTGAAAGCGGACATAGTGTAAGTGCCTTGTTTTTTAACCTCTCCGACAATCGTAACGCGGATGGTTCGGGTCCGACCCAGTTGCACATCAACAGAGGTATTGCTAGGAACTACCTTTCTAAATTTTGCGGCAATAACCTTAGTAGCTTCATCTAAGGTCAAACCTTGTACATAAATTTTCCCAACAAGTTGCGGAAAAACAGAACCGTCCTTGGAGATAGTATAATTCTTTTGCAATTCACCGGCATTCCATAAAGACACTATTAATTCGTCACCAGGCCCCAGTCTATAATCCAAGGGCGGAGCAGACGGTGCTCTATCCGATAAATCAAACGCATTATTGCTGAAAAAATCGGCTCCATATATTCTTTTCTTAACACTATCATCCTTGTTTGCATTGTCGATTTTTGATTCTAGATCTTGCTTGTTGGATAGTAGATATTTTAAATACTCAGGATCATTTTGATAGAGTTCTTGCAATTTTTCGTCCTGCGTTTTTACATCATTTAAATCCTGAAATTTTTGTTGGTTTCTGTCCAGATCGTTCAGGTTCTGATTGTTTTGATTTTGGTTATTTTGATTATTCTGATTTTGATTATTCTGATTATTTTGATTATTCTGATTTTGGTTATTTTGTTTTCGATCAAAAAAATTGGAATTATTCTGTTGATTTTGGTCTAAATAGGGATTGGTATTATATGGATTGGTATTATACGGATTACTCCCAAAAGGATTGGGATTATTGCCACTTGGATTATTGTTTTGATTGTTATTTTGATTGTTGTTCTGGTTGT
Source organism: Bacteroidota bacterium (assembly GCA_016712665.1). Lineage (GTDB taxonomy): Bacteria > Bacteroidota > Bacteroidia > Chitinophagales > Chitinophagaceae > OLB11. The sequence goes on from JADJQP010000001.1 coordinate 139,524, forward strand.
TGTTATTACCGCTATTTACCCCGCCGGTTTGCGCCAGAATCGCTATCGGAAAAAAACAGATAAGAAATAAAAGTAGTTTTTTCATATTCATAGAAGCCCCAAAAATAATAAAATATAATTAATAGATGCCTTGAAAAGCTTGTAAAAGGCTGTTAAACTCACTCCAAATAGATTGCACCACCACTCCTGCTGGCGTAATCTCATCAATAAGTGCTGAAATTTGACCAATCTCAAGTTCACCTTCCGTCATATCTCCTTCAAACATACCTTTTTTTGCCCTGGCCCTACCAAGCAATGCCGACAGGGTATCCACGTCCACACAATCGCTCTCTGCCTGTTTCACTAGTGAATAAAAATCATTCTTTAGCAATCGTACCGGTGTAATCCTCTTTAAAACCAATTCGGTATCCCCTTCGCTTGCTTCCACAATTCTATTCTTAAAATTAATATGACTGGAGGCTTCAGGAGTGCATACAAATCGAGAACCAATTTGTACCCCCTCAGCACCCAATACCATAGTTGCTAACATGGAAGCACCGTCGCCGATTCCACCTGCAGCAATAAGGGGAATATGGATGCTTTTTCGTACCGATGGCAGTAAACATAAGGTAGTGGTTTCTTCTCTACCATTATGCCCTCCGGCCTCAAATCCTTCTGCTACCACCGCATCCACACCCGCATCTTGGCATTTAATGGCAAATTTTGCCGATGATACCACATGAACTACTATAATGCCATTATCTTTTAAAGTTTGGGTCCATGTTTTAGGATTGCCGGCAGAGGTAAAAACAATAGGCACCTTATGTTTAAGAATTACTTCAATATGCTTATGAATATCTGGATACAATAAAGGCAAATTGACACCAAAGGGTTTATTGGTAGCATTCATACATTTCAGAATATGCGCTTCCAACACTTCGGGATACATACTACCGGCACCAATGAGGCCTAGCCCCCCGGCCTCGCTTACTGCAGAAGCCAATTTCCAACCGGAGGCCCATATCATACCCGCTTGTATTATAGGATATTGTATGGTAAAGAGTTGGGTAATTCTGTTTTCAAATTTCTTTTCCTCGCCTAAAAATTTTCCGAAATATTGCACTGTTGTTGTGATTTACTTTTGTTAATGTTATTCGATGATGCGATACCAACGCACCACTTGAATGGCCGCTAAATTTTTTGCTTCCTTATTTACTCAGGTCAATTTCAGTATTGTCTCCAATGTTAAGGCTTTGACTGGCACCACAAATAAGGGCATCGCTACCGACCAGAGAGTTATGCAAAACTACTTTTTCTAACACGGAGTAGGACCCAATGATGGAATCACGCAAAATGGAATTTTTGACGATCGCTTTTTCGCCTATGGTAACATTAGGACCGATAATGGAATTTTCGATACTGCAACCCTCTGCAATACTCACCGGATGAATAACGATGGTATTATCAAAAAATGGAATCTCCTCCGAGGCAAATTCCACCTTATTTAATAAAATGGCATTCGTTTCTAATAAGTTTTCTTTTTTGCCACAATCAAACCAATTGGCCACCTGAAATGTACCAATTCGAATTCCGTTTTGTACCATGGTATTGATGACATCCGTCAAGTGAAATTCTAACTGAGTTCCCTTATTGAGATAATCATTTTCGACGGTCTTAAAAAGTATACTGCTTTCCATGATTTTATAAATACCCACTAAAGCTAAATTGGATTTCGGTATCGTGGGTTTTTCTACCAGGTTTTTCACCCAACCATCTGACGAAATTTCTGCCACACCAAATAGTTGGGGCGTGTCCACCTTTTTTACCCCTAATAAGGAATGGGGTGCGGCCACAACTTCTTCTAATTTGTAATCGCAAATGGTATCGCCATACACAATCATAATCTCTTCATTGTCCTCTACAAATTCTTTTGCTAAATAAACCGCGTGTCCAGTGCCCGACCTCTCATCCTGCACCACAAAGGTGGCATTGATATCCGGATATTTTTCAATCACATAATTCTTAATTTTTTCTCCCAAATATCCAATAATAAAAATGAAGTCGTGCTGGCCCATTTCCACAAACTGATCGATAATAAAACTCAAGATGGTTTTTCCAGCGAGTGGAATCAGCGGTTTGGGTTGGGTATAGGTGTGTGGTCGCAATTTAGCACCTGCCCCTGCTACCGGAATTATTACTTTCATAAGTGTGTATTTACTTGATCAAAACACCATTTTCGTTTCGATTCGAAAATTCAACATTGTTTTCGAAAATTCAAATTTATATCATTTATCTTTAACGGCTAAATAATCAAAACATTATATGCAATTCGATCAAGAGATTTTTGACCTGATACAACAGGAATACCAAAGGCAACAAATGGGTTTAGAGCTTATTGCTTCAGAAAATATTGCCAGCGAACAGGTAATGCGTGCCATGGGCAATATCATGACCAATAAATACGCTGAAGGGTATCCGGGAAAAAGATATTATGGTGGTTGCGAAATCGTTGACATGAGTGAGCAACTTGCTATTGACCGTGCCAAGAAAATCTTTAGTGTCGACTTTGCGAATGTACAGCCCCACTCAGGCGCACAAGCCAATGCCGCATTGATGTTGGCCATTTTAAAACCCGGCGATAAAATATTAGGTCTTGATTTAAGTATGGGTGGCCATCTGACACATGGCTCGTCGGTAAATTTTTCCGGCAAATTATATGAACCTCATTTTTATGCTGTAAAAAAAGAAGATGGACTGGTAGATTATGATATGATGGAACAAAAAGCCCACGAACAGCGTCCCAAATTAATTATTTGCGGGGCTTCTGCTTATAGTCGTGATTGGGATTATGCACGGGTTCGAAGTATTGCCGATGCTGTTGGCGCTTATGTGCTTTGCGATATGAGCCATCCTGCCGGGCTGATTGCCAAGGGACATTTGAATGCCCCTTTTGAGCATTGCCATTTTGTAACGTCCACCACGCATAAAACACTTCGCGGACCCCGTGGAGGAATCATCTTGATGAAGCAGGATTTTGAAAATACCATGGGAATATTAGATACCAAGGGAAATTTAAAAATGATGAGTGATCTCATTAATCTGGCTGTCTTTCCAGGTACACAGGGTGGCCCACTAGAGCATGTAATCGCCGCAAAGGCTGTTGCGTTTTTTGAAATTATGCAAGATGACTTTAAGGTGTATACCACACAAATACTAGCCAATGCCAAAGCAATGGAAAAAGCGTTTGATGCTAGGGGGTATCATATGGTTTCGGGAGGTACGGACAACCACCTGTTGTTGATTGACCTTCGTAATAAAAATGTTAGTGGAAAAAAAGCCGAAAACATGCTGGTAAAAGCAGATATTACCCTCAATAAAAATATGGTGCCCTACGATGATAAGTCGCCGTTTATTACTTCCGGTATTCGGGTGGGTGTACCGGCATTAACTACCCGCGGTTTGAAAGAACATCATATGGATCAAATTGTACATTGGATTGATACCATTATCGCAGATATTGATAATGAATCCAAAGCGCTTGCCGTGAAATCGGAAATTAATGAATTTATGAAAGGGTTTGAATTATACCAAAACTGGAAGGTATAGGTTGTGTATTTCGAGCATCTTTTTTTTACTTTGGACTAAGCGGAAAAGCTTGTGGGCTGTATCAGTAATTCAAAAACGAAATACATTTTGTTGTCAAGAACCTAACACTTGGGAACAATTATTTTGGCATTCATTATTGGGCCAAAATGGGTACTCATTTCATCAATAGTATATGCATTCTCGATACGATGCTCTCCAACGGCAGTGCGCCTGAGTGCCTGCAAATAGGCGCCGCAACCCAGCGCCGCTCCAAAATCATTGGCAAGCGAACGAATATAGGTGCCACTTCCGCAAACGATTCTGAAATGTATTTCAGGGAGTTTCATTTCGGTGATTTCAAATTCATAAATATGTGCTTTTCTACTTTTCATCACCACTTCCTTACCCTTTCGCGCCAATTCATATACCGGCTTTCCATCTTGCTTTATGGCCGAATGAATGGGTGGAAATTGTTCGATCTCACCAAGGAAGCGGCAGCGGATTTCCTCAATTTGCGCAGGGGTTAAAGAGCCACAATCTTTCCTATTTTCGGGAAGGCTCTCGAGGTCAAATGTAGGTGTGGTGGCCCCAAGATGAATAATACCGGTATATTCTTTACTAAGTCCCAACAATTCACTTAATTTTTTTGTCATTTTGCCGGTGCAACATATCACTAAACCGCTTGCCAAAGGGTCCAAGGTACCGGCATGACCGATTTTTGCCTTGGTCCATTTTTTAATTTGGGTCACCACCCCGAAAGAAGTCCAACCATAGGGCTTGTCAATGAGTAACATTTCTCCTTCGGCAACCTGTAACGTATCGATGCTTTTTTTCATGAGTGGCAAATATAAGCACATGCATCAGAGAATAACAATAATGGCGCTTGTACCCATAAGAACTATACACATTAAAATAATACTAAATGTATTAAAGCATAGTTATTAACATACAATAAAAAACTATTTGTCCAATACAAAGTTCTTTGAAAAATATTTAATAGTTTGTATATATATTTGTGGTTTAAACAAAAAATTAATAGAGTACAATGGCAACAACAGCAGATATGCGTTCGGGATTAATTATCAAATTAGATGGTAGTTTGTATAGTGTAGTAGAGTTTGGGCAAAATAAAACCGCACGGGCTGCAGCCAAAGTGTGGGCCAAATTAAAAGGTGTAGACAATAATCGAACAATAGAGCAAACCTGGAATAGTGGTGAAACCATACACCCGGTTCGGGTTGAAAAAAAACCGTATCAGTATTTATACCAAGACGAAACGGGATTCAACTTTATGGATAATACAACCTTCGAACAAATTACAGTGGCTGAAAATTTAGTGAATGCGCCGCAATTTTTGAAAGATGGTTTAGAAGTGATTGTACTTACTAACGGAGAAACGGACTTGCCGATTGGTGTAGAGCTTCCCGAAAAAATTGAGGTGCTGGTAACCTATAGCGAACCCGGTATGAAAGGCGATACCGCCACCAGAACCCTAAAACCTGCTACTGTGGAAACCGGCGCTACCGTTAATGTTCCTTTATTTGTAAATGAAGGCGATATGATACGTATCAACACCAAGTCTGGTGAATATGTAGAACGAGTGAAAAATTAACAGGGATTGATTTTCTAATCATAACATTTTCTTTTTTATAAATTAAAAAAATAAAAAATGGCAACATCAAAAAAAGCAGTGGGCGCTGCTGTACCAAACAACAGCAAGAAACCGGCCGGCAAACCGTTAGCACCAAAAACAAAATCTGTTGTTAAAGAGCCTGTTTCCAAAACCCCCAACGCAATATTTAATATTGATGAAATAAATAATTTATTGATGGCGGTGAATCATTCGAATGTGAATGAGTTGAAATTGGAAAAAGGCGATTTTAAAATTACCATTCGACAAGGAATGCCATTGGTCAACTCGGCACCGGCACCACAAGTGGTTCATACCGCTGCTCCGGCCGCTATTTCAACTCCTGCTCCGCTTGCTGCAACTCCTGCTCCGGTTGCCACCAGCGCACCGGCAACAGCCAGTTCAGAGGCACCTGCCGAGAATTTAATTACCGTTAAATCGCCCATGATTGGAACCTTCTTTCGTGCTGCGGGTCCCGGAAAACCCAATTTTGTAAACGTGGGCGATGAAGTAAAAGTGGGTCAGGTGATTTGCATTGTAGAAGCGATGAAACTATTCAATGAAATTGAAAGTGAATTTAGCGGAAAAATAATTAAAGTATTAGCTGACGATTCGAGTCCGGTTGAATATGACCAACCACTATTTCTTATTGAACCTTAAGTAATTTGAAAATAATTTAATTTGAAAATTTGATAGTGCGCCATGCAAATGGTACTTTTTGAAGGAATCCAAAAATGAACAAGGAATCAAATTATCAAATTGCCAAATTGAAAAAACATGTTTAGAAAAATATTAATTGCAAACCGAGGAGAGATTGCGCTCCGTGTGATTCGTACGTGCAAAGAAATGGGAATTCCCACGGTGGCAGTGTATTCCACAGCTGATAAAGACAGTCTTCATGTTCGATTTGCAGATGAGGCCGTTTGTATTGGCAAACCTGCCGGGGCTGATTCCTATTTAAACATACCCCATATCATGGCTGCTGCCGAAATCACCAATGCAGATGCCATACATCCCGGTTACGGCTTCTTATCTGAAAACGCAAAATTTGCAGAGATTTGTGGCCAGTATAATATTAAGTTTATTGGACCCATGCCCAACATGATTAATGCCATGGGAGATAAAATCACTGCCAAGGAAACCATGATTAAAGCAGGTGTGCCTGTAGTGCCGGGTAGTGAAGGGTTGTTGCAGAGTGTAGACCATGCCAAAAAAGAAGCCAAAAAAATGGGGTATCCCGTTATTATCAAGGCTACAGCAGGTGGAGGCGGTAAAGGAATGCGTATTGTGTGGAAGGCAGAAGAAATGGAGAAAGCCTATGACTCTGCCAAAATGGAAGCTACCACTTCATTTAAAAATGATGGGGTCTATATGGAAAAATATGTAGAGGAACCGCGACATATCGAAATACAAGTAGCAGGAGATCAATTTGGAACGGTATGTCATTTGAGTGAGCGTGATTGTTCGATACAACGTCGTCATCAAAAATTGGTAGAAGAAAGTCCTTCGCCGTTTATGACACCCGAATTAAGAAAAAAAATGGGTGCGGCTGCTATCAAGGCTGCTTCTGCTATTAATTATGAGGGTGTTGGAACCATTGAATTTTTAGTTGACAAGCATCGTAATTTTTACTTTATGGAAATGAATACCCGTATTCAAGTAGAGCACTGCGTAACGGAAGAAGTAATCAATTATGATTTGATTAAAGAACAAATAAAAATTGCAGGCGGCGTGCCGATATCCGGTAATAATTACGAGCCTAAAATGCATGCCATTGAATGTCGTATCAATGCAGAAGACCCTTACAACGATTTCAGACCCTCACCGGGCCGTATCAATGTATTGCATACTCCGGGAGGACATGGTGTGCGTATTGATTCACATATTTATGCCGGCTATACTATACCGCCCTATTATGATTCTATGATAGCAAAAAGTATTGCAGTGGCACAAACTCGTGAAGAGGCAATTAATACCATGAGTCGCGCTCTTAGTGAATATGTGATTGAAGGCATCAAAACCACCATCCCCTTTCATCAGCAATTGATGCAAAATGAAGATTTTATCAGTGGCAATTTTACCACTAAGTTTATGGATAGTTTTCAATTGAAATAGAATGATTCTTGTGAAAAACTTTAATTAGTGGGATCAAGCCTTGAATCTTTTGCATAAAAAGATATGGAGCGATCACACTTTATTTCAGAATACAAGTACCATCATAATGTTGTGTGAAGTACTTTCCTTCATTGTCAATTGAACAATTAGATGCAGCATCTTCTTTAATCCGACCCGATACTTTAACCGTTTCAACTTTATTAGGAGTACCTGGTGGATGCCATGCAGCCATCGGAACATACGTGCACTCGCAATCATAATCTTTGCTTTTAAGGCAGGAACTCATAAAAGAAACGAGCAATAACCCCAATACTATTTGCTTCATAAAATAGGTTTGGTTGCAAAGGTAAAGAATGAAATTGAAACAAAATCACCATTTAGGGTTGATAAATAATATTAAAAGTCTAATAAATCTCTTTTATCGGCGCCCATCGTTTTTGCCAAAGTGAGAATAGTGCAAAGAGTCGGATTGATTTTGCCGGTTTCTATCCTTGCTATTTGAGAAAGGGTAATATCAGATGCGTATGAAAGTGATTCTTGGGTAAATCCATGTTTTTTCCGCAACATTTTGAAATGCTGTCCAAAACGTAATAATAAATCAGATTCCCTTTTATTCACTGTGAACAAAAGAATGCTTATTGGGATGAAATTATTATAGCATATATGCTATAATAATTAAATTTTAAATTATTTTTGATAAAAAATATTTATGAAAAAGATACTGCCCGCCCTTTTTTTAATAATGTGCCTTTCTATTGAATCATTTGCCCAATGGTCAGCTGGCGCAAACCCCACCACCATGGATAATGTAGGCATTGGGAACACCAACCCTTTGCAGAAGCTTACCGTTACATCTGCATGGGATATTGTAAATTGCAATTATACCGGAGTGCCGGCATTGCGAATTAATTGGCATACTCCTTCCAATTATCCAAATTGCCCTAATGGCATTGGAGGCACCTTACCTAACGTAGCCGAAATTATGAAAATAGACGGAAACACAGCACTTCCATTAGTTGTACTAAACGACAATGGAAATTTAGGTATAGGAATATCCACTCCTACCTCAAAACTACATGTTGCAGGTACCACACTTTTTGAAGCTAGTTTTAGCGGAGATTTTGCTCAGATAATAAATAACAAAAATAATTTACAAGTGGGAGCCGCAACACTTATTTTAAAAAATGCAGGTACTCAAAATGATAATCCAACCCTATTGAAAGCAGTCGGAGGCAACATAGACCGCTTTACTATTACAAATAATGGACAGGTGGGTATTTGTGTTGGGAATCCAAAATACCATCTTGCAGTGGCGGGTGGTCTACTTATAGATAACGATGGACAATTTGCAGGCAATATCACTAATAACAGCGAAAATGAGGTGATAAAATTTGGCGGTTATACTAGTGGAGAAGCAATTGGTTCGGTACGCACCGGTGGGGTAAATAATTATGGAATTGATTTTTATACAGCCTATGCTTCACGTATGTCCATCAGAAACAATGGAGATGTAGTGATTGGCAATGTGAGCGTACCGGCAAATTCTCCTTACAAGCTATATGTTGAAAAAGGCATCCTTACTGAGCAGGTAAAAATTGCTATCAAAACAACTAACGATTGGAGTGACTATGTTTTTGACCAAAACTACCGCTTGATGCCTTTAAAGAAGTTGGAAAAATTTATTAGTGCACACAAACACCTACCTGAAGTGCCCAGTGCTCAAGAAGTGGTGAACAATGGACTGAATATTGCCAGCATGGATGCTACCCTACTCAAAAAGATAGAAGAGCTTACCCTTTACCTCATAGAACAAGATAAAAAAATAAACAGCCTCCAAGAAAAAATAAGTAATTTAGAGCAACAAAAATAATTCTTATGAAAAGCTTACTCATACTACTTGCGCTTGCTATAATTACCTGTAGCAGTTGCAAAAAATGGCAACATAAATACCCTGAAGATACGGAAAGAACAAAACTTACCCCTGAAGAGCGACTAACTGGAAAAACATGGACACTCACCAAAGCAACCTTAAATGGCATCGATTATACTGATACGGTACTTAATAAAATAGGGAAACTTGAAATTAACTTAAGCACCGTGGAGGAAGATATGAATTACAACAAGGGGTATGCAGAAGATAATGTATGGGGGGCGTTTGGTATTTTATGGTCAATTAGAAATACTGAACAAGATATTGTTTTATTTAGGACTGCTGGTGGTGCTCCATTTTATGACATTCCATGTGTAGCTTACATAAATTATTTAGATAATTCTGGTTTTCGTAAGTACACACATCAGATCATGAAGCTTACCCAAAATGAATTCAAGATACAATTAACTACGGCAAATTTGGATAGTACTTATATAAATGTATTTCAGGCCAATTGAACCAAAAGAAATCCCAAAAGAAATGAAAAATATTTTCTTCAAAATAGCAATTACTTTAATGATATGTTGCGCATATGGTATAGCCTATGCACAAGCTACCTCACTAACCGAAGTTGCAAAAAATGATATGAAATATTGGAAGTTGCGCGGTAGATTGACCGGCGACGACAATAATAAAGATGTCTACAATGGATTTATGACAGTAGGTTCAGGTACGGGCATGAGTATCCCATCTGAAATTCGCCACCCTATAGATAGAAGAAGTTTTTGGATGTATGATCCAAGTCTTACCGATCTTTATTGCCAAAACCAGCACCTTTTCGGCGTACAAACTTGGGCGAAATATGGAAACCTACCCATCGGTGATTTTTCAGCAGTAATTGATAACACCTTCCAACATATCATAGACCCTCGCGATAATAAAGAAGTTTTCGGAGTACAAGATTTTGGAGATAACCCATTGATTAGTATTGGGCAATATTTGGCAGTATTGGGTACCGAATGGCGTTTATTTAAAAGGGAAGGGGTAAGTACTACAGAAACTGAAAGAGAAATATATTATGCTTTGCTTGCATTAGACAGATTAGATTTAAAAGGAGAGGAGCTTTATGGAATTACTCCAAGTTTAAATGGCTTCTTGATCCGAGATGATATCCCTGCTACCTTTGAATTGAATAATGCCGGAAAAAATATCGACCTGGTGGCATCATTTGCCAGTAGCCCCACTGCAAATGGTGGCCCTAAAGAAGTAGATGGCGATTGTGAACTTCCTGGCACTTTTAATAAATATGCTGCAGCCATGAGTCAAGATGAAGCATATGGTTTGCTTTTTGGATGTGCGATGCTTAACAAAATGCTTACTTACAATAACCAGGCAGTTTATAACAATGTAAATTTAAAAACGTGGAACGCCGAAATTGTAGGGCGAATTATTAACTGGATTAAGAACGGGTCGCTAGCACCGGGTTACTGGATATTGGCCGACCCCGCAAATAAACTACCCGTTTGCAGAGGCCCAATGTCTCTTTTTTATAGTTTTCCATTAGCCCGTATTGCAAATATTATTACAGGGCAAAATGTGAGTAATGGCGTTTCCAATTCCATAGGTTTTGTTTTGTGGCAAACCCTAAAAAATACGTATGGGGCAAATAATTTTGATGCCACCATTTCACTCAATATTCCTGCTGCCCTTCAAAATTTACTAAATTTGGATGCCTATGAATACATTTTAGTGCCAGGAAATCAAAATTTCTCCCACAAAAGTGCCTATAATGTTTCCATGTTTTTACGTCTTCTCACAAGTAGTAAAACTGCAGCGCGACCCGGCCCTCCTTTTTTCGATTTTAATGGTAAATACCTTACCAATACCATTTCGCAAACATATCTAAAAAATGTGTATGACCTTGCGGGCGCAGCAATGAGTAATTACAATCCCGTGCACACGTCCACTTGGTGGTATAATGAATTTAAGGAAATGAAATGTGGATGTAATTACATACAGAATTTTAACCCGAATGCATATTGGGGTTGCCTTGAATATAAAAACACTAATGGCATAATGGCCGATAAAGGAAGATGGAACTTGCAAGACAGATGGGCAAATCCTGTGTATGCGGAACCTACATCACCAATTATGGATGAATTTCCAGGTCTGGATTATATGCTGGGTTATAATCTTTACAAATACAATTATTTCAACTCCGGTTATCGAAATAAGATTAGAAGAAATATTACCAATGCAAATTATCCATGGGTGTTTCCAGGGTACAATCAAATTCCAGCCTTTACAATTGGTGGTGTACAGAATCCCTTAGAGGTAAAATCCGTTTTTTCACTAGAAGCAGGTAATACCAACTTGCAATCTGATGCAAAGGTATACTACTTTGCAGGCTCTGATATTAAACTAACTCCGGGTTTTCATGCAAAACCTGGTGCCGTATTTGCCGCCAAGATTCAAGAATTTGATTGCAGTCCTAACAATTATCTCATTGGGCCGATGGAAGTGGTTGCCTACAAAACAGAAGATACATTAACCGGGACTACATTCCTTGATTTTATTGATACAGTAGAAGTTTTCCAAGAGGAAGATACCACATTCGAAGATTTTACCCCACCTGATTATGATTCTAATGTTTTAATAAAATATGTTTCAAATGATACTATTTTTTTTGAACTAAATCCCGATTACGTTTTTACAGATTCTGGTGAAATCATTTACGCTCCTGCCAATAACAAAGCTGCCCTCGACGAGGCCACGATAAACAACATTACGCTTTTTTCCCAATCCTAGCAGCACTTCAGCGATTAGGAGTATATGCTTTATTATGACAGCGAAGTAAAAATAATAGTAACAAATGAATTAGGCCAAGAAATGCGAAATATAGTATCCAATGAAATATTTAGACAGCAAAGGGGCAAGCAAAAAATAGTACTCAATACAGCTAGTCTGAATTCGGGCATCTATTTTTGTATGGTAGAACTGAATGGCAGAAGGCAGGTTCTTACATTCAGTGTTTTGCGGTAACAGCCCTATGGCTATTTCATATATTAGCAAAATGAATTTATCATTCAATGCAGACATTTTTTGCTAAATTATTTCTCTACTTTTGGCAAAAATATACCGTATGAAAAAATTACTTCTGTGTTTGCTGTTGTTCCCAACCATAACCTATGCACAATACTATTATAGCTTTAAGGATATCAGTGGTAAATGGGTAGAGCTTACACGCACCGATAAAAATAGTGATGTAACCCCCTTTAAGGATACGCTATATATTGAAATTCGTGAAGATGGCTTTATGATGGTACGTCATACTATTGGTGCCACCTATTATGGAGATGCCGAATTGCATGAAAATAAATTGTCTATACAAAAAGATGTATATAGTGTAGAAGGGAATGAGGACGGGGTGCTTAAACTAAAAAAAGGAAAATTTACCCACCGATTTATTAAGCAAGAAGCGTTTAACCCTTCACCGGTGCCAAAAACCATACCCGGTGCGGAAAGTGGCGTTATATTGACCGATTATGAAAACCTAAGTGGTAAGTGGACGGTTTATAAAAAAACAGATCCAAAGTTTACCCATGGTACTTTTTATATCAAAAACATGGAAATTATTGAAATGAATATGAATAATGTGTTTAGTGCCGAAATAAACTTTCATAATATGGACTCCGTATACAGCGCATACGCTACTATTAAAATTCAAGATAAAGAGTTGCAAATTGTGAGTACCGACAAGGTTTTAAAAACAAGGATGGTTAAAAACGATGGGGAAGAAATGATACTGGAACATGGTAGTACTACCTATTTTTTGAAGCGGTTTAAGAAATAAATTTTTTGTACATTATATGAATAGGTCGTTCTTGTATTGATGGAGCAATTGTTTATAAAGAATTTTCATGTCAAATACATAATGGGTATTGGGATAGCACCCATTCGAGCAAAATATCAGATAGCCTATTTCCCGATTGGGTTTGCTGTTGTACCTTAATACTCTCAAAAATTTCTTTTACAGGTACTGCAAAAAAACTGCATAGAGCTACTGATTCGCGCTGCAAGCAAAAAGCAAAAGCGTTGCGGGTGCGTATTCATTTCAAGATACGAATGCAACGTATGAGTTGTTCAATCCTTACCATAGAAAGAACCGCAGTATTTGAATGCAAAGTCGGGCAGGAAAAAGATTGGCGCGGTGGAAAAACAATAACTCCTTAGGCGCACGGACAGATTTTGTTCTACGCCATCCTTCATTATTTTTAAAGTCCAATTGGTAAGGCCTACCGATTTAGAATAAAAATCGTAATAGTATGCTTGATATATTCTCTAGGTGATCATAAAACCTTCGTGAAATATTGAACGAATATTCCTTCGTGAAAGGGTACCGATTGCAATAAATACCTATTCGAAGTCTCTATTTTTCTACCGTAAATTTCTGCACCCGTCGTTCTTCGGAATCTATGACCTCTAGTAAATACATCCCACTATTCATCGATTGGGTTTCTATACGAATTTCATTGGCACCATCCTGCGTAAGCATCTTTTTGCTATACAATTTTTGACCCATGGCATTGTATACATTACATACTAAATCTTTGACACCTTCATAAAAAACATTGGTAGTAAAATAATCGACAGCTGGCATTGGGAATAGCACGAATTCGGGTTTACTGTCAGTCATTGGCTCAGCACTCTCGCGCAATAAAGAGGCGCTGGTTTCTACATGAAGTGTATAACAGTTGATATCGGAATAGGCGCCATTATATCCTCTCACCCGAACATAATAAGTGGCATCTACATTCTGAGCCGGATTGTACACAATTTCTTCGTTACCTAAACCACCGGCTTGCGATACTTTGAGCACACTTGTATTGGCTGCGTACAAATACAAGTCATAATCTTATGGTAAATCGCTTAAGGACACTTTTATATTACGCTTGGATGCTGGTATGTTGATGGTATAATAATCGTTATCAGCAGCGTTTCCTATCATAGAGCGTAGGTCCTTATCATTTGTGATGCTTTGTGCTGACGTCATAAAATTATTCGGTTCAAAATTATTATCACAGGCAACTACTGGAATGGGAAGGGTGCTAAAGGAAAATGCATTGGAAAACGCACTGGTACCAATTGGACAGCTTGCCTGTACCCGAAACTCATAAGCGGTATTGTTTGATAAATTATTTAGGGGCAGGGTATGTACCATAGAGCTCAAGGTATTCCAAGAGGCATCCTGTTGCATTTTATACTCTACCGTATACTCAGTTGCATCAGGTGTATTGTCCCATTGTAAGGTGGCAGAATTGATGGTAATATCTTGAACGGATAAATTAGTTGGAACGCCACAAACTACAGGCGGTGCTGGATACATGCCTCCTTGCGAACTCAAGAGCGGAAACTTTGCGCCACCCGGTACAAACATTGCATCCATTCGGGCCTTTTGTCCAACAGAAAACATAGTCATTGCTATATCATCAGTATAATCCATATAATTCATAAACATATCGCCAAACGGTGCATTATTGCATGAAATTTTAGGATACACCGGAACACCGGTATTTGAGTTTCCTTGATTGGGTGTATCTTCTACCACATCGGTTCCGTTGCAACTTCCTGCGTCATCACCCCAAATATGATATAAGTTTAGCCAGTGACCAATTTCGTGCGTAGCTGTTCGCCCTTTGTTGAATGGTGGAAGTGCAGCCCCCATGGTTCCAAATGCTTTGTAGGAAATCACAACCCCATCGGTTGCAGCAGGTCCACCCGGAAACTGACCATAGCCAATAAGGCCGCCGCTCAGTTTGCAAACCCATATATTTAAATACGCTGTAGCGGGCCAGGCATCTTTACCCCCGGTGGCACTGCTTTTCACATTATTATTATTTGTAAAGGATGTGGTAAGGGTGGCGGTTCGCGTAATACCGGTTGTGGAATCGCCATTGGGGTCGCGCTTTGCAAGTACAAATTCAATTTGACAATCAGCAGCTAAGGGTTGAAAAGAACCCGGTGTATTTAAAAAATCGGTATTTAATTTTCGAAAGTCCTTATTCAATGCGGCTATCTGTGACTGTATTTGCGCGTCGCTGATATTTTGTACCGCCAAATTGTAAACCACATGCACCACCACTGGAATGGTAATGATGCTTCTACTTTTTTTGTGATTGCTCTGAATAAACTGCTGTGTATGTTGCTCAATCAGTTGACGTTGTTGGGCCACTTCCGGATGCGCATGCTCCAGGGCATTCATATATTCGGTGGTGCCGCATTCTCTAACAGTAGCCTCTTGCGCCTGTATAGATGTTTGCCAAAAAATCATTAGAAGGATGAGGAAAATTTTGTTCATTTCAGTAGCATTTAGATTGCTGTTAAAACAAACTATGTGCCAAATGAAAATTAACATTCAAATTATATATAATTATATTTTCATATATATCAAATATTAATCTGTATTAGGCTATTTTTTATCCATTTATAATGCTGGCACTAGCGTACATTTTCTCAATTATTTCTACAACTTTTTTACCTTCGGAGGCATTTGTCATTACATTTTCAGTGCCTTGCAGGTGTTTAATGACATTGTTTATGACCCGATCGTGATTGCTCATACTGCCCTGGTATTGGCCATAATCGTTGGGTTTTGCATCCATTTTAATGGCAGGCAATTCGGTATTTTTTATTTGCTGATACTCGATGGTATTGAGGTATTGTCCACCAATTTTTACAGTCCCATTTTCGGCAAGAATGGTAAAGGCGCCTTCCATATTTTTTTCGAAACTACAGGTAGAAAAATTAAAATTTACAATGGTACCTGATTCGGATTGCATTACAAAACTACCGGTATCTTCAACTTCAATATACGGATGATTGAAATTTTTGATGATACCCCGGCAATTCATTACGTCACCAAAAAGATAATAGAGTATATCCACAAAATGACTGAATTGTGTAAATAAGCAACCACCATCCTTCAATTTGTTACCTCTCCAATCGCCTTCTCCATAATAAAACGCATTTCGATTCCAGAAGCAATTGACATTCACAAGGTAGATAGATCCTAAAACCTGATCATCAATCAGTTTTTTTACTTGTTGCACCGGTTCGTTGTATCGATTTTGCTTTACCACAAAAATGGTTTTTTGCATTTGATTGGCAACTGCTATCATTTCTTCGCATTGCAAGGATGAAACCGCCATTGGCTTTTCGCATACCACATGTTTACCACTTTGCAATGATTGAATGGTATGTGGATGATGCAAATAGTTTGGGGTACAAACATTGATGACATCTGCCTGACATTCTGTTAAGAACCTTGCTACATTATCAAATCGTAAAACCTCCTCAGGAAGGGATTCATCAAATGAAAATCCCGGTAAATCGCATACTGCAACCAGCGTGGCTTCTGCATTTGCGAGTATATGCTGCGCATGACGTTTTCCAATATTTCCGTAGCCAATAATGGCAAATTTTATCTTACTCATTTACGTATTAAGTTGCCCGCTTCGTTTAGTTTCAACAATTTTTCATCTAAACAAAATCGAATCACCTTCATCGTTTTTTCTTTGTTTGTGGTATTCATTTCTTTGCAAAAAGATTCGATATGCAGACTGTTATGGAACGAAAGATGTTGCAAAATAGTATTTTTTATACGAACAAATTCATCCGGGAGCAAAGTCTTTTTAGCAGATAAACAATTATCACAAATTTTACAGTCTTCCTTGGTTTCTTCACCAAAAAAATAAATCAGATTTTTCAATCGGCAGGCAGTCTGATTGGAAATAAAATCAATCATAAACTGCACTCTCTCCGTGTACCGTTTCTTAAGCAGCCATAGCAATTCCATATCAATTTTCAAGAAAACGAGATCGACTCTATCATGTAAATAGGTAATCAACGGATTGCCACTTCGTTCACGATAGTCAATCATTCGATGGCCATGCAAGTGACGTAATATATGATGAATATAATCAGAAGAAACCTGCAATTTTTGCGCCATCAAAAACTCGTCGATAGGAATATAGTGGTTCCAAATACCTCCATACATTCGCAAGAGTAGCTTTAGTACTTCATCATAATCAGCAAATTTTTGTTCAAACAATTCTACATCCGCCCTGGCTGCAATAACGCTTACAAGTGATGGCTGATAGACACTTTCACTCATAGATAAAAATCCCTGCTGCTCTAAAATTTTTATACTGCTTAGGGTTTCTATCACGGCATGATTCATTTTTTTGCAGAAATCACTTATTTCAAAATCAAATACTTCCTCATTTCCGCTGCCAATACCTATTTCAAAATAATACGCTAGTGATTGATAAATTTCTTTGATGGTAGCAATAGGAGGATACTTTTGTTCAATTCCCAATTGAAGGGCTTCTATATCATGCTGATTGTATAAAACCACTGCATACGATTTATGCCCATCTCGACCGGCCCTTCCAATTTCTTGATAATAGGCTTCCGGAGTATCCGGCAAATCAAAGTGAATGACACAGCGCACATCTGCTTTGTCGATACCCATACCAAATGCGTTGGTGCAAACGATGGTATCTATTTGGTTGTTCAGCCAGAAGTCTTGCTTGGTATTCCGCACATCTTGTTTCAGTCCCGCGTGATAATAATCGGCAGTAAAACCATGCTGCTAAGCATTTCGGCTATTTCTTTGGTTCGCTTTCTATTTTTACAATACACAATTTTGCTTCCTGGCACTTTCTGTACTATATCTAATAGCTTCACCAATTTACTTTCCACCTTAAAGGCACTGATGGAAATAGTTTCTCTCTTAAACGTTGAAAAGAATGTCTGATGATTTGTAAAAGCTAATTTTTCAATAATATCCTTTTGCACCAAAGGTGTGGCACTGGCGCTTAGGGCAATAATCGGCACCTGCGGAATAAAACCTCTGATAGTGGCAATTTCAAGGTATGGGGGTCTGAAATCGTAACCCCATTGCGAAATACAATGCGCCTCATCAACGGCTACTAATCCAATTTTCCATTGTTGAAAATACTCCAAAAAAATATGGGACTGCAAGCGTTCCGGAGATACAAAAAGAAATCTGTAGCGTTCTTTGCTTACCTCATGATAGATTTCTTCTACCTCTTCCTGATTCAGGCCGCTATATACGGCTACTGCAGCAATGCCTCTCTTTTGCAGACCCAATACCTGATCTTTCATCAAGGCGATCAGTGGCGAAATCACTAAGCATGTTCCGGATAACAATAATCCCGGCACTTGATAACAAATAGATTTTCCGGCACCCGTGGGTAATATGGCCAGGGTATCTTTACCGGCTAATACCTGTTGGATAATTTTTTCTTGCAAGGGCCTGAAACTTGGGTATTGCCAATATTGTTGTAATATAGAATGAGGGGTTTGCAAATCAATGCGAATGTAAAAAAGTAAACTGAATTAGAACACGGATTCAGCAGATTTGATGGATATTCACGGATCGTTAAACAAACTAAAATTTAATTTTTCTTTTAGCCTGTTTAAACCATGCGTAATTGCTGTCTGGTTTATCGATCGCATGAAATCTGTATCTGATAGGCGGCACCGGAAATTCCTTATCTATCGACCATCTATTATTTTCATCGACCACAAAATTTCCATCTAACCCTTGTATCATTTCAATGGTTGTGTCATTAATGATAATAAATCTTTCCTCACATTTAATATTCAAACTTAATCCGTCATTTGAATACGTTTTGGATTTCAATACAAGCAGAGAATCAGAAATTTCATACTTACCCCATTTTGTCTTATTCTTTTTATCTTGAATTGTGCTGAATTCTGCTCTATATGTACTATTTATATAATGAGAATCCCATTTCACTATCAACGAATCATATTCTATTTTTTTTACACTACTTTTCTTTGGTTTCATGGTGAACAGTGGAAACCCGCCGTATTGAATTGAATGGTATTCAGCGGAATAAAGAAATGAATCTATTCTTGTCATCGGATTTCTCTGATTTATTTCTGTAAATGAATTATCAGCATATAGAATCACAACTCTTTTGTTTATTTCAGGCTGCAGTGAATCTGCAAAATATATTCCATCAAGACGAATACTGAACTTTTTTTGGGCACACACTAAAAATGGTATGCTGAGAAGAAATAATGCTGTTATCCGCAAAACAGTAATAATTTGACTCAGGCAGTTTATTTGTAATATAGAATGAGGGGTTTGCAAATCAATGCGAATGTAAAAAAGTAAACTGAATTAGAACGGGGATTGCGCAGAAAGAAATAGAGCACGGATGGAATCAATAGTACGGATATTCACTGATTGAATGTTGGAGGCCTCTATTTTCTACTAAAAATTCGCTATCTTCACCTAGCATTCAAAAATGAAAAGAGTCTTTTTTATTATTCTGTTATTGGCAAACGTGAAATCCTTTTCGCAGAATGCGTATACACCTATGAACTTTGATACGAGTTGTTATTGGTTAAGTTCTTATGATGTCTATTATGGAGGTCCAGTTTGTGAAGGAAATGTAATTACATATATAGAAAAAGATACCATAATCAATTCAACTACTTATTTTAAAATGAGCACTTATTTCATTTATCAAAATACGGGAGGTTCATGCCCTCTCTATTTACATTATTTACCTGGTTTTTTATATATTAGAGACGATACAACTTTAAGACAAGTTCTTGCGTATAATGGGGCAAATCCTGAAACCGTATTAATTGATTTTGGTCTTGATTCAGGAGATGTATTTAATATTGGAAACCAAACATTTACGGTCGATTCTACAGATACTTTTATTAATTATCCAAGAATACAGTACTTTAGTAATCTCGGCGGGTTTGCAGATGGATATACAATAGAAGGAATGGGAAGGACTATTAATTTTCCATATGCAGGATATGGGGAATGGGGAGTTCCTTATTTTCGCTTAACTTGTTACAATAAAAATGGGATTACGCTATTTGGTGATCCGCCCTGCCCAAGATACTGGCCATTGGATTTAAACAATTCTACGAAAAACAATCTGTCACTCCATTTCTATGAAAATATTCTAACCCTAAATAATATAATAGAACACTCTACATTATCGGTCTATAGCTTATTAGGGAATAAAGTTTATAACGAAAAAATGGAGGATGATCAGTACTCTAAAGATTTGTCCTCTGTTTTGCCAAACGGAATTTATATCGTGGCTGTACATGATGAAAAAAATAAATCCATTTTGAAGATTGTAATTAAATAGTACTCGGATTGAGTAGATTAGATATATCTGCGCAGATTTATCTTTTTCTATTTAATAAAAAAAGCGACACATCCGTATCGCTTTTTCAAATTATTTTGACGGATCTATTTACTTCACGGTTTCTGCACCTTCAATAAGAACAATTGTTTTATTATTATTCATTTCCACAAAACCGCCTTCGATATTATACACTTCCTGATTCGATTTATCTTTTAAAATTTTCAATTGTCCTTTACCTAATGCCGCAACAATCGGAGCATGATTATCGAGCAATTCAAAATACCCTGCAACGCCGGGCAGTATTACCCCCATGATGTCGCCGTTAAAAATTTTTCGTTCAGGAGTAAGGATGTCTAAATGCATAGTTTTAATTTGAAAATTTGAAAATTAGTCTATTTGAAAATCGGATAATCTGTCTTTCATTTTCAAATTATCAAATTTTCAAATTGATTCATTAATTCTTCGCTGCTTCCATCATCTTCTTCCCTTTTTCAATAGCATCATCAATGCTACCAACTAGGTTAAAAGCCGCTTCAGGATATTGATCTACTTCGCCATCCATAATCATATTGAATCCTCTAATGGTTTCTTCGATTGGTACCAACACGCCTTTCAAGCCGGTAAATTGTTCAGCCACGTGGAATGGTTGTGAAAGGAAACGTTGCACTTTTCGCGCCCTAGCTACGGTCATCTTATCGTCTTCACTCAATTCGTCCATACCCAAAATCGCAATGATGTCTTGCAATTCTTTATATCGTTGTAAAATCAATTTCACTCTATTGGCAGTATTGTAATGATCGTCATCTACAATGGCAGCCGTAAGAATACGAGAAGTAGAATCTAAAGGATCTACCGCAGGATAAATACCCAAATCGGCAATCTTACGACTCAATACCGTAGTAGCATCTAAGTGCGCAAAGGTTGTAGCCGGTGCCGGATCGGTCAAATCATCTGCAGGTACATATACCGCTTGTACGGAAGTAATGGAACCGTTTCGGGTAGAGGTAATTCGCTCTTGCATCAAGCCCATCTCGGTAGCCAAAGTAGGCTGATAACCTACCGCAGAAGGCATACGTCCTAACAAGGCCGATACCTCAGAACCAGCTTGAGTAAAACGGAAGATATTGTCTACAAAGAAAAGAATATCACGTCCTTTGCCGGTGCCATCACCATCACGATAATACTCTGCCACGGTCAATCCTGATAAAGCCACACGAGCACGGGCTCCTGGCGGTTCATTCATTTGTCCGAATACGAAAGTAGCTTTACTATCTTTCAAACCTTCCATATCCACTTTATCTAAATCCCATCCACCTTCTTCCATACTGTGTTTGAACGCATCGCCATAATTCATGATACCTGCTTCAATCATTTCACGCATCAAATCGTTTCCTTCACGGGTACGTTCTCCCACACCGGCAAATACCGATACCCCACTATAGGCTTTCGCAATATTATTAATCAATTCTTGAATCAATACGGTTTTTCCTACACCGGCACCACCAAATAATCCGATTTTTCCGCCCTTTGCATACGGCTCAATCAAATCAATTACCTTAATACCGGTAAATAGTATTTCAGAAGCAGTACTCAAATTTTCAAATGCAGGAGGATTTGCGTGAATAGGGCGTCCACCGGCTTTAGAAGGCTGGGGCAACCCATCAATCGCATCACCGGTAACATTAAACAAACGACCTTTAATAGCGTCACCCACAGGCATTGCAATAGGAATACCGGTATCAATTACTTCCATTCCTCTTACCAAACCTTCTGTTCCATCCATCGCAATGCATCGAACGCTATCTTCGCCAAGATGTTGTTGCACTTCCAAAATTAGGTCGACATTGTTGGTTCTTTTTACTTCCAATGCGCTTAAGATTTCCGGCAATTTGTTGTCGCCCGGGAAGTGTACATCCACTACCGCGCCAATGATTTGTTTGATTTTACCTCTATTTGACATAGTTTTTTTTATTAATATTCTTTTTTTGAAGAATGTTGTTTTGAAATTTTGCGCAAAGGTAAGCTTTGAAAACTAAATTACAAACTATGTTGGGCTTAGTTTTGTGACAAAAAGTAGTTATCAGGATGTTGTAGAATTCACTGAGACTTTTTACTACTGGCAAGGTCAAAATTTCAATGATATAAAATCCCTATCCACAGCATTTGAATGCGCCCAACGTCTACCCATTTACCGCTGTTTTGCCATTTACCACGCCACCTGTTTCGCATCGGTAAACCACCTTTTTCACTACATTCCATTGCGAAAAGTGAAACAAAAAAAGGAAACCACTCGGATTTCCCTTTTCATTATAATTGCTTTGAATTTCTTAATTTTTCTTGGCGTTTTTGGCTTCAATACTCAATGTAGCATGAGGCACTGCACGAAGACGGGCTTTGTCTATTAATTTGCCTGTGTCGCGACAAATACCATAGGTTTTATTCTCGATACGCACCAATGCTTGCTCGAGGTGGGTAATGAAGCTAATTTGTCGACTGGCCAATTGTGTAAATTGCTCGCGATCCATTGATGCACTTCCGTCTTCAATACTTTGATACTTATTTTCTGTATCTTCAGTACCGCCCTCATCTTTGCGCATAATAACTGCTTGCAAATATTGCAATTCATTTTTGGCAGTTTCCAATTTACGTTGAATCAATTCTCTGAACTCCATCAAATCTTCATCGCTGTATCGGTAGCTTGGTGAGGTATCGGCAGTGGTATTGTCTAAAATAGATCGTCTGCTTTCAGGTTCATATTTTTTCACTACTATTTCGTCTTCTCCTTTTCGTTTCATATCTCGTGTTTTTCTATGAGCAATCACCTTACCGGTATCATTTTTAAGATTTGGTGCTGCAAATGTGTTGGTTTTATAAGCATCAATTCGTTTGGGCAAAGTATTATTGCTACTGGTAATAAGGGTTTTGGTTGGGCCTGACTTCTTATCTGCCTTCTTGGGTTTTACGGGTTTTTCTTTAATAATCTTTACTTTTTCTATTTTAACCGGCTTTTCCTTTACCGCTTTAACCGGCTTGGCAGCTATTTTTTTTATTTCTTTTTGTGCAACGGGTTTTGCAATCGGTTTTTTGGCTACCGGCTTAGGGGCTGCCTTTTTTACAATCGGCTTTGCTGCGGGTTTTTTGGCTACCGGCTTAGGGGCAACCTTTTTCACCACGGGTTTTGGAGCAACTTTCTTTGCTACCGGCTTCGCAACGGCTTTTTTTGCCGCAGGTTTTACCACTGCTTTTTTCGGAGCAGGCTTTGCCACTGCCTTTTTCGGAGCAGGTTTTGCAGGAGCTTTTTTGACAACCGGTTTTGCCACTACTTTTTTAGGGGCAGGTTTTGCCGCAGCTTTCTTAACGGGAGTTCCTTTTTAGGTGCGCTCTTAACAACTTTTTTAGCAATTGCCTTTTTAGGGGCCGGTTTTTTTGCAGCCATATCCTTTAATTTGTTTTTGTGATAGAAACTTTTATTTTGTGCTCATTGACCTCTATATCAGTCCCACTCTGTATTTGAGAAGAAAATTCTAATGTGTCAGCCAAAATTTCCGTGCAAATATATGAATAAAACTCATTAAGAGGATTTTTTAACATTTCATAATCCTCAATTGAAACTGCAATTCGGTCTGTTAATTCGAAATTGCTGTCCTTTCTGATTTTTTGAATTTTATTGACAAATTCACGTGCCAGCCCTTCTGATATCAATGTTGGCGTCATATTGGTATCTAAGGCTACTGTTAAGCTTCCCTTAGAGGCAACCAATAAACCGGTATATCGTCGGAAGTAATTTCTACATCATTGAGCCCTATTTCTATTTCTTCACCTTCAATATTTACTAACAAACATTCATTTCGTTCGAGTTCTAAAATTTCATTCGAGCCTAATTGAGCAATAGCCTGCGCCACTGCCTTCATTTTGGCCCCCATTCTGCTACCAAGGGTTTTGAAATTGGCTTTGATTTTCTTCTGAATCAAATTATTATCTGCCGCAATAAACTCAATTTCCTTGATATTGACTTCACCCTTAATAATCTCCTGAACCGATTCTATTTTGGCCTCCATAGTAGGGTCAATCAAGGGGATAATGGCTTTTTGCAAAGGTTGCCGAACCTTAATATTCGATTTTTTACGTAATGACAGTAATAGCGAACAAGTATCTTGTGCCAATTGCATTCTCTCTTCTAATTTGGTGTCAATATCGTCAATAATCACCAATGGGAAATCGCATAGATGCACCGATTTTTTATGCTCCCGATTGCTACATGCATTTAAATTTCGGTACAACCAATCGCTAAAGAAGGGCGAGAAGGGTGCAATCAATTTCGATAAGGTTTCGAGGCACTCGTATAAGGTTTGATAGGCTGAGATTTTATCGAATTCGTATTCTCCTTTCCAAAACCTTCGACGACAAAGACGTACATACCAATTACTGAGACATTCATCTACAAAAAGGTCTATTGCCCTGCCCGCTTTGGTAGGTTCATAATCGTCCATGTAGGTTTGTACATTCTGAATAAGCGTATGTAAGGTGGAAATCACCCATCGATCCAGTTCAGGACGTTTTTGGATGGGTATATATTGTTCCTTAAATGAAAAATGGTCGACATTGGCATACAATGCAAAAAATGTATAGGTATTATATAAGGTATTGAAAAGTTGTCTTTGTGATTCTTCAATTCCTTTTATGTCAAATTTCAAACTGTCCCATGGCGATGCATTGGTAATCAAATACCATCGAGTGGCATCTGCACCATACTTATTGATGGTTTCAAAGGGGTCCACTACATTTCCAAGTCGCTTACTCATTTTGTTTCCAAACTTGTCAAGTACAAACCCGTTTGCTACCACTGTTTTGTAAGCCACCGAATCAAATAACAAAACGGATAAGGCATGCAAGGTATAAAACCATCCACGTGTTTGATCAACACCTTCTGCAATAAAATCGGCCGGAAAAGCGGGTGGTAAAATAGACTTCAAATTCTCTGAAGCATTGTCACCTTTTGCCAAGGCCTCATATCTCTTATCTGAAAAAGGGAAATGCCATTGCGCATAGGGCATGGCTCCACTATCAAACCAAACATCAATTAAATCTGGTTCGCGATACATTTTTTTTCCGGAAGGTGATTTTAAGATTACTTGATCGATATAAGGTTTGTGCACATCCTTCAACTCCCTTTCAGGACTTTCTTCATGCAAATGTTCTTTGATTTCGGCGATGCTGCCACAGCAAATTTCTTCGCTACCATCTTCGGTACGCCACATTGGCAAAGGAGTTCCCCAAAAACGACTTCTGCTTAAATTCCAATCCACCATATTTTCGAGCCAGTTTCCGAAACGGCCTTCGCCGGTGGCTTTTGGTTTCCAGTTAATGGTTTTATTCAATGCTACCATTCTGTCTTTCACGGCAGTGGTCCGCACAAACCAGGCATCCAGCGGATAATAAATAATGGGTTTATCGGTACGCCAACAATGCGGATAGGAATGTTCATACTTCTCCACCTTGAATGCTTGGCCTCTTTTTTTCAAGGCAATGGCAATATCAACATTGACATCCTGATAGTCTTTTTCGTCTTTGTAATTTTTTACATAACGGCCGCTGTATCCACCACTTCCAACAATGAACTTACCTTCCCGATCGATCAGTGTAACAATTCCTAAATTATTTTTTTGTCCGACCTTATAATCATCCGCACCAAATGCAGGTGCTGTGTGTACAATGCCTGTTCCGTCTTCAGTGGTTACAAAATCGCCAGATACCACTCTAAACGGATTGGCGTTCGGTGTGGTTTCTTTTATTTTTTCAAGAGTGTTTGCTTCAAACGTAAAAAGTTGTTCATATTGCAACCCCTCTAATTCAGAGCCTTTATATAAGCCCAACACTTTGTACGGAATTACTTTTGAATCAGCGGTATAGCTCTCAAAGTCGCCATCTTCTGCTTCCGGTTTAAAATATTTTGACAAAAGCAATTCGGCCAGTACCACGTATTGCAACTGATGCGTATAGGGATTAATGGTTTTCACCAAGGCATAGTTGATATTGGGCCCTACTGTTAATCCTAAATTAGAGGGAAGGGTCCAGGGTGTGGTAGTCCATGCCATGAAGTACACCTTATCAATAGCCTCAGAGCGATCGATGTTTTGCAATAGTTGTGCCTGCGAGGCTTCTACAAGGGCAAACAATACCGTGGCACTGGTATCTTTTACATCTCTGTAGCAACCGGGTTGATTGATTTCATGCGAGCTCAATCCTGTTCCGGCAGCGGGTGAATAGGGCTGTATGGAAACGGATTTGTATAAATAATTTTTTTTATGAAGTTCTTTTAAGCACCACCAAAGTGTTTCGATATAATCGTTTTCGTAGGTAACATAGGGATGATCGAGGTCTACCCAATACCCCATTTTTTGAGTGATTTCATCCCATTTATCTTTAAACCGACCGACCGCCTCGCGACATTTTTTATTATACTCTTCGATTGAAATTTTGGTGCCGATATCTTCTTTTGTAATTCCCAATTCCTTTTCCACCCCAAGCTCTATTGGCAAGCCATGTGTATCCCATCCTGCTTTTCTGTTTACTTCAAAGCCCTGCATGGTTTTGTACCGGCATACCATATCCTTTAGCGTTCGCGATATCACATGGTGGATACCGGGCATTCCATTAGCACTGGGGGGGCCTTCATAAAAAACAAAAGATGGCCTTCCTTTTCGATTGCTGACACTTTGTTCAAATGTATTCTCATTTTTCCAAATGGATACAATTTCAGACTCAAGCGAAGGAAGATGAAAGTGTTTCGGAATAGTATATGTAGAATCGGACATGAGGCGTATAAAAATGTGCGCAAAGGTAGGAAATTTTTTGTACCGAACACATAATATCGATGGTGTTCGGATGAATGATTACGATGCACGGATAATAGGGTTTGCGCTCAAAAATTCGATGCAAAATAGGCGCTGAAAAGGAAAGAATCTAAAACCAAAGAAGTGGAAGGGCTACATGACTTCGCATAGGGTATTTTATTCCAATTCAAGCATGGTATTTTGGTTTGACTTGATGCGAAAATCGAGGATATTGGACCCCATTTGTGGCAAATTCGGATTTTTGGGATAAATGATTTTGTACTTGCCCGGTTGAAGTTCTATAGTTTGTGTGGACAAGCTACCGGTCAACACTTTTGAATAAAATACTTCAAACTTGTCGCCATGTTCATATTGCAATTGAATGGTACCCACTGGCTTACTATTGGTAATTTGCAAGGTTCCCGGTTCCGGTATTTGCAATTCATATAGGGCTCCAAAAGACATATCGATACTAAATTTACTTGCCGGCAAGGTAGCAATTTCTACATAATAGGTGCCGGGTTCGAACGGCAATTTATCGGTACATTTCTGCAACACGGTTGCTCCGGCAGCAAATCTTCTGTTTACAACGGCATTGTACTCTACCGGTCGCGCACGATTGCCCACATAGGCAAATGAAAGGGTGCCATCTGTCACCTGAATCGTAATTTTATTGAGTTTGTTGGGCAGGATGGTAACATTGTTTAGATACAAATCATTATACCCCACCACCACTACATTGTACTTTCCTGCGCTCATATTTTGGGGCACCGGAATGCCAGCCTCCACAGCTCGCCGGAAGGAGCTTACCACACTTTTTGTTCCGGCATCTTTAAAAACAATTTCAGGAGTAGCATTCGGATATTTTTTGCCATTTCTTCCTTCAAAAAATACTTGCACTTTGGTTTCCTGACTATTTTCGACAGCCACTTCAAATTCGGTATCTGCTTTTTCTATCGGTTTAATTACTTTGGGTTTCGAGCTGGTATCTTTCTTTTTTACAACGATACCCATATCATCATCACTGAAACGCAGGATACCCACTCCTTTATTGGGTTGTCTTGGAGGTATTTGCGGCAAACGATAGGCATAGGAATACCTCATCGGATATTTGTCCACTTTAAGAGTTCCCAATACTCCTTTTTTCTTCTCTTCTATTTCAAATCGAAGAATCGCTTTTTGTTTCGTATTGAACGTAATACTTTTGGGGCTTTTTAATGAAGCTGCCGTTTTGGTGGACGCATACTTTTGCATGGAAAGTCGTGGCATGATGTTGCTAACGCGTTTCACCGGTTCCTCCACTTCAAATCGTAGCGTAGCTTTTTTACCCTTATCGTATGCTCTGCTTTTGGCAGCAAGTACTACTTTATTTTCTGTTTTTTTATAGGAGTATTTTATAGGCCGCAAAAAAGGAAATATATCGGTATTGCGCACCAGCGGTTCCTCCACATCAAATCGTAGGGTGGCCTTTTTCCCTTATCGTAAGGTCTACTCTTTGCAACTATGACTGCTTTGTTTTCTGCTTTCTTATTGGTATACCTTGCGGGTCGTAAAAAGGGAAATATGTCGGTGTTGCGCGTCAGAGGTTCCTCAAACTGGAACCGTAAAATGGCCTTGGCATTATTATTAGATGCAAGTTCTTTTGGTTTTAAAACCGATTTGGCGGCAGTGGTTCCCTTGTATTTTGCGGCAATAATTTTTGGAAATACATCCGTCTTCTTCACAAAAGCAGGAATGGGTTTTTCCTCCTCAAAATTCATTTTAAGTGTAATGGAACTTGCCTTCACTTGAATAATATAAGCGGGCTTGAAAATAATTTTATCGTTTACCTTGATGGTATAGGGTACCATGCGTAATCTGGGAAAAATACTTTTTGATTTTACCAATTTCACTACAGGCACTGCTGGTGTTGCCAAATCGGTATCTTTAATAACCGGCGGATTTGCAAAAACCGTTGGCAAATTCATTACCTTTGGTTTTTCCAATAAAGGGCGATTGGCATCTACTATCATCTTCACAGCCTTATCAATATCAGCTGAATCGGATACCTTAATAAAATTGCCCATACAGTCATACAATAGGTTCAGCTGTTCATTTCGATCGAGGCCGATGATATAGGGTTTCACCTTTATTTTTTTCTCAATAAATTCTTTAAAAGTATTGCATACATCTCCGTTACAACTTTCGCCACCATCTGTTATAAATATGATGGAATAATCGTATAATCGTGCATCCATCAGTTCGTTTTCGGAGGCCTGTTTGAGACTGTAGGCGATGGGTGAAAACCCTATAGGCTTGATATTTTTCAAACGCGTATTAATTTGCGCCACATTTTGAATATTGAAGGGCACTTCGAGTCGGGTATCGGTACAATTTTTTTCTTGCGCCGGAAACTGTGTACCATAGGCTCTTACGGCAAACTCCACCTCATTGTTGAGGGCATACACACTATCAATTATTTTAAGTAAAATATTGGAGGCGATATCAAATCGTGAATACTTTGGATTCCATTGATAGGTCATGCTGGAAGAGGCATCGAGCAAAAAAAGGATGCGAGATTTTTTAACAGATTGTCCAAAAAGAAAAAAGGGGATACAAAAAAATATCCCTATTGTGATGATTACTTTTTGATATTTCTTTTTGCCTCTATTCATTTAATAATCGCCCAATGTTTCGGGAAGTTGCGCCAGAGCAGCAGCAAGCTGGTCGTCGCTTGGAGCGATGCCATGCCATTCATGTGAACCTTCCATAAAGTCGACTCCCTTACCCATCTCTGTCTTCATTAAAATACAAATGGGCTTTCCCTTGCCTAAGAATGTTTTTGCTGTTTTCAAGGTGGCAGTGATTTCATCCATTTGATTTCCATCCATTTCCAAAACCTCCCAACCAAAAGCCAACCATTTCTCTTTCAAATTGCCCAGGCTCATTACCTGATTGGTGCTTCCGTCTATTTGTTGACCATTCAAATCAACTGTAGCAATTAGATTATCTACTTTATGATGGGCGGCAAACATCATCGCTTCCCAATTTTGCCCTTCTTGTAATTCGCCATCCCCGTGTAAGGAATACACTATTGAAGCATCCTGATTTAATTTCTTGGTCAATGCTGCGCCAATAGCAACACTAAGACCTTGCCCCAACGAACCGCTGGCGATACGCACACCGGGCAAATGTTCGTGTGTAGCGGGATGGCCTTGCAGACGCGTATTCAATTTTCGAAAGCTGGCCAACTCTGCTACCGGAAAATAGCCGCTACGTGCCAATACACTGTAAAACAGAGGGGAAATATGTCCGTTTGAAAGAAAAAATAAATCTTGCCCCTTTCCATCCATATCGAAATCGGGGTTATGATTCATTTCACTGAAATAAAGATTTACCAAAAAATCGGTACAACCCAATGAGCCGCCCGGATGACCACTTTGAACACCATGTACCATTCGTACGATATCTCTCCTCACTTGAGAGGCGATTTCAGTTAAATTCTGCATTTGTATAAACGTATTATAGAAAAAATATTAGTATGCAAAGGTAGAAGTTTGGCTTGTACTTTGAAAATAAAAAAACCATGCTTTTTACACATGGTTTGTTTATTTGTAAGATTCTTTAGAATGCCACTTGAAATAGCTATTCTCTGCTAAGAAAGAACATTCTATTTGCGTATCGACACTTTGTGGATGGATTGTTTGCCATTCAATTCTAGTTTTAAAAAGTACACCGCAGAAGCCAAATGCGAAACATCTACCGATAATTTACCAGATGGGTTTACCGCTTCTGATTTTTGTATAAGTACCTCACCGATAGAATTGGTCAGCACATATTTTAAGGTTCCTTTTTCGGGTGTCAGAATGGTAAAGGAAGTGCTTGCCGGATTAGGATAAACAGCAGATTGTAAGGTGGTAATATCATTTACACCTGTAGGACCATTGCCCAATTCCATAATGGCGATATCATCCACAGCGGCTTCTACCCAGGTACCGGTAACACCAGCTGAAACACTGTCGGTAGCCACAAACATAAATCGTATTTTAGAACCTAATCCCATATTCGGAATAAAGATATTTCGTCTCCAACTTACGTCAGGTTGATACGTTCTTTCAATTTGAAACCAATTTACCCCATTGTCATAAGAGCCATACGCTTTCCATGGATCTTTGCGCGGGTTGCTGGAGCTTAAGCTATTTGAAAACCATCTGAAATACGAAATGATGGGAGAGGTATAGGTAGAAATATCAATTTCATCGGTTACCAAGCTGGTTCTTCCGTTATCCACGTCGGCATTACCTGCCTGAACGGTGGTGTCTGCTGCATTTCCTGTTACAGCACATTTTCCGCTACCATTGGTATGATCGGTAAAGGTTTGTTGTACATTTCCGTTGGTTTTAGAACCTACCGGTTTGGCTACAATCCACTTACCTGCACTGGCGTTATCTGTTGGTGCATTGCCAATAATCCAATTAGGGGATGCTGCCGTTACATTTTCAAAATCTTGATTATACACTTGATGGTATCCTATCGCTAAATAGTAGGGAATGTTACGTTGGGTAGAGCCAATAGAAAAACGAGATTCTTTGGGAGATGAGGTAGCATAGGTACCTACATTGTCATATAAATTCAGGTAGTATTCATATACTTCGCCCATGGTAGTAGAAGGGAATACAGCTGAGTATGTAGTACCGCTTTTGGTCATGGTTAATGAATCTAAGGAAACAGAACCTTTGAGACGATAAAACATTTTTACATCGCCCAAAAAGTTCGGAAAATCGGCAAGGGCCTCAGCAGAAAGCGTGATAGGTGTACCGCCGTTATAAATGCCCCATGGGCTGTGTACTAAATCGGTATTCATGAGTAGATAAATGCCATGTGCTGCAAATGCATTCACAATATCGGTGAAGTGTGGCGTGCCGTCATTCAGATTGGCATTATTATCGTCATAGGTTAATGCATCGATAAGAATATCATAGTACACCTGGCCTTCTGTACCGTCAGGTCCGTTGGCCAAACCATAATGAGATCTTGAAAACAAGTTAGACATGCTGTCTATTGCGATGCTTAAATTCATGCCAGATGATAGGTTGATGGCATAATCCCACCATGCACCGGCAATAATTTCGCCATCATCATGCACCTCTCCGGTTATATGTTGCGGATAAATTTTTGGGTTGATATCATATCGACGGATGACACTATTCGGTTGATTAATAAAAAATCCAAGTCCAATTTTTGGACTTTTCAAAATGCTCATTGCCCATACATCGGAATATCCTTCGCCCATTCCTCCATTATCGAAACTAGACCCTTGATCGTCCCAAAATACATTGGTAATTCCATGACCATATTCATGCGACATCACATCTCCTACATAAGAAAGAGCATTGCAGCCGTTGGCAGTGGTATAAAAATTAATAGAGGTTCCGTTGTAAAACGCATTGCAGTCGCCATCGGTCCTGTCTACCCGAGCCAATAAGGCATTATCCATAGCAGTGAAGTTCGGCAATTTGGTTTTCATGAAATCATGTATTTCATTGGTATGATAATACACGTTGATATGTCTTTCAGTTGCATTTGGATTGGCAACGGCAAACGTCACATTATCGCCATTTGCAACATTAGCAGGTGAGTAGGTAGCTACGGTATTGCCATTAGCACCGGTCACTACTTTTACGTATTTCCCTTCGAGGCTGATGGTGGGTGTAACAGGGCCAGCGGGGGCTGCAGTAACTAAGCCGGCGGCATCTGAATAATAGGTAGTTCCGCTTACAACTGTTTTGATATTTTTCAAAGGCATATTGATAGGCGTGCTAAAAGAATTTACGGGTAAAATATCACCCTTTACTGAAAAACCGATATGAAGTACTTTGTTTTGACGATACAGGATATCGCCGTTAATAGCGTCCACATAGGTGAGATAATTTCCGGGAGTTTCTTTGTCGTCTTGTGTATGTACATTTACCACATAGGCCAGTTTGTAAATAACTTCGCCATCTTTTGGAAAAGGAAATATTTTTAAGGCAGGTTCAACCGCTGCATTCGTGATAGGTGTACTAATTGCCTTTTCAGCACTCACAATAGCGTCAGCAGGGGTCAATGCAGCATTCAATTGAGGAATATTGCGATGAGCATCCATACTAAAAAGCACGATTTTCAAATCTTGGGTAAAACGAACGCCCATTCTTGACCAAAGCACCTCTTGTCCATTATGCACTTGTTTGAAATCTACATTGATGTATTTTCCATCATTGGTATTGCGGATAAGTACCAACTCGTTTACCGGAATTTTAAAGTCGGCAAATTCATTTTGAAAAAAAGCCAGGGCTTTTGCCACGGCATCGTTTCCTCCTGCTGCATAGGTAATGGGCTCACCAAATGCACGGTGAGGAAGGCCGGTATAATTGCTGAAGCGAGCACCCCAACTTGGATATTTTGCTTTGAACTGCAACCATTCGGGTAGTTTTTGCAATTGCGCCGAGGTAATACCACTTCGTGTTTCATTTGCATCGTTGAATGGTGTGATATTTGGATTTGCAGGACTTCCATGTGAATGTCCATCGGCAAAGGAGCCATACGAACCCGAAATAGCTAAAAAGATAAATAGTAGTTTCTTCATTAAAAATTTGTTTATAATTTAGAGGAGGTTAAAAATAGGTACAAAATAGAATTCAAGCAAAAAAATGCGGTCAATAATGGATGTTAGTCTATTATAGGCTATAGGTTTCAGCAATTAGGGTCGGGTGAGGCCATGGACTCTCATTTAAAATCGTTACAATTGCTTGCTAAAATCAGGAAATTTTTAGTACTAAAAGAAAGGGTTTCGGCGTTTACAACACTACAAAAAATTTGTAGTCCATTTTACCGCGTTTCACGATAATGGTTACTTCTTTGCCGGGAGTGCTTTTATTGAGGGATTCAATATAGTCTTCGACAGCAATGATAGGGAAGGCTCCAATTTTTATTAGTACATCCCCGCTTAAAATACCAGCCTTGGCGGCTTTGCTACCCGGTAAGGTAGTAGCAACTCTACAACCATTTTGATTAAATGAAAAATCGTGCACCACACCGATATCCGATTTTATTTTTTGAGGGCCGGCATTATATCCTTGGTATGGTTAAATATGAGTTTGGTTTGCTTATCTAATTCTGCCAAAATACTATAACTAAAAGTGGCGATATCAAAGATTCCGTTTGCATTGATTTTGGCTTCATCGTCGCTCACCCGATTGTAATCATCTGTAAAGCCGGTGCTGATATTCAGTACCGGAATATTTTTGTAGTAAAATGCATTGTACTCTCCGTAGCCAACACCTGAACTGTCTATTTGAAGGGCAAAACCCTTGTTCACTTTCTGAACCAAAGGCCCCCAAGCCGGCGAGGTACCCACGCCATTCAGATAGACTTCCGGTTTACCATTTTCTAAGCGGCCTACCTGATCGAGATTGATCATGCAGGAAATATTATTCAGGATAAATTCGTTTTGTTGAATAAATGCTTTGCCTCCCTGCATATCATTTTCATGACCCGATAAAGCGATAAAATAATAATTGAATCGTTTTAAATTGTAGGCCTTGGCCATTTCTGCCACCGACAGCAAAGCCGCTACCCCACTGGCATTATTATTGGCTCCCTTGTACAGAGAACCCGTATTGCCGATATGATCATAATGGGCAGCCACTACGATACTGAAAGGCGCTTTATTGTCGATATAGGCAATCACATTTCGGCCGATAAGATTTGAATTTTCATATCCCAATTTACCATCCACTTCAATCCAATCTTTTTTGAGATTGGGTTTAACATGCAATTGGTACGCCTTTGCATTCATAAACACCACCGGTATATTCACCTGTTCAAAACTGTTGAGATTGAGCATGGTCAAATCTTGAGTGGCATCCAAATCATTTAAATACAAAACCGCACTGGCTGCTTGCTGCGCACATTGCTCTGCAAAATCGTGCAAAATTTTTTGTGGAGAATTGGTAGTTTGTAATTTGAGTTTGCTAATAGGAATCAGCCATACATTATCGGGTTCATTTACGTTAGGCATGGCAGAACCCATTACGGTGTTCCCTTTCCCATAGGGTAAAAAAATAATATCCGAACCAATTACCAGTTTGTTTTCAAAAATTTTAAAGTAGGCGTTACTACCAAGTCGGGAACCGCCCTTATAGGTAAAATCCCATTGATATTTGCTTTTATACGGTGCAATATTCAAGGCCTTAAAGCGGTTCTCAATATAATTAGCGGCTTCCTTTTCTCCATTAGAACCGGTAAGCCGTCCCTCACAACTATCAGAACAAAGGAAGGCAATATCATTTTTTATTTTCGATGCGGGCGAATTATCCGGTTTCTCATCCATTTTTTTTGCAATACTTTGCAATGAAATAAAAATCGATAGTAAGAGTAGCCCTTTTTTTATCATTCGATAAATGCTGATTGCTTTTTTTTGAAGATTGCAAATATAAAGAGAGCGTTTTGACTATTTCATTAAAAAAATAGAATTAATAAGTAGAAAGTCTATTTTTGCAAAAATTTATAAAAATGAAGAATACTCCTTTTACAAATATTCATATAGGCTTGGGTGCTAAAATGGCTGAGTTTGCAGGATACAATATGCCCATATCGTACACAGGCATTAATGATGAGCATGCTGCCATCCGAAATAGTGTAGGCATTTTTGATGTAAGCCATATGGGTGAATTTATTTTAAAAGGACCTGACGCCCTTGATTTGATACAACGTACTACCAGTAATGACGCCTCCAAACTTACCGACGGAAAGGCGCAGTATTCTTGTTTCCCAAACAATGAAGGGGGAATTGTAGATGATTTGCTGGTGTATTGCGTTGAAGCGAATAAAGTATATATGTTGGTGGTGAATGCCTCCAATATTGAGAAAGACTGGAATTGGTTGGTGGCTCATAACACGGCCAATGTGGAGATGCATAATATTTCGGATAAAACCGGATTGCTTGCCATTCAAGGACCTAATGCCATGAAGGCCATGCAAAAGTTGACCGATATGGATTTGATCAACCTAAAGTATTACACCTTTGTAAAAGGCGATTTTGCCGGAATCGAAAATGTAGTGGTAAGTGCCACCGGCTATACAGGCGCCGGAGGTGTGGAAATTTACTATGAAGAACAGAACGGAAATGGTGAAATGCTTTGGAATAAAATAATGGAAGCAGGTGCTGAATTTAATATCAAACCTTGCGGCTTGGGATGTAGAGATACCCTTCGTTTGGAGATGGGTTTCTGTTTGTACGGAAACGATATTGACGATACCACAAGCCCAATTGAAGCCGGCCTCGGATGGACTACCAAATTCACCAAAGACTTTACCAATCGTACCCAAATAGAAAAACATAAAACCGAAGGGGTCAGCAAAAAGTTGGTAGGCTTCGAAATGATTGACAAGGGAATTCCACGTCATCATTATAAATTAAAAGCACAAGATGGTGCTGACATTGGCCATGTAACCAGTGGTACGCAGAGCCCCAGTTTAGGCAAGGCTATTGGATTGGGTTATGTAAATTCGGAATATGCACCCATCGGCAGCGAAATTTTTGTAGAGGTTCGCGATAAATTGCTGAAAGCAGTAGTGGTGAAATTGCCTTTTTATCAAGGGTAGAAAGGTAGGAGGCCTTATTGCCAAGACAAGCTTCTGAACTATTCGATTCGTCTAATTTTAGCGCCTAAATTTTGCAAACGGATATCAATATTTTGATAGCCTCTATCAATTTGTTCGCTGTTTTGAATGATGCTTTTTCCTTGCGCTGAAAGTGCTGCAATAAGCAACGCAAGACCGGCCCGTATGTCGGGAGAGCTCATGGTATTGCCACGTAATGGAAACTGCTTGTCGAGACCTACTACTACCGCCCGATGCGGATCGCACAGAACAATTTGCGCGCCCATATCAATCAGTTTATCTGTAAAAAATAAACGGCTTTCAAACATTTTCTGATGAAAGAGTACCGTGCCTTTTGCTTGCGTTGCCACTACTAAAGCGATACTTAATAAATCGGGGGTAAAGCCCGGCCAAGGATGATCATAAATGGTAAGGATATCGCCTCCAATAAATCGTTGAATTTTATAATGCTCCTGTGCAGGAATATGAATATCATCTTTGATACATTCCATTTCAATACCCAACCGAGCAAAGGTATCCGGTATACATCCCAAATATTTGGTGTTGCAATCTTTAATAAGAATATCACCGCCTGTCATAGCGGCAAGTCCTATAAAGGAACCTACTTCAATCATATCGGCCAATATCCTATGATCGCATCCTTTTAGGCTGTCGATATCTACACCGGTTACTGTTAAGAGGTTAGATCCGATACCGGTAATTTTGGCGCCCATACGGTTTAAGATCCTACACAATTGTTGCAAATAGGGTTCGCATGCAGCATTGTAAATGCGGGTTTTGCCTTTGGCAACAATTGCTGCCATCAGTATATTGGCGGTGCCGGTTACCGAAGGTTCGTCCAGCAACATATAAGTTCCCTTTAGTTCATCGGCATGTAATTGAAAAAAATGTTCCTCTTCATTATAATGATATTTGGCACCTAATTTTTCAAAACCTAAGATATGTGTATCTAATCGTCGACGACCTATTTTATCGCCACCGGGTTGGGGAATATAGGCTTTTTTGAATCGGGCAAGGAATGGACCGGCAAGCATTACCGCTCCTCTTAGTTTCCCTGATTTCTTTTTGTATTCGTCACTAATTAAATATTCGAGATTGATATTTTGTGCTTTGAAGGAATATTTATTTGGAGAAAATTTCTGTACTTCAACTCCAATATCTTGTAGCAATTCGATCAGCATTCGCACATCTAAAATGTCCGGTATATTGCTGATGGTAACGGTATGGGAGGTCAATAAGGTAGCGGCGATAATCTGCAGCGCTTCGTTTTTGGCGCCTTGCGGCACTACCTCACCATTGAGGGGTGTACCACCAAAAATTTCAAAACTATTATTCATACTCTGCTAAAGTAATACATAGCTTTTTGGCTTAACTATTATTCGCGTTATTTTTTTTCTTGAATCGGTTAAATTTATTGTTGCGGTTTGCTCCATTTCCGGCGCTTCCGGCATTATTGCCCCCAAATCGGTTATTATTGTTTGGATTTCGGTTATTGCCCCCATTCCGATTATTTTGAAAAGATCGTTTAAAATTATTCTTCGGAATATTCTGATTGGCTTGAATGGTAGCCAGCGTGCCCACATCTACAAATTCGGTAAACTTGGTACCTGGTTCATATACAAGTTGCCCTTTGCTGATGGCAAACAATTCATCCTTCACCATATCGTCGTGCACATTTTCTTTGTGCCAATTATTATAGGCCACTTTCATAAACAAGGCCAGTACTTGCACATAACCCTGTTTTTTTTCTTCATCGGTTTCCTCGATGGCTTTTTGGTACAATTTTTCAAAACCAATACCTAGGTGGTTCCATTTAATTTTCTGTTTGGGGTAAGGAAGCGGTTCCGGTTTTTGTTGCTTTACTTCTCTACTTGGAATGGGATAGGGGCAATCGACATCCAACTTATAATCTGCTATCAAAAAAAGATGGTCCCATAGTTTGTGTTGGTAATCTTCGATATTTTTCAGTTGGGGGCTCAAAATCGCCATTACCTCAATAATCGCTTCTGCGTTTTTTTGTCTTTTCTCTCGATCCTCAATGGTTAATAGGTATTTTACCATATCGTACACCTCGTCCATACTCACGTATAGACATTAATTCTCGGGATGTGTTGTATTGCATAATTTGTAAAAAAATGAATGACTGATTAATTTCTCAATTTTCAAAAAATAAA
Source organism: Bacteroidota bacterium (assembly GCA_016712665.1). GTDB lineage: Bacteria > Bacteroidota > Bacteroidia > Chitinophagales > Chitinophagaceae > OLB11. The sequence continues at coordinate 178,586 of JADJQP010000001.1, forward strand.
GTAAATGAAAATGTAAAGTCAAAATACTTAGATTACATCTATAAACCACTAATATGGGTTTGGCACTTTGCTTGTTGTAAGGCAAATGTATACAAATTGTCAATACGAAACAACTAATATTTTAGGACCCGCACCCTAATCCGTTTGAATTCCTCACTCATGAAGAAATTTCAAATTACGGATCTCTTGTCCCATTTCTAATCGAACTTGATAGATTCCTTGTGGAAGCTGTGCGCAGGAAATAGGTGTTTGGGAGGTGGCTGATATGCCAGATATCCATTTTCTTCCGTATAGATCCGTTATTTGATATCGAAAATCCTTGGCAGAGGTAGCAACGTGCAATTCGTCTTTTACGGGATTTGGAAAAAGGGAAATTTCTATTTTATCACTATGGATCAGCAAAATTGTTTTGGAGTAACTTACTTGTTGGTCCAAATCAATCACTTTGATTCGGTAGTAATTATTTCTGTCGAATAAATGAGTATCCGTAAATCCATACTGCTCCTTTTCAGTAGCAGCAAGGGATCCAATTTTTGTAAAAGATATTGCGTCGCTACTTTCTTCAATTTCAAATTTGGATACATTAATTTTATTGGCTGTTTCCCATTGTAGTTGTGCAGCATTATTTTGTAAGGTTCCGGTAAATGCAATGAAATCGAGCGGTAAGGGTGCGTTACCAGAACCTTCGATCTTCACAATCCAAAAATCAGCAGCACCTACACTAGCTTGCGATTTATCGCCGGAAATTGGTGAATTTGAAATGCCTGCAACAATGCAACTACCATCTGAATTCGCAATAATTGAACGACAGTCTTCTATGCCACTTCCGCCTATTGTATTTTCCCACTCGAGGGCTCCTGCTGCATTTAATTTTACAATCCAATAATCATAACCACCCATACTATTTTCAGACTTCTCCCCGGACATTGGTGAATTCGAACGCCCTGCAATGAATGTTTCTCCGCTTCCATTTACATCAATTCCCATTGTAATATCCTGGCTACTACCGCCAATGGTATTTTGCCACAGTATGGTTCCTGTTGAATCTATCTTAAATATCCAATAATCTGAAAATCCATAGTTCATTTCTATTTTGTTTCCTGAAATACCTGAAGTAGAATATGTTGAAATATAAACTTCCTTATTTGGAAACGAAATGGCATTCCATGAGATGTCATCCGCAATTCCACCAAATTGATTTTGTGTTAGTAAATTTCCATTTGCATCTAGTTTCAGTAACCATATATCGTAGCCACCGTTGGTATTGAATATTTTATCGCCAGAGATATCTGACAAGGACGTCGCAACTAGTACAAAGGATGAATCTTGGTATTGATAAACATAACACCCATAGTCGTTAGCGGAACCCCCGATTGTATTTTGCCACTGAATGGCACCGGTACTATCTAGCTTTACAGCCCAAACATCATCTCCCAAACCAACTGCATTTTCTGTTTTATCTAGTCCTGCGTTCGATTCAGAACCGCCAACCAAAACATATCCATTATCTAGTGTTTGGCAAACACTCATTGGAATATCTGATAGGTTCCCTTCTATTTGTTGTTCAAATTGCACAACTCCATTTTTATCCAGTTTGAGTATTCCAAAGTCTTCATTTTCACCTCCCACACCTTGCACATCTGCTATGATAACCACACCGCTATCACGTGTTGGTCTAATCTGTCTTATGATGTTTACATTTCTTCCTTCTATGGTAGCATAGCCATATTGACTTAGAATATTTCCTAAAGTATCCAATTTCAGTAGCCATATGGCACCTGCAACTGTTTTGTCTCCACTAATTGCCGGACCTGCTTTACCGCAAACCATATAGTTTCCATCCAGTGTTTTTGTTATCTGATTAAATGATTCATTAGCGGTTGTTCCATACGTTTTTTGCCATTGTATATCTGGCACCTGTGCAATTAATGGTAGTGTGCTTGCACTAAGAAGTACAGCAATAAGAATTGATTTCATTCTATTTGATTTTTGGATTCTTTGTTACTCTTTTACAAATTTTATCGTCTTATGTTCAGTTGTGGTTTCAATTTGTACCACATACATACCTTTGGATAAAGATATGGTGGGCACTTCTACTGAGGTGGAATTCGAATAGCCACTCATAACTTCATGCCCATAAATATCCAAAATAGTGTATGTAAAGTTTGGAGTAGAGGAAACCATTTTAAGTTCATTGCGAACCGGATTTGGGAAAATGCTGATATCCACTTTGGAAGTATTTAATACGGTGATTGTATTCGAATAAGTAAACTGATCATCTATGTCTATTATTTTTAAACGGTAATAATTGTTTCGGTCATAACAATGAGGATCTGTCAATCGGTACGTATTAGCTGCTGTAGCAGCAACAAAACCGATGGATGCAAAAGTGCTAGCATCTATACTTTTCTCTACATCAAATCCCTTTACATTCACCATATTGGCAGTTTCCCATTGAAGTTGCGCCATATTATTTTGTAGGGTTCCGCTAAATGAAATTATATCGAGCGGCAAGGGCGCGTTACCTGTATGTATCCAAAATTCGCTAAAACCATCGACATTACATTCAAGGTAACGTTGTCCAAATGCTGTACCGGTAGTTATTTGAGCTGAGGGAATAAAAGTGATGCTTCCTCCTGCAGGATTAAAAATACCATCCTCATTAGGACCATCATACTTCGTTACTACAAGTTGGTTGTGGTTGTTAAGGGAAGGCTCGTAAGATTGTAAGTCTGCAAAATCAGCATTTGTGTAATACAGTCGCACTCGCTTGGTACCAACAGGATTTAATGAAGTATTGATTACATAATGACGACGCATATACCGTTGTCCATTATAAAGCCCGGCAGTTGGTTCTGCATATACGGTGTCGTTGCGGGTTCCTAAATCCAAACAATTGTCCTTCACCGATGCGATGACTTCAGTGTTATTTACAGAGTTGTAACTATGGTCCCAGACCGCATCGTTAAGAATATTTGTACTGTAGGTGGATGTATTGGGTGTTCCTGTAAAAATGGCCGGTAATGCTGCCTTGTATTTATTTTTAAAGTAATTTTCTACCAGAAGCCGTTGCTTATTGGAAAGTGCATAGTTGTAGACAATAATTTCCGCTATATGACCTTGCCAGTCGTAAGCCCCATTTGGGCTGTCAAACTGAAAAGCATCTCTACGATCGCCCACGCAATAACCCGGATTCCCATTGTCAGCCACAAAGTTTGCATTTGCGGTTATTTTGCTGATTCCATTGAACCAGAAATCGAGGTTTGTGTTGGTGCCGGCCGTGCGCCAGGTACCCACAAAGGGTTGCAATCGTCCTTCATCAAAATTGACGTTCGTTACCTCCGGATGATTACAACAGAAATTTCCACCATGAAATATACTGACGCCATTTTTTACAAATTCTAGGGTACTTGCATTAGGGCTGCGTCTGTTGGTAAACAAATGTCCGCCCGCATATCCGGTTGCTTCACATGCAGCTTTGGCTACTACAAAGTATGTGCGTGGCATTCCTGCAGTGGCAACGGGAGTTTGGGTTGCATTTTCAAGCCAATAATTTCCGTTGACCCCATCAAACCAAAGCGCTGGTTTTCCATAAAAAGCATTGGCTTGCCAAATGGGTCGTTTGCTCGCATCTGCTTGTGCGCAATGATATGCATTGTCACTTTGGTCGTTCCATTGTTGTATGCTTTGTCCATCTAGGGCTAAGGTAACACCGGCATTGGTATAGGCGCCCGCATCAGCTTTCAACCACAATACCGGGTCGCAAGTTGGTAATGAATTTTGAATCGTTGTATTGTTTGTAAAAAAAATATTTGCTGCTGTCCCAGTCGTGGTGCCATTCGGTAAGGGACTACCTACCGCACTATTTAGTACCGAAATGCCTGCTCCACTGCCGGTTTCGTTGAGTTTAAAATAGGCCTTTAATCCGGGTTCATTACCTACAAGTTCCTGATTCATGTTGGCCAACAATTCTGCATCTGTGCGGGCTGTATGCCAAAGTCGCACTTCATCTATATTTGCTTTGGGTGTGCCTGTGTTGGATCCTCCTAGGTTCACATAATTTCCAATTCGTAGTGGTTGATTAGAAGTATGAAAACCATCTCCATTCGTTCCTGATAGCAGGGTACTTCCGGCATTGACACCATCGATAAAAAATTCTACGTTCAAGTCCACAATACGCACAGCTACATGCGTCCATGTATTTACTTCAATTGAATCGGTAGACTCAAATAAAGCTTGGGCTCCTGCTGCACAACCTGCTAATCCGGTATGCCATCGACCTAGCCTCAATTTATTAGCAAAAATACTAAAATAAAAACTCCAGGTACTTCCACACCATCCCTTTGTTATTAAATGGGTACTTTGTCCATTATTGCATCGAAAATATAACATCATTTCAATGGTCATCGTGTCATTTAGAGACACACTGGATGCATCCGTAATTGAAATAAAATTTCCGTCAGCTTTCAGTTGTACTGAGTTTCCCTCGAGTTGCGCGAGGGATGATCCGTAGGCTAATACAGCAAATATGAATAAGATAGTGCTTTTCTTCATAATAATTAACTGTGATTTATAATTTAATAAAAGATGCGTGAGAAATGGTATTACCGTCCTCAATGTAAATCACATAAACCCCCTCTGCCAATGTACCCACTGCAACCTGATTTTTTGAATCAACCAATCCGCTTTGTACATACCTGCCTTCTACTGTTGAAATGGCATATTTTGCACCTGAACATTCTTTCATAATGGTAAGTTGATGCTCAACAGGATTGTGGAAAAGTACTATCTCTGTTTTTAAAAGGTTGGTTTCGTGGATATTGTTGGGAACTACATCATAATAATAATTTCGAATACCGTTGTAAGGATTGGGTTGCCACAAATTATTTGCATTTTTGTTGAACCCGTAAGAACGCAGTAATAAGCCTCCTTGGTATTTGTAACCTGATTTCACAGTGGTGTCGTAGGAAGCAGTACCTTGATTCCATAACTGAGAGTAAGCAGTATCAATTTCTGCATTGATTCGTGTATACTGATCACGTGCAACCTTGCTATAAGTTTGGTTAGCGTTGTTAAAACTGAAATATTCTTTTCTAATTTTGTGATTGTTCCCATTATAGGTAAATTCATTTTTAGCCACTTTATGCCAATTGGGGGCTATCCATTGAAAAGCAACGACGCTGTCTGTGGTGTTGTTCGCATTATAATAATAGTTAGTTTTGCTGTCAGGATTATAGGTAAGGGAGTCTTGACTATGATATTCTAAAACTTCAGTGATATTATTACCGCTGTAGGTATTCACTTGTTTAATGGACGAAGTATAAACGCCTACATTGTTAAAATAAATAATCCAGGTGGTATCCATTTGATTCAGTCCATTATAATGGTAAAACGTATTATAGTATTTATAGGTATTATTTGCTATTACGTCCGTATAAATACCAATCGATGAATCGAGCTGTATCCCATTGTAATAATAATCAAATTGGTACGTATGGGTATTGACACCCAAATTGTTGTAGAGATTCCCAAGATATTGAATTCTTAAAGAGTAATTCGCATTATAAGTATTCACATCCTTTGCATATAGATTAAAATTACCAGCATTTTTATTGTAGTACAAGGTAGAATCTGCAGCCCATGTTACAAATCCATCGCTATACTCCTGAACTGCACTGGTGCTATTGGTGCCTTTATAAAAATTAGTAGTTGAATCATGTAAAAAAAAACCAGTACTGTCATGATGATAGTTACTGGTAGCAATTAGCTTTGATTGAGCATTAGCAAAAAATGACAACACTTGCAATAAGATAAAAAGAGGAAATATCGGTTTCATGGTTTTATAATTTAAGCAAAAATAAAAAACTGCTCTTATATTGTATATACCTTTTACAGGGTATTTTTGTGTATGCTGCTCAATTGGTAAGCTACTTCGCTACCAATGGCAACGCCCATGCCACCCATACGGACACCCACAAAAACATTTTTGGAATAGTGCTTTACGATCGGTTTCTTACTTTTCCCAAATGCCATAATACCGGTCCACCGTACATCGATTTCAAAGGGCTGTCGTGGTAGTATTATCTTTTGTAATTTAACCATCAAATCGTCCTGAATTTTTTGATTCAACATAAAATCAGTAGTGGTTTCTGTTTCAAAATCCAGGTTTCGCCCTCCTCCCAAAAGGACACATCCATTATACTCTCTAAAATAATAGTACCCCTTATCAAAGTGAAAGATTCCTTTGAAGGGTAGGTTCGCGATTGGCTTTGTAATCAGCACCTGTCCTCTACCGGGCGCTATATCTTCTTGAGGCAATAGGGGATGGGCAAAGGCATTATTGCAAATGAAAAAGCTGTCTGTCTTAAAAATCAGTGGCTGTTCAGCAATGGGATTCTTGCAAACAACCTCCACTTCATGCCCAGTATCTTCAAATGACAAAACCTTACAACCTGTCTTGATTTCAACGCCCATTTGCAACACTTTCGCAATGAGATTTTTCATCATCATCCCGGTATCAATTTCACCCTCACAATGATTACGAACCAATCCTGTAACGGTATTCTTTTCAAAGCCAAATGCTGCTATTTTTTCATTGCAAATGCTAAAGGCATTTTGATGTAGGTGCGGAAATAAGAGTTGATTTACATACGACAATCTTGCCAAATCATTTATATCATCCTGAAAAAACAATTCAAAACTGCCATTGCTTTTGTACCCCATCTCTTGAACACCTAAAATTGATTGTAGTCGCTCGAGACCGCCTTTACGTAGTAAAAACAATTCCAACACTTCTTCTTCAGTAGCCGTTTGCAAATCAGCCAACAATTCTGAAAGAGAGCCCATACAAGCAAATCCCGCATTTTTAGTACTGGCACCGCTTGGTAATAAACCGCGTTCTACTACCAAAACGGATTGAGAGGGGTTCTGCATCTTAAGATAGTATGCGGTGCATAACCCAACAATACCGCTCCCGACAATTATATGATTGTAATGAATAAAATGATTTCGTTCCCAAATAGAAAGCATGGCATAAAAATAATGTTTTGAATTTTATATTGGCAAAAATTCAATATCAATTTCTGCAAAATGGAAACACACACTACCATATCGATATCTGACGTGTGAGAAGTCTCTCGCTTGCAGACAAACCGTATCTTACTATTTTAGGATGGAAAGGTACACACAAAATTATATGAAATGCCAGTTTAAGTCAGCATATAGGTTCTAGGAGTGTCGCCTTTAGTCTAGCAATCGCATCACTTCATTATCCACTACCTGAAAAAAATGTTCCGGTTTGAGCGTACGCCAATTGTCTAAATCCATAAAGTATACGTAGTGATTGATTTTGGCTTTGTTATAATCATCAAGGGCTTGTGGAAGAAAATTGATTCCTACAATCCATCCTCCATCTTCTTTAATATCATCATACCATTCTTCATAGTAGTCGTTTCCATCACTATGGAATGTCAATACATTTTCGCCAATGAGAATAAATTTATAAACTCCTTTTGCAATGAGAAGGTCAATAATATTTCTCTTTAGGGTTTGAATATCATTCTCAATCGCATCGTTCCATTCCCCTAAAAGTTCTATTATGACATAGTTCACATCGTAATCGACAAAAATAATTTTGAGGTATAAGGTTCGCGAATCTATTTCGTCCCATTGCGGATGTATGTAATAATTATACACCGTATTTGAATACTCGAATTCACTATACACCCTTCCGTAGAAAGGGGATTTTTCATCTTCCTCGGCGGTATACAAATGCCGCCAATTGTAGTAAGGTTCTATATCGTGCATACTATTTGAACGCTGATTATTATGATTTCCACGGATTGTTTCGCATATTCATTTTAGGTTTTGAAAATCTGTGTGGATGTCCTAGACGTGTTCTACTGTTTTTAAATCATCTATTATTTAAAAGTCGTTTCTGAATCGTCAATCTGACAAAATCATTCCAATCCACTCAATCTGTGTTCTATTGCCGTAGTGCCTTTTCCAAATCATTCCTATTTTGAGCGACAAGTATTCTTTTTAATGAAAAGGTCTGCTTAACAAATCTGTGAAAATCATTCCAAGCTATTCAATCTGTGTTCTATTACCGTAGTGCCAAATCCAATTCATTCCTATTTTGAGCGACAAGTTTTCTTTTTTAATAAATAGGTCTGTTTAACAAATCTGTGAAAATCATTCCAATCCACTCAATCTGTGTTCTATTGCCGTAGTGCCTTTTCCAAATCACCTAAAATATCTTCCACATCCTCAATGCCGACACTCATTCGTATAAGACCATCCGTTATACCTGATTTCAATCGCAATTCAGGTGCCACACCCACATGGGTAGTGCTGGCAGGATGCGAGATTAAGGTGTCACAGGTACCTAACGATACAGCACTGGTGCAAAGAGCCAATTGATTGATGAATTTTTTTGCTGCCTCAAATCCACCTTGCACTTCAAAACTCATTAAAGCACCGGCATGCCGCATTTGTTTCTTACAGAGATGAAAATCCGGATGTTGTTCTAATCCTAAATAATTGACAAAGGCCACATTGGCATGTGACTGTAAAAAAGCAGCCACGTGTTCCGCATTCGCGCAATGCTTTTGCATTCTCAATTGCAGGGTTTTCAATCCGTTATTCAATAAAAAGGCATCAAAGGCATTTGAATTTCCGCCCAACAGTCGGTGATGCTTGGTTACTTTTGTTTTCATCCACTCTAAATCGCGACCAATAAGCACACCGCCAACAGCAGTACCATGTCCGTTTAAAAATTTTGTGGTAGAATGCATTACAAAATCAACTCCAAACCGAAAGGGCTGTTGCAAATAGGGAGTGGCAAAGGTATTGTCTACAGATACTTTGCAACCATAGAGATGCGCTATTTGAGTGAGCGCTTCTATATCCACACATTGCAGGGTAGGATTTGCAGGTGTTTCAAGATACAGCAACTTTATGTTACTATCATGTTTAAGTGTTTCTTCCACCAGATTCAAATCCTTGAAATCGATAATGATTGTTTCTATTCCACAATTGGGTAATACTTTGTCTACCAACTCTTGCGTACCTCCGTATAAGGACAAATGGGTGAGTACTTTTTCATCATTCTTTACATTGGCAAGTATCAGTGTGGCAATAGCAGCCATCCCCGATGAATGCAAAATAGCTTTTAGCTCGAGAGGACTCCCATCGTCGTTACATAAACTATATGCCTCCAACGCGGCAATTTTTTCTTCTGTTTGGTTATTGGTAGGGTTTCCAAATCGGCCGTAGATATAGCCTTTTTCTTTACCGGTAAACAAATTGACTCCATGTTCGGCGCTATCAAAAAGGTAGGTGCTTGATGCATAAATAGGCGTAATATGACTATGATGCTGTTCTACCTCGAAACCGGCATGTACACAACTTGTACCAAATCCAATACGTTGCTCTTTTTTCATGTGCGCAAAGGTATTATTTATTTTTCGAACCCCTTATCTTTACATCATGAAACCAATTCTTTTTGATTATACGCAATACAATGTATGGGCCAATGCCTTGCTCATCGACTTGCTCAAAAACCTCAATGACGAACAGTTGGATCAAGACTTAGGTGGAAGTTTCGCCACTGTCAGAAAGACCCTTTATCATATTTGGGGTGCTGAAAGTATTTGGATGCAACGTTTACAAATGGCGGAACAAGTTATATTACCGCAAGATCATTTCACAGGTGGATTTGCTGTGGCTTGTATGGAGTGGCAAAACACTTCAAAACAATTCGTAGTTTTGTAGAAAACAGTTTGATGATCGCGGGTTTGACCACGAATTGGTGTATCATACCTTGAAAAAAGAGCCGATGAAAAGCAAGGTATATGAAGTCATTCAACATTGTATGAATCACAGTACCTTTCACAGGGGACAACTCATTCATTTCGCCCGTTTACTGGGTATTACCAAAATCCCATCTACCGACTTTATCACCTATACTCGGCAAAAAAAGGCATAAAATTATTTCGACTTGATTCTACTATTTTCACTATCCGCTCCCGATTTACGATCTCGTTGTCTTTCCACCTGATTGCTACCAAATCGATACGAAATATTCAAACGTAGCTGCCGGCTTTCATAATTACCATTAGCATCTACATACAAACCTGAAAAATTACTGATGGCAAACCATCGTTGTGTTTTAAATACATCCGACAAACTTAGCTTCGCGGTTAATTTCTTTTGCAAAAAGGTTTTCTGTAATCCCAAATCTAAACTACCCATGGGTTTTAATTTAAAAGTGCCCCCCCAATAGTTGGGACCACTATACCAACCGGAAATATTCAGCGAAAAATCCTTGGGCAAGGTAAAAGTATTGTCGGCGTAAAACGTATAGGTATAGTACTGATTGCTTAATTTTCTTCCTTCAAAATCGGCCTGCAACTGATTATAGTTGGCATTGATATTAGCCATAATCATCCACCACTTTTTTACGGGCACCGGAAATGAAATATTAATGCCGGCAATATCGAGGGTAGCAAAATTCTTTTGGGTGACATAGGTTCGCGAAAATTCAGTGGTATCTGTAGTTTGCATAAACATATCTCGAACATGACTGTAACTTAAAGAAGTGGTGAAGTACTGCATAAAAGTATGGGTCAAATCAAAGGTATTGGTGTATTGCGGCCGAAGAAACGCATTGCCTTTCTCGTAAGTCAATTCATCTAATTTGATTTCAAAGGGATTCAAATCCTGATAATTAGGTCGGTCAATTCTTCTACTATAGGTCATTCCTATTTGATGTTTGGAATTAATGGTATACGAAAAACCGGCACTTGGAAAAAAATTCAAATATTCACGTTCCACGGTATCATCGTTTTGCGGTGTCGCACTACTTAGCATTCCCTTTGAATGTGTGTGTTCAGCTCTAATACCCATTTGAAACGACCATTTTTCAAAAGCTCTCGAAAAATTTAGATAAGCAGCATTTACATTTTCACTATAAACGAAACGATTGGTTCTATTTACATTAAGGGTATCGATACCATTCACTACATCATAAAAATCAAAGTCATTATCCGTTTTAACTAATGCTGATTTAATTCCAATACCGAGTTTCCCTTTAAATACATTTTGTTCGTAATCTGCCTTGCCTGAGTAAATATGAATGGCGTTAGCAGTATTGCTTTTGTAGATTGCCTCGCTGGTAACGGCAGTTTCATCTTGATTCCAGTAAAAATTAGGTTGATAGCTTTTTCCTTGACTTTTGAAATTTCCATAATCCAAATCAATATTTACTGAATGGCCACTTGTGTCTTCATACTTATAATTTAGATTCGCATTACCATTTCTTCGATTCATCGGAATTTTATTAGTCGCCTTCAATACCTGATTAAAAGCTGCATTTGCCGGACCAATCAAGGTTTTACTTTCGCTGCTAAAGTCACCAGTACTTGACATCCCATTGACCATTACTCCAATCACATTTTTTGAATTGAGGTAATAATCCACTCCGGCTTTCAAGGAGTGATTGATCCCATCGCTAACATTTTCTGATTTGAAATCGTAGCTATAATTATTTTGGGTTCGGTCAAAATTTTGAAAATTATAGTCTTTCCCATTATTGATGCTATAATTTCCAAATAGGTTTACCTTTTTGCTTCTATTGTTGAGACTCAGACCGGCAGTTTGTTTAAAATATTTTCCTTGCGCCACCCCTACATTTACATTTCCATTGGTGCCAAATTTTTTATTCTTTTTTAGTTTAATATTAATGATTCCTGCATTGCCCGATGCATCATACTTTGCAGAAGGATTCGCGATCAGTTCAATACTTTCAATATTATTGGATTGCATATTCTTCAGCATAGCAGCAAGGTCTTTATTATCCATATAGGTGGGCTTTCCATCAATATAAATGAGTACATTGCTTTTGCCCCGCATTTCAACATTATCATCCTTATCTACCCGTACACCTGGGCACTTACGAAGCAATTCCAGGGCATTCATACCAGCGGCATTGATACTTTGTTCCACATTAAAAACCGTTTTATCGGCTTTCACTTCAATCAATGGTTTTTTAGCGGTCACATTCACCTCTTTCAGTGTTTTCTCCCCTGCAAGTAAAGATATGTTATGTATCAAATCATTTTCATTACAACTGATTTCAGAAGAGTAATACTTTTTATTCCCTAAAATGCTACAGGAAATAATATATCTCCCTTTTCTACTTCATCAAATTGGTATTCACCCTTATCGTTGGTGACATCGCCTTTTACCAAACTGGAATCTTTACTATTTAATAGCAAAACACTTGCAAATGATGCCGGGCTATTATCTGAATTCCGCACAACTCCGGAAATCTTTGGAGCTGCAACCACTGCTCGAAATGCAGAAAATATCAATAGGCTAAAAAATAATGTGGTAAGTGTAAGTGGTTTCAAAATAAAATAATTTTGAAACAAATGTAGTGGGCCTTACTAAATGACAAATATGACATTATATGAATGGAAAAAAATAAATGACCATTGGCAAAAAATCTAATTTACAACCAATGTTGAGTCCTTACTAATCGGAATAATATGACAGCAATCGGCCTTCACCTTATATACTTGCTGTTTGATGATTTGCCCATTTCGAAACACTTTAAACAATACATTGTTTTCAATATTAACGCCTAAAGTATTCATATGACTGTCGTCTATTATGGTATACAAATTTTGACCGGGAATTGTTGGACCCGTTTGTGATTGAATCAATACCGAATCCTCACTAAAGGTTTCCACTTTATCAGGAATAAAGTCTGCTCCAAGCGAATCAATCAAATGAATAGTCATCATTCTAAAATCAGCAGTGCAAATAACCCCTATACATGAGTTCGGTGTTCTTTTGGTTCCACAGGAGAAGAGAATAACAACAGAAAAAATTAAAATGCCTCTTATTATTTGAATCATGACTAAAAAATAATTCTATACAAATTTCGAAAATAAAATCAAGAATATATGTTTGGAAATGTCCATTTTTCTGTTGTCACTTCCAAAAAAATGCCCGTTAAATACTACCGGTGCGACCTCCATCTACACAAATACTTTGACCCGTCACATAGCTGGCAGCTGGTGTGGCTAAAAAGGCAGCGACGGCTGCTATTTCCTCTGCCTGACCAAAGCGACGCATCGGTATTTCATGCAACATTTCCTCTTCTACATTGTTGACAGCTATATTGAATTTTTTTGCTTTATTTTCAATAATGGATGATAAGCGGATGGTGGCGGTTGCTCCGGGTAAAACATTATTTACCGTTATGCCATCGGCAGCTACTTCATTTGCCAAGGTTTTTGCCCATCCAGCAACAGCCGCTCTCGTAGTATTACTTACTCCTAAATTAGGAAGAGGTACTTTCACAGAGGTAGAAACAATATTAACTATTCGTCCATACCCTTCCCGTTTCATTCCAACCAATAAAGCAGTAGCAATATTATGATTATTGATTAAATGCAAATTCAATGCAGATATAAAATCAGCGTCAACGGCATCTGTTATTTTGCCGGCTGGTGGCCCTCCCGTGTTATTGATGAGAATATGTATGGTATGCTTTTGCGCAAAATCAGAAATAATTTGTTTAACACTAAGCGTATCTGCGAAATCGGCTAGCAGACACGAATGCTTTTGACCTTGTTTAGTGTCAAGTGCTTCAAGGGCCATCCCCAAACTATTTTCGTTTCGTGCCAGCAAAGTACAGTTTGCGCCCAATAGGGCCAACTCCTTAGCAATCGCAAAACCAATTCCTTGGGTGCTGCCACAAATCAGTGCATTTTTTTTATGTAATGATAGATTCATTTTCTAATGGATTGAAGCGGTTTTTGTGTCCGTATCCTTCTTTTTCAATTTTAAAGTATTCTCATCTAAATGAATTCCCAAGGAAATGGTCGTCATTTTGGCCACAGCTTTGGTGAATGAAGGATTGTAAAAATTAGTCAAGTAATAGTTCCCTGTCAAACTAATTCCTTTATAAGAAACACCTGCAAATACAGAAGCAAACAAATAGGCTGCATCATTGCTAAAAAATTCATTGTACTTATACAACTTATCGTCATTTAAGAAATACTTTTTTTTGTAATTAAAAGCCAAGGCAACATCAGCACCTACTTTTAGCATAAATTTCTTATCCGCTAAAAAAAATTTGACACCCAAAGGGGCTCCAATAGTATACACGCGCTCTTTATATCGAATAGAATCATTGATTCGGGTAATGAGTCCAATATTTTTTAGTTGAAAACCGGTAAAGGGTGCAAAATTAGCATGCAAATTAAAATTGATATCTACACCGATATTAAAAAAATAAGAATAGCGTGGTATGGTTTTGTAACTAAGATTTCCTGATTTTAGGGTAGCAAATTGTAACAGACTCCCCTCTACTCCTGAGGTTAAGGTTACCTTTTTTGTTTCGTAGTTAGGTATGCTATTGGAAGTAGGTTGGGCACTCAATAAGCGTACAAAAAATAAGGTCAAAAATAGTAAGGAAAATACTCTCATTGTGTTATCAAGGATTTGCCACAAAAGTAATATTAATATCTTTAATCATTCAATTCAAATTTTCATTGCTAAATCAAGCACTACTTTCTTATTTTTGCCCAATTAAAAAAAGACAAATGCTACAACTCAATATATTACGCACTCAAAAAGAATTTGTATTAGAGCGACTTCGTGTTAAAAATTTTAAGACCCCTGAGTCTGTTGAGCTCATTTTAAAGATTGATGAACAAAGACGAAAAATTCAAACCGAGAATGAAGAATTACTGGCAAAGATCAATGTGGCCTCTAAGGAAATTGGAAAATTGATTGCAGCGGGCGATACTGAAAATGCCGAAAACCATGAAAGCCGATGTCGCTCGCTTTAAGGAAAGCACCAAAAAACTTACTGAAAAATTAAATGCACTTGAACAACAACAACATGATGAACTCGTTTTAATTCCCAATCTACCACACACGCTCGTGCCCATCGGAACAACACCTGAAGAAAATGTAGAAGTAAAAACAGGCAATGAAATTCCGTCGCTTCATGAGGGATCCGTTCCGCATTGGGACCTTTGTACAAAATACAATTTGATTAACTTTGAACTAGGTACCAAAATTACAGGAGCCGGATTTCCGGTGTATGTGAATCAAGGTGCGCGATTACAACGTGCCTTGGTCAATTATTTTCTTGACTTCAATACCAAAGCAGGATATATTGAATACCAACCCCCGCATGTGGTGAACGCTGCATCAGCATTTGGCACTGGACAACTACCTGATAAGGAAGGACAAATGTATCATTGCACTGTTGACGATTTATACCTTATTCCAACGGCAGAGGTACCAGTTACAAATATCTACCGTGACGAAATTATTAAGGAAAATGAGTTGCCTATTAAAATGACAGCATATACCCCTTGCTTTCGTCGGGAAGCAGGAAGTTACGGAAAAGATGTACGCGGTTTAAATCGACTCCATCAATTTGACAAAGTAGAAATCGTTCAATTTTCGGTACCCGAAAAGTCTTATGAAGTATTAGATGAAATGGTCGCTCACGTTGAGAAACTTATTCAGTCACTTGAACTTCCGTATCGAATATTAAGACTGTGTGGGGGCGATATGAGCTTTTCCTCTGCACTTACCTATGATTTTGAAGTGTACAGTGCTGCGCAAAAACGTTGGCTTGAAGTAAGCTCTGTTTCAAACTTTGAAACGTTTCAGACCAACAGAATGAAGATTCGATATAAAAATGCGGATGGAAAAATGCAATTGGTTCACTCACTCAATGGCTCGTCGCTAGCTTTGCCGCGCATTGTAGCTTGCCTTCTCGAAAATAATCAAACACCGGAGGGTATCAAAATACCTGCCGCACTAGCATCCTATTTTGGAGGAAATATCATCCGGTGATTCATAGCCTCGCATTAAATACGCTCGTCCGGATATTTTTATCAAGATGGCTTCAAATGATATCCTATAAAAAGAGGTGGCTTCAAATTTGAAACCACCTCTTTGATTATTAGGGTAAGGAATCTAAAATCCTTAATTCTTTCTCTTCACTTTGCTGGTGTGGCTTAGTGTGTTGTTTTCATACACCTGAATGGTATAAACCCCGCTTGCTATTTCACCCATGCTCAGTTTGATATTGTTCATACCCACTGCTGATTTCGCTTGGATTTGTTTGATCACTCTACCACTCATGTCTAATAACTTGACAGTTGTGTTTTGATCTTTAACAGCATACAAATCGATATTCAAGATATCAGTAGTTGGGTTTGGATAAATACTTACTGTACTTCCTGTAGCACCCCATATCAAGTCTACTATCTGTGCATGTACACTTACCTTACCATCCATATCTACTTGTTGTAAACGGTAGTAGTTATGACCTAGGCTTGGTTTGTTGTTGATGCTTGAATAGTTGAGCGCTGGCGCTTTTACCGTTTACTGCTTTGCTGTTTACTTTCGCTAAAGTAGTGAAGTTGCTTCCATCGGTACTGTGTTGTAAGTTAAAGAACGCATTGTTTTGTTCGCTGCTTGTTGTCCAGCTTAGTTTATCAGAGCTCTCTAGTTTCACACCGCTAAAGCTTGTTACCGTGGCAGGTAATGGTACATTGCCAGGGTTTACACTATGCACTCTAAACTGACTGAAGCTTGGTGTATTGAAGCTCAATTCCCAATACGTTCCATTCCAGTTTACCGAAGGTGTAATCACAACAGGGGAGTTGCCTAGACCCGCATCTGTATTCTTCGTAATACGAATATTCGGAATGTTTGGATCGGCATTGTTTCCAGTGGTTGGTAATGGTAAGTAAGGGAAGCGCTACGCCTAAATTGTAATTGTCAAAGTCACTTTGATTGATATACAAAATCACATCCGCTGAACCATTATTGGTTGGAGTAATTTGATACCAACGACGTACAAATGGTTGTCCGTTATGAACGCCAAAGCCTGGATCTACGGTTACGGTACTGGTAGTTACACCAAGGATATTACCGCCTGCTCCATCATCTACGGTTGCTATCAAGTCGCAAGATCCATCATAATAATTCACATTGAAATCATCTCCATGATCTTGTGTTTGATTGGTAGTTGCAGGTGCAAGAATGCCACTCATTGGGTTTACAGTAACCAATACGGTTGTAGAACCGGTACAACCGATACCATCTGTACCTGTAACGGTATACGTAGTAGTTGCATTCGCAATGAAAGGAACATTATTGTTTACACCGCCTGTCCAAACAATCGTTGGAGCACCACTTGCACTTGGGGTAACTACTGTTTGGTTACAAGTAGTAGCAGGAGTTGCTGTTGCGCTAATCACAGGGGCAGGGTTTACGGTTACTTCTACGGTTGAAGTTGCAGTACATCCATTGGCATCAGTGCCGGTTAGTGAATAAGTAGTAGTGGTAATAGGTGTAACAATAGGGCTACCGACTAAAGCGCCTGGATTCCATAAATTACTAACCGCATTTGAGCTGAGTACGCTACTAGATCCCTCGCAGATTGTGCTAGGACTTGCGCTCGCTGATAAATTAGTAAACGAATTAACAGTAACCGGTATTGCTACCCTTACAGGGTTCACGCAAACTACAGGTGGATTGGAAGTAATTTCAATATAATAATTTACAACTCCAGCAACAGCGGGGGTTACCGTAACAGGAGGGGCGCCTAAATTGTTGCCCCCGAAAGGTGCATCCCAAATAGTTACACTTCCATTGATGGCAGTAGCAGGTGCCGATAAAGCTGAAATCGTTACAAATCCCTGATTCACATCATTGTCTATCGTATACATTTGAAGTTGTAACACATCGCCGGGATTAACAGCAATTGTTTGTACACCCGACTGTGAATTGGAACCACCAATTACAAAACTTGTAAATACAATCGGAGCACCTCCATTGATTGTATAACGAGGATAGTCAAAAATAGAACCAAAAGCATCTATATTGGAGTAAGACCAGTTAAAGGTAACATTACCGGAGCAGGTCATCGGTATGGTATAATTTGTGGTACCGGGTGTTCCCGAATTATTATTTCCGGATGAAATAACGATGTTAGCAGGAGCTCCCGCTGTATTTACAGTTCCATTGGAATTGACAACACTAAATGCCCAATTCGCCGGAGCATAAATGCCTGCAAAATCACTTACATTGCCAGCGCAAATCGGCGTAGCGCTTGCATTAATAACCGTATTATCGCCCAAACAAATGGTACCCGGTGTAGCTGAACCACTGCCGGTATTAAATGGATTAACGGTAACTACTACAACGGCTGTACTAGTACATCCATTTGCTGTAGTGCCGGTAACTGTGTATGTACTAGTCGCATTTGCCATAAACGGAACTCCGTCAGTTATACCACCAGACCAGCTATATGTACCTCCCACACCGGCGCCACTACCGTTAAGGGCTACCATAGAACCCATACAAACGGTTGGGGCTGCAGGAACTGCAGTAATCGAAGGAATTGGGTCAACTAATGCTACAACCGGTACACGAGTACCGGAGCAACCCAAAGAATATGTCATTTGCACACGACCAGTGGCAGCAGCAGCTTCCTGCCAAACATCAATGGGAGCCTGTACTTGTAAATTAAATTGCATACCCATCCGAGTAAAAGTAACAGGTTGACCACCAATGGTAGTTGAATAAGGACCAGCAGGTGTAGCATAAGAAGTAACATTGTTTTTCTGGCCAAACATTCCAATTACATCCCCGGCATTTATTTGAATATTTACAGGAATTACACCAACTGTTGGATTGTTTTGAGTAAGATACAAGGTTGTAAAGGCATTTGTCACCGCAGGATAGGCTGGTGGTGCCACTGCAGGATTAAACTTAATTACGGCAATACTTTGGGGACCTACAGTGGTTCCCAATGCTTCAACACCCGTTAAGGTAAAACTTACAGGAGCGGTAAACCAATACCCTCTTACATTTCCAGTAAAATTAGAGCCTTGTGGCAACATAGGAACCGCTACATTTGCTCCACCACCGCCTGCTGAGGCTTCTGCATAATACGTTGTAGTATTGTTTAATACAGGAGTGGTATAAGTAGGCCCTGCAAATAAGGAAGTTCCCCCAGAGGGTACATCAAACCAATCAATAGTATTTCCAACATTAGCCGTTGCAGACAATACAGCTGCATTTCCAGCGCATACTGTGTCTGGGGTGGTAGAAGTAATTTGAGGATTGTTTACGGTTACTGTAACAGTATTGGAAGAATCTGAATTTCCATTGCAAGACATCAATACTTGATAGTAGGTCGTTTGCGTGATAGGTGCGCCCGGTGTGTAACTGGTTAGGCCAGCGCCTACATTGGTCCAAGGTCCTGTTGGACTAAGCACGGACTCGCGCCATTGTCTGCTTCCTCCGGTTGAACCCGATACGGTAAGTACTGGTGTTCCTGATAAACAAATATTAGCCATACTGGTTGTTAATACACCACCTACAATACCTGCCGTTCTTGTTACAGCAGGATTCAAGGTATTATTCGCAGGATTTCCATCACCAACTATAGATATACTTGGACTAAATGTGTATGCCCCGTTTGGAACCATGTTAATAGTAGTTGGGAAGGAGTATACCATGGAACTATTAGCGGCTAAAGTACCGGTAGTTATGGTTGCATTTAAGGTAGTGTTTAATGCACCGGTAATCACACAACTAACCGGAGCAGGAGTTACTGAAAAATCTACAGCTGAAATACCGGCATTTAAGATCGTTATACTTACCGTTTGGTTGGCATCATAACAACCACTGTTATTTGGAACAGGCAAAGCCGTAACACTTAAATCAATTGCGGCATTTGCATATTCATAGGCGCCAGGATCAGGTGTCACCAAAGAGCGAACAAATCCTGTGATATCATTCAAAATTCCAACAGGGTCGCCAATATTATTAAATGATAATTCAGTAGGTGTATAATCATTGGCTGGAGGATTATTAAATAATGGATTGGCTGCAACGCTTTGTTGGTCCCATATATTGCCGTTTACAGCCTGCCAATTTGCCAAGGTTGCTTGAGCTGCTAAATAAAAACCCACATAATTTAAACCCAATGGACTATTAATGTACAATACATTCTTATTACTTATGGTACCGGCATTTGAATAATATAAACAATATTTGGTGCCTGAACCACCTCTGGTTATACTAATTAAATTATTCTTTATTTCAATGCCTCCCAAGGTGCCTGTATTATAGATACCATAGGTTAAGCCGGCAGTTGCTGCTGCATCATCCAATGATATGGTATTATGATATACTTTCACAAAATCCACTCCCGAAAGATAAAATCCTGCCACTGTACCCCAGCTATTCATGTTTGAAATGACATTATTATAATACTTATTTTCATTTCCTAAGGTGCCATCAATGGTTGAATAAACCCCATATGCCAAGGAAGCACTTGAGGGTAGCTGGGCAAAGGGATGCCGTATCCTATTGCTATATACTGAAATCCCTACACAACCTGTTGTTACAAAAACACCATAGAAGGTGGTTAAGTTGGTTCGATTGGGTCTTTCAATGATATTATTGGCCACAATCACACCGTTATTATAACTATTATAAATTCCATAAAAGTGAAAATCCTTAATGTTACAATCTTGCATTACATTTCCGCTATTTACAGCAGCTGAGTTGCCGGCAAATGATGCCCCATAGTAACCATTATTCATGGTGCAACCAATAATGGTATCATTACTACCAGAAGGCCCTGAGGTAATGGCGGATGTGGCCGAACCACTTATTGAAAAAGGAGATTGTACCGTTCCTGTCAAATTAATCGGACACGTAAACGTACAATTGGTAAACTTGTTATCGTTCGCATTATTCCATAAATGCAGTGGAAATGCATAAGTTGCCCCAGTACCTACAAAATTAAGATTATTGATTTTTATAAAGTCGGCTCCATTCAATACCATTGTGTGCGGGTCACTAGCTACGGTGGCTGCATAAGTTAATGTTTCGCCATTGCCATTTATAGTAAGTGTATTAATTGCAGAGGCCCCCAACAATTGTGTTAATGCAACTTGTTCGGTATATGGACCACTACCAGAAACAACATTAACTACCACAGGACCAGATAATCCACATGACAGCGCACTAACCATGGCTGCAAAATTTTGAAAGTTAGAACCACCGGTTGGTAAAGCCGAATTGATAGTATAGGTACCGGAAATTCCACTCGTGGTTGTCACAAGTACAGGAGTTGAATATTGTGTGTTTCCAGAACATGTGACGGCACAGCGGTAGTATAAATTTGATGTGCCGGGTGTATTAAAGGACGGACTAGGCAAAGGACCTGATAATACAGTATATGGACCCACCAAATTTGGCGAACTTTCCCACTGATAGGTCTGTCCGGTACCTTGCGAATTTCCAGTCAAGTTTAATAAAAAATTTGCTCCTACGCAAACTGTTGCAGGGGTTGCTGTGGATGTACCTGGAGTGGGTGGTGCTACGCAAGCAGCTGCCGGTGCAATATCAATGCCGAAGTTAACCTGATTGGTTCCCACTCCTGTATTGGTAAGACCATTAAAATCAGCCCATTGGCGACCATTTCCGGGTCCTGGTATGGCAACTGCCTGATATAGAGTTGGTCCGGTACCTGATGTCGAATTATGCTCTAATTCCACCACCAATGGCTGCGCCGGGTCATATAAAAAAGGAGTTTGCAAGGTAAATTTAATCCAGCTACCGATTGTGGAAGAGATGGTTTGATTAACTGAAGTATATACCGTTGTTAACCCACCTTCCACGGGACCTCCCGCAATCCCAGTTAAGCCCGTTCCTATCCCAACTTTCATTCTAATATTAATTACTGGATAGGTTCTGGTGGCAGTAGAGCCTGCTTGAAAATAAATATCAGTAATATTATTACCTGCCGGAACCAAGCCCAAATTATTTGCCGGTATAAACCAAGTAACCTTTCGAGAAGTTGTCGAATTATTCAACGGAAATGAATTTCCCCCACCTGCTACGTTGGTATTGAAATAGGTGGGTACCTGAGCAAAAACAGCTAAGGATAGGAGTTGAGTAATGAAAAGTAGTAACATTTTTTTCATATATGGCAGTGTTTAAAAGTTAAAAATGAGACGAACAGTTGAAATCTATCTGCAATATAATAACTTTTTCAAAAATAATGAAATTTTAACAAAAAAAATCTCGCCACAATGAAGTAGCGAGATTTGATTAATGACAAATTGTTAAAGTCAGAGACCAGCCTTAGGATTGTCAGAATTTGCGGTCTATTCTCCTTTCTTCACCTTACTGGTATGGCTTAGTGTGTTGTTTTCATACACTTGAATGGTGTAAACTCCACTGGCTATTTCACCCATGCTTAGTTTGATATTGTTCATACCCACTGCTGACTTCGCTTGGATTTGTTTGATCACCCTACCACTCATGTCTAATAACTTCACAGTTGTGTTTTGATCGTTTACGGCATACAAATCGATATTTAAGATATCAGTTGTTGGGTTTGGATAAATACTTACTGTACTTCCTGTAGCTCCCCATATCAAGTCTACTATCTGTGCATGTACACTTACCTTACCATCCATATCTACTTGTTGTAAACGGTAGTAGTTATGACCTAGGCTTGGTTTGTTGTTGATGCTTGAATAGTTGAGAGTTGTTGCGCTTGTACCGTTTGGTGCCTTGCTGTTTACTTTCGCTAAAGTAGTGAAGTGGCTTCCATCGGTACTGTGTTGTAAGTTAAAGAACGCATTGTTTTGTTCGCTGCTTGTTGTCCAGCCTAGTTTATCAGCGCTTTCTAGTTTCACACCGCCAAAGCTAGTTACCGTTGCAGGTAATGGTACATTGCCAGGGTTTACACTATGCACTCTAAACTGACTGAAGCTTGGTGTATTGAAGCTCAATTCCCAATACGTACCATTCCAGTTTACCGTTGGTGTAATCACAACAGGAGAGTTGCCAAGACCTGCATCTGCATTCTTTGTAATACGAATATTCGGAATGTTTGGATCGGCATTGTTTCCAGTGGTTGGTAATGGTAAGTAAGGAAGCGCTATGCCTGAGTTGTAATTGTCAAAGTCACTTTGATTGATATACAAAATCACGTCAGCAGAACCATTATTGGTTGGGGTAATTTGATACCAACGACGTACAAATGGTTGTCCGTTATGAACGCCAAAGCCTGGATCTACGGTTACGGTGCTGGTAGTTACACCAAGAATATTACCACCTGCTCCATCATCTACTGTTGCTATCAAGTCGCAAGATCCATCATAATAATTCACATTGAAATCATCTCCATGATCTTGTGTTTGATTCGTAGTAGCAGGAGCTAGAATGCCACTCATTGGATTTACGGTAACCAATACGGTTGTAGAACCGGTACATCCGATACCATCGGTACCTGTAACGGTATACGTAGTAGTTGCATTTGCAATGAAAGGAACATTATTGTTTACACCACCTGTCCAAGCAATCGTTGGTGCACCACTTGCGCTTGGTGTTACTACTGTTTGGTTACATGTAGTAGCAGGGGTTGCAGTTGCGGTAATCACTGGTGCAGGGTTTACGGTTACTTCTACTGTCGCAGTACCTGTACAGCCACCTGCATCTAAACCGGTTACGGTATAGGTTGTGGTAGCTAAAGGCGTCACTGTTGGCATCCCTACTAATGCTCCAGGATTCCAGCTATATGTTAAGGCTCCTGAGCCCATTAGCATCGAGCCAGACCCTTCACAGATAGTTGATGGACTAGCACTTGCTGTTACAGTAGCGGTATTAACTGTTACAGGTACCGCTACACGAATTGGATTCGAGCAGTTGCCGGGTCCGTTGGAAGTAATCTCAACATAATAGTTCACAACACCCGCTACGGCAGGGGTTACTACTTGTGGAGAGGCTCCTAGATTATTGCCACCTACTGCTGCATCCCAGATACTGGCTGTACCGGTATAACCTAGCGCAGGCGCTGAAAAATTAGATATCGTGGTAATACCTGTAATCGCATCATTGTCTAAGGTATACATTTGCAATTGCAACACATCCCCATTATTTACTACTATGTTTTGTACACCGTTTTGAACTTGAGCACCGCCGATAACAAAAGCTGAAAAGGCAATAGGGGCTCCACCATTGATCGTATATCGAGGATAATCAAAGATAGATCCAAAAGCGTCCGCATGTGTATAGGCCCAGTTAAAGCTTACCGTACCCGCACATCCCACCGTTATGGAATATCCGGTTGTTCCTTGTATGCCTGAATTATTGGTTCCTGAATTGATGATAATACTTGCTGGCGCGCCACCGGCATTCACGGTGCCATTTGAATTTACATTCACCGCTGACCAGTTGGCAGGAGCGTAATATCCCGCAAAATCACTCACATTGCCTGAGCAACTTGGTGTGGCTACACCAGTAATGGTAGTTGTATTGCCCAAACAGATTGGTGTAGGAGATACGCTACCCGTGCCATTGTTTACAGGATTCACGGTTACAACAGCAGTTGCTGTGCCCGTACAGCCATTACCGTCTGTGCCCGTAACGGTATAAGTGGTAGTGGCCATAGGGGTGAAAGGTATATTGTCTGTAATACCACCTGACCAAGTATAGGGAACCAAGGGAGCACTAAAGCCCGCTAAGGTTACAGGTGTTCCTTGACATACTGTTATACTTGCAGGTACCGCTGTTACTGCCGGTGGTGCTGGATACACCGTTACGGTTACTGGTACACGAGGTGCTGAAGGACAAGTGGTATTACTCCATGAAATTACCACTTGACCATTACCGGTATTATTTACTACATTCACTGGGGAGGTTCCGCTATTGAAAGATCCGCCACCACCACCATTAGTAGGTGTGTGATAAGATCCGCCACCGCCTGAATAACCGCCACCGCCACCGGCGCCATTATTACCACCGCCGCCGCCACCGCCGTAGCCGCCTAAATCAATATTCGCTGTGCATGAAGGGCCGCCGGCTCCTAAATTAAGGAAGCTCTGACCAAATTGAGCATTACAACAGCCATTATTAGCAGAACCATTGGTTAGTAAGCCACCGCCATTGCCTGAACAAGCATTGTTATTAGTAGCACCGTTTCCGGCTACACCGCCAATACCATAGTTATTGGGATATCCTGCAGGGGTAGAATAACCATTAAGACCTGCATTGCCAACAACAGCATCAATCCCGATAGGAGTTAAGGTACCGTGTCGACCACCGCCGCCGCCTGCAATAATGAGTGGGGCATTTAAATTATCTGTTACAAAGGAACCACCACCGCCACCGGCTCCGGGTGAAGCGGCGCCGCCGCCACCCATTTGGCCAACCAATACTTTCAAGGTTTGACCGGGTGATACGGTAAAGGTACCTGTCATATTTGCTCCCAAACCGCCTGAACCCGCTACAGCGGTGCCGCCTGCGCCACCTTGGGCGCCTTTGGCATTAATTGTTATACTGGTAACTCCCGCAGGAACTGTAAACGTTTGGATAGAACCGGTATAATTAAAAGTCTGTGAACCGGCCAAATTAGAATAAGCCTCAGCATAATAAGTAGTGGTTACGGCAGGATTTACTGCAAAATTAACTCCACTAGGACTTGAACCCAACATAACACCTCCACTTGGAACTGTAAACCAATTGATGGTACTACCTAATGTTCCAACAGCGTTTAATTGAGAAGGAACATTACCACAAACAATACTAGGTGTAGCGGTAACAGGACTAGGTTGGGCTTGCATTGGGCTCACAGCAACAGATACAGTTGCAGTAGCAGTACATCCTCCGGTACCAACAGCGGTCACCGTGTAGATGGTACCAACAGCAGGAGACACCGTCTGGTTTGCCCCTACCATACCTCCCGGGTTCCATACATAGGATAAAGCATTGCCTGTAGCTATTAAATTGGCACTACCTCCAGCACACATCACAGGAGTGGGAGTAGAAGCAGATAAAGTTGGAAGGGGATTCACGGTAAATGTAGATACGCTAGCACCAGTACCAATTGCATTTGTAACGGCAATAACGCCAGTTGTACCATTGGCAGGAGTCGCGGTAATTTGAGTGGGTGAATTTACTACAAAGGAAAGCGCATTGGTGCCGCCAAAGGTTACGGCACTGGCTCCCGAAAAATTGGTACCAGTAATCACTACAGGAGTTGTATTAGCACATCCAAATGCAGGCGCAAAACTGGCCACTGTAGGAGGAAACGAAACCGGAGGGACAAAATTTGAAATGGTTGCATCAAATGTACCACAACACCCATCAAATGTATGCCCATAAAAAGCAAAAATATCGCCGGCAATTAAGGGTACAGACGTTGAACCCGATGCGCTAACCTGGGTAAGTTGGGTATAGGTACCATTCTTATAGTAGCCAAATCCGTCATATCCGGGATCGTTATGAACAACGCTCCAATTGAAGGTTAAATTTCCGGTACCACCCGCTACAATTTGGTAACGCGTATATGCATTTGCACCTACACTATTTGGTCCTGTAAGAATTATGCTAGCGGGTGCTCCGCCGGCATTAATACTACCATTTCCACCTGCTACCTGCACGGTACTCCAGTTTGCCGGTGCATAAGCGCCCGCAAATTGAGCTTGCACCACTTTCATCGTCAAAGAAAAAAGAAAGAACAATAAAAATTTTCTCATAGTATATTTCTTTTTTCGCCTACTCTTTGATAGGATTTTCGGCATCGTCCTAAATTTTCAGCATAAAAATAATCAATATATTTTTAACAAAAAATCATTTAACAAAAAAAACCTCCCTTCGAATTGAAGGGAGGTTTTCCTTTTTGTGTCATTTTAACAAGTCTCGCTTGGGCCCTAGCGTTCAGCGCATTATCGTCGACCTTGTCAATCTGCGCGCCTGTTCCGCTAGGACGGAAAGTCGAAGACTAGTCGTTTTTCTTCACTTTGCTGGTATGGCTTAGTGTGTTGTTTTCATACACTTGAATGGTGTAAACTCCACTTGCTATTTCACCCATGCTTAGTTTGATATTGTTCATACCCACTGCTGATTTCGCTTGGATTTGTTTGATCACTCTACCACTCATGTCTAATAATTTGACAGTCGTGTTTTGATCGTTTACTGCATACAAATCGATATTCAAGATATCAGTTGTTGGGTTTGGATAGATACTTACTGTACTTCCTGTAGCACCCCAGATTAAGTCTACTATCTGTGCATGTACACTTACCTTACCATCCATATCTACTTGTTGTAAACGGTAGTAGTTATGACCTAGGCTTGGTTTGCTATTGATGCTTGAATAGTTCAACGCTACGGAGCTATTACCATTCTGCGCCTTGCTGTTTACTTTCGCTAAAGTAGTGAAGTGGCTTCCATCGGTACTGTGTTGTAAGTTGAAGAACGCATTGTTTTGTTCGCTACTTGTTGTCCAGCTTAGTTTGTCAGCGCTTTCTAGTTTCACACCGCTAAAGCTTGTTACCGTGGCAGGTAATGGTACATTGCCAGGGTTTACACTATGCACTCTAAACTGACTGAAGCTTGGCGTATTGAAGCTCAATTCCCAATACCTACCATTCCAGTTTACCGTTGGTGTAATCACAACTGGTGAGTTACCAAGACCAGCATCTGTATTCTTCGTAATACGAATATTCGGAATGTTTGGATCGGCATTGTTTCCAGTGGTTGGTAATTGTAAGTAAGGAAGCGCTACGCCTGAGTTGTAATTGTCAAAGTCACTTTGATTGATATACAAAATCACGTCAGCAGCACCATTATTGGTTGGAGTAATTTGATACCAACGACGTACGAATGGTTGTCCGTTATGAACGCCAAAGCCTGGATCTACGGTTACGGTGCTGGTAGTTAAACCAAGGATATTACCACCTGCTCCGTCATCTACGGTTGCTATCAAGTCGCAAGAAGCATCATAATAATTCACATTGAAATCATCTCCATGATCTTGTGTTTGATTCGTAGTAGCAGGAGCTAGAATGCCACTCATTGGATTTACAGTTACTACAACTGTGGTTGTGGCATCGCAACCTAAACCACTGGTACCTGTTACAGTATAAGTAGTGGTTGCAGTTGCAATAAACGGAACATTATTGGTTACGCCACCCGTCCAAACAATCGTTGGTGCACCACTTGCACTCGGTGTTACCACTGTTTGATTACATGTAGTAGCAGGAGTTGCAGTTGCTACCAATACAGGAGCAGGATTTACTGTTACATCAACTGTTGCGGTACCTGTACATCCATTAGCATCTGTGCCGGTAACGGAATAGGTAGTGGTTACAATTGGAGTTACTGTTGGGCTACCCACTAAAGCACCTGGGTCCCAAGCATATGTGGCTGCACCACCACCGGTTAACACGGAACTAGAACCCTCACAAATCGTAGAAGGAGAAGCACTGGCTGTTACCACCGGAGACGTATAAACAGTCACATCAACTGTGGCAGTACCTGTACATCCATTTGCGTCAGTACCTACCACAGAATAAGTAGTAGTGGCACCTGGGGTTACTGTAGGACTACCTACTAAAGCACCCGGATCCCATGCGTATGTGGCTGCACCACCTCCTGTAAGAACAGCTGATCCACCTGGACAAATAGCTGAAGGAGAGGCACTTGCTGTTACAGTTGGCAATCCATTTACTGTCACGTCAATTGTGGCAGTTGCTGTACATCCATTTGCATCAGTACCCGTCAATGAATAGGTTGTTGTAACCGCTGGGGTAACCGTAGGACTTCCTGTTAGTGCGCCTGGATTCCATAGATTCGTAACTGCATTTGAACTTAATACGCTACTTCCTCCTAAGCAAATGCTTGCAGGAGATGCATTAGGAATCAAATTCGTAAATGAATTCACAGTAACTGGAACCGCAATTCTGGTTGGAGTAACACAGCTTCCAGGACCGCTTGATGTGATTTCAACATAATAGTTCACAATACCTGCAGCAGCTGGAGTTACGGTTTGAGGAGAAGCTCCTAAGTTAACACCACCACTCGGTGAATCCCAAATGGCTGCTGTACCATTTACTGCAGCATCTGGTGCTGAGAAATTAGAAATGGTAGTGAACCCTTGAATTGGATCATTATCGATAGTGTACATTTGAAGTTCTAAAATATCGCCTGTATTTACGGCAATGGTTTGAGCTCCAGATTGAGAATTACCGCCACCAACAATGAATCCGGAAAACACTACTGGAAGACCTCCATTGATAGTATATCTAGGATAATCGAAGATAGATCCAAATGCATCTGCATGAGCGAATGCCCAGTTAAAGGTTACATTACCAGAGCATGTCACTGGAATAGAATAATTGGTAGTACCCGGTAGACCTCCAAAGTTATTACCTGAACTCATTATGATATTTGCTGGTGCGCCACCTGTATTAACCGTACCATTTGAATTGACATTCACATTGGTCCAGTTTGCCGGTGCATAAATGCCTGCAAAATTACTTACGTTGCCAGCACATAAAGTTGTTGCTGCACCGGTAATAGTAGTTGAACCACCTAAACATATTGCTGCAGGACTTGCTGAACCTGTTCCGGCTAATACCGGATTCACGGTTACCACAGCTGTTGCTGTTGCTGTACATCCTGCACCATTGGTACCGGTTACAGTATAGGTAGTAGTAGCAACAGTAGTAAATGCTACACCGTCAGTAATACCACCGCTCCATGAGTAGGTAACGCCTGGGTCACCACCACCGGATAAGGTTGCGGTACCGCCTGCGCAAACAGACACGGTAGCC
Organism: Bacteroidota bacterium; assembly: GCA_016712665.1. GTDB lineage: Bacteria > Bacteroidota > Bacteroidia > Chitinophagales > Chitinophagaceae > OLB11. Next base: position 208,285 of record JADJQP010000001.1, read on the forward strand.
GGATTCGCAGTCACCACTGGATTGGCATTGATAGTCACAGAAATAGTACCTGTGCTAGAGCAACTTCCTTGTGTAACCGTAACAGTATACACACCGGTTGCCGGCGCTGTAATACTTTGTGTAGTTGCACCACCAGGTTGCCATACATAGTTCAATGGAGCACCTTGTGCGCTGGTTGCGCAATAGCTAATCCAGTTTTGGAATAAATTTTGTGCATTCGGAGCAGGTGCATGGAATGATGGAGCTGTATAGCCGCCAAATAATACCAAACCGGCACCCCAATTCAACTTGGTCAATACATTAACACCACCACCGGTAATCATTGGAGTAGTACCACCACCGGTAATATGTGCATGCGAATAGCTAGATCCTGTATAAGGTCCATATCCTGAAGGTAGGAAAGGTCCTGCGCCTATTGGATCTAAAGCCACCACGTTTACAGTGCCTTGTGGGCTATTGTAATTATTGGTAACGCCACCGAATCCAAAGTTGGTATTTCCACCGGTATTTGGACCTCTATTAATTAACAATCTACCACCTGCATTTACCCATGCTTCAATAGCCGGTAAATTAGCAGCTAGGTAAGCTGTTTGGCCTGCTTCGGTTCCAGAAGAACCTTCTAAATATACAAACTGAGTACCCGGTACAAAAATAGTTCCAGGCAATGCAGCTGCATACGTTAATGGTGTCCAGTTACCTACACCAAACACGGCATTCATACCGGTAGTGAATGATGCAGAACCCCATGGATCAGCATCACGAATATAATAACGAGCACCATTAGGTGGAACAACTTGTCCGATTGGTGCAGTTAAGGTAGGTAATACGCCACAAGCCAATGGACCTGCAGGAGATTGTGTAATAGTTGCATCAGGAGTTGGTAATACGGTTACTGCCACTGTCGCAGATGCTGTACATCCTACCGCATCGGTACCAGTTACTGTATAAGTAGTAGCCACCAATGGAGCAGGAGCAACTGCCGGACTGCCTACTAAAGCACCTGGGTTCCACAAATAGGTTTGAGCGCCAGAGCTAGTTAATGTTAAAGGTAAACCACTACAAGCAGGAAGTGGATTTGCTGTTGCAGTTACTACTGGAGCAGGTAATGTTGTCACTGTTACGGGTACACGAGCTGACTCGCAAATGGTACCGCCGGACCATGAAATAATTACTTGTCCATTTCCTGTTTGAACGCCTCCTTGGAATACCGGATTTAAAAGTGAACCAGTCCAAGATGAACCACCGCCACCTCTACCGGCACCACAGTTATTACCAGAAGCGCCGCCACCGCCATAGTAGCCACCGCCACCGCCACCGGTATAGGTACAAGACGAACCGTCAAAAGAAGCGCCTCCTTGACCTAATGTACCTGGGAAAGCCGGGCCAGCGCCTACAGCTCCGGTACCGCCACCAATAAGACCGCCACCGCCGCCACCGCCGCCATGCGTACCTGTACCACCAATGCCACCGGCATTGCCACCATCAGTACCACAACCGGTACCAGATGTGTAACCTGCACCGCCACCGCCGCCAACAAAGTTAGATCCTACGGCTATACCGCCACCACCATGGCCACCGCCAACAAGACATTGCCAGCTATCACCGCCAGCTCCGCCGCCGCCACCGGCCACAATAACTCTATCTCCAAGAGCCACGCCACCAGTTCTAACATCACTAGCACCGCCACCATTTACACCGCCTTTTCCAAGTCCGCCACCATTCCATCCATTAGATGGAGCAGCTCCTTGACCACCAACATAAACTGTAAGTACTTGTCCAGGCGTTACAGCCATAAGTCCTTGTGCTCGTCCACCATTACCAGGTACACTGATGGGTGCTGGTGCACCCGGCTGACCGAAACCTTGTGCACCGAATGCATTGATAGTAACCGAGGTAACACCAGGAGGTACTATAAATGTTTGAGGGGCTCCGGTATAATTAAAGGTTTGAGAACCACTTGGTAAGAATTGGGAGGCCGCAGATGCATAATAGGTAGTTGTTGCTAAAGGAGTCACTGGAAAATTGACACCACTTGCAGCAAATCCTAATGGAATACCACCAACTGCTTGATCGTAATAGATAATCTGATTACCAGGTGAAGTGGCATTTAAGTTTGAGGTAGCACCGGGACAAACCGTAGAAGGTGTTGCTGTTACTAAAGTAGGAACCGGTGGAACGGTTACAACTACTGAAACCGTTGTAGAAACCGTATTTCCACAAGGATCTACTGCTGTAATTGTATAAATAGTGGTTCCTGCCGGAGGATTTACCACGGCAGTGTTACCAGATACAGCCATCGTTGGGCTGGTAGTCGGAGCTACAAATGTATTCACTGTAATAGTGCACGGTCCTCCAACATTATCCAATGTCCAAGCTTGGAATGTGAATGTTTGACCTTGAACAACTGGAATACTTGCAGAGCCGAATTGGGTTGCCGTACCACCTCCAGCATTAAATCCTGGGAAGTTGGTTGCAGCTCCACCATTGACTCTGTATTTCGGTTGGTCGTATGCAGCACCATCAGCGGTTTGATATAACCAGTTAAAGGTTAAATTGCCAGTACAATTTGCAACAATAGTATATTCTGTAGTACCAGCAGCAAACGATCCATTATCACCAGAAGTCATTATGATATTTGCAGGAGCACCTCCAGCATTTACAGTACCATTAGAGTTCGTATTTAGCGTCGTCCAATTAGCTGGCATATAGGCGCCAGCAAATCCACTTTGGGTAGCACCTTGACAAATTTGAACCGGTTCGGTTGGTACAGTAACAACTGGACCGCCAGTCCAAATAGTATTAACAGGAGAAGAACCACCTGTTGTATTAAAAGTTAAGGTGGTGTTTGGTACATCATTGCAATAGGCAGTTGTACCGGTTACGCTAATAGCTGACATCGGCACTGCCATGTTAATAGCAACGGTTGAAGTGGCCGTGCATCCACCTCCATCGGTTGCTGTGACAGTATATACTGTATTGGCAACAATATTGGTAGCGGTTACGGTTCTGTTTGGATTCGTAAGAATCCCAGCTCCGGGGGCCCAGTTGAATGCACCTGTTGGTAACGAATTTCCTAAAACAATTGTGATAGGAAATAAATTGGTATAATTTGAATATTGAGCTGGCATTGAAGCGGGGAGCCCATTGGCTGCAGGTCCCGCGTTAGTAAGGCAACTAGAAATTGTATTCAAGTTGGTTCCTACTATTTGAATTCCAAATATTTCATCGTCTGCTGTAGAGGTTGCATTACTTGCTCCATATCCCACTGGGAATGCACCAACATTTGAGTTAAGGTACACTAAATAGTCCTCTGTTTCTCCCCAATTGTAGGTTCCAGTAGCAGGAATTGAAATACCTGCAGTACTTTCGACAACAACAATACGCATCAAAGTTGGCCCTGATAATGCAAGTGGGTCTACTGTGAAACTAAATGGATATGTATTAAAGTTGGGGGTTACACCTCCGGCCAAAGTAGCTGGTGAACCGAAGGCTCGCTCGTTGGGTAAATCAAATATTCCATTTCTGTTATAATCAATAAAAACAGCTAAACCCATTGAATAACCTGTCAAATTACAATTTGATAATTTTGCAAATCCTGAATACAGTGTTCCGTTCATCAAGGTTGGTGCCTGTAGTACGGTTGTAATTGTATCAGCAACGCTAAGTGTGGTTGTACCCGGATTACAAACATTTATTGGATCGCCCGATGTTGTGAGAGCAATAGGAGATGGAGCAACTACTGTCATTGAATTAACTGCAGGACTACCTCCGGTTGGAAATGCTCCCGGTAATAAATTTACAGATATGGGACAATACCCTGAAGCAAATGCCACTAGGTTTGCGCTGACATTCGGATTCGGTAATACCACATTATCTTGTGCTACCACAAAATACTGAATGACATCCCCTAATACAGGTGCTGACATTAGTAAGGCAGGATTTAATTGGAACGTGAAGGGAGAAACCGCATTAGACGCTTCAACCCATTTCCAACCATTATCTATATTGGTATTGCCGACATAGGCGTTATTATCCGTTGACTTTTTATAATACACTCTAGGTTTTGTACCTGCAGCTACATTGATACCTGATAAATCAGAAATAGTAGCCGTTAAAATAGGTAAACCGCCGCAGTTACTAATAGTAGTAATAGGAGTGTAGGCAATGCTTGGGCCCACAGCATCTTGCGCGGTTCCCCCAAATTCTAAGGCTCCGCAATCTGCAGGATTGCCCCTTACTGCTAATACATAGTCATTAGTTACCGCAGGTGAAGCAGTTGCCACTGCATTACTTTTACCAAATGAACTACCAGTTGGGGCCCATGTTGGTGGGTTTACGGCAACTGCCGATAAATTATTTTGATTAAATGAAGAAGATTCTCTTGGCGACATAAATATTTTATATGTAGCGCAAGAGGTATTCATATTTGGATCATTGATGAGATTGTACCCATTTATCAATGGATTGGCAGTTCCTTCAGCATACCAATAGGAATTGGCAAGTGCCGGAACATAATAAATATTGGAGTTTGTAGTTGCTGCAATATTGCCGGTAGCTGGTGGTGTACCTGCTACCCCGGCACTCTTACGAAGTGCAGCCACAAAACCGGTACCCATTGGGGTAGCGTTTACATGGATGATGTTGTTTCGTAAATCTAAACTGGGAGTAGCGGTAAAATAAATTCCGGTGGCCCCGAAATTGGGTCCCACACTCACAGGATCCAGTTTGATGGTATTATGAAATATTTTAAACGCACCACCGCCACTAAAATAGACACCATAAATTGGTGATGTGGAAGAAGCCACCGGTGTGCGTATATCGGAAATAAAATTGTTATAGATATTAACAGAAACACCTGATGTGACATACATCCCGTATACAGCTCCTGAAGTTGTAATTTGCTTTTCAATATTATAAATGTTATTTCGCTGAATATTCAAATTGGTACCACCAGAGCAATAGAGGCCATAGGTAGTACTGGTGACTCCCGTACCGTATAGCCCGGTAATAATATTGTCTGCAACGGCGGTATTGGTATAGGTAGAACTTCCCATAAACAATCCGGCCTGGGTGCCAGCAGAGGTATCATTGGCAACGAAATTATTACTTAATTCTCCACCATTAAAATTGTAAAAATATAAATTGTAATTGGTACCAGTGTTATTTCTGCAATTGACAACAGTATCGTATTTTACGGTTTTTACACAAGAACCTCGATACATATACATCGGATACATAATACCTGTATTGGCCACATTTGAATAAAACATTCTATCCACCTTATTTCGTTGTACACTTGAGGTAACATTTATATTTCCTACCGAAGGACCCGGCTCGTAAAAGCCATAGGTGGTACCGGAAGTTCCAGTTCTGGTATAATTGGTAATTTTGTTATCGTTTACATTTTGTGCAGTATATACGGTACCGGCAATATAAAATAAATAAGTAGTACCCGTGCATGGGGTAGTAACATTATTCATAGTATTTGCATTCATGTTTAAGGTAGCACATGAACCTGCATTGTATATACCATAAGTGGTAGAACCAGTGGTAAGATGCGTATACTTCACATCATTACTATCCATATTGATGGTATTTTGATTATTGGTATTGCCTGCAGAATTATAAATCAGATACAGAATCCCTGTACTCCCCTGAGTCATATTTACTGTATTCTTACGGATGGTATAAAAGCCATTAAAGGTGGCAGTAGCCGTATAAATACCGTATTGTGTGCTGGTAGAGGCTACACCACCACCGGCCATATTATTTACATTGTTGTTTTGTATGGTAAGATTATTTTGATAGAAGGTATAGATGCCGTACATGGCAACTGCGCCATTCCCAAAATTTTGAATAATGTTTCCATCAGCTGCTGAGGTACCTCCGATCATATTATTTTGATCATAAAAGGTGAGGTTATTGGCTCCTTGCATCAAAATTCCTGAATTACTATTTTGTATGGTATTGGCTCTAAATGTGTTATTGCTGTTAGCATCTCCCGCAGCAGATACAGTCAATTGCAAATTATTACCCGCAATATGATTATTTCCATAAATACCATAACCTTGCAAGCCATTTGCCTTGTTTAGAGTGATGGTACAGTTTTGGATGACATTATTTTGACAACCATCAACAGGTGATGCATTCTGTCTTTTCAACAAAGCATAGCCCCATTCCATCCACATAGTGGAATTGACATTGCCAACTGCTTCTGCCAGATTTAAATTGTTGATGGTTACGTAATCGGCACCCATCAAAGTAAAAATAGCATCATACAATCCCAAGCCCGTATTGGCAGTGATGGTATTTCCGTTTCCATTAAACACAAGCGGGTTGCCTGCGATTAAGGTCGGATTTAAGACGGCACTACCTAATTGGTAGCCATTTAGAGGAGCCGTTTGCGGATTACCCGCCAACAGATTAATGGTGGCCCCTCCGGCCCCGACGCCAACCGCATTTAAATCTGCAATTGCCGCTGCCAAATCTGGATAGTCACCTGGCACATTTTTTGAACCAGTAACTTGTGCATTCATTTGATATCCTGCAAATGTGCACATCGAAATGACTAAAAAAAGTAACGTTTTTTTCATGTTCGTTTATTTAATGATGCTTACTCTTTGAACCGGTTTTCAGCTTTCCCGTGTAGTGGTTTTTATGAATTGGTTGGTAAAAATGGAAAAAAGATTTGTTAACGCCAAATTAATTATGGGGTTTTTTTTGAAAAAATAATAATAATTTAAAAATCATGACAATTTCATGACAAAACGCTCACCTCTACAAAGGGCAATTCTACCTTAAATCAAATGATATTAACCTCATAAATTTGTTGAAAGGTTCACATGTGCTCCAATTTTGAATAATTCGGAGTTCAATATAGCAATAGGCCTCTTCACTGAAAAGATGTTAATGATTCGTCACTGCTTCCACCGAAGGTCTTACAATAAAATTCATGGTTGCATTGGTAGGCGAGAAAATTGAAACCGAAAAATACCTGCATTTTATCCCTAATGACACTTAAAATAATCAAAAGGTTCCAAACAGTGATTGCATTGATATAATGCTTTGCAAGCCGTGGAACCAAATTGGCTAATCAGCTTGGTATCTGCACTATTACAGAGTGGACACGGTACTATCACATCTATTTCGTTTGGATGATGTAGTGTAGTATATTGTGGAGGTGCAATACCATATATATTCAGTTTTTTCTTTCCTTCCTCGCTCATCCAATCGGTAGTCCAGGCAGGAGATAGAACTTCAGAAACCGTTACGGTTTTGAACCCATTTGCTACCAATTCCATTTTAATATTGAAGGCAATCATGCTCATAGCTGGACAACCGCTGTAAGTAGGTGTTATTACCACTTCAATTTCATCTGTGGTTTTTAGTATGATGTCGCGTACAATTCCCAAATCCAGAATCGATAATACCGGAACTTCCGGGTCCGTTACATTTTGTAATAAGGCGAAAATTTCCTCTTTTGATTTCATGTATTATTAAATGAATTTACCAGGAAGCTCCCGGATATGACCGCTGCAGGTATTGCATTTCTGCCAACAAGAACCCTAAATGTTCGGTATGGATACCATCTTTGCCCCCTTTATGAAACCAAGCCCCCTCCTTATTAAGCGGATATGCTATGCTTGCTTCTTGCAAGGTTTCTGCAATGGTTTTTTCCCATAGGGGTTTTAACAATAATATGTTCACTGCAATTCCTTCTGCTAACATCTTCTCTTCAATAGAATTGCTGTCAAAAAATTCTCCTGTGTACTCCCAATATTTATGGATGGCTCTTTGCATTTTATGCTTGCTTTCTTCGGTTCCATCACCTAATCGAATGACCCATTCACTACTAAACCGGAGATGATAGGTCACTTCTTTGAGTGATTTTTCGGCGATAGCAGCAAGCTGTGCATCCTTGCTTTTTTGCAACGCTTGATAAAAATGAAATTGAAACGCATCAAAATAAAAACAACGAGCAATGGTTTCAGCAAAATCACCTTTAGGCAATTCCAGCAATAAGACATTGTAAAACTCACGCACGTCACGATGATAGGGATAACTATCTTCCGTTTTTTCATTTCCTTCTAACTGGGCGGCATATTGGTAGAGGCTTCGTGCAACCCCTATATGATCGAGTGCCATGTTGGAAAGGGCAATATCTACTTCAAGAATCGGTGCATGGCCACACCATTCACTCAAACGATGGCCATGTATGAGGCCATTGTCTGCCAACTGCAAAATATATTGAATTAAGGTTTGATTCATTTTCAAGAATACGTAATTAATTGAAAAAACTACATGTGAGTAATTTCATCCGGTAACTGATAAAAAGTGGGATGCCGATATACCTTATCGTTCATTGGGTCATAAAAACTAGAAGCATCGTCTGGATTCGAAGCATGAATGTGGCCACTTTCCACTGCCCAAATACTGATACCCTCTTGTCTGCGAGTATAAACGTCACGCGCCATTTCTATGGCCATTTGTGCATCCGCCGCATGTAAACTGCCCACATGTTTATGATCGAGCCCTGCTTTACTTCTGATAAATATTTCCCACAAGGGCCATTCGTGCTTGGTATTTGACATCTTTCTTTCTGCTGTTTTTACAAAAGTAGTTGTTTAGGTTAAATTTCGGAAACTATCTGCGCATGAATTTGCTTTAATAATTGCTACAACAAAAAATAAATCGATTCTTTTGTATATTTGGCTAAGCAATCACATGACCAAAATAATAATCATAGTTACGTTTCTCTTCTGTTTTTCAGCTACTGCTCAGGTTGCATTTCAACATTTTCCGAAGGATAATTGCATGACTGCACGTGATCTATCAACAAATAAAGGAGTCATAAAGTTTGATTTTACGATGGGCAATAATCTACTCCCAGACAGCATCATTTGGAAAAAGTATGAGGATGGAAATTTGGTTTGTGCAAAAACATTGCCGTTTTTTATTCAAAATACTAATTTTCATTTTTCATTTAATGACACACTATATGCAGCCTTACATGAATATCAATATGAACTATGGTATGGAAATAACCTATTAAAAAAAGCCTCTCGGGTATGCTGTGGTGATTTCTACATCCTAAATGGGCAGTCAAATGCGGAATCAACTATGCAAAATGAATCTTGTGCCAATGATTATAATCCATTTATTCGAACGTTTGGGTATGCTGCGGAAAATGCTATTAATATGCAATGGGCAATCGCAAAAGGTGATGGCAACGCAAACCAAATTGGGCATATTGGGCAATTGGGGATTGCTATAGGAGCAAACTTAGTAACAAAAATGCAGGTACCCGTTTGTATCCTCAATGGTGCCACAGGAGGGAAGGAAATTATTTATTTTTTGAAAGATGAAATGAATCCGACAAACAAGGCGACCTCTTATGGAAGACTATTGACGAGGGCAAAAGAAGCGGAAGCAGATGAAAAAATTAGAGCCATTATCTGGTATCAGGGAGAAAATGACGCCTATGCAGGAAATAGTTACGAGCATTACTTGACAAGAATGCATACATTGTATTACTCATGGAAAAAGGATTATCATACTGTTGAACGTATTTATATCGTACAAATCAAGCAGGGATGTAAACAAGATATTATGGCAACAGGTGGCATACAGCAAGCTCAGTTAGACTTTAGTAGCGCACATTCCGATGTTAGTATCCTGTCGACGGCGAACATTGCTCATTATGCAGATAATTGCCACTTTCCCTATCTACAAGGTTATAAAATAATTGGAGATAAACTATGTAAAATGATTCATCATTTCCAGTATGGTTCTCCTTATAACTTGGGTATTTATAGTGTTGAAGTTATGGAGGCAAAGCGAATTGGCCCTACACGATTACACTTGAAAATTAAAAACGCCAATAGTACCTTTCCGGATGAGGAAATCAAGCAAAATTTCTACTTAAATCGATCTAAACAAAATCCTATTGGTTTTCAAGTAAAAAGAGATAGCCTCGAACTGACGTTTCTAAATGAAATAGCTCTGGATGAATCAATATCTTACAATGGACATACGGGTGTGTCCTTATCTAACCATCCGGATAGTGTTGGCCAAGGCCTTCTTTGTTTTTATCAAATGAAAATTGATGCTTTGCCTTCTACACCTGCAAGTGTCGACTGTGAAGTTGGCCAAGAATGCTTTCTAATAAAATCGAATTACAAAACAAATTTGACCGGTACCTTCCAACTATACAGCAGCAGTGGCCAACTGATTCGACAAGAAAATATGATGATTTTTGAAGGTAAAAATTCCTTTACATTGCAAATGCCTTCTGAAGACGTGTACATTATACGCGTTCATATTACCACTCCGGATGGGTTGATAACCAAGCATTATAAATATACAAATTAGCCTCTCGAAATTTGGCTAAATCGATTCTTCAAGGAAAATCACTTATAAAAGTTACACTAAGATAATCTTCAAAACTTCCAAAAAACCTTTATTTTTGTCACCAAATAATAATAACTATGAAAAAAATTACTACTTTTTTTATTTTAGTGCTCGTTCACTTTGGCTCGATGGCGCAAATCAGTGCTTGGCAGTTTGGCGTGCCCGCTTCCTTAGGAAATGAGGTGACATATAACGCAACGACCACAGCACCGAATTCGACAATGTCCGTTTTATCGCGTGGTGCCGGCATTACCGCTGCATCTTTAGCCAGAGCCTTCTCAGCAACCAATTTTGCAGCGTCAGGCACCAAGGCAAATGCTCTTGCTACCAATCAATATTTTTCATTTAGTTTAACGGCTAATCCAGGGTTCCAATTGTCTTTATCAACTTTAGATGTAAAATTACGAAGATCAGGAACCGGTCCAAGCACATATGTATGGCGATACAGTAACGATGGTGTAAACTTTTTTGACATCGGCGTTGATATGCCATTTACTTCAACAAATACCGAGGGTGAAGTGCAGCCGCAGATTGACTTATCAAGTATTCCTGCTTTACAAAACGTTTTATCCGGAACTACCATAACCTTCAGATTGTATGCCTGGGGTGCTACAGCTGTAGGAGGCACATTTGCCATTGGTAGAACTCCCGCAGGACTTACAAACAATTGCTTAGCCATTGGAGGCACCGTTACGGTTCCTTGTGTGCCTTTTCCGGTTAGCATTGCATCCAATCCCGTTTCAAATACTATCTGTGAGGGATCTTCTACCATTTTAACAGCCAGTGGGGGTATTTCCTATGTTTGGAATCCAGGCAATATTGCAGGAAATCCTGTGACCTTAACTCCTGCTACCACTACAACTTATACCGTTATCGCAAGTGATGCAAACAATTGCACTTCTACCTCATCAGTTACCATTACCGTCAATTCAACCCCTCCACCTACTAATGTAACGGCAACACCCAATTCATTTTGTGGTGTAGGCGGGCCAGCCAACGTAAATGCGATTTCTGCCGGCAATATTATTAATTGGTATACAGTACCTTCAGGTGGTATTAGTCTTGGGAACTCAGCTAGTGGTGCCAATTTTGCGGTAACACCCGCAGCAACAACTACATATTATGCGGAAGCAAATCCGGTAGTAGTAGGTCCGCCCATATCACAAACTTTTAGTTTCACAGGTGGCACCCAAACCTTTACGGTTCCAGCTGGTGTCAGCACTGTAACCATAGAAGCTTGGGGTGCACAAGGTGGCACCAATGCACTTGGGGTAGTAGGTGGTTTGGGAGGATATGCTACAGGTACCTTAGCCGTAACACCAGGTGATATTCTTACCATTGAAGTAGGTGGCTCTGGAATTGCACCTGTTGCTGTAAACTCGCTAACTGGCGGGTATAACGGTGGCGGTAGTGGTGGAATTACTTCTGCAGCAAATGTCAACCCACGTGGCGGCGGTGGTGGTGGTTCCTCAGATGTAAGACATCTAGGTGTCGCTCTCGCAAATAGAGTAATTGTAGCTGGTGGCGGCGGCGGCGCTGCAGGAAATCGGGTTGCTACTATAGGGCGTGGAACCGGTGGCGGAGGTGGCGGTGGCTACTTTGGCGGCGGCGGTGGCGCAGGCTGGCCTTCAGCAAGCGTAGTGCTTCCCACTGGAGGATCCCAACTAGCGGGGGGTAATGGTGGCACATCCACTTTTGTCTTAGCTGGTAATGCAGGAGGTGCAGGATCACTTGGAGTAGGTGGGGATGGTGGCTTAGAAGCTAGTAGTAATCAAGCAGGTTCGCAAACTGGTAGTACAGGTGGAATAGGCGGTGGCTTAAACGGATCAAATGGAATATATGGTGGTAATTTTTCTGGTCAAAGTGGCGCAGGAGGTTCAAGTTATACAGGAGGCGTAGCTGGAGGAAGTACCACTGCCGGAATTCGTACGGGCAATGGACAAGTAATTCTGACCTATAATTCAGTGATTACGGGTTGTCCGTCATTTATTCGAACTCCGGTGACTATTACAGTAAATCCACTTCCAACGTTCTCGACCGTTACTCCTACAGATGTTTTATGTAATGGAGCAGCTAATGGACAAATTGTGGTAAGCTCAGCAGCTCCTGGAGCTGTTTATACCATTAATCCAGTGGCTACACAAGCTCCTGCCGGTACTTTTACAGGCCTTGCTCCAAATATTTATACCGTTACCTTAACAGACGGAGCCGGTTGCTCAACAACTACAGCCGTTACCATTGCACAACCTGCCATACTAACCGCGACGGCATCTTCCAGTGCTGTATGTGCCGGTTCGCTTAGTACCCTTAGCGGTAGCGAAACCGGTGGTACCCCAACTTATACGTATCAGTGGATTAGTGGTTATAATACTACCACTGTAACCATTAACCCAAGCAAGGACAATACCATCTATCAAGAAACGCAAACAAATAGCAACGGTATAGGTCCTAATATGGTAGCCGGCAATAATGGATTCGGATTTGCAGGACGGGCACTAATGGCGTTTGATATTGTAGCAGCCTTACCAGCTAATGCTGTTGTAAACTCAGCTTCGTTACAATTAAATTGTTCACAAGCAAATCCAGGTTCTGGGGCTCAGGTGCAATCTTTACATAGTTTGTTACAAAATTGGGGAGAAGGAACCTCAGTGGCAGTTGGAGCTGGAGCCGGAGCACCAGCCACATTAAATGATGCCACTTGGCTTAAATCCTTTTTCCCCGGTACCGATTGGATTACTGCAGGGGGTAGCTTTAATGTAGCTTCCTCAGCAAGCACTACAGTAAATGCCGTAGGCTTTTATACATGGACAGCTCCTCAAATGGTTGCCGATGTGCAAAGTTGGTTAAATAACCCGGCTGCCAATTTTGGATGGCTTTTGAAAGGAACTGAAAGTGGTGCCACACAGGCTAAAAGATTTGATTCAAAAGAGAACCTCACCGTTGCAAATAGACCGCAACTAACAATAAATTATTCTACTCCAATCATTGCGGGTAATACGGCGATTTTAAATAATATGGCAGCCGGTACCTACACATTGGTGGTAACGGATGCAAATGGATGCACTGCTACTTCTGTTACAACTGTAACGGTGAATCCATTGCCTACCGTAACAGCAAGTGCCTCCCCTTCAGCTATATGCCCTGGCGGATCATCTGTTCTTACAGGTGGAGGTGCGCTCACTTATACGTGGGATCCCGGTGCTTTAGTAGGTAGTCCTACGGTAACCCCAGGTGCCACTACTACTTATTCTGTTGTTGGTACTGACGCAAATGGATGTACAGGTACTGCCACAGTTGATGTTACAGTTAACGCTACACCAGTAGTTACTGCTAGTGCTTCACCCGCTACTATTTGTGAGGGTTCCAGTTCCGTGTTAACCGGTGGTGGTGCTGCCACATATGCTTGGAACCCAGGTGCTTTAGTAGGTAGTCCAACAGTAACTCCAATTGTAACCACTACCTATTCAGTTACCGGCACAGATGCTAATGGATGTACAGGTACTGCGACCGTTGATGTAACCGTAAATCCTGCTCCTGTGATGACGGCAACCGCAACCCCAGCTACTACATGTAATCAAACAGTGGTTACACCAAGTGCAAGTGGTGCTCCAACGATTGTTTGGACAGGCGGTGTAAACAATAATGTTCCTTTCATTGCGAATGCAACTACTACGTATACCGTTACAGGTACAGATGGTATCGGTTGTACTGCCTCTACAACGGTATTGGTTACTGTAAATCCAATGAGTGGCATCTTAGCTCCTGCAACTAGCAATCAAACACAAGATCATGGAGATGATTTCAATGTGAATTATTATGATGCTTCTTGCGACTTGATAGCAACTGTAGATGATGGAGCAGGTGGTAATATTCTTGGTTTAACTACTAGTACCGTAACCGTAGATCCAGGCTTTGGTGTTCATAACGGACAACCATTTGTACGTCGTTGGTATCAAATTACCCCAACAAATAATGGCTCAGCGGATGTGATTTTGTATATCAATCAAAGTGACTTTGACAATTACAATTTAGGCGTAGCGCTTCCTTACTTACCATTACCAACCACTGGAAACAATGCCGATCCAAACATTCCGAATATTCGTATTACGAAGAATACGGATGCGGGTCTAGGCAACTCTCCTGTTGTGATTACACCTTCGGTAAACTGGAATGGAACGTATTGGGAATTGAGCTTCAATACACCAAGCTTCAGTCAATTTAGAGTGCATAGTGTAAACCCTGGTAATGTACCATTACCTGCCACGGTAACTAGCTTTGGCGGTGTGAAACTAGAAAGCGCTGACAAACTAAGCTGGACAACAAGCAGCGAACAAAACAATGCGTTCTTCAACTTACAACACAGTACCGATGGAAGCAACTTCACCACTTTAACGAAAGTAAACAGCAAAGCACCAAATGGTACTAGCGCAACAACGTTCAACTATTCAAGCATCAACAACAAACCAAGTTTAGGTCATAACTACTACCGTTTACAACAAGTAGATATGGATGGCAAGGTAAGTGTACATGCACAGATAGTAGACTTGATTTGGGGTGCTACAGGAAGTACAGTAAGTATTTATCCAAACCCAACAACTGATATCTTGAATATCGATTTGTATGCCGTAAACGATCAAAACACAACTGTGAAGTTATTAGACATGAGTGGTAGAGTGATCAAACAAATCCAAGCGAAATCAGCAGTGGGTATGAACAATATCAAACTGAGCATGGGTGAAATAGCTAGTGGTGTTTATACCATTCAGATGTATGAAAACAACACACTAAGCCATACCAGCAAAGTGAAGAAAAACGATTAATACCGGTTTCGTACTATATATTTAGAGAATACAAAAAAACCTCCCTTCAGATCTGAAGGGAGGTTTTTTTGTAAATAAAATCAATTACGGCAATCTTCAATTAATTTCGCAAAAAAAATACATGTCGTACGAATCCATTTCGGTTTTTGATATATTTAAAATAGGTGTCGGTCCAAGTAGTTCTCATACCCTTGGACCATGGAAAGCCTCCTTAAAATTTCTTGAAAAAAATAAAGAAAGTAATAAACTCCATGACATTGTTCAATTAGATGTGCTGCTATATGGGTCTCTGGCAAAAACCGGTGTTGGACATGGAACCGATATTGCGGTATTACTAGGTCTTTGTGGTGAAAATCCGGAAACATTTGATGTAAGCACGATTGATTCTACTATTCAAGATTTGCGCACTGAAAAAAAACTGAATCTTATGCGAATGCATTGTATTGATTTCGATCCGACAATCAATATAGTTTTTCTTTTTGAAGAAAGTTTACCGTTTCATCCAAATGCAATGACCTTCTTAACGCGGTACAAAAATGGGGAAGAGTCGGCTGACACCTATTATTCGGTAGGTGGAGGGTTTGTGGTACAGGAGCAATCGAATGATTTGAAATTATCTACTGTACAATTACCCTTCCCGATTGATAAATCATCGGATATTCTTCATTGGTGCATGAAAACCGGTTTTAGTGTAGCTGAAGTGGTGCTTGAAAATGAGCATGCCTGGCGTGAGGAATCGGCCACCAGAACCAGGCTTCTCAAAATTGCCAAGGTGATGCAGGAATGCATCTACAGGGGATGTCATATAGAAGGTGAGTTGCCTGGCGGATTGAATGTTGCTAGACGCGCTTATGGTTTGAATAAAAAACTACTCAAGGATTGCAACTACAGCAATTATGAGGAATGGTTATTGTGCGTCAAAAATGGAGGCAATCACTTTCAGTATATTTTAGACTGGGTGAGTTGCTTTGCCTTGGCTGTGAATGAAGAAAATGCCTCCTTTAGTAGAGTGGTAACGGCACCTACGAATGGCGCGGCTGGAGTTATACCTGCGGTGCTAATGTATTATGCCATTTTTTGCGATAGCAATACCGAAGAAAAAATCATTAAGTTTTTGCTTTGCGCTTCTGAAATTGGCTGTATTTTCAAAAAAGGTGCCACCATTTCTGCAGCCATGGGTGGATGCCAGGCAGAAATTGGTGTAAGCAGCGCTATGGCTGCGGCGGCATTATGCGAAGGCCTTGGCGGCACGCCAAACCAAGTATTACAAGCTGCAGAAATCGCCATGGAACATCACCTTGGACTTACGTGCGATCCGGTTGGTGGTTTGGTGCAAATACCTTGTATCGAAAGAAATTCCATGGGCGCTATTAAGGCAATAACTGCCGCGCAACTGGCTTTGCAGGGAAACCCTTATGATGCCAAAGTAAGCCTAGATAAGGTGGTATCTACCATGTGGGAGACTGCAAAAGATATGAATACAAAATATAAGGAAACAAGCGATGGTGGACTGGCTATTCATATTCCGTTGAGTTTGCCGGAATGCTAGGTAAAATTTACTTGATTAGTTTAAAATTAATATTTGCCAATTCGATAACGGCACCCTTTTCATTGGTAATTTTTATTTGTTCAAAGAAAATTCTATCTCCTTCTTGTAGCTTATTCATAATAGAATTAAAATACTTTGTACCCTCCAAATCTTTAGAATAATAATTTAGTTCAACAGGATCTTTTTTACTGCTTGGTATAAAATGGTACATTTTACTTCGCCATCCTTTAAATCTATGATGCGTCCCTCAAATTGCACGGAAACCCTATGATTGCTACGTAATTTTTCTGATGAAGCCAATCCGCCAGTAGTGAATTCTCCTATTTTAAGCTGGTATAAATCAGCCATTTTTTTTACGAGGTATTTTGTAGGATAAATCACTTCAGTTTCTACCCCATTTTTAGATTGTGTAAATTTCAGTTCTACAGGTTTGTCACTGGCATCATGCACATACAACGAAAACGTACCATCAGAATTCATTCTAATATTGCCTTGGGAGGGAATAATATTAGAAACGGAAATTTCCTGCGGAGTTGTTATTTTAAAAATATTTGGTTCGCCAATATATACCACATTGGCTGATTTGCTTTTGTTGTTTTCAAGCGAAAACTTTACCTGAGCATTTACATTTAAAGCAAAAAAGCAACTGATAAACAAAAGATAGTATTTCATAAAAAAATATTTACCTCAAAAATAATAATAATTTTGAAGTTAGTAGTATATACTTATCTCAATAAAAGAGCCATTAACTTCTTTTAAGTACAATCACATACTTATTCTTACTTTCATAAATCAAACTAAAGTTTGAATTTAATTGAGCAATCAAACGGTTCACGCAAGGAATATTTTCAAAATCACTTCTCCAGTTTTGAATCAGTACGTAATCAACCTTTCGTTTGATTTGCTGCTCATATAATGAAATGTCTCCGCAAGGGGGATAGCTGCCTGGAATTAGCCCTGCAATGGATTCGCGTGGATTTTTGCCTGGCTGCCAATTGACTGGGAAGTAATTAATTTCTGCTTCATAATTCATAAGCATTACCAAATGTTTTTCTGAAAGCGCACCGATAAAATCACTGAAGTGAATAAAAGATCCATCTTTGTGAAACAAACTATCCTTACCCGATTGTAATTGCTGCCAGTCATCAAAATGCAAATTCAACACAACAGACTTGTCAGGTATCACTGCAGCAGCTGTCATGATTTCATTTCCAATACGACTAGCTTTTAGCACATATGGGAAGCGAAGCGTTAAGAAAGAAATGGAAATAATAAAGGAGCAGATAATAAAAATTCGTTTTAAAAAATCGCTCCAATTTTTTGTCGCAAAGAAAAATAGCAAAAAGAGTGGTGGTAAAAACGCCAATCGAATATCAATAGATCCTGCGCCTCCCACACTATGTGGGCAGGTGATATAGGAAAAGAATGTAAAAATTGACATCAATATCAGAACAAGTCCAACCGTATTTCTTTTTGAAATATGTACCTTACTTCGAGTAAACGTCAGGATTAGCAAATACACCAAAATCAATATCCCGCAAGCAATCGCTGGATACACTTCAGCATTTCTAGTACTTTGCGAGGTATACATTTTCAAAAATTCTAGCAGCTTTTTAGATTTTGTCCAAATATGTGGCTCTGTGCCAAAACCTCTTTTTGCCATAAATAACAGTATCATAAAGATTGAAGGTAGCATTACAACAATTAGTTGAGACAATGAGTACAAAATCTTTTTCAAGTTGATTGGAAAAAAGAAATAATAATGCTCTGTAATCCAGATAAGAAAGATGATAACCATTGCATAGATTGCAGGCATACCATGAGAGAAGGCGGTCATCAATACAAGTAGCGAAAGGATTAGCTGATGAAGAGAATTGCCTAAGTCGTCTTTTACACGAATATAAAAACCAATGGTAAAAAACATTATGGCCAAGGCAAAGCAATAGTTGTAAAATCCTTGCTGAAAAGGAAGGGTAAATAAAAAAGGGGAAAAACAAAAAACTTAAGAAGCCATTATTCTTCTCAATAGATTTAATAAAATACCGAAACCCAAATGCAAAAGTAATTACATATAAAATTTGAAAAAGTTTATCCGCTAACCAAGGTGGTAACATTTGTAAAAAAAAGCCGATGCTAAGATGGCTCATCCAATTGGGGTCAATGCTACGATTAATTACAAAAAACTCTTTATAAAAATCGCGCTCATGATTTAGCACATAATCAAACAATACCTTTGCATTATAGACATGACTACCGCCATCTCCAGTAATATAATATTGGGGAATGATAATAATACTAAGTGCCAATAGCACCATCAGGTAAAAAAGATATTTTTCAAATTTTAGCACGCCTTAAAGATAAAATGAATTTCGTGATTTGCCTGCTTTTTAGTGGCAAACACCAAAGTTGTTTACTAGAAGGATATGGTGAAATTTTTCATTTGAAAAAGATTCGCTGTTCAGCACTTGCAAAAAAATTATCTTTTATCCAATATAAAAAAAAGTTGCTGTCGTCTATTGCAAATGATAAATAATACTTTCGATTAAAGAATCCAAATTCTACTTGGTTCGGTTTGACTTACGACCGATACCGTTATTAAAAATAATACAGCTAAGCAAATTCAAGCATTTAATCAAATACTATATTTTTCTTCGAAATGGGTTCAACATAAAACTTGGAATAAATTCTGTGGTCGGTATCAACCGTTCCTTGTCAAAATGAAGTCCTACTGAAATGGTAATATGGTCTTACAATTGAATACTCTTCGACATTTTAACCATAATAAAAACATTTGATCCTGATATACTTGCTTCTTGCAAGGTCATTTGGGTTTTTTGAAATGTTGCACCAACAATGGTGGTCTTATAAAACCAAATGGCCATATAAGAAAATGCTACACTTGCGCCGCAATCTATCAAAAAATTCGATCCTGAATAGGCTTCGTCCAAGTCGGTAGATGCCGATATTACCTTATCATAGGTTTTACCAAAATATACCATCAAATTATTCGAAGCAGTGGTCATTTTATAAGGTTCATGACTACCATCGTTTATAATGGACCACACTCCGTTACTACATCTAGCTGAACAGCCAATGTTATCAATACCGGTAAGTACTTTTGAATCAAAATCAAATAATTCATCATCATATTCAATTCCTTGAATGGTTCTTTTATATGGAATCCTATGAAAGGTATTGGTTGTTTTGGCCACCAACTCAATATTTTGCAAATCAGTTATTTTATATACAAATCCTGGAATAAGCAATCCTTGTGTTTTCAAGGTAGCGATATCTGCCCATGTAGTTGCCACCTGGGCGTCACTTCCGGCCGGACCGGTAGGTCCTGATGGTCCGATTAAGGAAGTGGGACTTCCCCAAGCTCCTAAAGTCTTAGGTCCGTACAAATGATGTGCAAGGGTATCCATAAAATAATCCCCATCCACTCCATCGAGGACGGTGGGTGCCGCAGCGCCACTTAATAAGGTATTCCCGTTCAAACCGCTTATTCCTTGAGGCCGGTTAGGCCTATTAAGGCGGTAGGACTCCTCCATGTTCCCGCTGTTTTTGGACCATATAAATGATGTGCAAGGGTATCCATAAATAATCCCCATCCACTCCATCGAGGACGGTGGTACCGAGCGCCACTTAATAAGGTATTCCCGCTATTGAGGCCATCAAGTATTGGGACCATATAAAATATGTGCAAGGGTATCCATAAAATAATCCCCATCCACTCCATCGAGGACGGTGGGTGCCGCAGCGCCACTTAATAAGGTGTTTCCATTCAAACCAGTTATTCCCTGAGGGCCGATAGGGCCGGTTGGCCCAATTAAGGCGGTAGGACTCCCCCAGGTTCCCGCTGTTTTGGGACCATATAAATTATGTGCAAGGGTATCCATAAAATAATCCCCATCCATTCCATCGAGGACAGTGGGTGCCGCAGCGCCACTTAATAAGGTGTTTCCGTTCAAACCAGTTATTCCCTGAGGTCCAGTAGCACCGGTTTGCCCAATTAAGGCGGTAGGATTTCCCCATGTTCCCACTGTTTTGGGGCCATATAAAGTATGTGCAAGGGTATCCATAAAATAATCCCCATCCACTCCATCGAGGACAGTGGGTGCCGCAACGCCACTTAATAATGTGTTTCCGTTCAAACCAGTTATTCCCTGAGGTCCAGTAGCACCGGTTTGCCCAATTAAGGCGGTAGGATTTCCCCATGTTCCCGCTGTTTTTGGGCCATATAAAGTATGTGCAAGGGTATCGATAAAATAATCCCCATCCATGCCATCGAGGACAGTAGGTGCCGCAGAGCCACTTAATAAGGTATTTCCATTCAAACCAGTTATTCCTTGAGGGCCGATAGGGCCGGTTGGCCCAATTAAGGCGATAGCATTTCCCCATGTTCCCACTGTTTTTGGGCCATATAAAGTATGTGTAATGGTATCCATAAAATAATCCCCATCCACTCCATCAAGGACATTCGGTGCTGCAGCGCCACCTAATAAGGTATTCCCGTTCAAACCGCTTATTCCCTGAGGTCCAGTAGCACCAGTTGGCCCAATTAAGGTGGTCGGCCCACCCCAAATTCCTAATGTTTTTGGGCCATATAAATTATGCGCAAGGGTATCCATAAAATAATCCCCATCCACTCCATCGAGGACAGTGGGTGCCGCAGCGCCACTTAATAAGGTATTACCATTCAAACCAGTTATTCCCTGAGGACCAGTAGCGCCAGTTGGCCCAATTAAGGTGGTAGGCCCTCCCCAAATTCCTAATGTTTTTGGGCCATATAAATTATGCGCAAGGGTATCTATAAAATAATCCCCATCCACTCCATCGAGGACATTCGGTGCCGCAGCGCCACTTAATAAGGTATTTCCATTCAAACCAGTTATTCCCTGAGGGCCGATAGGGCCGGTTGGCCCAATTAAGGCGGTAGGATTCCCCCAGGTTCCCGCTGTTTTGGGGCCATATAAAGTATGTGTAAGGGTGTCCATAAAATAATCCCCATCTGTACCAACCAGACCAATTGGGGCGCTTGCTCCACTTCGAATAGTAGTACCATTCAATCCGTCATTCCCCTGTGGGCCGGTAGCGCCGGTTGGTCCTGCAGGTCCCACTGGCCCTATAGGGCCCGTAGCGCCAATAGTACCCGCAGGTCCTATTAATAAAACAGAGTCATTCCAGTTAGCTCCTGTTTTGGGACCGTATAAATAGCTGCTTGAGGTATTGAGATAAAAATCGCCATTGGATCCAATAATAACGCTAGGCCCACCAATGCCATTAAGGATTGATTTGCCATTCAATGGTACTGCAGGTGACTGCCAAGATGCGACACCATTATTGTCAGAGGTTAAGACCTTACCTAATCCCGGTGCGCCGCCTGCAATTTTAATTTGACCAGAAAAATCAGCATTGCCTGCAGGCGTTAAAGTTACTATAGCAGGAATACTATTGGCACCAAGTGATAGGGGCCCATTTTCTCTATTTAGAATAAATGCTGTAGTACCGGAATTGCCTATTTCGAGGCCATCATTGTTTGAATGACCTGTGCTGCTATTCGTAATACGTAAGGTATCACCTGTCTGTGAATTATTAAAATGGATATTGGCTGCCGGAATCGCATTCCCTCCGATTCCCAAATATCCTGTGTTCTGGACTGCATTAAATTTTAAATGGGTGGTACCACCAGAAACAATACCAATTCCCACGTTCCCACTATTGACAAGCAAAAAGGGTCCGAAGTTATTTCCAAAAGCAAGCATATTGGCGTAAGGATACATTGCTGAAATACCCGGGTAGCCGCCTGAATACATACTGCCGTATTTTGTAAAAGTGGCATAGTTCGAGCCAATATCATTGTAAAGCATAAACTTGCCAAATCCGTTTCCATCAAGGTTTTGCATCCGAATATGTTCTATATTACCGGTATTGGTTAGCAAATGCAATTTAGATTGCGAATGAGGAGCGGATGTTCCAATTCCGATACTAGTGCCATTATCAAAAAGTTGAGAATTGTAAATTGTATTGGCTGCTGTAAACTTGGTTAGATAATTTGCGGTTCCTGTACCTGCTCCAGAGGTAGATACCGAACCGGCACGTGTTTTGCCAATTTCTAATTCCTTTGCTATTGCTGACTTGTTTGCAAATAAGGCATATGGCACTGATAATAGCTGCGTTGTGCCAATTGTAGAATAGTCAGTGCCTCCGGCTGGGTCAATCGCTACTTTGATGTACTTATTTCCGGTTTCCCATTTGACCCTTTTCATACTGCCTATAATTGGGTTGCCGGTACCGATCTGTAGGGTATACAGCCCAAACGTATTGGTTTTCACCAAATGTGTTTCTTCATACTCGGGCATTGTTGCATCTGATGTAGGCAATACTGAAAGTTTGAGAGCTAATGTTTGATTGGAAAGTGGGTTCCCCTTGACATCTCTCGCAATTCCTTGATAGTTAAACGTTTGCGGTGCCTGACCCTTTGCTATGATTACAGAAAATAAGCTTAGGATAGGTAACATTTTTAGAATGCACAATAAATATTTCATGGTTAAATGATTAAAGGTTTGGTTGTTGTAAATGGTTTCAGTACGTAAAATTAAATATGAGAAACGATAGACTAAAATGGCTAATCTGGTACTATTTCCTCTCCTTGAATGCTGATACCTGTGCTTTATACTAAATATCACTTTGCCTAAGATACAATCCTCAGTGTAGTAGCAAATAATCTACTACAGCATTTTTACTTACTGATTATTTAAATGCAAGTTACTGAATATTCCGCGTAAAAATCCATTTAGGAAAAATGCCATTTTGTGTGGTGGCAATGCGCCTAAGAAGGAAATTGTATTTCCAGTGAGATTCTTGATTTTTGGTATTCTCATTTTCTTCGGAAAAATAGTTTCAGTATGAATCAAAGTCCAAGGTCTATAACGCAACGTAAAACCACTTTTTTCAGTATAATTATGCTCCTCAAAACGACGGCTAATATTATTGGTATAACCGCAATACGACTTACCAAAGGCAATGGAATATAAAATATAAACAGTAAACATGTTAGTAGGTTATAAAAAAATCCCGACTCGCATCGGGATTTTCAAGTGGTGTGGGACGGGCTTGAACCGCCGACACATGGATTTTCAGTCCATTGCTCTACCAACTGAGCTACCGCACCTTATTTTTTTTCGGTCCATTTCCGCCAAGGCGGATACCGCACCTTATTTTTTTTCGGTCCATTTCCGCCAAGGCGGATACCGCACCTTATTTTTTTCGGTCCATTTCCGCCAAGGCGGATACCGCACCTTATTTTTTCGGTCCATTTCCGCCTTGGCGGATACCGCACCTTATTTTTTTCGGTCCATTTCCACCTTGGCGGATACCGCACCTTAATCTTTTTTAAGGACTGCAAAAATAACAATAATACTCAATTCGCCAATTATTTTTTATTTCGCTTTACAAGATATAGTATTAATAGCACTCCCAAATGATACAAACCGGAATCAGTACGTTTTTCCATTCCTCAAAAAAGGAAATGGTTTGTAATATGATTGCTAAAAAATACACGATTTTGAATACTTTTAGTTTGCGTAGTCACTCATAAACTTGATTCTCATCAAGCGAAATTGCTCTTGACTGATATTGTTTTCTTTCAATACATCAACCGCTTCTTCAATATTACCACTTTCGCTACTTTGAAAAAAATCATACATATCTTCCTGATCATATTCATCTACATAATCATTGATGCAATAGTCTATATTCAATTTGGTACCGCTTGATACGATCGTTTCCATTTCTTGCAATAAGTCAATCATTTGTATCTCTTTCATTCTGGCGATGGTATCTAAAGGTATCTTTTTATCGATGTTTTGGATAATAAACACCTTTAAGCCTCCTTTATTGATTACACTTTTCATTACAAATTCATCCACTTTTTCAATATCATTTTCCTCTACATATTTCGCAATTAGCTCCACAAATTTACGTCCGTACTTAAGCGCCTTTCCTTTGCTAACCCCGCGATACCCTCCATTTCAAGCATGGTAGTAGGATAACTAGTGGCCATGTCTTCTAATGAATTTTCAAGAAAAACAACAAATGGCGGCACCTTATGTGCTTGAGCGACTTGCTTTCGAAGTTCCTTCAGCATTTGTAGCAAAGCAGGATCCAAGGCCGCACTACCTCCACTTGGTCCTCCTCCAATTTCATCATCATCGCCTTCAGCATCCTGAAACTTATGATTCAATGACAATTTAAGGGAATAGGGTTTTTTCAAAAATGCCTTCCCTTTATCGGTCAATTTTAGCAACCCATATTCTTCAATATCTTTTCGAATTAAACCCTCCACCATCATTTGTCGGAGCAATGAAAACCAAAAATGGTCGTCCATTTGAAAATGAGCCCCCATACTGAAGCATTTGAGTTTATCATGCTTGTAAGCCTGTATTTGAGTATTCATTCTACCCAATAAAACGTTTATTACATAGTCAATTCCAAACATTTCTTTTACTTGCCGGATTGTTTCCAATGCGGTAAATATGGTATCCTTTACCTCAATCTTATCTTTAGGGTGAAGGCAGTTGTCGCACATATTATTACAAGAGCTTACATTATACTCTTCGCCAAAGTAATGTAACAGCACTTTACGTCGGCATATAGCACTTTCGGCATATGCCACCGTTTCACTAATTAATTGTCCCCCCATTTCTCTTTCAGTGAGTGGTTTATCACGCATAAGATGTTCGAGTTTCTGTACATCTTTATATGAAAAATACAGCAAGCACTTTCCTTCCAAACCATCTCTACCGGCTCTTCCAGTTTCCTGATAATAATTTTCAATGGATTTTGGTATATTATAGTGGATTACAAACCGAATATCCGGCTTGTCAATACCCATTCCAAAGGCAATGGTAGCAACAATTACATCTACCTGCTCCATCAGAAATTGGTCTTGACGAAGCGCGCGCGTTTTACTGTCCAAGCCGGCGTGATACGCCACTGCACTGATTCCATTGGCAACCAATATTTCTGCAAGATCCTCAGTGGTCTTTCTATTTAAAGTATAGATGATGCCGCTTTTATTTCGGTTTTGCTGAATGAATTTAACAATATGCTTTACGGTTTGGTCTTTTTTCCCCTTTGGTACAATTTCGTAGTACAAATTGCTTCTATTAAAGGAAGACACAAAAACATTGGGTTTCACAAGACCCAGATTCTTTTTAATATCGTCTTGTACTTTGGGCGTTGCTGTAGCCGTTAAGGCAATAATATTTAAGGTTGGATCTATGGTATTGATAATGTCTCGAATCTTGCGATACTCCGGTCTGAAATCGTGCCCCCATTCCGAAATGCAATGCGCCTCATCAACCGCAACAAAGGAAATTTTCAATTGTTTTAAAAACTCCACATTCTCTTCTTTGGTTAATGTTTCTGGCGCTACATATAGCATTTTGGTATTGCCACCCAACAAATCTTCTTTCACTTTTTTGATTTGCCCTTTGTTTAAAGATGAATTTAGGAAATGTGCCACGTTCTCCACATCACTATAACTTGCCAATAAATCAACCTGATTCTTCATTAAGGCAATTAGTGGAGATACTACAATAGCAATTCCCTCACTCACCAATGCCGGTAATTGATAACATAGCGATTTGCCTCCACCGGTTGGCATTATTACAAAAGTATCTTTGCCCCCTAAAATACTTTGGATAATCGCCTCTTGCTCGTCCTTGAATGTATCAAAGCCGAATTGCTCATGTAGTGCTTTTTTAAGGTCAATCTTTAC
This sequence comes from Bacteroidota bacterium, assembly GCA_016712665.1. Taxonomy (GTDB): domain Bacteria; phylum Bacteroidota; class Bacteroidia; order Chitinophagales; family Chitinophagaceae; genus OLB11. The sequence goes on from JADJQP010000001.1 coordinate 234,848, forward strand.
GACCTTTTTTCCTTTCCTCATAAATTACAATGTTTTCTTTATCCCCCCATAGGATCTGCTTCACGAATCCTGTTAAAGCAGAATACTAATATATAACCTTAATTTGATTGTTACAAGTGCAATCGATTATATATTTTCCACTTAAATCGAAATTAATGTCTTTCTCTTTGTAATCGCACTAAAAAATAGTTAAAAAACAGAATTCATATCTGTAACAAAAGATTTAAAAGCATTTCAGCACTTAAACCTAAAAAAGTATGATATTTGACAAAATGAAAAAAGTACTTTTTTCTGTATTGATATTGCTTGTCGGGTCGTTGTTGCAGGCGCAAGACCAGTTGCATACAGTAGCAAAGCAATATTTACAAAGTGGGCAGTATGAAAAAGCCGCAGCCACGTACAAACAATTGCTAGAGTATAACCCAAACAATGAAAGCATGCTGTTGGGATATTTGGAAAGTTTGAATGGACTGCGCGATTACAAAACAGCTGAGAAAATACTGAAAGATCAGATGAAGCAGCAAGAAGGTGTTTTGAAATATCGTTTCGAACTGGGCAAAATATATACGCTGCAAGGTGAAGAAAAGAAGGCAAAGAAAACATTTGATGCAATTGTTGACGAGGTAAAACCCGGTGATGAAGGCATCCGAAACACCGCTTCCTTGTTTCAGAAGGAGGGCCTCTACGATTATGCCATTGCCGTATTTGAAAAAGGGAAAGGTTTCAATAAAGAAAACCCTTTTTTATTTGCCGAAGAGCTGGCCCTTCTATTTGATAAAAAAGGAGATACCGAAAAAGCCACTGAAAGTTTATTGGATTTATTTATTTCCCGAAGTGAAAAGGCAGAAGAAATAAAAGCCACTTTCCAGCGATTGTTTGATAATGGTCCAAAATTAGAGGAGTTTCGAAAAAAAGTACAAAAGCGCGCCACTTCCAATCCCGATATTGTTGCGTATCCTGATTTATTGGCATGGCTGTATATGCAACAAAAAGATTATGAAAGCGCTTTTACCCAAATCAAAGCCATTGATATCCGATTTAATGAACAAGGGCGGAGGGCATTTGGCTTTGCGCGTTTAGCACTTCGTGAAAAGGAATTCAAGGCCGCTGTTACAGCCTACGATTTTGTGATTTCAAAGGGTAAAGAAGAGCCTTATTTTGTCATTGCTTCCAGCGAAAAACTAACTTGTTTAAAAGAGCAACTGAAATTCAATCCGCATTATACCAAAGGCGATGTCGAATTATTAGGAAATGCCTACGAGGTTTTTTTAACTGAAAACCCTTCTTTTAAACAACGAGAGACCTTACGAGAATACGCCGAACTGGAAGCCCGATATGCTCATAATATAGAAAAAGCCATTTCTTTATTGAGCGAAATCACCCAAGCAAAAAATGTAGATGCCGTATTTAGAGGGAGATGCAAATTAGAAATGGGCGACTATGAGCTGGTTCGAAATAATATATGGGAAAGTACGCTGCTGTATTCGCAGGTTGACAAAGAATTTAAAAGAGATATGCTGGGCGAAGAGGCACGATATAAAAACGCAAAATTATCCTATTACACCGGCGATTTTGTGTGGGCTCAGGGTCAATTGGATGTATTAAAAGCCTCTACCTCCGAGCTCATTGCAAATGATGCCCTTAATTTATCGGTGCTCATTACCGAAAATAATCCTGTGGCTGATAGCAATACCACCCCTTTGTTACTGTTCGCAAACGCCGACTTGCTTGAGTTTCAAAATAAAGACCAGGAGGCCATCCTTAAACTGGATAGCATTGAACTTCTTTTTCCAAAGCATCCCTTGCAAGACAATATTTTAATGATGCGTGCTGAAATCGCGTACAAAAAACAAGATTATAGCGAAGCTGCTTTGCATTTGCAGAAAATAACCACACAATACGCTGAAGATGTGTTGGCAGACGATGCCTTATTTAATCTAGCCTATATCAATGAAACATTTTTTAGTAATAAAGATGAAGCAAAGCGACTTTATGAGCAACTTATTCTTAAATATCCGGGTAGTACCTTTGTAAACGAAGCACGAAAGAGATTTCGAATACTACGGGGTGATAAGGCAGATGTCGAAACGCCAAAAAATTTTTAATAGAGACCTATTCTTCTAAAACAAACTTTTAAAGACTCAGCATATAACTTTGCAGTAAAATGGTTGCGCTGATTTCATCCACAAGGGCTTTATTTTGTCGTGCTTTTTTGCCTAAACCGGCATCAATCATGGTTTGAAATGCCATCTTAGAGGTAAAACGTTCATCAAGTGTACTAATGGGCATGGAAGGAAAAGTTCTTACAAATTGTTCAATAAATTTTTCAACCAATGGTGTGGCGTCCGTATCCTGATTTTTGAGTGATTTGGGCAAGCCCACAACCACCGTGTCAACGGTTTCGGATTCAAAATACGTTTTCAGAAAAGAAAAAAGTTCTTTGGTATCTACTGTGGTCAATCCATTGGCAATAATTCGAAGAGGATCACTCACGGCTATTCCCGTTCGCTTTTTTCCATAATCAATTGCAAGAATCCGGGCCATTTTTTGAAAAATTTAGAATGTGTATAAGTGATAACCGTAAGTAAATTAGGTGTTTGTTTATGCTACCACAATAGATAAAATTACAAATAAAGAAAACAAAATACTGGCAATACCATTTGTAGTTCCAAAGGCCAAATTGACTCTGCTGATATCGGTTGGCGTGAGCAAGGTATGCTGATAAAACAAAAGCCCGATGAATACAATGGCACCGATCCCGAAATACATATTGGATAAATGGCTGTATCCGATATAAATGACAATAGTAGCAGTAACAAGGTGTAAAACTCTTGACGCATACATGGCATGCGTCCGGCCCAGTAGCACCGGTAGGGATTTCAGATTATGCGTGCGATCAAAATCCTCATCTTGCAATGCATACAAAATATCGAACCCGCTAACCCAGGTAAAAACAATACCTGAAAACAATAATGGAAGCATCTCAAAATGACCCACCACGGCCAAATAGGCACCTATGGGAGCCAGAGACAATCCCATGCCCAATACCAAATGACACAAGGGTGTAAAGCGTTTGGTATAGCTATAAAATAAAATGACAAACAAAGCAATTGGTGACAGAAAGAAACAGATTTCATTGATAAAAAAGGTAGTTGCCACAAACAGAGCGCAATTGATTAGTACAAACCATAAGGCATGCTTCTTTTTTACAATACCTGCCGGTATTTCGCGCACAGCGGTTCTTGGATTTAATGCATCGAACCGCTCGTCAATATATCGATTGAAAGCCATGGCAGCACTTCGTGCAAAACCATACAGAGTATCACTGCAATAATGAGAATCCAGCCTGTGGATTGTGCACTCTGATATTTCCCTAAAAAAAACCCAATCAGGGCAAATGGCAAGGCAAAAATCGTATGGCTGAACTTAATAAGTGAAAAATAATTATTCAGTGTTTTGAAGACAGACAAGGTATTTTTTGCTGCCAAAGATACTATCAAAAATTTCTTTGCCCTTTCATTTTTTATATGAATTGCGTATTTCGAATCGATGCTTCCAAACGAAATCCGCCTTGATTTCCGATTTTTTTGAGGGCTATCACATTAGCTGATTATTTCTTTGTGAAAATAAAAAAGAGTTCAAAACCTGCCCGAGGCTCTACCGAATTATAACATGTTTCCAAGGTTCTATAATGGAAATAGGTTTCAAATAAATCCTCATAAAGCGCACGATTACCTCCAAAGGGAGGCCCCCCTTCAAATTCCTTATTAAAAAGTAAACCAACCAGCTTGCCGGTAGGCCGTAGTAATTGATGCATTTTATTGACATACTTTATACGCAAAGATGGGGAAAGAGCACAAAAAAAAGTTTGTTCCAAAATAAGGTCGTAGCTTCCTTCAAGCTCAAAAAAATCGGAATGGATAATTTGAATATGGGGGTTGTTTTGAAATTGCAATTGAAGTGCCTGAACCACAGCAGGTGCTATATCTACCACGGTGATGTCGGTGAAGCCCTGTTGCACTAAATAATGCGCTTCATGTGCGTTGCCTGCACCCGGAATTAATATTTTCAATTCCTTGCTCACACATTGATCCAAATACTGTTTGAGAGGAGGCGATACCGCATTCAAATCCCAGCCGGTCTCATTTTTAAGATATCGATCGTTCCAGTACTCTTGGTTCAAACCATCTCCTGCTTGTTTGCCTCCGGGCGTCAAATCCTCATGAAGGGAGTGCATTTCATTTTTCATATTTTTTGTTTGTGCTTGTAGACAATAGTATCAAAATATTTTGAATACACGCTGTTTTCCATTCGACATTTGTAAATCATTACAGAAATATTTCTTACAAAACGAGGGTTACAAATTAATCTCTTTGGAATTAGAATGCATTTATTCCAAGTAAAATAATCGCTGACGTATATTTGAAAAAATTTTCGCTTGAACGCAATCATTTATAAATCAACCGGTAGCTGGTATCTGTGTAAAACAGCTGATGGTAGATTTTGGAATGGACGGATGAAGGGAAAATTTAAAATAGATAAGGAAATCACCTCAACCAATCCGATTGCAGTTGGCGATTATGTGCAGGTGGAACTAGAAAGTGAGCCTGAAAATTCGGTGATGATTACCGGTATCGAAAAAAGAAAAAATTATCTGGTACGGGTATCGCCCCATAATAAAAATCAAAAACATATTGTTGCCTCTAACCTAGATCAAAGTATTTTGATAGCTACCATTAAAGATCCACGCACCTCTACGGGTTTTATCGATCGGTTTCTAGTGAGTTGTGAAGTATATCATTTAGAGGCCATTCTGGTATTTAATAAAGCTGATATTTTGGATGAAGCCGATTTGAATTACTTTCAGTATCTAAAAAATCTGTACCGTCAAATTGGTTATAAGGTGTTTCTGGTGTCGGCAGAAAAAGAGGAGGGTATCGAAACGTTAAAAAACCTGCTGCAACATAAGGTCAGCTTGTTGACCGGGCATAGTGGTGTGGGAAAATCTACTTTAATCAATAAAATTTTGCCCGAAAAGGAATTGTTTACGCAAGAAGTATCGGCATGGAGTGGCAAAGGAATGCATACCACCACCTTTGCTCAAATGTACGATTTGCCTGATGGCGGCCAATTGATTGATACACCGGGCATCCGAGAGCTTGGGATTGTAAATGTAAGCCGTGCAGAATTAAGTGGCTATTTTCCGGAAATAAAGAAAGAATTGGTTCACTGCAAATACAATAATTGCAGTCATTTTAACGAACCGGGTTGTGCTGTTAAAGAAGCGGTGACAAAGGGAATTATTTCTGAGGAGCGCTATGTAAACTATGCAAAAATATTTGAAACCATTGTCGAAAAATGGTCGTAGTGCAACACATTTGTTACCATCCTCCTTTTTGAAGAAACACTACAACAGAAATCTTATCTCACCAAATTGATATCGCCTTTCAAGGTTTTTTTGCCTTTAAAACTATCGTATTCGATATAATAATAGTAGGTGCCGACTTCAGCCTTTTTGCCTTTAAAAGTCCCATCCCAGCCTTCTTTCAAATTCTTGGTTGAGAAGACTTCTTCGCCCCATCGGTCATAAATTACAAAGGTCTTAAGTGTGATATTACTTCCAATTATTCTAAACACATCATTTTTGGTATCATCATTATGGGAGAATACGCTCGGTACAAAAATATTATCGGGTTCTAATTTGTTTACACAATGAACCGCTGTATCTGAGCATCCAAAATTATTATAGGCAATAAGTGTAAAGCAGTACTCCCCGCTATCGGTGCCATTGTAAGTGGCGTCGGTTGAAGTGGCAAATACCAAATTATTAAAATACCACTCATAGCTGGCTGCAAATTGTGACGTATTGGTAAGCGTAATCAAAGGTTCTGTCTTCAAGGAAACCAATGGTGAGGCCGTAAACGCTGCTATAGGGAATGGTTCAACCACTATGGTAAAACTGATGGTATCACGTCCAACGCATAATCCACTTTCTGCGCCGTAAACCGTATAGGTAGTGGTGGTGGTGGGACTAAATATGATGCGCGAAGAATCGGTATTGTACTGCCAATCTGTATTTGGATCAATAGTGATGGCGGGATTGACTGGAACCGGAATAGAGGTGGTATCACCGGGGCAGAAGGTGCTGTCGCCAGGGTATTCTAATGCCAGTGTCGAAAAGAAACTTGCATCAAAACAGGTTGAGTCCGGCTGAAATCGCCACAAATCATTCTTTAAACCAAGAGCCAACGTTTGGCCTGCAGGCGGTGGCAAGGTACTATCATGTGCCAAACCACCAAAAATCCAAAGATTATTTTGTGCGTCGGTCCAAATAGCGACTCCGCCCTTACTTCCAATATAACGACCTGGTTGCGCTACACCGATAGGCCCCGGGTTCGGATTGATATTGGTTGCTTGACTACCACTTACCCAAGTCCACTTATTGGTGGTGAGATTGTACAGCCACAAATCATTATAGGAAAGAGGATTTCCGACTGTTTTAAAACCTCCAAAAGACCAAAAAATTTCGGTGCATGTAGAAGTGGCCACGGTTTGGTTTTCCATTCTGGCGCTTGGATAATGCAATTCTTCGGGCTGGCATTGAGCGGTATAATTACCTGCATTATTTTGTTGTGAAGCTCCTGATATCCATGTCCAATTATTGGTATTGATATTATACCGCCATACATCATTTCGGGAGGTGGCACTATTGCCGCCTGCAAATACATAAAAATTTTTATCCTTCCCCTTCCATCGTGTATAGGTAAAGCGGGCAGGAGGATTGTTGGTAGGCGCTTCCACGCCTTTGGTTCCATAGGAGCCATTACTATTCATGGTACTGGCGCCTTTCATCCAAGTCCATTCTCCCGTTGAAATATTATACTTCCACATATCATTTCGTACGTTGGACGAAACATTAGCAGTTGCGCCATCTTGGCCTCCAAACATCCATAGATTATTATTATCGTCTACCCAGGCAGATTTACATTCTTCTCTTGCCCCCGGATTATTGGTTGGAGATGCCACACCTATGGTTCCATGCACAGGAGCAATATTTGCCACATTAGAACCTCCCATCCATGTCCATTCATTGTTAGCAATATTATATCTCCACAAATCTTGAAGTCCGCCTTGTGTACCATTCACATCAAATCCATGTCCCCCATACATCCATAAATCACCGTTATTGTCTGTCCAGCAATTGGGACCAAAAGTACGCGCACTTGGATAATTCAAGGGTGAGGGAACTCCTTTGATACCAAACTCCCCATTTTGATCGGTTATAGTTTGGGGACCTTTTATCCATGTCCATTGCACCGTTATGGGATCTAACTTCCATAAGTCATTGTAATACCCCCAGGGACCAAAGCCACCAAACATCCAAAAATTACCTTGTTTATCGGTCCAAAAAGCACCTTGATACCGACCTGAGGGCGTATTATTGGCATTCGCCACTCCAAGTGTTCCATACTGTCCCATGGCACCGGAACCAATACTGCCATGCATATGAGCCCATAGTCCTCCTTGAGCCATCAAGTTCATTTGTAGAGAACATAAAATAAGAATAAAACAAAAAAGTATTCGTCTAAGCATAGTACCTCATTTTGTTACCTAACTATTTTTGTACTAAGATAGAACGTTTTCTGCTGTTGCGCAAAAAATTAACAATCTAAAATGGAGAATCTACTTAAACCAAGAACTATACATACTATAATTGTTGGCAATTCTGTTTATTTCGTTGTGTATGAGTTCTTGTGAAATATCCTTCACTTTCTTTGCAGGCACTCCTGCATAAATACTGCCGCTTTCGCAAATGGTGTTTTCAAGGATTACCGCACCTGCTGCAATTATAGTATTAGCGCCTATATACGCATTGTCCATTACAATGGCGCCCATACCAATCAACACATTGTCTTCAACAGTACAACCATGCACTAACGCATGATGTCCAATAGATACATTATTACCAATGATGGTTTTCGTTTTTTCATAGGTACAATGGACGCACGCGCCATCTTGTATATTCACTTTGTTTCCGATACGAATGCTATTGACATCACCCCTAATTACGGCATTAAACCAGACACTACAATCCTCACCCATCACTACATCGCCCACTATGGTGGCATTGGGTGCTACAAAACATGAATCGGGTATCGTGGGAGCAAGCCCCTTTATAGGAAGAATTATTGGCATAATATATATTTAGGGATTTGAAGATTTGATTACTACTTAAAGCCTACAAGCGAAGGTAGTAAGAACTTTTTGTTGAGGTATACAAACAGTTCAATAAAAAATAGTAAAATTATTCTCTAATTAACCTTCTGGAAATGGTTTTATTGATTTCAATAGAGTAGATTACGGTAGGTAAATCTGCGACAAATATTGAAACTTCTTTCTCTTTATGATAGAAAAGGCTTTTAAAGGTATGACCAACAACATTATATATACGTATGTATGCATCAATTTTCAACAAATGCAATCCAGGATTTGGATAAATAGCTACAGAGACACTACTGCCTAGTTGGCTTACTGTAGCCGGGTAGCAACCAAAATATGACAAGGTATCTTTTAGATAATTATATCTACTAGTTGAAAAAGTTTTAAGACCTAAAGTCACATTCACGAGATACAGCCAGTTCCTATCAACTACTGCATTGCTAAAAAGCTTGCGGTTATCCGCTAGTGCGAAAGACTAATAAGGATTGCATCACTGGGTATTTGGGCGCGTAAGCAAAAAAAATGCTCATGAATAGTAAAAGAAGTAGCATTTTTTCATAGAAAACGTAGAAGGCATTTCTTAAAAAAAAAGCGAGTACGAGCTTTTTAAAAACACTTGTTTCAGAATAATGTAGGTTCTTGCGGTGTAAAAAACAAAACAAATGCTTAAAATATAAAACGTCGATAGGTCTTTTTACTGTTTCTTTGTTGATACATTGTATGATAAAGAAATTAATCCATATCATTGTAGCGTCCATCAAAGGTGTCGAACACGATTATACAAAAGGGACTATCAACAAGGCTATCATTCTCTTGGCCATTCCTATGATATTGGAGCTATGTCTTGAAAGTGTATTTGCTTTAGTAGATATGTTTTTTGTTGGCAAATTAGGTAAAAATGCGATTGCAACGGTTGGCCTAACGGAAAGTGTTGTTACCATTGTGTATTCTGCAGCTATCGGGCTCAGTACGGCAGCGTCAGCCATTATTGCAAGACGAATCGGCGAAAAAAACCCGGAAGCCGCCTCTCATGCAGCCATGCAATCCTTGATACTGGCACTGGTCTGTACCATCGTATTAAGTGCCTTGGGTATTGTATTTGCCGCTGATATATTAAAAATAATGGGAGCGTCGCCTATTGTAATTCAAGAAGGAGCCATTTTTACAAAAATCATGTTGGGTGGCAGTGTTGTCATTATTTTACTTTTCTTAATCAGTGGTATTTTTAGAGGAGCAGGCAATGCAGCCATCGCCATGAAAAGTTTATGGATTGCAAGTGGTATTAATATTATTTTATGTCCCATTTTTATTTATAGCCTAAATTTTGGATTAAAAGGTGCAGCCATTGCCACCACCATCGGGCGAGGCATTGGTGTATTGTATCAGGTATATCATCTCATCAATAAAACAGGACAAATTCATATACAAAGAAAACATCTAACGGTTCATTGGGAAACCATCAAATCGCTTCTGCATATAGCCTGGCCTGCTACCTTTCAATTTATTATTGCATCAGCAAGTTGGATTGTAATGTCAAAATTAGTGGCCGATACCGGTGGTACTGCCGCATCAGCTGGTTATCAAATCGCGATTCGCAATGTCATATTTTTCATTTTACCCGCATGGGGTTTAAGCAATGCGGCTGCTACCATGGTGGGTCAAAACTTAGGTGCCAATGAAATAGATCGTGCCAAAAAAAGTGTTGTTATTACAGCAACCTACAACGTGATTTTTATGACCTTTGTTACTGCCCTTTTTGTCATTTTTCCGCACCCTATTATTTCTTTTTTTTCCAAAGAAAAAGAGGTCATTGATTATGGTGTTTCGGCCCTTCGTATTATTGGTTGCGGTTATATTTTTTACGGTATTGGAATGGTAATGGTACAAGCCCTAAATGGGGCCGGTGATACCCGTACGCCAACCATCATTAATTTTATATGTTTTTGGATTATCCAAATTCCCTTAGCATACTTTCTTTCTACCACGTTACACCTTGGGCCGGTGGCAGTATTTGCTTCCATACCTTGCGCTGAAACATTGATTGCCCTGTTGGCTTACTACTATTTTAGAAAAGGAAATTGGGCACAATTGAAAGTATAATTTTTATACAAACGCTCTTGTTCTAAAAATCTTGCATGGGGTATCCCTTCCTGGAAGCCAAGCGAATGTATGCTCGGAAGCGATTCGGTACAACCCTATTCCACATCTATTGTTTCTCATTTTAAAAAATGGATGGTGGTTAGTTCCCTTTTATATGTTGTTGCCATAATTTTTTGGCAAACGCGCGAAACAATGCATTGCCTTCATTAAATGCTTTGTCAAATTTGTAGTCTCCTCCTGCGAAATCTTTCGGAGAGTATTTAATTCGATTCTGTCCGCGCATCGCATATTTTTTGAGCCCCTTCGTACATAATTATTTTCATATCTAACGGGCTTACATCGCCATGACAAACGGTAACATACATCAGCCAAATCTCTTTTACTCCATTCGCATTCAAATCGGTAACTTGTAAGGTATTATCAATAAAGCGAGCCTCAATATCCACCGGACAGTCTTTGATATAATCAGTAACTTTCCACAACAAATTTACTTGATTGGCTTCTACCACATAATGGTAGGCAAACAATTGCGCATCCACTCCTTCGTTAGGATGTTCAAAGGCTTTGTTTTCATAGCTACCGGTTTCTGAAGTAATTATAACATGAACGGCTTCTTTTTCGTTCCACCGAGTGGCCTGTTTGAGCGTTCCTTCAAAGGCCATTTCAGTTGAAATGGCGCGGATATCCTGCAAGGTCAATTTGGAAGCACTTTGTGCAAAAGAACGTTTGGAACCTACTACTTCGAATGCGCAAAGGCATAGTAAAAAAATAATTTGACGGGACATTAATTTCTGTATTCGTTTAAAGTCAAATATACAAACAGGAATCATACGTGCTACCTTTTCATAAAAAATGATGCTTCATTGCTACTAAAAAACCACCTGAAAAAACGATACATACCAATCTACAAATACTACCTTTGCAACATTGCGATTGTAACTTTTAATAATTATCCATGAAAAATCATCCCTGGCATGATGTCGAGATTGGCGACAAGTCTCCTAAATTGGTAAATGCAATTATCGAAATTTCAAGAGGAAGCAAAGCAAAATATGAGGTGGATAAAGCCACCGGACTTTTGCGTCTTGACAGAGTTTTACATTCTTCTTTTTATTATCCGATCAATTACGGGTTTATACCCCAAACCTATGCCGGAGATGGGGATCCACTGGATATATTGGTTCTTTCGCAAATTGATTTCGAGCCTTTGAGTATTGTATCAGCCAAAGTAATCGGGGTAATGCGAATGATTGATAAAGGAGAAGATGATAAAATCATTGCTGTTTGTGCGAACGATATTTCAGTGAGCCATATCAATGCATTGGAAGAATTGCCACCCCACTTAATGAGTGAAATCAAACATTTTTTTGAGCAGTATAAAAAACTGGAGCATACGGACGTGGTGGTTGATGAATTTTTCGACAAGGAAAAAGCCTTGCAAATTATTCTAAAAAGTAAGGCAGACTATCAAAAAGATATTCTGCCTTTCCTTCCTAACTCGTTCCAATAAATTTATTTTCTTTTGGTGCCTTTTTCAGATGGCAACACGATTCTTTTTGAGGTTGCCGGTTTCAACAATCCAATTTTTAATTGAGGATTCTTTCCAAGCTCAACGGGTGTAAGATATTTTCCCTTGTTATAGCTTTCCTTCTCCACTTCAGATTGAATGCGATGTGCTTGCGCATAGGCATCATTTCGAATACCGGTTACTTGCCAGCTTACTTCCACATTCGGTTGGTTGGTCTTAATTACAAATTGATTGTTTACCACTTTCTTGGCAATAATGGCTTGTGCAAACGTTCCAATAACAGTAAGTTGATACCGATAATCCTTATTTAAGGCATTAAAATAATCGGGTAGTGAAACGGTTGCTTCGCCATTGGCATCGGTAACAATATTTCCATTATATACATTCATCATGTCGGGACTTTCAACAAAACTGTGATACAAATATTTATTGTCAGGATCTAAGGGATGGTCAATTTTGAAGGTGCCTCCCAATTTGCTCAAAAAGCCATTTACGGCAACATCCCCATCAAAGAAACCTGCATAATTAGTTTGACCACCGATAGCATTTCCATACACACCAATAGCAGTTAGGGAGCCCAGATTATACGCATCTGTAAAACCGGCTACACCCACAGCTAAATCTGCATCAGATACCGCATATCCTTGCGCACCAATGGTTTGTGAGGCAGCTGCCGTATTGCCACTTATACCAATACCCAATGTACCGATACCGCCACCGGCACCTTCTACTCCGGTGCCATTAGAGCCCAACACGTCCGGAATAGAATTTCCTAAAACAGCTATATGATTTTGATTTGAATTTCCAGTGTACACAACATTTACAATACCATCGTCAGCAACCCCAGTAAAATTTGAGGTAACCAATACAGACATCGAATCTGTGGTTGTTCCTGCCACATCTAGTTTTGCAGCAGGCGCCAAGGTACCTAAACCAATATTTGTATTCAATTCATATAAGGATGAATTACCCCCTGCATTGGCTGCGGTAAATTTTACCAAATGATTGGTAGTTCCACTGAGGTTTCCGCCGCCACCGCCTGGAAGGGTAACAGTATTTCCATTACTAATGGTTAAATTATTTCCTGCAATTGAAAGCGTTTGAAGTTCGTTGGTAGCAGAGGCATCTACCGCACTAATAACATTGGCGACAATACTGATGCCGGTGCCGGCGGTATAGGTTGGTCCGGCGGGTCCCTGTGGTCCTGTAGGGCCGGCAACCCCTTGCGGTCCGGCCGGTCCTTGTGGTCCTGCTGGACCAGTGGCCCCTGCTGGTCCGGCTACTCCTTGTGGTCCTGCGGGTCCTTGCGGCCCTGCTGGTCCTGCAGGACCGGTGGCACCTGCTGGACCGGTTGGTCCGGCTACTCCTTGTGGCCCGGCTGGTCCTGCTGGCCCTGCGGGACCTGTTGCACCGGCTGGCCCTGTTGCGCCTGCCGGTCCTTGAGGACCCGGTGATCCTACACCAGAGGCAGCATACATTGCATAAGGAACGCTTAATAATTCGCTGGTACCTAAATTATTATAGGCAGCACCACCGGCGGGATCCATTTCAATTTTAATAAATTTACTTCCTACGCCCCAGTTGATGCCGGCCATGGTACCACTCACTATGGTACCGGTGCCAATACTTACTACAAACAAACCGTAGGTATTTGTAGTTGGAGCATGTGTTTCGGAATAAACAACCGGACCAGCGATGGTACCATCAATGATTGAAATTTTTAATCCAATGGCTTGCGAAGCCAGCGCATTGCCTGAAGCATCTCGTGCAACGCCTTGATAATTAAATTTTAAGGGCGATTGGGCAACGCTCAGCAAACTAATGAGCATAAACGCACAAAACAACATCGCAATAGATAAGGGGGTCTTTTTCATAATTATATAGTTTAATTTGAGGTTTTTTCAATTTTATAAGCCGCTTTGCTTACTTGACCCAGCTGCTCATTTGAGGTAAAGGACACTACCAGCATATAATTGCCTGCTGCAAGGGCTGAAATATCAAATGGTACTTGAAGGGTTTGGCTAGTGTTATTAATTTCTTTGTCCTCAATTACTTTTCCATTCATATCATACAAGGAACATTTCATAAGTCCGTTTTTTTTAAAATCGGCACTCAAAAAAAATAAGCGATCTGTAGGATTTGGGTAAACCCGCACTTGATCAAAAATGAATTGCGATTCCTGAATCGCACTTCCGCTGGAAGGTTTATTTGGTTGCAATAAACCTTGCGTGACAACAATCGATCCGGCGCTTGCTGTATTAACCAAAACCATTTCGCCAATAGACCATTCATAGGTGTTACCGCCAATAGTGGTATATCCGCCATTGCTATTGATAATGGACGGTTGAATGCTTTGTCCTGAAACGTCCATACAGAAAAAAGTACCCATCATAAAGATGGCAATTAGTGATTTCATTTGTAAACTATTATTGTTTAAAGGTACAAAATTAAACTACTTTATAAAAATTATTCGATACTTAACTTTTCAGTTGCAAACGGATGATTCTCTGCGATAATTTTTAGGATATACACACCGGCCGGTAGTGTTTTTCGTTCAAAAACAAAGGAGCTATTTGAAAGGGTTTTTTGTCTATGAACCAGCCGGCCTGTAAGGTCGTACACCAACAATTCTTTTTCGCCCTGTAATTTGTTTCCATAAAATGAAATAATCGTATGGGTATTCATTGGATTGGGCGCTATGGTAATCTCCAGTGGATCTTGCCATACAGGCTGCATCTGAAGCGGGGCTAAGCACGTTCCGGGCAAATTATGATCCATCCATTTGGCGCGGTCCTTCATCCACTTTTTAAAATAATTGATTTCATCGGCATAGGTGAGTCCAATATAATAATTCCAATTTATATACGTGCCCAGTATGGGCCATTTTTGAAAATTACGTTGTTGCGGTAAATTTAAGACCGCGGCAACCGAATCGACCCATTGCGTTATTTTTACATCCGAAAATCGACCCGCCCTCAACTGATTCCAGCGACACTTCACCAAAGAAGTATAGTTGGTATCTTGTAGCAATTTACTCCACCAATTCGGTACCAAAATGGTATAATTAGGGCAAAGGGCATTGAAGTTATATTGCCATCCTGTTGTATCATACGCATCGCAATAATCAGCATTGCCATACGACAAATTGAAATCCCACATAGGACCACAGGTCAATTTGCCTCCCTTGCTATCCTTGTCTTTGTACATGAAACTACTAGATCGGTAACCGTCAACTGTTCGGCCAAATTCTTCCATCAAAAAGAAATCCACAAAAGAGAGTTTGTCAATGAAAGGAGCGTAGCCTAACGTCGGGTGCTGAAAATTAGCCCCGTACACTCTTTTTTCAAAGGTATCGACATAGGCTTTGATATAATTTCGTTGTGGGACCGTTAGCGTTGCATACTTCGGTGCATGATATAAAAATTTTACTTTGTTTTGAAATTGCGATGTCCATTGTGTGGGGCTACCACCGGTAGTTTTATCCACTTTAATAATATACCCCCCTGTTAGTGAATCACCGGCATTGTCATCAGAATCCAGATTTGCAAGGTCCACGCGGGTATCATCAATTTTTATTTTTTCAAGTAAGGTATAAACGCCGAGGTATACATTATTGATCACCAATTCGCAATATACATAGCGGGGCGAATAGGGTTGCATAGCAGCAAAAGAACTAAAGGTAAATTCATTTCTCATCAGGGTTTTGTCGGGATAGGCACCGTATAAAATCCAGTCGTTATCCTTAGGCATACCTAATAAGGAAACATTTTCGTTTTCACCCACACTATCGCGGGTTTCAAATCCATATGATTTTTTGGGATATTGCTGTGAAGTAGAACCCCGAATTTCGATTCCAATTTTTCCAAAATAATGGTTGAACGGATCACTTAAATAATTGGTTTGGCCGGGTCCATTGTAAATGATTCCCATATCACAGGTCTTCTTTGGATCGTCCACAATGGTTTGTCCATTGGTATTGATGACTATAATGGGTAGGGAGGAACTTACCAGTTGTGCACTGGCTACATGCGATACCATAACAAAAATGAACATGCCTAGTTTTCTCATAATTGGTTTATTGAATGATTAATTTTGAATAGTGCCATTCCGTATCAGCAATACGGCAAACGACAAGATACATTCCTTTTGGCAAATTGGTGCAGGTAATCAACTCATTTGAAGAAATATTGCGATACTCGACAATAATTTTCCCAGTCAAATCGGTAATGCTCAAATGCGGAATTGGCCGGCGCGACCGAATGGAAATAAATCCCCTGCTTGGATTTGGATAGATACTTAAAGGATTCTCACGCTGCATTTCTGGCAAGGCGGTAGCTAAAAATGTATTTTCGCAGATGCCCGGACTAGCAACCTGTACATTGCCTAAACCAATGGAATTTCCGGTAAACAAACCGTTATAATTGGCTTGTGTTGCAAAATCGGCATGCTTTGCCATACTGATTTCAGAGCCGTTGGCAGTGTTTCGATGTCCGTAGCTATAGTACAAATTAGCGGCACTAAAATAGAGACCACAGGGCACACCTGCATTATTATTGGTTAAATAGGCATTTGGCAAAGTGGGCATGGGTATATACGTTCCATGCAATGAGCTAGAAGAATAAACCATGGTACCAGTACCAAAGGAAATATATAAATAGAACAAATTCCCATTCTTAAAAATATCGGGATCGGTAGGAACAAAATTGGTATTGCTTGTGTAGCTTAATCGATGTCCGGTTTGCAGTACAAACTGTGTACCATCACTACCTGCCAATTCCAATGCAGAGTCAAAATATGCCGTACAGGGAGGATTGGCACAAAGAGCCGGATCGCCAACTATGCCCGTCGAATTTAAAAAAAATAGACATAGTTTTCCATTTTCATCTACAAAAGCAGAAGGGTCTACATATTGCACCGGGTTCCCAATATTATCTGTGATACTAACATTCACCGGATTGGGCTCCCACTGGTTGGTACTTTTATCATAGCGTCGAACGGCACCGGGAGTGTATAGATACAATGTATTGCCCCTGGTGATAACATCCGGCACACTACCTGGGTATCCGCTAAAATTAGGCAGTAGCGACCAATTTTCGGCATCATCACTTTCTGCCAACTGTACCGTATGATTTTGGGGGCCACCACAATTTGGAATCGGACAAGAGTGAAAGGAGAGAATATACTTTTTAGTAAAGGGCTGTGCTGCTGCCATTTGCTGAATAAGTATACTTACAAATAGTATAACAATTCGAAATGCAAGATTATCCATAACTACATGCAAGTTACAAAAAACTTCTTTTACATTTGCACTTCAAAAAAATACGAACCTCAATGAAAAAATTGAATATCCTGATTTTGCTGGTGCTGGTGATGAATGCATGTAAGCAAGATGACAAAGCAACAATTAGCGGAACAATCAAAAATATCGGTACTGGCGATATTTATTTTATTAAATCGGGAGATGACAAAATCATCGATACCGTAAAAGTAAGCAACGATAAATTTACGCATGAATTGAAGTTAACCGAACCAACAGTTTATATGATTAATTTCGGACCCAACCAACAACCCGCCTTTGCCATTTTAGAACCTGGAAGTACCACCGTGAATTATGAGATGAACGTACTCAATAGTTTGCAGATAAAAGGCGGTAAGGAGCAAGATGTATACAATAATTTTATTACAGAATGTGCGATGGATTTTAATAGCATGGACTCTTTGGGAAAAGTAGCTGAATCCAATAAAGATAATATGGAGGTAATTGCCCAATTGCAGCAAGAGTTTTTCAGAATGGACAGTATTGTAAAAATAAAGCAGAAAGCATTTGTTGAAAAAAATCCAAAAAGCATTGCCTCAGCCTTTTTGGCGGTTAACTATCTAAGCCAAACCCCCGATAAAACCTTTGAGGAAGTCAATAAGGTGTATGAATCACTTGATAAAAAAATTCAAGAAACCTACTATGGTAAAAAAATAGCCGAGATGGCCAATCAGTTGCGTTCTACTTCTTTGGGACAAAAGGCTCCCGAATTCACATTAAATGATGTAAATGATAAACCGGTGGCCCTTTCCTCATTTAAGGGCAAAGTAACTCTTGTTGATTTTTGGGCGAGTTGGTGTGGACCTTGCCGCAAAGAGAACCCCGCTGTAGTGGCTGCTTACAATAAATTTCACGAAAAGGGATTCGAAATATTAGGTGTTTCATTAGACGATAATAAATCGAATTGGGAATCGGCCATAAAAAAAGACAATTTGACCTGGACACAGGTTAGTGATTTAAATGGATGGGATTCTAAAGTGGCACAATTATATGGTGTTCAATCTATCCCCACCAATTTTTTATTGGATAAGGAAGGAAAAATTATTGCCAAGGATTTACGCGGAGAGGCACTTGAACAGAAATTAAGTGAAATTTTTCAATAGAAATAATCTAATTTTAATTTTATGATTCAGAAATTTTTTAACCTTGTCGCCCTGCTATTGGTTGTTCACGCGGGCAGTTTTGCAGTTCCTGCAAAAAACAATTTTAAATTGCAAGTCAATGTTTCGGATGAAAAATCCGGATTTCTTTTGCTAAAAAACCTTTCCACAGGAAGTATAGATACCTTGCATATCAAAAATGGCTTGGCAACATTTGCAGGATATACCCCTGAACCCATACCCCATTTGATTGCTGATGAAGCTAATAAATACCAGTTGTTTTTTGCAGGCCCTAATGAAGATATAAAAGTGACCATCAAAAAAAAGGAAATGTTGGTTACCTTTTTAGAAGGATCCCCTTCACATGAAATATTCAGAGGACTGATTGCAGTGCAAGAGCCCCTGCAGCAAATCGGCGGTAGTTTGCAACAGGCCTACTCCAACCCAACTGCAAATACCGACAGCTTAAACAAAGTGATGGATAAGGTGAATACGAAATTGAAGGAAAATTTTTATGCCTTTTTAAAAACCAATAGTGGAACTGAGGTGGCTGCGTTTGTAATTTATAGTGCGATTAATAACGATCGAAATATTAAAACTTCGGTGGCTGATGAAATGTTCTCGATATTAACCGGAAAGGCAAGAACGTGTTTTTATGGTACCCAGATGAATACGATGCTGAACAAATTACGAGCCGTAGAGGTAGGTACAATTGCACCCGATTTTACCTTACCGGATTCAACAGGTGCTAAAAAATATACGCTTTCTGCCTATCGCGGTCAATATGTTTTGATTGACTTTTGGGCCAGTTGGTGCGGACCTTGCAAGGCTGAAATTCCGTTTTTAAAAACAGCCTATAATAACTTTCATAAAAAAGGATTTGAAATTATTAGTGTTTCGCTTGATGACAAGAAAGACAAGTGGACTACGGCATTGCGACAATATCAAATGCCCTGGATTCATATTTCAGATGTAAAAGGTTTTCAAAGCGTGGTCAATAATTTGTACCATGTACCCTCTATCCCCAAAACGCTATTGCTTGATAAAACCGGAAAGATTATAGCTACCGACTTAAGAGGTGAGGCGCTGGATCGCAAATTAGAGGAATTGCTGGGAAAAAATTAATTTAATAAAATATTGTTGTTGCACTCTAATTCCTTTTTGGTCTATAGGTAAAGCCGTACTTTCGCCTCCTCATTAATGGCATCCTATTTTCATGAATAAAAAGATACAATCCGCACTTATTTCTGTTTTTTATAAAGAGGGCTTAGAAACTCTGGTGCAAACCTTGCATAAGCTGGGCGTTGCAATATATACTACCGGAGGCACTCAACAATTTATCGAAAAACTGGGCATCCCTTGTATCGCTGTGGAGTCGGTAACCGAATATCCATCCATATTGGGTGGCAGGGTGAAAACCTTACATCCTAAAATGTTTGGAGGTATTTTAGGCAGAAGAAATGTAGATCAGGATTTAGAAGAAATGAAACAATATGGCATTCCTGAATTAGATTTGGTAATTGTTGATTTGTATCCTTTTAAAGAAACACTTGCCAGCACAAACGAGGAGGCATTAATCATCGAAAAAATTGATATCGGGGGGCCTTCCATGATCCGTGCTGCTGCAAAAAATTACCGAGATGTCACCGTACTTGCCTCTAAAGACGCGTATCAAACGCTGAACGATTTTTTAATAGCGCAAGAAGGCACTACCACTCTTGAACAGAGGAAATATTTTGCAGCAAACGCTTTTGAGGTTGTGATGCAGTACGATATTGCCATTTCAAATTATTTCAATACAAAAACCATACCCTTGCGTTATGGTGAAAACCCGCATCAGCAAGCCCACTTTATCGGCCATTTAGAAGAAATTTTTACCCAATTGCATGGAAAGGAACTTTCATATAATAATCTAGTAGATGTGGATGCTGCCTTTCAATTGATTCATGAATTTAAATCGGAGCAAGCGGCCTTTTTTGCCATCATTAAACATACCAATGTATGTGGTGCAGCTTTACGTCCTTCCGGAATAGAAGCCTGGCAGGCAGCGTTGGCCGGCGATCCGGAAAGTGCCTTTGGTGGAGTATTGGTGTGCAATGCGGCTATTACTAAAGAAATTGCAGAAGCGATACATGAAATCTTTTTTGAAGTATTAATTGCCAATGATTTTGACCAAGAGGCACTAGACATTTTGCAACAAAAGAAAAATAGAATCTTGCTCAAAAATTTGCAAGGAGAATTTGCCGGAAAAAATGAAAAATCGATTTTAAATGGCACCCTTACGCAAGAAGCAGATCAAGGTAATTTCACTACCTGGACCGAAGAAGGTGGACGTACCTGCACTGAGGTTGAAAAGCAAGATGCATATTTTGCAAATGCGCTTTGCAAGCATCTCAAATCGAATGCCATTGCCATTGTAAAAGACCGGCAGATGATTGGCAAGGGCTGTGGACAAACCTCACGAATTGATGCATTAAAACAAGCAATCGAAAAGGCGGCACAATTTCATTTTGAATTGAAGGGAGCCGTACTGGCATCTGATGCATTTTTTCCATTTGATGATTGCGTAAAAATTGCCCATGCACAGGGAATTACCGTATTCATCCAACCGGGTGGCAGTATCCGCGATAAAGACTCCATTCAATATTGCAAAGATAATAATTTAGCAATGGTGATTACCGGAATGCGTCATTTTAAGCATTAGAATAAAGGCGCTGCTGTTTGAAATGGTATGGCTCTTTTTCGCCACAACTCAAAATCTCCATGAATGTAGGGATAAGGAATTATGAATGAAGCTTGATATAAAATAAGCTCATAATAAGGGTGAGGCAAATTGGCACTGCTGTCAGGAGGCTTAAAACCGTGCTTTTTCTTTTTGTATATTTTTTTAATAATACCTGGTATAGCAATATACTTACTAAAATAGTTGGAATACAATACATACAAAACGCCACCAGATTTCCAGGTTTCAGTAGGTCTAAAATACTATGTGTGTCTTTGTCCATCATAAACAGAAGAAGGGTAACTAAAGCAACACTACTGATAATACTAAAAGATTCCTTTGTAAAATGGTATTTTGTCATAATCATACTTTGGTTTATTAACGTGGAAGACCGTAAAATATTGTGCCGATAATATGGCTTATGGTTTTGATGGTAGAAATAGCTGTGTACCGGACAAACCTTCAAATGCTTACAGTGGCATCCATACCCTTTCTTCCTTATCAAACTCCAGTTTTATTGCCATTGATAAAAGCTCTTCTGGTAGGTAGTGTAAGGCCCTTTCTTTAGCAAAAAAAGCGGCATTCACAATGGCTGATACGATCTGTGCGCCGGTTAAATCATACTTTTCAGCAATTTTTCGAATAAACGGTTTATTCCGTTCCATCTGTTTGGGATAAAAATTATTCCACAAAACCTCCCGTTCATCAGCAGTAGGTTTGTTATACTTAATAATAATATTGAATCTTCGTAAGAAGGCCTCATCGATATTGTTTTTAAAATTTGTGGTAAGTACCACCAAGCCATTAAAATATTCGATACGTTGTAATAAATAACTAACCTCCTGATTGGCATACCGGTCATTACTCGAACGGGTTTGGGTTCGTTTTCCAAATAATGCATCCGCCTCATCAAACATCAAAATCCAATTTTTGTTTTCGGCCTGAAGAAATATTTTTTCAAGATTCTTTTCTGTTTCACCAATATACTTCGACACAATTTGTGAGAGGTCGATTCTGTATACTTCCTTATTAAATTCTTTTCCAAATAATTTAACGGTTAATGTTTTGCCCGTTCCGGAAGGCCCAAATAACAACGCCTTATAACCTTCTTGCATTTGCTTCTCTAAGCCCCAATCCCTTTTAATTTCCTCATTATACTTTAGCCACAATCGTATTTGATGAATTTGTTGGTGAACATCCTTACTCACAATTAAATCATCCCATTCATAATTGGTTTCGATACGCTTGGCCGGGAAACGAGTACCAAATTTTGGAATCAGTTTTTCGCCATAGCATAAAAAATGTACCATTTCGTTGGGCATAATGAGTTGTCCATTCATTAGTGGCTCTCCTTCGTCCACCTCCTTAATAAAAAGCACCTGCTCTTTAAAAAACCAATGCTGCTGATCAAAGTACTTTTGAATTTCCAATCGTTTTGGAATATCGTCTTTTGCCAGTAAATACAAAACCGTTTCTCCCGTTGGCAAAAAAAATCTATGGGTTGTATTTTTTATCCCTCCCAATTCAGGAAAATCGCCACCTTGGGGATACACTTCACCAATAATATCCGAAAACAAGCTTGGGGACACATGGGGTGCCATAGCTGTTAGCAAAATAAATCCCTCGATATGTGAGATCTCTCTGTTTAATAATTCAGAAAAGGTATTGCTTAAATCAATATCATTAATATTAGAGTTCTTCTCTAGTATTTCCGTAACCAAATGTTTATATAAACCAAATACCATAAGCCTTAATCAGTTTGTCCTTTTAAGGGTAATAACCGAATACCGGTAAATCCTTCGGCGATTAATTGTTCGCCAAATTTTTTTTCTACAAACTGATAGGCTGTATGATCAGGCATGGTAAATAATTTTCTAGCTCCCGCTCTCTTTTCATCTATTACCATCAATTCTAAACGCCGTATGGTTCGTTCATCGCCTTTGGCATCAGGTACAAACAATTGGTATTTTGAGCGATCCCAATCAAATGCATCTACTAAATCTAAGCAATGCAAAATAAAATAAGACGGTGCTTTTTTTCCCTTAAATGCTAGTGGAATAAATTGAAAATAAGTAGCGTCCTTTGATGAATTCAAAAAGTCTTTAAGCCTTTCGGAAACAATTAGTTGCGCAAGCGGCGATATGATTAAATCATTAAAAGCATTTTTATCCTTAGCAAGTTGCGCAATAGGTTGTGTATATTCTACCATTGGGATACCTCTTGTTCTTTCGCTATCATGTGATTCCCAAACCAACTGTTTGATTATCTGATCTGTTTCAGATGCAAAAGGCAATATCAGTGAATAATCAGTCATATGCAAAGTTAGAAAGTAATTTGATTCAAAGTTTTTCCTGCACCAGCTTTTATTGCGGCTCTTGCTTCAGCAACAATATCGTCTATCAGGCTCAACGCCTGTGTTGGGCTTATTGGGGCAGTTGGCCTATTTAATAAATCCCTGATCACTAGTAATCTTTTTCGAACGACATCAGTGTATGCAGGATGTGAGCCTAAATGAAAAGCGGAGGTGCCAAATTCTGTTTTCAATGCAGGGTTCAATGCAATTGCATCAGCCAAGGTTTGACTATCCGGGGGTACCATGATGCCATTCTTCACTCCATTTTCAATATCAAATCCTGTAGTTGTAAACAAATCTGCGAATTCTTTGCGCAACTCCCGAGGCACCACATGATGTGCCTGAAAATCGGTGGGTTGAACAGGCAGCCCTTTCCGCAATGCTGCAGTAGTTTCTCGTTCCTGTAAAATGGCAATCCGATCACGTCGTGTACTTGCTAAATCTTTTCCTTTAATATTCTCCAATTCATCAAACGCTGCCTTTCGTTTTTTATAGGTGGAACCCGCACCCGCTAATTCCTGTACATATTCACTTGCTTTGCTTGTATCGTGCAGTGCTCCTTTAGGCGGCGTGCCCTTTACGCCAATCACCACTCCTCTTCTTTCTGTGCCAACAATCTTCACACTGTCGCCTAAGCGTGCGGTTTCATCTGCCGAATGTCCAACCACTTTTAAGTTTTTTTGTTCAAAATATTCAACCTTTCCGGTTGCCAACAGAATCCATGGATTGATATATCCTTCTAATTTAAACCACCCCTTGGTAAAGTGCATTCGAAATTTTCGGAAACGCACTTTTCCAAATAATTTTTCTGCCAGTTCTTCCACCGTTTTGATTCCCTTCCCCAATTTCCCCTTAACACCTTGCATCACTAATTTTCCTTTATTTACGGCCGCACCCGTTGTCTTTAATATATATCTTCCCCCGGCCGATAATCCTTCCACTAACTTGGTTCCCAGTCTTCCGGTTTTTGAAACCACTTTTCCGGCGGCACCTAACATTTTTCCAACCGCCTTCATGGCTGCACTGGCCCCTCCTTTTAGCCCTTTCCAAAATGCCGAACTACCGAGCAATGCAAAAATGGCCTCCACTGCTGCAACGGCAAAGGCCCTTGCTAGTGACTTACTAGCTACTGCTATTTCACCGGCAATAGATTTATAAACAAACTCGCCTAAGTAATAGGCGGCCCTTACTGCAGCTACGCCCAGCATAATCGGCGCCAATGCTCCGGCTATGGCAGGTAAGGCAGCTGTAACGGCTCCACCACTTAAAACCTCGGCCACTACCAATACCACAATAACACCAATAATGGTCGGAATGAGCCAGCTCTTATTGCATTTCCACCAATGACCCAGTCCACTCATCATTTGATTCCAGGAAAACCGCGCTCTTTGGCCGCGAGTAAGGGGTCCAAACTTCGCCTCAGGCGGAAAGACACTTCCGGCATCATTCCCTTTTGTTTCCGGACTGGCAGTTGCACATGCCAAAGCACCCATTTCTTCATTACTTGCGTTCATCATAGCTTGCAAACGCAATTCGTTCGCCTCTTCCTCCGTCATAGTTGAGTAATCGGGACCGCCAGGTTCTGCTCCGGCTTCTTGCTCGCCGCCACCGGGTAACATTTCCGCCAAAATACCATGAACGGTTCGTGAGGGATCATCATTTGCCCCAAACTCTATTGTTCCATCACCACCATTTAATCGATGTTGTATGGACTGTTGCAATTCTTCGGAGGGTTCAAAAGACGCAATGCTATCAACAACAATATCTTGTTCAGTGAACGATGATTTTTTAAATAGCGCTTGATCTAGTTCTGAAATATGTTCCTCAACACCGCTAGTCTGCATCTGACTTTGCAATGCATCTTGCTCTGTCTTTTCGAAAGGTAATGGCTTGGTAAGATCGGCTCCAATAAGTTCTTCTTCGAGTTGCCCTTCAAATTGAGCAGGTGCTCCCCTAGCCGCTTCAATTTGATTGCTTATTAAAGTGAGATCCATTTCCGAAACCATTTTCGCCACCCGATTCGCAACTGTGACTTTTTCCTTATCTGATTTCTTTAATGTTTGCTGTAAGAAATCAATAATTTTTTGCTTGACCTGCTTCCAAGTATCGCCAAACATGGCAAAGTTGGGCATCTTTCCCAAGACCGCAATCATCATTTTTAAAACAAAATTTATGATGGGTGGTTTAAAACAATCAGGCAAAGCACGCCAATACCATGCATACAAAACTATCGGTATCATCCATGGGTTGGTGGCAAGGATGAGAAGCTTGGCGCATAATACTAAAAAGGGTCTGATGAAATTATAGACTTTAGATACAATGCTACCAACAAACGCAATAACCACCATGCACTTTGCAATTACAAAATTGGCAGCGAGTGCAACCGCATTTGCAATAGTTGACACAATCCCTTTTACAATTTTAAATATGGTAGAATTAGAAATTGCAGTTACTAATGAATTAAACGCAGTGCGCAGCGCTCCCATCATACTGCCTAACCAACCAAGGGCTCCATTAACCAAAGCTTGCAATACAGTCAAACCATTTTGAATTGGCTCCAATACCACTTTTGAAAGAGTAGCTCTAAACTTTATAAATACCTCATTATTCCAATTCGTACGGACCCATTGAATAGCAGCATAAATACCATAGGCTGTAGCACCGATAAGGGCAATAGGACCCAGCGGAGAAAGCAGCACCAATATGGCACCAATTACCATCAGCGGTTTTTTAATGGGTTCAATAAATCCTACAATAGCATTCCATGCTTCGGTAGCCTTTTCAGTAAGCCAGTCTAAAACAGATCCTGCTTTTTCCCAGGCAATATCAAATTGTTCCATAAGCCAATTCCAGGCCTGCTCCACTTTGTCAATAATTGGACTTACTAAACCCCATAGCCACTTTGCTGTATCTTCTATCCACTTCCATGTCTCGGATGCATAATATTTTATGGCATCAATCACCGGACTGGCATACTTACTCCAGATTGTTTCCAAGATGCCGCTGACTTTTGTAAAGGCCGCACTTATTCGCTTTAGGGCACTATTGCCAATACTTTTGAGAAACTCATAAATACGATCGGCTAAACTTTTGAAGGCATTGCATGCATCGGCCACCGCGCCTTGCAAACTCAGCACAATCGCGCTTACAAATTGATCAATCACTCCACCGAGCCCCTCTTCTTGCAATTTGGTAAATAAACCGCCAGTCAGTTTATCCAACCCCTTTGCAATCATTTCTTTAATCGTTTCCCAAATATCACTTCTCAAAAAATCAATCAATCCGGGAGCAATTTCATTGATAATCTCTTCGGCTTTGTCTGCTGCCCATTCAATTACTTTTCCTCCTACCCGAATGGCAGCGCCGCCTGTGTTATCCCAAGCAAACTCAGCCCCGTCGGCAATAGCACCCCCAACAGTTTTCAATATTCCTCTCTGAATCAGTGCTCCTGATGGCTTTTGCTGAATAGCGGCGGCACCCCCGGATTGTTGTACGGTATGTGTTAATTCGTGTGCCAGCAAATGCTTTCCTTCTGTTGCCCCCGGTTGGTACTTTCCTTCATTAAAAAAAATATGATTCCCCACTGTAAAGGCCTGGGCATTGAGCGATTGACTTAGCTGTTGTGCATTCGCATCATTATGAATTCTGACTGCCGAAAAATCCAATCCAAAACTTTTCTCCATAGACTCCTTGGTAGATTTATCCATGGCCTCCCCTTTGCCGAACTGTTGTAAAATTTGATTCGAAATATCTGTGTCAGCTCGAGTGGTTTGTTTGTCTTTTTGTTGCGCTAAGGGTTTTCCAATAGTTCGATTTTCCTTTCGATATATTTTTTCTTCCTTCTCACAGTTGCTGCATTTTCGGCGAATAATGCCTTCCGATAAATGGGTCTGTTCCTTTCGATATATTTTCTCCTCCTCTTGACAGGAGGCACATGTCTTCTGAAGAGTAGCAACATGTGAAGTGTTCGGTATTGCAACCTGCGTATTGCCAGCTACTACTTTATCGGCCACTGCATCGGCTTCCACTTCGCACACATCGTTAACGGCACCGATTGCTAATTTTGTTTGTACCACAGGCGCAAAAAAAGAAGATACCCCGTTTATGGCAGAGGTCCCAACTTTTCCTATGGTATCATGTGCAAACATATTTTAGCTATTCCATTGACAATGTAATACAGTGTTCATCCAAGGGGTTGTTATGGTACCGATACCCCAAGGCAATCGATCTAATAAAACATCGACTCCCTTCTGTTCAACAATCAAGCGATACTCTTCTTCAACGCAGAGTTTCCCCTCTCTGCTTAAAAAGGTTTCACGAAGGGCCTCAACGGAGGTATTCTTTAATACCTCCCAATAGTCTATCACGGTATGTAGTAAATCAAGACAATGCTGTTTATCCGAATCTTTCAATTCAAAATGAGTATCTACTACTTCCTTGATATCAAAACCACACAAAACCTTATTGAGCAATAGCTCACTTTCAAATATGATTTCTTTACCATGAAACAAATACTGCAAAAGAGTTGCTGCTTCATGTTGCGCTTTCTTGGATACCCACTCATTCTTAGTATCTGTGAAACCACAGTTAGTAAATAATTTTGGCAAAAACGGATGAATAATAACCAAGCCTGCATTGTTAATATAATAGAAATCTACTGCCGAAGACTGCTGTCTCTCCACTCGTTTTTCTACCAATAAATCGTCGTCTCGAATGGTCTTTTCGACAAAGGCCACCAATTGGATAATAAAATCTAAGTCGTTTTTGCTGTGTGTATTTTGTACATCTAATGACATATTTTTCAACTCCAAAAACAACTCCTTTTTATGAATAAAATCAGCTATTACTTGATTCAGTGGATACAATAACTGAAACAGGGTTTGCAAAAAGGTAGGTGGCAATGGGCCACGGCTTTGCATTTCAGTAGTCAAAAAATTGGCCTCATTCAATAATGCCACATCACTTGATGAGAAGAAATGATCAAATAGATACGGGGGCTTTTTTTGTCCAAAAAGGCGAAACACTTCTTGTTTCCATTCCTTGTCCTGCAACAACAAAAAGCGAACAAATGCAGCGGGCTCCTGAAGAAAAAGGTCTAAAAGATTTTCTACAAAAATTTCGTCAATAGCAAGCTGTGCCCATATTATTGGTAGATGGTTCGAAATACTATTATTCGATAGATATCCATTTTTTAAAAAGAAAAAAAATAACTCCTGGGCTTTCATCGGCGTATGGTGTACCACCAAGTGCGTACTTCGAATTGCAGTTTCTCCATTATCGAAGCGCACTATTTTTTTTAACTGCTCCTCAATGGCTAGCAACGACTCCTGCACCAAATGAAATTGCCAGTTTTTCACAGAAAGAGTTGGCAATTGTATCTGCAATTTTTCAATTTCAAGGATAGCGTGCTCTTGATCATATGTATCCAATAGTATTTGCAATTTAGGATACAAATCGGTCTCCAATATCGTTGGCAATTCTTGTTGAATGGCTTTACCCAGCTCTAGCTGTTGGCATTCAATATGAAAACGATGTTGATGAACAAGATGTGACATAGCTTAAAAACTAAAATCGGGTTGATGCAATGCGATAGAAGTATAGATGCTATCTCCGGGTCCTATTTGAATATCATTGCCTAGTGAAATCAATTGGATACGCACACTCTTTTCACTAAAGAAAAAAGAAATCGATACCGGAAAATTCGTATCCCTTTCTTTGTTTTTAACTGCTACTACAAACTGCAGAGATTCTTCTTTATTAACAATGATGCCCTGTAATTCTTCAAAGATTCTACTTGGCGTATCAAATTTCAAAATGTTGTTATCTCCCTTTTGGATGAGCAATCTAAAAGTAAAATTCACAAAATGTTTTTCAATACCTCGAAAAGAATACCAAAATAAATTCTGATTTTTGTCTAGAAGCGGATTATTCTCAAAAACGGTAAAACCCTTTAAACCGCCTCCGGAGGTATCTGCTTCCAAAATGCTGACCCGGTTATCAATATTGGTAATGTTGGTATGTAGTTCCTTCATTCCACTGTCAGAAAAATCTACTATATCATGTAGAATCGCATTTGTTTCTTTTGCCCGTATATTGCCGTTGCTAATAATATGGGTATCGATGGTGTTGAGAATTTCTTGTTTGCTTTTCATATGGATTAAGATTATTTGTTGTTGAATTATTTTGTATTGAAATCAGATTCGTTAAAATCTTCTGCACTAAAATCTGCCAAATTGCCGTTGTCTTGAGGTTTTGGGTTGACAATTTGGATGGTAACCGAATCACCTTCACTGCAACAGATATAGGGTAAGTAAAAGTCTGCGATTACCAGCTGAGAAGGAATGGTATCTGCAAGTTCATCCTCAGTGGGTCTTTCAAATTTAGTATAGTCGAGCATGTATGCAATAAGTGGCTTGGCATGCTCGGCGCTAAAGTAGTTGCTTACAAAGGAACCCATGCTGCTAAGCAATTCATTCATTTTATCATCACAAGTATCGGATGGGGCTATTTTTGCTTTTTTTGCGGGTTGCGCAGCAGCTGCAAAGGTCTCTGAAGCCAACCCTGCCATGGCTGTATTTGCCGAGGCCACAAAATCGTTTGAGGCTATAATATTTGTGGGTCGTTTGGGTTTTACTTTCCGCCGATCTTGATACACAATAATGAATGTTCCACCCTTGGTAACTCCGGCAATATGTTCCATTCCCGGATGTTTTTTTGCATACTCACTCAGTGTCATATTGAGTTGCACTTTTTGCCATTTTTCTACTGCGGCCTGGTACAACGCTCTGAATTCACCTTTTTGACAAACAGTAATTACGGCATCCAGATGATCGATTACATCCTCCATCAAAAAATTATCACTAGGGTCATTCTTGCTTCCCCCACGTTGCAATAGTGAAAAAATATGCTCCCTGTGAAACGAAGAAATATCTTCTATGCGCTCATAGGTTTCAATAAATTCATCATAAATTGGTAAAAAATCGACGAAATTTTCCTCCATGGACTTGCGGGCCAATTCCAATAATTGGATATACAAATTCAATTCATTTTTTCTTTTAATTTCAAAGAACGGTTCAATTCGTTCTTTATTCTTTATAAGCCATGATTTTGATTTGCCAATAATATTCTCATAATCTCGCCGAACCAAATCGTAGTCAAGTTCCAAATCGGTCCATACGATATTGGCATTGGTTACATTACTTCTATTTTTTAGGAACTCGGTCGCATTCAAGGCAATTACCTTAAATGGTAATTGAAAATTTTGTTGTTGATCCAAAATAGACTTGAGGACTTCCTGATAATTATTTCCAATATGCCCTTCAATTCTAAAATAATTATAGGCTTCCAAATCATAGTGTAGGGGATTCTTGACCTCGTCGCTATCGGTGTACTGCGACGCGAAATACGACAATTGGGTGTCTTGCAAGCCCACCAGACTCTTTTGCGGATTCCAATAGTTTACCAACTTGTCTACATCGGCATAGTAGTATGGTATATTTTTTTCAGAAAGTTGGTATTTGCCAAAAAGTCCCGGTATGATTCTCACAGGCGTCTTGGCATATTCCGGAACTTCAAAATGTTTGATGATATATGTAAATCGCTTAAGCAATGCAGTCAGCACCTGCATTTCATTACTGCTACATCGTTCGGCAACCGGTATCCAAGGTGTTCGAACGCGCTGCGATGTAATCGGTTTGCTTATGGTAATGGCCTTGCCTTTCGCACTATCTGCATAACCCAACAAAATATGAAACGGAAATAAAGCTTCATTCGCACAGCAAAGGGTACGACAATGTAGGGTATAGTAATGAAGAATTTCGTTGTAGGCAGACGCAAGATCGCGAAGCCAGTCCCAAACGTATTGAAAATGCAGCCGTCTACTGTTTTCTTCCACTGTTTTTTCCATAATCTCTGCAACTTCCAACAAGGCCTCAAAGTCTGTTACTTGAGCGGATAAACTTTTGAAGCATTGTGCCAGATACTTACTTTTTGCTGCAATTTCCTTTTGCATTGTACCTTCGCTAAGATCGCTGTAGGCAGTCCTAATATCGGCACCTGTCTTTAGATTCTTTTTGGGCACATTCAATCGCGGTATTGAAATGGGTTTACCAATAGGGTGTAGTATTTGATTTAATAAAATAGTTTCCACCTCTTCGATGTCAAGCAGTAAAGGCCTTACTTTAAATTCCATTCGTTTGCCTTTGTCATCGCAATTGGTGGTAAGGCAATTTTTTTGATCGATAAGGGAAGCTTCCAACAAAAGGAGTACTATTTTATTTTGCAAAAACGCCTCGGTCAGCTGGACTTTTGTGGGAATATCACTTGTTTCAGGTAATAGTTCCCTACAATTTTTTAAAGAAGCGTATGGTGTTACATACTGGTAAATGGCATTTAAGTAAGGTTCTTGACTGAGATTGGGTTGTAAAAAATTCTGCGACAATTCATCTTCCCAATAGTGCGTAAACTGCTGCTGCTCCCATTGAATTTGATATCCTAGAGAGGTAATAGCGGTACCACAACCAATCTGAATGATTGCATCTCTTGGATTGGAAATTTTCATCCCGCAAACAATTCCAATACCAATGGCCCCTACCCTAGTTACTCGATCTTGTTCTTCAAGATAGGAAGTGATATTGTTGAGGTGCTTTTGACTTAGCACTTGGTCGGCTTCAAAAACGGGATACTTAGTGGAGAAATTACTTTTCATGATAATAATTTTTATATAGTGCCTAAAGACGTGTTACCTAATAGTATGGGGTTTGAAATTTCGCTGCTTACACAATCAAACAAATTACCTACAGGATAAATTGTATTGAGAGCCTTAATACTGAGCAACAAATCTCGATGAAGTTTTAAAGCTTTCGTATTGACGGTACTGGAAGGATTATTAAAATATTGGGTTGTTCTAAATTTACCGTAATGATTCAGCCATGCTTTATAGGCATTTTGAAAGGATAAAAAATCAGCGCGATTTACCCAACAAATTTTCAATAGACAATGGGCAGGCGCCTCCTGCCTGAATATTTGCTCGGCATAGATCCGAAAATTCAAATTTCTAAATCTGCCAATATATCCGGGCAAAACAATCGTTGCCTTAAAGGAATAGGGATCTCCATTTGACGGCTCATAACATTCGTCCTTTAAACAAACAGTAAACAAATCCTTTTCATCATCAGTAAAAAATGGAAAAGGGCGAAGTAAAATATGTTCAATACAATAAAAATTTTCAAAGAATTCATAAATACTCTGAATCATCTCATTGAAATAGCTCAGTGCCGTCTCAAAGGAATTAAATTTATTGTCAATGCGAACTACCTTTTCACCCTTGGTTCCCATATAAATATAAAATTTGCCCGCATGTTTTGCAATGAAATATGCCGCATTATTTGCCAGGTTATCCTGAGCCCAATTCCATTTTTCACTTAATGCAACAGATGAATCGACTATTTCAAATACAATGCTACCAATAGAGGTGGTAAGCGTCCATTGCGTTTGAACAGTAGTTTCGGTGACAATGTCTCTTAATCGGATATCATTAATACCCAACAAAGCCGCAACGCGCTTATCATATCCCGCTCTGATGTCCGTATCCCAATAGGGCGAAACCGGTGGGTTCAAATACTGCATGCCAAGTCCGCGATGATAACTGATGTCGGCATATTGCTTTAAAAAGTGTTGCTTATCCTTTATCATGTCAAGCGGCTGAACAGTGAGATTTCCAAAGCCGGTGTTGCTATTTGCGATTTGATGCATCATCAGCACATAGGCATTGAAATTTTCGCTAAACCTTGCTATTAAGTGATCTAGTGCTCTGTTTCGTCGATTCTGAAAAGTACTTTGATTCTCAAATAAGGAAACATCCTCCTTTCGCTCACCATTGTTTACATTCCATTCGAAATCATTTGTATACACTTCCTTTGAAAAAAAGTCTTCATTAGTATTGGGGTTCTTTTCTAGATACTGCGGAAAATAGGTACGATGAATGGTAGGGATATCCAGCAATGACTTGGCATGATATAGTTGACTGAAAAGATTGGCAATTTGCTGATCAAAAAAATGCAAATACGCTTTTAGTTGTTTCACCTGAGCCTTGCGCAGCGCCGTACTATTGTCTGAAACCGGCTTATAGCCCAATCCGTAGGTACCCGGCATTTCCTCCTGCACACTTTGATATTGAAATAATGGATAATACGTCCCCTTCGGAATTTCTAAATCGATTTTGGTTTGCAACAATTTATACGTTGCATTCTGACCTTTCAAAAATTGAACTTTTTGCGCCACCAATAATTGTTGACTCTCGTTCAGTAAAAAAGGTACCCTATTTTTTAAATAATAATAATTTTGATTTCTTCAAATGTAAAATGGGCTTCACAGCACCGTTTAAGGGCAGACGCCATTCTTTATTTATAGCGTTTGGAATGGGTGTGCCAAAGGTATCATACGCAGTCATTAAAAAATTTCGAATGGACAGCACGCCTGGTATTTTCATCCATTCCGCAATGATATCCGAGGCATGAATTTCAGTTGGAAGTTGTGCTTTCACTAATTCTTCGTCGTTTAAGAATCCATGAATCAACTTCGGCCCCACAAAAATATCCGCACTGCTTTTACCCTGCTCTAAAAGTTGGCTTAAAGTATAAAAATGAAGGGGCGGGTTTAAAAGATTTTCAACAACTATTTGCAAAGCGGCCATGACTTCTACCACATCTGCATCCGAAGCCAAATCAATATCCACACAAAATGCAATTGGAGTTAATTCAACGGTTTCGACGCTTATATAGTCCTCGGTAAAATTTCTATTGGCATGCAATCGATGATGTACTTCGGTATATACCTGATCAACAATAGTTTTCTTATCCAGCAATTTCTGAATCAATCCGGCCACAGTTGCTTCTGTGTTAAAATGTGCTTTTGCCAATAAAATTTCGGAAGGATTGTTGGGTTTCAGTACCAAGCGAAGGGTTTGTGCCGGATTGGAGCTACGCTTCACCTTTACAATCAAATGATCATTAACAGCAGTTACCGTAATGTCTTTAATTTTGGAAGGTTTATTCATATACTTCAGCAAGTTTGCTTTCGTATGATTCCAGTGGTGGAATTCAGGAATAATTTCAAGTTCGATATAATTATTACCCGATACAAATCCATCATGTAAGGTGGTACTGTTTAAGTCCCCTAAAAGCGGGTGCGAATCCAATTCCACAATTACCTTTCCTAAACCGCGTATCCATAATTTTGGCAAAGGGGTATTGTATTTATCCTTATTGGCAAAACTCAGTTTATCTTCCAATACATTGATAAAGATATTTTGTTCTGCGGCATGTGGTATTGGAAATCCATCTTGGTCTAATGCGGACGTGCAGGCCACCAACCAGGCATTGGCGATCCCCGGAATGTCAATAAGTAATTTCCGATAATCAAGTTCTGTAACCGGTGCATTGCTTAAAATATTCCTTGCTGTAAAGAAGGTTCCATTCTGTATAAATCCGTCGCTACCAGTAACCAAATCGGTGATTTCAAAATTTGTTCGATATCCTAATTCAGTGATTACATATGCTAGGGCTTCCAACATTGTAATACCAGGATCATGGGCATTGTAGTCGGTCCATAACTGTTGGCTCAAGCTTTCGATATACTTCAGTCCTTCCTGCCGAAGAAATTGATAATCCTGCGCTGAAGTCACTTCTCTATTTTTTGATATCGTGGTTTGTTCGTTCATGGATTAATAGGGTAATTCTGTGATGCTATGGTTATCGTTTGGAAGAAAAAGAGTATAGTCCGTTTGTGGAACGATTTCCTTTACATCTGCAAAAACTTGTACCACAGCATCTGTTTGTGGATTGAGTAGGAGCTGATCCATTTGAAAATCGGTAATAAAATCAACAAACCTTTGGTCATCTCATAATTGAATCAAGGCTGAGGCAACAATTGCGGATGTAAACTGTATATCACTGTTTCCAAAAGCCCATGGGCTTAGGTATTGATTAATAATATCTGTGAGTTGCGTTGTGTACAAATGTGTATCGGCACCGGGAATGGTTTTATACCTTACTTTGCAGCGTATACGCACTTTTTCAAATACCGGCGGCTTTACACTGATACGGGCATGTGGCGAATTGAATTGCTTTATGAATGCTTGTATTTGTTGCATTTTACTAAGTGGCAGTAGCGGTTTGGCAACCGTATCTACTTCATTGGTAAACTGATAGGCAATGGGAATAATGCTAATATAACCAGCTGCTACATTTGAAATATGATTGGTGGTGTATCTATAATGATTGAGGCATTTTACTTTATATACTTCCGGAAATTCTTTGAGAATTAATCGTTCATAATCCCAAATAGATATGGCTCTTTGCTTATGGCGCAATCGTTCGCTATTGCGTTGATAATAGAGTGAACTATCTTCGGCAACACTTCCATTGAAGCCACCATAGGGCTGTGTAACGGCCTTAATGCCCGCAACAGGTATGGCCATTTTATTAATAGTACCTGCAGGTGTTAATTCGGTATACTCTGTATCCTTCCCTTGTCCATCGCATAGCACCACTTTCAATGCTTGGGTGTGCACACCAATCCATTTACAAATTCCGTCCAGCGCATCAATGTGAATCCGTAACCAAAATAGATTGGGGGTTAAGATGGTGGTTTTGGAGGTGTTGTAGGAAGGTATGGTATATTGCAAGAGGCCTGATTGTTGTAAAGCCTGTGTGGCATCACCCAAATTTTCAGGTGGTATCAACGTCCATGTATTCCCATTTAAAAAATGCCATTGCACCTTTGCAGGAGATAATTGCGGGTTTGAGGTACTTTCTGCCACCTGCAACAACAAACTCAAACTATTGCCTTCTACCGCATTTTCAAATCCTACATACAAGTACCCTTTATTAGGAATACTTGGCAACACTTTTAAACTACCATTGGGCTTGAATTGCAAAAATCCAAATGGCAGTATATGAAAAAATGTAATGGCATTGAGATTGTTATCATCTTCATCAAATGCATGCCTGTCTGTAATGGTATAATCAATGCTGATACTATTGATAACAGGTAAATGGGGAAAGGCTGTTTCATTTTTCGCAGCGGTTAAATAATTCTGCAAATATTTTTGCCCGTTATAGGCGCTGTCTTTCAGTTGAAATCGTATATAACCGGATAGGGTGTCCTTAGTAGGTAATTTATCTTGCACATACCGGTCCTTGGCGGTATGGACCACCGTATAGGGATTCAAGAATTTTTTGCCAATACTCCAGCTTCCTCCTCTTAGGGTGCGTATTCTGGTTTTTTGCGGGTCATTGATAAAATCGGTACTACTATTTTCCTCAATTAAAAACGTAACCTCCGCATTTTTCTTGACAAAAATTTCATTGCAAGCAAGTACAAAACCATTCCCTGATTTTGGGAAAGGACCATACGGTTCAAAGGGTTTGAGCACATCTACCACTCCGGAATCGGTACCGACTACAACATTCTTCAATCCCTCTACCGCAATAGAAATGGTAAGCGCGCTACAATAGAAACTGGGTCGATTTTGTTTGGGAATTATTTTTAAAACCGGTGAAGTGGTACTGAGAGCAGCTCCCTTATGAAGAGTGGTATCAAATGGGATGATGGCCTTTTCAGAAGATGCAACGATTAAATGAATGCGCCCTTGATCGTCTACTTCTTTATTCGTGATTTTTACCCAGTCCTTCTCTCCAGATAAATAAAAATGATAATCATCCGGATGTACCGATGCATTTTCAAAAAGCAAGCTAATGGTTCGGGTACCTCCCTTTAAATAAAACAGGGGCGAAGCAATCACCAAACCCACAGTAACTTCCGGTAATGAAGGGTCAAATAGTTGAATGGTTTTGTTTTGAGCATTCAAGGCAAACCAATCATGGGATTGCCAGTGACCGGGTGCTATAGAAAAATTGCTTTTCAGTTCCTTTACACAGATTCTATTAATAGCTTGGTCGGCCGTACTCTTAAAATATTTATTGAGGCCTAAAGATGTTTTGCCGGCAAGAAAAATACTGTCCTTGGCAATGAAAAAATCTGGGGCGTTTTTTTGAGGTTCAATGGTTATATGTGCATAGTCGCATCGAGAGGGTGTGGCCGGCAATTGTAGAACGTCTTTGTAATAAAAATCTAAATGCCGTCGTGTAAATTGATTCACTTCCGCTTGCGCAAATTGCAGCAATTTTAAGATACTGATTACCAAAGCATAATGTGGTGAATGCGCAGGATAGGTTTCAAAACTAGTGGTCAAAAAATGCAAGGAAGTTTGTTTCCAATGCATTAAGGTACCAAATAATTCTTGCGTTTGTTTCACAACTAAATAATCTGAAACCAAAAGAATCTCCGGGGGGAGTGTAGTGGAATCAATCAAAAGCAAAATATCTTCAATCTTCTTCTTTAAAACGAAACCCGTGCCCTTATAAAACTCCTTAATAGAGATATCATCTTTCAGCGCGTTGCTACTATTCACTTTATGAGTGATTTCGCTTTGTAACTCTTTATAAAATTGAAGGAGTAGCTTCTTCTGCTCCACTGCGTCATTTAAGAGCTTGATTTCTTTACGTAAGGTATCAAATGAGCTGATATACAGTTCTACAGACCATGCATAGTTTGCAATGATGATTGCGTACGACTCTGCATTAAAAAATAAGAGCCAATTTCCATCTTCCTCATTCAGCTCGTTAAAATACAAAAGATACTTACTTACTTTTGGGTGTGATATAGGCGGTCAAAAAGATTGTGTTCGTCCACCAAAAAGCGTTCAGGTTCCAGGGCAGATAGATATCTATCCCTTTGGGTTGTCCCTTGTGAGGCATGCGTTATTATTTTATTTGAACAGTTGTCCATATGCTATCGTTGTATATGGGTTCCTTCTTCCAGATAGAAAGGGAACACATAATTATGTCTTGAGTTGGTGGCTTTTATTTTATATTCTAATTCAATTCTAATTAATCCCTCTGTTATCCTTTCGGTTCCAAAATAGAGATTGGTCATTTTAATTCTTGATTCGTAGCGCTCTATTGCGGTTGTGATATTGATTTTAATTTTCGTAAGAAGGGTAACGGTAATATTTTCAAATAATAGAGGCGACAAATCGCAACCAAAATCGCTTCGCAACACGCGCTCAGTGAGTTTGGTTGAGAATAAAATACGCAAGCTTTGTTTGATATCATTCTCATTACTAACCATATCTACGGAATGCGTTGCCTTATTAAAATTTGGTGGAAAGCTCCATCCTGTTCCTAAAAAATTTTCATTTGCCATTTTTTTATCCTCCGATATTTACATTGTTACAACCTATGGCAATGGATCCTCCATGTGCCGTACTATCACCCGCCCGTGCCGCCGGTTTTCCGCCGATGAGTACCGTTGCGGAGCCTTTTACAATAACATCGGGCGGACCGGTGCACACACATTGATCGCCCATAGTAGATGCAGGCAAACCTCCTATTAGCACGGTGCTATTGCTACCCGGCAATAGGGGTCCACCCACATGCGGAACGGTACCGCTTACCATCGGGCATGTATGCATATCTCCTACTCGTGCTGCTTGTGCCATATTACCTTAGTTAATATTAATAATCGATCCTTTAAGTTCTAATGGTCCGGACGAAGAAATACTAATACTGGCTCCTTCCATTTTGATATCTGCAGCAGCTATAATTTCAATGGCTGATGCCGACTCAATTCGTATTCCCTGATCGTTCAGTACAATTTTATTTTTGTTTTCATCTTCAACGGATATTCCCTTTTCATCCTCACTAATCAAAAATTTATTTCCCTTTGCCGTGCTCAATTCAATACGTTTCTTTTCATCATCAAATTCAAATTTGGAATCTGCTTTAGTCAACCACCCCTTTACATAATTATCGCTCGTTTGCTTAAATGAGGGCATATGCGAACTACTATATACGCTACCCAATACAATTGGATAGTCGGGATGACCATCTATAAATGAAACAATCACTTCGTCACCCACTTCAGGCAAAAAAAAGGAACCAAAATCTTTACTTGCAAACAAATTGACTATCCGAGCCCATTTCCCTTCACCATTTGGCGATAGGGTAGGCATATTCACTTTTATTCGTAACTCTCCTTTAGGGTCTTCGTCTAGGGAGGTGACCTTTCCTATCATCAGTCCAAATATTCGATCCATACTGCCACTCATAGAAGTGACAGCCCTATTGCGTTCCACACTGGCTTCTGAAAATAATTTTTCATTTTGCAAACCCAAATCATATTCAGTGGTCCAGCTACCTGATTCTATGTTGTGCAGTTCTTTTGAGATAATTAATTTTTGATTGTCAAGTAAGGGATTTACTTTATTTGCAATTATGAAATCGCCCACTCTGGCATGCAAATTACCAACGGTGCTCAAGTTGGCTTGTTTCGATAAATACGCACTTCGCTTGATGTAATTATCAGCCATTCGCTGCAAGGTTTCAGGCGTCAGTTGGGTGGCATTCATACGCAAGACCTTCACATTAGGATTTGCTTCTTGCGTTGCTTCCATTTTTTCTAAGGCCTGCGTGCTCGAATCCCAATATTCTATTATTGCTTTTGACAGCACAACCGTATCGTCCACTTTATCTTTCCAACTAAAGATATTGATACTGCCATCTGCAAAATATTTCTCATCAGGTTCCGGTTGCAAAATATCTACCCCTTTCAATAGTCCATTTTGAACCACCACTTGAATGCCAATGGCATCCAAAAAAGAGAGGAGGTAGTCCCACGGAACAGTAGTACTCACATTCATCGATACCAGTTCCTTTCCCCATGGTTGACCTTGCAAGCCCGAATCTAACGTGATGTCCTTTGTAAATTCAATAAGCTTTTCTTCGAAGGTCATACTGTCACTTTCCGCAAATTCGGAAGCCAAGGTTAATTGGTAAGCCAGGTCTTTGCATTCCACCTTTAACTGCAAACGACCCTGATCGATTGTTTTTTCAAGGGATTTTATGATTCCTTTAAACAGGGTTTCATCAGTACCTTCAAATTTGATTTTCATTTCAATTTCATCCCCTTGCTTCAGCAAATCACTGGCTAAGGATGCTTCCGGTTCTATATCCACATTTGAGCTTACAAATGAAAATTTCGCAAAGGGAATTTTATTCAATTCGAATTGCACCTTTGCATTCAGTAATAAGGTATCCAAGCCATTATTTTCGCCATTCACCAAAAATTGCATTGTAACGATTTCACTATTTGATATGTAGGGCGTAATGGGCATGTTCTATTTAATGGGTGGGAAAAATAATTTGGTACCTGTTTCCAATTTTCGAAATGTCAGCAAGTGATTATGCTTGGCGATATCAATATAATATTGATTGCTTTTGTAAATATCTTCTGCCATTAGGGTTAAACGGTCGTTCATATGTACGGTTCGTTCATGCGTCATATCCGGTGAGCTTTTATCTTGCTTTTGCACCATTACTTGATGCGAAACTGTATCTTTAAAAACACATTTTACCTTGGCGCGGATGGGTCTTCCGTCCTTGCGAAAGAGGGTATACTCAATATCCATTGATTTTACCCGACACTGAAGGGTATAAGCGCCCCATATTAATTGAAGAAAGGCCGTTTGATGCGTTTCCCCATTGTATCCGATTAGTAAGGACTTAAATTCAGTGACCTGTTCGTCAACGGTCTGCACTTCTGCAAAGGGGTTTACCAATGCCGGCTTTAGTGAGGCGGCTATGTCGGCAGCTTGCTCTAATGGAGTTATCAATCCTTTTCCGTCTTTAATTTTAGCCGGTGGCACAATGCCTGAACTATCAAATAAAAATTCAAAGGCAACCACCTCACCGGTGCTATTATTGTATTGCAAATTACTTGAAGAGGCATTTTGTGGCTGCTCTTCATTGAAGTTCACGGCATACTTCATGGTATACCGATCGGGATTTATTTGTACATAAATGGTCTTTTTGGGCATAGTAGTAAAATCATTACTATCATATACCTCAATACGCATTTTGTCTATGATGCCTAATGCTGCTTCAATCATCTTTCCTCCTTTTCTTTTAAATGCTCCAGTACTTTTTGAGTGCATTCCTTTATCATGTACTCCATATAACTTTCTAAATCTCTTTTGCCTATTACATTCTGAGAATGAATGGGTTTGTCCTCATCAATAATTTTTACATGAATAGAAAGTTCCTTAATTTCAATGGCCATAAAATGTTTATTTTAATTAATTTGACGTTTAATGGATCCAACAACTAAATGCAACGGCGAACGCAGATATAGCAATACTGAAATGAAATCTAAAAATTGGGTATCGGTATCTCTTTGAAAAAATTATATTTTAAAGTAATATTCTCAATTACTATTTTGTTTTCTTCGGCGTTAAAATCGCTGAGTTCATAGGAAGTTGGAATTGCATGAGAAATATACCAGGCTTTCAGTGGAATCCCCTTTTCGTTTAACAAGGTAACCAGTAAATTGGCAGGATAAAAAATCATGCTTTCGATGGCCTGACTGCACCACATAGCCAGGCCGCTAATTTGACTGGTAAATCCTCGCTTCAGAACCAAATCTGTATAGTTTGACCGAATCGGAAAGGTATGCTTGAACTTATTTTGCCCACCTTCTGCAATCGTTTCTGTTTCCATTGTCACCTTTAACCCGCTTACGCTTTGAAACTGTGTATCAATAGAAAACTGCGGCAATAATTCAAATACCACCGAAAAGTGAAACCCTACAATTGGATCCTGAGAAGCCATACTATTTTATCCTAAATTTTCCATTGTAAAACCATGATTTGCTAACTCCACCGTATCGATACCGGCCTCATTTGCATCACTCTTCATATCCGTGCATTTCAAGGATACAATAAA
The DNA here is from genome assembly GCA_016712665.1 of Bacteroidota bacterium. Taxonomy (GTDB): domain Bacteria; phylum Bacteroidota; class Bacteroidia; order Chitinophagales; family Chitinophagaceae; genus OLB11. The sequence continues at coordinate 277,030 of JADJQP010000001.1, forward strand.
ACATTCTCTAACCTTCCATACCACCACCGGATCATGCTTTTCATTTAAAAGAGATATGATGATATCGCGCCGCTCAACCGTATTCATGGCAACGGTATTATACCATTCATAAAATTCATTATCTCCTGCAAACACACCGCGCTTCAGGGTAATATTTCCGTTCTTTTGGAGCCCGGGCATTTTTCGTTTAAAAAATTCAGGACTTGAGCCCACACGATGCTCAATAATGTCCATTTCTTTATTCAGTCCACTTACTTCTGTAAATGCAATTTGCGAACCTCCCCATTGTACACTAAAGTGAAACTTGGGAAGTGGATAGGATGTATTTGCCATAATTTATTATTTTAACTATTTTTAGGTTTATGATTTGTTGTTTACGATTTTTGTTGTTGTTGAACAAATTCAAGGACAATAAACTCAGCGGGTCGGCTGGGCGCATAACCAATTTTTACAATCATTCTTCCTTCTAAAATATCCTGCGCACTCATAGTTTGATTTAAACCCACTGCTACAAAAAAGGCATGTTCCGGTTTAGCACCTGCTAAGGCACCATCGTTCCATAACACAGTTAAAAAGTTTTCAATCATCCCTTTTACATTAACCCAGGTTTGGGCTACATTTGGTTCAAACACATAACGCATACAAGCTTTTTTCACACTTTCTTCAATCATATTGGCTAATCGACGTACATTGATATAACGCCAATCATTGCTATTGCCATCTAAGGTTCGTGCCCCCCAAACCAATGTACCACGACCGGTAAATTTCCGAATTGCATTGATAGACTTGCCTGTTTCATGAATATTCATATTCTCTTGTTCCTTATCATTAATATCATCAGTTAAGCCTACAATATTTGTAATACTCACATTTGCCGGAGCTTTCCAAACACCTCTTGTGGCGTCTGTTTGTGCATAAATACCGGCCACTGCACCACTTGGAGGAACGGTATTCATAGCCTTTGATAATTTGGCAATAATTTGTGCATACACCGGAATTTGAGTCACTACATTATTTTCTTCTGTCAGAATATAATTTTCAATGGAGGCAATGGATGAATTCATGGCTGTTACAATTTGACCAAACAATTTATCTAAGGCTGCTTGTATTTTACTAAGGTCTGCCAAAGCGCTTGTCTCCAATGCACCATCATAGGTATTGACTGGGGATGCAGCAAAATTGCCGCTTCTCCAAATAATATCATCAAAACTGGCGTTAGGATTTGCTGTCAGATCTGCTAAGTTATCGGGGGCATTATTTGCATCGGCCCCATCTACCGTTTGCAGGGTGTCATACTCCTCCTTAAAATCAACCAATTTTTGCGCAAGAGGTTTTAAACTAATCGGAACGAAACTATCAATAAATTTTTTCAAATCCGCATCATTTGCATTCACTAAAGCGGAGGGGCTTGCAAGGATTTTTAATAAATTCCACATTTTGGTGACATAAGTGTCTACATTACTAAAATCCGCCACTACCACCATTTTATCTTTGTTGATTTCATTCCATTTTATAGCAAAACCATTATTGATGTCGTTGGGTGCTATATTATTATATACCTTACTGTAAATGGAATTAAATTTATCTAATTGTGGTTTTACTTTTGTGTCGGTGGCATACATGGCATTAAAATCAACCTTACCAGCGGCTGTACCATTTATATCATTGAATCGAAATTTGTACGGGAAATTTGTTTGTAAATGAGGAAAATAGGCTGCGCCATATTTCAAAAATTGATTTCCAATTTCTTGTCGAAACGCATCGCTACTGGTAATGAGATCAGCATCTTGCTTTACATCAAAAATTGCAAATCGATCCATGAGGCTATTGCATTGCATTAAGGCAGCAACTTGCACGGCACCCAAATCAGCCGCTGATAAATTAATGGCATCAGGAAACAGCAATAGGGTAGGTTCATCGTACTTTTCCAATTTAACAATGCCCCCAGTATAAAGCGCCTTAGCGGCGGCATCACCGGGGTTTTTGCCATAGCCACCAATCGATACAATATAGCATTCACCACCGCCATTTGCATAAAATAGGTTTAAACTATTGTACAATTTGTAGATGCTTTCCGTCACGGTACAATTATCGGTAGGTATCCCATCCAATATTTCAACACTGACACCGGTAGGTTTTGGAGCAAAACCAAAAATTTGCTCGTACTCCATAAACGATGAAATACGGGTTGGTGTGCTTGGGCCTTTTTCGGTGAAGCCTATAAAGGCCGGAATGGCAGTAGCCACCTGAGCTACGGAAGGTGGAAATGCATCAATTTCGTTGATGTAAACACCGGGCGTTTTTAGAGAACTGATATTCATGGTTGTTTCGTTTTAAGTTTAATTATTAATTTTAATGGTTTCGTTATTATTATCTTTTGTAAATGTGGCCGATTCCAGTTCGCCGGCAATATCATTTTTATCATTCTCCCACAACTGAATTTTTGCCTTTTGAACAATGCCATCGGCTTGGTTTTCCTCCACCTGCACCGGAATAAATTGCAGGCGATATAAAACCGAAGGCAAATACTTTGCACCAAGATAACTCCACAATTGATTGACCTGATCGAGTTTTAGGCTGATCATATCAATCAGAACTTTATCAAAGGAACCCATTGGTTCGGTATCCGATAAATTGGTTCCATCCCAATAAAGCACCAAATTGTTTTGAAAAAATCGAATCACTTCTTCTAATTTATCAATACCATCTAAATATTTTTCTTGCGAATTATTATACGAGGAAAATAATAAAGACAATGATAAATTTTGTGTTGGATTTTTCTTCTTGTTTATCGTATTATCGCCGGGTACATAAGGCTGATACAAGGTTTGATTTTTTAATACCTTATCCTCTTCTAAATTTACGATGGATAGTATGATGGCAGAATTTGATTGCAAACCATTGTCAGCATCTCCCAATAAAGCAACATTGGCAATTTCAATTTTATCGGAAATAGTTTCCGCTAATTTTTCAATTAGTGCTTTTAAATTCACTATTTAGGTTTTTTTGGTAGAGTGAAAATAATGAGATTATTATTGAGGTGCTAGCATTTTCTTGCATATATTTTTTTATTATACGTTTGTATGAGAATTGCGGTCTACAAAAAGTAGAAGTTACCAAACTTGGATACCTTGGACCATCCCTTTAAAAACCAAATGATGTCTCCTCCCTGAAAACGTTTTTGTTGGCTGTATTCCATTGCTCGTTGAAACAACCATTTAGGGAACCGCTGGGGTTTCTGTTACACCTAGGGTAAGGACCTATTATGCATTAGCTGAAACCAGAATAGGATTGTAGAAAGGTAGCTGAATGTATAGGGAATGTTTTCGAATCCCAAGCTATAGAAAAGATGAAGTTACATGATTGTCGCCCGTAGCGTTAGCCCCATTCTAGTATCCGCGAAAAAATAGGCCAGAAGATACTGATTGAAAATTTGTACCGATTATCAACTATACATTTCTGCTCTTAATTCCTTGACTCTATCGTTTTCAAGATATTCTTCATAGTTGCACAAACGATCGATGACTCCTTTTGGTGTCAATTCGATAATTCGATTACAAACCGAGTTCGCAAAAGCCATATCGTGCGTTGCCATTAGTACCACCCCCGGAAAATCAATCACTCCATTATTAAAGGCAGTAATACTTTCCAAATCAAGGTGATTGGTGGGCTCGTCTAAAATAATGACATTGGGATTTTGCAACATCATACGACTAATCATACAACGAACTTTTTCGCCACCACTTAATACTTTTGTTTTTTTGTTAAGCTCGTCGCCGGCAAACAACATTTTTCCATAAAATCCTCTCAAAAAATCTTCATCCGCATCGGTAATATTGGCCGGTACAAATTGTCGCAGCCATTCCATCAAATTATGATTGCTTTCAAAATACTTCTGATTATTATTGGGTAGATAGGCTTTGGTAATAGTAGTTCCCCATTCAAATTTTCCACTTGTGGGTTTTGCCTCTCCATTTATAATATTAAAAAAAGTGGTGATGGCCATTTGATTTCTACTTACGATCAACACTTTATCGGTTCTGCCTATATCGAAACTGATATCATTAAAAAGCGTGACGCCTTCTTGATATGCAGCTAACTTTTCAATTTTCAATATATCATTACCAACTTGACGCTCGGGTTTGAAAATAATTCCCGGGTATCTTCTGTTACTTGGCTTGATATCCTCGATAACCAATTTTTCAAGGGCTTTCTTTCGGGAGGTAGCCTGTTTACTTTTACTGGCATTGGCGCTAAATCGTGCTATAAAATCCAATAAATCTTTTCGCTTTTCTTCCATCTTCTTGTTCTTATCGCCCTGCTGTCTTGCCGCTAACTGGCTACTTTCATACCAAAATGAATAGTTGCCTGTATAAATGGTGATTTTACTTTTATCGACATCGGCTACATGAGTACATACGGTGTCTAAAAAGTGTCTGTCGTGACTTACCACTATGGCCGTATTTTCATAGTCTGCTAAAAAATTTTCGAGCCATCTGATGGTTTCCACATCCAGATCGTTGGTAGGCTCATCTAATAATAAAACATCCGGATTTCCAAATAAAGCCTGCGCGAGCAACACTCTAACTTTTTGCGTACCGGTAAGGTCTCCCATTAGCTTATAATGGGCATCGTCCTTTATTCCTAAATTGGCCAGCAATTGTGCAGCATCACTCTCTGCTGTATAGCCACCCATTTCGCCAAATTCGGCTTCCAATTCACCGGCTTTGATACCGTCAGCCTCCGTAAAGTCTTCCTTCATATATAAGGCATCCTTCAGCTGTTGGATATCCCACATTTTCTTATTGCCAATCAGCACCGTATTTAATACGGTAAAATCATTATACTCATGCTGATTTTGTTTCAGCATACTAAGCCTTTCATTAGGTGATAAGCTCACGTTTCCTTTATTCGGTTCAATTTCGCCACTCAATATCTTCATAAAGGTACTTTTACCCGCCCCGTTGGCACCAATGATCCCATAGCAGTTGCCCTTGGTAAAATTGATACTTACTTCGTCAAATAGAACCCGTTTTCCGTATGAAAGTGAAATATTTTGCGTAGATAACATATTGCTAGTGTTTGCTAAAGTGTTTTTAAAAGGGCGCAAAGATAATTTAAAATACCATAATTACTGATTAATCAAGCCGGTCAGGTAATAAAAAAAACCACATTCTTGTGGAATATGGTTTATTTGGATAATGAAAAAAAACACTACTAAATTTTCATCGAATTCAAAAAAAGCAATTTCATAGATTGACTTAGTTTGATATATTGATTTGATTACCATACAAATATATTTCCAAGCTACAGAAATGTAAATAGACAATGAGTAAATGGTAGCTTTCATCGAGTAAATGGTATATTAGATGTTTAAACATTTTTTTATATTTCAATTTTTGCATAAAATGAGCCTCTTTCGCTATTAATTGTGCATTAAAAATTAATTTAAGCAATTGATTTGTACTTTTAGACCCTCAATTCGGAATTCATGATAACGGAATTACTACAATATACCTCAGCGCTACGTCATAACGACATTACCCAATATGAGTATTTACCCACCCAACTGGGAAGTCAAATCAAATTTATCCATGCTGAAAATTGTGATATAGAGCAAACCGATTTAATAATACTGGGTTGTGGCGAAATGCGGGGTCAAGTGCGAAACGGCTCCTATTCAAACGGACCGGATTTGGTAAGAGATCAACTCTATAAACTTCATTTTTGGCATCAGAATCTCATCATTGGTGATATGGGAAATATTATTGAAGGGGCCACCCTCAATGATACACGTGCAGCGCTCCGAACCGTGTTGACCGAACTCTATCTGCTCAATAAAAAGGTGCTCCTTATTGGAGGTTCACACGACCTTACGGTGCAGCAATATGAAGTATTTAAAAGCATGGAACAGGTGATTGATTTTAGTATTGTGGATATGCTTGCTGATATTGACGATTCGTCTAACTTGCGGTATGATAATTATTTGGTAGAGGCCCTAACGTCTTCACCCAATTTTGTCCGAAATTTTAATTTAATTGGATTTCAAAGTTACTATGTAAACCCAAATGTGATAGAAACTTTTGACAAACTCCGGTTTGACTGCATCCGCCTCGGAAAAGCCCGCGAAGATATCGAACAAATAGAGCCCCTGATGAGAAGTTCTCATATTGCAAGTGTTGATATCAATTGTGTAAAGTATAGCGACGCTCCTGCTAATAAACTCGGATCCCCCAATGGATTTCATGGGGATGAAATATGCAAAATTACCCGATTTGCAGGTATGAGTGAATCCATGCATTCCTTCGGCATTTACGGATACCGACCTGAAGAGGATGAGCATCACCTTACAGCAAAATTAATTTCACAAATGATATGGTATTACATGGATGGTCTGTATGTACAAAAAGACGAATCGCCTTTGAGCGATAAAAGCCAATTTTTAGAATATCATATTACCTTCACCGATAATGACACTACTTTTTATAAAAGCAAAAAAACAAATCGTTGGTGGATGCAACTAAGCAAGGAAAAAATCATTCCTTGTTCCTATCAAGACTACAGAACTGCCTGCAATAATGAAATTCCCGAAAGGTGGCTACGCGAAATGGAACGAAGCATGTAATGATTTTTCAACAAAGCCCTTATATTTGTAGCAATTTAATTTTCGAAAATGAAAAAATATCCGATTCTCCTGCTTGCTGTTTTCCTTGCAGTACAAGTTTCATCTTGTGCCAGTACCAAGAAAAAAAATGCGTCTGCTACCTCGCAGAGCAATACCGAAAGCAGTTCAAAAAAAGAACGAAGCAAGGACGATCAGAAAAAAACACTTACTGACGAAATTGAAGGCACCAATGTACCCAGAGTAAAATCTGATAAAGGACCAACCGAAGATGTCAGAACCCGAACCGCGCCTCGTATGCTTGAAAATAAATAATAACATGGGTAAAAAAATCAACAAAAAATCAATCACAGGCTCAGGTAGCAACTGCTGCAAAACCGAAACCTGTTTCGAGCCCGACACCAAAAGTGTCTACCGTAAAAGCCCCTTCAAAATATACCGCATGGTTTTATGCGCTAGCCATTTTTATGATTGCTGTTTTGGTTAATAGCAATACCTTCAAAAATAATTTTGTGTTGGATGATCACGGTATCATCAAAAACAATAAAATTACGAAGGCTCCCGTGAGTATGGAAAATACCGTAAAGATTTTTTCCACACCATTACGTAAAGGCGATTTTTCCGATTTGGAGAATTCGCTGTATCGTCCATTTACAAAATTTTTGTTCAATATAGAATGGAATCTGTTTGACGGCGACCCGCATAAATTTCACATTGTAAATGTGCTGCTATATGCACTGGTAGGCATTTTTATCTTTTTTATTTTTTACGATATCATGAAAAAGAAATGGGTCATCCCCTTTTTAATTTCTTTGTTGTTTATTGTTCATCCGATTCATACCGAAGTGGTAGCTAATATCAAAAGTGGTGACGAGGTACTCAGTTTACTTGGCAGTGTCATTGCGCTCAGATGCATACAACTCTACCTCACCCAAAATAAAATGCATTACCTGATACTTGGCATATTGGGCTTTTTAATGGGTTCATTCTCCAAAGAATCTACAGTGGTAGTAATCGGTATCATTCCCTTATTTATTTATTATTTCACCGATACCGAACTCAAAAAAAACCTCAGCATCTCTTCCATCTTTGCCGTTTGTTCGGGGTTTTTCCTTTTTTGCAGACACAAGGCACTCAGCGGGTATCCACCGACCTCACCTTTAAGTGCATTAGACAACTATTTGGTGCTAAGCAATGATAATATCCCCATTCGAATGGGCTCAGCCATCAATACACTTGGCTTGTATTTAAAAACGTTTTTTGTACCTCATCCGCTTTCCTGCGACTATTCCTATTCCTCGCTCGAACCGATTAAAAGTTTTGCAGACCCCACCTTCTTATTGTCCTTTATAATTTTTGCCGGCTTATTCGCTTTTGCCCTTTGGAATCTAATAAAGTCGTTTCAAAACAAACAAGAAAAAAGCGCCATTGCCTTTGGTGTTTTATGGTTTTTTATCAGCGTTTCCATTACCAGTAATATCTTTTTTCTCATAGGTACTTCTTTTGGCGAACGTCTCTTTTTTGTACCTTCATTAGGTCTTTGTATCGCCAGTATTTATTTTCTTTCCAAATATTTCTATAAAAACCAACAGCCTTCAGAAGGTAGTTTTGTGCAAGAATTTTCGAGCTCACCATTGTTGTTTGCGATCGTTTTGATTACAGCAGCCTTTTATAGTTACAAAACCTATTCGCGCAATATAGACTGGAAAACGGATTTTGCCCTTTTTTCAAGAGACATTGAATATTATCCCAACTCCACGCATTTGCTTTTCTATTTAGGAAATCATTTATCGAGCAATGAGTATGCTGAGGACAAAACACCTGAGCAAAAGAAACAAGCCTCTTACGATGCTATTGCCAAACTAACGAAATCGATGAGCATTTACCCCGCCTTACCAAGCGATGGATATAACCAACTGGGAAAAGCATATTTTAATATCGGCAATTACGATAGCGCTCAAAAATATTATATGAAAGCGTTTTCAGAAGATAGTACCAATGCTATTTTTATCAATAATTTAGGGACAATCTATTACAATACCTCCGATGTATTTACCAATAAGGGCAATGCATTTATGCAGGCAGGCAGAACGGATAGTGCCAACTATTATTATTTCCTTGGCAAAAACAGATTGCTAGAAGCACAACCGTATTTCAAACTTGCCTATAGCAGAGATACCACAGAACCAGATTTTATGAATAATATCGGTTGCATATATGGTGCTACACAAAGGCCTGATAGTGCCATTTATTGGTTTGAAAAAGCCCATCTTGCTGACGATCTCGATATTACTTCCTTAAACTTTCTGGAGATTACCTATCGCAATATGGGCAATATACAAAAAGCCGATTACTACAAAGCAAAGTTGATTGAAACCAAAGCCAGGAGAATCGCTGAAAGAAGCTAATTTTCAGGTATACCGGTACGAAAGCAGTCCTGTTTAGCTTTCCAAACTACCTAAAGCAGACAATGTTTAAAAAGTGACTTACACCGGCAGGTTGGCAATCACTGCTAACATCTGCTCATGAATATTTCCATTAGTGGCCAGTGTTTCTTTATCATAAACACTATAAGGCTCTCCTTTAAAATTACTGATACGTCCTCCCGCTTCTTCAATAATGAGATATCCGGCTGCTATATCCCAAGGGTTGAGATTATACTCCCAAAACCCATCAAATCGACCGGCAGCCACCCAACAGAGGTCAATAGCGGCACTTCCCAAACGCCTCACCGGTAATCCTTTTCGAATAAAGCGCTCAAAAACGGAAATAGGGTCGGCCTCTACTGTGGCCCATTTATATGGAAAGCCGGTTACTAAACAGGCACTTTCAAGCTGATCATTCATCGAAACTTTTAAGGGCTTATTATTTAAAAAAGCACCCTTTCCTTTTTCTGCAAAAAATAATTCATTCATAAAGGGATTAAAAACAGCACCCATGATAATGACTCCGTCAAGTTCTAAACCAATACTTATGCAACAAATCGGAATGCCATGTGCAAAATTTACGGTGCCATCGATGGGGTCAATAATCCATTTGTAATTAGAAGCGGTACTCAGTTCACCCGCTTCTTCACTCAAAATAAAATGAGCCGGAAATTCTGAACGGATCACCTCTATTATGGCATCTTCCGCTTTTTTATCCACTTCAGTTACCAAATTATTGAGGGTGTCCTTACTTCTGATTTCGAAGCTTCCTTCAAAATAATGCTTGAGAATATGTGCCCCTTCATGAATCGCTATCAGCAGGGTATTTTTAAGTAAATCATTCATTTTATCTGAAATATTCGGTTATTTTTGAAGTCTTACAAATATACTTTCTTTTTTTACTTGCATGCAATTAAGCGTAGTTATTGTCAATTATAATGTCAAATATTTTCTGGAGCATTGTTTGCTGTCAGTAAAACGAGCGTGCAGCGGATTAGATGCAGAAATTTTTGTAGTAGATAATCGATCAAATGATGGCAGTATAGAGATGATTCGAAGTCAATTTCCGGAAATCATCTTAATGGCCAATAGCGAAAATGTAGGCTTTGCAAAGGCTAATAATCAGGCAGTTGCCCGTGCTACAGGTACATACATTTTATACCTCAATCCCGATACCATAGTACCCGAAGATTGTTTTGTCAAATGCTTGACCTACCTAGATTCGCATGAAGATGTTGGTGCTTTGGGATGTCGTTTAATTGATGGGCAAGGACAATTTTTGCCCGAATCCAAAAGAGGATTTCCTGATGCAAAAGTGGCCTTTTTTAAAATCAGTGGTTTATCCTCACTTTTCAAAAAATCCCGTATCTTCAATCAATATCATTTGGGTTACCTACCCGAACACGAAGTGAATGAGGTGGATGTGTTGGTAGGTTGCTTTATGTGTTGTCGAAAATCTGTTATTGACAAAGTGGGCAGTTTTGACGAAGAGTACTTTATGTACGGCGAGGATATTGACTTGAGTTATAAAATACGAAAAGCAGGGTTTAAAAATATTTATTTCCCCGAAACAACCGTCATCCATTATAAAGGGGAAAGCACCAAAAAGGGAAGTTTAAATTATGTAAAAATGTTTTATCAGGCCATGATCATTTTCGCCCGTAAACATTTTCAAGGCTCCAAACTGAAACCCTATGTATTTCTGATTCGAATGGCTATTTACTTTAGAGCAGTTCTCGCCTTTGTAGAGCGTATTTTTAATATCGTAAAAATGCCCTTAATCGATAGTATCATCTTGTTGCTTTCGTTATTGTTGATGAAATTTCTTTGGATCAAAAACGTTAAAACAGATACACAGTATTCATCATCCCTATTAGCCGGGTTTTTTATATCTTATATTTTAATTTGGATTGGCACCCTCTACTTCAGCGGAGCGTATGACAAGCCTTATAAACCAGCCAGAGTATTACGAGGCATGCTAATCGGTAGCATGATTACCTTGGCAGTGTATGGTTTGCTCAATGAACAAATGCGCTTCTCAAGAGGAATTACCGTGTTGGGTGCCTTGCTGGGAACATTGCTGATTTTGGGGTCTCGAAAAATATTGCAAGGATTGAATATTCAAAATGTAGCAGAAGAAAATACCGATAAACAAGTGATGATTGTAGGCACACCCGAAGATGAAATTGAAATAAAGAACTTGCTGGCAGCCGCCTTCATCGAAAAAAACATTTTGGGTTCTATTAGCCCCTTTCCGGAAAAACAGCCTTTTCAATTAGGAAGCTTCTTACACACTAAACCTTTAAGTCGCTTATATAAAGCTACGGAAATTATTTATGCACAACATCAGCTAAGCTTTAAGCAAATCATTGAAAGCATGCAGCAATGCGGTAAAGGTATCGAGTATAAAATTCATAGTATCGGCACCGATAGTATCATCGGAAGTAATAGCAAAAACACTGCCGGTGATTTATATACAACTGAACTGGTCTATGCTATAACCACGCAAACTTCTATTCGAAACAAACGGATGGTAGACCTAATCAGCGCGCTTTTCTTTTTGATTTTTTCGCCTTTCCTTATTTGGTTTGTACAAAACAAGCGTCTTTATTTTCTAAATATGTTTCTTGTTTTAGAAGGCGATAAAACGATGGTTGGTTATTATGACGGACAATTTCCGAAACTCAAAGCGCCCTTACTAAATGTTTATCCGGAGATTCATGATTTTGAAATACCGGCAGACAATAAAGAGCATCTCAATTGGCTGTATGCGAAAAACTATGATGCCTGGGACGATGTACGAATCATTTGGGATAAATGGAGAACCCTTTAGAATAGTTAATTCTTCCTCTCATACAAATCAAATTCGTGTAAGGGAATATCTACTTTTTGAAGCGGTACCTCCAAATCCATAGCTCCATTTTTACTCCCAAGTAATATCGATTCGTGTCGCTTCTATTCAAACTGATATTGTAATATCGCACCAAATAACAGGCAAGGGGCGAATTTTTATATACATCCGTTTGAGCTCCCAAGGAGGTAAACGCCGGTAAAGACTTACCCAATACATGCACATCTTGCAGCATCGACTGATCACGTACCGTATGCCCAATTTTGGAATAAATAAATGCAAGTACCGCAAACGCAATACCCACGCTCACCTTTTGTAAGTACGGCAGCACAGTAGCCTTTATGTTTACAATGAATGAATATATTGGAGACACGTTCAAAATGGCAAAGGCAAGGCCAAAATAGGGAAGGGCCGGTACAAAATAAAATCCATTTTGAACCATAGTCAGCATCAAGGGCAAAGAACCGGAAAGGCCGGTGGCCAAAAAAAGGAACGCAGTTCTTTGATATGTAGTCAATACCCATTCAACCCGTTTGAGTTTAGAAATGATATCCAGAAATGCTGTAAAACAAAATGCTGGAATCAATTCAGATAGTAAGCGAAAAAAGATAAAGAATCGGCTATCAACCGAATGTACACTCTGGATACGAGCAAAAGCGCGTTTAAAAAGATAAATTGACAAACTTTCACGAGAAGGAGGATACCAATACAGTAGCAAACCCACTACCAAGATGACACCTAGTAATAAAGCGGTTTGCAAAGCCATCTTTTTAAAAGAATGCTCCCTTATGAACAACCAATACAGAAATGGAAAGCCAATGGGAAAAAATCCGGGAATGCCTTTTGTAAGAGCTGCCATACAAATGAAAAGAGCTGCCAATATCCAATAGCCTATCAAAAAAGTACTACTTTTCAAACAATGGTACATTACCAAAATGCTCAGTAGTACAAATAGACCCATGGTATTTTCATGCATATTGTTAGAGTAGGACCAAAAACATACCGGTATCGTAATCCAGAGTAAAACCGGAAGCCAGCCCATTGCTCTGTATTGAGGCTCCTTCTTGAAAATTTGATTCCAAAGCACAATAATTAATAAAGCAGTGATGCCTAAAGTAACGAAGGTATACACGCGCTCTACAAAAATATGATCGCCCAACACTCTAAAAAAAAGCGATTGAATTCCAAAACCCAAAGGCGGTTGCTCATGAAAAGATGGTATTCCAATTACATTCCATGGATCAAAATACGGAAACCAAAAAGACCCCAAGCCTAATGATAAATTACGCGACACCCCTGTATACAGCATCGCATCCATAAACATTCCATCTTGCACCAATGAACTGACAGTGAGCACCAACAAGGTTGCAAAGCTGATAATCCAAAATGGCAAAAAAGGCTTTAATAGGTATTTCATCAAAATATGGGATTCAGTGTTCTACTTGCAATATTAATAAAAATAAAATCAATTACCTTTACCGCTGATGTTACGAGACACTCATCATCGAATTCATAACTATTTACGCATTTCACTTACAGATGCCTGTAATTTTCGTTGCTTTTATTGTATGCCTAACGAAGAGGTAGAGGTGACCCCTACCGGAAAATTGATGAGTAAAGAAGAGATTTTTGGGTTTGCAAAAATATTTGTGTCCTTAGGTGTTACTAAAATTCGATTGACAGGAGGAGAACCTTTGGTGCGAAAAGACATTGCCGAAATCATCGAAATGCTGGCCTCATTACCTGTAAAGCTCACCATTACCACCAACGGTGTGTTACTGCATAAGCATATCGATACGCTCAAAAAAGCGAATATTCAATCCATAAATGTGAGTTTGGATACCCTCAATCCCAATAAATTTTTTGTTTTAACCAAGCGAGATCAATTTCAGCAGGTAAAAGACAATATAGATCTCTTGCTTGAAAACGAATTTTCAGTCAAAGTAAATGTGGTCGTGCTGAAGGGAATTAATGAAACCGAAATCAACGCCTTTGTGGCGTGGACAAAGCAGCACCCCATCCATGTTCGGTTTATTGAGTTTATGCCATTTACATCCAATCAATGGAAAAGTGAGAAGGTATTTACCTATCAGCAGATTTTGCAAACCATTGCTTTAGAATACGAATATATCAAAATTAAGGACGATCTGAATGATACCACCAAAAAGTATAAGGTGCTCAATCATACCGGTACGTTTGCGATTATCAGTACCATGACCGCTCCTTTTTGCAATACCTGTAATCGACTTCGCTTAACTGCGGACGGTAAAATGAAAAATTGCTTGTTCTCAAAAACCGAAACCGATTTATTAAGGCTCTATCGAAACGGCGAAGACGTCATACAGGCAATAAAAGAAAATGTATTACTGAAGGAAAAAGCGTTGGGGGGGCAATTACTCACTGACTTTAGTCAAATAGAAACTACCCAACTGGAAAATAGGAGTATGATTTCAATAGGTGGGTAATGCAGAATATTCAAAAAAAAGTTTCCTTTTCTATTTTGGTAGATATGTATACTCTTTCATGATTTGTGCCTCGTATTTTCCATTTATTCCGTTAATTTTGCCCCATGAAAAATGTACTATTTTGTTTGGTGACCTTGTCGGTTTTCTGGAGTAGCTGTGAAAGAGATAATATTGTAACGCAAAACCAATGGGCAAGCATTTTTAAGAAATATGGCGTCGATTCAGCTTGTTTTGAATTAGCCGATAATAACCACGACCAAATTCTTATTTATAACCTAGCACGGGCAAGCAAGCGATATAGTCCAGCCTCCACGTATAAAATCATGAATTCACTTATTGGCCTAGAAACCAATGTAGCTTTAGACGAAAACCTGACCCTCAAATGGGATGGAACCGTACACAGTAGAGCCGAGTGGAATAAGGACATGAATATGCGCGAAGCCTTTAAAGTAAGTTGTGTGTGGTATTATCAGGAATTAGCCCGTCGAATCGGTAGAGTAGAAATGCAAAAATACCTCGATACGGTTCGATATGGCAATAAGCGTATGGGTCCAAATGTAGATGATTTCTGGCTCAACGATACGCTTCAGATTTCCGCAGACGAGCAAGTAGGCTTCATCAAAAAATTATATTTTGATAAATTGCCTTTTTCGCAACGTACACAGCGTATTGTGAGGAGTCTGATGCTGCAGGAAGACAGTACCCACTATAAATTGTATTATAAAACAGGCACCAATTGGACCACGGTCAACAACAAAGATAATATTCTAGCATGGATTGTTGGATTTGTTGAAAAAAGGGAAATACAAAAAGGGGTCATAACCAAAAAAGAAGAAACCAATTATAAACCCTACTTTTTTGCGTTTAATTTTGAAACCCCGGACACTTCCATGAATTTTCGTGAAGCCCGAATTAATATTTTAAAAGAAATATTACGGGAAAGAAAAATATTGACTCCCTAAATCAATTTTGAACGAAACCCTGCTTTGTAAAGCCCGGTTTGAATCTATCTTTTTTCGCTTTTTAGCCTATAAACAATTTTTTATATTTACTTTCGTTTTCTACATCATGATGAAAAAGAAGGCTTGTTGTTTATTTTGGTATTTTTTTGGATGAATGCCTTTGCTCAAAATCAAATGGCCCTATTGAAGGGAAAGGTTTTCGATGAAAAAACAATGCCTTAGAAGGTGTGAATATCAGTCTCAAAGGAATCCCAGGCGGGGCCCGCACCGATGACAAGGGGAATTTTTCATTAGCAGTTCCTGCAGAAAAAAATATCACCGTCGTTTTTAGTACTATGAGTTTTGAAACAAAATCTGTTTTCAAACGACTATCTGATGGTGAAACGTCTAATATAACCGTAACCTTAAAATCGAATGTCATTATTATGAAAACGGTCATCAAAAAAGATGACAGAAGGCGTAATGAAGCAGGTTCCGTTCGTATTGATCCAAAACTCTACGACAAAATGCCCAGTATTGTAGGCGGCATTGAAGGTCAATTAAAAATATTTTTGAGCAATAATAATGAGCTTACTTCGCAATACAATGTGCGTGGTGGCAACTTTGACGAAAACCTAGTCTATATCAATGATTTTGAAGTGTATCGACCTTTTTTGGTACGGAGTGGACAGCAGGAGGGTTTGAGTATTATTAATCCGGAGCTGGTTAGTGGGGTCAATTTTTCAACCGGTGGTTTTCAATCGAAGTATGGCGACAAAATGAGTAGTGTATTGGATATTACCTATAAGCGACCCAAAGAATTTGCAGGAAGTGTAAGCCTTAGTATGCTGGGGTTTGGTGCCCATCTTGAAGGAAGTGGCATCAAAAAAAGACTTTCGTATATGGTGGGTGTACGTCAAAAATCGAATCAGTATTTATTACAGGCACAACAAACCAAAGGCGTCTACAATCCAACCTTTACTGATGTGCAGGCTTTCGTCAATTATCAATTTGATACCGACTGGCAAGTAGATATTTTTGCCAACTACGCCCGAAACCGGTTTGATTTTCAACCTGCCAGTTCTACGCAAAGTTTTGGACTCATCAATCGTGCCTTTCAATTAAAAACATATTATAATGGGGGCGAAACCGATAAATTTGATTCGCGTTATGGCGGCATATCGGTAACCAATACCCCTAACAACAAAACCACACTGAAATTAATCGCTACCGGCTTTCAAACCAATGAATCTGAAACCTATGATATTCAGGGCGAATACCTATTAGGAGAAATAGAAACCGATTTGGGAAAAGAAAACTTTGGCGAAGTTAAATATGCCATCGGTACCGGTATTGTACATAATTATGCTCGTAATTATTTAAACGTCAATGTTGCGAATATTGGACATAAAGGTTCTTATGATGCGAATCGTCATTTTTTACAATGGGGGGTCAATACCGAAATTGTAAACATTTCTGACAAACTCAATGAGTGGGAACGAAGAGACAGTGCCGGCTTTTCACAGCCTTTTTCAAACGATAGCTTGTTCATGGCAAAACGATATAAAACCTCGCAAGATTTTATGTATAGTCGCTATACCGCTTTCGTACAAGATAATATAGCTTTTGATTCTTTAGGTCTAGTAGCTACGGGGGGTATTCGGGTTAATTATAATGCCTTGAATAAAGAGTTTTTAGTAAGTCCGCGTTTGCAACTTTCTTGGAAACCCAAATGGGAAAAAGATATTATCATACGAGGGGCTACCGGCATCTATAGCCAACCTCCTTTTTATCGTGAGATGCGTAACCTCGATGGGAATGTGAATTTTGATGTAAAAGCCCAGAAATCGTTCCATGCCGTTTTGGGCCTCGATTATAATTTCAAGGCTTTTAAAAATCGTCCTTTTAAGTTTACTACAGAATGGTACTACAAAAATATGTGGGACTTAGTGCCCTATGAATACGACAATGTGCGGATCCGGTATTTTGGAAAAAACAATGCCAAAGGATTTGCCTATGGTGCCGAATTCAGATTGTATGGCGATATTGTAAAAGATGCAGAATCATGGATAAGTTTGGGCTTAATGAAAAGCAGTGAGGATGTGTTAGACGATCAGGTACTAATCAAAAGCAAAACCACAGGTGCAGACAGTACCACCATCTACCCAGGATTTATTCCGCGACCAACAGATTCCAGAATTAGTTTTGGTTTGTATTTTGCTGATTATTTGCCCCGAAATAAAAATTTCAAATTATATCTAAGCGGTTTATATTCTACCGGATTGCCTTTCGGGCCTCCCGATCAAAATCGATATGGCGACACCCTTCGCATTCCAAGTTATAAGCGAGTGGATGTAGGCTTTATGGCCCTTTTGTTAGATGGGGAACGTAAGGACAGACCGCGATACAGTTATTTTAGAAATATCAAATCGATGTGGTTAAGTCTTGAAGTGTTCAATTTACTCGGAATACAAAATACCATTTCGTATCTGTGGATACAAGATCAAAGCAGCTCAAGAGTGTATGCGGTTCCAAATCGCTTAACCAATCGACTATGAATCTGAAACTGGTTACCAGGTTTTAATTGCATAGGTATGAGTAAAAAACCTAAACAAAAATTTTATGTGGTATGGGCCGGCGAAGAGCCCGGTATTTACACCTCTTGGAAAGAATGTCAAAAACAAATTGAAGGCTTTGAAGGAGCAGTTTACAAATCCTTTTTGACCAAAGAAATGGCCGAATATGCTTTTGAAAGATCGAGCAAAGAATTTATTGGAAAAGAAATCAAGGAAAGTACCTTAAGCAAAGAAAAATTAGAAGCCATTGGCAAACCTATAATAGACAGCATTTGTGTAGACGGTGCCTGCAATGGAAGTCCGGGCAAAGCTGAATATAGAGGAGTGGACACTGCAACCGGCGCTGAATTTTTTAGGCAAGGACCCTATGAGGATGGTACGAATAATGTAGTGGAGTTTTTGGGAATTGTGCATGCCTTGGCTTTTTGTAAGCAACGAAATTTAAATCTACCCATTTATTCGGATAGCAAAAATGCCATTAACTGGGTGAAATACAAAAATCCCAGAACCAAATTAAAAGCAAGCGCTAAGAATAAAAAGATATTTGAATTGTTGGATCGGGCGGTAAAATGGTTGCATCAAAACGATTACAAAAATAAAATTCTCAAATGGGAAACTAAGGCCTGGGGCGAAAACCCGGCTGATTTTGGAAGAAAATAAGTGTTGAAACTGGAAATACAGAGTTTACCTTCTTCAATCTTTTCCAAAGTTCGGAACTTTGGAAAAGATTAAACAATCGAATTCAAAACAATGATTCCAAACATAAAAAAAGAGGCAACAAAATGTCGCCTCTTTGAGTTTGATTAATAATATTATTGCTTCGATAGCTCTTTCACCTTGTCAAAAAGCAAGTTTTCACTCCCTTCTTCATATCCTGTGTGTTGAAATACTATTTTACCGTTTTTATCAACGATCATGGTAAAGGGTACATTTTGAAAGTTGAGAGAACGTTTCAAATCGCTATTCGGATCTAAGTAAACCGGGAAGGTCCACCCTTGCGATTTTGAATAGGTTTTTACCATAGCAGTTGCACGAGAGTCATCCACAGAAACGGTCATATAGTTAAAATCGGCTTCCTTCTGCCAATCAGGCAATTTGGTTTTGATATTTTTTATTTCTTGTTTGCAAGGAATACACCAAGTAGCCCAAAAACTAACCAATGTAACTTTACCTTTTTCAATGGTTTCATTAAAAGGCACCTGCTTACCGTTAATATCACGAACTAAAGTGGTAGGTAAATCTTGACTTTGTGCGAATACTCCTACAGAGAATAATGAGGCTATCGCAACTAAAAATAATTTTTTCATTTTTGAAATTTTATTGTTTTTATTAACTAAGTCAAATATAGACAACTTTTACATCAGAAGGTAAAAAAAACCCTCGTTAAGATTTGATTAATAATTGCAGCCGTTTTAGCGAATCATTATGTTTCAAATGTACAAAATTGCTTAATTTTGCCAAAGATAATACAGCTCTATATGGAAACGGCCTTAGAAAATAGTATTTATATCAGTGATAAAGCCAAGGCAAAGGTTGAACAACTCATTGCAGATTCGCAATTGGATGATTCTCATTTTTTGCGAGTGAGCGTCGTAGGCGGTGGATGCAGTGGCTTGAGTTATAAGCTTGATTTTGACAATGAGTTAAAACCAATGGATCAAGTTTTTGAAGATAAGGGAATTAAATTGGTAACAGACCTTAAGAGTTTTTTGTACCTGGTTAATACCGAATTGGATTTTAGCGATGGACTGAATGGTAAAGGATTTAACTTTGTGAATCCAAATGCAAGCAGAAGTTGTGGATGTGGCGAAAGTTTTGCCGTATAATTTAAAATAGACCTCCATGTTTTATAAAGCCTCACTCGATACGCTGAGTAAGATTGTTACTGCAGCTACTGCATTGTTTTTTCTTTTTTTTGCAATAATGGCATTTACTTCCTGGACCGGAATGCCGTATATTTTATTGCTTCCGTGCGCCATTTTGTTGGCTACGGTTTTTGGTACGTATCTATACTCACCCCAGGGATATGAAATCACTCTTGACAGTATTCAAATTGTACGAAAAATCAATAAATTTCATATCCAACGAAATAACATTCTATCCATTACACCATTGAGTGCAGATGAATTGGGACGGGCTTGGCGTACCTTTGGCAACGGTGGTATGTTTGGGTATACTGGCTGGTTTCGCTCCGCTAATCAAGGTTCGATGCGTTGGTTTGTTAGCCAGCGAAAAAATTACGTATGTATCCTAACTACAGATCACAAAAAATACATTTTGAGTCCTGATGATGTAGAAGGATTTATAAAAGCAGCTACTCAATGGTAATTTTGTGTGAGGCAATTTTTTGACCTTCACGTGTTGAAATGCGAAATACATAGTTCCCTATGGGTAAAGTTTCTGTTGTAAAAGAAAATTCATTGAGTCCTTTTTTGATATAGGTATCTAACATCAGTGAAATTCGTTTGCCTTGCATATCAAAAATTTCAAATCGTAGATGTCTATTGGATTCATTTTCAAAACGGGTGGTAAATTTTTTCTCCGGTATCGGATTGGGAAATACGCTTGACTCATTCGCTGAAGTGGTAAGGGTGGTGCCAACAGGCCATTCAATATTGTCAATAATAGAAACCCAGCAATTGTTACCTCCATTTTTGCCCCATGACCCCGAAAGGTATGCCCTGGTCGGATTATTATACATGCGTTGTACATTGGTATAATCGCCCCATCTTTCCACGGTATCAGCCAATACATTGATAATGGAAAGACCATCCCTTACACTCACTATATCTGAATAGTCGCCATTGCCAACTTTCAGCAGCACACTAGTGCCAGGGAAACTGTCGGTGATGCAATGAGAAAAAGTATAAAGTATTTTATGATCAGGAATATTGCCAACTACCGTCATGGAAGGATAGCCATACTCCATGGTTTGAGAAGAAAAAATATCGGCAGTAATGACAGGGTTGGCCTCACTGATATTCTTGATGGTACCCAAATATACCCCTGCATTCATATACGCGGGGTTCACCGTATTGGATCCAAAATGTACATAGCCATTTTCATAAATGGCAGCCAATACCCTTGCATCATTTGTCATCAAATAATTGTTTTTGGGTCCCACCAACTTTTCACGGGCATTTGGGGGAAAACCATAGCTAAGTGGCAATTTCATAACCTTTGTACTCAACTGTGCATTGCCCGAAATATAGGAATTATCGATTTCTGTTACAAAAAGACTGTCATTGATACTATCCACATTTCGAACCGTTAGAAAATAAAGATTTTTATCAAAGGGAGGTATTTGGTATTTGGCTGGACAGATATTTCGCAATGGCTTTCCATTGTAATTGATACTATCCCAAAGGGTATATTGCAGTGGGTTACCGGCAAAGCCGTCTGCTTTGTTGATTTGCCAAATTACCGACTGTCTAAATCCAATAGTCCAACTTACATTGTCTTTCACTTGGTTAAAGGTCATAAATAAATCTTTATCAGACAATGCGATAATGGGGTAGTCGCTCCAAGTAGAATCATTAAAGGGATTGCCATTAATTTTGTACACATTCCAATTGCCGGTCGGATCGTTGGTTTGCGAAAAGCCTACCAATATTTGTGACTCGTAACTAATAGCACCGGAAAAACAAACCAATACAAAACGATCCTCAACCGGATCATATAATAAGCGGGGATCTGATATCCAAGCGAAATTTCCAACAGCCGCAAAAATGGAAGTAAGCGATTTATTTAATAATACTTTGCCTGTATCATCATACATACGCAAGGTGGAGTTTACGGCGCTGATAACCTTGCCACCATTGGACACAGCAATATCGTTGTCGTTTGGTGTGGAACTAGACAAATTACCTTGAATACCTTTAAACACGGTAGGATTGGGTGCGAGGCCACGTGTTTTTTTTGACGATTCCTTTTTGAACCCCTCTTGATTTTTTAGTTCGAGTTCCTTTTGTGCTCGCAATAGATTCAGTCGCTCTTTTTTGTCGCCATACTCAGCCGATGGTATCGGATGCTGATCGAGATGAATGAGTTGTGGCTGATAATCTATGATTCCGTTATCTGTAAAATTAACGGTTTGAGGAGAAATAGAAACTCCGTTTGTTTTACGGACTTGAGCAATAGCCCCTAAACTAAAAAGTAGGGCTAGGGAAAGAAAAATGAGATGTTTCATAGAGGAATCATTAAAATATACACTAAGGTACGAAAAATTCTTTTTATGCAATATTTTATGAAAATCATCTTTGGTAGTCGCTGTAAATGCCAACGTAGTACCTATCAAAATTTTGTAGGAATGCAGTACGGTTTCATTGGCATGATGCTGGATGCAAGAAATAAAATGGTAGATTGTACCATCAGCACAAAGTGTTAAAATTAGAGTCTTTAGAAAAATATTTTTGGTTTATCCGTTTTATAACGTATTTTTACGTTTTATAACGTATGAAATCAACAACACTAATACTGACCAAAGCGGAAGAAGAAATAATGCAAATCATCTGGAGTCTTGAAAAATGCCTAGTTAGAGACATTTTGGATCACTTAGGACAACCCGATATGCCACACAGTACCATCTCGTCTGTAGTGCGCATTTTAGAAAGAAAGGGTTTTGTTACGCATAAAGCCTATGGCAAAACACATGAGTACAGCCCTTTGATTTCGAAAGAAGTCTATGCGCAGCAAAAAATTAATGGCATTATAAAAAAATATTTTGCCAATTCTCCCAAACAGCTGGTAAGCTTTCTGGTACAACAAAATGATTTGAATTTAAGCGATCTAAATAAATTGCTTCAATCCCTATCCAAATCAAAAAAAGAATAATAACAATGGCCCCTTTTTATTTAAGTCTAAACACACATAACAATATCTCTCTTAAACAATAAAACGCTTTCGTTCCATTTAAACTAAAAAAATATGCTACACTATTTCATCAACTCCAGTATCATCTGGCTGGCCTGTCTGCTGGTTTACGAGGGTCTATTTAGAAAAGTTAGTTTTCATCAATATAATCGCTTGTATTTACTGGTAGGTTTACTAGGAGGTATTCTGATACCTTTAGCCAACTTCCATATCGTAAAGACAGCCAGCAATCATACCCTCCTAGACCCAATTACCAAGATATATGAAATTAAAAAGACGGCTATTGTAAACCAAGTAACGGACCTATCAACATCTCCTCAAACTGCCCAAGTTGACGAAAGTCAAATTTTTTGGTGGATGTACTTCCTTGGCGTTTTCGTTGGACTGCTATTTATTGCCAAAGAGGTCTTTGCTTTATGTATCCTGTATAAACAAGGTCGTAAAACCAAAGAATCCGGTTGCCTAATTGTGGAAACCGGTAAAATGCACACTGTCTACTCATTCTCCAATATTATTTTTGTCAGTAGCAAAGCAGACTATACTCAAAACCAATGGTAATTTTTGCTGATGCATGAAAAAGAGCATTACAGGCAACTGCATCTCATTGATAATTTATTCTTGATTTTGCTCCGAATTGTTTTTTGGTTTCATCCCTTGGTGTACATATTTTTCAACAAGCTTCGCATCGTGCATGAATATCAAGCCGATCGGGCGGCCGCAACAGATACAGCACATTATGGGCTTTTTCTACTGGAACAAAATCTATTACAAAGCGCCCCCTCTCTCACCCATTCATTCAATTATTCACCAATAAAAACTAGAATTGCTATGCTCCTCAAAACAAAAAGTACTCAAAAACAATTAGTAAGATACCTTAGTGTCTTTCCTCTTTTTATCCTCTTTTTCCTTTGTTGCACCCAAACGTCCTTTTCCGGAGGCATCAATAAAAATGAAAAAATCATTACGTTTAAAGGAAATAAAATTCAATTTGAAGATTTCAAACTTATTCCGTACGAGTATCAGGATATCATGCGTCAACAAAAGAAAATGTTTTTAAATGTGGTGATGCCCGATTCTATACCCATTCAAGACCGCACTACAGGACTTACTACCATGCATAAGGTGGAGACGGCAGCTGCTCCCGCATTTTTGAATGGCAAACCTATTTTTGGAAAAGAAGAGGATTATCTGTTAAATGACTATGACTCGCGATACACAGATCCGGTCCTGATTAGTAGTTCAAAAAATCTACCCACGCATATTTTTATGCAATTGAAAAATGAATTTGACAAATTAGATGATGGAGAATATTACCTACGGGGTAATAATATGGTTATTGACGATAAAGGGAAAATGGCCTTTTACGAAAATGTCGGTCTTGATAATTATACACCTACTGGCGATAGAAAGCCCGAAAATGCACAGGAGTTGATGAAGCGGATTGAAGAAAGAATGGTATCGATTTTGAATGATGAGGTCCGATTTAAGGCGGCGCACAAAGAGGGGAAAGCAGTACCTACTCGTTTTCATTTTGGGAATTTCCAGATTCGGGTAAAAAACCATCAAGCCCGTTTTTTAGAAGGCGTAGGCTGTTAGTCAATCAAGTGATAAGAAAAATCGTTGACAGGTGCACTTCATCAATTGATGCAGCGGCGCCTGTCAACAAAAGCCAAAGGCATTTTTTGCAAAAAGAAGTTTTTAATGCAGGCATCCAAACCACACCCTTGTTTGTTTAGCATAAACGTTTTTGTATACTGTTCTGATTTTTTGCATTTCAGTTACTAGCTCCACTGATTTAGGCTCAACCATTCCTGCAACCACAATATAATACCCTTTGGCGAATCCTTCATATGCATTTGAATATTCAACAGAAATAAACTTACTATTGGCTGCATCACCCTCACCCCTAGCGATGTAACAGGGATATCCGTAGGTTTCACAATCTGTCCTACTCATTGTCAAACCGGTTTTTGGATTTGGAGTAAGGCCTCCAAAGCGAACTTCCTTTTTTAATTTTTTACCCGCCTCTATGGCAAACTTCCTAGCAATGCTATAGTTCTTTGTACTTAAAAGTATGATTACACTTTTGGGTACGCTCGAATTAAATTCTTGCGCGGTGGCTGAAATGGTGAGAAATAATAAAAGAATGTGCACTAGATTTTTCATAGAAATGCATTTGAGGAATAAATATTCAGTCAAAAATACAAAACTAAGGTTTGTGCATGTTATCTTGAAATAGAATTATCGTACCTTAGCATTACAATACAAATGGTATATCAAATAGATTCATCGATATCGGAAGTGCTTGTTTGTTTTAATTCAGAACCATGAAAAAAATTCTTATTGTTTGTACAATATTAATCACCGCAAATCGTTCCTACTTTATGAAAATAGTATTGAAATCCTGTAGCCTCCTATTCTGTAGCCTATTGGCTATGTCCGTCCACGCCCAAGAAATCAAAAATAAAACAAAAGAAATAGGCTTATTTGTGGAACTTGGTATGGATAATAGTGCTGCAAGCAATGGGCTCTACGGTGTCCAATTTAAAAAAGAAACCAAACCCAATAAGAGCATCAGATTGCAACTGATGTATCAGCAAAAAAGTTTTCGGTCTGAACCGTATGAATATTCTTTTGTAAAGGACACCATGAAAACTACACAAACTACTCAAAAAAGCAATGGTTTTTATGGAGGCTTTGGAATTGAACAGCAAAGACAATTTTACAAAAGAGTATTTTTATACGCTTCTATTGATGCCAGACTTGGATACAGCAAATCGGTGTTTTACAAAACCATAAAAAGTTCGTCGGTCGATACATTAAATGGTGTATACTCTACAAATCCGTATAGTAGCTATTCCATACCGGAGAAACTTTCAGATTGGAAAGCCAGTCGCTATTCTTTTGATATTCTGCCATCTATTGGCTCTAAGTTGATTTTTCAGAAATTAACACTTGGGGTAGAAACAGGTTTAAATATCAGTAATTCCTATTTATCGCAGTCTGGATCCATGCTCAAAAAATATTCTATTTACGATTTGAATATTAGTTATATGCAATTTCGAGCATACATAAACTATCGCTTCCAATAGGTTGAAACACCATCCTTCTAAATGCAGCCACTTTCTGATTCTCTTTTGCAGGACCTGCAGAAGGAAAAATTTCTAACATGAAATAGGTGTTCTTACGGACTAAACGTTTTCGCCCCAATGCTCCAATTCATCTTTGCTCCATAAATCGGGAAAGAAAATGCGTCGCTGATAGCGAGGATGCATATACTTGCGCCAGTCACTACCTCCTGTGGCTTCCGAACTCCCCAGATACTTTCCTGCGGCGTTATAATGAGCCATCACCCAAGTTACATTCACCGTATAATCGTAATGACGCATTGCCTTCACGAGTTCTGCATCCTTCTTAATTTCCTCGGGTAATTGTTTAAATTTTGTCCACAGATTTGTAGTATTATATTCCTCCATCTTGCGCAAAAACATCTCCTTGTACTTTTCCTCAAAGAGAACCAGCATGGTATTCTTTTTTCCTGTTGCATGATCTTTTCCGGCAGCCTGCCAATATAAATGTTCAAATGCGTGTGAATACGGCGTATTGCGATCGATAGTGGCACGAAATCGATAGTCAATCAAATTTATTAACTCTGTTGATGAAAATTCAATCAAGCGATAGGAGGCGCTTTGAAATCCACTTGCCGGGGTTAATGTATTTCGAAATTTCATGTATTGCGCCAACTCCATACCATCCCCCATAATTTCAAAGGAAGAAGCCAGCATATCAAAATAACGACTGATGCGACGCAATTTTTCCGTAAAGAAGTTGGCTTCTACATGTTCCATTTGGCTCACCTGATCAATTTCCCATTGTATCATTTTAAACAATAGTTCATTAATTTGATGATATATGATAAAAACCATTTCATCGGGTAAGGTGGTTCGTTGTACCTGCAAGCTTAATAGCGTTTCCGGCAAAATATAATCCCAATACGTCATTGGCTTGGCCCATACCAGTCCTTCTAAATGAACATTAGGATTCTGGTCTATTGCTTTAAACTTTTCCTCAATTCGTTGAATGAATTCTTCTTTTTGTTCGTTCATGGTTATGTATTTATAGGGCGGTGTTCTTTTGTATAAATGTGTGCAGTATGGTATCTATAATTTCTTCTGGTGTAGCCTCGGTAATACTATTTTCTTCAATAATTTGTTTCAGCATTCCTTCTTGCTCATTGCCTTTTTTAAAGGCGGTTGCATACTCAATATTTGTAAAGGAAACCATACTGTAAAGAGGGAAATACGAATCAGGGTATAAATAATTAAGACGTCGTTCTATTTTTTGCAACAATAAAAAATCCGGATCTGCTACTTTGTCGCGCATCACAATATAATTTTGTAATGACAAATCTTGCACCGCATCGCCGTTAGGCTTTCGCAATTTTTCATATTCTTTAAAAATTAGCGGCCAGTTATCCATGTGCTGATTCATTAGACTCCACATCACACTGCAGTCTTCAAATCCGGCATTCATTCCTTGTCCAAAAAAGGGGACCGTAGCGTGTGCGGCATCGCCCATCAAAGCTAATTTGCGATGGGTCCATGGAAAGCAACGAATGATTGCTAAGGAAGACAATGGATGATCTTCCCATAAATCTGCAATGTTAGGCATCATGGCATAAAAGTCGGGAAACACCTCAGCAAAAAACTCGTTGACCTTTTCTTTAGATGTCAAATTGTTGAAACAATATTTATCATCATCAAAAGGCATAAATAAGGTACAGGTATATGACCCATCAAAATTGGGCAGGGCAATTAACATGAATCGCCCCCTTGGCCAAATATGAAGTGTATTGAGCGAAAGCTTATGGGTGCCGTCTTCATTGGCGGGTAACAATATTTCACGATAGCCATCCGGAATGTATTGTTGGGAGTAATTAAAGCGATCTAATTTTTGCATGCCATGATAGCGGGCAGCGGAGAAGGCTCCGTCTGTAGCAAAAATCACATCGGCAGTGGTGTCCGTGATTTCACCTGTAAGGGTGTCTCTAAATTGAGCTCGGTCTTGCTGAAAATCAATATGCACACATTCGGCATTAAATTGGATATGTACAAAAGGATTTTCTTCGGCGATGCTCATCAGTTTGGCATTGATTTCACCACGCGAAACGGAATAAATTGCCTGGTCGCCATTTCCGTAGGGTTGATATTTTGTTTCACCGTTTTGATGATGGAGGGTTCGTCCATACATGGGTATGGCAATTTTTCTGATTTCGTCTCCAATACCGACCTCATCCAATGCCTTCCATCCCCGGTAAGAGGTAGCCAGATTGATTGATTTACCTGCCGACATTTTGGTGAGTCGCATATCGGGTCGACGCTCATAAACATCTACTTTATAACCGGCTTTACTTAAATATACAGCCCACAAAGAGCCGACTAATCCTGCTCCTATAATAATAGCAGATTTTGAACATTTACAGTTGGGGCAATTATTAAGACATCCTGCGCTCATAATATTTCAGAATAATAAATTGGTGTACTTTAACCAAGCGACTAAATGTACAATTCATTTTCAAATTAAACCAAATTCCTACATTCAAATTCATTACAAAGTTCCTCTTCGCTCTTGCTCTGCTTCAATACTTTCAAACAAGGCCTGAAAATTTCCTTTACCAAACGATTTGGCGCCCTTGCGCTGAATAATTTCAAAAAACAGTGTTGGCCGATCCTCCACGGGTTTGGTAAAAATTTGTAATAAATATCCTTCCTCATCACGGTCCACCATAATGCCAAGTGATTTTAATATGGCTAAATCTTCCGCAATAGTTCCCACCCTTTCGGCAACGGTGTCATAATAGCTACCTGGTACATGCAAAAATTCTACGCCTGATTTTCTCATTTCTGAAATGGTATATACAATATCATCGGTAGCTACAGCAATATGTTGGCAACCCGGTCCTCCATAAAAATCAAGGTATTCTTCAACCTGTGATTTCTTTAATCCTTTTGCGGGTTCATTAATCGGAAACTTGATGCGTCCATTTCCATTTGTCATGACCTTGCTCATCAAGGCAGTATATTGTGTAGAAATATCTTTATCATCAAAGGTCACCAAGTTGGCAAAGCCCATGGTATTTGCATAAAAATCTGCCCATTTATTCATTCCTCCCAGTTCTACATTTCCTACCATATGGTCAATATACTTCAATCCTTTACCGGTAGGGTTGTATTCACTTTCCCATTTTTCAAAACCCGGTAAAAAAATTCCGTTGTAATTTTTTCGCTCTACGAAAGTATGAACCGTATCTCCATAGGTTTTAATAGATGCTTTTATCACCTCACCATCTGCGTCTTTGTAAACGGTGGGTTCCAGTACCGATTCAGCACCTCTGCCAATGGTTTCATTATACGCTTTACGAGCATCGTCTACCCATAGGGCAATTACTTTTACGCCATCTCCATGTCTGCGTATATGATCTGAAATGTTACTGTCGGGATTAAAAGGGGTGGTAAGTACCAATCTAATTTTATCTTGGCTAACTACATACGAGCACGATTCCCGATTGCCGGTTTCCAATCCGCAATACGCAAAAGATTGAAAGCCAAACGCTGTCTTGTAAAAATGAGCGGCTTGCTTGGCATTGCCTACATACAATTCTACATAGTCGGTACCATTGATGGGCAAGAAGTCCTGAGCCTTTTCAAATATTTTTTCGATACCATAATTGTAGTTGTCTACTTGAGTTAAATTTGCTGTTGACATATTTCTTGAGTTTTACTTTTTATAATCTTAATCTTCCAACCAGGATTTATAATAATCCTTCACATCAATTTTCATGGCCTCTTCGGTTATCATTACCGGTGCAAATGGATCAATCATTACGGCCAATTCATGTGTTTCTTTTTTTCCGATACTACGTTCAATGGCTCCAGGATGTGGGCCATGCGGTATACCTCCAGGATGCAAGGTGATTTGGCCTTTTTCAATATTGTTTCTGCTCATAAAATCGCCATCCACATAATACAATAGTTCATCGCTATCAATATTACTATGATGATAGGGTGCCGGAATGGCCTCAGGATGGTAATCATACAAACGAGGCACAAAAGAACAAATAACAAAATGCGAATTTTCGAACGTTTGGTGTATTGGTGGCGGCATGTGAATTCGCCCTGTAATAGGTTCAAAATTAAAAATAGAAAATATATACGGATAATGATATCCATCCCAACCGGCAACATCAAAGGGGTGATTGGCATATTGATAGGGAAACATCATCCCTCTCTTTTTGATAAAAATATCAAATTCACCTTGCTCATCATATGTTTGCAAATTAGTGGGGCGAATCAAATCACGCTCACAAAAAGGTGAGTGTTCTAACAATTGACCAAATTGATTTCGATACCGGCTTGGTGTAAAAATGGGAGTGAAGCTTTCTACATAGAGCAAGCGATTGTTGGTGGTATCAAAATGAATTTTATACACCGTACCACGGGGAATGATGATATAATCGCCATATTTAAATTTCAATTCGCCATACATGGTATAGAGTGTACCGCTTCCTTCATGAATAAAAATCATTTCGTCTGCATCTGCATTCTTGAAAAAATATGGCGTACTCTCCATTGGGGCTGCCAAACCGATATGCATACCGGCATTTACGAAAAGGGTCTTACGACTTTTTAGGTAGTCAGTTTCAGGTTGCAAATCAAAGCCTTTAAAACTCATGCAATCCAAACCATTGTCAATAGCAATTTTAGGAGTCACAGAAAACGCTTTGTCTTTTTGTTTAACCCGTGTTGGGGGATATAAATGATATACAAGGGACGACATTCCGGCAAACCCTTGAGTACCTACCAGTTCTTCTTGGTATAAATTTCCATTGCTTTGTCGGCTAACGGTATGTCTTTTTTGTGGAATGGTTCC
Organism: Bacteroidota bacterium; assembly: GCA_016712665.1. Classification (GTDB taxonomy): domain Bacteria; phylum Bacteroidota; class Bacteroidia; order Chitinophagales; family Chitinophagaceae; genus OLB11. Next base: position 307,712 of record JADJQP010000001.1, read on the forward strand.
TAAACAATGATAAATCGGCATAATTACTATTTATTGATGGTCGTTATAAAAAATGTAATTCGTATTCACTTTAGTGACATTTGAAATAATCAAAAGGCTCTTCACAGTCTTTACATTTATAAAGGGCCTTGCAAGCGGTTGAACCAAATTGTGATATCAACTGGGTATGGATTGAGTTGCATTTTGGGCAATGCACCTGTAGCGATTGAGGTTGCGCCCAATTCATGCAACCCGAATGCAAGGGGGCGGCAATTCCAAATTTTCGAAGCTTTTCCTTTGTTTCATCGCTCATCCAGTCGGTAGTCCACGCAGGATTGTAAGTGGTAGTAACCTCTACGTTTGCGATACCTATATTTTTGATTGCTGATTTAATATCTTCCTCAATGATACCCATGGCCGGACATCCGGTATAAGTCGGCGTAATGATTACCTGGCAAGAATGGTCCTGCAGAATCACATCTCGCAAAATACCCATTTCTTGTATACTGACCACCGGTATTTCGGGGTCGCAGATTTCAGATAATACCTCTAAAATTTCCTCTTCGGTATGTTGGTGTATGCTTACCATTTTGCGTCGGGATAGGCACGTTGCAAATATTGCATTTCAGATAAAATATGACCTAAGTACTCGGTATGAATTCCCTTTCTGCTTCCTGTTTGCATATAATCTGCAACAGGCATTTTGATATTGGAATCATTTAATATCGAAGTGATGGTATTGTAATAGGGTGTTTTTAGTTCATTCAAATCGATGGCGATGCCTTGCTTATTGAGAATGGCATCTTCTTCATACATTTCAAACAATTCACCGGTATACATCCAAAGTTGGTTGAAGGCTTGTTGCAGTCGCGTATTACTTTCAAGGGTACCTTTACCAAGTCTCATGGTCCAGTCGCGGGCATGCGTTAGGTGATATCGAACTTCTTTGTGCGACTTTGCTGCGATGCCGGCAATGGTGGCATCAGCCGATTTACACAAGGCCTGCATTTGTATGTTTTCAAAAACAGATAGCAACAATTGCTTGGCAATGGTAAATGCAAAATCGCCAATGGGTAATTCGGTTAATAAATTATTATAAAACGCACGTTCATCTCTTTTATACGCTAAATCATCTTCGCTAAGGCCATTGCCCTGAACCTCTGCAGCATACTTCAAAAATGCTTGTGCTCGCCCGATATTGTCTAGCGCCATATTAGTGAGTGCTAAATCTTCCTCCAGTATGGGGCCACGGCTACACCACTCTGATAAACGATGTCCATGAATAAGTGCACAATCGCCCAATCGCACTAAATACTTGAAAATTGCTTCTTGTTTGTTCATCATAGTTAAATTTGTTTTGCGCCCTCGGGCATTACATAAAATGTTGGATGTCGGTAAATTTTTTCATTTGCAGGATCAAACAGCATGTCGGCATCTTCCGGGTTAGAGGCCACCACATACTTGGATGGAATCACCCAAATACTGCTCCCTTCATTTCTTCGTGTATAAATATCTCGCGCATTTTGCAATGCCATATTACTATCAGCGGCGTGTACACTGCCGGCATGGGTATAATTTCCTCCCGATTTCCCTTGTATAAATACTTCCCAAAGATCTAATTGTGTGTCCATAATATATAGTTGTTGATGTATTAATAAATAATTTAGTGTTGCTGCTTCGCATAAGCCTCTGCAGCTTCTCGTACCCAAGCGCCCTCTGCATGAACATGCATATGATGCTCCATACGTTGTCTATTACAAGGACCATTTCCATTTATCACTCGTTTAAACTCCTCCCAATTAATTTCGCCATGATCATACATTTGCTTGGTTTCATTCCATCTCAATTCAGGATCCGGAATGGTAAGACCTATTACCTCTGCCTGCTGTACGGTTTTATCAATAAACTTTTGGCGCAACTCGTCGTTGCTCTTACGTTTAATTTTCCATGTAAATGCATTACCGGAATGGGGCGAATCGCTATCATGAGGGCCAAACATCATTAAGGAAGGCCACCACCATCTATTCATGGCATCCTGAGCCATTTGCTTTTGTGCTTCGGTGCCATTCATCATCTTCGTCATAATTTCATAGCCTTGCCGTTGGTGAAAACTTTCTTCTTTACAAATGCGAACCATGGCGCGGGCATACGGACCGTATGAAGTGCGTTGCAAGGAAACCTGATTTACGATGGCGGCTCCATCTACTAACCATCCAATGGCCCCAATATCTGCCCAGGTTAAGGCCGGGTAATTAAAAATATTTGAGTACTTTGCTTTGCCGCTGTGTAATTGGCGAATCATTTCATCTCTTGAAATACCCAAGGTTTCTGCCGCACTATATAGGTACAGACCGTGCCCCCCTTCATCTTGAATTTTTGCTAACAATATCTGCTTGGCGCGAAGACTGGGTGCTCGTGTAATCCAATTACCCTCAGGTTGCATACCGATGACTTCAGAATGTGCATGCTGTGATATTTGCCTGATTAAGTGCTCTCGGTAAGCATCCGGCATACTATCCTTCGGTTCTATATTGGCATCCTGATCAATTTTACTTTGAAAATCTGATGAAACGATTACTGATTCCATACGTTCTGTTTTTAAATATGGGGACGAAAGTAAATTCTTCGCAATTCTAAAAACATGATTTATATCAGTCTGGTTAGGGCTGCTACCTGCATACTTCTTTCGCGGTTACGTATCATGAGTTATTCATGCGTTTTCAAAAGACTCAAATCGTCTATTTTCAAGCGTTTCAAGGAAGGAAGGTTCGCACATATTCTTCCGGCATGCACTTCTCGATACCCTCAAAAAATGATTAATATCATGTTTTGCATTTCGAAATTTAACAAATTTTCAGTAGTTGAAAAGCAATTATATTTGCAACTCAAACCCAAAATATGACACCCAACGCAGATATTAAGAAATTACAACGAAACTATATTCCGGATTCATTTGCCATTAGTGATTGGGGAGCTCTGAAACCTTTTTTTGAGGAATTGGTATCAAGGGACATTTTGAGTAAGGACGCATTGGAAAATTGGTTGAAAGATGTCAGTGAAATGCAAGCGCTTATCAGCGAAGATGCCTGTTGGCGACAAATACGGATGACCTGCGATACAGAAAATAAGGAATTGGAAGAAGCATTTCATTTTTTCTGTTTAGAAATAGAACCAAACATAAAACCCTATACGGATGCCCTAAACAAAAAATTAATCGCATCGCCATTTCGTAAAGAGCTTGATCAAAACATTTACTATACCTTCCTTCGTGGTGTTGAAAACGAAATCAAACTCTTTACTGAAAAGAACATTCCCATTCATGCTGAAATTGCAATTTTAGCACAACACTACGGAACCATTACCGGAAAAATGAGCGTTGACATTCAAGGCAAGGAGTATACGCTCCAACAGGCTGCACGATTTTTAATGCAAAGTAATCGGGAGTTGCGAAAAGAGGTTTATATAAAAATGAGTGAACGAAGACAAATGGATGAAAAAGCGCTCAACACACTATTTGATGAATTACTTGCCAAACGACATCAAATTGCCATCAATGCAGGTTTTGAAAATTATCGGGATTATAAATTTGAAGAACTTGGCAGATTTGATTACACCGTAAAGGATTGCGAAGATTTTCATGATTCCATTAAAAAATATATTACACCGATTGTAGAAAATATCTATGAGCATAAACGCAAGCAGATCGGCTTACCTGAACTAATGCCTTATGATATAGATGCAGAACCTGAAGGACAAAAACCGCTGGAACCTTTTAATAATGGCGAGGAGTTGTTAGAAAAATCGATTCAGGCATTCTCAAATTTGCGTCCCTATTTTGGCGATTGTTTACGAAAGATGAGCAGCCTTCATCATTTTGATTTGGAAAGCAGAAAAGGAAAAGCACCGGGCGGTTATAATTGTCCTTTGGCAGAAACCGGTGCCCCATTTATTTTTATGAATGCCGCCGGTACGGCAGATGATGTGGTAACTATGATGCATGAAGGAGGTCATGCGCTTCATTCCTTTTTAAGTCACGATTTAGCCCTCAGTGCCTTTAAAGAGTATCCGATGGAAATGGCTGAATTAGCCAGTATGAGTATGGAACTTTTCAGTATGGATCAATGGCCTGTTTTTTATCAAAGTGAAAATGAGCTGAAGCGAGCCAAAGCAGAGGAATTGGAGCGCGCCCTTTCCATTTTTCCGTGGATTGCAACCATTGATAAATTTCAACATTGGATGTATACAAATCCCTCACATACCCAAGAGGAACGCACCGCTGCCTGGATGAAAATATATTCTGAATTTGCCCCGAAAAATATTTCATGGACCGGACTAGAAAAAACCAGTCCATTCTGTGGCAAAAACAATTGCATTTATTTGAAGTTCCCTTTTACTATATCGAGTATGGAATCGCCCAATTAGGAGCATTGGCAATGTGGAAGCAATATAAGGCGAATAGGAGCAAACCCTTGACAATTATATGAATGCATTGAGCAAAGGCAATACACAAACCCTCAAAGAATTATATAAAACGGCGGGTATTCAGTTTGATTTTTCAGCAGAAAATGTAAAGTCATTAAGTGAGTTTGTGAAGGAAGAGATGAAGACGGTGTTTGGGTAAAATTTCAATGTAGATTATTAGCCTTATTTCTTAATTATTGAATATCTGTTAAATCAATTAAATCAGTGTTCCAAAAAAGGACTAAACCCTTACTTTTGCGTCATGCAACGACTCAAAACTCGCGAGGTAAAAATAGGTACTGTTTTCATTGGTGCTCATCACCCAGTTTCCATTCAAACCATGACCACCACTGACACCATGAATACTGAAGCAACGGTAGCGCAAACCATACGATGCATTGAAGCCGGTGCACAATTGGTTCGAATCACCGCTCCCAGTAAAAAGGAAGCAGAAAATCTGCAAGCCATTAAAGAGGAACTACATAAAAGGGGTTATTATACGCCCCTGGTGGCCGATATCCACTTTACTCCCAATGCTGCTGAAATAGCCGCTAGAATTGTAGAAAAGGTTCGAGTAAACCCCGGCAATTATGTAGACAAAAAAAAGTTTGAGCAAATTGAGTATACGGATGCAGAATATATTGAAGAAATAGAAAGAATACGCGAACGGTTTACGCCTTTGGTTTTGATTTGTAAAGAACACGGAACGGCCATGCGTATTGGCACCAATCATGGTTCACTCAGCGACCGAATTATGAGTCGATATGGCGATACCGCGATTGGAATGGTAGAAAGTGCCATGGAATTTTTGCGTATCGCACGCGATAATGATTACCATCAGATTGTACTTAGTATGAAAAGTAGTAATCCAAAAGTAATGATAGAGGCCTATCGAACCTTGGTAAAACATATGCAGGATGAATTTGGCGAATGCTATCCCCTACATTTGGGAGTCACCGAAGCCGGCGATGGCGAAGATGGTCGTATCAAAAGTGCTATAGGAATTGGTACTTTGTTGAATGAGGGTATCGGTGATACCATTCGGGTGTCGTTGACAGAAGAACCTGAGTATGAATTGCCAGTGTGCAGAAATATTGTAGAAAGATGTGAGATTAGAGATGATAGATTGGAGAAAAGCCAAAATTCGAGTAGTTACAGGCACCAAAATTCAAAGCACATTTCTAATAATGCAGAACCCTCGCCTCTCCTTTCTCATCTCTCTCATCTCAAAGCTCCTGTTGTTATTGCAGACACCTCCAAAGTTCCAATTCTTTCACACTCGGACTTAAGGGCTATTGGCTATACATATAATGAAGCAGACGACAAGTGGAACATTAGCGACCAGGCTGCAGATTATATTTTTTGCAATGAAGTACCAAGGTTTGCCCTACCCGGTACGGTGGGTGTTTTGACCTATTATGATCAGTGGTTGCCGTATTGCGCCAATCCACATTGCTATCCCTTGTTTGATATTTTGCAATACATACAGGGTTCGTATATCAAGCATGAAAAATTAAACTTTGTAATGCTGGACGCAAATCCTAAAGTATATACGAAAGACGTAAAAAACCGTATCATCGAATTTTTACAACAGGACAAAAAAAGTATTTTGTGTATAAGCAGCAGTACAGCCTCTGCAATAGAAGATATTCGAAATTTGATAGTCGAATTACAACAAAAGGATATTTATCAGCCCATTGTAGTCATAACAGACAGCAATGCAGAAAGTCTTGAAAAAGCGCTGATTCATTACGCGGTTGAATGTGGTTCCTTATTATTGGAAGGACGAATCCATGGGGTATGTCTGGGATATCAGTTTGGACAACCCGTTGTCAATCCGAGCGAGTTGAAAAAGCAACTTTCAACACTTAATTCTATTGCCTTTGGCATCTTACAGGCAACTCGCACGCGTATTTCTAAAACAGAATATATTTCTTGTCCAAGTTGTGGGCGAACTCTTTTTGACCTGCAGGAAACCACCGCCAAAATCCGAGCAGTTACCAATCATTTGAAAGGAGTGAAAATCGCCATCATGGGTTGTATTGTAAATGGCCCCGGTGAAATGGCGGACGCTGATTTTGGATATGTTGGAAGTGGGGTTGGTAAAATTACCCTATATAAAAACAAGGATATTGTCAAGCGAAATATTGATAGTGAAATCGCGGTGGATGAACTGATCAATTTATTAAAGGAGAATGGAGCGTGGGTGGATTAGGGGTAAGGATTTAGGGGTAAGGATTTAGGGGTAAGGATTTAGGGGTAAGGAATTAGGGGTAAGGAATTAGGGGTAAGGAATTAAGGATAAGAATTTTAGGGAGTTAGGGAGTTAGGGATTAGGGGCAAGAAAGTATAAAATAAACCAATTCAAAATAATGGCGATCCAAAAATTTGAAGATGTTATTGCATGGCAGAAAGCGCAAGATTTAGCGATAATTATTTATACAATTTTTAGGCCTTCTAAAGACTTTGGTTTTAAAGACCAAATATGCAGATCTGTGGTTTCTATTTCAAATAATATTGCAGAAGGATTTGACAGGAGCTCTAATGCCGATTTCTCTCGATTTTTATTTATAGCACTTGCATCTTGCAGTGAAACGAAATCAATGCTATATCTGGCAGAAAAGCTTGGTTATATTTCATCTACTGAAATGCCACAACTTATAGAAATGACCGAAGAAGTTTCAAAAATAATAAGAGGCCTCATAAAATCACTTACGAAATAATCGTACCACGCCCCTTAAGTCCTAATTCCTAAACCCTAATTCCAAAACCCTCACGCCTGTCACCTTACTCCTATCCCCTTACGCCTTACTCCTTACTCCTATCCCCTTATGCCTTACTCCTTACTCCTATCCCCTTATGCCTTACTCCTTACTCCTATCCCCTTATGCCTTACTCCTTACTCCTATCCCCTTATGCCTTACTCCTTACACCCCCCCTAAACCACCTCCACCTGATTATTCAACAAATCTTCCAGTGTTTCCCTTTTTCTAATAATTTGATGCTTTCCCTTCGAAAATAAAATTTCTGCCGGTCTCATTCGCGAATTAAAACTGGATGCCATTTCAAATCCATAAGCACCCGCGTTTTTAAATAGTAAAAAATCTCCTTCTCTCACTTCATTCAAAACTCGGTCCCAGCAAAAGGTATCTGTTTCACAAAGATTCCCAACAACGGTGTAAATTCGTTCGACGCCTTTTGGATTGGATAGATTGATGATATGATGATACGAGTCGTAAAACATAGGTCGTATTAAATGATTGAATCCGGTATCTACGCCCGCAAAAACGGTTGCCGGTGTTTGTTTTACCGTATTGACTCGTGTAATAAAATAACCGCTTTCACTTACCAGATACTTACCGGGTTCAAACCAAATTACAAGTTCCTTACCACTTTCCTCTTTAAACTCCTGCAAGGCATCAAACATTTTTTGTCCGAGTAATTCCACATCAGTAGCCTTTTCGTCGGGAGCATAGGGTACTTTAAATCCGCTCCCTAAATCAAGATACTTAATATTGGGGAAATGAGTTGCCAAATCGAGCATAATATTCAATCCCTGCAAAAACACATTCACGTCTTTTATTTCGCTACCGGTATGCATATGCAATCCTTCCACATTGAGTTTGGTTGTTTTTACTATCCGTTCGATATGTCGTAGCTGATGGATAGAAATACCAAATTTGCTATCAATATGACCGGTTGATATTTTTAGATTTCCACCTGCCATGATGTGTGGATTCAATCGCACCATAATGGGATAAGAATCTCCGTAGGTATTGCCAAATTGTTCCAAAATAGAAATGTTATCAATATTGATATGCACACCTAAGTCTTTTGCCTTTTCTATTTCAGAGAAGTGCACGCAGTTTGGAGTGAAAAGGATTTGCTGCGGAGCAAAACCCGCTTTGAGTCCAAGTTGTACTTCATTAATTGAAACAGTATCCAATCCTGCTCCCAGCTTTTGAATGATTTTCAAAACGTTGATATTGGATAATGCTTTGCAAGCATAAAAAAATTTGGTGGGTGTTTTCTTAAATGCGTTAGTCAGTTTTTTATACTGACTCTCAATTTTTTCACGTTGATAAATATACAAAGGGGTCCAGTATTCCTTTGCCATCTCTACTAAATGTTCTCTGCTAATCATAATACAAATATAGTTTTGAAAGTCTGTTAGTGAAAAGAAAAGTAAACTAAGTATTACTTCGATTATCAATTCACACCTTAGAATCAGTTGAACCTCTCTTCGAAGGCTGTGCCTTCGCAAGCCCTATGTTCTCTATAGGTTTTACCTATTAAAAGAATGTCAGAAAAAAGCAGCGGCCTCCGAAGGATGACCAAACTAAGAAGGCTTTGCAAAAACATTCCTGGCTTTCAGGAGCTTCCATTAAGCATATTTATAGCCAAAGGCTATAAAGAACATAGTGCTTGCGAAGGCACAGCCTTCGAAGAGGGGGTCATCGCAACTAATCGGCATTCATCTGTTTTACGGTTCCTTATAGCATTTGCCGTAGCAAAACGCTGTGCCACCATTTAAAAAAACTGCAAATGAAAATAAAATGAAAAGAGTCCAATTCCTTATAGAGTCGAATTAGTACTTACTGCTTCAATAATTTGAAATTATGACTATTCTTTTTTTCAATGAGCTGTACAAAATAAATTCCGGGTGGATAAGTTGTAATATCAAAATTAAATGATTTGCCCTGCTGATTTACCCTGTGATACATTTCTACCCCAATGGAATTGCGAATAATTATCTGTACATGATAAAAGTTAGCTTCACTGGTAAGGCTGAATTTTCCATTGCTTGGGTTTGGATATAATTCAAATAAATTTTCTGCATTTACATCCTTAACATTAGTATTCAGTAGTGGCTCCCAAAAGCAATTGGTGTCGGGTGTAAAACGCCAAAGGTCATTTTTTAGTGCCATACCAAAAGGGTTACCTGGGACAACTATCGAACTATCAGGAGATAGGCCACCCATCACATACAAATTATTATCTTGGTCCTTCCATATACATGCACCACCTCTAGAGGGAATCACATTTGAGGGCGACGGTATCCCTTTAACTCCGTAGTTACCAACAGAATTAAGTACCGTATGATTGTACCCACTTACCCAAGTCCAATTTTTATTATTCATATTATAAATCCACAAATCATTGAATGCATTTGCAGTATCCATTTTTTGAAAACCGCCAAACGACCAAAGCAGATGGCTTTTACTTTCACCAAATTGAATGGTTGAATTTTCTATTCTGGCATGCGGAAAATCAACATTATTCGGGTTGCATTTGATAGAATAAAAGCCAGTATCATTGAGTAAGTTGGACCCACTAATCCAGGTCCAATTATTAGATTGTAAATTATATTTCCATACATCATTATAGCTATCCGATATTATTCCTCCACCAAAAATATAGAAATTGCTATCAATTCCCGTCCATTTTGTATAGGACATTCTTGAAGGTGGAAGATTCGAAGGATTTTCTACACCGAGTATACCAAAACTTCCAGTTGTATTTATACTATTATCTCCCTTCATCCAAGTCCATACATTGTTGCTGATTTCATATTTCCATAAGTCGTTTCGAGAGTGTATGGCAATATTAGCAGTTGTTCCGTCTTGTCCACCAAACATCCAAAGGTTATTATTATCATCCACCCAACCAGACTTACATTCCTGTCGGGCGCCAGGATTATTTTGCGGAGAAGCCACACCTATAACCCCATAAATCGGTGCGACATTTCTAATATTCGAACCATATATCCAGGTCCATTCATTTGCAGTTACATCATACTTCCATAGGTCTGACAGACCTCCCTGATCGCCATTTACATCAAATCCATAGCCACCATATATCCATAGATCACCGTTATTATCAGTCCAGCAATTAGGGCCATACGCACGGGCGCTTGGATAGTTGAGTGGAGAGGGAATGCCTTGAACTCCCCATTCTCCATTTTGGTCTGCAATTCCTTGAGGGCCATTCATCCAAGTCCACTGATTGGTTTGTGAATTATACTTCCACAAATGGTTAGTAAGACCTGATAAATACAAACCCCCAAATAACCAAAAATTTCCGTGCTTGTCTGTCCAGTAGGCACCCTCATAATACCCCCCCGGCATATTACTATCGGCAGGCATCCCTTTCACGCCATAGTTTCCATATGAATTTGCTGTATCGGTACCATGTAACCAAGTCCATACCCCATTTTGTGCATTACAAACAAAGTTGGAAGTAAAAAAAATGACTAATAATGAAAACAGTGTGAATCTAATTTGAATCATATTGCTACAAAGATTAGCTAAAAGTAATCAATAATATATGACGTGACTAATTTTTAGTAATTAAATACTATATGAATGGTGGAAATTGCAAGGCATTATGAATCTTTCTGAGTAAATCACTTCTACAAATGTTTTTCCAAAAATTTAGCCCCGTTGGAATAAAATAATTTACTCAAAAGAATATCATTGGGCAATGTGCCAAAATATTTTTTCAATGCACCTTCTCGGGCACTATCAAACAAATCGGACAATTCCCCTTTTAGAATTTCGAAATCAGACGCGTCTAAATAACCATGAATGGTGGCTATTAAACCGTCAGAATCGGAGCCAATACAAACATGATCCCATGCTTTTAGTTTTTTGTCAGACTCCGAATATTTGTCGTAACAGGTTTTGATAATATGCATCAGATTGGCGAATAAATGAGCCACACCAATAGCTTCTTTCTTTGATATTTCAAGAATGATAGACTCTTGCTCCGGTTCATTGACGAGCTTTTCATTAAAATGATTATTCGCTCTTAGGTAATCGCAACTTTCCTTTGAAAAATATTCGATGCCCTCTCCCGGATCTTCTGATACGGTGTAGGGAGCGCCAAGCACACGGGCGTCCAATATCAGACCCATTATGCCGCCTGATTCGATGATATGAATGATTTCTTCATCATATATATTAAGGCTCCATGGATTGAAGTCAATATCTTCCGCTGGACTGGGGTCTATGGTAAACGAAATGCTTGAATACGAGCGACGATGAGTGACTTCCACCGTGTCTGCATATTTTGCACTAGCCTTAGGCTTTTGTATTTTGATATTATTAAAACTTCGTCCTGTTACAGCGATGTGTGAAGCCACAATAGGAATATTGGTATACCCTTTTTGCGAACGATATGTATAGAGTTGCATTCGCGAGACAATACCCATGTGCTTAATATCTACAAAGGTTCGTTTATTTCCAAAACCAGACCCACTATAGCAAATATCAATCATTTCTTTTGCTGCCATTGTTAAGCCCTCCCCCTGAGGAATAAATTCTTTATCTTTCAACATCTTCATTGCATATGTGTGTGTGCAAATAAGGCCTCGCGTAAGATGGGTTAAACCTGTATAAAGTACCCGATTCGATTGTATGAACTCGGTAAAATTCTTCTTAATATCATTAAGTACTTGTTGCGGATTGGCAAGTGAATACGAGTTTTGAAAACAATGCAGTCCTTCGGTTGCCAGTATCAAATTTATTTTAGTGGCGTCCAACTCTTCATTGGAACGCACTACCTTCACCTCATTGATATCCTTTGATGCATTTCCAATATGGGCCAATTCATCGGTAAGATTTCTGTAGGGCGACAGTCGGTCATCGGCAATGGATTCCAGATATTTTTTACTGAGATCTTTTTCGATTTTGGTAATGACCTTCTTGAGCAACCAATTTTTAGCGAACGCTTGCTCTAAACTATACAAAGCCGTAACGGCTATTTTCACATTGCCTTCCCGCATTTGTCGCAGGCTACTTTGCGATCCAATAATGCCGCCTGAAAGGCCATCTAAAAATTTGCTGTTGACTATTGTCCAGCAACTTTTTCGTTTTGAATTATCGGTGCCGCCGAGCATGGTTTTTAAACTGGTATGGGTGTGTAAATCAAAATGTTGGCTCATTTATTAATATTTTCATCTAAGGTACTAAAAGATATTTGCCTTTACAAAAGGGAAAAGTACTTTTACCGTATGAAAAACATGATTCTAGTATTTATTGGAGGAGGAATTGGAAGTGTATGTAGATTTTTAATAAATAGTATTTCAACAATCAGTCACCCTACATTTCCATTTCCCACCTTCCTGGTCAACTTGTTCGGCAGTTTGTTAATCGGTATTTTTATGGCTCTTTTCTTGGATAGCAATCCGACGAGTGAAAATTGGAAATTGCTGTTGATAAGCGGCTTTTGTGGTGGCTTTACTACCTTTTCTGCGTTTAGCAAAGAAAGTTTTGAAATGATCCAAAATCAGCAATGGAGCACCCTTTCATTATATGTTTTTTTAAGTCTTGCTGTATGTATCGGTGCCACAGCCTTGGGCTTCAATTTAGCGAAATAGACACCAACGAATAATGTATATTACTCTCTAATAATTTTTATCTTTACAAGCAATAAATTAAATTTCTATGAATTGGAGTCAAAGTCCTGTAGTAGATCAGGTGGGCATTGAAGAACGTGTGGCACGATTTAACACAAGAAGCATCAAAAAGGAAAGCAAAATGCAAGGGCTCAAACTCGCCTTAAGCATGATAGATCTTACCACGCTCGAAGGAAAAGATACGGTAGGAAAGGTGCAGCAAATGTGTTACAAGGCGCAACATATTGCCGATGATTTGGTAGGTCTGCCCACTGTGGCTGCTGTATGTGTTTATCCCAATCATGTTAAGACGGCCAAAAAATGTTTGCTTCATTCAAGCGTAAAAATTGCTTCGGTAGCCACTGCCTTTCCAAGCGGCAATAGTAGCTTACGTATTAAGTTGGCCGATACCAAAATTGCTGTTGACAGTGGTGCAGACGAGGTAGATATGGTAATCAGCAGAGGTGCTTTTTTGCAGGGCAATTATCAGTATGTATTTGATGAAATTGCCACTATTAAAGAAGCCTGCCGCCATGCCCGATTAAAAGTAATATTAGAAACCGGTGAATTAAGCACATTAGATAATGTACGAAAGGCAAGTGATATTGCCATACAAGCCGGTGCCGACTTTATCAAAACCTCCACAGGAAAAATACAGCCAGCCGCCACCATGCCCGTTACCCTGGTGATGCTGCAAGCCATCAAAGACTATTATGAGGCCACCGGAATACAAGTTGGTATGAAACCCGCAGGAGGCATCTCTTCAGCAAAGATGTCGCTTCAATATTTAGTAATGCTTTATGAAACCCTTGGCGACCAATGGATGAGCAATGAATGGTTTCGATTTGGGGCCAGCAGTTTGGCAAATGATATTGTATTGCAAATTGGTAAAGAACAAAAAGGTGTCTATTATAGCAAGGATTACATTTCAATGGACTAGATACTAACGAATGAAATTTACCATTGCTCCCACATTTCTTTCTGTTTTGATCGTACTCATTGTGGGCGTTCTTACTGCCATTTTATTTTCACATTCGGCATTGCTCAGTGGCGATATGGCAGCCCTGCACATCGATTCGCAGGTATACATACATACGGCACATCAAATTTTACAGGGTAAAATATTGTACAAAGAAGTGTTTGACCATAAGGGACCCATAATGTATGTAATCGAATGTCTGGGTTTTTTGTTTTGTGGTAAAACCTTTTTCGGTTTATGGCTTTCGCAATAAATAATATTGGTTGCTGGGCTGAGCCCACTATTTATTTTTTGGGCAAAAAAATACAATCCTTTACTTTCCATCACAGCCTTGGTATGTATGATATCCTGGATTTTCAGAACCAAAACCATTGGTGATAACCTTCCTGAAATTTATGCCATTAGTCTTATTGCACTGAGTTACTATTTTGCACTTAAATGTTTTGAAACAAAAAATCAAAACAGATTCCTTTCCATTTTGCTGGGTGCTTCTATTATGAGTTTATTTCTGTTAAAACCCAATTTAATAGTGCTTGTTTTTCCCCTCTTTCTTTGGGGATTCTATACGCTTTGGCATAGTAGCTATCGGGTGTCAGACTACATGATATGGATTAAGATTATAAGTATAGGTGGTGGCCTAGTGTTGTTACCCTTTGTAATGTATTTTGCCTATCACCATGCTTTGTCAGATGCCCTATTTGCCTTTTGGACCTTTAATTTCTCCTACATTTCGACACAAAAACGTTCGCTCATTGAAAGCATTTCGCAAGTATTTTTTAATACCCCCAACTACTTCCTTTGGTTTGTGATAACTGCTGCACTTGTAAAGGCACTTTTTACTAAAGATGTCAGGATGGTGGTGGGTATCCTTCTCTTGTCGGTAGTATTGTCAATTGTTGTATTGGTGGGCATTCCCGGCAGAGGCAGTGAATCGTATCATTATGCCATACCTCTTGCACCGCTGCTTGCTTGGTTGCTTATTACCATCGGAACGTCCTTCCAAAAATGGCAATTGTATGTTCTTTTTGCTATTGCTTTATTTTTCTTTAGACCGGTATGGCTTCATTTCGTTTCTGACAAACCATACCCTTCGCTTGAATCAACAGCCATTCAATTTATCAATACCCATAAAAAACCTCTTGAAACACTTTGTGTACTGGGTAATCGGTCGGCGGCCTATGAACAAACAGGCTTGACTTGCAACACCTCCTTTTTTTATACCTATCCGATTCTGGAAAATTGTGGGAGCACAATCAATGAAACATTTTTGAAGCAATTTGCCGACCAAAAAGCGGACTGGGTGTTATTTGAAATGCAATACCCAATGAAGAATTGCGTCATCAACATTTTGAGGAATTACAAGCAAGTATATGCTACCGATAAAGAGCAGGTATTTCAATTGCAGTAGATTTACCAATTAAAAATCACGGACTTTTTTACAGCTTCATTCAAACTTAAATACACAGGACAGGTACGGGCCGATCTCTCTAAAATGGTCTTTTCTTTATCTGAATATTTTTTATCTGCTGGAAAATGAAAGGCAATTCTGATTTCTCCTATTCTTCGCAGGGGATCTGCTATCATTATTTTTTCGACATCCACCACGGTATTTACAATGTCAATCTGGTGGGTGCGACCGGCAATTCCCATAATACTCAACATACAAGAACCCAAAGCGGTGGCCACAAGATCTGTGGGACTAAATTTTTCACCCTTACCCTGATTGTCTTTTGGAGCGTCTGTTTCAATAAGGGTTTGGCTTTGCAAATGGGTAGCCTGGGTCCGTAAATCGCCGAGATATACAATTTGTGCGGTCATAATGTGCAATTTTTCGTAAATTTACAGTAGTTTTGGTATCCTATGAAAGGCTTTTTTCTCATTCTTGCTATTGGTTTGATTTTTTGTTCAAATACTCATGCTCAGAATAATAAGACTAGTATAGACTCTTTGCGTGCGGCAAATAAGGCTAGAACCGATTCGGTTAAAGCCGTTAATCAAGCAAAACGCGACTCAATAGCTGCTATCCGAAACGCCAGAGAAGAGGCACGAAAAGCGTCCGGCAAAAAGAAAAAAAATAAGACGGAAGAGATTGAGATTTTTTATCCTGAAGATCCTAAGGACTCGCTTGCCTTGGCACGTGAAGAAAAGAGGGATTCATTAAAGGTTATTAGAGAGCAAGAACTAGAAAAGAAAAAGCGTGAGATGGCTGAACAAAAGGCCAATATTGTAGCTACTCGAAAGAAGATTGTCGCTCCCCTAACGCAAGAATTATCTGTTGGATTTCGACTTTGCAGTGATGGCTGGGCATTCTTTGGGCAGCGTGGGTTTATAAAAAATGATGGAGATCGGGTACATACTAGTTTTATTTGGCTGGATATTGCCGAAAAAAGAAATCCAAAGGAGAGCCGGACACTTAATGAAAATTTCAGTGTGGTGAATCCAAATGAGCTAAAACCCCTATCCTACAAATACGGAAAAATTAATAATTTTTATCAATTAAAATTTGGCTACGGAAATTCGAAACCCATCAGTGGTCGATTAGATAAAAAGAGTGTAGTCATTAACTGGACCTATGCCATTGGGCTTTCTTTGGGTGTACTCAAACCATATTACCTCGATTTACTGGTACCTGAGGGGAATGTGTTTGTTCGCAAATTTGACAAGTATAGCGAAGAAAATAAAATCTACTTTTTAGATTTAAATAATCAGGGTACTATAGTTGGTGGCAGCAGTTTTACAAAAGGGTTTAATGAAATCAAAATTCAACCCGGCCTAGCCTTGCGTTCCGGCTTTTATTTTGATTACTCTGCTACACGAAAATCATTTTTAGGAGTTGAAATTGGCGCCAGCGCTGAGTTTTATACCAAGCAGATTCCAATCATGATCAATACCAAAAACACGGCCTATTTCTTTAATATATACGCTGATTTTCGTTTTGGTAAGAGATGGGAATAATGGATTTTCAACTTTTCCAAAGTTCTAAACTTTGGAAAAGTTTGAGGATGGAAATGACTCGGAAAATGTTCGTTCCATTCATACAGAGATTTCGTTGAAAATTTTGATAGCACTGAATGTGTGAGTGGCCGTATAGAAAATATTTCTAGTGACTAATGACGGTTAGTTTATTTATCTGTGTTGGCAAAGCTAACAGACTTGCCTGCGGCAAACAGGGAACATAGCACTTGTGGAGCGGTAGGCTCGAAGAGAGGGTCATTCGAAACTTTTCCAAAGTTCGGAACTTTGGAAAAGTTTGCGTAGGGAAATGACTCGAAAAATGTTTGTTCCATTCGTAAAAAGATTTCATTGAAAATTTTGATAGCACTGATTGTGCGAGTAGCTGTTTAGAAAATATTTCTAGTGACTGATGGTGCTTAGCTTACTTATTTGTGTTGGCGAAGCTAACAGACTTGCCTGCGGCAAACAGGGAACATAGAACTTGGGAAGCCACAGGCGAAGAGGGGGCTGCCATAAATTAGATTACCGCAAAACACTAAATTTAAGAACCTCCCTTCTTCCGTTAATTTCCACCATACAAAAATAAACCCCTGCGCTGAGACTTGCAGTATTGAGTACTACTTTTTGCTTTCCTTTTTGTTGCCTAAACATTTCATTAGGTACCACATTTCGCATTTCGCGACCCAGTTCATCACTTACCGATATTTTTACCTCAGTATCATAGTAAAGCATATACTCCACGATTGCTGATGTGCTAGTAGGGTTTGGGAAAAGCGTAATGTTGTTAATCGTGGCCTCGTCGAGGGCGAGTTTGTTATTGGCGGGGGCGTATATGATTGCACCAGAATCGGTAAATATGTAATCGGGGTTTAGGTCAAAGACGAATGTGTCAATATTGTTAGTGTATGATATTAAAAATGCATTGGTATCAACCGGCGGGCCTTCATCATAATAGTTTGCGCTATCGCCATCTAATTGTATATTTACAATTGTATCCATATCGTCAGTAAAATAAGAAGTTTTGAAAGAGTCAACACCATTTTTCCACGATACAAATAGCTGATTACCTGGGACAGATAAAATATTTGGTTGGCAATCAAATTCCTTTACTACTGCTTTAAAAACAGCGCCAGGCTTGGCATGAAAGCCTGGTAGCAATTTTACTTCGGAACCGGCAGAGAACATGACTTTTGTATCTGTATTGATAATCGTATTTGATGAGCTAACTGAAAAAACGGCCTTTACCTCATAAGGATACGTGGTGGAACCTATTTGGTATTGGTTATTATTGTCATTTGGATTTGGGCCCGTTAAAAACGGAAGATTCTCCTGCCAATCTCTTCGTACTCGATCAGCATATCCGCCTGCAAAATATTTCCAGCGATAAAGATTGAATGCCAACATGTAATCCAGACCATTATATTCGTTAAATGTACCTGGGTCGTTAACCCCATTTGCTGGATAGGAACCTCCATCGATGCCAGTGAATGCCCATCGGTCTTCTAATGCCCATTTATTGGATGGAAAACTTACACCATTTGCAGGGATATTTGGCGGTACTATTGAGTGATAAAGATTGCAACCGTTATATCCTGCAGCATTTGTGCCTTGCATGCAATTGCATTCACAAGGTAATAAATTAAACTGACCTCGCCAGTATGATTCACTTTGGAGTGGAAAATAGCCATAAATCACTGAACCTAACAATTCAAAAAGGTTTTTTTCATAAGTTTGCGCCACTGTATTAATTAAGTTTTTGCCTGTATAGTCATTGAATGGTGCAAGCGGTCGAGAAGCAGTAAAACTTGTAGATAATAACTTTAACATCATTGAAACATTGAATGAACCATTGTGATTGAATTTCGCGTCGGTCACCCCCGGCACAATTATTGGTTCGTAAGCGTTTAAATTAAGGTCTGCTTGCATACCGGTAGGCATCGGAAAAAAAAGCCATGCATCGTAATTATTCATTGCTACGTAGTTTTTTCTTATTTTCCACATGAATTTTCCAAGATTTAGACTCCAACCGTTTTGATTAATAGGAGCTCCGCTAATGTAGTCAGCAACAGCTGCTAAAGGATAGCTATTGAAAATGGCTTTACTACCCCGACAAACCCGTTTTTTTTGATCGGGGTCGACAATCGCCCAATAATTTGTATTCCCAGCCTCTCTTACGTATTTTATTATTCTTTCGCTGATTTCCTTACTCCAGTTTCTTAATCCTACCCCATTGTAAGAAGCATAAAATGGTAGCATTTTTCTCATAAGTGCAAAACCAACCATGAGCCCAATTACTTCATCTTGACTCATTGTATTACGATGATGGACTGTTGTATTACTTTCTGAACAATCTACATCTTCGTTAACACAGGCAATAGAGGCACTTACCATATCAATATTTTTCCCATCGGTATTTAATTGAAATTTTTCCTCTACATCGTTTCGCATACAAAATCCGTTTACTGATTGAGAAATCCCAAAAATACTTTCTCCTTTATAATCTAATCTATCAATTGCTAGAAGTGCAAAGTAGATTTCTTGCTCTGTTTGGACCGTACTTCTATTCTCGCGGTGTAATAATGCCCACTCAACGGCCAAAACTCCTAAATAATTGCCAATGTTAATTAACGAATTGTCAGAGAATTTTAGGATGCCTTTTAATTCTTTTCCATCTCGTGGGTCAATGAGGGGAGCACCTGTAGTAATATTTCCTAGGTTATCATATTCTGCAAAAGTATTTACCCCATCTATTTTTTGTTCTTGGCAAACAATATCATTAACGTTTGGAGCGAAATCATAGGCATTTCTCCCATACAATTTATGCCGTGAACTAGCCGGAATGCTTTTCCCATCTCCTAAGCCAACAGACATGAAACCATTGTAAACATCTCTATTATACTCGTCACCAATTAATCTTCCACGTAGTTTCCAATATCTATATTCGTTTGCAGCAATTTCTGTAAGTGGTACCTGAGCCCTGACACTACATGATATACAAAATGAAACGATTAAAAAAAAAATTTTTTTCATTGGATTTAATTTACTTTAAAAGTATTTATTACTGTTGAATCACTATTTGTTGAACTAATTGAAATTTTAAATTCGGTGGAAGTTAATTTCAAAATTGTATAATAAAAATAATAGAAATTACTATGGGTTAAATATCCAGGAACAATTGAAATTTTATTTGAATTAGTTCCATTAAGTGGGATAATTTGAATATTCTCTTCCGTTTTGCTGAAACCCCAAATTACCGTAAATTGTGGTTCTATATCTGTATGAATTTCACTATAATAACTATTATTACCATTGATGCTAGTTTCGTATAAAGATTCATTAAAATAAATTTGGTATTTGCCATACAATTGGAATACACTGTCAGTATAATCCACTCCATTTAGTGTGGCGCTTTCCAAAATCCACCACTTACCTGTTAATCGTTTGATAGGTGTATCTTTTGTACGCTCCGGATCCTCAGGATATTTATGTTGCCATTTTTTGCAACTGCTACAGGTAACTATCGCAAGCGTGAGTACTAGGAGTAAGCGTTTCATAATAATTATTTTTGTTGCTCTAAGTTACTTATTTTTTCTTGGAGGCTGTTTATTTTTTTGTCCTGCTCTATGAGGTATAAGGTGAGTTCTTCTATTTTCTTAAGCAGGGTCGCATCCATAGTAGCTATATTCAGTCCATTATTCACCACCTCTTGAGCACTGGGTACTTCGGGTAGGTGTTTGTGTGCACCTATAAATTTTTCTAATTTCTTTAAAGGCATCAAGCGATAGTTTTGGTCAAATACATAATCACTCCAATCGTTGGTACTTTTAATAGCTATTTTTACTTGTTCGGTAAGTATCCCTTTTTCAACATATAGCTTGTAAGGAGAATTTGCCGGTACGTTCACATTTCCAATGACAATATCTCCATTGTTTCTAATGGACATCCGTGAAGCATACGCAGTATAGAAATCTATTCCATAATTATTTACCCCACCGGTGCGTACCGAGCCTATGGCTTCTCCACTAATATAGCCTCCAAATTTTACTACTTCATTTTCGCTGTTGTTGGTTACATTGCCTGCAAATTGTGCATCATTATCAACCAATATGCCCCCGGCAACTGCGAGATGGTATTTTGGATTACCAACACCAATGCCAACTTGCCCATTGTTCTTTATAATAAATCGATCTGTGTTGCCCCCAACCGCTTTCAATATATTTGGATTATCATTTTGAGTGCCTGAATTTTTTATGATGAGTGTTGAGGCCCCTACTTGTAGATTATTTTTGGTATTAATTATTTGTGCAAAATCTCCATTAATGCTAGCTTCAAAAAGGGCGGTGCCTGCTACATGTAGTTTTGAGGTAGGAGTGGATATTCCTATACCTAAATTTCCAAAGTCGTTTAGTACAACTAATGGAAGTGCTGTGTTTCCGTCTATTTTCATAATTTCGGCAACATTAGGTAAGGTGCCTCCAATACCATTAGGGCAATTGGGATAATTGGAAGGGGTATGCCAATTAATTCGCAATGCCGGCACTCCGGTATAATTGCAATTTACAATATCCCACGCAGAGGTGACGGTAAGCTTTTGAGTAGGGTTGGTGTTACCAATGCCCACATTATCTAAGGTGGTTGGGTTAGCACCGGCAGACCATTGGGCAATAATATTATTTGAAATGAGCATGGTAATAAAAACGAGCGAAAGCAACTTTTTCATACTTAAAATATTTTAGTACAAAATTTTCACTTTTTGCATTTGTATGAAAGTTGTACTTTACAAATTGAGGTTGTATTTTACAACCAAATCCCTTATTTTTGAGAAAAAATATAGCATGCATCTCGGTAAAAAAGTAGCTAAGGCAAGAGATATAATTGGTATCAAACAAGACGAAATGGCAAGGTATTTCAAAATATCACAGCAAGCATATTCAAAATGGGAACAAGGTGAAGATTTAGATGAAAGCACTTTAAATAAAATTGCCTTAAAGCTAGGCGTAACAGTAGACTTTATTAAATCTCTTAATGAAGAGAGCGGTGTTCAAAATCTTAATAGTCATTGTACTAATGTAGTCAATTATCAATTTAACCCAATAGAAAAAATTGTTGAATTATATGAAAGGCTTTTGAAAATGCAAGCGGAGACGTTAGAGTCGAAGGAAAAAAACTCAAGTAAGCACATTTAGCCACTAACTAATGGATGCTTTAAGGTACTACTTTTCTTAATCCCTTTTAAATAAATTTAGGAACGAGATAATCCTAAAATTATCTTTATAGTAATCATCTCACCCTAAGCTTTCAATGCTTCCCATGCCAATATACCTCCTGCAAGATTTTTAGTATTTGTAAACCCTAATTGCTCCAGCACCATGCAGGCAGTTGCACTTCTAACCCCACTACGGCAGTGTACAATCACTTCCTTGTCCTTCCAATCTTCAATAGCATCTATTTGACCTTGCGCCACCTGTCCCAGTGGAATTAATAAGGCTCCCATATTCACTTCAGCATACTCATGGGGTTCACGAACATCGAGTATATATAAGGTTTCACTGGCATCCTTTCTTTGTTTTAATTCCTGAACACTTATGTTTTCCATTTACTTTCTGATTATTTTATGAGAGGAATAATTTTCATGGCCATCTTTCAGCACAAGAATATATACTCCGGGTGCTAAATCAGCAATTGAAATTTGGTATTGGTTTCTGTTTATTTTGCGAAGCAATGTGCCATGTAAATCAAAAATGCTTCCTTCCAAATCCTTTGCTTCGGTGCGAATATGCACGAAATCTGAGCTTGGGTTGGGGAAAACAGAAATGGCTATTGGTTCCGAAAGGGCTGGCGGTAGCAAAGTAGGCGTAAACGATTGTCCCACTATCGGTCGCATCATTACACTGCCCTGTACTCCGGAAGCATACCAACTACCATCTACATTATAATACAGATGCTGAATATTGGTATTGTTGTTTACATCTAAGCCATAATAAATACTATCGCTGCCAAAATTTGCTGGCTGGGTAATGCCAATAAAATATTGACCGGCGCTTAACACAATAGGACTATCAAAGGCATAGGTACTAAACCCATTGATAGTAGGCTCATACTGTACCTTATATAAGTCTTGCTGATACAGTACGGTATCGCTATTATTCAAACCTTTTAATTTTCTATACAAGGCTATTGAAAAAAACTTGCCTAATGCGGTAGGTAGTTGCGCTCCAAAATGTACCATTAAGCCACGAACCGTATCCTGTTGATTTAAAACAAATTCTAATGCGGTTTTGGATGGGAAATTGGCAGCAGGCAAAAGAAAATAGGCCTTCTCTGCGCTTCCATCGTCATAGGCAAAATAGTTATCAAATACAATATCACGCACAATCGTATCATTCTGCTTTCGGTCGCCACCACCAATACTATTAATAAAATATTTGTTTTGAATCACCACCTTGCTATAGGCATTGGGTGCTGCATAAGATATGCCGAAACTTGGATTATTTTGAAGCAAGGTGGCCTTAGCGCCAATAGTAGTTGGGGTTAAGGAGTTGCTGCTTATGGCTGTGCCCGAAAACAATTCAGTGGCTTTATGATTTACCGAGATACTTTGATTCTGATTGTGCAAATTTCGAATTTCCAGTTGTTGTCCGGCCGACAACTCGTTGGTTTGATTGGCTACAAAGTGTCTGTACGGAAGTGAGGTGTATTTTGTTAGTATAGAAGTAGGCTCCTCGGTAAAACCAACGTCATTCATGATGCTATCTGCTAAATTTCTATTGAGGTCTATTTTGATATAGTCAATATTCCACACATCATCATTGGTATTCAGCGACGCTACATTCACAAATCTGAATTGAAAATCGTTGTGAAAAAATTGGGTGTCCCCAATGGAAACTATTGCAATTTGAAAAGCTTGTAAGGGGGTGCCTCTGGTTTCCCACATCCGCACCCATTGATTGCTATTATTTTTAAAATACAGAAATAAGCTATCACTATTTTCAGGAGCAAAGCCTAAACCCTGCGGTTGATAAAAAAAACTAAAATGAATATTATCTGCCGGACTATAAATAGAGAAATCCATGCCTTTGCTGGTAAGGCTATCGGCAGTTCCGGAGGCAAAAGGGCTTTGAAAATACGGACGTCCGAATTCATTCAATCCATCAAAGCTGGCCACCCCCCGATTGATGGGATGAAAGCCCAACGTATTGTTGACATAGACTTGTTGATCTTCCCAAATAGCCACATTCGGATAAGGCCCCTCATAGGAGAAGTCTTCAATAAAAGGCAAAGCCGCTCTTGATTTTTTTTGTTGGTTGGCCTGAGGTCCCTCAACAAATAATTTCGGATTGCCACCCAATGGCGCCACCTGCTCTTGCGCATGTATACGTCCAATACCTGCAAGGAGGAGAAAAAAGAAAATATAGAGGGAATGATTTTTCAATTAGTCAAATTCGTTTTCGGTGGCACTTTTGGTATTATTGATTTCATCCTTTTTGGGTGCGGGTTTCGCCGCAGGATTCTTTGTAGAAGGCGTTTTTAGAAGGGATGGGGATGCTGCCAAT
This sequence comes from Bacteroidota bacterium, assembly GCA_016712665.1. Taxonomy (GTDB): domain Bacteria; phylum Bacteroidota; class Bacteroidia; order Chitinophagales; family Chitinophagaceae; genus OLB11. Next base: position 332,037 of record JADJQP010000001.1, read on the forward strand.
GGGTTCTTTGCTCTCGGGTTTGCCCGAAACACCGGGCACCCCTTTCTTACGAACGCTATCAGCCTTTGAAACGGGTATGGCCCCTTTGATCGGAATCTCATTTGAATCGACGGATGCTTCCTCTCCGAGCAGTTTTTTGGAACCCGGTTGATTTTGCAATAACAGAGCTTGTGAAGGGCTTTGCATAATACGCACATCCACTAAATCACCTTTAGGAATTCGATTCACAAAATCCAATTCATTCAGTGCTTCCGGTTGCTGCATATAAACAATGGCTGTGGCGCTATCGTCAATTTCACCTTCCCACATCACATTGGAGGTAAGCTCAAGCGACTTGATTAATTCTTTGGTTTCTTTCCAGGTCTTACCAATTAAATTGGGCACATCTACTTCACCATATAATCCCTCACCAACCACTAAGGTAATTTTACTTCCAAATGGTACTTTGGCACCTACAGCTATAGGTTTACCCTTGTACCATTGCTCTAATATAGAACCGGCAGCCACATCGGGTCGGTAAATGGTATCGCCCATCACAAGACGGTAGCTTTGCATCACCAACATGGCGTTTCTAAAGGATAAGTTTACCAGATTGGGCATATCAATGGAAGGCGGCGTTTTGCGATTGACGGTCAAAAAGATAGTCCTTCCAACTTTTACGGTGGCTCCATTTTCGGGTTCTTGCGATAAAACTTCCAGAGGATCTCTATATGAAATAAAAGTAGAATCGATTTGAATTTTGAATCCTTGTTTTTTGAGCGCTTTTACGGCGTCTTTCATTTTCTTACCTACCAAGGAAGGTACTGTAGTCTGTTGACCATGATTGGTAAGCCAATCCAGAGAATTAAAAAATAGAAATAATAATCCTATCACCAGACCGGCAGCTAAAATTGCATTAAAAATAAAGGATCGTTTAAGCACGTATTGGTTTTAAATAGAAGGTAAAAATACGGTTTTTCATGTCGCAAAAATACCTATTTACAAAAAATTTAACCGGGAGGCTATTTTAGGGATTCTTCGATAAGTTCTCCATAAAATTCAACCAGCGATTTACCCATTGCACGAACCTGCTGTGGAACAATGCTGTTTTCGCTTTGACCGGGTATGGTATTGATTTCTAAAAAATATAATTTGTTGGTTTGTTCTTCCAAAATGAAATCGACCCGACAAATGCCTTTACAATTGAGCAGATCATATAATTTTCGGGCGGTGTCGGCCATTAACTGGGCAAAGGATTCCTCTAAAACCGCAGGCGTCACCTCATTGGTAACCCCTGGAGTGTATTTGGCTTCGTAGTCAAAAAATTCTTTGGTGCTAATAATTTCGGTGACCGGTAAGGCTGTCAGCTTATTATTAGCTCGATACACGCCTATGCTAAACTCACGTCCTTTTACAAATTCCTCAGCCATCGCTTGCGACTCAATTTCATACACTGCTGCCAGCGCCGGTTGCAACTCTTCTATGGTTTTTACTTTGGTAGTTGCCAAACTGGATCCTCCCTCGGGTGGTTTTACAAAAACCGGTAAGGATACCTTTTGTAAAATTTGTTCGTTCGTTAGGGTTCTCTCTTTAAATAGGTGTATAGATTTTGCAACATGTACCAATCCACTTTGTGCCACCACACTGTTACAAAATATTTTGTTGAAGGTCAATCCCGATACAATTGCCCCACATGATGTAAATGGCAATCCCAACATTTCCAAATAACCTTGAAACTTTCCATCTTCTCCGGGTGTACCATGCACGGCAATAAATACGGCATCAAATACTATTTTTGCGCCTTCAATCTCCAATGAAAAGTCTTTTCGGTCTACTTCAATAACAGCCCCCGATGCCGTAGTATGCTGCCAGTTGGTTTTATCAATAATAATTTTATAGACCTGGTACTTGGCTGGATCTATATTGTTTTCGATGGTAATGGCTGTTTTAATGGATATAGCATATTCGCCAGAATATCCACCTGCTACTAAAGCAATATTTTTTTTCATTCTAACTAAAAAAGATTGGGACAAAGCTAATGAATGTGCCTCTTATATTTTATGAAATGAACTGCTAAAATAATGATAAAAAAGGTTGATTGATTTTCGATACATTCCCTTAGTTTTACATCTTTAATTTATATGAGGCCACTCCTTTTTCTTTTGTTTTTGGTAGCACCGTTTGGCAGTTCTGCAAAGAAGAAAAAAAGGAAAGATATCTCTCTGTTTTCCTCATGGGGCTATAATCGGGCTTTCTTTTCAAAATCGGCCATCCACTTTATGGGAGAGGAGTATGATTTCACGTTAAAAAATACCATTGCAAAAGACCGTCAATCCCCCTTATCTGTAAAAAATTACCTGAACATTACCAACCTAACCATACCGCAATATAATTTTTGCCTGGGCATTTTGTTACCGAACAATCTTTCGTTTACAATAGGGCAAGATCATATGAAGTATGTGGTGTCGGCATACTCAACAGCAGTCTTAAATGGATACACCCATATTCATGATGAATTTGAAGGTGATTACAACAATCAGGAAATAGTAATCACTCCTGATTTTTTACAGTATGAACATACAGATGGTCTCAACTATGTGCATGCCTCCCTTAATAAAGAAAAACAGGTATTAATCAGTAAAAACAGAAAGGCCTCCCTTGCTGTAAACATTGGAATCCATGGAGGTGTAGTGATTCCTCGATCAGATATTACGCTGATGCATTTTGCGCGAAATAATAAATTTCATTTGGCTGGCTATGGCCTAGGTTTGAATGCAGGCATCAAATCGGTATTTCTTCGATATTGCTTTTTCAAATTAGACAACAAAATGGGATATATCAATATGCCTGATATCCTTACCAGAGGCATTGGGTATACTGATCGTGCCAAGCAAGCGTTTACATTTATCGAATTCTATTATTCATTTGGAGTGCAATACCCCTTGTAGCTAAAGATTCGCAAAAGTACTAGCAGCCAATTTTAGCCACTCGGTTCTGATGTCTTCCTCCTTCAAAATTTGTTTGTAAAAAGGTTTCGGTAAAAAGTATTGCTTCTGCATGACTTATATACCGAGCAGGCAAACAAATAATATTGGCATCATTATGTTGTCTTGCCAACGAAGCGATTTCATCTTTCCAACACAAGGCAGCTCTTATACCTGAATGCTTGTTAGCTGTCATGGACACGCCATTGGCACTACCACAAATCAAAACGCCAAAGCGGGCCCTACCTGTCTCCACATCGAGGGCCACAGGATGTGCAAAATCGGGATAGTCGACACTGTCGGCACCTGTAGTACCGTGGTCAATTATCTGATATCCCTTTTGGGTTAAATATTGAATGATCGCTTCGCGATGTGCTACACCGGCATGATCGCAGCCTATTGAGATGCTTTGCATAAAAATTAATTCAATGATACTTTTTGATTCCCAATTTTATACCCCTGGTGATATACCTCTACGGTGTAATTTCCTTTTTCAAAATCGCTATTGGGTCTCCATTCTGTAGTAATACCATACACTTTCTCTCCTTTGCGGTAGGGTACTATCTTGGTGGTTGTATAATTCATTTCATTGCCTTCTACCGTTTTAAAGGTGTTCCCACTTGATGTTACAATTTGTCCATTGGGCGCTTTGATACAGATGTAAATCATTTTCTCGCCGCTTTCGCTAATTCTATTATCATCAAGATCGAAGGAAATGCGCATTAAATCAGCCTTTTTAGCTTTGTTGGTTTCTTTTTCTTTTTCCTTCCCAAAAAGATTCTTTTTGCTATTGATAGCCTCCAGTTTAAACCCGGACGCATGCAATACCGCTCCCAATTCTACTGTTTTTTCCAACTCTTTTTTGGCACTTTGCAAATTCTCCTTTTCGGAAATGATTTCATTCTTTTCGCTAATCAAATTTTTCTTTTCTTCTGTCAATTGAATGTTTTCATTCTTAAGCGCGGTGATTTGTTCTTGATAACCCATCAATTTATTCTTCAACTCTTTAATCAATCTGCCGGCCTCCTTCAGTTCTGACTCTGTTGCATTCTTATTCTTAACGATGGCGTTAATTTTACTTTTCAACTCCTCTACTTCGCTGCTTTTGCTGGTGAGCAAACTATCCATTTGCACGCTTTCATTCTTCATTTCATCTAAACGGGCTAATGCGGCATTGTATTCGGTTTCAATACTTGCCTTATCGGTAGCAATGGTTTCCACTTGTTCGCTAAGGGCTTCGCTCTTGTCTTCGGCCTTATTTTTGTTCACAAAAAGATAAATACCAGCTGCCACAAGGAGGGCAATAATTCCTAAATAAATCCAGTGCAGACTAATGCCTTTTCGGGGTTCTTGAGGTGTATTTTCCATGGGTGTCAATTTTATTTTACTGCAAAGGTAAACTATGTTCCAACAATTGGGAAGTACTCGATGTAAAGTTTTGTTATTATATTTACTCTCGAAAAAACCTACTAAAAATGTTATACACAGAAAATCTCCTTTTGATTGATATTGAGACCGTGCCCCTTTACAAAGATTATACCGATCTCCACGAAAATATGCAAAGACTTTGGGACAAAAAGTCGCAACTCATAGCAAGCGAGCAAACCGATTCGCAACGGACTTTCGCAGAGCGTGCAGGCATTTATGCCGAATTTGGAAAGATTATTTGTATTGGTCTTGGTTATTTTGTAAAAAACAAGATTGCTGATAAAACGGACAATACATACTCCCTAAAAATCAAATCGATTTTTGGTGATGATGAAAAAGAAATTCTCCATCAGTTTGGGGTAGTTTGCAATAAATTTTTCAGAAACGACTACAAACAATTTTGCGGTCATAATATACGTGAGTTTGACATTCCGTACATTTGCCGGAGAAGTTATATCAATCAAATACCGCTTCCTGACATATTAATGAATTTGCAGAATAAAAAACCCTGGGAAAATCCCATGCTTGACACCTTGCAGTTTTGGAAATTTGGAGAGTATAAAAATTTTACGTCTATTGATTTGTTATCCAATGTACTGGGTATTGAAAGTCCCAAGGATGATATTGACGGTAGCGACGTGGCAGCAGTATATTGGCATCAAAATGATTTAACTCGAATTGTAAACTATTGCAATAAAGATGTGGTGACCGTTGCCCAGGTTTTAATGCGATTAAACGGTATGCCCTTGCTGTCTGAAAATGAAATTACGTTTGTCGATTAAATAGCACTATGAAGGAAGTAACAGAAATATTGAAGCAGATTAAAGAAGGTAGCACAAAACCTCTCTATATTTTTGATGGAGAGGAATCGTACTTCATTGATGAACTTGTAGAGGCTTTTGAAAAAAATATTTTGCAGGAACAGGAAAAAGACTTCAATTTTAAAGTGTTTTTTGGCAAAGACGCGCTTCCCTTTGATATCATAAATGAATGTAGAAGCTTTCCTGTTTTTGCTGCTAAGCGGCTTGTTATTTTAAAAGAGGCTTCGCAGTTAAAAGATTTTGAAAGTTTGGAGTCCTACTTCAGAAATCCAGCTGCAAGTACTATTCTAGTGATTGCGCACAAATACAAAAAAGTGGATGGGAGAAGTTCCCTGGCCAAGTATATTAAATCGAAAGAGGCCAAGTCGAGTACCGAGTATGTGACGTTCGAAAAAATAAAAGACTATCAGCTCTCTGATTGGATTTTGCAATTTTGCCAAAAAAATAAAATCAAAATAAACGCAAAGAATGCTGATTTGTTAGCGGCTTATTTGGGAAATGACTTGCAAAAAATTGTCAATGAAATAGAAAAGGTGCGTATTAATATTGCTGAGGATGCCGAAATTACGGAGGATCTCATTGAAAAATATATCGGCATCAGTAAAGATTATAATGTATTTCAATTTCCCAAAGCAATTATTGAGCGAGATGCCAACACCACCTATAAAATAGTACAATATTATATGGCCAATCCTAAAGAAGGCCCGATGGTAGTGATTACTGCAATGCTGTATACAGAATTTTGCAAATTGTATAAATACCACTATGCCAAAAATTTGGGACAGGCTGATGCTGCAAAGGCTGTGGGTATAGCTCCTTTCTTTATTAAAGATTATCAAAAGGCCTCACAAAAATACAATCTAGCCCAAACGGCAAAGGCAATCAGTATTATACACGAATATAATTTGCACGCAATTGGAATCAATATTGCTGAAAACAATATCAGCATGCTAAAGGAACTATCTTACAAATTACTTACACTCTAAATTTTATACTATGTCCAGAATTTTTTTGATGACGCTTCTCTTGTATATCTGTTGTTTTGAAAACGCTATGGCCAAAAAACGCAAAGCTGTACAGAGAGAATTTATATCTTATCAAAGTGGATTTTATTCCTTTGTACATACGAACCGTAAAACTACCGGAAATATCTATGAAGTAAACATTCAGGTGCTGGCAAATGGTGTGCTTATTGATTCTGTTTGGTTTGGTGCCACACCCGTTCCCTGCGATCTGTATGAAATGAAAACCTTACAGCGAGTGTCTTCGCCCGTAAATCGTGGAAGATATCTAATAAAGGCAAACAAAGATTTATATGCAAATTTCTACCGAAATATAGATTCTACGTTTGCCTACAATCATTTTGTGGAGCCCTTTCCCTTTAAAGCCGATTTGGTGATTATGTATCAATATAATGGAAAACGGTATTACAAAAGCATAAAAAATATTGAACAGCGCCCGCAAAAGTCCATGCGAGAATAGGAACCCTACACAAGGGATTCTTTTTATTTATTGGCGTCTTTCACATTTACATTTATCTCCTGACCATCAGGTCCTTTTATGGTCATATTGCCACTCTTATCCATTTTTACACTGGTATTTCCTTCTTTGGTTTTAATATCCATAGATCCGTTTGCATCCATTTTCACATTGGCTTCTTCTCCATCCTTGCCCTTTACATTAATGCCATCCTTGGTGATTGAAACGTCTGCCTCTTCTCCATTTTCTGTTTTAACATGAATGCCCTTTGAGCTGATATTTACGTCTGCATCGGTACTGTCATCATGTACTGAGATATGCATTCCTTCCGTCTCCTTTGGAGTTTCAGCTTCTTTTTGCTGCTCGGCGCAAGAGAGAAAAAATAGGATAAGACCCGTAATTAATAATTTGATTTTCATTTTTAGTTTTATTTAGCTTCTGTAAATATAATATTTTACTAATAACCTATGTGTATTTGTTTGATAAAATAGTTATTTATACATAGAGAAATTTGCAATTGTTAAAAAGCGCTCTTCCTTTTACGGTGCCAAACCAAATGTTTACATTCGTGCTCAAACCAAAATCACAATGAAAAAACTTCTATTATTTTTAGTGGTGATTCTATGCACCAAATTATCTGAAGCCCAAACCTATTCTTTGGAGCAAGTAGACTTCAGCACTATAGACGTGGTTAATAACTACAACAATTTTCCAATGGGAATTAATAACAAAGGATTTGTTTGTGGATACTATCACAATCCTGCCAATAATGATACCATTGGATTTGTTATCACTTCTGAAGGCAATACGATACTGATTACCTCAGCCATTACCGGTGCCGGTAGCTATGGAATCAAGGCCATCGGTATCAATGATAGCAATATGGTTATTGTAAATTATACCGATGCGGGAGGTATTTCCAGGTTACATAAGTGCTTTGTCAATCAAACCATTGTAGTAAATGACTGGCCCATCACAAATAATATTGGACAAAATAATATTAAGGCCTTTCATTACAATAACAAAGGAGATATTACCGGATGGTATCAGGCGCCTAGTAACCGATGGATGTTTACCTTGCATCAAGGAACCCCGCCTGCAGGTTTTAATCCGTGGCAGGCATGGCGTTACGAAATTCCCAATCCATATGCCTTTTACAATACCATGGCAGGGGCTATGGATACCAATAGAATGGCAACAGGATTTTATATTGATGGCTCTCAAAATATTCCCTTTTTATATGAGGAACTCTACGCGATGTTTTATGTCTTGAATGGTAATACTTGGTGTCACCCTTGGGGAAAAAACAATAATGGAAAAATTTGTGGAGAATACAAAAACGGACTTGGATATTTAAATGCTTTTGTTGCTACGCCCACCTATACACCGGGTCAGCCAAATAGCGGACAATTAAACCTCACTTCCCTTGCCAATATTTTTCACAGCAATACCATACAGTCTGTTGCTCGTGCAATCAACGACAGTAATCAAATAGTAGGCTCCTTTGTGCATCCCACTACTGGAAATTGGATTGGATTCATCTACACACCAAACAGCGGTGAATACAAGATAGAAAACTATTCGTTCAACAAACATGTATGGACACAGCTAGCCAATAATACCGGAGCGCCAGCATCAGGAAAGGTATGGACGAGTAATTTTTGGTCGGGCTTTACTTATAACACGATAGATCCGTTTGCCAATACAGCCTTCCCCCTTATTGAACCACATATTGCCACTGACCCTGCTGTAGTAGCGATGTTTAACCCAGGTGCTAATATTTACAACTATATTAAAAACCAGCTTATTGATTGGAAGTCATTTATGAAAGAAATTGTAAACTCCGACATCTATTACAACAATTCGCAAAGCCCATCCCTTTCGTATGTGTACCGATATATCAATAAAAGAAACATGTTTGTAAAATGGCTAAGTACTTATCAAAATCCTTTTTCTGGTATTTGTTATGGCTTTGCAGGTACTTCGGCGATGCATTATTTAAATGATACCTACCTAGATACCAAATATGGAATTGGTGCCGATAACAATTTGGCAAACTATACAGATTTAAGTGCCGCTGCTATTACAGCTATTCAACGGGTTTATATTCGTCAGAATGAACCTTCATTAATGAGGTATGGCACTGATCTGAAAAAGAAAGTACTTCCTTGGGCCGGTATTCATCGATGCAAACATGCATGGTCGCTAAAAGATAGTAATAACTACCGACAAATTTATATTGGTTGGATATCTCCCGGCAAAACAAATTTTGACTACCATTCAGTATTACCGTTTAAAATAAAAACTCCACAAAAGCTTCCCTTCAATTTCAATAATGCGATTGAATATGACACCTTATATGTGTATGACTCCAATAATCCGACCGTTCAAAACGAATATTTCTTAATTAAAACCGATAAAATGCTCAATAGAATAGATTCGGTTTATTCAGCAAACTATAGTCCGGCCCCTAATCAGAAATTTTTTGTTGCCTTTAATGAAGCAAGCGTAAGTGAATTAAAATCGATTAATAATTCTGTTCTCAAGCCTGTTCGATCTCTAGATACCATTGTTAGACTGCAGGTGAGTCATAATTCCGATTTTCTGATTTACGATGTAAATACCCAAAATACCGCTTCGCACGATGCCACCGGTTATACAAACAATATTGAAAATGTCAGTGCTATCGGAGGAAAATTCAATGCCACCTTTATCCCGAATGCATTTTTTAGAGATACCCTTGCGGAATTGCAGATATCAACCACTAATTATAAAGATAGTTTGATGACTTTTACCTTCGATAACGATCTCATTCGTATGAGTTTGTTAAGAAGAGCCTTGCCGGCAGAAAAGGATTATGCAACCAGCAAAAATAGGTATATGAGTTACGGAAATCCGGATAATATTTCTAAGACCTTGGTGGCCGATTTTTCGCAAATGGATCCAAATTTACCTACCGCTTGTATCATCACAGCCAGCAATCTTGTTTTACCGGCCAATGATAGTATTATTACCCTCAACCCTGCCGATTATCAGTACCAAATTATTCATCCCGGAAATGCCAATTTGAGCTATAATTTAAATGTCATAGCTATTTACAATGATACGGTGAAACAGTTTTCGGCTAGTAATATAAACATGAATGGGCTTACATCGCATATCATTGATCCCTACTTTAACGGAGCGCAGGGATTGCAAACAGCAGTGATTATCGACAATGGCAATAATGGAGGTAATGACGATACCCTGTTTGTGGTGCAAGTTCCTCTTGGTTTAAATGAAAACAATTCAAATGTGGATTATATTTCACTGTATCCAAATCCAACACGGAGCCGATTTAATATACAGATAGCCAATCAGAAAAAAGAAAATTACAATATGATGATGACAGATATGTATGGTAAAATTTTGTTGAATGAAAAAATCAGTCATCAGTCAGGTAATAAAAATTACGATTTTGATATCTCTCAATTCAGTACGGGTGTTTATATGGTGATAGTATTTGACAAAAATCAAAACGTATTATTCTCTCAAAAAGTGATGAAAGAGTAGTAAAGCTCCCGGCGCATCTATTACTTACATACTTGGAACCGGCTTCATTTCTATTTCTCCTTTGAAAAGTAAATAATTCAACGCCATTTTTACCTGCGAATGTGTAAGGCGGTTTTGTAGTTTTTGAACAAGGGTAGTGGAAGAAAAGGATTTTGTTTGCTCAAACATTTCTTTGACATCCTGAATATCTTGATACGAAACAAATTGAAACACATCCAACTCGCCACTTCGAACAAACTCTGCTAAATGCGATTCGATGGTACTTGTAGCCAAATGCCGAATACGTGTGATTTCTTCTATAGTTTTACCCGAACTAAAATAGGCAAACGTTTCTTTGGCACTATCGCCCTTTTCCTTCTTTTTTGTTTTTAGTTTCGGTTCATGGGATGTACTTCTATATACAATCGGACTTTCCAATAATTTGTCACCGGCAAACGAGGCCTCTTGCAATTGAATCACTTTTTGCCAAAAAGCATTTTCTGTATCTTCGAGCAGGCTCAGATACTTCTTTATACGTGCTACTCCATCAAATTGTGATTTGAATGTTTCAAAAGGTGCTATCAATTCATCATACACTTGTATGGTAAAATAGCGTACCGCTTTTTGCAGGCGCATTCGAATTTTGTTCTTTTCTTGATTAAATGCCATTTCATTGAAAAGCGAATCAAGTTCCAACACAAATTTCTCAGCAACTTCTTGTTGCTTTTTGACAAGTTCAATCTGAAGATTGCAAAAATCAACTGCTCTAAATTCCTCAGGAATCAATTTCGTATTGAGCGTTTTTTCATAAAGTAGATAGGCCTTATCCAAAAGCTGTTTCCAAATAAACAGAGAATGAATTTTTTCGTTTTCATAATTTAATTTCTCAAGGTCCAACTGCGATTCCAATTGCTGCAGGGGTTGCTCAATGGCATTAAAATCATAAATTCTAAAGTCTGAATGGATGGCATTCGCTAGTATTTTTGAGTGTAAGACAATGCCTTCTAAGGAAGTACATCGGCTCAAGGCAACATATACCTGACCGGGTGCAAAGGAACTTCCGGCATCTATAATAGCATGTGTAAATGTAAGTCCTTGGCTCTTATGAATGGTGATTGCCCAAGCAAGTCGCAAAGGGTATTGGGTATAGGTTCCCAAAACTTTTTCTTCTATACTATTGCTATCGTCATCATGCCGATAGGTAATATTTTCCCATGTCTCCTTTTCGATTTTCAAACATTCATTTGAATCCGGAAATCGAACGGTAATGCCATCCTGATCTATCTGATCTACAATGGCTATTTTGCCATTATAATATCGACTCAGTCCGCTACTGTCATTTTTCATAAACATCACCTGCGCCCCTTCCTTCAATTTTAAAATCAATTCTGTCGGCAATTGTTTGTCGTTAAACTCCCCTTTAATGGCTCCTTTATACTCAAAGGACTTTTGTGGTAGTTTGTCTAACTCAGCACTATTGATTGCATCGGCTTTATGATTGTGCGAGGTGAGGGTAATGTACTTATGGTCTGTTGGTTTGAATGTAGGATTGTATCGGCTATTGAGCAATTCAAAATCAACATCGCTTAGTTCATTATTTCTTAAATTGTTCAATAGGTCGATAAACTTCTGTTCATTTTGACGGTATATTTTCTTTAATTCAATAAATATAGGTTGGGTTTGCTCCAACACTTTTGCATGAAAAAAGAAAGGACTTTTATAGTACGTATTAAAAATAGGGGCTTCTGTTTCTTTCACCACCGGAGGCAATTGATAGAGGTCGCCGATAAAAAGAACCTGTACACCTCCAAAGGGTTTATTTCTTTTACGGATAACCCGTAGGATGGTATCCATTGCATCTAACATATCACTACGCAGCATACTTACTTCATCAATAATCAGCAGCTCTAATTCCTGTATCAATGTGCGTTTATTATTCCCAAATTTGAGATTATTCAGTAAGGCATTCTTGTCTACCACATTTTCATTCAACCCAAAACCACGCGGCGCATTGGCAACATAAGGTCCAAAGGGAAGTTGAAAAAATGAATGCATGGTAACACCACCTGCATTGATAGCAGCCACACCCGTAGGGGCTACCACAATCATATTTTTGGTACAATGCTTTTTTATATGTTTCAAAAAGGTAGTCTTGCCGGTGCCAGCCTTACCTGTCAAATAAATGGGGCAAGCTGTGTGCAACACAAAGTTGTAGGCAAGTGTAAAGTACTCGTTGTTATCATCAATATTCATCTAATTAGTCTATTTATTTCTTAATGGATGCATCCGGTATAAACCTTTGAAGATTTGAGGACAGCCTCCTTGTAAATTTTTTGCGCTCTCTCAAAAAGTAATCTATTTCCGGCATGTCCTCCCGGATAACTGGATAGTATCACTAGATAATTTCCTTTTTCAAAATCAATATAAGCATCTGAATACTCTATACTTACATAAGCTCCATCGTCATTCTTTCCTCTGGCTACGTAACAGGGAAAAAAGCCATGTTCGCTTTCACAGTTCATTTCACTTAGTGACAACCCAATCGCCTTATTTGCATTCAATTGCCTTAAGTTCAACTTGACCTTCAATTTCGTGCTCGCTTCCACCGCCTTCTTATGGCAGCTGGCATAGTCATTTCCTGAGTATATAATCAGAAATTCCTTTTTAACATAGGTACTTTCCTTAGTTTGGGCTTGCACGATTAGTCCCCAACAGACAAACAGAAAAAGAAAAATTTCTTTCATTAGGTAAAGCTATAAAAAAAAACGCAAAATCATCGTGCTTCTGGCACAAGCGTTATTCCGGAACTCAGGTCAAAACCTCTTCCCGTTTGGGAAGAGGCAGGTGCCCCATCGCACCTATGACACAGAGCTTCTTTTCACCTTAAAATTTTCCATAAAACATGAACCCATTACCAGTCAAACCTGTGGACGAATTGCTTGTATTGCAGTATATGCTCCATTTTCACGTAACAACAAATGGTCGTTAAAAAAGAAAGAGGAAAAGGGGGCGTATACTGTTCAATAATTTTTGAATACACCTTTGCCACAAACGCGTTACTTCATCAATTCCTTTTCTGCCTTTTTATCTAACAACAAAAGCTCGTTGACTTGTATTTCGGTGATGTATCGCTTCGCCCCGCTGGCATCTGTAAACTCATTATACATTAGTTTGCCTTCAATAGCTATTTCGCTTCCCTTGTGAAGGTACTTCTCTACCAATTCAGCAACCTTACCCCAGGCCACCAAATGGTGCCATTGTGTTTCGCTTACTTTTTCACCTTTACTATTTTTATACTCTTCATTGGTAGCCAAACTAAATTTTGCATACTTTCTATCCGAATCTGTTGTCTTAATTTCCGGAGTTTGGCCTAAATAGCCAATAAGTTGAACTTTGTTTTTTAATGCGTACATAATTAATGGTTGTTTTGTGTCTGCTGATCGCAGACGATTTAGTAAATTATTTATTTCGATCTTCATGAAAAAGCGCTTTTCCAATCCAACAATGCAAAGATGATAATAACTACCGCAGCAAGTCGTATACTAATCGTTTACTTGTGAATATAAATAGTTGTAAACGTTTGTTGTTGGATAATTGAACTAGATACGTATGCCAATTTTAGTTCGCTCGAAAAAATGAGATTGAAAAAAATCGGGCACAATCTATGAAGTTACTACATCGTAGGGACACTTCTAATGATAACAATCAGCATAAACACTGACTTTCATCAACTTTCAGCTCAACATTTCAATAGAACTTTGCAACTCAAACTAAAATAAATAGAAAATGAAATCGACACAAAAAACTACAGCATTCGTTAACCAATTTACCGCTACGCTTCTACTGTTGCTGAGCATCACAAGTAGCTCCTTTGCACAAACAGGAGGCGCCAATTATCAAGCAGGTCCTAACATGATGCGAGCCAAGATTTTCCCTCCTGCTACCTTACTAGACAATGGAAAGGTGATTACGTTTGGAGGACGAGAAGTGAATTTCGTTTCGTGTTCTTATTCTGACTTGTATGACCCCACCAGCAATACCTTTTCAGAATCAGCCATGAACTATCCGCACGATGGCTCAGCCACTATCAAGCTTTCAGATGGTAGATTCTTTTTGGTGGGAGGATCCGAAGATTTAGGAATTGCACCCGGATATGCTACAACGGAAATGTACAATCCACTCACCAACACATTTGAAATAAAAGCAAACCTGCTTCAAAAAAGATGTAACGTAAGCGGTGCTCAACTTAATAATGGTAAGGTTTTAATAGTGGGAGCTTGGTACAACAACAATGGTGCCGCTAATGGCGAAGTGTATGATACCAGTAGCAATACGTTTAGTCCAACCACTGGAACATTATTGCAACCTCGTGCACAACCGATAGTACTTCCAACAAATGACGGAGGGGCGATTATTGCCGGAGGGTATCCCACTTTTGGTGGTCCCATTTATACTAGTGTAGAATATTACCAAACTGCCACTAATGACTTTGTTGCTCATTCGGCGGAGTTGATTCCTGCAGATCCCGGATGGTTATTGAACGCTGTTTATACCAAACCTCTTTCTGACTTACAAATGACTAACGGAAACTACTTGCTACTTGCTTCGCGAGCCGGTGTTTCAGGTGCAGAATATGCATTGATCCTTTTTGATCCGGCAAACAAACAGTTTTCAAAATTAATAACCATGGACCCGCTGAAAGATTCTTTGACTGATGGTGGATTCTTTGATGTCATTCTCAATAAGACAGATAATTTTGCCTATCTCATGGGTGTTGACTCTGCCACGGATCCGAACAAATTGAGTATGATTACTGTGAACCTAAGCACCGGTGAGGCCTTTCATCCTATCAATACATTTACAATGCCGACCGGAGAATATTTTTATGCTGCCTATACCTACATACCAGCAAAAAGTCAAATACTAGTACAAGGTATTAATGCCACCAATGCCGGATACTTTACAGGAACCAACAAAACCTACTTAGTAACACCCCAAATTACGTTAGGCTTGAACCCAACCTCTGTTCAGAACGACTTTCAGCTAAGTACCTATCCCAATCCTGCTCAAGACGAATTGAATGTAGCCATTAGCAGTGCTAAATCTTTTTCGGGAAGTATTACGCTTATTGATTTGTTTGGAAGAAAAGTGATACTTGATAAAAACCTAAACCTAGGTTCCGGACTAACGAAGTTGAAATACAACACACACCATTTACCTCCGGGTGTCTATCAATTAATTATTTCCTCTGCAGCGCAAATACGCAAGCATAGTGTTCTCATCGCTAAGTAAAATAAACCGAATCGTAAAACGCATTCTGTAAACACAGGAGCGTTTTCGATTCTGCGGAATTCTAAAATGGTAGAAAAATCAATTCAAAAAATCTGTTTTAATATTCGAAACAAACCCCCGTTCAGTAAGCATTTTCAATACATAGAAAACCCAGTGTAAGAATAAAAAACAGCTGCCGTTTTCTTCTATAAAAAAATAAATTTGGTAAATCCGTTTGCATGCTTATATCTTTGCGCCAGTTCTTTAAAAAGAAATATTATCAAGAAAGGTAGAGGGAATGGCCCGATGAAACCTTGACAACCTGTTCGTTACAACGAATAAGGTGCAAACTCCAGCTCAATAGCAATATTGAGATAGATAGTAAGAATAGAAAGTAGATATTCGATATGTTATGCATTACAATATTTAAAACTCTTCTCACCATCAGGGAAGAGTTTTTTTATGCTCTGAACTGAAACCTAGTACTGATATATTTTTTAAAAGAAAATTTTGAACCTTAAAAAATACTATCGTCATGAGCAACAACACACAAATTATTCACGGTATCCCCGTAGACTCCCTAACAGGATCCATTTCAACTCCCATCTATCAAACGGCAACCTTTGTACAAGAAGCGCCGGGTATCAATAAAGGATATGATTATGCAAGAAGCAATAATCCAACACGCAATGTGTTGGAAAACCTGGTTTCACAACTTGAAAACGGCACCCATTCTTTTGCCTTCGCCACCGGACTGGCAGCAATCGATGCTGTATTGAAAATGCTCTCCAGCGGAGATGAAATAATTGCCGTCGATGATATCTATGGAGGCGCCTTTAGGCTATTTACGCATATTTATAAAAAATTTGGAATTACGGTTCATTACGTTGATACGACTCATGCCGAAAATATTGTGGAGGTGCTTTCAGAAAAAACAAAATTAATTTGGATCGAAACCCCCACAAATCCAACATTGAAAATAAGTGATATTGCACGTATATCAAAAATAGCACAATCGTGCAATGCATGGTTAGTGGTGGATAATACATTTGCTTCACCGCTACTGCAAAAACCTCTTAATCTCGGCGCTGATATCGTTCTTCATAGTGGTACAAAATATCTTGGAGGACACAGCGATCTACTTGCCGGTATCGTTACAGTAAAAAATGAGAGCTTAGCAGAAAAAATAAAATTTATTCAAAATGCGTCAGGTGGCATTCTGGGACCGCAAGATTGTTGGTTACTAATACGTGGTATTGAAACACTTGCCTTACGGGTGCCCAAACAATGCGAAAATGCCCTGAAAGTTGCTCATTTCTTATCCACTCTATCTGAAGTGGATGAAGTGTATTATCCGGGTTTGAGCACGCATCTCAATCATTCGGTGGCGAACGCACAACAGGGAAACCTCTATGGCGGAGTGCTTTCCTTTACATTAAAAAACGACACCTTAGAAGAAGCTACCCGATTTGTGAGCAATACCAACTATTTCAAATTAGCAGAAAGTCTTGGCGGTATCAAGAGCCTCATTTGTCAACCAGCTTTGATGACGCATAAATCCATACCAAGAGATATTAGATGTAAATCGGGTGTGAAGGATTCATTGATTAGACTATCATGTGGTATTGAAGAATCCAACGATTTAATTGAAGATTTAAAAAATACATTTCTTCTTTTAAAAGAAGATCCTTTAGCTAAAACTCAAAACCACTATTCTCTTCAACACTAAAACGACTCCAATGAATACTACTAAAAAAATAGGACTCATCGGCTTCGGTGTAGTCGGCGAAGGTGTCTTTAAGGTGATTTCATCGAATAAAGACCTCAAAGTACAGATTGAAAAAATAGCCATTAAAAATCCAAGTAAGAAAAGAGACGCACCAGCCGAACTTTTTACCACAGACGTCAACGACATTCTATTGGATAGTCGAATTGATACAATTGTAGAATTAATTGATGATGATGAAGCGGCATACTTTATCGTAAAGCAAGCACTAATTCATAAAAAAAATGTGGTGACCGCCAATAAAAAAATGCTCGCCATTCATTTGTCAGAACTGATTCAATTGCAGAAAGCCAATAAGGTATCGCTTCTTTATGAAGCAGCTGTTTGCGGAAGTATTCCTATACTGAGAAATCTCGAAGAATATTATAACAATGATTTGCTACAATCCATTTATGGTATCGTAAACGGCTCAACAAATTACATTTTGACCCAGATGACTGAAAAAAATGTTTGCTATCAACAGGCCTTGCAACAGGCACAATTAGAGGGTTTTGCAGAAAGCAATCCCACCTTAGACGTGGAGGGTTTTGATGCACAAAATAAATTAGTGCTCTTGTTAAAACACACCTTTGGAATAAAAGCACTTCCTACACAAATTATTCGAAAAGGGATCTGTTCTATTTCCTCCGAAGACTTGCAGTATGCAAAAGAAAAAGAGTTCCAAATAAAATTGATTGCCAAAGCCTATTTCAATCAACTGGGATATGTAGTAGCATATGTGATGCCACAGTTTATTGACAAAGAAAGTCCTCTTTGTACCATTCGGAATGAATACAATGGGATCCTCATCGAATCAACACTAGCAGACCAACAATTCTTATCAGGAAAAGGCGCGGGCAGATATCCTACAACTTCAGCCGTTCTGAGCGATATAAGTGCGCTTCAATATGGTTATCAATATGAATACAAAAAAGCAAGCAATGTTAACACGCCAACAGTTCGCCAAAATGAAATCATTGAAGTATATGTTAGTTGGAAAGGTCAAACAGCTATAGACAGCGCCCTCTTTATTGAAATTGATACCTATTTCAAAAGCAAGGAATTTTGTTTTCTTACAGGAAAAATAAATTTGGCAACTATGGATTCCTTAATTGCCTGTCAAAAATTTTCAGTAGTTGAAATGCCGTTTCGTCCATTGCAAAAGGTTGCACCTGAAATATTGCTGGAGAAAAATGTTTATGAACCGCTTCTTATGGATTCTTAACGCCCTTCTTTTCGATACGTTCCTTTCGTACTTGCAAGGCTTGCAATACCATAAATTCATCGTCGCTTAGCTCATAATCATCTATGTTCACTTCATCATTTAATACCACAAAAGTTTCACTTTCAAGTTTTAAATAAGAAGGCAGTGCAGCACTCATTACTTCCCCTATGGTGCACATATAGTAGGAAGCAATCCACTGCCAATATTGTATCTGCTGCTCTGTAACCAAGGGATTTTCATCAAGTATCGATCGGATGGGCTTGACCTCATACAATTCCGGTTTTCTGTTGTGTACACTCTGGACAATACCGCTATAAATTTTTCGTTTGCCAAATTGAACTTCTACGCGACAACCCACCTGAATTTTAGATTGCAGTTCAACCGGCACGCCAAACGTATAGGTATTGGCAACAGCAAGAGGTAGTATTACATCCGCATACTTCATATTCTCGAATATACATGTTGTTTTTGATATTCAATTGCAAAATTCCAAACTTCCTCTGCATTTCGCTCCCTTATGAAGTCCATGCAACGCTGCATATAATTCTGTGTGTATTGTTTGAAGGGCTGTACATCTGCTTTTTCTAAATTTTTTACAGCTAGGCTTGGAAGAAAAACTGCTCTACTATAGCCCATACTCATTTCTGCATTTCGTGATGGATGCATTCTATTACAAGCATCCAAGTACAAAATGGGAAGTAAATCTGTTTGTTGCATGATGGCCAAAGTAAAACTCCCATCCTGAAAAGGTAATAACTCTGGCGGTGGGGCATCGGCAAAGGTCCCCTCCGGAAAAATAACGATGGAAAGTCCACTTTCTAATTCATTCTTCATTTTTCTAAAACTGAGAGCGCGTGCAGACAGTGAACTTCTATCAACAGTAATGCAAACCGTCTTAAAAATGATGCCATAAATTGGAACCTTTTCAATTTCTTTTTTCCCAAGGGTCTTAAAAACAGTTGGAATACTGGTATAAATTGCAGCAGCATCAATATAACTTGAATGATTGGGAATGATGATATAACTGTTACTAAAATTGATTTTTTGACGATGGAAATTTTTTGGAATAATCCCACTCAAAATGAAGAGGGCATTTGCACCAAATTTCATTAAACGAAACATCGCGATATCACATTGCTTCTTGGGCAAAATCAGAAATAGAAATGTAAATGGCATTGAAAGTAGAATCAGCAATGCGAAAAGCAAAACAAAATAAAGGAAGTATATATATTGAAAAACTCTTTTAAGCACATTCAAAAATAGGAATTATTCAACAATCTCAGACTGCTAATCTCGATTATGCGCAGGCGCAACATCAAAAAAAAGCCTCTCTTGTTTGAAGGGAGGCTTTTTGTATTTCTTCGAAATACTCAGGTCAAAAGATGATACTGGTATTAATCGTTTTTCTTCACTTTGCTGGTGTGGCTTAGTGTGTTGTTTTCATACACTTGAATGGTGTAAACACCACTAGCTATTTCACCCATGCTTAGTTTGATATTGTTCATACCCACTGCTGATTTCGCTTGGATTTGTTTGATCACTCTGCCACTCATGTCTAATAACTTGACAGTCGTGTTTTGATCGTTTACGGCATACAAATCGATATTCAAGATATCAGTTGTTGGGTTTGGATAAATACTTACCGTACTTCCTGTAGCACCCCATATCAAGTCTACTATCTGTGCATGTACACTTACCTTACCATCCATATCTACTTGTTGTAAACGGTAGTAGTTATGACCTAGACTTGGTTTGCTATTGATGCTTGAATAGTTGAGAGTTGTTACGCTAGTACCGTTTGGTGCTTTGCTGTTTACTTTCGCTAAAGTAGTGAAGTGGCTTCCATCGGTACTGTGTTGTAAGTTAAAGAACGCATTGTTTTGTTCGCTGCTTGTTGTCCAGCTTAGTTTATCAGTGCTTTCTAGTTTCACACCGCTAAAGTTTGTTACCGTGGCAGGTAATGGTACATTACCAGGGTTCACACTATGCACTCTAAACTGACTGAAGCTTGGCGTATTGAAGCTCAATTCCCAATACGTACCATTCCAGTTTACGGATGGTGTAATCACAACTGGGGAGTTGCCAAGACCTGCATCCGAATTCTTCGTAATGCGAATATTCGAAATGTTTGGATCTGCATTGTTTCCAGTGGTTGGTAATGGTAGGTAAGGAAGCGCTACGCCTAAATTGTAATTGTCAAAGTCACTTTGATTGATATACAAAATCACGTCAGCAGAACCATTATTGGTTGGGGTAATTTGATACCAACGACGTACAAATGGTTGTCCGTTATGAACGCCAAAGCCTGGATCTACTGTTACGGTACTGGTAGTTAAACCAAGGATATTACCACCTGCTCCATCATCAACAGTGGCTATCAAATCGCAAGATCCATCATAGTAGTTCACATTGAAATCATCTCCATGATCTTGTGATTGAACCGTGGTTGCTGGAGCGAGAACGCCACTCATTGGATTTACAGTAACCAATATGGTGGTTGTAGCATCGCAACCTAAACCACTTGTACCTGTTACAGTATAAATAGAGGTTGCTGTAGCTATAAATGGAACATTATTTGTGACACCACCGGTCCAAACTATCGTTGGAGCCCCGCTTGCACTTGGTGTAACCACTGTTTGCGTACAGGTAGAAGCAGGAGTTGCAGTTGCTACCAATATTGGAGCAGGATTCACGATTACATCAACTGTGGCGGTTCCTGTACAACCATTGGCATCTGTGCCGGTAACTGAATAGGTAGTGGTTACCATTGGAGTTACTGTTGGGCTACCCACTAATGCACCTGGGTCCCAAGCATATGTGACAGCACCACCACCGGTTAACACGGAACTGGTACCTTCACAAATAATAGCAGGTGAAGCACTAGCAGTAACCACTGGTGCTGCGTTAACTGTAACATCAACGGTAGCAGTACCTGTGCAACCATTTCCGTCGGTACCCACCACCGAATACGTAGTGGTAGCAGCTGGAGTTACTGTAGGACTACCCACTAAAGCACCCGGATCCCATGCGTAAGTAGCTGCTCCGCCGCCGCAATACCGAAGAGGCACCAGAGCATATTATTGCCGGAGAAGCACTTGCTGTGATACTAGGGTTTCCATTAGTGGTTAATAGAACTGGAGTACGCACCGGATTCACACAACCTGTACCTAGAGCTGTATATTCAGCATAATACGTAATCGTACCAGTGGCAACAGGAGTCACTGTAATGGGTGGTGCACCTAAGTTAATACCACCACTCGGAGAGTCCCAGTAAAGTACATTCCCTCCAACTGGTGGTGTCGGTGCAGAGAAACTTGAAATAGTAACAACACCAGGCACTATATCATTATCAATTGTGTACATCTGCAATTCGACGATATCCCCTGCACTTACAGATATTGTTTGTGCTCCAGATTGGGAATTTGCTCCACCAGCTAAAAAATTAGAAAAGGTAATTGGCGCTCCGCCATTTATAGTATAGCGGGGATAATCAAAGATCGATCCGAAAACATCGGCGTGGGTATACACCCAATTGAAACTAAGCGTTCCAGCGCAGCCAATGGTGATGGAATAGTTTGTTGTACCAGGTAGGTTGGAGCCATTTGTACCGGAAGTCATTACAATATGTAAGGGAGCACCGGCAGTATTTACTGTGCCATTTGAATTGTTGTTGGTAAAGGTCCAATTACCAGGTGCATACCCACCTGCAAAATCAGCCACATTTCCACCAGGGCAACTTGTTGGTACAGTACCATTAAATGTAGCACTTGCACCCAAACAAATAGAAGAAGGACTTACGCTTGCAGTTCCGGTTACAACGGGATTAACAATTACATTTGCCGTAGCAGTACCTGTACATCCTCCAGCTGCAGTGCCTGTAACAGTATAAATTGTAGTAACAGTTGCACTAAACGGAATACCATCTTGCACATTTCCTGACCAGCTATACGTACCACCAACTCCGGCACCACCACCACTTAGTGTAACATTGGCGGTTTCACAAACGGTAATACTTGCTGGAGTAGCTGTAATTATTGGACTTCCGACAGAAGCGGTAACTAAAGTACGGGGACTTAAGCATCCATTGGTACCAAGTTCACTTACATAGAAATCTGTGGTATTATTCAATATATTCTGGTAGGTGGTATACCCTGGTTGCGACAAGCCATGTTTGATATCTAAATTATCGATGCCAAAGGCTCCTGCAATGCCACCCGTGCGGGCTTTAAGAACATGAACCCAATTCGATTTATCAGAATTCACAAAGTCTGCAGGTAACTGAAGATTATTAAAAATAGTAACGCCACCAACAATTAAAGTGATTCTACCAAGTGAATCGATAGAGGCTGCAACATGGGTATTTGGTGCATTAATCCAAGCGGTGCTTGGTGAATACCCTATGACACCCGGCGATATATCAGAAAAAGATAGCAATGCCATATTGTACAATACATAAATACCCGAACCATTTGGCATTGCTCCGTAGGAATCAAAACATATTCTTAATTTTGAACCTGTTCCTTGCTCCGCATTAGGGCTTGCCGCCGGTCCATTAGCATCTGGTGCAAAACTATAACTTATTCCATCTGCTAAACCCACCGGAGTGGCCGTTAAATCAAAATCAATGCTATACTTGTTTGAATTTGTACCACTAGGATTTACGGTAATGCTACCAAGTTGACTTAATGCATTGGGAGTTAGTTGACAAACACCACCAGCAATGGAGGCAACGCCTGCGATTGAAGAATTTACCAATACGGGAGAAGTAAAATCATTAAAATAATAAGAAACCAGCGGACCATAAGGTGGTGACTGTAGTAGGGTTCCTCCAACTAAAGCGCTGTACCAGTAATATTTACCAGTTCCTCCCGCTCCTGCATTCGATGAAACCGATGCAGTTGGAATACCCGGCACACATTGAACGCTATTTGTTCCGGTAGGAGCTGGTGTTGCATTTACGGTAACCACTACTTCGTTTGAAATAGCTGAACAAGGTCCACAATTCGCACAAGTTTGCTCCAAAACATAATAATAGGTACCGCCCACTAAATTATTAGGAATAGTATAAGAGGTGGTATTTGCGCCCACGCCTCCAACAACATTAGTATAAGGCCCTACTATATTTGAACTTACTTTCCATTGATAGGTCGTTCCAATATATGGTATAGCATTGGATGTTAAGGTGCTTACATTGCCCTCACATACAGAAACACTTGCCGGACTTACTATTCCTGCATTTGCAGCTACACAATTCCCACTAACTGTGAAAGTATAATCTTCTGCCTCTCCATAAATGGTTGTCGCGCATGGGTCATTTGGTAAAATATAAAGTGTGCGCACCCTCATACGAGTAGAGCCTGGATTTGCATTTAAGGGAACTACAAAACTTCCTATATATGGACTCGCTATATAGCTTGCTTGATTAATCGCTGCTTCATTGGCATCGAAAAAATCTCCATCTTGATTCCAATCAACCCATACCGAAACCACATGCGTTCCCGTAACAAAGGCTACATTGACATTTACCGTTCCTCCCGGAATCTGCGATGCAGACATCCCGGTGTAATCTCCGTAACCATTTGGCGAAAGAACTGTACCGACATTGTTGATATTTGTTAGCCCGCCCGATGTGGTGAAACCTGTAATATAATAGTTTACTCCTGTGCCAATAGGTATACAATAGCACAAATTTACCGGATTTTGCCCTACTGAAACAACTGTGGAGATGGCACTTAAATTGCCATTAGTACAAGTAACAATACATTGGTAGTCCGTTGGAGAAGCTTGTGTAACCGTTTTTGATGGTGAAATCTGAACAGGTCCTAAATTGGTCCAGTTATTTAAGCCTGCTGGTGACGACTGCCATTGAAATGTCATTCCACTTCCTGTGCTATTTCCGGTAAGACCCAAATTAAATGGGTTTCCGCAGGCATTTACTAGGCTTGCGGTAGCCGTACCGGCAATAGGCTGCCCGGCACATGGAAATGTAGAATAATCTAGTTGCAGGTAGGGTATTTGAGCGCCGTTATAACCATATTGATATTGGAAAGTAGTAACCCCCGAAGCATATTGAAAGCCTAATCCAGTGGCACCTTGTGCTTGTTCCGCTGCAATATTTGCAAGTCCTGTTCCATTAATAGCTCCCACTCTCCAGGTATTTAACGTTGCACTCCCAAATTGATAATTGGCATTGTAATTGGGCCCTGATATTATTTGCGTATTTAACTGTGTTCCGGTAGAAGGAATTGGAAGAACGGATTGAAGACCCTTTATGTTTGCGTATTTATCCCCGGCGGTAGTATAATGATAACCCCAGTAGTTGCCAGTAGCAATGGTAGCCCCGGCAGGTAGTGTGGTAATGTCAAATGAAGCCCAGCCCAAATTGGTATTTGTATTGGTAATGCGAATGAATCCACTTGTCTTACCAGCCGCAGTTGATTGATAACCTGTGGCATTGGCCACATTTTGGGGGTAGAAATTTACCACAGGATCTAAGTAGACAGGAAAACTTCTATGTTTGTTTTTCAACCAAGCAATTGAAAATTTAGTTAGTAAGGTGAGTTCATTACCTGAGGTACTATATGAAATGAGTCCCTCGTTCATTAAATCTTCATCTACCTCATATTTCTTATCAGCACGTTCTGTCTCGAAGGCCAATGGTTTAGGAATATTAAGAACCCAAGTAGCACCTGCAAAAATGTCAATTCCCATTTCAGTGGTTTTAACAACCCAATTGTTTGGCAAATCAATCTTCTCCTCTATCACTAAATATTGTGCATCTGAAGAGATTTCATTTAGAAATTGATTATTTTTAAGAATAAAATCAAATTTTCTACCATCATTTTGTTGTGAATATCTTACAGAAGCATTTGAAAATAAATTAGTGTAGGTAATACTATTTTCAGTTATCGTTGAAGTTTGATTTGCACTTTTTAAAAATGAATAGTCTTTACCACCCGCTTTATTGATAACATAAACTGCATCAATACGCTCCTGAAGTTGGCCCTCTTGCAATTTGGTTACTATTTTATCTGTACTAATATTATTTGGATAATAGGTCTTAAAACTATTTTCAATATTCTCAAAAGCAAATGCCGGATCAGCACTTGGTTTGATATTCAAATCAATATCTCTCCAGACATGAATTTGTAAATAAAGAACCTACCAGATAAATCACACAAAAAATACCAACTAAGCGAATATTTAATTTGTTCATTTTAAAATAATTTTTAATTAAAAATAAGGTAAATCTCTGAGCTTATAGTGCAAAGTAACTCGCAAATTAATAAGTGCCAAATAATTAACAAAAAAGCCCCCCTTATGCTGAGGGAGGCTTTTTGTATTTCATTAAATACGCAGAATAAATAGTTACACTTGTATTAGTCTTTCTTCTTCACTTTGCTGGTATGGCTTAGTGTGTTGTTTTCATACACTTGAATGGTGTAAACGCCACTGGCTATTTCACCCATGCTTAGTTTGATATTGTTCATACCCACTGCTGATTTCGCTTGGATTTGTTTGATCACTCTACCACTCATGTCTAATAACTTAACAGTCGTGTTTTGATCGTTTACGGCATACAAATCAATATTCAAGATATCAGTTGTTGGGTTTGGATAAATACTTACTGTACTTCCTGTAGCGCCCCAGATTAAGTCTACTATCTGTGCATGTACACTTACCTTACCATCCATATCTACTTGTTGTAAACGGTAGTAGTTATGACCTAGACTTGGTTTGCTATTGATGCTTGAATAGTTCAACGCTAAGGAACTGTTACCATTCTGCGCCTTGCTGTTTACTTTAGCTAAAGTAGTGAAGTTGGCTTCCATCGGTACTGTGTTGTAAGTTGAAGAACGCATTGTTTTGTTCGCTGCTTGTTGTCCAGCTTAGTTTGTCAGCGCTTTAGCTTCAAACCGCCAAAGTTTGTTACCGTGGCAGGTAATGGTACATTGCCAGGGTTTACACTATGCACTCTAAATTGACTGAAGCTTGGCGTATTGAAGCTCAATTCCCAATACGTTCCATTCCAGTTTACCGTTGGTGTAATCACAACTGGGGGAGTTGCCAGACCTGCATCCGCATTCTTCGTAATACGAATATTCGGAATGTTTGGATCGGCATTGTTTCCAGTGGTTGGTAATGGTAAGTATGGAAGCGCTACGCCTGAGTTGTAATTGTCAAAGTCACTTTGATTGATATACAAAATCACATCTGCAGAACCATTATTGGTTGGAGTAATTTGATACCAACGACGTACGAATGGTTGTCCGTTATGAACTCCAAATCCTGGATCTACAGTTACAGTACTGGTAGTTAAACCAAGAATATTACCACCCGCTCCATCATCTACGGTTGCTATCAAGTCGCAAGATCCATCATAATAATTCACATTGAAATCATCTCCATGATCTTGTGTTTGATTCGTAGTAGCAGGAGCTAGAATGCCACTCATTGGATTTACAGTAACCAATACAGTTGTAGAACCGGTACATCCGATACCATCAGTACCTGTTACGGTATAAGTAGTAGTAGCATTCGCAATGAAAGGAACATTATTGTTTACACCGCCTGTCCAAGCAATCGTTGGAGCACCACTTGCACTTGGTGTTACCACTGTTTGGTTACATGTAGTAGCAGGACTTGCAGTTG
Source organism: Bacteroidota bacterium (assembly GCA_016712665.1). GTDB lineage: Bacteria > Bacteroidota > Bacteroidia > Chitinophagales > Chitinophagaceae > OLB11. The sequence continues at coordinate 359,172 of JADJQP010000001.1, forward strand.
CAGAAATTGTTGGTGCAGGGTTTACGGTTACAGTTACAGGAACACGCACGGATGGGCAAGAGGAGCCTGAACCTGTCCATGTTAATACTACCTCGCCATTACCAGCCTGAATACCGGTAACTAAAACTGGTGATAATAGGGCTCCTGTAAAGGAGCTACCTCCAGCGCCGCCGCCGCCACCGCCTTTGTCATTACCAAGACAACCGACGTTACCTGCTGATCCCCCTCCAGCACCGCCACCGCCTATAAAGCCACCGCCACCGCCACCGCCACCTGGTGTACTAGCGCAACAACATCCTTGACCATTCCTCCATTTCCTCCTACCTCATTAATAGTGGACTGTCCGGGCGCTCCAAGAAATCCTCCACAACCAATTCCTTCAGCTCCACCGCTTGCTCCAATAGCCGCAAATCCTCCCCCACCATTGGGTGAGGTAATTCCATTTGTTCCATTTGCATTGCCATGTCCTCCATTTCCTCCATTCACGTTTGGAACGGCACAACCGCCAGTTCCACCACCTCCTCCTCCGGCTCCAACAATGACTCTATTTGCAACTAAAACCGAATTTAATCGAACGTCGCTTGCTCCTCCGCCACCACCGGCAAGAATATTACCTCCACTTCCTCCGCCATTAAAGCCTCCAGTTCCTCCAATGCCCTGTCCACCTACAAAAATATTCAGTACATCACCAGGAGTAACATTTAAGATTCCTTCAGCAGATGAGCCTAGTCCACCAGTTCCCCCAAATCCATTTCCACCGCCATCGGCTCCATTGGCACCTTGCGCTCCTTTAGCAACAATATTTATTTGGGTCACACCCGCAGGAACTGTAAATGTTTGCATACCGCCGGTAAATGTAAAAGTTTGTGTGCCTCCAGGTACAAACGGTGCTAAATTTTCAGCATAATATGTTGTAGTTATCGCAGGAGTAACTGCAAAATCAGCACCACTTAAACTGGTACCAATAGCTACTCCACCAGATGGCACAGTATACCAAGATTGTACATTTCCCACTGCAGCTGTTGAATTTAGTTGCGAAATACCACCAGCACAAATTACCGATGGGGTAGCAATTACAGGATTAGGAGTTGGTGAAAGTGGATTTACCGTTACAGAGGTAACAGAAGTTGCTGTACAACCGAGTGCATCTGTTCCAATTACAGTATACGTTGTAGTAGCACCGGGTGTAACTGTTGGGCTTCCTACTAAAGCTCCTGGATTCCAAACATAACTTGTGGCGCCTCCACCAGTGAGAACTGACGACTCTCCTAGGCAAATAGTTGCTGGAGAAGCGCTAGCAGTTACTGTGGGCGTATTAACAGTTATTGTTACCGTCGCTGTTGCACCGCAACCGGCATCGTTGCCTGTAACAGTGTAGGTAGTAGTTAAAATAGGGTTTACTACAATATTATTACCTAATAAGGCTCCAGGATCCCAAGTATAGTTGGTGGCACCTGTAGCGGTTAAAGTGCTGGATGCTCCTGAACAAATCGATGGTGAAGAAGCTGAAGCCGTAACTGAGGTATATAAATTCATCACTTCTGCTGCTGTTAGGGGATGGCTATAAAGCCTAAAATCATCTAGCAAGCCTCCTAAAGGGGCGCCTACATTTGCACTGTAGCCCATTACTTACTGTAGCCCATTACTTTAAACGGACCCGCTCCGTTGATCGTTGGACCTGCCTGTGCAACAGTATTTACTAAAACGCCGTCAAGGTAGGCCTTTATATTACCTAAGGCCATATCATAAACAAAAGTATTCATATGTGGAGCAACGGTGGCGCCACCGCTAATGAGTACATCGCTTAGCCCACCTCGTAGTATCCAATTATTGGCTCCAGCTACACCATTCGTAAAACATCGAAAACCACCGGCATTCACGTCTCCAAAAATATAAAATAAAGTAGCAGAGGGAGTAATGTTTGACGACCAAAAGGAAATAGTCCACGAGGTGCCTGTCAAACTAGTGGCCCAGCCTGTATTAAGATAATCAGTAGTCGCACTAATTCCGGAACCTATAAGGGCGCCACCACATTTACCTGAACCACCTTGTGTAATGCCGCCTAAAATGGTTGCTGTACCGGTACCGACTGGCGGTGCACTCGCCATATTGGGTACGGTTGCACCACCACCATCAAATTTGTAATAAAGTAATTCGGGTATGGACTGTGCCTTTACGGGCACTAAATGCATCATGAATATAAATGCAAATAGAATTGATAAGTAATTTTTTATCATAGCGTTGTAATTTAGTTAAAACAAAAATACTGAATTTCAACAATTTAAAGAAGAAATTTCAATTATTTTACTGTAATTTCATTCTGATTTGGTGCTACTCCACATTCTTAATCGCAAGTAGTTTATTGCCCTATTGTAACGCATTCCTATAAATAGACATCGCTAGATGATATTTCAAAATTGATTTCTCTGGCGTCATAATCCCTTCATTCTATAGTTGATTTTGCAAATTTGATCACAATTTCACTAGGGTTGAAATCAAAAAGCCTCCCTTGATGTAAAGGAGGCTTTTTGTATTTCTTCGAAATACTCAGTTCAAAAGATGATACTGGTATTAATCGTTTTTCTTCACTTTGCTGGTGTGGCTTAGTGTGTTGTTTTCATACACTTGAATGGTGTAAACTCCACTGGCTATTTCACCCATGCTCAGTTTGATATTGTTCATACCCACTGCTGATTTCGCTTGGATTTGTTTGATCACTCTGCCACTCATGTCTAATAACTTAACAGTGGTGTTTTGATCGTTTACAGCATACAAATCGATATTTAAGATATCAGTTGTTGGGTTTGGATAAATACTTACTGTACTTCCTGTAGCTCCCCATATCAAGTCTACTATCTGTGCATGTACACTTACCTTACCATCCATATCTACTTGTTGTAAACGGTAGTAGTTATGACCTAGGCTTGGTTTGTTATTGATGCTTGAATAGTTCAACGCTACGGAGCTGTTACCATTCACTGCTTTGCTGTTTACTTTCGCTAAAGTGGTGAAGTTGCTTCCATCGGTACTGTGTTGTAAGTTGAAGAACGCATTGTTTTGTTCGCTACTTGTTGTCCAGCTTAGTTTGTCAGCGCTTTCTAGTTTCACACCGCTAAAGCTTGTTACCGTTGCAGGTAATGGTACATTGCCGGGGTTTACACTATGCACTCTAAACTGACTGAAGCTTGGCGTATTGAAGCTCAATTCCCAATACGTTCCATTCCAGTTTACCGTTGGTGTAATCACAACTGGGGAGTTGCCAAGACCTGCATCCGCATTCTTCGTAATACGAATATTCGGAATGTTTGGATCGGCAGCCATTATTTGTTGGGGTAATTTGATACCAACGACGTACGAATGGTTGTCCGTTATGAACTCCAAAACCTGGATCTACAGTTACAGTACTGGTAGTTAAACCAAGAATATTACCACCCGCTCCATCATCTACTGTTGCTATCAAATCGCAAGAAGCATCATAATAGTTCACATTGAAATCATCTCCATGATCTTGTGTTTGATTCGTAGTTGCAGGGGCTAAAATGCCACTCATTGGATTTACAGTAACCAATACCGTTGTAGAAGCACTACAACCGATACCATCAGTACCTGTAACGGTATACGTAGTAGTTGCATTCGCAATGAAAGGTACATTATTTGTTAAACCACCTGTCCAAGCAATAGTAGCTGCACCACTTGCACTTGGGGTAACTACTGTTTGGTTACAAGTAGTAGCTGGAGTTGCAGTTGCAACTAGCACTGGTGCCGGATTAACATTCACTGTTATTGTAGTTGTAGCAGTGCAACCAGAAGCATTGGTACCAGTAACAGTATATGTTGTGGTTGCAGCAGGTGTCACTGTTTGGATAGCACCCGCTAAATTACCAGGATTGTATACATAACTACCACCACAAGATGCTGTACGGAACGTATAATCAAAGCTTGGGAATGCATTATATCCAGCATTCGCATAAAGCTGTCCATTAGCATAACCACCGGCAGTATTGCCTGCAACACATTGTCCTCCATTACTGGAAGTTAATATCAAATAATACGTAGTACCAATACTAACGGGAACGGAAGGCCATGTTACATCGGCATAAGAACCTGTGTTACCAACTGCGGTGCCACTAGCCAAGGATACCCCAGCAGGTGGAAGTGCTGTACGCAACTCAATGGTTACATTGCCCGAACCTCCACTTGTTATGAACACACCAGCACCACAAATTGTATTTACTGATGGTATGAATGATTGTGCTAATCCTGTTTGACTAAAGTTTGCCATACAAGTATTATTAATAGCCTGACTTTGATCAATGCCATTTGCTGGTAATCCTGCAGCTGTTAAGGTAGTACTGCTTCCTTCGCAAATTGGATCTACAGAGGCAGTTACCGTGATTGGACTTCCTGTATTTACAGTTACAGTAGTACTTGCTGTTGAGGTACATCCATTAGCATCAGTTCCTGTTACTGTATAACTTGTGGTTACACCAGGTGTAACACTAGGACTTCCAACTAAAGCACCCGGATCCCATAGATAGGTATTGGCACCACCACCAGTTAATACGGAGGCGTCGCCAGCACATATTGTTGCAGGTGAAGCACTTGCTGTTACAGTTGGTGAAGGGTTTACAGTTACAGTAACTGGTACACGAACAGAAGGACAGAATCCTCCTGCACCAACCCAAGTAATAATTACCTCTCCATTACCTGACTGCAATCCAGAAGTTGTAGAACCGCCCGTTACACCACCGATGTAACTAGATCCACCACCACCACCTGCAGCATAAGCAGATCCGCCACCATAGTAGCCTCCGCCACCACCACCTTCATGGTAGTTTGTTCCAGTGCCAGCTCCAATACCTAAAGTACCAGCAGCACCTGGTGCAGCTCCTGCTACACCACCAGCTACTTGAGAGCCTCCACCACCTGGCAAAAATCCTTGAAGACCTATTCCGTCAGAGCCAATAAGACCACCACCGGCGCCACCTGTACCATGATTTGGACAGCCAGTGTTGCCACCGCCACCGCCACCGGCAACTATTACACGATCGCCAAGCGCTGTGCCACCAACACGTACGTCAGAAGCACCACCACCAGGACCACCATATTGACCTGCTCCACCGCCGCCGTTATAACCGCCGGGTGAATTAGTACCTAAATTAGTAGTTGGTTTTCCACCTACAAAAATATTTAAAACTTGACCAGGTATTACAGCAAGGTCACCTATAGCTGTTCCACCTAATCCACCATCAACAGTAACGGTTGCGCCACAATCTTCTGAACCACCACCTTCAGCACCTTTTGCAAGAATATTTACTGAAGTAACACCAGCCGGAACCGTGAACGTTTGCATAGTACCTGTATACGTAAATGTTTGGCTTCCACCAGGACCACCACCGCCAGCTAAGTTTTCAGCATAATAAGTAGTAGTAACTGCAGGGGTTACCGCAAAATCAACACCACTTAAGCTCGTACCAATTGCTACACCGCCACTAGGAACCGTATACCATGATTGCACATTGCCAGGTGATGCTGTTGAATTTAATTGTGAAGTTCCTCCAGGACAAATTGCCGCAGGAGTTGCCGTTACAGGGTTTGGAGTCGGAGAAACAGGATTAACTGTAACTGCTACTGTTGAAGTACCAGTACAACCACTTCCATCAGTGCCGGTAACAGTATATGTAGTTGTAGCAATTGGTGTTACAGACGGACTACCAAGTAAAGCTCCCGGATTCCAGATATAGGTATTTGCTCCACCACCTGTTAATACAGATGCGTCACCTGCACAAATAGTTGCTGGTGAAGCACTAGCTGTGACAGTAGGTGCCGGATTTACTGTTACAGTAACCGGAACACGCACGGAAGGACATGCTGATACTGCTGTCCAAGTAATGACAACCTGACCATTACCGGCCTGAAAACCTGCAGTATTCGATTGATTGATTCCCGCGTTAAAGGAACCACCTCCGCCACCTGCTTTTGAATTGGCCGCAGCTGTATAATGGCCGCCACCGCCACCGCTATAACCACCACCGCCGCCGCCAGCAAATTCTGCACGAGCACCGCCACCACAACCCCAGCCGCCTTGGCCTGCAGGGTTGAATCCGCAACTTCCTAGTAAACCACCAGCTCCACCATTTGCTGCAGATTTGCCTGCAGCTGGTCCACCTAACGTTCCAGGAAGCGCTCCGCCATCCCATCCACCATCTCCACCATATCCGTCACCAAGGAAACCGCCACCACCACCGGCCCAGCCACAGTCACCTGACATATAACCTTTTTGTCCTCCACTACCAGCAACGCCGCCGGCTCCAGAGGAACTACCGCCAGTAGTTGTAGTTAATCCCGGTTTGCCATTTTCAGCACCTGATCCGTTAGAACCACCGCCGCCGCCACCGGCTATCACTAAAGCGGTACCGCCGTTCGTTACACCACTACCACCACCGCCATAACCACCATTATTGCTTGCTCCTCCTTGTTGACCTACCCAAACGGTAAGCACCTGACCTGGAGTTACAGATACATCACCAACCATCCGAGCGCCTAAGCCGCCAATTGCAGCTCCAATAGTACCACCTTGGCCGCCTCGGGCATCAATTGTTATTGTAGAAACACCTGCAGGTACTGTGAAGTTTTGAACAGCGCCTGTAAAATTAAATGTCTGTGAGCCACCTGGCGCAGCTGCTACGTTTTCAGCATAATATGTTGTAGTAACCGCAGGGGTTACAGGAAAATTGACTCCACTTAATGAGGTTCCTATAGCAACACCACCATTTGGAACAGTATACCATGATTGCACATTTCCAGCTAATGCTGTTGAATTGAGCTGCGAAGTACCTCCAGGGCAAATTGCTGCAGGAGTTGCTGTTACCGGATTTGGAGTTGGAGAAACCGGATTAACGGTTACTGTAACCGGTACTCGAGGCGTTGAAGGACAAGTAGTCACAGCTGCCCAAGAAACGGTAATTTGACCATTTCCTACTTGAACACCTGATTGAAATAAAGGACTAGTAAGGGTTCCGGTCCATGATGAACCACCGCCACCACGACCAGCTCCACAATTGGTACCTGCCGCGCCACCGCCGCCATAGTAGCCACCGCCACCGCCACCGGTATTTTGACATCCGGGAGCATTAAAGGAAGCACCACCTTGACCTAATGTGCCGTTTACTGCAGGTAGACCATTTGCTACAGCACCGGTGCCACCGCTAATAAATCCGCCACCGCCGCCACCGCCGCCGTGGAAACCAGTTCCGCCTATACCGCCAGCATTACCGCCGTCAGTTCCACAACCCGTTCCAGGCGAATAACCAGCACCGCCGGCACCACCAACAAAGTTAGCACCTACCGCAACACCGCCACCACCGTGGCCCATTCCAATAAGACAATTCCAGTTGTCACCACCAGCACCGCCACCGCCGCCGGCTACAATTACTCTATCTCCTAAAGCGATACCACCCACTCGAACATCACTTGCACCACCACCATTGGCACCGCCTTGACCAATTCCACCGCCATTATAAGCATCCGTTCCACCTACAAAAATATTTAATACCTGGCCAGGTGTTACAGCCAATTCTCCTTGTGCTCTTCCACCATTGCCAGGAACAAAACCGTTAAGACCAACACCTTGTGCTCCATAAGCATTTATTGTCAAACTAGTTACTCCAGCTGGGACAGTAAATGTTTGCGCTGCACCTGTATAATTAAATGTTTGACTACCAGCAGGGATATTCGAGCTACTTTCAACATAATAAGTTGTAGTTGCTGCAGGGGTTACAGCAAAGTCTACTCCACTTAATGAAGTACCTACGGCTACACCACCCGCTAATTGGGTATACCAAGTTTGTGTGCTGCCTACTGCCCCTGTAGAATTTAATTGAGATGTTGCCCCAGCACAAATCGTTGCCGGGGTTGCTGTTACAGGATTAGGTGTCGCAGCAACAGGGTTCACTGTTACAGTAACCGGCGTTCTTGTTGGAGAAGGGCATGTTTGAGCCGCAGGAGTATAGGAAATAATAACTTGACCATTACTTGCTTGGAATCCTTGAGAATGAACAACACCGGTTGCTATAGGATTTGCGTAGTTGCTACCACCGCCACCTCCGCCGATAAAACCGCCGCCGCCGCCATAGTAACCGCCGCCGCCGCCACCGCCGCCGCCTGACCATCCTTGACCTGCGCCACCCAATCCAAGAGAACCATTAATTGCATTAGGTTGACCGCCCTGACCAGGACCCCCAATACCACCTGCAACTTGCGTACCTCCTGTACCTCCAGCATAACCATTCCATGTTTGACCATTTGCGCCAACCAATCCACCGCCTGCACCACCGTTTGCAGCTGCACCTGTGTAGCCGCCACCGCCGCCGCCGCCGCCAACAAATAATCTGTTAGCCAAAGCATATGGTGTAACACGAATATCAGATGCACCACCTCCGGTTCCTGCCTCCTGACCAGCACCGGCAATTGTGCCACCGCCGCCGTTGAATCCGCCGGTAGCGCATACAGTACAGTTAGCACCCATGCCTCCAACGTTGATATTTAATACTTGTCCGGGTGTTACAGCAATGGTACCTTGCACTCTACCACCATTTCCGCCAACAGATAAATTGACACCATTTCCACCTTTTGCGCCACTAACGTCAACAGTTATAGAAGTAACTCCAGCCGGAACTGTAAATGTCTGCACAGCTCCTGTATAATTAAATGTTTGTGTAATGGGAGCGCCACCACCACCAAGGGTAATGATTGGATAGTGTACCCAAACCGCACCATTATGTAACCATAATTTGCCATTGTAATCATAACCCACACTCCAAGTGGCAGGTTGAGGGGCCGTAACCGCTAATTGTACGGATGATGTGTATGCAAAGGTGAGCCGGTTTATGCAACGAACAGCACGATTTGTATAATCATATATCATGATTTCTGCACCCGGAACCCCGGAGTAAGCACACCAATATGTATTAATATTTCCTGCAGGTAATCCTGTAATTGCTCCTGAAGCCACTACTGCACCAGTAGTGCGATTTCGTCTTTCTATTTGGCCTGCATTATAAAAAACTACTTCATTATTTACAGCATCATATCCGCCTTGACTTTGAGAGTTTGGTTGAAGTTGACCTATAGGTGCTACTACTCCAGAACCAAGTGCCCAACCACTGCCGTTTATATCATTCGCTCTATAGCCCGTACTTCCAAATGAGTTTCCTTCAAACTTATTAGTATTACTATTCCACCATCCACCACGAAAATCTAGATTTCCTGCTACATTGCTCTGTTGCACACCTGCAGCATTATAGCTAACCAATGGCACACCGGGGCTACCTCCAGCAATAGCATAATACATACTAAATTGTGGATTATAAACGACTCCCATTGGTGTGGTTCCTGCACCACTTAGTTGCAAGGCACCTTGTGCCACGGTTCCTGCTGCTAGCGCATTCCCCCCTGGAAGTGTGGTTTCTGCATAATAAGTTGTGGTAACCGCAGGTGATACTGAATAATTTGCCCCGCTTGCACTGGTTCCAATTGCCACACCACCAGACGGAGCCGTAAACCAACTGATTGTATTGCCAGCTGAAATTCCATTTAAATTGGACGAGCTGCCTGCACAAATGGTGGCAGGAGTTGCCGTAACAGGTGTTGGAGCTGCCGGTGATGCATTCACCGTAAATATGCCAACACTTGTAGCAGTTCCACCAGGAGTAGTTACTGCTATGGTTCCGGTAGCTGCATTATTTGGTATTGCGGTAATTTGGGTCGGACTATTTATTACAAATGAGAGGGCATTCGTTCCGCCGAAAGTCACCGCTGTTGCTCCGGTAAAATTGGTACCTGTAATTACAACAGAAGCTACTTGTCCACATCCTGAATTGGGTGTGAAAGACGCGATAGTAGGTGCCGGAAAAGTACATGAAGAGCAACCATAGGCTAAGGTAGATGCATAGGCCGCAGCACAAGGACAGCAACCACTGATATAAACCCGATAAGTTCCTGTTGTAGGGCATGTCCAAGTAATTTGTGAAGATAAGCCACAAAAGTCATCATTGCTAGTCAAAGCAACTCCTAAATTATCGGCAATCGTTAAATAGGTATCTCCTCCTCCAACGCCGCCATTGCTACAATATGTAAACACATAAGTACCGCCGGCCACGGCCGTAAAATTATAATAAAAGGTGGACCCACCTGGGTGTGCAATAGTCTGATATACAGGCGAAATCGTATTGAGGGTCCCTTGCTGCGGACCCGTCACACATTGTGCAGATGCATCACCTAATTTAAGTAATGAAACCAGTATGGTCAACAACAAGACTCTGAATAAATTTAATTTTCTCATGTTTTGTATTTTAGGTTGTTATTTGGTTGCGTTTTTTAATTGATTATTATAGGAAGGTCCGTTATTAATTAAGTCAAGATGATTTACATAATCCTCACCATACACTCCATATAGAGATTTCTTTCGTATACATCGAGAGGCGTTTACATCAGCAATATTCTTTTGTAATTGAGCTAATACCTTTGGGTTAGTGATTGAATAATTTTTACCAAATAATTCAGTCAATTGAATATTCAATTCTTCACAACCTTGAATTGCATTCATTTTTGCTTGAATACTGGTACCTTCTTTAGCTGGTGCAACCTGCTGTGATGCGCGTGTTTGCGCACTTACATTGATGCATAACAGTCCGATAAAAATAGAAATTAGTGCAAATCGCTTCATGGTGAAATTTTTTTAGACTATAAATATATACACAAATAGTTAGCAAACCAATTTATTTCTATTATTCTTTCAAAAAATTCTGTGAAACTCACCATGCAAAAAAGCCTCCCTTGATGTAAGGGAGGCTTTTTGTATTTCTGACAAATACGCAGTGCAAAAGAATACGCTGGTATTAGTCGTTTTTCTTCACTTTGCTGGTATGGCTTAGTGTGTTGTTTTCATACACTTGAATGGTGTAAACACCACTAGCTATTTCACCCATGCTTAGTTTGATATTGTTCATACCCACTGCTGATTTCGCTTGGATTTGTTTGATCACTCTACCACTCATGTCTAATAACTTAACGGTGGTGTTTTGATCTTTTACGGCATACAAATCGATATTCAAGATATCAGTTGTTGGGTTTGGATAAATACTTACTGTACTTCCTGTAGCACCCCAGATCAAGTCTACTATCTGTGCATGTACACTTACCTTACCATCCATATCTACTTGTTGTAAACGGTAGTAGTTATGACCTAGGCTTGGTTTGTTGTTGATGCTGGAATAGTTGAGAGTTGTTGCGCTTGTACCGTTTGGTGCCTTGCTGTTTACTTTCGTTAAAGTGGTGAAGTTGCTTCCATCGGTACTGTGTTGTAAGTTGAAGAACGCATTGTTTTGTTCGCTGCTTGTTGTCCAGCTTAGCTGGTCAGCGCTTTCTAGTTTCAAACCGCTAAAGTTTGTTACCGTGGCAGGTAATGGTACATTGCCAGGGTTTACACTATGCACTCTAAATTGACTGAAGCTTGGCGTATTGAAGCTCAATTCCCAATACGTTCCATTCCAGTTTACCGTTGGTGTAATCACAACTGGTGAGTTACCAAGACCAGCATCTGTATTCTTCGTAATACGAATATTCGGAATGTTTGGATCGGCATTGTTTCCAGTGGTTGGTAATGGTAAGTAAGGAAGCGCTACGCCTGAGTTGTAATTGTCAAAGTCACTTTGATTGATATACAAAATCACATCAGCAGAACCATTATTTGTTGGAGTAATTTGATACCAACGACGTACAAATGGTTGTCCGTTATGAACGCCAAATCCGGGATCTACTGTTACGGTACTGGTAGTTAAACCAAGGATATTACCACCTGCTCCGTCATCTACTGTTGCTATCAAGTCGCAAGATCCATCATAATAATTCACATTGAAATCATCTCCATGATCTTGTGACTGAACGCTGGTAGCAGGAGCAAGTATTCCACTCATTGGATTTACAGTAACCAATACAGTTGTAGAACCGGTACATCCGATACCATCAGTACCTGTTACGGTATAAGTAGTTGTTGCTGTTGCAATGAAAGGAACATTATTGTTTACACCACCTGTCCAAGCAATCGTTGGTGCACCACTTGCGCTTGGTGTTACTACTGTTTGGTTACATGTAGTAGCAGGGGTTGCAGTTGCGGTAATCACTGGTGCAGGGTTTACGGTTACTTCTACTGTCGCAGTACCTGTACAGCCACCTGCATCTAAACCGGTTACGGTATAGGTTGTGGTAGCTAAAGGCGTCACTGTTGGCATCCCTACTAAAGCTCCAGGATTCCAGCTATATGTTAAGGCTCCTGAGCCCATTAGCATCGAGCTAGACCCTTCACAGATAGTTGATGGACTAGCACTTGCTGTTACAGTAGCGGTATTAACTGTTACAGGTACCGCTACACGAATTGGATTCGAGCAGTTGCCGGGTCCATTGGAAGTAATCTCAACATAATAGTTCACAACACCCGCTACGGCAGGGGTTACTACTTGTGGAGAGGCTCCCAGATTATTGCCACCTACTGCTGCATCCCAGATACTGGCTGTACCGGTATAACCTAGCGCAGGGGCTGAAAGGCTGGATATCGTAACGATACCCGGAATCGGGTCATTGTCTAGGGTATACATTTGCAATTGCAACACATCTCCATTATTCACTACTATGCTTTGTACTCCGTTTTGCACTTGAGCGCCACCGATAACAAAAGCTGAAAATGTAACAGGGGCTCCACCATTGATCGTATATCGAGGATAATCAAAGATAGATCCAAAAGCGTCTGCATGTGTATAAGCCCAGTTAAAGCTTACCGTACCCGCACATCCCACCGTTATGGAATATCCCGTGGTTCCTTGGATGCCTGAATTATTGGTTCCTGAATTGATGATAATATTTGCTGGAGCGCCACCGGCATTCACGGTGCCATTAGAATTTACATTCACCGCTGACCAGTTGGCAGGAGCATAATAACCCGCAAAATCACTCACATTGCCTGAGCAACTTGGTGTGGCTACACCAGTAATGGTAGTTGTATTGCCCAAACAGATTGGTGTTGGAGATGCGCTACCCGTGCCATTGTTTACAGGATTCACGGTTACAACAGCAGTTGCTGTGCCCGTACAGCCATTACCGTCAGTGCCCGTAACGGTATAAGTGGTAGTGGCCATAGGGGTGAAAGGTGTATTGTCTGTAATACCACCTGACCAAGTATAGGGAACCAAGGGAGCGCTAAAGCCCGCTAAGGTTACAGGAGTTCCTTGACATACTGTTATACTTGCAGGTACCGCTGTTACTACTGGAGGAGGAGGCATTACTGTTACGGTTACTGGTACACGAGGTGCGGATGGACAAGTGGTATTACTCCATGAAATTACCACTTGACCATTACCGGTATTATTTACTACGTTTACTGGGGAGGTTCCGCTATTGAAAGATCCGCCACCACCACCATTAGTAGGTGTGTGATAAGATCCGCCACCGCCTGAATAACCACCACCGCCACCGGCGCCATTATTACCACCGCCACCGCCGCCGCCGTAGCCGCCTAAATCGATATTCGCTGTGCATGAAGGGCCGCCGGCTCCTAAATTAAGGAAGCTTTGACCAAATTGAGCATTACAACAGCCATTATTAGCTGAACCATTGGTTAGTAGGCCACCGCCATTGCCTGAACAAGCATTGTTATTGGTAGCACCGTTTCCGGCTACACCGCCAATACCATAGTTATTGGGATATCCTGCAGGGGTAGAATAACCATTAAGACCTGCATTGCCAACAACAGCATCCATCCCGATAGGAGTTAAGCTACCGTGTCGGCCACCGCCGCCGCCTGCAATAATGAGCGGGGCATTTAAATTATCCGTTACAAAGGAACCACCACCGCCACCGGCTCCGGGTGAAGCGGCGCCACCGCCACCCATTTGGCCAACCAATACTTTCAAGGTTTGACCGGGTGATACAGTAAAGGTACCTGTCATATTTGCTCCTAAACCTCCTGAACCTGCTACAGCGGTGCCGCCTGCGCCACCTTGGGCGCCTTTGGCATTAATTGTTATACTGGTAACTCCCGCAGGAACTGTAAACGTTTCGATAGAACCGGTATAATTAAAAGTCTGTGAACCGGCCAAATTGGAATAAGCCTCAGCATAATAAGTAGTGGTTACGGCAGGGTTCACTGTAAAATTAACTCCACTAGGACTTGAACCCAACATAACGCCTCCACTTGGAACTGTAAACCAATTGATGGTACTACCTAATGTTCCAACAGCATTTAACTGAGAGGGAACATTACCACAAACAGTGCTAGGAGTAGCGGTAACAGGACTGGGTTGGGCTTGCATTGGACTCACAGCAATGGATACGATTGAGGTTGCCGTGCAACCTCCTGCACCCACTCCAGTAACTGTGTAAATGGTACTTGCAGCAGGGGTTACCGTTTGGTTTGCACCAACTAAACCTCCAGGGTTCCAGGTATAGGTTAACGCATTTCCAGTTGCTACCAAATTAGCCGATGAGCCTACACAAATTACAGGTGTTGGACTGGATGCGGCAACCGTTGGATTGGGGTTAACGCTAACAGATATAGTTGCTGTACTACTGCAACCGGCCTGCGTGGCTGTAACTGTATATATGCCTGTTGCATTGGCAGTAATTGTAGGTGTGATAGCACCGCCTGGTTGCCAAACAAATGAAACCGCTGGCCCTTGGGCTGAAGTAGCACAATAATGGAGCCAGTTTTGAAATAAATTTTGTGCATTGGGTGCCGGTCCATGGAAAGATGGTGCTGTATATCCGCCAAATAATACCAAGCCGTTTCCCCATACTTTCTCAGTTAATACATTAAAACCACCACCGGTAATAATAGGAGTAGTACCTCCTCCAGTTATATGTGCGTGTGAATAACTACTTCCTGTATAAGGACCCGCACCTGCTGGTGTAAAAGGTGCAGTGGTTATAGGATGGCCAGCAAGTACATTTACAGTACCTTGCGGGTTGTTATAATTATTAGTAACCCCACCAAAACCAAAATTTGTGGTTGCGGCACCCGAGTTTGGCGCTCGATTGATCAGCAAACGACCGCCGTTATTAACCCAAGCTTCAATAGCAGGAAGATTTGCCGCCAAGTATGCGGTTTGACCTGCTTCCGTTCCAGCAGAGCCTTCTAGATAAACGAATTGGGTTCCAGGTACAAAAACAGTACCTGGTAATGCGGCTGCGTATGTAAGTGCTGTCCAATTACCTGCACCAAATTCAGCATTCATGCCTGTAGTAAATGCTGCTGAACCCCAAGGATCTGCATCACGAATATAATAACGAGCACCTGGTGCTGGAGCTGCTCCAGCCACAATAGCCGTTAAAGTTGGGGTAACTCCACACGCTGCTCCAGGAGGGGATTGAATAATTGAGATAACAGGATTCGCAACCGTTATGGTTACAGGAGTACGAGTTGCGCTTGGGCAACCATTGCCATTTAATGACTGCGCATGATAGGTAGTAGTTACTAGGGGATTCACAGGAAAGTTCACTCCACTAGGACTGGTGCCTAATAATGCCCCCCCAATAGCTGCCGTATACCATTGAATAGTATTACCAGCTGATATTCCATTCAATTGGGAAGTTCCCACAACGCCGCACCAACTATTTGGTGTAGCAGTAACCGGATTGGGTACAGATGGTGCAGGGTTTACAGTGAACGTACCTGCACTAGATGCAGTACCTCCTGGGGTAGTAACGGCAATAACGCCCGTTGTACCATTAGCAGGGGTTGCTGTAATTTGAGTAGGTGAATTTACTACAAAGGAAAGCGCATTGGTGCCTCCGAAGGTTACTACACTGGCTCCAGAAAAATTAGTACCGGTAATTACTACCGGAGTCGTATTCGCGCAACCAACCGCCGGTGCAAAACTGGCAACAGTAGGTGGTGCCGGAGGTGCACAAGAAGAACACCCATAGGCTAAAACAGCACTAGGTGCATTGGAACAAGGACAACATCCACTTACATACAGACGATATGTACCAGTTGTAGGACAGGTCCAAGTTATTTGAGAACCTAAACCACAAAAATCATCATTGGAGGCCTGAGCTGCCGGTACACCATTGGTAATGGTGAGATATGGATCGCCTGAATAACTGCCCCCATTACTACAGTACGTAAAAACATAGACCCCGCCTGCGGTGGCCACAAAATTATAATACGCAGAAACACCAGCGGTAATAAGCTGCGTTTGATAAATAGGCGTGATTGGATTCAAGGTACCTATCTGTGAGCCTGTTAAACACTGCGCTTGAACCGTATTCCACTTCGAAAATGAAATGAAAAGCAACAAGAACAACATCTTAAAAAAGTAATTTTTTCTCATAGTGATATTATTTTATAATTTAAAGATAAGGCAAAAGTTTTAGAAATAAACAATTCTAGTAAAAAAATAAAAATAGCCCCTCTTAACTAAAATAAAGAGGGGCTATTCATTTTGAAAATTGTATGAACCTATCAGTTCTTCTTCACTTTGCTGGTATGGCCTAGTGTGTTGTTTTCATACACTTGAATGGTGTAAACGCCACTGGCTATTTCACCCATGCTTAGTTTGATATTGTTCATTCCCACTGCTGATTTCGCTTGGATTTGTTTAATCACTCTACCACTCATGTCTAATAACTTAACAGTGGTGTTTTGATCTTTAACAGCATACAAATCAATATTCAAGATATCAGTTGTTGGGTTTGGATAAATACTTACTGTACTTCCTGTAGCACCCCAGATCAAGTCTACTATCTGTGCATGTACACTTACCTTACCATCCATATCTACTTGTTGTAAACGGTAGTAGTTATGACCTAGGCTTGGTTTGTTGTTGATGCTGGAATAGTTGAGAGTTGTTGCGCTTGTACCGTTTGGTGCTTTGCTGTTTACTTTCGCTAAAGTAGTGAAGTGGCTTCCATCGGTACTGTGTTGTAAGTTAAAGAACGCATTGTTTTGTTCGCTGCTTGTTGTCCAGCTTAGTTTATCAGAGCTTTCTAGTTTCACACCGCCAAAGTTTGTTACCGTGGCAGGTAATGGTACATTACCAGGGTTTACACTATGCACTCTAAACTGACTGAAGCTTGGTGTATTGAAGCTCAATTCCCAATACGTTCCATTCCAGTTTACCGAAGGTGTAATCACAACAGGGGAGTTGCCAAGACCCGCATCTGTATTCTTCGTAATACGAATATTCGAAATGTTTGGATCGGCATTGTTTCCAGTGGTTGGTAATTGTAAGTAAGGAAGTGCTACGCCTAAATTGTAATTGTCAAAGTCACTTTGATTGATATATAATACCACATCCGCTGAGCCATTATTGGTTGGAGTAATTTGATACCAACGACGTACGAATGGTTGTCCGTTATGAACGCCAAAGCCTGGATCTACGGTTACGGTACTGGTAGTTACACCAAGGATATTACCACCCGCTCCATCATCTACAGTGGCTATCAAATCGCAAGATCCATCATAATAATTCACATTGAAATCATCTCCATGATCTTGTGTTTGATTGGTGGTTGCAGGAGCTAGAATGCCACTCATTGGGTTTACAGTAACCAATACGGTTGTAGAACCGGTGCATCCGATACCATCAGTACCTGTTACGGTATAAGTAGTAGTAGCATTCGCAATGAAAGGAACATTATTGTTTACACCGCCTGTCCACGCAATCGTTGCTGCACCACTTGCACTTGGGGTTACTACTGTTTGGGTACATGTAGTAGCAGGGGTTGCAGTTGCGGTAATCACTGGTGCAGGGTTTACGGTTACTTCTACTGTCGCAGTACCTGTACAGCCACCTGCATCTAAACCAGTTACGGTATAGGTTGTGGTAGCTAAAGGCGTCACTGTTGGCATCCCTACTAATGCTCCAGGATTCCAGCTATATGTTAAGGCTCCTGAGCCCATTAGCATCGAGCTAGACCCTTCACAGATAGTTGATGGACTAGCACTTGCTGTTACAGTAGCGGTATTAACGGTTACAGGTACTGCTACACGAATTGGATTCGAGCAGTTGCCGGGTCCGTTGGAAGTAATCTCAACATAATAGTTCACAACACCCGCTACGGCAGGGGTTACTACTTGTGGAGAGGCTCCTAGATTATTGCCACCTACTGCTGCATCCCAGATACTGGCTGTACCGGTATAACCTAGCGCAGGCGCTGAAAAATTAGATATCGTGGTAATACCTGTAATCGCATCATTGTCTAAGGTATACATTTGCAATTGCAACACATCCCCATTATTTACTACTATGTTTTGTACACCGTTTTGAACTTGAGCACCGCCGATAACAAAAGCTGAAAAGGCAATAGGGGCTCCACCATTGATCGTATATCGAGGATAATCAAAGATAGATCCAAAAGCGTCCGCATGTGTATAGGCCCAGTTAAAGCTTACCGTACCTGCACATCCCACCGTTATGGAATATCCCGTTGTTCCTTGTATGCCTGAATTATTGGTTCCTGAATTGATGATAATATTTGCTGGCGCGCCACCGGCATTCACGGTGCCATTAGAATTTACATTCACCGCTGACCAGTTGGCAGGAGCATAATATCCCGCAAAATCACTCACATTGCCTGAGCAACTTGGTGTGGCTACACCAGTAATGGTAGTTGTATTGCCCAAACAGATTGGTGTTGGAGATGCGCTACCCGTGCCATTGTTTACAGGATTCACGGTTACAACTGCAGTTGCTGTGCCCGTACAGCCATTACCGTCTGTGCCCGTAACGGTATAAGTGGTAGTGGCCATAGGGGTGAAAGGTGTATTGTCTGAAATACCGCCTGACCAAGTATAGGGAACCAAGGGAGCACTAAAGCCCGCTAAGGTTACAGGGCTGCCTTGGCATACTGTTATACTTGCAGGTACCGCTGTTACTACTGGAGGAGGAGGCATTACTGTTACGGTAACTGGTACACGAGGTGCGGATGGACAAGTGGTACTATTCCATGAAATAATAATTTGACCGTCACTAGCTTGAAAGCCTTGGGTATGAACCACACCGTTTGCTGTTGGACTAGCATAGTTACTACCACCGCCGCCGCCGCCGATGAAGCCGCCGCCGCCGCCATAGTAACCACCACCGCCGCCGCCACCGCCACCGGACCAGCCTTGACCTGCACCACCTAATCCAAGAGAACCGCTTATTGCATTTGGCTGACCGCCTTGCCCAGGACCTCCAATACCACCGGCAACTTGAGTACCTCCGGTACCGCCAGCATAACCGTTCCATGTTTGACCATTAGCTCCAACAAGGCCACCACCAGCACCGCCGTCTGCAGCTGCACCAGTATAGCCTCCGCCGCCTCCGCCGCCTGCAACCATTAATCTATTGCCCAAAGCATAGGGTGCAACGCGAATATCAGAGGCTCCACCACCTGTACCGGCCTCTTGACCGATGCCGGCTACTGTACCTCCACCACCATTAAAACCACCTGTGGCACATATGCCGCAATTGACACCCATACCACCGACATTAATATTTAGGACAGCTCCGGCTGTGACAGGTATACTACCCTGTACTCGGCCACCATTTCCTGCAATGGATAAGTTTGCTCCATTACCGCCCTTGGCACCACGAACATCAACAAATATCTCAGAAACACCGGCTGGTACTGTAAAGGTCTGTACCGCTCCCGTATAATTAAACGTTTGAGAACCAGCAATATTGGCATAGGCCTCCGCATAATAAGTTGTTGTAACAGCAGGATTCACTGGAAAATTTACACCGGTTGGACTTGAACCCAACATGACACCACCACTTGGTACTGTAAACCAATTGATGACACCTCCCGGAACACCAATACCGTTTAACTGCGATGGAACGTTTCCACAAACAGTACTTGGAGTGGCTGTCACTAAACTTGGTGGAGCTCCCATAGGACTTACCGCAATAGAAACAATGGAGGTCGCCGAACACCCTCCAGCTGCAAGTGCCGTAACTGTATAGATAGTACTCGCTGCCGGAGTCACTGTTTGATTGGCTCCCAATAAATTTCCAGGATTCCATACATAAGCAAAACCGGTGCCAACTGCTGTCAAATTAGCACTTCCACCAACGCATATCACTGGAGTTAAGGTTGAGGCGGTAACCGTTGGATTTTGGTTTATCGTAAAAAGAAGCAACGCTGGCACCTGTGCCACCAACAGTGGTTACTGCAATAGGGCCAGTGGCTCCGCCTGCTGGAGTTGCTGTAATTTGAGTAGGTGAATTCACTACAAAGGAAAGCGCATTGGTGCCGCCAAAGGTTACTGCACTGGCTCCAGAAAAATTAGTGCCTGTAATTACTACCGAAGCGGTATTCGCACAACCTGCTACAGGAGAAAAACTTGCCACTGTCGGGGGCGCCGGAGGTGCACAAGAAGAACAGCCATAGGCTAAAACAGCACTAGGTGCATTGGCACATGGACAACATCCACTCACATAGAGACGATACGTACCAGTAGTTGGACAAGTCCAGGTTATTTGAGAACCCAAGCCACAAAAATCATCATTGGAGGCCTGAGCTGCCGGTACACCATTGGTAATGGTGAGATACGTATCGCCGGTATAACTGCCTCCATTACTGCAGTACGTAAAAACATACACACCACCCGCGGTGGCCACAAAATTATAATACGCAGGAACGCCGGCCGTAATAACCTGCGTTTGATAAATAGGCGTGATGGGATTCAAGGTGCCTATCTGCGCTCCGGTTAGGCATTGGGCTTGGATACTACTTAATTTCGAAAGGGAAAGAAATAATACCAAAAACAATGTCAGAAATAGATAGATTTTTTTCATAAAAGTATTTATTTAAGGTTTATAAAATAAGAATGTATAACAAACAGATGATGCAAGTTATTAATTAATGCTTAACAATCAAAAAAAATCATCCCTTTTTTGCGGTTTCGAAAAAATCCTTTTTACGAAATCTCCATGCAAAGCTCCACCAATGTTCCGTTTGTGGATTTTGGATGCAAGAAGCATACCAGCTTATTATCTGCACCTTTTTTGGGCATTTCGTTTAGCAAAATAAATCCTTCTGCCTGAAGTCGTTGCATTTCAAAAAAAATATCCTTCACTTCGTAGGCAATATGATGAATCCCTTCTCCTTTTTTTTCAATAAATTTTGCAATAACACCATCTGGAATGGTAGACTCCAGTAATTCTATTTTGCTATCACCTACTTTAAAAAATGCAGTATTTACAAATTCACTCGCTACCGTTTCGGTTTTATAGCAAGTGGTCTGCAGGAGAGATTCATATTTCGGGATGCTGGTGGTGAGGGATTTCACTGCAATACCGATATGTTCGATTTTATGCATCATCGTAGGGGAGGGCTGCTTTTTGAAGAAAGAAAAAGAATATCTATACTATTTATAGGACAAAGGTAGCACGAATGAGAAATAATTCATAGAACGAACTTTGTGAAATATATTTGCAACTTGACGGATTTTTTGTACCCGGAAAGCGATCCTTTTATACAATTATTTACTCTATCCTATATTAAAACAAAAACGTATTATGAATTTTCCCATCTACTTTGACAATAATGCTACTACTCCCTGTGACCCTCGTGTTGTAGACGCAATGTTGCCCTATTTTACGCAAAATTTTGGCAACGCAGCAAGTCGTAATCATTCATTTGGATGGACAGCTGAGGAAGCCGTTGATTATGCGCGCGAGCAGGTAGCACAATTAATCGGAGCTGACCCAAAGGAAATTATTTTTACCTCTGGTGCTACAGAAGCCGACAATTTGGCCATTAAAGGTGTGTATGAAATGTATGCCTCCAAAGGAAACCATATTATCACTACTACCATTGAGCACAAGGCTGTGCTGGATGCTTGCAAACATTTAGAAAAGCAAGGGGCAGAAGTAACCTACCTTGAGGTTAATAGTGAAGGCATGATCGATTTACAGGATTTGGAAAAAGCGATTACTCCTAAAACAATATTGGTAGCCATTATGTACGCAAATAATGAAATTGGGACCATCAATCCGATGCGTGAAATTTCAGCAATTGCCCGCAAACATGGCGTTTTGGTAATGACCGATGCCGTGCAAGCTGTTGGCAAAATTCCGGTTGATGTAAATAAAGATGGTATTGACTTAATGGCTTTTACAGCTCACAAAATGTATGGTCCAAAAGGAGTAGGTGCCTTATATGTTCGCCGAAAAAATCCTCGTGTAAAAGTGACCGCACAAATAGATGGAGGAGGGCATGAACGTGGTATGCGCAGTGGCACCTTGAATGTACCCGGCATTGTAGGATTTGGCAAAGCTTGCGAAATTTGCAGATTAGAAATGAGTGCAGATACGGAGCGAATCACAAAACTTCGTGATAAACTTGAAAACGCTCTTTTACAAGTAGAAGAAAGTTACTTAAACGGACACAAAACCAATCGATTACCACATGTTGCCAATATTTCTTTCAAACATGTAGAAGGGGAAGGTTTACTGATGGGTATTAATAAACATATTGCATTAAGTAGTGGAAGTGCTTGTACATCAGCGTCTTTAGAGCCCTCATATGTATTGAAGGCCTTAGGTTTAGGAGATGATTTGGCGCATAGCTCTCTCCGTTTCGGATTGAGCCGTTTCAGTACAGAAGAAGAAGTGGATTATACTGTAAAAGCGGTGACCGATACGGTAAACAAATTGCGAGAAATGAGCCCACTTTGGGAAATGTTTAAAGAAGGAATTGATTTGGATAGCATAGAGTGGGCTGCACATTAATGCTATGGTTTTTAGTTGCTATCTACTGACAGATCGATTTTTGTTGTGTAAAGGCCTCTTCAATACACTTCGTTTTTGCGCTTGCTACATTATTTTAAAATCGTAAAACTACGAGGGTTTTTTAGGGACTGGGATTTTTTGTAAGAAATAAGTTCGATAAAATTAGTAGTATTTTTTAATTCAAGATTTTAGTCAAAAATGACAAAAAATATCTTTTTTTGTACGCTTTTATTCGTTGCCATTTCGCATTGTTATGCACAAGGAATCAAAACGGAAGCGCTTATCGTCTTAAATGACCATACCATTATACATGGCATTTTAAAGAATAGAGACTGGGAAACGACCCCAGACAAAATCCAATTTAAATCTGCAGAAGAGGCCCGTTTTGAAACATATACTCCTAGTGAGATCAAATCATTTAGCATTGGCGGTGTAAAATATATCAGCAAGTATCTTCTGATAGATAAAACTCCCGTTGCTACAAACGACTTAAAAAAAGAATTGCTATATGACACTAGCCATCAATGGGTATTTGCAAAGCAACTGATTCCCGGAAAAAAACCATTATATGAATACATAAATGCAAATGGGGTTCCCAATTATTTCATTGAAATGACCAAAGACTCCCTTCATTTACTCATTTTTAAACGATATATTGACGATCAGTCGAAAGTGGAGGTAGTTGAAAAATATAAAAATCAACTCACAATGTATTTTTCTGACTGCATGGAAATGCTTGATGATATTACGTTAATTAGCTATAATGAAAGTAGTTTGTTGCAAATTTTTTCGAATTACCAGAAATGCAAAGGCGAGTCATCATCGCAGGTTAAGAAGGAGAAGTTAAAATATACTTTTGATCTGTATGGGGGATATACATACAGTAAAATAAAATTTGGAGGCCCCCCGGAATTGCTATTTTCTGGCGGGCAATATGAGTCCTATTCCAGTTATGCTTTTTTGATAAGTGCGGGACTACCTATTGCTAAAAAATTTCAACGAAGAAATATTGTAGTGGAGCTTGGGCTAAAAAATAATAATATAGTGGGTTCTGATAGTCTCCAAGGTGGCATAGGATCGAGCTATCTGACCAACATCAATTTAAAATATTCATACATAAAGGGAAATTTGCTGTATCGACATTATTTTATTTTATTAGACAATATTTCAGCATTTGCAGATTTGGGATTTAGTGTGGGTAGGGCGTTTCGAAAAAAAGGAGACGTACGAAATATTACAAATGGACTCGTCTACAATAATTACAACAATATCAATGCATCAGATGCCAATTTTACTATTGGGGCGGGGGTTCAAATGCATAGAATTTTGGCGGTAATAAGATATGAGCAAGGAAATCTTTTGACAATCAATAGTACGGTGAATTCTACCATCAAAACACTATATATAATGGCCGGATTCAGAATCTTTTGATAGATTCCCTTGGCAATAATCAAAACTATTTTTGAATTTCAGTAAAAAGAAAAAGGGAATAAAACATGTAGAACACCCAATGATCAAGACAACCATTAGATTAGGGCTTTAATCGCCTTTATAGCCACATCTAATTGACTTGCATCCGTACCACCTGCACTTGCAAATGTTTTTTGACCGCCGCCGCCACCTTTGATAAGGTTCGCAATATGTTCCTTAATCAATTTGGGTGCGTCCCAGCCTTTATTGTTGGCCAAGTTTTCATCAAGCAATAAAGCTACCGCTGCTTTGCCACCAATATTGGCAGTAAGTACCACTACATAATTTTCAATTTCATTTTTTAAGTCCGTGCAAATTTTTCGAAGGGCATCCGGATTGGAAACCTCTACTTGTTCGCCGATAAAGTGCACCCCATTAAGAACCTGCACTTTTGTAAGAAGCTCGTTTCGGACACCCACCAAGGCCTTTGCCTCAAGGCGTTCAAGTTGCTTTTGCAGGGCATTCTTCTCTTCCACCAAACTTTCAACGCTTTTTAATAAATCTTTAGGGTTTTTAAAAGTGGCTTTAATGCCTCCTAATATTTTCAATTCGTGATTAATATAATGCTCAGCTTTACAACCTGCCAGAGCTTCTAAACGTCTGACACCGGCTGCAATAGCACTTTCAGCGGTAATTTTAAAAATACCCAATTCCCCGGTATTGGCAACATGTGTACCTCCGCAAAGTTCAATAGAATAGGAGGGGTCAATAATTACTACCCGTACAATATCGCCGTACTTTTCGCCAAATAGAGCCATAGCGCCCAATTGCATTGCCTCATCCTTTGGAAGCGTTTTTACGACAACCGGAATATTCTGGCGGATTTTTTGGTTCACTATTTTTTCCACCTTCATGATTTCTTCATCCGTCATTTTGGCAAAATGTGAAAAATCAAAACGCATGTAATCGGCATTATTTAAACTCCCTTTTTGGGCGATATGTTTTCCCAACACCTGTTGCAAAGCTGCTTGCACCAAATGGGTTGCTGTATGATGTCGTTGAATTTTTCGACGAGATGATGTATCGATACTTGCTATTACAGCACCGTCCAAAGCATCCGGGATGGAATCCACAAAATGAATGATCAAATCGTTTTCCTTTTTAGTATCCGTAACGTGTATGGTTTGTTCGCCAATGGTCAATATACCGGTATCGCCAACCTGACCGCCACTTTCAGCATAGAAAGGGGTGGACTCTAAAACCATTTGATATTGTGTTTTGCCCTTTGCGCTAACTTTCCTGTATTTCCAAACCCGGGTATGTGCTTCCGAATGATCATACCCGACAAAAGTTGCGGTATGGATATCATGAACCACTACCCAATCTTCCGAGTCAATTTTGGCATCTTTCCGTGAACGATCTTTTTGTTTTTGCAATTCCTCTTCAAACCCTTTTACATCTACACTGCAATTGTTTTCGATTGCGATTAGTTGCGTTAAATCAATTGGAAATCCATACGTATCGGATAATTCAAACGACTCTGCACCTGATATAATTAACTGTTGCGCTTCTTTTCGCTTAGCAATAATATCATCCATTCTTTTTAAACCAATATCTAAGGTTCTTAAAAAACCACTTTCTTCCTCATGTATGACCTTTTGTACAAAGTTTTCCTGTGCTTTTAGCTCCGGAAACACATGCTCAAATTGTGTTGCCAATAGCGGTAGCAATTGACTCAATAATGGTTGTTTATAATTTAGAAACGAAAAATAATACCGTACGGCTCGACGCAATATGCGACGGATAACATAGCCAGCGCCTGTGTTAGATGGCAACTGTCCGTCCGCAATGGTAAAAGCAATGGCCCGTATATGATCGGCCAAAACCCTAAAGGCAATCGCTTGTTTGCTATCGCCGAAATCGTATGTGAAGCCTGTTATTTTTTCCGTCGCTTCGATAGTGGGTGTAAACACGTCTGTATCATAGTTGGAGGTTTTACCTTGTATTACTCGCACCAAGCGTTCGAAACCCATACCGGTATCTACATGTTTGGCCGGCAAATTTTCAAGACTACCATCCTTTTTCCGGTTATATTGAATAAACACATTATTCCAAATTTCGATTACTTGCGGATGGTCAGCATTCACCAATTGATGTCCGGGAATCAGTGCACGTTCGGCATCGGGTCGCATGTCTACATGTATTTCGCTACAAGGACCGCAGGGACCGGTATCGCCCATTTCCCAAAAATTATCTTTCTTTTTTCCATACACAATATGATCTTTATCGCTGATGAGCTTTTGCCATTCTTCTAAGGCCACCTTAGAAGCGGGTATGCCTTCTTTTTGATCCCCTTCAAAAACGGAAACATAGAGTCGATCTTTATCAAGCTTATACACTTCGGTTAATAATTCCCAACTCCATGCAATGGCTTCTGCTTTAAAGTAGTTGCCAAAGCTCCAATTACCAAGCATTTCAAACATGGTATGATGATAGGTATCTACACCCACCTCTTCCAAATCGTTGTGTTTACCGCTTACACGAAGGCACTTTTGTGTATCAGCGATACGAGGAAAGGGCGATTGCTGGTTTCCTAAAAAGTAATCTTTAAATTGATTCATCCCTGCATTGGTAAACATTAGGGTGGGGTCATTTTTAACTACTATGGGAGCGCTTGAAACAATATGATGGCCTTTTGATTTAAAAAAGTCGAGAAACTGTTGGCGTATTTCAGAAGAGGTCATGTTTGATTTGAAAATTGAAAATTTGAAAATTTGAAATAATTGCGAGCAAAAGTAATGAAAAAGACATTAGTCACAACCGAGTTTAAAGTGATTCTTGGGTTTTAATAATTTGTTTCGTTGATAATTTTTTGTACCTTTATAAGATAAGTAACGTTATGAAAGCCGCCTTCACTAGTTTATTTTTATTGATTTTTGGCAGCGGTTTTGCGCAGCCTTATATACCATTGCCGGTTGGAAATGCTCGCTGGATGGAATATTACTACGATGATGCATTTTTCCCCCAAATAGTGACCAAAAATTATTGCATGTTTTCCGTCGATACTGCAACCCATCAACTATACGGACGTAGTTGCAGAAAATATGAATATTCTTATGATTCCGTTTATAATGCGAATAATGTTTTTGGGACATATATGGTCTTTGATGACACCATTAATCGAAAAATTTATCTGGTTGACTCAGTTTCAGAAAGACTGATCTACGACTTTTCTAAAAGTGTTGGAGATACCATACATTTCATTTGTGCAAATAACTATGATCCGAGAACCTTTATAATTGACTCTATTATTAGTAATAACGTTCTTGGCATAAACAGAAGACATTTTTATCTAACTGACTCTGCTTTTCCTGGATTAAAAAACATATGGATTGAGGGCATCGGGAGTACTTTAGGTTTTAAATACAATGTACGATCATGTCAGTGGGTACTGTACGATACATGGTTGAGATGCCTGCAACAAAACAATATGCTTCTTTATCAAAATGCCCAATCCTGTTCATATATTGTAGGCCACGAAGATTTCATTAAACCTAACGAAAGCATTAAAATTGCATCCAATCCAGTTTTAAACAGTGAAATTGAAATTTTGAACCCAACTGCTGAGCAAATACAATGGCAATTGTATTCACCTGAAGGATTCCTTCTTGCGAAAGGCAATAGCTTAAAAATTCAAGTTTCTCAATATACAAGTGGAATCTTTTTTCTACAGATAAGATCAGGAAAATCCAGTACTGTATTTAAAATATTAAAATTTTAGATTTAGTTGCCTTGAATCGAATGACGCCGGCTGCCTATAATAATGAGGTAGGAGGAAAAGTTGAAACAATGAACTGGCTTCCGCTTTTTTTCGACGATTTAATCCCGAAGAATTTGAGCAAGGGTTAAAAAAATCGCAACCCGGTTGGCAGTCATTTAATTAAAAATAGCCTTTTTTAATTTTCCTCAATATGCAATTTATGAAAAAAGCGATGGGCTATGGGCGCAATGATAAGTCCAATAGTGGTAATAAACGCAACACCACTAAACAAGGCATAGACTGATGCAAAAACTTTTGCAGCATTTGTCAACTTGATTTCAGAATCAATAATAGGGCCCATACCACTTAGTATCATAGCCGCATTCAGCAAACTATCGTACCAACTAAATTCGTCAATTGTAATTTTATAACCTACAACTCCAATTAATAAACAAAAGCTCAGAAAAATACCAGCCACCAAAGCGTTTGTCCAAATTTGTTTAGAAAGACTGATTTGCTGGCGAGTGGTTGTTTTTTATGTTCGTAACCCATAGAAATGCCCTTTATTTTCACAATAATACTAAAATATTGGCTGCCGAAAAAAACGAAACATTAACGCAGCAAACACTCAAGTTCCGCCAAATCCTTTATCTTTGGTATTCAAAAAAATTCTATACATGAAAAAGATTGGATTATTTCTTTTAGCAGTAGCAAGTTTCACATTTGCCAATGCACAATATCAAAATACAAAAATCGAAGTGGGTCAAAAAGCTCCTGAACTTTCATACGAAAATCCACAAGGTAAAGTATTGAGCCTTTCAGAAATCAATAAAAAGAGAGTGATTTTGTTGGATTTTTGGGCAAGCTGGTGCGGTCCTTGTCGTATGGCAAACCCTGCGCTGGTAGAGTTTTATAACAAATACAGCAAAAAGAAATACAAGAACGCCAAAAATGGTTTTTCCATTGTGAGTTTCTCCCTTGATAAAGCAAAGGAACCTTGGATACAAGCCATTGAAAAAGATAAATTAGCCTGGCCATACCATTTGAGCGATTTAGGAGGCTGGCAAAGTAAAGGTGCTGCTGACTACGGCGTGCAATTTGTTCCTCAATGCGTTTTGATTGATGCCAATGGCATTATCATCGGAAAATATCAACGTGTTGAAGAGTGTATTCCGGATTTAGAAAAGCTTATCATCGGAAAATAATTTATGATATCCGATACGCAAAAGCTTATCATCATCACTGCTCCTTCAGGATCAGGAAAGACCACCATTGTGCATCATTTATTGAATACCAATCCCCAATTGGCATTTAGCGTGAGTGCTTGCACCCGACAGCCACGCCCCAATGAAAAAGATGGCGTTCATTATTATTTTTTGTCGCTTGAACAATTTACCCGTAAAATCGCCAATCATGAATTTGCCGAGTTTGAAATGGTGTATGAGGGCAAGTATTATGGGACTCTTAAAGCGGAGTTGCAACGAATTTGGGATGCCGGCAAAACCCCTTTGGTAGATATTGATGTTCAAGGTGCGCTTCGTTTAAAGAAGCATTACGGTGAGCAGGCGCTTTCCATTTTTGTAAAAGCGCCCTCGCTTGAGATTTTGAAGCAACGTTTGATTGACAGAGGCACCGAAACCGATTTTACATTGGCGGAACGACTTGATAAGGCCGGTTACGAAACCACTTTTGCTGAAAACTTTGACCGTATTATTGTGAACGATGAACTGCAAAAGGCTTGTGCTGAAGCTAGCCAAGAGATTTTATTGTTTCTAAGCTAGCAATTATACCGAAATGACAATTGTAATAGTCCAAAATTTCATTCCTTATTTTGTTCTAAACAATTGTACCAACCAGCATTTACCACAGTACGATTTATCTAATATTGGAATATTTATTAAATCACATTGGTATTATTGTATTTTTGTACCCAAACTATGCTCATAACCATTCTTTACATCATTCTTTGTTTATTACTCATTGCCTTTTTCTCCGGCATCGAAATCGCCTTTGTATCGTCGAGCAAACTGACTTTTGAATTAAAGAAAAAGCAAGGACTTTATGCTGGCAAGGTTCTGTCGCGCTTTATGGAAAAGCCGGCCACCTTTATTGGCACCAGTCTGGTAGGTATCAATATTGTGTTGGTCATATATGGTTTACTCATGACAGAAGTAACCGATACTATTTTTGATTCGGTGGGTCTTCCGCATAATGAATTTCTTCGATTATTTATTGATACCATTATCGCCACCATTGTTGTATTGGTGCTGGGTGAGTTTATCCCAAAAGCATTGTTTAGAGCAAAGCCCGAAGCAACCCTAACCCTTCTTACTTTACCCATTCAATTTTTTTATTTCTTTTTATACCCGCTAGCGCGACTTTTTGTAGCCATTTCAGAATTTATTTTAAAATACTTGTTTAATGTGCGCATTGCCGTTGAAAAAACCATATACAATCGTGTTGATTTGGAACAATTTATTAAGCAAATGCGTACCGGTCAGGATAGCGAATCGCAAGATCTCAATACCGAACTGTTTGAAAACGCCCTGTATTTATCGCAGGTAAAAATACGGGAGTGTCTGGTACCTCGAAATGAGATTGAAGCCGTTTCCATAGATGCCAGTATCACAGATGTAAAGAAACTCTTTATCGAAAGTAAATTATCCAAAATATTGGTATTCGAAGGAAGTATTGATCATATTTTAGGATATATTCATCATATCGATTTTTTCAAAAATCCAAAAGATGTAAAAGCGGCCATGCATAAAATACCCGCTGTACCCGAAGCCATGAACGCGGTAGATTTATTAAATCAATTTACGAAAGAACGAAAAAGTATTGCCTGGGTCATCGATGAATTTGGCGGTACTGCAGGTATTGTTACCATGGAAGACATCTTAGAAGAAATTTTTGGTGAAATACAAGATGAATACGATGAAGAGGAATATGTACAAAAGCAATTGTCGGCAACCGAATATATTTTTTCCGGCCGATTAGAGGTTGAATTTATCAATGAAAAATACCATCTGCATCTCCCCATAGATGAAGCGGAAACCCTTTCGGGATACATCATTGAAAAACACGAATCGATTCCGAAACAAAATGAAAAAATCATTATTGGGGATTACGAATTTAATATTTTGCTGGTTTCAGATACCCGAATTGAAACGGTTAAGCTCAAATCGTTGCAACCCAATAAGAAAAAAGACTAAACCCGATTTGTAATAATGAAAGCAATGATACTGGCTGCCGGGTTGGGTACAAGATTAAAACCATTTACCGACAAACATCCAAAGGCCTTGGCACGTGTAAATGGCAAGACATTGCTTCAAAGAAATATTGAATATCTTGTAAAATATGGCGTCACAGATATCATTGTGAATGTGCATCATTTTGCCGATCAGATTATCGACCATTTAGCGGCAAATAATAATTTCAATATCCCAATAAGCATTTCAGACGAAACCGGCGAGGTTTTAGAAACTGGTGGCGGACTTAAGAAAGCTGCCTGGTTTTTTGATGATTCAAAACCGTTTTTGTTGATGAATGTGGATATACTCACTCATTTGAATTTGAAAGCAATGATTGATTTTCATAACAATGAAAAACCAATTGCGACTTTAGCGGTGAGTGAGAGGTCAAGCTCTCGTTGCTTTTTGTTTAATGAAAGGGAGGAATTATGTGGCTGGAAAAACAAAAATACCGGAGAAGAAAAAA
Source organism: Bacteroidota bacterium (assembly GCA_016712665.1). Taxonomy (GTDB): domain Bacteria; phylum Bacteroidota; class Bacteroidia; order Chitinophagales; family Chitinophagaceae; genus OLB11. Next base: position 390,831 of record JADJQP010000001.1, read on the forward strand.
TGAGCCGGGTTGCCGATCAACTTTTTGAAAAATCATTTAGTGGTATTCATATCATTGATCCCCGCATTTTTTCGATGATGCATCAGGAAGGGAAATTTTCGATAGTAGATACCTACATTGAACTGGCAAAAACAAACATCATCAAATCGTTTGATCATACTGGTGATTTGTTAATGGATGTTGGTAAACCGGAGAGTATTGTTGAGGCTGAGAAATGTTTTTTTGACTAAAAAATAGTTGTTTGTCCTTTGTAAAAAAATGGTTCCTTTTTTCTCTAAAAATAAATAAACCGGCAGTACAAAACTATATACAGTGGATGTATTGCTGAAAATTTTTGTTGGCCGAATGATATTACGGAGGTATGTACAGAAAAAGGTGTTACACTCTTTCCAAATCCGTTCCATACAGATATTTCGCTTGATGCAAATATTGAATAGTGCAATACTGAACTAAACGTATTTGATATAACAGGGAGCATTATTATAAGTAAACAATTGTTTATACATAAAGGTATACATCCGCTATACCTTAATCTTAGCCATCATAGTAATACCCCGTTATTGATAAAAATTGTAATTAACAATAAAACCGTTGATAAAGAAATTATTAATAAATACTCGTTTCTTTTTGGTATGTATCTTATTGTTTTTCTACTCTGATGGTATTTATGCCGTAAAAAAAGAAAAAAATACAACCCAAACAGAAACCAGATACTTTATATATCAGCAAAAAATTGCCACCCAATCATTTTCAATATAGTCATAATGATTCTAGGGGCTTAGTCAAATTCCAAAATTATGAAAGACTGGTTTTTTTGTATAAGAATGAAGTGCTTTCCGATTCACAAGTGATCGCTTTTGATGATACCAGATTAGGTACTGAAGATCGCGGAATCCATAGTACCTACAACGAATATTCTGACTAAGCTTGAAGGCTCAAAACAATTAATGTTGGTGCCTATGAATATCTTTATTCAAGCGAAGAATTTTCCCATGAGATCAAAAATTAATCATTAATTTCAATAATGAACGTAGGCGGTATCCTGGCTTATTATTTGAATGCCTTTGTTTGCCATTCCCCAACAGAAAAATATCATAGAATGTAATGTTTACATGATGATGTACAATAGTAGTTATTTTCATTCCACTATTTTCCCGCACTAGGGTAATAAATACCTATAGTTTAACTGGATCGATTTGCTGGGCACAAGTTACTTTAGAACATAAAGTAAACCATGGGGTAGAGCCCCCAATTCCATTAAGGCCAATAAACGTTGAATTGGTTGTACACCTATACCATGCAGCGCCTGCATAATTAGTGGTAATTGAAACATCTATATTACACAAGAAGTCGTGATTACCACATCCTCCATTGTTTACAATTCTAATGGGCGTATTTATCGGCAAACTTGCATTTACACATACTGTTGACACAGGGGTTGAGTTAGTGAGTACAATAAGTGGAATAGTCTGATACTGACCATTACAAATATATTGAGCTGATAAATGCTGCATCCACCATCCACCGCCATGCGACCAACAAATCCAAGATTCCGCACTTGGCGTAAAACACACTCTAGAAGGCATAAAGCACAAATCATCACAAGATATTACACTACGACTTTTTACATTATCTGGTGTAGGTAAGAAAACAATATCATTGTCAGAATTTGTCTGATTTAATTGATTGTTTGTTTTGTTACAAGAAAGAATGAATAAAAATACTGCTGAGATAAAAATGATTTTTTTCATAAAAATTAATTTAAAAATGATGCCTACTCTAATACGATTTTCGGCAAACTCGATTGCAATAGCTCAGGATTATTCAAAAGTTTAATCAACCCCACTATACAGCAACAAAGTTTGTGCCAATAATAATGTTATCGTTAATACTCTTCCCACTTAATTTGATCTACACGACCTTCGGTAATATAATACAAACCCGCTGTTGGATGCTCTTCAAGCATTAACGTATTGGGACGCAAAATGCCAGAAAACTCCAGCGCGATTTTTTTATTATATCTGTCTATTTGTGTAATCACTACACCGGCATTCCCTTTATAATCTTCAAAGGCAATATAATTATTGGGCATATCGGTGGGGCGGTATCCCTTGGGCATATAGGCCAATTTACATACAAGTGACCGCTCTTTCACACTGGTGTCAGACTTGGTAAGATGAGGTGTGTCCTTAATTTGAGAAAAATCGTTGATCTGTATCCATATCACGGTTTTATTTTCAGCTTCAAAAAATAAATCCATCACATCTGCCTGCCGCATATAAACCGGTTTGCTTATAGACTTGGAATCGTACATTTTGCCATTAACCTTACAACTCAGTATGCCCTCTGGTAGTGCATTGGCAAATGATTTTACCTGCGCGCCACCATAGCCGGGTCGGGTGCTTATGCAACGCATGGTTTCACCTCTCATGATTTCAAACTTCTCAGAGGTCAAACTAATAGATACATTCTCACCGGCCAACGCAACAGGAACGGAGGTCGCCGACTTTGCCGAAATAATATTCTTGACATCCAATTTGGTGCCGTCGTCCAAATAGTATGTTTTGTTGTTTTCAATTTTGCCACTTAGTATCGAACCGCTTACTGCATACTTGGTGGAATTTTGCACTTGCATTGCATACTCCACCTTCATTACAAAAGCAAATTGTGCTTGTGTACAAAATGGAAGAATGAATACTATTAGTAGGGCTATTTTTTTCATGGTTTCAAGATATAAAGGTAGCAATTTTCAATATGTAAAATTTGAAGAATTTATACTACAATATTTTTACCTTCAAATTCTCGAATCGGCACATTTTCAAATTAATCATGCTTTTCCAATATAATTGTGAGGTGTTATTTTTTTTAATTCTTTTTTTATCTCCGGCTTAATATGTAAGGTATCAATAAAACGATGCATGCTTTCGCGGTTTATATGTGTGGCGCCTCTAGTCAATTCTTTTAAGGCTTCATAAGGTTTCGGAAATTTTTCTCTTCGCAATACAGTTTGTATTGCTTCGGCCACCACCGCCCAATTGCCTTCGAGATCTGCATGAATTTTTGTTTCATTGACAATGAGTTTATCAATCCCCTTCTTTAAAGAATTGATTGCCAAAATAGTATGCGAAAAAGGCATTCCGATATTTCTCAATACGGTAGAATCGGTTAAATCGCGTTGCAATCTTGAAATCGGTAATTTTGCTGAAAGATGTTCAAACAGCGCATTAGCGATGCCAAAATTTCCTTCGGCATTTTCAAAATCTATTGGATTGACCTTATGGGGCATGGCCGAACTACCTACTTCGTTTTTATTGACTTTTTGCTTAAAATAATCCATTGAAATATAGGTCCACACATCACGCGCAAAATCAATTAGAATGGTGTTGATTCGTTTCATTGCATCAAATTGAGCCGCCAAACTATCGTAGTGCTCAATTTGGGTGGTATACTGCATTCGTTTAAGACCTAATGTTTTATTGACAAAATTATTGGAGAATTTTTTCCAATCGGTTTTTGGAAAAGACACATAATGCGCATTCAAATTGCCGGTGGCTCCGCCAAATTTTGCAGAGAAGGGTATATGGTTTAATAGGGTCAACTGATTTTCAAGTCGTTCCACAAAAACCTGCATTTCTTTACCAAGAACAGTGGGCGAAGCGGCCTGCCCATGGGTACGAGCAAGTAAGGGAATATGATTCCAGTTTTTTGCCGCCTGCTTCAGCAAAACAATAATCGCCTTGATCGCAGGCAGATACTCTCTTTCGATGGCATGTTTCCATAAAAGCGGTGAGGCTGTATTGTTGATATCTTGAGAGGTTAATCCAAAATGAATCCACTCTGCCTGCTTGGATAAATTCAATTTGTTCATTTTTTCCTTCAAAAAATATTCTACCGCCTTTACATCATGATTGGTGGTTTTTTCAATCTCTTTAATTCGCTTGGCGCCATCCAAATTAAAATCGCTGCTTATGTTTCGAAGTGCCTTTATTTGGGCTGCACTCAGTGTAAAAAACTTAATAGTACTTAGCGCAATAAAATATTCCACTTCAATATGAACGCGATAACGCATCAAAGCCAGTTCAGAAAAATAATCTGATAAATGGTTTAACTGATTTCGGTATCGGCCATCAATAGGTGAAATAGCACTCAGCGTAGAAAAATTTTGCATGGTAAATATTATTTCACAAAGTTAATACAGTAGCCATATACAATTGCTATGGAATTCATTGTTTATTCGCTAGGATTACCAGAAAAGCATTTGAACGCTCTGCAACAATGCGACACTGCTTCGCTTTTACTTTTTTTCTCCATATTTAAAAAATGGTGAAGGGATTAAAGTATATTTGCCGCCACAATGGATCAGAAAATTCGAGTAGGTGCCGTAAGTTATTTGAATACCAAACCGCTAATATATGGCTTGCAAAACGGACCCCTTACCGAAAAAATTGAATTGCAACTCGATTACCCTTCTAATATCACCTCGCTTTTACAAAAAGATTTGCTCGATATTGCCTTATTACCGGTAGCTGCTATTCCGATTATTCACAATGCACATATTGTTTCAAACTATTGTATTGCTTCTGATCATAAAGTAGCCTCCGTTTGTCTATTTAGTCAAGTTCCCATTGATGAAATTCAGGAAATTTTTCTTGACTATCAATCCAAAACAAGTATCATGCTATTACGAATTTTGCTCAAAGAATACTGGCAAATTCGTCCCTCATTGCTTGAAGGTAGTGCTGATTATATTGCTCAAATAAGCGGCAAAAGTGCGGGTTTAATCATTGGTGACCGCGCTCTTGAAAACCTGGAGCAGTTTCCTTTTGTGTATGATTTGGCAGAGGCTTGGAATGAGTATACCAAATTACCCTTTGTATTTGCAGCCTGGGTAGCCAACAAAAAAATCAATCCCACATTTTTAGAGGAATTTAATATTGCCAATTCAATCGGTTTTCAACGAATGGATGAAATCATCTCCAACCTGGCCTATCCTCATTTTGATTTGAGTAAATACTATCGAAACAATATATCTTACTCAATGGATGAAGAAAAAACGAAAGGCATGACCTTGTTTTTGAAGATGATTGAGAGGATTAATTAATACTGGAATACTGCTCCCTGAAAATTTCGGATATAGATAAAAGATGCCTCATCCAGCTTTGTGAAAAAGGTACTCAAGGAATAAACAATAAATCCCTTTTTTATTTTTTACATTTGAATCTCAAATGAAACCACTTTTTTTACCTTTTACGTGTATTCTGTTCGCGTTATTATCCTGCAACAATACCATCTCCAATAAAAAAATCTTTCGTTTCAATCAGGTACAAAATGTTGAGTCCTTAGATCCGGCATTTGCCAAAAACCAAAATATTATGTGGCATGTGCATATCACCTATAACCGACTCATTGAGTATGATGAACAAATGCAGGTTAGGCCTTCGCTTGCCAAACGATGGACTATTTCTGACGATAGATTGACCTATACCTTTATCTTGCGAAATGATGTGTACTTTCAGGACAATGAAGTATTTGCACAAGGCAAAGGACGTAAAATGACCGCAGCTGATGTCGCCTTTAGCTTCAACCGAATTATTGACGAAAAAACAGCCTCTCCCGGTGCCTGGATATTTAATGAAAGAGTAGACACCTTGCATCCCTTTGTTGCCATTGATGACACCACCTTTCAACTAAAACTAGTTCGACCTTTTAATCCCATGCTGGGAATATTAAGTATGCAATATTGCTCAGTTGTGCCTCACGAAATGGTTGATAAATGGGGAAAAGACTTTCGCTCACATCCCTGTGGCACCGGACCCTTCCGTATGCAAGACTGGGAAGAAGGAGCCGTCATTACCTATCGAAAAAATGAACGATATTGGGAACACGATTCGAATGGAGTACAACTTCCCTATATTGACGGCATTAAGGTGACTCAAGTGGATAGTAAGGCCACTGAGTTTTTATTATTTATGCAAGGCGATATCGATTTTATGAATGGTATCGATGCCAGTTTTAAAGATCAAGTTCTCAGTAAAAAGGGCGTTTTGAAAGAAGAATATGCCCAAAGAATTTCTTTGCAAAAACATGCGTACTTGAATGTTGAATACCTGGGCTTTCTTTTAGATGAATCTAAAAATCCACAGAAAATTTTGTTGAACAAAAAATTGCGACAAGCAATCAACTATGGCTTCGATAGAAAAAAACTTGTGACCTATCTTAGAAACAATATTGGAGTAGCCGCCAATGCTGGCATCATTCCTATCAGTTTGCCCGGCTACGACAGCAATATGGTAAAAGGGTATAGCTACCAACCCGAACCTGCCAAAAAATTGATTGAAGAAGTGAAAGCGGAGCTGGGAAGTATTCCGTCTATTACCCTTTTGTCGAACGACAATTATTCAGACCGATGTAATTTTATTGCATCACAATTAAGCAATTTAGGACTGGAGGTCAAAATTGAAATTATGCAACCGGCTTTGCTGCGCGAACAAATGAGCAATTCAAATGCCTCGTTTTTTTGGGCCACCTGGATTGCTGATTATCCGGATGCGGAAAGTTACTTGACCATGTTTTATGGAAAAAATACGGCACCGCCCAATTATACCCGATTTCAAAATGAGGCCTTTGATAAACTATACGAGCAATGTTTAGTGGAAGCTGACGAAAAAAAGAAAATTGAACTGTTTCAGCAAATGGATAAAATCATTATTGAAGAAGCACCATGTGTTCCCCTTTTTTATGATGAGGTAATGCACTTTCTAAACAAACGAATCTCAAACTGGAAAACCAATAGTTTGAATTTGTTGGAGATAAAGGAAGTCAAGATTGAATAATTGAATACAGAAAATTAATCTGTGAACATCAAAAAAATCCAATCATATTGTTTGAAATTGTCCGGTATAAAAGTACTAAAGAATAAGTACTTGCATGCAGGGGCAAAAAAAGATTTTTAATGAGAAAAATCGGGCAGCGGACACGCCTGACAGAAAATATATCAGTGAATATCATAAAAATCCGCTCAATCAGCGTTCCATTTCCTTACTTATATCCCAATATCTTCAGCATACTTTGGTACGTTTGCTCTTTGGCATATAACCAATCAACCAGTTTCCCATTTTTGTCATATTCTACCACCACATGTTTGGGTGAGGGTATCATACAATGTTTGATACCACCATATCCGCTTAACTGATCTTGATAGGCGCCGGTATGAAAGAAACCGATATATAATGGTTCTGCCTTTTCTTTAGGATCCTTGGCTTCACTATTGCTTTTCGGTAAAAACACCGCGTTGATATGTTCTTCGGAAGTATAGAAATCGTGGCTATCACACGTTAAACCGCCCAAATGAACTTCTTGGTAATCTTCTTGCCATTTATTTACCGGCAGCATCAAAAACTTTTCGCCAATACCCCAAGTATCGGGTAAGGTGGTAATAAATGAACTATCAATCATATACCAAATCTCTCGATCGTTCTGCATTTTTTCATGCAACACACTGTACACAATCGCTCCGGATTCACCTACAGTGAACGATCCAAACTCGGTAAAAATATTGGGAACGGGCACTTTGTTTTTCTTACACACTTTCTTTATAGTGCTCACAATTTCGTTGGCCATATAATTGTAGTCATATTCAAATGCCAAAGAATGTTTGATGGGGAAACCGCCCCCAATATTTAAACTATCCAGCTCGGGGGCAATTTTTTTGAGTTGACAGTAAAGATTGAGTACTTTATTTAATTCGCTCCAATAATAAATATCATCCTTGATGCCTTTATTCATAAAAAAGTGCAACATCTTCAATTGAAAGCGTTCATTGCCATTCAGCTTGTCGACATAAAATTCTAATACATCCCGGTTTCGAATTCCTAATCTTGAAGTATAAAAATCAAAAGTAGGTTCTTCCTCTGCAGCAATGCGAATACCAATTTTTACGGGGCTCTTCGTTCGAATCGATTTTTTATAATCTTCAAATTCTAAAATATTGTCTAATACCGGTATCACATTGGTAAAGCCGGAATTGATGAGTTGTGCAATGTTGCGGGTATATGCCTTTGTTTTAAATCCATTACAGATTACAAAGGTGTCTTTCGAGATTTTTTTTCGTTGGTACAGGTTTCGAATAATTTCTATATCGTACGCAAAGGATGTTTCAAGGTGAACATTTTGCTTCATTGTTTCTTCCACTATAAAACTAAAATGCGAACTTTTAGTACAATAGCAATAAAAGTATTCCCCTTCGTACTTTTGTTTTTTGATGGCATCATTAAACATTTTTTTTGCCTTAGCCACCTGCATTCCAATTTTGGGTAAAAAGGTCAGCCGAAAGGGAGTGCCGTATTTATCAATCAACCTTTTCAGGTCTACTCCATTAAATTGCAAGTAATTGTCTTTTACCACAAATCCTTCTTGTGGGAAATCAAACGTCTGGTTGACAAGATCGGTGTATGTATTACTCATGGCCTAGTTCCTAAAAATTTTTGCAAAGGTAAAGCGGTATTTTCTTTTTTTGCAATAAGAATTTATTGCTTGGCATTAAATAGCTCAACCCCTCTATGCCCGCAACTAAAAAGCAAATCCAAGGTGCTCAAATTTGGGATAAATCCATGACGTTCCTCAAAATTCTGCATGTAAACAGGCAAGAAATCAAACGCATCCATTTTAGGATCAAATGTTCTTCTCAAATTCAGCGCGCGCTCTGGCGCTTTTTCGTACGCCTCCGTTAGCGCATACGAATGATTTAGTTTCAGCAGCTTATTTAACAACTGCAATGAATCTAAATTGATATCCATCAAGAAGTTATAGTGTTTTTCGAACAAAGGCCTCAATTCTTCTTCATAATATTCAAAATAAGGAGTTCGTCTATAGCTGGCTGATAGGGTTTTGAAATGAAGCAGTTGCCATTTCTCCTTATTACAAACTCGCACATCCTTCATCACTGTACGTTGGTTTCTGCCTCTTTCAAGCGGAATGCTCAATGTAATTTTTCCGTTCGGGCCGGCTACTTCACACCGATTTCGAAAAGTAGTTCGTTCAAAGTATTCATAACATTCGATAATGGGATTTGCTGCCTGTAAAAAGATTGATACCAGGCAATGCAAGGAAAATATTCACAATCCAATAAGGTGATTTGTGCTTGAGTCATTGTAAATTTACCAAATGTATAGAAAAATTGTCATTGCATTTATTTTTTGCAGTATGATATTTCAGGGTCTGTACGGGCAAGAGAACGCTTCTTTTTTCTCCCTGAAAGATACCATCCAAGAAGTACAGGTTTCTAATATACTCCGTCATACCGAATTGGAAAAAATGGACTTCGCTTTTTTTGATTTAGATGCTGAAAAAATTTATTTCCAAGTACAACTTTCCGGTCATAAAAATTTTTCGGCCACCTCATTTATATATGTCGAGATAAAGAAGAAAACCAATATGCAATTCAAACTGAAGCCTTTGTATACAAAAAAGATTTTATTTGATTCCCTGCATAATGAGGCCTATTTAGATAGCATTTCATTGTCGACGGTACGACTTGGATCCGGCAATTTTGATCTTATTGTGAGTTTGATTAATGATTCCAGCAAAGTATTACAGGTTAAAAAAGCAGGGTTTCAATTGCTTCGAAGCGCCAATGAGAAGGTGGTAGATGAATACTATGAATTGGAAACGACGGCTAAAGATCATATTGTAAAAATTGAAAACACCTTTGTAGCAAAGTATGATTTGGCAACCATAAAGCGCAATATCAGTGCCTTGCAACCTATTTCTCTTGGCATTGAAGCGAAAGTAATTCGCGATATTACCGGATTAGACGATATCTCCTTTTTACGATTGTTTTTTTACAACTTTTGGTACAACCGAAACGCTTCCAATCCAGAGGAAGAGTGGAAGAAATATACCGAAAAGTTGAATTATGTGGCAAAACTCTATGGCACCTCTACACAACCTGGTTACGAAACAGACCGGGGTAGAATATACATTACATATGGAGAACCGGATCGAGTAGAAAAATTACCAAGTGAAAAGGATGCGCTACCATACGAAATATGGTGGTACAAACATATCGATACCAAATCGAATATTAGTTTTTTATTTTTTCAACCGGGTATGGTGGGCACGCAAATGTTTTTGCTACACTCCAACATGCCTTCCGAAATAATAAATCCTTATTGGAAAGAAACCTTATTACTGGATCCTAATAATGGTGATAACAAACTCATGCATCGCGTATTTGAATATTTTAAATAAACCCATTCTTATGAAGACTCATTTGCTTTATTTATGTGTGGCGGTAATTGCCTTTGTTATGCTGCAAAGTGCCGGTTGTAATAATGTAAAAGAATTGGAATACAAAGGCGTAAAAAAAACCAAACTGCAAACGCTCAATCTAAGCAATGCCCAACTGCTTGTAGAACTTGAATATTTCAATCCTAACAATTTTGGATTGGATGTAAAAGAAACGAATTTAAAAATCTATCTCAACGATAAATTCATTGCTGTGGCCGATCAGCCTACCAAGACGCAAATACCCAAAAGTGCGCTCTTTACCTTTCCGGTGGTAGCCCATTTTGACCCCTTAAAAGTATTGGGATTTGCCGTTAAAAATCTCCTTTCCAAAACCGTAAAACTCACATTGCAGGGTTCTGCTAAAATTGGAAAACAAGGGGTATATATTAAAGTACCGGTAGATATTTCCGAAAATATTGAAGTGGAATTTTAGCACTTGTAGTCATAACCATTGAAACCAATACGAAGGTAGTTTCTCTAATTTATAGAAAGCAGTATGTCACTATTCTTTAATCAGCTTAGTAGTATATACCTCGTTATGAGTACTAATGAGTTGCAAAAAATATACTCCTTTGGGAATCCGACTTACATCAAATCTTGCATACTTCTTATTTGATTCAAACGAAACATTTAGCTTTTGACCAATTTGGTTAATAATAGTAATCTGTTGCATTTCAAAGTCATTGGTATGTATTTCAACCAAACCGGATGCGGGATTGGGTACTATTGAGTACATATTGTCCTCTATGCTATTGATACTATTGGGAGCTACATAATTAAAACAATCGGAAGTATCGATGCAACCCTCTATTGATACAACCACGGCATACCCTCCACTGACTCCCGGTACATAGATTTGACTGGTAGCACCTGGAATGATAGTAAAGGATGAATCGCCACATCTCAGCCACTGATACGTACTTGCTGCATTCGCTGTTAAATTACCAAGATTATTTGTAATGACCGCTTGAATATTGCACTGTCCCAATTTTTCAATAAAGGCATCGGTGCCTGTAGATGATACATTATAGGTTGCATTGGGATCAGGGTCAAAATCGGTACTGCCGGTATAGTATCCCGATATATAAACATTGCCTATATTGTCATTTTGAATATTAAATGGCCAAACCGTGTTTTGACTTTTAATCGCCTTTGCCCAAATAAAATTTCCGTTGTAGGAAAGTTTTAGGACATACATATTATTAGATTGAGCCAAGGTCGATAAATTATACGTACTGATACCGGGATCAAAATCAACCGTATGCAAAAACATTCCACAAACATACACATCATTATTTTGATCTAAATTAATGGAATACCCCATATCATAATTTGCAGCACCGTACGAGGCACTCCATTGATAAGCTCCGCTGGAATCATATCGAATTATATAAGCATCTTGCCCCCCATTTGAATGCAGCATATGCACCGCATTTCCCATATCAGCATCTATAGAATCAGAAAAAAATCCGGTAACAAAAATATCCCCCTGATTATTGACCTTATGAGCATAAGCACGCTGATAGGAGTCTGATTTCCCAAATGTTTTTACCCATGTAAATACGCCATTTGTATCTGTCTTTAAAATAAAATTAAGGTGTCCGGCAACTGTTGGAACTGTTAAAGGATAGGCGCCATTTCCCAAACCAAAATCAGTGGTTCCGCCAAATTCACCAAATGAATATAAATGGCCGTGTGCATCTGCATCTATGGAAACGATACTTGATCCACCATTGCCGGATAGTGATTTTGTCCAGAGTTGTGTGCCGTTCTGATTTAATTTTGTAAGAAATCCATTGCCACCATAAATTCCGCATACATAAATGGATTGACCTACAATTTTTGCATCTAAGGTATTTTCAGTGCCTGGAGAACCTACAGTGTACGTCCAAATAAAAGTACCACTTGTATCGAACTTACTGACAAAATAATCCCAGCCGCCTAACGAGGTATGATTGGAAACACCCGGCCCAGGGTCCAAATCGACGGTGGCAGAAAAATAGCCGGATATGATTAGTTCGGTACTATTTGCAAAACCGATGCTAATGGCTGCATCGTAGCTGGTAGAACCTATTGCTTTAACCCATATCAAATGTCCACTAGAATCTTGTTTTAGTAAAAAGATATCGGTCTGGCCATTCGATGCAAGATTTGTGATTGCAGGTCCAGGATCAAAGTCTACAATACTTTCAAAATTTCCAATACTATAAACATTCCCTAAAGCGTCCACCGCCATTTGTTTTGCCACCTCATCTTGGTTGCCGCTCAAATTTTTTGCCCAAATAAAATTGGGGGCTTGAGAAAAAATGTGTTGCGAGCAGAAAATAAAAATTGCCAGAATAGAAATATGTTTCATGTGAACTATTTTAATAGTAAATATAACTCTAATTAAAAAAATACACAACCATTAGTATCTATCAAATTCTATATTCAAAAAATGGTCCGGTAGGCAAGCGACGTTATTGTTGCAGAACCAACAATGAATAATACCGAAGATACCAATGTAATAGTTCAAAATTTCGTTTCGTATTCTTTTCTAAACCTATTTAACAATTGTAGAGTGCTAATTTGTACTACTTATTCTAAAAGCAATGGAAAGGGATCGATTATTTAATTCATTTACATATATTTGAGTATCCAACTTCATTTGAAACCCATTTAGGTATTTATTCATTCTATCCCCTTGATATGATTGAGGCATTTAAAACAAAAAAAAATATTTTGCATAACGATACCCATAGCAAGGATTGTCCTTATGTTCGGATTCATGCAAGGGAGCTGAACTCATTGCTTACCGGAACCAATCAGCCCTACCAACAGCATTGTATTGACCAACTCGGGTTGTATGTATTTATAACTTGTCCTTTTCATGAAATAGGGATGCTCCTATAATATGATAGAATTTCCGGTTCATATATCCATTGGTAAGGTTTCGATATTACTGCATACCATCACCGAATTTGCCGGCATCTTTATCGGGTTTCGGTATTTTTTATTTCTTAGAAAAAGAAAGGGCGATGAGGTCAGCACGCAAAACCGAATGATTATCATTGTAGGAGCTTTATTTGGAGCCATCTTGGGAAGCAGATTGGTGGGAGGTTTGGAAGATTTAACCCAATTAAAAATTGCAGAAAATGCATTGATCTATTTTTTTCATAATAAAAGTATAGCCGGGGGGTTGTTGGGAGGAGTGTTTGGTGTAGAAATAATTAAATATTATGTGGGCGAAAAAAAGAAAAGCGGCGACTTATTTGTCTTTCCATTGTTGCTTGCCATGATAATTGGCCGAATAGGATGTTTCAGCATGGGGATTTATGAGCAAACCTATGGAGTGGCCACCAAATCGGTATTTGGATTGAATTTGGGTGATGGAGTTCCCAGACATCCGGTAATGCTATATGAAATTTTCTTTTTAAGTTTTCTTTGGCTTTCTCTACACAAAATAAAAGATACTTTTGAATTAGCAAGCGGCCAACTGTTTCAACTTTTTATGATTAGTTATCTTTTATTTCGATTTTTTGTTGAAATGCTGAAACCGAATCAAACCTATTTTTTACATTTAGGTAGCATTCAACTGGCTTGTTTGCTCGGATTGGTCTACTATATTTTTGTTATTGATTTTAGAAGATTATTTTCAAAAAAAATAGAAGCTCCCAAAGAAAGCTAGCCAAATGGTACTTGTAAAAAATGAAACCTAAGTAACTTTAATAATAACGAAATGCCTGCAAAGAATTATACCTATTACGATTTTACCATTTCCCTTTGTCCGGAATGCCTGCAACGTATTGATGCTAAGATAATTTTTGAGGGCGAAAAGGTCTTTATGACCAAAACCTGCAAGGATCATGGCTTTTTCAAGGTTTTGATTGCAAGTGATGTGGCGTATTATAAAAATATCCGCAACTATAATAAATTGGGCGAGGCTCCCTTAAAAGTGAATACCTATACTAATTATGGTTGTCCCTATGATTGCGGACTCTGTGCCGATCATGAACAACATAGTTGTTTGACCCTTATTGAAATTACCGACCGTTGCAACCTTACTTGTCCTACCTGTTATGCCATGAGTAGTCCTCATTATGGACGACACCGGACCGTGGCAGAGATCGAACGGATGTTTGATATTATTGTTGAAAATGAAGGCGAACCCGATGTCATTCAAATCAGCGGTGGGGAACCGACCTTACATCCAGATTTTTTTGAAATAATGGATATCGCAAAGACAAAGCCCTTTAAGCATATCATGCTCAACACCAATGGTATTCGAATTGCTAAAGACAAGGAATTTGCTGCTAAGCTGGCCACATATATGCCCGATTTTGAAATTTATCTGCAGTTTGATAGTTTTAAACCCGAAGCATTAGAAGTTTTGCGTGGAAAAGATCTAACGGATATTCGAATACAAGCCTTAGAACATTTGAATGAACTAAATCTGTCCACCACCTTGGTGGTAACCTTACAAAAAGGATTGAATGACGATGAAATAGGAAAAATTATTGAATATGCCCTTAAGCAGCCTTGCATTAGAGGCGTTACTTTTCAGCCTATACAAGTAGCAGGTCGTAATGAGCATTTCAATGCAGAAACAGATCGCTTGACTCTAACCGATGTACGAACTGAAATTTTAAAACAAACCTCCATTTTTAACGAAAACGATATCATACCCGTACCCTGTAATCCGGACGCATTAGCTATGGCCTATGCCCTCAAGCTCGGAGATCAAGTACTTCCAATGACGCGGTTTATTGACCCCAAAATGCTCTTAAGCAATGAATCCAAAAACACCATCGTGTATGAACAAGATAAAGGTCTTCATGAACAATTGATAAATATTTTTAGTACCGGTATCTCGGTAGATAAGGTGCGGGAGAACATAAATCAACTCCTATGTTGTTTGCCCAATGTATCGGCCCCTGGCTTGACCTACAATAATTTATTTCGTATCATCATTATGCGTTTTATTGATGCCTATGATTTTGATGTAAGAGCTATTAAGAAAAGTTGTGTTCACATTGTACATAAAGACGGACGAGTGATTCCCTTTGAAACCATGAATTTGTTTTATCGGGATGAAAAAGAAACCCATTTAAAAAAATTGATTCAAGCATAAACCATGAAACAGCACAAAATTTTATTGCTATTGATTCTTCCAGTTATTGCATTTATCTTCTTTCTGTTAGGCAGTACAGGAGGAGGTGAAGCTGCCATTCTTTGGGGCTTGCTATATCTTTTCTTCCTTTTGGTGCTATTTTTAGCCGGTATCATTATGTTGATTACCGAAAAACATCGTCAGAGCGGTTTGTACCTTCTGTTGGGTGTGGGCATATTGGGAATTATTGGGTTCGGGGTTTGTTCGGGATTTATGTTATAAAGACTTCTTCAGTATTAGAATTTATAATAAAATACCTTCCTCCTCCATATTGGAAAAAATAATATTCGACCTATCTTTTACCGGTTATTCTTCATGGGAGCTCTTGCAAAAAGCTTTCTCTGTCAAACCATACAGGAACTCTGCACGTCTATTCAATCAATAATACTATATTTTATGAAAAAACAACTTTTACTACTATTTACCATCACTACCTTTTCTTTTGCCCTAAAAGCACAAATACATACCGTCAATATCGGAACCACGCAAGGCCCCTTCGACAGCACCTTTGTGGTGCAGACCGGTACTACCGATTCTATACATCCGGGAAACCATCCGGGTTTGGGCGCTTATAGCAATGCCGAAATTTACATCTGCGACAATGCAACACTAAAATACAATTATCCCATGGGTACCAGCACCAATCCAATTTTCTATTTGGGTACCAATGCAAGACTTGAGTCATATACTTCGTTCAATGCAGCAAAAGTATATATGAAGGCCAATGCATCGATTGAATGCTTTGGTGGCAATTTTACAAGTGAAGAGATTCGTCGGGTTATGCCAAGCACTTTGATATCTGCCGGGCAATTATTCTTTGATTCCTCCTTCACCCAAATAAATTTCACCTTCAACGGCTGGCCTAATAATCAAAGCCCTTGTAACGCCGCTACGCAAAATAACGAAATCGCTTCCCACTCTAGTGCTATTACCGTATATCCTAATCCGGCAAACGATAAGTTGTATGTAAAAAATGTACCTGCATTAAAAGGCAGCACCCAATGCTATATTTATGATGTACTGGGTAGACTTTTGCTATCACAAACAAATCCTCCGGGTAGTGATTGTCAAATTGATTGTCATGTATTACAACCCGGTAATTATCATTTGTCACTACAACATGAGGGAACCATCTTACAAAATGTAGTATTCACCAAGTTGTGATAATACGCAGTTATATGAACGTATTAGACTATTGAACAGAAACCGGTCTGCCTAAATTGAGGACCTTTTTTCTGAAGTCGCGCATTGTTTATACAAGCCATGGGGCTCACATACTAAGCCTTCTTCACCTCTTTTGCCCACGAATCTTTCAGGCCAACGGTCCGGTTGAAAATAATATGTGTATCGGTAGAATTTTTATCCTTACAAAAATAACCGAGGCGCAAAAATTGAAACTTATCTTCATCCGTAGCTTCTAATAGCGCCGGTTCAACCCAGGCGTCCCTTACAATGCTTAGACTGTCTTTATTGATAAAATCTTTAAAGTCGCCTTCCTCACTAGTGGGGTCCTCTACGGTAAAAAGTTTATCGTATAACCTTACCTCTGCTTTTTTTGCGGAGTGGCAATCAAGCCAATGGATAACGCCTTTTACCTTTATGCCACTCGTATCGCTACCGCTTTTACTTTCAGGAAAGTATCGGGCATATATTTCAGTAATAGTGCCTTGTTCGTCCTTCTTAAAGTCGGTACACTCAATGATATAGGCATGCTTCAAGCGTACTTTGAGTCCCGGTCCTAATCTAAAATATTTATTTGGTGGATTCTCCATGAAATCGTCTCTTTCAATCCAAAGTGTATTGCTAAAGGAAATTGTACGTTCTCCTGCGTTTTCAACTTCATGGTTATTCTCCGCTTGCAAAGAAATAGATTCGCCATCAGGCAAATTGGTAATAATCAACTTAACCGGATTGATAACAGCCATGCGTCGCAACGCCGTTTTATTCAACTCTTCGCGAATACAAAATTCCAGCAGATTGATATCAATATTGTTGTCGCGTTTAGCGACTCCTACATTGTCCCAAAAGTTGCGTAAACTAGCGGCGGTATAACCTCTTCTTCGCAAACCGCTAATGGTTGGCATACGTGGATCATCCCAGCCTTCAACATAATTTTCCTTTACCAATTGTAGCAGCCGCCGCTTGCTGGTAACCATATAATTGACATTGCCCCGTGCAAATTCATATTGATGAGATGGAAAGATTTCTAATTTTTCGATAAACCAATCATACAGTTCCCGATGCGGAATAAACTCCATGGTACAAATTGAATGGGTTATTCGCTCAATGCTATCGCTTTGTCCATGAGCAAAGTCATACATAGGATAAATGCACCAATGGTTGCCGGTTCGATGATGATGCGCATGCTTGATTCGGTAAATAACAGGATCGCGCATCAGCATATTATCGTGCTTCATATCAATTTTAGCCCGTAACACCTTTGCGCCATCCGGATATTTTCCTGCTCGCATTTCGCTAAAGAGTAAGGCATTTTCTTCAATGCTTCGGTTTCTGAACGGACTATCGCTTCCCACTGTTGTTGGGGTTCCCTTCAATGCCGCCATTTCTTCGGCCGTAGAATCATCCACATACGCCAGGCCTTTTTGAATCAATTGCTGAGCGTATTGAAACAATTGTTCAAAATAATCGGATGCATATAATTCATTGTCCCACTCAAATCCCAACCAACGAATATCTGCCTTAATGCTATCCACAAATTCGGTTTCTTCGGTGCTGGGGTTGGTATCATCAAAACGAAGATTGCATTTGCCCTTATACTTTTGGGCTAAGCCAAAATTAACACAAATAGATTTAGCATGACCGATATGCAAATATCCATTCGGCTCGGGTGGAAATCGCGTGTGCACTGTCCCATCGTGCGTATTGTCGCTAAGGTCTTTTTCAATAATTTCTTCTAAAAAATTCAGGGCTCGTTCTTCGCTCATGCAAGTGTGGTTTGATTGCAAAAGTACTTGAATTTGAAAATTATTTGCGCACTTCCCTTTTTAATATTATTTTTAAAAAAAAATTAGTATGAGATTCATTTTGACAGGTATCATAATTATGGTAATGGTAGTTAATCAAGCTTCTGCTCAGATTGTGCAAAAAGGCACCAGTACCTTACAGATTGGATATGGTTTTCCCAGTGCGTTACAAATTGTTGGTTCTGTGTTTAAATTTGCCTTGGCTACTGAAGAGGCCGATGTGAATACTGAATTTAAATATAAAGGTATTGGCCCCTTTCATCTTCGATATGATAAAATGCTAGGAGGAAGAGTCGGTTTGGGTCTTAGCTCTAACGCCGAATTTGGCAATTTTAATTTTAAAGCAAGCTATGCGGATGAAGACGATAATTTGGTAACAAGTGAAAGCAATTTAAACTATTCTAGTATCAATGCTTTGGTTCGTTTAAACTTCCATTTTATCAAAAATCCTAAAAAGATAGATATCTATTATGGGTATGGGGTTGGTTACAGCCACACTCGTGTAAAACTAAAGGAAACCTTAACCGGTGCTGTTCTTGATCCTGAAGATCAGGTGTATATCGATGAATTTAATGATTATTTAAATTCCATCTTCAAAATGATGCCGGTGGCTTTTGAAAGCGTATTTGGTATGAAGGTACCGTTTAGCACCAATGCCGGTATGTATATGGAATTCGGTTATTCAAAGGCCATTGTTCAGTTGGGTTTCTTTGCCAAATTGGGCGGCCCTAAAGGGTTTGATAGCGATGACTGGAAATGGTATTAATTATTTTAAAACACTGACTTAAAAGAGAAGATATATTATCACGGAACTTTTTTACAAAGGTCTATGAAGTTGCAAACTTTCTAATCCCTTCTACAAGCCGATCCAAATTTTCTATAGTGGTATAAACATTGGGTGTAATGCGCAGTCCATTGATATTTTCCCAATTTATGGCTACTGTATGGATTTTGTATTTCTCGAACAAAAAATTGTCGAGGTCCTCTGTCTTTTTATTTTCAAACCCGATATTGCCAATTGCGCAGCTAAATCCCCTTTTGTTGGGAGTATTGATTACTAAATTGGGTAAATCCTTTATTTGATTCATCCAATAGTTTTTTAAATAGAAAAGACGGGCCTCCTTTCTTTCTCCGCCAATCATTTTATGAAAATCGATGGCCTTATCTACTGCTTGTTCAATAAAAAAGGGTCTGGTTCCTAATGCTTCAAACTTTCGGATATCGTCTTTATGTGGATCATCTACACCAAAAAGGGGAAAAAGGGCTTTGATTTTTTCTTTCCGGACATACATGAAACCCGTACCAATAGTGGCTCCTAGCCATTTGTGCAAACTGGTTCCAAAATAATCGCAGTTGAGATCCGGAATCAAAAATCGAAATGTGCGAAGGAGTGGGCCCCATCTACCAACACCTCTATGCCTTGTGCTTTAGCAATATCTGCTATTTGTCGAACCGGCATTATTTGTCCATTCCAGTTAATAATATGGGTAATATGGACGATTTTGGTTTTGGCTGTAAATTTTTGAGTATAATTATTGGTCAAATAATCATTATCAACAGACGGCAATTCATGATTGACCCATACCAGCTTGATTCCGTCACGCATTTCACGCTGTTTCCAGGCATTGATCATATTTGGATAATCTTGTTTGGACAGAACGACCTCGTCGCCTGCTTTTAAATCAAGACCAAATATGACCGTTTCGAGTGCTTCTGACGCATTGCGATGTAAGGCCAATTCCTCAGCATGGATGCCTGCCAGATTTGCTAGTTTTTCTCGTAAAGGCTCGCGTCCCTGATCCAAAATACGCCACATATAATAGCTTGGGGCCTCATTACTCATATCATGATAGCGCTTCATGGCATCTTGCACTATTTTTGGTGACGGACTTACCCCTCCATTATTCAGATTTATCAACCCTCCTGAAGTAGTATAGGATTGTTGTACATAGTGCCAAAAGTCTTCTTCAGTAGCAAGGGTTTCAGGACTTACATCTTGGTAATCGTTGAGGGCTTGTTGTAGGTTTTTGCTCCACGCATCGGCTCCAAATAAGAGTCCCAAGGAAGCCAATCCGGTTTTTTGAAGAAAACTTCTTCGAGTATTCGAAAACATGGTTGTTGATTGAGTGTATAAATGTAGCAAATAATTTTCTTAACATGCAGGATTCCATAATATTTTCCGGATGTAAATGATTGATCAAATACCGGATAGTTTTTAATTTCTGCCGTGCAGGTTAGATACGGATGAAACGGAACCTAGCCATTAGGTGGCCACCCTATTACCGAACTGTAACTTGCTAATGATTGACAGTGCAATCGGATAGTAGAGGTAAGCAAATCCATTTGTCAAATTCCCTCATTTTTAATTGATTATCAATATATAACAGATAAAATAGTTTTTTAATGCAATAGTTTTTTCAATAATACCACATATTCGGATAAAAAATTAAATTGCAAAAGCTTTTGAACTTTTTTAATTGAAATAAAAAGGAAAAAAGGCACGGTGTTATCAAAATCCTTAAGCGGTTTGACCGAAACGATAAAAATTATCTAACTAAGGTAATGTCTCCTTTAAAAATTTTGACGCCCTGACCTTCGCTTTCTGCTGAGGCTACCCAGTAATACGAATCCACCCCTAGAGGCTGCCCATTCAATTTTCCATCCCAGCCATAGTCGGGATATGTGGTGCTAAATACCAATTGCCCCCTCCTATTGAAAATTTTGAAGTACTTTAGTTTATACCCGCTTAAAATTGGCTTTACCACATCATTAAGGTTATCGCCATTTGGACTAAATACTGTAGGCACAAAAAAACTTTCTCCTTGAGTAAAAATTATTTTTACGCTGTCCGTTCCGGTGCAACCGTCGATATTGCTCCCTTTTACATAAATTATGGCTTTCTGTGCATTATTGTAGCTATTTACGGTTGTACTAGGTGTATTGTTCGAACTAAAATCTACCACACTTGAAGGATGTTTATACCAGAAATACTGATCGGCTCCCGTTGCATATAAATCTACTTTTGTTTGCTTGGGGACAATCGTGTCGTGATAAGCCGTCACATGAACCGTACTAATATCGAAGCTCTTTTCCGCTGTAGCCATGCAACCATAGGAATTGAATGCTCGATAGGTCACATGATTCGTCCCAGCCTTGTCAAATAATACAGCAGGGTTTTCGTCGAAGCGGATTAACCATAATTCCGGATTTACAAAGTCCCACTTCCAATAACGTATGGTATCATTTAAACTGTTTGCAGCACCCGTAAACTGAATAGAGGATCCGGTACACAATTGCCCACTATAGGTAAAATCGGCACTCAGTACGTCCTCATAGATAGAAACATATTGAATAATACTGTCTGTACACGTATTGCCATATGCAATTAAGATTACTTTAAATTTTCCGGTATCGGGATAAGTGAAAATGGGTTCAAATGCATTGGAAGTATCGTTTTGAAGTCCATTTATACCAAAGTCCCAATGATACCCAATGGCGCCCGTACTTTTATTTTTGAACTGGATGGTTTTGTTTTCACAGTTTGCAAGACAAATATTGCCGTTGGTGGCCTCCACCAAATTGGTATCACAACTCATTTGCGCCACCACCTCAAAATTGCAATTGCGAATGACATATATGAAGGTTCGTTTAATAGTATTTAGTAGGATGCCACTTCTCCATTCATTGCAAAAGATATTCACTACAAAGGTTCCTTGAATGGTACTATTAAGGGTAATCATACCTGTCTTTTCATCAATACTTATACCAGGCATCGGGTTCGAAACCGAAAACGGAGGGAGGTAGTTAGTACTTCCATAGTTGGGAAGGCTGCCTCCAATTAATAATGGTTTGGGATCATTGGGGCCTCCGCCTGCATCCGGTAAAGCAAAACCATAACTAAGAGAATCAGCATCGATGTCGACAGCAGAATGGTCTATCGAATACTTTTTCCCCTGGCAGTAGATATTGTTGCTTACGGGTGAAAAGACTGCACTATTATTAAGACCGACATTCGCTGGAGGTATTTTACAATAAAAGCGATGGCCAGTGGTTCCTGGACCAGCAATATTAATGATGGACTCGTTCATACAGCATCTGGCATTTAATATTGTATATTCATTGCTGCTGGGCGGAAGGAATTTGGTCATTACAAATTTAATTCTATTAATACAAAAGGCTCCTGAGGTATTTTCACATGCATTGAGATTTACTTCAGGTAAAACCACAGCTTCGGTGCTAAATACGGAATCAAATGAAAAGAAGTTCTGCCCATTATAAATAGAAATAAACGCCGGGTCGTCCGAAAAAATTGCTGCCGGATTTCCTCCACCTTGTGCTGGTGGCCTACAGTCTCGATAATAATATAAGGTAAATTCGTACAAATTATTTCCAAGATGCTTATAGCTCATTTCGCCTACAACCAAATGGGAGGCACTAAGTGGCTCCATTCGGCAAAACATCAGCAATGAAAAAAGTAAAAATAAATAGGTGGTTTTCATATTAAGTATTTAATTCGATTCAAAAAACGCTCGTGTTGCTGTTTTATTGCCCTATCTTCCCATATAAACCATCAAAATTTGCACATCGGTGGGGTTTACGCCACTGATTCGCCCTGCTTGTCCAAGTGTTCTGGGACGAATCTTCATAAACTTCTGCTTTCCTTCAGATGAAAGCGATTTTAGGTTTTCATAGTCAAAGTTTGCAGGAATAATTAGTTCCTCTAGCGAATTTGCTTTAGCCACTAGTTCTTTTTCCTTTTCAATATAACTATCATACTTCAGTTGAATTTCCACTTGTTCGACCGTTTCACGTGAAACATCCTGAAGCAAGGTGCTTAGTTCCTTTGAATAAGTAGCCATCTCAGGTAAACTTACATTGGGTCGCAATAGTATTTTGATACTATTAGTTTTTTTCGGTCAAAGGTGATGAGTTGATTTGATCAAAGTAGGAGTTGATTTGATCAGGCTCAAAAGAAATTTCTTTCATGGCCTTTTTGATGGCTTCCACTTTCTCTTCCTTATGTTTCACGTGAAACATTCTTTCGTCTGAGGCCAAACCAATTTTGTGGCTCATCTCCGTCAATCGTATATCCGCGTTATCTTGTCGCAATAAAGTTCGGTACTCTGCCCTTGAGGTAAACATCCGATAAGGCTCATCGGTTCCTTTGTTAATAAGATCATCGATAAGGACTCCAATATAGGCCTCACTTCTGCTTAGCGTAAAAGGTTCTTTTTCGTGTACGTTCTGATGTGCATTAATTCCCGCCATCAAGCCCTGACAGGCTGCTTCTTCGTAACCGGTAGTACCATTGATTTGTCCTGCAAAGAACAAATTCTTAATTAGCTTGGTTTCCAGGGTATAGCTCAATTGGGTTGGTGGAAAATAATCGTATTCGATAGCATACCCAGGACGAAACATTTTTACATTCTCTAAGCCAGGTATTAATTTCAGTGCCTTATATTGAACTTCTTCCGGTAGGGAAGTTGAAAATCCATTCAAATAGATTTCAATGGTATTCCATCCTTCGGGTTCTACAAACAATTGGTGCCGATCACGATCGGCAAAACGATTTATTTTATCTTCTATACTTGGACAATATCTTGGACCCGTTCCCTCTATCCTTCCCTGAAACATAGGCGATCGGTCAAAACCGGTCTTCAACATCTCATGAACCTTGTCATCGGTATAGGTAATCCAGCAGCAACGCTGTTTCTTAGGGGTATGGGGTAAGGGGTAAGGGGTAAGGAAATCACTCTGGGTGGACATTGACTTATTCCTTATGCCTAAATCCTTACCTCTTATACCCGATTCCTTATGCCCTTCCTCAGAAAACGGATGTTGATTACCTAAATAAGAAAATCCGACCACATCCTCATCGCCATCTTGAATGTCCATTTTACTATAATCCAGACTTCTACCATCTAATCGGGGTGGCGTCCCGGTTTTTAAGCGGTCGCTTTCAAAACCCAATTCTAAAAGCTGTTCGGTAATACCGGTAGCTTTACTCTCTCCTATTCGACCACCCCCAAAATTTTTATCTCCAATATGTATGACTCCATTTAGAAAGGTCCCATTGGTCAATACTACCGATTTTCCTCTAATTTCAATTCCTAAATTGGTTCGTACACCCTCAATTGTTCCACGTGAAACAATCAATCCACAAACAGAATCCTGCCAGATGTCTAAATTGGGCGTGTTTTCGAGCATTTCGCGCCATGTTGCCGCAAAAAGATGTCTATCATTTTGTGTGCGGGGACTCCACATCGCTGGTCCTTTGCTTTTATTCAGCATCCGAAACTGTATCATACTCTTGTCTGATACAATACCACTATATCCACCCAATGCATCAATCTCGCGCACAATTTGCCCTTTGGCAATGCCTCCCATAGCCGGATTGCAACTCATTTGTGCAATGGTTTGCATATTCATGGTAATGAGTAAGGTCTTTGAGCCAAGGTTAGCCGCCGCAGCTGCAGCCTCACAACCGGCATGACCGGCACCGACTACTATGACATCGTATAATGGGAACATTTATTTATAGGGGTAAGGGATTAGATATTAGGGATAAGGAATAAGTCGCTAGATATTGGGGTGCAAAGGTAAGGGAAATGGCTGGGATAGAAAAGAATAAATGCATGGCCAGAAATAGAAAAACAGAGAATTGCAATATCAATTACTTTGAATCTAATGGCAAGTGCTCGGCACCTACGAACGCACCTCTGCAGAATTAATCCCTCGAATCACCCACCATCCACACAGCGCCCCCAGCCCATCAGCTACCCCGTCCCATACATCAAATCCCCGCCCCGCTACACAATACAATTGATAATACTCAATCGAAAAACCATAAATAATAGATATTACAATTATTATTAATGCGTACTTTGTTGATTTGGAAGTGATTAAAACCAAAGTCCAAAAAACACTGCAAAAAAGGTGAAATGAACGACCTTGTCAAAGTTATCAAATAAATTGACTTTGGGTAAGTCTCTACCCGGCATCGAACAACCAATGAAAATGACAATGGTCCATAGGATAGCCAGCATGAAAGTCAATTTCTGACGATCTTCAAAAAACTGTAGGAATTTCTTCATCCGTTAAAAATAAAAAATCCATGCTTAAGTGCATGGATTTCATAACTAAACTTTTATTAAAATTAAGCGCCAATCTGTGTTTTATAAGCTTCGGCATCTAACAACTCAGAAGTATCGGCACCATCAGCAATCGTCACCTTTACCATCCAACCATCTCCATAAGGATCGGTATTAACAGCTTCCGGATTCGATTCTAAACCGGGGTTCACCTCAGCAATGGTTCCATTTAAGGGTAAAAACAAATCCGATACCGTCTTAACAGCCTCCACCGTACCAAAGATATCGCCGGTCTTCAAATCCTTTCCAACGGTATTGATATCTACAAATACAATATCGCCTAATTCGCCTTGAGCGAAATCAGTAATCCCTACTGTAGCTGTATTTCCTTCAATGCGAACCCACTCATGGTCGCTTGTATATTTAAGTTCTGCCGGAATGTTCATATCTTTATTATTTAATGTTTGTTTTTTATCCAATGAAATAGCAACGAAACGCTACGCGCTTTGAAGAGGTAAATATAATTTCCATTTCTGATAATTCCAAAATTGACTTTAGTTAACTTCTACTTCATCTGCCGCTTCTGTAGAATTCTCCTCTTGCGGTTCGTTCAACAAATCGAGTTTCTTAACGATACCATACCATTTTATCATTTTCTTCATATCGCTTACATACACACGGTCTTTATCATACTCTGGAAACAGGGTGGCAAACAGTTTAGTAATTGTTTTATTATCAGCCTTGCTTACATCCATGCTTTCTACTTCACCTTCATGTACCTTAAAACTCTGAAACACTTCATACAAGCGAATATTATCGGTCATGGTAAAAACTTCAATGCTGTCGAGTGGCGTCACATTGTGTGAACGGGCAGCGACAAACTTCGTAGTATTATCATCTAAATTCTTTACAATAGCCCCATCACTCTTGGTAGACATTAATTGATACAATCCGCTCAATCCAGAAATAGCCACTAGTTCGTTATACTTCATTTTTATTATTTTTTATCTACAATAAACAAGCTTGAAAAAATATTTTTACAAGGCAAATTTAATTTCTATTTCAATAATAAAAATTTGTTTTTCTCCCAAAAAAGAACATTATTGCTTATTCACTTTTCCGACAAAACGTTTTCCGCCACAATGAATTTCCATTACATGCATTCCCTATGCCAGATCATTGAATGAAGCTACAATATCAACAGTATTTTCATTGCAACCATTCAGCATTACTGTATTACCAACATCTATTCGTAAACAAAACTTCATTGCTTCTTGCCATCATCAGCAGCTACGTAATCGTACCTGTTGTATCATCCGGAAATATACTCACCAAAACTTGGGTAAACTCTTTCATACTGATAGCTCCACAAAACAAAATAACAGAAAATAATTTTGAAACACCCTATAAAAATAAAAGCAAGGAAACCAACGGTATTGTCGGCAAAATTCACATATTTGTACTATATAATTATACACCCAAGTAGTACATTTGCGAAAAAAATACATGAAATCTAAATTTTTATTCCAATTATTTCTGTTGTCTGGTTTGGGCATCATCTACATTACCATGAAATCAGACATCAATGGCAAATATAACAACGGCACTACTTGTGGAAATTGTCATGGTAATGCAAATGCAGCCACTACCGTAGCTCTTACCGGTCTACCCGCCACATTTGTTACGGGCCAAACGTATCCCTTAACCCTAACTATCACCAATGCCACAAATACCAAAGCAGGTTTTAATGTAGCAGCTAGTGGAGGCACTTTTATTGCCGGGGCCGGTTCAAAAATTAATGGTATGGAAAATCAAATAACACATACTTCTCCCGCAAGCGCAGTGAATAATGTCACTACTTTTTCCTTCTCCTGGAAGGCCCCAAATAATCTGGTTCAAGTTACCTTCAATGCAGCGGGAAATGCGGTAAATGATGATGGATCTGACTCTCCGGCCGATCAATGGAATTTGGATACCCATACCTTAAATGGAAGTTATCCTGCCGCAACGACCGATGTTACCAATGATATTCTGAAATGCTATCCAAATCCTGCAACCGAACAAGTACGCATTGAGGGGATTCAGGCAGACAAAATTGTTGTGTATAGTATACTCGGAAAACAAATCAATGTGCCCTATACCATTCAGGGAAATCAATCGATCCTTGAATGCAATCAATTAGCAAATGGTACGTATTTTGTATTGGCCTTCGAAAATGGAAATATCCTAAAAACCTCCTTTGTGAAGCAATAAAAAACGCTGGCCATTCGTACATAATAGAATACAGAGCCAAAATAGCAGGCTTATCAAAAAAAGAACGCAAAAAATACATTTGCGTTCTTTTTTTGCCACAAACTATTAATAATACCAAATGGTCATCCACTAACGAAAAAGCACTTTATGACAAGCACTATGTGCGATAAAACAGTATCTTTACGGTCAAAATCCTTTTACCAATGAAATTAAAACTTGCTGTCTGCCTAGCACTTGCAACACTTTTTGTTGCATGTAATTCAAATGAAAAAACCCAATCTACAAAAAAAGATACCAACTTTGAGGTGATGGCAGAATCCTTCGCCGATCTTCAAATATTGCGTTACCAAGTACCCGGATTTGAAAACCTAAGTGCCAAAGAAAAAAGAACTTTGTTATTACTTGTATGAGGCCACTCTATGTGGTCGTGATATAATTTATGACCAAAAAAGTAAATATGGAATCTTACTTCGCAAGACCATTGAGAATATTTATGGAACGTATAAAGGAGATAAAAACGCGAAAGAGTGGAAAACCTTTTCTGATTATGCCGGCCGTTTTTGGTTTAGTAATGGCAATCATCACCATTATGGAAATGAGAAATTTATACCGGAATGCAGCGCAGAATACTTCAAATCGCTCATAATGAACAGCGATACCGCCACTTTGCCAAAAGAAAATGGCGAAAGTACAGAGGCCTTTTGGACTCGTGTAAATCCTTTGTTCTATGATTTAAAAGTAGAACCTAAATGTGTAGATTTACGTTCGGGCATTGACAATGTGGTTGCATCTAGTGTAAACTTTTACGAAGGAGTCAGCCAAAAAGAAGTAGAAGATTTTTATGCTAAAATGCCAACTACAGGCAATGCACCCAGTTGGGGTTTAAATAGCAAAGTGGTAAAGGAAAATGGAATCGTTACCGAAAAGGTTTGGAAAAGTGGTGGCATGTATGGCGCTGCAATAGATAAAATTTGCTATTGGTTAGACAAAGCCGTTGGCGTTGCAGAAAACGAAAAACAAAAAAAGACCCTAGAGTTATTAGTAAAATATCTACGAGGGGGCGATTTAAAAGATTTTGATGCGTATAGTATTGCATGGGTCGCTGATACTGAAAGCAAAGTGGACGGTATCAATGGATTTATTGAAGTGTATTTGGATGCCATTGGCAAAAAAGGAAGTTATGAGAGCTATGTAAGTATCAAAGACGAAGAAGCAACCAAGCGAATTGCTGCCATTGCTAAGGAGGCACAGTGGTTTGAAGATAATTCGCCCTTGATGCCCAAACATAAAAAGAAACAAGTAAAAGGCATTATTGCAAAAGCGATAACGGTGATTGTAGAAAGTGGTGACTTGGCACCTTCAACCGCCATTGGTATCAACTTACCCAATGCAGACTGGATTCGTAAAGATCATGGAAGCAAATCGGTTTCATTAAGTAATATCATCCAAAGTTATAATTTGGCTTCGGCACAAAAAGGAACCATTGATGAGTTTGGGTTAAATGATACGGTTATCAAACGAATTAAAGAACACGGCGCCTTAGCAGCAGATCTTCACACCGATATGCATGAATGTATTGGCCATGCGTCAGGACAAATCAATCCGGGGATAGAAACAACAGACAAAACCTTAAAAAACTATGCATCTTGTTTGGAAGAGGCTCGTGCAGACCTGGTAGGATTGTATTACATAATGGATCAAAAATTAATTGATATTGGTGTAATGCCCAGCATGGATGTTGCGAAAGCAGAATATGACAGCTATATGATGAATGGATTAATGACTCAGTTAACACGTATCAAATTGGGTGATAAAATAGAGGAAGCCCATATGCGGAACAGACAACTAAACGCCTTATGGGCCTATGAAAAAGGGAAAAAAGACAAGGTGGTTGAATTTGTAAAACGGGGAAATAAAACGTATGTACAAATCAACGATTATGCCAAACTCAGGACCCTATTTGGAGAATTGTTACGAGAAATTCAACGAGTTAAAAGCGAGGGCGATTTCAAGGCAGGTCAAGCCCTAGTGGAGGGATATGGGGTAAAAGTGGACCCAATTCTACATAAAGAAATATTAGACAGGTACAGTACATTAGGTATAAAACCTTATAGAGGATTTATTCAACCCAAACTTTCGGCGGTGATGGATGGCGATAAAATAAAAGATGTACAAATCGAATACCCAAAATCCTTCTTTGCGCAGATGATGGAGTATGGAAAAAACTATAGTTATCTTGGGGTAAAGAATTAGGCTCTTCGCCAACAACATCAAAACGCATCTAACAAAAGAAGGTAGGCATACATTATGAATGTTATGAAACCATTTCTTTCCATGTTAGGTATTGTATGTATCCTTTACTCCTGTTGCAGGAAATACTATTATGTATTGGGTGTAAGTAATTTGATACTGTAATTGGAAAACGATGAATCCACCAACTTAGGTAGTGCTACTTAGTTAGTGTATTAAAAGAACAGTCAATACAGCGATTTAAAGAATATACGGAAAAACCCAAATCTCTGTTACGACACTACAGCAACCCATATTTTGGGCGGTAGTGATAGCGATTATGCTTTTACTAGAGATACAGCTACCTCTTTTGTAAGCGGTATTAAAGAAGAACGTACCCATTCCACTTCTTGTTTTGGCAGGATGCCTAAACTTGCAATTGCTGTTGCCATCCTATTAATTAGCTAAATTGGCGCTATTTCGTTACATTTGCCCTCTTTTTTTATACAAAATATGCACCAAAAGGGCCTTCTAGTCAAATTTTTTTTCCTCTCTACCATTTAACTGTTAGTGAATTCGGTAACAAAGACTCAGTTGAATGCAGCCGATAGTTTGTTGTTTGCACAAATATTTAATCAACAAAAGTATGCTGATGATAGTGCTTTTCCCGGCAACTGGTATGTGAATGATACCATCCAGTCAACTGCCGAGTTACAAACAGCCTTAGATAGTGCCTTTAAATTTAAACTTCACGATTTTGACTCTTTGCATACCATGACGGTAGTGGATACCTTATTCTATGATTCACTCCGTAACAACACCTACAATTCATATCCCTTTGTATATCCACAAAAAGACCCCCTTGTAAATATCAAATTTTCTTTAAATGGAAAAACAGGAATTTCACAAACCTTTTTATTTCCTAGCGATACCGCATCTCAATCAAAAACGGCCCACCTCATTTTACCCGGCAACGGAAATAATGTAACTTCCGTAATGGTTCAAGGGGGTGGATACCCAAATTTGCTATGTTACTTAAGCAATCATCTCAAATTATATGGTGATGTATATGCATACATGAAACCCAATGAGGAGGCTAGGGCCATTTATTGGAATCAAAATAAACTAAATCATAGTTACTTGGTATCGTATTTAGATACAAGTATGCATCACCCATATGGCCTAAACTATTTGCTTGAAATCATTGCAACCATAAAGTTTTTAAAAGAGAAATATTGTAAGGTTATTGTTTACGGTTTGTCGGAAGGAGGATATGCTAGTCTATTGGCTAGTCTAATCGAAAAACCCAATGCTGCCTTCATCTGTGCAGGATACGCCGTGGGTTTTGATACCTCGTGGAGCTCATACAGTATTTTGCAAGAACGATTTGACAGTCTCGTTTTCAATTTTCATAAAGATACCATTAAAAGTCTTATTCAAGCAGGTACTACAGAGTATATGTTTTCATGGGGCGATGGAGATGCAACCAATTTAATGCAGGCTGAACATGATTCAAATTATACACAAAATTTTTTAAACGATTCTCTTCATTGTTCATTTTACTATAACTACCAGGGGCACACATTTCCATCATGTGGAACGATGGACACTTTTGCCAAAATGGTTATACAACAACCCATCCTCGATTTTTTTATCCTCGATACTACCAATGCCGATACCATGCAAACGATGGTAAGCAATTGTGATACCACTCTTTATAGTTTCGATTTATATAGAAACGATACCTTACACCAACAGTACTCGAATGTACAATCTGACACCCTTCTACTACTGGTTGACAGCGGTATGTATCATATACGCAATATAACAAATGCTTATAATGACTCTACCTTCTGCAACGACAGTATTTATTTTGATAAAAAACCAGTGGTTGCAAACAGTATGACACAGCACACAAAAGCCATTATGATCCGTTATACTAATCCGGTGATTGATCGATTGCAAATTGAGCAAATAAGTAATACGCACAAAAAGTATTATTATTCGATAAGTGACATACTGGGCAATGAAAAAGCTAGCATCCAATCGGAAAATCAAGTTGTTTATATTGACATGCAATCCCAACCAGCAGGAGTCTATTTTTTGAAGGTCTGGAATGAAACACAGAAATTCTCAGGGAAAGTAATTAAAAATTAGATGGCGTAAAGCACCTTATTTCCGCAATCGCACATTTTCAAAAACCAACTGTTGAAAACTAAAGGCCTTTGACTGATAAAAAGCCGCCTTTGATGTATCCACTAAATTGGTACAGATATAATTCCTATTGTTGTAATAAGAAGCTGTAAACCCTGAATCATTTACATAACCGGCCCCTCCAAAGAAAACATAATAAGCACCGGACGGAGTCTCCGGATTCAACATATTTCTTGACCAAGGAAAACGCCTGCTATCAATATGCATTTGATGCAACAAGGTAGATACAATATCTAATTGGGAAACAATTTTTTCAACTCGCACTCCTCTCCATTCTTCCTTTAAGGCCCCGCCTATAAACAACATCGGTATGTGTTGCCGCATGCTGGACATCGGGTCGTGTTGCTTAATACTATTGTGACTATGATCCGAAACCACTACAAACAAAGTGCTATCATACCAAACCTGCTTCTTTGCTTCTGTAAAAAATTTTCCTAAATGAATATCAGAATAATGCATCGACTCTGTATAGGCCTTTTCAGGATCCTCTTTAGTTGACTGCCAATTATCCGTTTTAGGATGATCATACGGCATATGCGTGCTAGTAGTAAAATAGCCTTGCAAAAAGGGTCGCTTCTTTCTGTTAAGCATTCCCAACAGCTCTTTAAACGTATACTCATCATGCACGCCAAGTTTACCGGAAGGATATTGACCTAAATGATATACTTCCTTTAATTCGGCAAATTGTTTTTCCAACAAATAACCTCGCAAGTTTCCATATACCAACTCCCCGCCAAATAAGAAGGAAGTACTGTACCCTAAGGGAATCAAATGATCTGTAATACAAGGCAAGTTGTGAATTTTGGTGGGCTGATTCGCAATGGCCATCCGATGTGCGGCAGGATATGCACTTAGGCCCGCCACAATTCCTTGGTCAGAAACATAGGCATTTGAATAGGCTTTCGAAAATAAAATGCCCTCTTGGCAAAGTGCATCAAACTGCGGTGTGCAGTCCTTTACCCCCCCAAGAATTCCAACATTATCCGCACTCCAGCTTTCAAGGTATATATATACGATGTTAGGACGGGTACATCTAAATACACTGGGAAAGCTATCCATGTTTACATGATAATCAGGCATAATCAGCTTTAGTGCTTCTTCGTTCGAACGCATCATATACAATTCGGGTCCGGGCAACTTCGATTTAATATCCCAGTCTTGCAATAAATTATAAAACGGATTCACTGCAATATCATTGGCAAGAGGGGACCGACTAAAATAGGCAACGCTCTGATTGATTGGCATATTGGTAATACCCCCTCTAATGGCAAATATCCCCACAGTAGTACTGACCATAAAAAAAAGAATCCCCAAAACAACCCTCTTATTTAGGGTTGTATCTCTCTCAAAATAGAGAATGGAATGCACCTTGCTTCTATATAAATAATAAAACGGTATACAAATCAGTGCCAGCAACAGAAAAAATAAAGCCAGCAATTTTCCAGATAAGGTCCGAAATACCTCACTCGGATTCTCAAAATGTTGTAAGGCTTGCATATTAATTTTTGCATTCCACTCACGGTACAAACCGGAGTCAGCTAAACCAATTGAAATATATAGGATAAGAAAAAAAACTACCAATACCAAAGCAATACGTTTAAAAAACGCACGCTCCAAAATATACCACAATATACTGCACAATAAAGGCAACAATATGAACATGGCACCCACCGAAAGATCCAATTGGTATCCTTTATAAAAGGATTTGAATATCTCCCATCCCTGTACCCCTTTTTTGCCGATAGGCATTTGATAGATGATAAAGAAAATTCTATTGACAAAGAAAACCAACAACCAAAAAAGCATGGATACAACCGCGAAGACCGTTAATTTTTTCATTCTATAAAAAAGGATGTCGCTTAAATTCTTTACTTCTATCAAACAAATATCTATAGGTACTCAATCGTCTTACCTCGGAGGCCTCAAGGTTATGAGCCAAATTCACCATTTTGGGATTAAAATCACCAATCCATTGCATTTCATAGGTATCATACCGTCTGTTTGGTTGTACCACTTTACCGCACTCTACTATCATGTATGCGTCGGTACCCTTGCCTTGCCATTCAGGAACAATGCCATATACAATACCAACAAATCGTTTACAGGCCCCGGTATATTTTAAATAAAGAAATTGAAGCTTTTGTAAGAGTCCAAATTTTCCATTAAAATGTTTAAAATATTGATTCAAATCAGGAATATTCACCCACATACCAATAGGCTCATTTTTATGGTAAACAAACCAGGCAATTTTTTCATCAATCACCGGTTTCATCTTTGCAAAAAGAAGCTTTGCTTGCTTTAGTTCAATAGTCTTTCCACCCCCATGACCCGCCCAGGCTTTATTATAAATAATTGAAAAGTCCTCTGCAAATTTATCCAATTCGCTCTTGGTAATATGTCGCACACTAAAATCTGGATTCTTTTCATATAAATCATGAAACTTATGCATTTTAGCACTCAGTGGTGTGCTCACATCCATACCAAAACATAATTGATGAAAGTAAGGCTGAAAGCCATAATTTTCAAACAAGGCCTGATAATACGGCGGATTGTAATTCATACAATATAGGGGCTCGTCAAATCCTTTTACAAGCAGGCCCCACCATCGATCGCGTTCTCCAAAATTAATCGGACCGTCCATAGCTTCCATACCTTGATTAAAAAGCCATTGTTTAGCTTGGTCAAACAAAAAATTAGCCACTTCTTGATTATCGATACAATCAAAAAAACCGATACCTCCCGTTGCTTGCTCTTGCCCATATTTCTTATTGACAAACACTGCCAACCTTGCCACATAATCACCTGCACTACTTTGCAATAGCCAGCGCTCACAGTTTCCATGTCGAAAAAACTTATTCTTCTTCACATCAAAAACCTCTTCAATATCCTTATCTAAAGGTCGAATATAATTTGCGTCATTCCTATAGATGACTCTAGGGAATTCCAAAAACAATTTCTCCAAAGAAGGTCTGTCAACTACTACTATTCTCATGTGTTCAACAAATGTACTTAAAAATAATACCTGATAAAGCAAAGAAAACGATGAAACGAATAACTTATTTCAAACGCAACAACAAAATCAACTCTTACATGCTACATCAAGTAGCCCCTAAACATCCATACGGCCCAATCCAACAGAGCCAACCTTTTATGTGCTGTATAGGGAACGTTGCAAAAATAAAATTCTACGGACTAAAGTACTCAATTCGCACCACTCAATTTCGCTTGTTTGCAATATATTATCTAATTTTAAGCCTCCAAAAAAAAGTACTCATGAATTTGCATTTAAAATTAGTTTCTACAACCTGCCTCTTAGTAAGCATTCTCTCCATTGCTAACATCAAAACAAATGCACAAATAATGGATGTAAAAAAAACAAATCCGCTCCTTCAAAGAAGTTCTTTACAATATCAGGCCCCACCATTTGATAAAATAAAAGACGAGCATTTTAGACCTGCCTTTGAATATGGACTAAAAATTCATGATCGCGAAATTGAACAAATCGCCAATAAAAAAGCAGCACCCACTTTTCAAAATACGGTACTGGCCTTAGAAACCAGCGGAGTGGATTTAAACAGAGCAACCGGCATCTTTTATAACTTAACCGGCTCCAATACCAACCCAGAACTTCAAAAAATTGAAGAAGAATATGCACCGATCTTTTCTGCTCATAGCGATAAAATGTATTTAAACAGCCAATTATACAATCGAATTAAGTCCATTAATTTAAATACCCTGAAGGGCGAAGACAGAAGACTTACCGAATATTATTTGCAACAATTTGAACTTGCCGGCGCCAAGCTATCTGCCGACGACAAAGAAAAAATGAAAAAAATAAACGAGGCATTGGCGAGTTTAGGTACGTCATTCACCAATAAATTACTAAGTGCCCGAAAAAATGGTGCGGTATTATTTGATAACGAAACAGATTTAGAAGGACTCAGTGCCGAAGAACTAACCGCCGCTAAAGCAAAGGCAAAAGAGGCCGGTCATGAAGGAAAATATTTAATCGGATTGTTGAACACAACCCAACAGCCCTTATTACCCAGCCTAAAAAACAGAGCTACCCGCGAAAAGATATTTAAATCAGGATGGACCCGGGCCGAAAAAAATGACAGTGGGGACACGCGTACCCTATTGGAACAAATGGCCAAATTGCGTTTGCAAAAGGCTCAATTAATGGGTAAAAAAAGTTTTGCCGAATGGCGTCTTCAAGATCAGATGGCACAATTACCAGCCAACGCAATGGATCTCTTGGCCAAACTAGCCAAACCCGCAGTGGCAGGTGCTAAAGAGGAAGCAAGAGAAATACAAGCCATCATTGACGCACAAAACGGAGGCTTCCGCCTAGAACCTTGGGACTGGTTTTTTTATTCCGAACAAGTACGAAAGGCCAAATACAATCTTGATGAAGGTACCATCAAACCCTATTTTGAAGTAAAAACAGTTTTGGAAAAGGGTGTGTTTTACGCTGCACAAAAAATGTATGGAATCACTTTTAAAGTAAGAACCGATTTACCAACCTACCATCCCGATGTAGTGGTTTATGAAGTATTTGATAAAGACAGTAGCTCTCTTGCTATTTACTATTTAGATTTTTATACCCGCGACAATAAAAACGGTGGTGCTTGGATGAACAATTTTGTAAACCAATCGCATTATTTGAATCAAAAACCGGTCATTGTAAACGTATATAATTTTGCGAAACCGGTAGATGGAAACCCTTCCCTGATTAGTTTTGATGATGTAACCACCATGTTTCATGAGTTTGGACATACCTTACATGGATTGTTTGCCAACCAACAATATGTAAGCCTTTCCGGCACCTCAGTACCACGCGACTATGTAGAATTTCCTTCGCAAATCAATGAGCACGCAGCCCTGGATCCGATTATTTTAAAAAACTATGCCATCCATTACAAAACCAAAAAAGTGATTCCACAAGAACTCATTCAAAAAATAAAGAAAGCCGAAACGTTTAATAAAGGGTATGAAGTAACGGAATTACTTGCTGCCGCCACCTTGGATATGGCCTGGCATTCCATTGAAAACGAATCAGAAATTAAGCCCGCTTTAGAATTTGAAAAACAAGCATTAGAAAAGTACGGTCTACTCGTTAATGAAGTACCAACCCGCTATCATACGCCCTATTTTGCACACATTTGGGGTGGTGGCTATTCGGCAGGTTACTACGCCTATACATGGTCTAAAACACTGGATTATAACGCATTTGACTGGATGCAAGCACATGGCGGTATGACAAGAGCCAATTGTGAACGATTTAGAAAATACATTTTATCGGTAGGTAACAGTGTAGACCTCAATAAAGCTTTTAAAGATTTTATTGGCCATGAAATGAAAATTGAACCCTATTTGAAAAATGCAGGGTTTCTCAAAAAATAGAAGTCTTTCAATCCATCAAACAGCTTCATGATTTTGGGTGACTAATACGCACCTTTTGTGATAAAATACATAGCTTTGCGCTTAATGAAATCACAGAAAGTACGTGTTACCAAAAAATTTACCATCGATATGGCTCATGCGCTGTTTGGCTACGATGGCCCTTGCAAAAATATACATGGGCATACCTATCACCTCAGCGTAACCCTTGCAGGCACACCCATTCAAAATAGCGAAGATGTAAAATTAGGAATGGTGATTGATTTTGGTGATTTAAAGAGCATCGTAAAGGAACAAATTTTAGACACCTACGACCATGCATTGGTATTAAACGATCAGGCTCCCTATTCAAAATCGGAAGTAATTTCCAATGAATTTGAAAAAGTAATATTGGTGCCTTATCAACCTACTTGCGAAAATCTTTTACTCAATTTTGTAGAAAAACTTACTCCCTTTTTCTCTGAAGAAAAAAAATTAGTTTCCATTCGATTGGAAGAAACGCCAACTTCCTTTGCCGAATGGAATGCAAGTGATAATTAAATGCCACAAACGTATTGGCACAATGAGTAAGGCTTTGGCTACAATCCTCAGCTAAAGTGCAAAGCGCTGCAAAGCATCAGCAATGGTACGATCATTACTCAATCGTGGCACCTTATTTTGCCCTCCAAGTTTACCGATGGATTTCATATAATCAATAAAGGCATTCTTGCGCAATTTTGTAATTTGTAATGGAGCTAAAATAGTCCCACGTATTAAATCGTCATAATAAATATTCTTCTCTCGAAGGGCTTGATCAACTTCCAAAATAAAACCCTCCCAATTGTCGGGTTCATTCTCAAACTCAACAAACCATTCGTGATAACTTGGCGAATCATCACGGGCAATAAAAGGGGCAACCGTAAATTCAGTAATACGCACCAGATGTTTTTCAGCCACTTTCAATAAAGCATACTCTACCTCTTCGGCAATTACATGTTCGCCAAAGGCAGAAATAAAATGCTTGATGCGGCCTGTCACTACAATTCGGTAGGGACTTAAGGACACAAACTTTACGGTATCTCCAATATTATAGGCCCACAAACCGGCATTGCTACTAACGATTAAAGCATAATTCACATTTAAGGCAACATCTGCCAAACAAACTCTTTGGGGATTAGGGTCAAAAATTTCGTTGGCCGGAATAAACTCAAAATACATACCGGCATTGGTATTGAGCAATAAGCCTTCATGGTTTTGCGAATCTTGAAATGCAAAAAAACCCTCGCTGGCAGGAAAAGTCTCAATGGTATCTAGGCTTCTTCCAATACTGTCAAACAACTTCGCCTTATAGGGTTCAAACGCAACACCTCCATGAACCATCAACGAAAAATGAGGAAATAATTCTCCAATAGGCTTCCCCGTTATTTCAATAAGTCGATCAAAATACATTTGCATCCAAGGTGGAATACCGCTGATCAGCGTCATGTTCTGATTATACGTCTCGCTCACAATAGCATCTAATTTGGTTTCCCAATCTTCAATACAATTGCTTTCATAACTGGGGAGTCGATTTTTTGTAAGATATTTCGGTACGTGATGATTTACAATACCGCTCAATCGTCCGGTGTAAATTTCATGAATAGA
The DNA here is from genome assembly GCA_016712665.1 of Bacteroidota bacterium. Lineage (GTDB taxonomy): Bacteria > Bacteroidota > Bacteroidia > Chitinophagales > Chitinophagaceae > OLB11. Next base: position 430,061 of record JADJQP010000001.1, read on the forward strand.
TTCCAATACAGGCGATCCGGAAAGAAAAATCATTTTGCCGTTTACAAAATTAGCGTTGCCGGTTTCCGCAACATAACACAACAAAGCATTTCGAGCTGCTTTAATATGTTCTTTAATGCTAACGGCTGTAATAGGAATATATTTTACCCCGCTGGTGGTGCCACTGGTTTTTGCAAAATATAGTGGCTTTCCTGGCCATAGAATATTTTGCTCACCGGTCTTTACTTTCTCGATATACGATTTCAACACTTCATAGTCGCGAATAGGTACCGCCTCAGCAAATTCTTTTTGATTGGTGATATGATCAAACCTATGATCTTTTCCAAATGCGGTGCTTTTTGCTTGTGTCAGCAAACCCTGCAAAATAGACTCCTGTCTAACTACAGCAAACGTGGCATCATTACGGATACCTGACACAACAAATTTGGCAAAAGGTTTTGCAAGAATTGATTTTACACTCATGGATGGTGCAAAGATAAAAATTCAGAAACGGAAATAAGAACCTTTCTCCAGCGATTAGACGCCTATCATCAAAGGCATTATTAAAATCAATAAATCTTCGTTAGGCTTCTTTTCTGTCTGCTTAATAAGACTGGCGCGACTTGGAGTGCTAAATTCCATGAGCACCTCATCGCCTTCAATAATATGAACCAACTCAATAAGAAGCTTCGCATTAAATGCTATTTTTAAATCTTCTCCTTCATACTGGCAAGTCATTTGCTCATTTCCCTCAAAAGAGTAATCAACATCTTGTGAATAGAGATGCAAATTATTTCCAACAATGTCTAGCACCACCTGATTCGTGGTTTTATTGGCAAAAACGCTCACCCTGCGCAAAGCACCCAAAAAATCATTCTTAGGAATTGTTAACTTAAATGGATTGTCGGCAGGAATCACAATTTTATAATCGGGAAACTTGGCATCAATTAAACGGCAACTTAATTCAATATTCTCTCCTTTTACAAAGAGATGATTTTTATTATACGAAATGCTCACTTCTGTTGAGGCATTCAAATTATTCTTCAATTGTTGCAAGGCCTTTCGTGGCACAATAAAACTATCTACTGCTGGGCAATTCACATCTGTCTTTACACATCGAACCAAACGATGCGCATCGGTAGCCACCAAAGTCATACTATTGGGTGCGAGATCAAAAAAGACGCCACTCATAGCCGGCCGCATATCATCAGAGCTAACGGCCACCAAAGCTTTGGCAATACCGTCTCCCAACTCTGCTGCAGACAAACTGAAACCTTGTGTGTCGTCTGCTACGGGCTCTGTCGGGTAATTCATAGCATCTTCTCCTACTATTTTATACTTTCCCTGCTCACTGGTAATATCAATTCCATAATCTTTGGCATTGATATCAAAAGTAATCGGTTGCTCCGGCAAATTTTTCAAATAATCTAGCAAAACCTTTGATTGAATGCACAGCTTTCCATTTTCATTGGCTTGTACATCTAAAGACACTTTCATGGTGGTTTCCAAATCAGTACTTACAACCGTCAACACATTTTTATCCACCGTAAACAAAAATGACTCCAATATGGGTAAAATATTATTGGTGCTGATAATTCCACTGATACTCTGAAGGTTTTTTAGCAATAAACCGGAAGAAACGATAAATCTCATGTACTTGTAATTTTGTTTAGGAAGCACAAATATATAATCTTTCGGTCAATAATAGTAACGCTTTAATGAGCTAGTATTGCTACTATTTTGCCGAAATCTTTTCATAATACTAAAGTAACAGACAGCGTCATCAACCAGCACCCTTTAAAAAAAATCTCTCAAAAAATCATGAATTCGTATATCCTATTTCCTTTTTTCATACTTTAGCATCTTATGGGTTTTCTGGATAAATTATTCAATTTTGGAAAAGACAATGAGTCTGACAGCAAGGTATCACCCTCTGCCTCTATAAAAATGGGCCGGTATTCAGACAACAACAAATCCGTAGCAAAAACTAAAAAATGGTATGAGGCGGAGGACTTGTATAAAGAAAAAAAATTCAATGAAAGTATCGAGTGCTTCTTTGATTACTTGAGAGATGACATCGAAGACAATGTGCGACTTCATAAACAAGCAGAAAACAGCTATCGTTTTGAAATATACCAAGGCACTAAAATAGTACAGGGTATCATCACTCCTCACGAAATCAATGCAGAGGTTTCGCTTGCTAAAATGGAAAAAGGTTCCATACCGGTCATGCGTAGATTATTAGAAATGAATTACTCGCTTTTCTATTCACGTTTTGCATTGAAGGGTGAAAAACTCTGTATGTTGTTTGATTCAGCTCGAGAGGTAGCCAGTCCCAATAAATTATACTATGGTTTAAGAGAATTGGCAACCAAGGCAGACAAACAAGATGATTTACTAGTTAGTGATTTTGCCACATTAAAGGCTGTAGACGATTCGCATGTGGAAATGTTTTCGGATACTGAAAAGGAAATAAAATACAAATATTTCAGTTTTTGGATTGAATCTACCTTAAAAAAAGTAGAAGAATTAAATCAAGATAGTTTTTCCGGAGGCATTGCCTATCTCTTTTTGACACTAATTTATAAAATTGATTTTCTAATTGCCCCTGAAGGAAAATTACTCAATGAAATAGAACGAATCAATAGCATCTATTGGCTCAATAAAGAGGAAAAAACTTCAGTAGAACGTAATCAACTATTAAAAGATGCTTTTAAAAAATTACTGGCCTGGGAAAAAAGCGAGGTATTAAAATATTTTTATCGGGCCAAGGCTACATTCTCGGTTAATACACCCAAAGCACAGAGCGAAATAGCGGACATTATTAAATCTTCGCTTGAAAACATGCTATGGTATAAAGACAATAAATATCCGGAAATAGCAAACGCTGTAATGGAATACGGACTTTCATATTGCCAATATACCTACAGTTTGCCTAAGCCTAGTACCGAACTATTCCACCTTTTTATGCATATCAACTATGCATCCTTTTTTGAAGAATTGGGATTTACAGAAAAATATTTTAATCAGGGCAGCTTTAAAATGTACGACATCCAGAAAAAAATAGATGCCATAATTTCAGGGGCTACAGAAAAATACCCGCAATTGAAATTTAATACCGACCAATTAAATTTCTCTTCACTGGTAGAATTCAACCAATCTTATTTAAAGCAACTCGAACTCTTACATTTTGAATCAAAAGCCTAGCTATTTAAAGCAAACGAAATCCATATGACATTAAACGAAATCATAGAAAGCTTTAAATCTTCAGTAATACAAATTGCCACTCAAACCTCTACCGGAACAGGGTTTTATCTCAACGAATATCGACTAATAGTCACCAATCATCATGTTATTAAGGGAAATGGAGATGTTACCATCAAAGGAAAAACCTTTGATAAGCAGTTTTCGAAAGTGGTATTTTATGACTCAAAATACGACTTGGCTTTTTTACTCCCTCCTAATGAAATGGAGTTTCCTGAAATAAAACTGGGCGATTATAAATTGCTTCGTGATGGAGATAACATTCTAGCTATCGGCCATCCTTACGGCCTTAATTATACCTCTACCCAAGGTGTGATATCGCGTGTAGATCGGGTACAAAATGGAGTCAATTATATACAAATAGATGCTGCCATCAACCCGGGTAATAGTGGTGGTCCGCTGGTGAATATGAACGGCGAGGTGGTGGGGGTTAATACATTTATCATCAGAGGTGGTGACAATCTGGGTTTTGCGCTCCCTTCCAGCTATTTAAAGGAAGCATTAGATCAATATGCTCCTTTAAGGGGTAGCAGTGTAGTACGTTGTCACTCCTGCTCTACCATTGTTAGCAGCGAAAATATTGATGGCGAATATTGTCCCAATTGCGGCACTAAAATAGAATTGATATCCTACAAAGACAAGGAAGTAGAAACTACTGGCATTGCAAAGACTATCGAGGACATTCTTGAAAAACTAGGAAAAGATAAAGAACTGGCCCGCACTGCTACCAATAATTGGGAGGTAAAAGAAGGGAGTGCTACGATAAAAATTAGTTATAACCCCGACAGTTTTTTTATTGTAGGAGATGCTTTTTTATGTCAACTACCGAAACAAAATATTGGTAGGGTATATGAATTCCTATTGCGTGAAAACTACAATATGAAAAGTATGTTGTTTAGCGTCACCCAACACGACATTGTATTAACCAGTCTTACCTATGATATGGATATGACTATTGAAAGTGGTGAAAACATGCTCAAAGAATTGATGAAAAAAGCTGACTACTACGACAACGTGCTCATAGAACAATATGCCTGCACTCCAAAATTAGAAGAAACTTGATCGTATAAATAATCATCGATACCAATAATTGATGTAATTTTAAGTTTATAAACTACTACGTTATGATTCTCATAATCCTTGGACTTGTTTTATTCGCTCTATCCAGCCGTTTACCTGCCGGTTTGAATAAATACCAAGATCCTTCAAAAATAAAAAATGGTTTACGCTTTGCTGCATTGTTGGTTCTTGTTATTGGCGTCTTTTCATCTTGTGTGAAACAAATCGATGCGGGATATATTGGGGTCCAGTCGCTTTTTGGAAAAATTCAAAGCAAAACCTTAAACAGCGGTTTAAATTTTGTAAACCCTTTGATGGAAATCAAACATCTTGACGTTCGAACGCAAAATTATACCATGAGTGGTGTGCATGATGAAGGTGACCAAGCCGGAGATGACGCCATACGAGTATTAACAAGAGATGGATTAGAAGTTTCTATAGACCTATCGGTATTATACCGAATTAATGCCAATCAAGCGCCACAGCTAATTCGAGAAATTGGGGTTGAATTTAAAGATAAAATTATCAGACCGGTGTCCCGCACCAGAATACGAGATAATGCCGTTTACTACGATGCTATTGAATTATATTCTACTAAAAGAGATGAATTTCAAAATCGCATTTTTAAGAGCATAGAAGATGAATTTACCAAACGCGGATTGGTACTTGAAAATTTATTGCTTCGAAATATTTCCCTTCCACAAACCGTTAAGTTAACCATCGAAAGTAAAATCAATGCCGAACAGGATGCTCAGAAAATGCAATTTGTATTACAAAAAGAAAAGCAGGAAGCCGAACGCAAACGAGTAGAAGCACAGGGTATTGCCGACTATCAGCGCATTATCAACGAAGGCCTTACCGATAAGCAATTGCAATACGAACAAATAAAAGCATACAAAGAATTAGCAACTTCTGAAAATAGTAAAATCATTGTAATGCCTAATAATGGGAAATTGATATTGGATGCCAAGTAGTATAATCATAAACAATTATGAAATCTATTATTGCCACGATTGTAGCTGTTGTATTGTTATTATCCTCTTGTAACAATAATTCAAGGGAATGCTATATGTACACCAAACCCTCTATTTATTATGTCGGATTCGACAGCACAGACTTTGAAACAATCTATTTTGAGAAGTACAAAAATTGTTGCGATTTTGACACATTAATATCGAGAGACACCATTCATTTTTCTGATTTGAAGACAAATATTATGGATACGTTTTGGCATCCTCTTATGAGCATTTCTACTTCTTTATATGATTATCAATATCCTGATTATAATTACAAAATAATTCTTCAAAATAATAGAGAAATACAAATCAGTAATATTCAATATGAAAAAAGAAGTTGCATTCAGGACCCTGGAAGTGCACCAAACCCCGATTGTTTCTGTGGTATGAAATCACTTGAGATTCATTTGATTAACTGTACATATTCAAAATTCCTTTCATGGGGGTATTATATACACAAATGATTTACATAAATTGCCCCCCCGGAAGCTGAGGTTAGCCGACATTATTATAGTGCGAATCAAATACGTTTTGCAGAACTACGCGAAATAGTAAAAAAAAGGGGTTCGCCGATGGCGAACCCCAATTACATTTCGAATTTATCTATTAATATCTTACGGTCATCTGATCAATCAATCTTCTACCATCCAGCACTTTATCTACTACCCACAAAATGTAGCGAATATCAGCGCAAATGGTACGCTTATACCGTTTATCAAAAGCCACATCACCGCTCATTGCCTCCCAGTTGCCATCAAATGCACAACCTATCAATTCACCATCACCATTGATGACCGGGCTTCCCGAATTGCCTCCGGTAATATCATTGGTAGTAATAAAGCAGGTAACCAATCCGCCTAAATTCTTATCGGCATAGGTTCCATAGTCCTTATTCTTTAGTAAATCTACCACCTTAGGTTGCAAGTCAAATTCTTTATCGCCGGCTTTGTATTTTTGCAACAAACCATCAGCAAAGGTATAATAATTATAAAATACTGCATCTTTCGGTGAATAGGAATTTACCTTTCCATAGCTTAATCTCATGGTAGAATTCGCATCCGGATACATTTGTTTGCCCTTATTTTTTTCAAGCAAAGCACCTTGATACGCACGATTCAATTCAAACATTTCATAATTAAAATCATTAACTTTTGGTTCGTAATACGTTTTGTAATTATTCACTACACTTAACGCATGTACCACTGCCGGATCTTGAAGCAATTTGTCGATATTATCGGCATTGCAAAGCGCCGCAAATTTCACGGTGTCTAACAAAGATGTGTTTTCATATACAAAATCAGAATAAATTTTAAACGTCTTTTGCCAATCTTCTGAACCATAATTTCCAAATACCTCATTCGCATATACGGAAGGGTGCTGTGCCTTGGCAACATCTTGGTAGAACATCAGGTTTAATGCAGCAAACACTTTCTTATCCAATTCCACATTCATATTCTTCAGCGTCATGCCTTGAACCATCTTTAATCGCTTACAAAGCTTATTGATGGAGTCTGCACTTACACCGGCGTTCACTGCTTTTTCGATCATTTCAAAACTGGCACCCATCCTGGTTAAGGAACTGGCCATCAAGGCCTCTCTGTAATATGTTTGGTGTTTGGCATACGGTGTATAATTTGCATAGGCTCTTTGATAATCATTCAGCAGCTTTTTATAATCTCTGTTTACACTAGCCCAATTTTGAAATTCATCTTCCTCATTTTGCTTCTGTGCCAGAATGTTCAAATTTTTCAATTGCTCAGTTTGACCAATAAAATACTTCCAATAGTTTGCAATCCCTGCATAGCTTGAGGCATACTGAAGATCTACTGCAGGATCTTTCTCCATTTCCTCACGCATAATGGCAAGACGCTTTTCACGAATTTTTACGATACTTGGATTGGAAATATTAATCGCTAAGTCTACACCATAAGAAGTGAGATAGCGAGTAGTACGTCCGGGATAACCCATTATCATGGCATAATCATTGTCTTTTACACCCTTCAATGAAACTGGCAAATGATGCTTAGGCATATAGGGCCGATTGTTTTTTGAATAAGGAGCCGGTTTGTTATCATTATTGCTATATACTCTAAACATAGAAAAGTCGCAAGTATGTCGTGGCCACATCCAGTTGTCGGTATCGCCACCAAATTTTCCTAAATTTTCGGGAGGGGTCGCTACCAAACGGATATCGGTAAATCGTTGATAAACAAACAGATAATATTTATTACCGGCATAAAATGATTTTACATCACTTTCGAAGGTGCCATTTTCATTAGCTGCTTTGGTAATTTCCTTGGCAATTTCCTCAAATTTAGTCTCTACATCTTTGCCATAGGCATCACCCAAATGAGCATTTACCTTTTCGGTTACATCCTCAATACGGTAAAGAAACTTTACACTTAAGCCAACAGCTGGCAATTCCTCTTCAAACGAATTGGCCATAAATCCGTTCATCAAATAATTTTGATCTACCGAACTTAAAGTTGCAATGGCATCGTATCCACAATGGTGATTCGTTAATAAGAGTCCATTATTCGAAATCATTTCGCCGGTGCAACCTCCTCCAAAATGCACAATAGCATCCTTCATAGAACTATTGTTGATACTATATATCTGTTCAGGTGTAAGACGAAGACCCAGACGTTGCATGGCTTCATAATTTTGTGAAATCAGAAGGGGCATCCACATACCCTCATCAGCTTTACTAACCAGCTGCGAAGACATAAGTACCACCATCAATAAAAGCGCTTTACCGGCACTTTTTACGGTTGCGATTGGGTTTTTTAGAATTTGGGAAATCATAATTTTTATTTTGTCTAGCAAATATAATTCAACAAATGTGATGCAAAAACTTATTGTGATAAAAGGTACGTAAATGGGATATATATGCTGCTCTTTGCAAAGCACTACCTCTTTCATGCAATCGTTCAAGTATAGTTTCATAGTATATGTTCTTTCGCAACCTTCCTCCTTTTCACCTTTTCTCTTTGTAATCAACCAACTTTGTTGCACTTTTGCAATCTATACCAATGTAATGAGCGATAAATACAATGCCAGAGGCGTTTCTGCCCAAAAGGAAGATGTACACGAAGCCATCAAAAACCTAGACAAGGGGCTTTTCCCAAATGCATTTTGCAAAATACTACCCGACTATTTAGCAGGAAATGACAACTTTTGTAGCATCATGCATGCAGATACTGCAGGTACGAAATCGATTCTAGCCTATTTATATTGGAAAGAAACCGGTGACCTGTCGGTTTGGAAAGGAATCGCCCAAGATGCTATGGTAATGAATATTGACGATATGATTTGTGCAGGAGCCACCAATCATTTTGTGCTATCTTCAACCATCGCCCGCAATAAAAATCGCATTCCTAAAGAAGTATTGAGTGCTGTAATCAATGGTTGCGAAGAGTTGCTAGCTGAATGGAAAAAATTTGGCATTGAAATCTATATGGCCGGCGGCGAAACAGCGGACGTAGGTGATTTAGTAAAAACCATCGATGTTGGATACACTGCCTTTGCACGTCTTGAAAAAAAACATGTCATTACCATTGCACCGCAAGTTGGCGATGTAATTGTGGGCATGGCTTCATTTGGTCAAAGTAAATATGAAAGTGAATACAATAGTGGTATTGGATGCAATGGACTTACCAGTGCGCGTCACGATATCTTAAATAAAGAATACGCTCATAAATATCCTGAAAGTTATGATTCCCTCATTCCGGAGGAGGTATGCTATATCGGAAAATATGGAATGACCGATAAGACAGATAGCGGCATGGACATTGGAAAATTATTGTTGTCACCTACACGCACCTTTGCACCGATTATTAAGGAAGCCGTTGAAAAGTATAGAAATGAAATTCATGGCATTGTGCACAATACAGGAGGTGCCCATACCAAATGTCTAAAATATATTCAAAATCCGGTTCGGCTGATAAAAGATAATCTTTTTGAACCACCTCTTATATTTCGTCTAATACAAGAAGCTGCCAATACCTCCCTTCGCGAAATGTACCAGGTATTTAATATGGGTACCCGATTAGAATTGTATACAGATAAACACACCGCACAAGCTATTATTGATATTGCTACAAAATATGAGGTGGCAGCACAAATCATAGGATCTGTGGAAGCCTCAGATAAAAAAGAAGTACTGATCAAAACGGCCTCAGGCGAAGAAATTATATATTAGATTTTGTAAGGTTGTAAAAAGGTGAAAGGTAGAACGTTTCCAAAGTTTAAGGACATTGGAAGACCGTATTTGAACATTTCCAAAGTTTTAAACTTTGGAAATGTTAGCGGTAAGTTTCAGAACCTTGGAAACGTTAGAAGACCGACTACAAATCTTCCCTGCAATTTAAATTGAATATTTTAAACTTTGGAAAAGTTTGAGGAACGTCTTAAGCTTTGGAAAAGTTTGAAGTAAGTTTCAGAACCTTGGAAACGTCAAAATAAAAAGAGGCACTGAATCAGCGCCTCTTTCTAATTAAATAGTATCAACTACTAAAAGAAATTACTTCTATTATCTTCAATTTTTGCATTTCGCTTCAAAATAAAGGAGATCATTTGATCTGCTTGTTGTGTAACTTGTTGCTGTAATTGTCGACGTGTAATCATTTGCATCATTGCATCCGCTTCCGTTCCAGGAACAATATTCTTCACTTTTATAAAATACACCCCTTGATCGCCACCAATACCTGCTGAAATTTTTCCTTTCAATGAGGCATCAAAAGAGGCACCAATTACTTTTGGCTCCGAAGCTAAGGCACTGCCCCCACCTGAATAGGTAACAGTATCAGCAGCCATTACCATGGATTGCGACGCTGTAGCAATTTCTTCTAAACTAGCCTTCCCTTTATATTTTTCAGCAATCATCTTTGCTTTCTTTTCTCTTCGTAAGATGCTTTCCAGCTGTGGTCGGATACTTTCGATATCAGGCATGCTTCCTTTCTCTTGACGAGAAATTAAATTAGCCACAATACATTTATTATCTAAGTTAAAAATGGGAGAAACCGCACCAATTTTTGCTTCAAAGGTCCAACGAGTAAATTCTCGTGCATTGCCCAATCCCGGTACCAACGTTTGGGTCTTGGTAATACGGTCGGCAATACGCTTGTCCTTACCGATTTTTTTAGCTGCTTCAGTAAAAGATTTGCCATCCTTAGCTTGATTGGTAAATTCATTTGCCTTGGTATAAGCAGCTTGAGTAGTAGCAGCACTTGGTTCCAGTACTTTGCTGACAGCGGCTACTTTCACGGCTTGCTTAAAGTCTTTTTGATCGGTTATTTTTACCAAATGGATACCGAATTGAGTTTTTACAATCTTTACATCCCCTACTTTACCATTAAAACAAGCATCGCTTATTTCCGGAACCATTTTACCTTGTGCAAAATAACCCAAATCGCCACCCAATTTAGCACTGCCCTGATCATCAGATCGTGTAGCAGCAATTTGTGCAAAATCTGCACCTGCTTTTATCATAGCATCTAAACTATCAATACTGGCCTGAGCAGCCTCTTCACTTCGTTGTTCTCCCACACCGATTAATATATGTGACGCTTTAACACTATCCGGCATTTGCTTTTTGTCTAATACCTTCATCATTTTATAGCCATCTTTGTAATAAAACGGACCGGTAACAGTGCCAATAGGACTATTAATTATATCAATGGGTGATGGAGCTTCAAGCGCTTTTTCGTTGTAATAAAAGTCTCTCATCGACTCTTCTGAATTCTTCGCAATAAATTCTTCATTATTCATTGTAGCAGCAAATGAATCTTTTAAACCTAGTAATACACCCAAACTTGCGGCAGTATCTGCACTGGAAGGAATGATATCAAACGCAACATACTCAGTACGTGAAACAGGTTCTAAGGTGGTGAAAAGCTTCTCATTCTTCTTCATATAATCATTGATATCTCCATCGGTAATCTTTACCAAACTATCGCTGATACTGGTATATGGAATTTGTACATAATCAATAGACGATATGGCTGAATTATCCTTAGCCATTTGTTTCACCACAAAAGTTGGAATATAAATTCCCTTAACAATAAGATCATTATACTTGGTAATTTTTCTGGCCTTTATAATTGCTTCCTCAAAATCTCTCCATTTTGCACGATCTGCACCAGTTTTGTCCTGGCTTAAGCTGTTTAGGTATTGGCTTACACGACTTGGATCAAAAATACCCGTATTCGGATCCGCAAAACTTTGCTGTATCATTGGATCTGCATATGGACCGGTAAGCATGTCCTGCAATTCTTTATCTGTAAGATCTAAACCTAATTTTTCAGACTCTTCTCCTACAAGGGTTTCATTTACAATATCCGTCCAAGCTTGCTCAGACGCTTGATTCCTCTCTTCGTCGCTTAAAGTCTTTCCTTTTTCACGCGATTTAATATTTTCTTCATACTTACTGCGTAAAATTTCAAAATCCTTGGCCTCAATACGAGTACCATTAATATCAGCCAATAAGGTCTGATCGCCACTAAATATCGTTCGTACATTACTTTGCATCGCATCCATTACCAAAAAGCCAATTAAGGCGATTACAATGGCACCTATTACTAATCCGATATATTTATTTCTGATTGTTTGAATTACCGACATATTATTAACATTTTTTAAAGGAGTGCAAAAATATAGGATTTGCATTGGTTTAGCAAAGTTTTTTTGCCTTCATTTTGGCATTTCTGTTGATTTTTTGGCTTTTTGACCCAATTAGGATGTGTATTTCTTTAGGAAATTTTGCAGTTTATACACTCCTCTTCATTTTAATTACTTTACGATGTGTATGAATATCGGTTTATTAAGCAGTTTTTGTATCACCATTCACAATTCACATACAAATATTTTTTCTACAGCCATTTTATTCACAAGCATCACATCAAACGTCTTAAAAATAAAAAAATCAACTTCATTCAACTTTATATACAAGCACTTATCGCATCATACGTAGTCATTTCATTTGTTTATAAAAAAATAATTATGTGAATTAACTCTTGACAAGTAAAAAAAGTTCATTTTTGCAATAGGGAAAACTTTTAGTTGTACACCAATTCACAGTACTATTAATAGCAACATCTTTTTCTTTTTCAAAAAAAAATTTTATAATTATTATTATGAACGAAGCTGTTGAAAAAATTGACAAGGTTGGATTTTTAAATATAGACATCGATCCAACATTAGATTTGTTTGAAGAAATTGAAAAATTAAAAAAAGAAAAAAATGCCATTGTTCTGGCACATTATTATCAGGAAAGCGATATTCAGGATGTGGCAGATTATATAGGTGATAGTTTGGGACTTGCACGAAAGGCACAGGAGACCAATGCCGATTTGATAGTCTTTGCCGGGGTACACTTTATGGCTGAAACAGCTAAAATTTTAAATCCCACTAAAAAAGTCGTTTTACCAGATTTACTGGCGGGATGTTCATTAAGCGATAGCTGCCCACCTGCTTTATTTAAAAAATTCAAAGAGCAACACCCCGAGCACTTGGTTATTTCTTATATTAATTGCAGTGCAGGAATTAAGGCATTAAGTGATATTATCTGCACTTCAAGCAATGCACAAAAAATTGTAGAAAGTTTGCCAAAGGAACAAAAAATAATATTTGCACCCGATAAAAACCTGGGCGCATTTATTAACAAGCAAACCGGAAGAAATATGTTGCTATGGAATGGCGCCTGTATGGTACATGAAATTTTCAGTTTAGAAAAGATTACTAAATTAAAAGTGCGTCAGCCCGAAGCGAAATTTATTGCCCATCCTGAATGTGAAGAAGCGGTGCTCGCTATAGCTGATTTTGTAGGAAGTACCACCCAGTTATTACAATATGCCCAAACAAATCCTGCACAAGAGTTTATTGTTGGAACCGAGACGGGTATTTTGCATCAAATGATAAAGAACGCGCCCACTAAAACATTTATTCCGGCACCACCAAATAATAGTTGTGCTTGTAATGATTGTCCACATATGAAACTCAATACCTTAGAAAAATTATATCTCTGCATGAAGTATGAATTGCCAGAGTTACTAATGGATGAGGAATTGCGACTAGCGGCTAAAAAACCCATTGACAGAATGTTGCAATTGAGTGATGAGTTGGGGATTAAGTAAAGAATAATTCATTACAACTTCACCAAACGCGCTATTTCCTGTTTATTATTAGATATTACCTTAAGAATATACACACCACTTACATATTTCGAAAGATCGATGCTCGTGCTGTTCTTGTTGCTTAAGTTTTGCTTTTCAATTAAATTACCTTGCATGTCTAGTACCTCTAATTGAATAAGACCGTCAGCATTATTTCCAAAATCTATTTGATAGTTGCCTTGAGAAGGGTTGGGAGAAATATTAAACAAATTATTTTCGACCTCGGTAATGACTGTAAATCCAAGTAAATTGAATTTTGTAACAATAATATCATTAAACCCGCCGCCATTGGTATTTTGAAACGTTCCAGGTGTTACATCATAATTAAATGACTGGGTTGAACCTGCAATAATAGCGTCACCTGATTGGTTAACAGCTACTGAATAGCACCATTCTAAGCCACTTCCTCCCAAAAAAGTTGAATATTTTAGAGAATCACCGAAAACATTGAGCTTACAGTAAAATATATCACCAAATGAATCTATAATTGTCTGAACAGCTCCAGGTGTAATCGGATAATCAGCAGAGGAGGTCATACCTGCAATGTGAGCATTAACAGAAAGATCTAGGGCCATGGTTCCAATTACATCATTTCCGCTTCCGCCTATAAAGGTTGAATAAATTAAGGATGTTCCATTGGAATTAAATTTACTCACGAAAATATCTGAGCCTCCGGCTATTGTTGTTTGAAACGCCCCTTGGGTAATGTAAAAATCAGGAGAATTAGTTGAACCGGAAATATAGATATTTCCCAAAACATCAAGGGCGATTGAACTTGCATCTTCATTTCCAATCCCTCCAACTAAGGTGGAATAGATTAATATGGTGCCTATGGGATTTAGCTTTGTTAGAAAAACATCCCAATTTCCAGCTATTGTTGGTTGAAACGCTCCGGGCGTTATATCATAATTTGACGAAAGGGTACTACCAGTAATAAAAGCGTTTCCAAGTGTGTCGATAGCAACAGATTTACCCCAGTCCTCATCACTTCCACCTATTAATGTTGAATAGTATAATGCAGTACCCGTAGCGTTTAGCTTACTGACAAATGTGTCATAGTTTCCGCCTCCAAAAGTTGTTTGAAAAGCCCCTACTGTAATATCAAAATTATTAGAATTGGTTGCGCCTGTGATGTATGCATTGCCCGAGCTGTCAATCGCAATGGAGAGCCCATAGTCAATACTGGCACCTCCCAAAAGGGTTGAATAAATTAAAGCGGTTCCTGAGGTATTAAGCTTGGTAATAAATACATCGTTGATACCTTCATTGGTAATTTGAAAAACTCCCGGAGTCAAGCAATAATCATTTGATGAGGTGTTGCCGGCAATAAAGGTGTTACCAGCTTTATCAAGTACGATTGTATTTGCAACGTCCTCTGCTGCACCCCCCAAATAGGTGGAAAAAATAAGAGTAGTACCTGTATTGTTGAGTTTGCTCATAAAAGCATCTCTTTGCCCAAATGAATAAGTTGATTGAAAACCCCCGGAGTAATGTCATAATTTGTCGAGGATGTGGCCCCTGCAATATAAGCATTGCCTAGGGCATCAAGGGTGATAGACTTAGCATAGTCACCCTCGCTCCCCCCCATATAAGTCGAATAAATCAACGGATCAATAATCAGCGTTTGACTTTTATTGTAGTTGCCCAAATCAAAGCTAAAGGCTTCGTCCGTTTTAACAAATTTGGATTTTACCTGCAATTTATTTTCTTGTTGATAAGTGTATAAATCCGCATTTTTCACTTCTCCAAAACAAGTGGTAAAAACCAATTCTCCCTTTTCGTTTAAGTAAGAATTTTCGGCACCCTCAAATCTAAATCGTATTTGGCTAGGTTCAGCACCCGGCTTTACTATATAATCGTAACGAAGGCCTCCTTTATCAAAATAATAGCGCATGTCAATACCTTTATAAACTTCTTCTACAAATACCTCCTTGTACAATCCCACATAGCTTGCATGTTTGCTTGTGTCGTTTCCAATAAAGTAATTATAATACGCTTCTTGCTTTTGTTTTCCTTGTGTAATCACTGTTTTGTTATTACCCAGTAGGCTATAGCCAACACGGTGTCCCCAGCGTTTTGTTTCTTTATGCTCAAACCTTTCAGACATTACAAATTCATTAGGTGTTAGTTTATTAACCGGATTCATTTCTTCCGTTTTGTAAAACTCATACCACATACCTTTAGTAGTAATCCAGGTATTTAACCCTGCACTTTGAGTTAGGTAAAGAACTTCTTTTGGCCATTGCCCTTTGTTTTCAATAAAGAATTGCTTGTTTACTTGCTTGAGCTTTTGTTGCGCTTCTATATTGGCCGCTACTCCTTGCGCTTGCAAGTTTTTCATACCAAAAAAGAAACAGATGAAATTGCAGAATAGAATTTTCTTACTAATGCTCATTTTTTTTAGTATAATAATACGAAAATTATTTAATAATGAAATTAAAAACCCATTGACAGAATGTTGCAATTGAGTGATGAGTTGGGAATTAATACCAATTGTAATTATTAATTAGTCCAAACTAATTAATAATTTTACAATGGAAACCTGTGCGCCTCCGGAGCATGCCGATATAGCTTGAAAATGGTACAATCGAGTGAAACGAGGATTGGACTATATTGAAAGCATAATCGGTATAAGTAATGGCTTACAATCAAAAATCCTAAAGCAACACATCATTTACCGGATTTAACTTAGCGGGTAAATTGCTTTCATTCAACAATTCTTTGATATCAATTTCGATATTGCGGCAAATGGTAGAAATAGGAATATCATTGACAGCATTATCAAAAGGGTTTTCGCTAAACTCGCCAATTTGCTCCATGGTAAAAAAGACCCAGGAGATAAGCATCGAAAAAGGAATGGTGAGCCAAACGCCCCAATCGGCCAATGCATTGAGATCGCGTAGCAATCCAAATGACAATAGGAAAATAAATAATAAAACAAATACCCTACTAAAAATACTATACTGTCTAAATAGCGGCGTGCTCTTAATGCGCTCACAACCTCCCTGTAAATTAAACAACTCGTTGATGTGTTTTACTAAATCACTGTGTTCAAAATCGTCAATTTTTTCTCGCGCTTTAATTTGGTTAAATCAAAAACCTGCGATTTCAAAATGCCGGAAGCAGCATTGTTTTTTCCTTTTACCGCCTCATAATATTCCATTTTATTATGTTTTTCTAGTATCTTACGAATACCTGCATCAAATTCTTCCAGTTCGTTTCGCTCACCCGAAAAGGTTTGATGTAAATTTTCTTTGCTGGTAGCCCAAGGTATGGTTTTGCGTAATTGTAATCGCAATACATTGATATAGGCCAAATGTCGGTATAGCATTTCTTTTACAAATGTTCTATCATCCACAATTGCCATGAGTTGCACCGCAAAATTCCGGCTTGTATTGGTAATACCACCCCATAATCGGCGCGCTTCCCATAACCGATCGTAGGCCTGATTATTTTTAAATCCAATATAAAAAGCAACTGCCGTACCAATGGTACCAATAGGCAAAAAGGGAATGGCCAAAAAAGTGCAGTTGAATATCTTGTACAATACCACTACACAACTGCTTACAATAAATGTTCTGAAAAGATTTTTTCGCGCAAAATGCCACAGCAATCTAAAATTGAAATCTTTACCTGTATACATAGTCTGATAGTATTATTTTGTAGAAATGAATAGTCTGTTACCGAACTAAAAGTAGCTCAATTTTTTAGTTTCATAAAACTTCCCTTGCAAAAATTCATTTTCACTTCTAACCACCTCAAAGCACCGTCTTTCACATACCCAGCAAACACCCTACAAGGGTAGCCTGTCATTCAAGGTAAATTTCCCCGTATCGTTATCTCCTTAGTTCGATAGGCAGCCGGACAGGTTCATAGTTCCCTCTTTCTCTTTTCTCTTTTCATCTTTGTTAAAGCCCTTACACTTCTTTATCTTTGCCAGCTATGGAATTGTCAAAAAATTATTTGCCGCAGGAAACAGAAAATAAGTGGTACGCACATTGGCTCAGCAAGGGCTATTTTAATTCAACCCCGAATGACAAACCGGCTTATACAATTGTAATACCCCCCCCCAATGTAACCGGAGTATTGCACATGGGTCATGCCCTTAATAATTCAGTACAAGACGTATTGATACGATATGCTAAACTTAAAGGCTACAATACCTGTTGGGTGCCCGGCACCGATCATGCATCCATTGCAACGGAAGCCAAAGTGGCGGCAATGCTTCGCGAACAAGGCATCGATAAAAATGATTTGAGTCGCGAAGAGTTTTTGAAATATGCCTGGCAATGGAAAGAAAAATATGGTGGAATCATTTTACAACAATTGAAAAAACTGGGTTGCGCCCTTGATTGGAATCGCACCAGTTTTACCATGGATGATACGTATTATGATGCAGTTATTGATGTCTTTATCGATTTGTACAATAAGGGTCATATTTATCGTGGTGTAAAAATGATTAACTGGGACCCAAAGGCAAAGACTGCTCTAAGCGACGAAGAGGTGATTCATAAGGAGGTCAACAGCAAATTGGTTTATATAAAATACTTTTTGGAAGAAGATCCGCAATCCGCTATTTGCATTGCCACCGTTCGACCTGAAACGATTTTAGGCGATGTGGCCATTTGTGTTCACCCGGAAGATGAACGATATAAACATCTGGTTGGGAAGAACTGTTTTGTGCCCCTTATCAATCGAAAAATTCCCATTATAGCCGACGATTATATTGATATCGAATTTGGAACCGGTTGCCTTAAAGTTACTCCGGCGCATGACATCAACGATTACAACTTGGGTCTCAAACATCATCTGCCCGTAATTGATACCCTCAATGAGGACGGCACCATGAGTACCGCTGCACAATTGTATATTGGCGAAGACCGCTTTACCGTTCGAAAAAAAATTGTAGAAGATTTACAAGCAGCAGGACATATCGAAAAAGTAGAAGATTACAAAAATCAAGTAGGATATAGCGAACGAACCGATGTGGTGATCGAACCCCGTCTAAGTATGCAATGGTGGTGCAATATGGAAACCTTGGCCAAACCGGCCTTGGATGTTGTAATGAATGATGAAATAAAATTTTACCCTACCAAGTTTAAAAATACGTATCGCCATTGGATGGCCAATATCAAAGATTGGTGTATCAGCCGACAACTTCGATGGGGGCATCGCATACCAGCTTGGTACGACGATAAGGGAAATTTTGTTATTGCCAAAACGGAAGAAGAAGCGACTAAACTATATGCCGAAACATATGGCAACACGGCAGATCTGTCTGCTAAATATTCACTAACCCAAGATGGAGACGTCCTAGACACCTGGTTTTCATCATGGCTTTGGCCCATGGAGGTTTTTGGATGGAATGAAAACAAAAATTCGAATCAAGAGCTCGACTATTATTATCCAACAGCCACTTTGGTAACAGCACCCGAAATCATTTTCTTTTGGGTAGCGCGTATGATCATGGCAGGCTTGGAGTACAAAAAACAAATTCCATTTAATCAGGTTTATTTTACCGGTATCGTTCGCGATAAGCAAGGTCGGAAAATGAGTAAATCTTTAGGCAATTCGCCCGACCTGCTTGAAATGATTGAAAATTATGGAGCAGATGCGGTGCGCTTTGGCGTGTTGATTTCATCGCCGGCCGGCAACGATTTGTTATTTGATATCAGTTCGGTAGAGCAAGGAAAAATGTTTTGCAACAAGCTTTGGAATGCCCTTAAATTATTGCAAATATTTCAACAGAAGGAACAAGCCGAAAATCAGAACGAGGCCGAAGTGTTTCCATCCCTATATTTTGAAGCGAAATTAAATGCCGTTAAAAAAGAAATTGACGAAGACATTCGAGAATTTAAATTAAGTGAAGCGCTTAAAAAAGTATATTCTCTCATTTGGACAGACTACTGTAGCGATTATCTCGAGTGGATTAAAACCCCATTAGACGCACCTATTCACAAATACAATATCGATAAGGCCCTTTTCTTTTTTGAAGAATTGATGAAACTATTGCACCCTTTCATGCCATTTATAACAGAAGAAATATATCATCATATTCGCGAACGAAAAGAAGGAGATGATATCATCGTAAGTAGCTTGCTAGTAAATGGAGAGGCCAATAGCAACGATATTCAAAAAGGGGAGTGGCTAAAAAATTTGATTACCAATGTCCGCGATCTGAAAGTGAAACAACAATTGAAGCCCAAAGACGAAATTACTATTTATTTACCTATCGATAATAAAGACGAACTACAAGGAATAGACTGGGTATTGCAAAGACAGACGTTCTCTAAGCAAATTATTTTTACCGGCGAACCGGTTGCGGGCGCGGTTTCATTCGTTTACGATAGGTTTCAATGCTATTTTACCTCCGAAAAGGCTATTGACAATTCGCAGCAAAAAGAGCAAATGCTCAAGGATATCGAATATCTAAAAGGCTTTTTGGCCAGCGTTGAAAAAAAGCTTGGAAATGAGAAGTTTGTGCAGAATGCCAAACCCGAAATTATTGAAATTGAAGTTAAAAAGAAAAATGATGCCTTGCAAAAAATGAAAGTTATTGAAGAAAGCCTTAACTTGCTTTAGATTTTTGTATGTCAAAATGAAAATGAACCTTAATTATATCGTTTTATTGCTTTGCATCTGTTTGAGCTTGCTATCCTTTGATGTATCAAAAGATGGAGCTACTGCTCGATATAAGGCCTATTTAGGATGCACATATACCGATAATATACTGCTGGATGTAAACACGTTTAAAAAAATGATGTCGCAACCATTATGTGCAAAAGATAGTGCTTCGAATGTTTTCAAGGTAAAGAGTTTTGAAATTACCTATGCTGAGCGCGGCTTATATCAAGATGATGAGGGGCTACCCATTATTTTTACAGACTATTCAGCCGATAGTTTTACAGGCGATACCCTCAACTCTGTATGGAAAAAGCGATTTGACGAAAGTTTGTATAAGGGTGATACCGTTTACTTTGAACAAATTATTTGCACGGTAGCTGAAAAGAAAAATGTGCTCTGCAAACCGTTGAAGGTCATTATTAAATAAGATATTCTACCAAATAAATTCCTTTTCTATTTTTTCCTGCAATTTTGTGATAAACGAAAAGGTGGCCGGGCAGTATTCAATATTTTGTTCGTGAATATGATTGAAGTCGGCAAAGGGCTTTCGCTTAAAGTGAGGAAATTTTTCACAGTCTTCCGGTCTAATTTCGTAGATACTACACATATTGGTTTTCAAATCTAAAAATTGACAAGGCTGTACTTTATTAACCTTGTCGCCATTATCCTCATCTGTCTTCAGCCATTTATCATAAAAGTCCGTTTCGCTCATATTCAGATGACCCGCTATGCGCGTTAAATCTTTTTTGGTAAACGTAGGAGTCATTACTTTACAGCAATTGGCACAGGCCAAACAATCTGTTTCTGCCCAAGCCTGGTCACTGGCTTCATCTACCAACTTTGAAATTCCATTCACATATTTCGTATCAAATTTTTTTAAGAAAGAAACGAGAGATTTTCTTTTAATCGGTAATTGTCGCTTCAGTTTGTTTACTAGTATGGATTGCATGAAAATAGATTAGGGTGCAAATATAGACGGATACTTGTTTGCTTTCTATAAAAAAGAAAAAAACCCGTTTTAAAAAATGACCGAATGCTTGGATACCACTACATACAAATATTGGTAGCAATGGCTTCCGAACGAAGCATTCCAAAATGGATAGAGTTTCTATAGTGACCGTTAAATAGAAAATCTTCTCTGAAATAGCCCTCCCTTCTAAATCCTACCGATTCAAGTAACTTACCGGAGGCATCATTTTCGGCGTCGATAATGGCTTCTATAGTATGCAAATTAAATTCTTCAAAACCATGTTTCAGCACACATAAAAGGGCTTCACGCATAATGCCTTGGCGGTGGTATGCCTTCGTCAACGAGTATCCTACTTCAGCTCTGCAGTGATCGGGTTTCAGATTCACAAATCCAATCATACCTATTAATCGGCCGCTGGCCTTCCATTCAATAGCCCAGTTGATTTTTTCATTTTTGTCAATGAAGTCGTTGACCATTTCTATAAGCGCCGTCGCGTCATTGAGGCTTACTGCAATGGGCCGTGGAATATAGCGCATCACATCAGGGTCTGAGCGCATTTCAAAAACCTCAGGCGCATCATCGGGGCCAATTCTTCTAAGCAAGGTCCTTTCGGTCTCTAAAATAGGAAAAGGTGAAAATTGTAGGTTCATAAATCCTTGGTTTAAAGTTGATTATTTGTACTGCGCAGGTCATTATTCAAATTCCAATCCTAATTTGTCTTTCAATTTCCCTAGAAGGGGATTTTGAGCCACCATCTTTTCAAAAATTTCTTTGGTACTCAGTATCTGTTCCACCATTTTATCGGGCTCGGGCGCTCTTTCATTCACCAGTACGTTTATGGCATCGTTGTGATAATATTGTTTGAAAAAATCGAGCAGCTTTAAGCGCATGGTTTTCAAAAAATCGTAGGCAACACCAAATACATAAATGCTAATGCAATGACCTTCAAATTCAATACTGCCTTGACCAATCGCATTTCTAAAGAATACTTTTTCTTGGGTTAGTTCTTCCACTATTTGCTTCCAGGCTGCTTCCAAATTAGTGGTATCGATTTCAAGTATTTGTTTATTCTTATGGGCGTTTTCTAGTTTTTCTTTAGCTGTACTTTTCAGCCCTTTTATTCCGCCCAAGGTCACCCCATACTGTGGCGCCTTATCTTTGCTCTCGTTGGTAGTTGCTGT
The DNA here is from genome assembly GCA_016712665.1 of Bacteroidota bacterium. Taxonomy (GTDB): domain Bacteria; phylum Bacteroidota; class Bacteroidia; order Chitinophagales; family Chitinophagaceae; genus OLB11. Next base: position 452,325 of record JADJQP010000001.1, read on the forward strand.
AACAGCTGGTGAAGAGGCCACGGGTTTTTTTTCCTGTATGGTTACTTTTTCACTTTCAACGCTAAGGGCAGGTGCTCTATTGGTCTTTTTTCTATGTAAGATTACACTTACATTACCGCTCAGAATTTTTTTTTTAAAACATCGCCGGCATCTTCGCTGATGATTTCTATAGCACTACTTAGATAGTTGAGTTTTATTAAAGCAAGTTCAACATGCATTCTTTTATTGCGTGCCACCTTATAATTGATCTCAGATGCATTGAGCACCGATAAGGCATTGATAATATAGGAGCTGCTTACCTGATTTGCTTGCTGAAAGTATTTGATTTTGATATTTTCGGGCAAATCCAACAATTTGGCCACCCTTGAATCCTTACATATTAACAGATTCCGGAGATGTTCCGTACACCCATTCAAAAACATATCACCTTCAAATCCTTTACTGAAAATATCGTCGTACAGCAACATCACACTGCTCATATCTTGCATCATAAAGGCTTCCATGAGTTTAAAATAGTAGTCATAGTCTAAAATATTTAGATGTTCTACGGTGGACTCATACGTAATCTTATTCTGACTGAAGCTTGCAATTTTATCCATGATCGACAAGGCATTGCGCATACAACCTTCACTTTTTTGCGCAATCAAATGCAGGGCTTCCTTTTCAAAAAGAATATCCTCCTTGTTACATATTTCGGCTAGATGTTCAATAGTATCGTGTGAGGTGATTCTATTAAAGTCAAAAATTTGGCAACGCGAAAGGATGGTTGGAATAATTTTGTGTTTTTCGGTAGTGGCCAAAATGAAAATGGCATAATGCGGCGGTTCTTCCAAGGTTTTCAAAAAAGCATTGAAGGCATTGGCACTTAACATATGTACCTCATCAATAATATACACTTTATATTTACTACCACCTTGAGGGGCAAAACGCACCTGCTCTATAAGCTCGCGAATATCGTCTACCGAGCTATTGGACGCCGCGTCCATCTCATATACATTAAATGAATTATTGTCTTTATACGAAACGCAGGAAGGACAGGCATCACAAGCCTCGGCATCGGCTGTTCGGTTGGTGCAATTAATGGTTTTGGCTAAAATTCTTGCACAGGTAGTTTTTCCAACGCCACGGGGTCCACAAAACAAAAAGGAATGCGCCAATTGATCCGTTTTGATGGCATTTTTAAGAGTTGTGGTAATATGCCCTTGACCGATCACAGTATTAAACAACTGTGGTCGATATTTGATAGCCGAAACGACGTAATTTTCAGACATGCGAATAGCAAATATAAAGAAGTTTAGAGATTATTTGGTGGTCATTTGAAAAGTATCTTTATCAACAAAAGGATATTTTTTTTGCGAGAGGCTAATGAAGATCCTTCTTGAAAAATGGATTACCACCCGCACGACTTTCATATTGCCTACTCAATCAATTTTTATTGTACTTTTGCGGGAATTTTATTCTCATGAAAAGGCATCTACTCCCTATCCTCATTTTAGTTATTTTCATTCAAAGTTGTAATAGCGGATTTTCAATAAAGGGCAAAATAGAAAATATGCCCGAACAACGATTTAGAATAGAAGAATTGGGTACCGAAGAAAATGTGCTGATAGATAGCGGAAAAACCAATACAGACGGAAGTTTTAGCATTCAGTCAAAAGCCTCAGAAGAATCGCTGTACCGAATTAAATTCGAAAGAGGGAAATATATTTTACTGGCCATTAAAAATGGAGACAAGGCACAAATTGCCGGCGACTGGAAGCAGCTAGAGAATTACACCGTTAGCGGTTCCTCAGGAAGTGTAGCGTTAAAAGGTTTTTTAATTAATCTCAGAGAAAATATTAAAGATATTCAAACCATGCAGGTTATTTTGGATTCCATCAGTGTAAAACCAAAGAACGATTCGCTTAAAAAAATGGCTATTGACGATTTAAAAAATATCAATGCAAAATTTGTAGAATACGTTAAAAAATTTGCCGATACCACGCAAAGTGTTGCCAGCGCCTTGTTTGCGGTTAATATTATCAATCCAGCTTATGAAACTCCGTATATCACTGCGTTTTATCAAAAGGTAACCAAACGATTTCCCGAATCCAAGAATGCCAAGGTATTTGCTGATAAATTTTTAGCATCAGTAAAAAATTTGCCGGCAGCCCAACCGGGTGAAGGAACACCCGCACCCGATTTTTCGGGTACAACTCCTGAAGGGAATAAAGTAACACTCAATAGTTACAAAGGAAAATATGTACTCCTCGATTTTTGGGCCTCATGGTGCGCCCCTTGTCGAAACGAAAGTAACAATATGGTAAATCTATACAATACCCATAAAGATCGAAATTTTACCATTATCGGTATTTCGCTCGATAGTAGTAAAGAAAAATGGGTGGAGGCTATTGCGAAAGATAAACTGAACTGGACTCATATCAGCGAACTGAATGGATGGGCAGCTACCATTGCCAGAAATTATGAAGTTAATGCCATACCGCAATATTTTCTCATCGACCCGCAAGGCAATATTATTGCGAAAGAAGCCAGTACCGATGCTATCGCGCAAAAGTTAAATGTAACCTTAAAATAGTGGCGTATCGGGGTATTTTTCCCTCTGCCGAATTACAATGTACAATTTAGTAAAAAAAATATTATTCAAATACGATCCTGAAGAAGTTCACTATAAAGTAATGAAATGGCTTACCAAAGCCTATAACGTGGGCATTGGAAAAAGGTATCTGGAAAGTAATTATAGTATCAAACATTCTTCACTCGAAAGAAAGGTTTTTGGAATTACATTTAAAAATCCAGTTGGATTGGCTGCCGGTTTTGATAAGGATGCTAAGTTCATTGATGAATTATCATGTCTCGGATTTGGCTTTATCGAAATAGGCACCCTTACTCCACGCCCACAAGACGGCAATGAAAAACCCCGCTTGTTTAGATTTCCAATGGATGCAGCAATTATTAACCGTATGGGCTTCAATAATGAAGGGGTAGATGCTGCCGTACTTCGACTGAAACAACGCAAAACCAACATCATTATTGGAGGTAATATCGGCAAAAATAAAAGCACACCCAATGAAAAGGCCATTGAGGATTACGAGTATTGTTTTAAAAAACTATTTGATGTGGTTGATTACTTTGTGGTGAATGTAAGTAGTCCCAATACACCCAATTTAAGAGAACTGCAAGAGAAAGAACCGCTGCAAGCCCTGCTCACCCAATTGCAGAATATCAATTTATCCTATCCCAATCCCAAACCCATTTTATTAAAAATTGCTCCCGATCTCACCGACAGCCAATTAGACGATGTGATTGATATTGTTACAAAAACCCGATTAAGCGGTATCGTGGCTACCAATACCACCATCGTAAGAGAGGGGCTCAGCGATATACAACTTATTGAACGTACAGGCGCCGGAGGAGTGAGTGGCAAACCGCTCAAACAAAGAAGCACCGAAATTGTCAGGTATATTTCCGAAAAAACCAAAGGAACCCTACCGATTATTGCGGTTGGTGGAATTTTTACGCCTGAAGATGCAAAGGAAAAACTAGATGCAGGCGCTAGTTTGGTTCAATTGTACACCGGCTTTATTTATCAAGGACCGGCCATTGCCAAAAACATTTGTAAATCTCTTATTCAATTTTAATATAGCATGGAATATTTATTATCCGCAGACGCACTTATTAGTTTGCTAACACTCACCATTTTAGAAATAGTGCTGGGAGTCGACAATGTAATTTTTGTATCGATTATCATGGGTCGCTTAGAAAAGGCGAAGCAAGTAACTGCCCGACGGATATGGATGCTTACCGGTATCGTAGTACGGGTCATTTTATTATTGAGTCTAACCTGGCTGGTAAAAAATGGAAGTAGCGAATTATTTTCCATTATGGGAAAATCATTTAATCTCCGCGGTTTGATTATGCTTGCAGGGGGTCTCTTTTTGTTGGTAAAAACAGTGAGCGAAATTCATCAAAAATTGGAGGGTCTGGAACATGGTGTCAAGACAAACAGCAAAGGAGCTACATTGATGCAAGTGGTAGTGCAAATGATGCTTGTAGATATGGTATTTTCCTTTGATAGCATTATTACGGCAGTAGGAATGGCGCAACATGTTGAGGTGATGATTATTGCAGTCATTATTGCTATGTTTGTGATGTTTGTATATGCAGGTAAAATTTCGGCCTTTATTGAAAAACACCCTACCGTTAAAATGCTGGCGCTCTCATTTTTGGTAATGATTGGTGTGGTATTACTGATTGAAGGTTGGGATGCAGACAAAGCACACGATTTGCATTTAAAAAATTATGTCTATTTTGCTATGGCCTTCTCCTTTGCGGTAGAATTGCTCAATATGCAATTGCGAAAAAAATCTACCACACCGGTAGTGCAACTGCATGAACCGGATCTAGATGATAGTATGAAATAAGAGAAACAGACCTTGTTCAAAGGGGTATCGATGCATTTGTATCCATTGTAATAAACACCTATGATACCTATTGATTTGAAATTAAAATCAAATTAGTAGAGACCCCTTGTGGAATTTCGGTTGCTTTTGTATCTTTATGTACCTGCCAATAAATATAAATCAATGCGAAATCTATTTTTTACTGCCTTTTTTGTAGTATTCCTGCAAAACCTATTAGCCCAAACCAATATGAACACAAAATATGACGCCAAATGGAAAGCGGTCAAGAACGCATTTCAAAAGGGCCTAAATAAGACCGCTCAAACCGAAATTGAATCTATAATAAAAGTGGCAAAAGCAGAAAACAATATCGGACAAATCATCAAAGGATTCTGCAATTATAGAGTCAGTTTACGCGATCGAGACGAAAAAGCAAGACTTCACGATATTGTATTTTTCGAAAAAGAACTCAAGGACGCATCGTTCCCTGTCAAGCAAGTGCTCCATTCTATGATAGGAGATTTATACTGGTCATACTACGAAGAAAATCGCTGGAAAATACTCGATCGCACAAAAGTGGAGAATATAGATGCTCCCAATTTTGAAAGGGCGGGAGCAAATACTATTTTGGATATCGAAACATGGAGTGCTGATGATTTTTATAATAAAGCCTTTGAACAATTTACAGCCTCACTTACTGAAAAAGAAAAGTCGAAGGCCTTTCCTCTAAAAAATCTGACAACTATTGTGGAAAAAGGAGCCAATACAGAAACCTTGCGTCCTACCCTTTTCGACTTTTTAGCAAACCGAGCAATCGAGTATTTTTCAAAAGAAGAAACCGATATAACCAAACCGACGTATGCATTTGAAATTAATGATGAAAAGGCCTTCGCTTCCGTATCGACGTTTGTAAACGCTTCATTCAATACCTCCGATAAAACCTCTCAAAAATTCAATGTATTAAAATTATATCAAGAGATTCTTTTGTTTCATAGCAACGATTCCGACCCAAGTGCCTTGATTGATGCCGACATTGCTCGTATTCAATATGTAAACGATAAAAGCATTGCCCGCGAAAAAAAGGAATGGTATAAGAATGCATTGAAAGCCATTGCCGATACATATCCCGCTAACGAACAGGCGGCCATGGCTACCTATTTATATGCCGAAACCTTTACCCAGGGAGGACAGCATGTAGGTCGTATGGCCTATTTAAATTCCGGTTTCGATGATTCAAAAGTTGATTATGTGGAAGCCAAAAAATGGTGCGATTACATTGTAGAAAAATTTCCCAAAACAGAAGCATCCAGTCGCGCCGAATCGCTCTTGCAACAAATTGAACAAAAAAGCCTGGGAATTCGTGTTGAAAAAGTGGTACTTGCGAATCAACCCTCCTTAGCAATGGTATCCTACAAAGAAGTGAAAACCATGTATTGCAAAATTGTTAAAGTAACCAATCAAGAAATTAAAGATAAAACCTACGATTATAACAATGATTATCAAGTGTTGGCAAGTAGAAAAGGAATCAAGGATTGGCAGGGGGCTCTGCCTGATAAACACGACTACAAGGCACACAGTACCGAAATTAAAATAGAGGCTTTGCCTTTTGGCACCTATGCAATAATTGTGTCGGAGGACAAAGATTTCAATAGTAAAAAATATTATGCAATTGCATTTTTACGAGTGTCAAATTTGGCACATGTACAGGTCACCGAACAAGACAAAGATGGTACCGGCATTTATGTGGTAGACCGAGCTAGTGGACAAGCACTCGAAAATGTGAGCGTTCATACATGGATCAATTCATATAATTATGAATCACGTAAATACCAACCCAAAGCTGGACCTGTTTTAAAACCAATAAAGAGGGTTATGTAAACATTCAGCGGGTGAACCCCAATCAAGGTGGCTATGCACTGGAGCTTATTAAGGGCGATGATGTTTTATATCTAGACGATAATATTTATATCAACGAGTATTATCCACAACCTGATAACGATTATGTACGTACGTTTTTATTCACCGACAGAAGTATCTATCGCCCTGGTCAAACCATCTACTTCAAAGGAATTTCGGTGATGCAAAAAACGAAAGGCGGTCACAAGACCTTTGAATTAATAAAAGATAGAAAAACATCCGTTACCTTAAAAGACGTCAATTATCAGGATATCAAAACCATTGAACTGACATCCAATGAATATGGTTCTTTTACCGGCACTTTTATTGCACCACAGGGGTTACTCAGCGGCCAATTTCAAATAGTGGCCGAAAGCGGTCAGGCCCTTTTTAATATTGAGGAATACAAACGTCCGAAATTTGAAGTACGTTATGATACCCTAAAAGGAACCTACAAAATCAATGAAAGCATCAAGGTGAGGGGCCTAGCAAAAGCCTTTGCCGGAAATGCAATTGATGGCGCCAAGGTCAGCTACCGAGTGGTTCGCAATGCGCGTTTTCCCTACTATTGGTGCTTCTATCGATGGGGGGCACCCAGCAGTGCCAGCATGGAAATTACACATGGAAGTACCACCACTCAGACAGATGGATCCTTTGATATTTCCTTTAACGCAATACCCGATGAGAGTATAGACAAGCAAACCAAACCCATATTTGATTATACTATTTATGCGGATGTAACCGATTTAAACGGGGAAACACGAAGTGGCGAAACCATTGTGTCGGTAGGGTACGAAAGCCTCTTACTAAAAATCGAAACACCCGAGCAGGTCGATTTCAATAATTTCAATGCAGTAAAAATTTTCTCCACCAATTTAGCAGGAATCCATGTACCGGCACAAGTTACCTTGACCTTAAAAAAATTGGTTTCCCCATCTAAAACCTATCGGAAGCGACTCTGGGAACATGTGGAAATCCAATCAATTTCGGAAGAGGCTTTCCGAAAAGACTTTCCGCTGGATGAATACAAAAACGAGAATGATTATTTGCAATGGAAGGAAGAAAAAGTGATATGGTCGAAAACATTCACCACTACCCAAGAAGGACTCGAGTACCTGCAAAAAACAGGAGCCTCCCAAGGTTGGTTTGTATTGGAAGCTCGTGCCAAAGACCTGTCTGCCGACAAGGTAGGTAAAGATGCCAACGAGGTGATTGACAAAAAGTATATTCGCCTGTCCTCAAACACCAATCCCCAATCATTACCCAATGAACACCTACTTGTAACCAAAGTAAAAACAACAGCAGAGCCCGGCGAAGATTTTAGCTTCACGATTTCAAACCCATACGAAAAAATATTTTTACTGTATTGTGTGCAGCCATCATCGGCAAACCATGAAATCGCCAATCCCTCAACAATCGCGTGGCAAAGCATAAGCGGAAATAAAACCTATACATACACCATTAAAGAATCGGACAGAGGAGGATTTTACGTCAGCGGATGGTTTATTAAGGACAATCGGTATTATTCATTTCAAGAATCCATTTTGGTTCCATGGACCAACAAACAACTAACACTTTCTCTCCAAACTTTTAGAAATAAAATGTTGCCCGGCTCTGAGCAAGAGTGGACCCTAAAAATTACCGGATCGCAAAAAGAAAAAGTAAGTGCTGAATTACTAGCCACCATGTACGATGCTAGTTTAGACGCCTTCAAACCACACTACTGGCAAGATTTTTATTTATTCGCCGGTACCAATCAAAAAATTCAATTTAATACCAGTTCTAATTTTATTGTGGAGCCCGGTCGGCAATTTTATTTTGGTACCTATAAAAATGTTCACTCGTACGACAAAAAGATACCCAAGTTTACTATGGTGGGGATTAAACAATTCCTATTCCTATTTTGGAATGAGTGAGGGCGGGCGACCCGGCGGAAAGGGAATGCTACGCGGACAGGTAGTGATGGAAGATGCTGTAGCTGATGCACCAATGGTGGCCCGTGCACCGGCAAAACTTGCTGCAAAAGAAGAGGCAGGGGCCTTGCAACAAGATGACCAAAAAGCACTTAACAATGTAGCTACGCCTATAGCTGCAGATAGTATGCAGTCTCGCAACGCATCGTCCTCATCGGCAGTTTCACTTCGAAGCAATTTTAATGAAACGGCGTTCTTCTTTCCGCAATTACAAACCGATGCAGAGGGAAATATTTTATTGAAATTTAAGGCGCCCGATGCCTTAACTCGATGGAAATTGATGGCATTTGGGCACACCAAAGAGTTACAAAGTGGGTCTTTGACAGAAACAGCCACGACCTCAAAAGAATTGATGATAGTACCCAATACGCCCCGATTTTTTAGAGAAGGAGATAAAATGGTGTATAGTGCCAAGGTAACCAATTTGAGCGATCATGACCTCAGCGGTAAGGCAGACCTTATTTTAATAGATGCCCTAACCAACCAACCCATATCTACTGATTTTGGACTCACTAAGCAGTCCATGACCGAACCTCTTTCTCTAAAAAAAGGAGAAAGCGCTTCTGTTAACTGGCAAATCAGCATTCCTCAATCATATACCAATCCGGTGCTTGTAAAAACAATTGCGCAGGCAGGCGATTTTTCTGATGGTGAACAAAATGTAGTACCGGTATTATTAAATTCCATGCTGGTTACCGAAACCTTACCTCTTCCGGTTCGAATGAATACCACCAAGAATTTTCAATTTGAAAACCTACTGAAATCAAAAAACTCAAATACCTTAAAGCATTATAATCTAACGGTAGAATACACCGCAAATCCTGCATGGTATGCCGTACAGGCATTGCCTTACCTCAGCGACTATCCGTATGAATGTGCCGACCAAACCTTTAACAGGTATTATGCCAATGTATTGGCTACACATATTGCCAATTCTAGTCCGAAAGTGAGAGAAATTTTTTCGACATGGGAATCAAAAGATACAGCAGCACTACTTTCAAACCTAGAAAAAAATCAGGAATTGAAATCGGCCTTGTTGCAAGAAACGCCTTGGGTATTGCAAGCAAAAAGCGAATCGCAACAAAAACAACATATTGCGAATCTGTTTAATTTAAACAGAATGAGTACTGAATTGGAACGGACGGTTCGCGAACTGGAAATCATGCAAACACCAAACGGAGGATTTACATGGTTTAAAGGGATGCCCGACGATCGATTTATAACTCAATATATTCTCTGCGGAATAGGTAGGCTGCTACATATTGGCATTACAGAAGTAGGAAGCGAACGGCGTATTTTGCAAATTGTAGAAAAGGCCCTTCCTTACTTGGATGCAAGAATTAAAGAAGATTATGACCAATTAAAAAAGAATGGCGCAGATATGGCATTGGCCCATATTGATCACCAGCATATTCAATATTTGTATATGAGATCTTTCTTCAGGGAAACATCCGTTGCACCAGCTTCCATAACCGCTTTTAACTATTACAAGAAACAAGCAGCTACATACTGGTTGCGAGGAAATAAATATATGCAGGGTATGACTGCTTTGGCCTTGAACCGATGGGACGATACAGTAACCCCGCAAGACATATTAAAATCGCTGCGTGAAAATGCCATCCATAGTGAAGAAATGGGGATGTAGTGGAAAGAAAAGACAGGAAGTTGGTGGTGGTATGAAGCACCCATTGAAACCCAAAGCCTCCTTATAGAAGTCTTTACCGAATTGAGTTCAGATATCAATGAAGTAGATGCATTGAAAATCTGGTTGCTACAAAATAAACAAACCCAACATTGGAAAACAACGAAAGCAACTGCTGACGCCATTTATGCTTTGCTTTTAAATGGCACCTATTGGTTGGCCACTCAACCCGAGGTGGAGGTGATGTTGGGGAAAAAACAAATTCAATCAAAGGAGCAAACGCAAGAGGCCGGTACAGGGTATTTTAAAGTGAGTATTCCTGCAGAAAATATTGTTCCTGAAATGGGTCAGATATCTGTTTCTGTGAAAAACAAAGCCGAAACGGGTAAAGAGATTGGAGGCACTACTTGGGGGGCTGTATACTGGCAATATTTCGAAGACCTCGATAAAATTGCCTCGCATGAAACTCCACTCCGTATCAAAAAACAATTCTTTAAAATTACCCTTACCGATAAAGGAGAAGTACTCACCCCCATTGTAGAGGATAAACCTTTGCAAGTAGGTGATAAGGTGAAAGTGCGTATTGAATTGCGGGTAGATCGAGCCATGGAATATGTACATATGAAAGATATGAGAGGAGCCTGTTTTGAGCCTATTAATGTTTTGAGCCACTATAAGTATCAGGGAGGTTTAGGCTATTATGAAGCCACCAAGGATGCCTCCACCAACTTCTTCTTTCATTGGCTTAATAAGGGAACCTATGTATTTGAATACCCCATGTTTGTTACCAATAAGGGCGATTTCTCTAATGGCATTTGTACCATACAATGTATGTATGCCCCCGAATTTAGTAGTCATAGCGAAGGGATCCGAGTGAAGGTGAAGTAATGATAAATACGTTTCCAACGTTTTACCCTTTGGAAACCTTGGGTTGTGAAAAAAGCTGAAGAAAGTGCAGCAGTCAAAATGGAGCGTCGCAAATTCGATGGATAATGTTGCTGACCTTGATTCAATAAATAATAATTCTATACTTTCATGATTTTATTACCTTTGAATTATGAAAAAACTACTATTAATGCTCGCTGTTTGTTTTCCATTTCTCTCGGTTGCACATGGTTTTGACGAATATGAAATGACCATTGACGCAAAAGGCGTCCAACTATCCGGAACCTTAACAATGCCAGCCCATGCACACAATGCAGTTCCCTTGGTAATTATTATTGCCGGTAGCGGCCCCACCGATAGAAATTGTAATGGTCAAGGCTTTAAAACCAATGCGTATCAAAAAATGGCTTCGCAATTTGCCCTGAATGGCATTGCAACCTTCAGATACGATAAGCGTGGTATTGGAAAAAGTGCTGTAGCCAATATGAAAGAGGAAGAAATGGACTTCAATAATATGATATTGGATGCAAAAGCGATTATTTCAAAATTTGAATCCGATGCACGTTTTTCAAAGTTGACAATTTGTGGACATAGTGAAGGCTCCTTAGTGGGTATGATGAGTGTCAAAGAAAAACATCAATATATTTCACTTGCAGGTGTCGGAGAATCGGCCAATGAAGTATTGAAAAAGCAATTGAAAGGAAAATTAGGACCTATGGAACCCGCGGCCTTTTCAAAATTAGATAGTTTAAAGGCCGGACGAGATATTGTGTGTGATATGCCGGCACTCAATTCCATTTTCAGACCCAGTGTATTACCTTATTTGAAATCATGGTTTAAAATAGATCCTTCACTAGAAATAAAAAAATTGAAAGGTCCTGTGCTCATTATCAACGGTACTAAGGATTTGCAAGTAGCTGAAGAGAATGCGTTGACATTAAGCAAAGCTTGTACACAAGCCAAATTGCTTATAGTACCCAATATGAATCATTGCCTGACCGAAATTGCATCGGATAAACAAGAAGATAATTTAGCTTCTTATAATGTGCCCGAATTGCCACTTTCTAAAAAGATGATGGATGAAATAATCTTATTTATTGTAAAATAGCGTTTGTTCGATATCCCTAAAAAGTGCGTTTTTCCTTCTCGGGTAACCCCTTGCTGGTAAACAATGAAGAGAATCGAAGTCGATTGTTTGGGTGGATGTCTTTTTATAAATTTTAAAAAATTGGAGAGACCCAGTTTCTTGTGGATTCTAAAAAAAAGATTATTTTAGCGAAAAATAAGTAAGATGAAAAAAATAGTAACTCTTTCGCTCATAGTGGGTGTGGTAGCCTTTCTAACAAATTGCTCACCAAAAACAGGTAAGAAGGTGGCTCAAACCGATACCAAGGAAAAACCGAAAACAGAAGAGCCGGCAACCACTCGACCTGCTAGTGCTACCCAAAGCGTCACTCAAATTGCGCAGGGAGACAGAAGCAATGAAGAACAATTGACCATGCTGACCCAAACGAACGCAGCTCGGATTGAAAGTGGCAAGCAACTATACGAATCAACTTGCAATAAATGACATGAGGTACACAGACCCTCTAAACGCTCTGGACTCGAATGGGTAGAAATTATGAAAACCATGGGACCCAAAGCAAAAATAGAACAAGGAACCTACCTAATGATTTCTGCTTATTTAGTGAAGAATTCGAAAGCATAACAATACTTAATATACAAAAAAAATGACCGCAATTTGCGGTCATTTTTTTAATGGAATCGTGTTGACTAATCTGCTTTGATGAATGATTTCGCTGCAAATTTTCCTTCTTGAGAAATCTTAATAATGTAAGATCCTTTTGCAAGAGAGTTGATATTTACTTCTACATCACCATTGATATTGTGGTATTCATTGCTACTCATAATATTTCCCAACATATCAATAACCTGAACATTTGCAGTGCTTGCCAATCCTTTGACAAATAAACGATCACTTGATGGGTTTGGATATACAGACACCATTTCATTGAACTGATTGTCGGTTAATCCTGCTGGTGTTAAGGATGAAATTTTTACATTATCGATAAACATTGCATTTCCTTGTCCGGCAACTTTTGCAGTTCCTCTAATTCTATCAATAGATTGGTATTAGATTTATACGAATTTAGATTCACACTGTAATGACTCCAGTCAGAAGCAGCATTCGGAACAAATACAGTGGCTGCATTGGTAGCTGGATATAAAGCTTGATCATCATTGAGTGCCGCACCTTCTAGGCTCCAAGCCGAGGTCCAATTGGCACCGCAATCGGTTGAAACCACCACTTCACATTTATCATTGGTAGAAGCAGATTTGTTAGCATGTGCACAGTCAAAATCAAAGGTTAAGTATGGTTTGGCATCAAAATTCACATTAGAAACAATGGCAGTCAGGGGTTTAGCGGCACCACCTGCATGGTCTAATAAATTAACCAATAAGGCTTGAGAGTTTGTTCCAAATGGACCTGTAACCATTGGTAATTGGCCACCACCTGCAAATAGGAATATAAAATCTTGTGCGTCTTGATTTACCATAGTCCAGTTAGCAGCTAAATTGGCTGCAGTAAAATCATCTGAATAATCTGTAGTCTTAGCATTACCTGCTGAAAATACTTTCCAGTTTAAATTTTTAGAGTTATTAGCAGCATTCACGTCACCAGCGGCAACAATTTCGTAACTATAACCATTGTAACCAGTTCCGTTGTTATGAGCAAAAGAAGGGATGGTAGCAGTACCTACAGCATTGCCGGCAACATTACCGGTCCAAGGATAAGAATTAACGGTTGTACCATTATATTTTACGTTAACGGTTGCAGCAGTTAAAGGAGTGGTGCTATAATTTACAAATTTGAAAGTTGGGGCAATGGCAGTTCCACACATATAAGCTGGATCGGGGTATGGTACCGCAGCTACTACATCTACAGATGCGTTAGCAGCAGCAGCTGGGCAAGTAGATCCGGCTGAATATAAAGCGGCTGCAGAAAGTTGTCCAACTTCAGTAATAATTTTATCCGGGCAAATCATATAAATGGTAGGGAAATAACCAATATTATAATCGGCGTTAAAGGTTGAACCATTTTGAATGTCTATAATTGGATGTTGTACACCGGTTACCCAATCGCCTTGTGTACCGGCTCCAATACCATTTAATTCGGCATTAGTAGTAGAAACATCCCCTTCAATAAAAATTACAATACAATCATTAGTGGTACCTGCGTTTACGCCAGGAGCTCCGGTTGGACCGTGTTGCGCCCATAAATCATCCAGCGCATGTGTGTTGTGAAAATTCCAACAAGGACCACACCATGTTGCAGAAACGTCAATATATACACGCTTGCCCGCTGCAAGATAATTGTATAAATTGTGTGGATTGCCATTGATATCAGTGAGGGTAAAATCGGGTGCAATCACACCGTCGGGTAATTGAGCATTGGCCACATTAAATGTTACCAAAGCCAACAGAGAGAGGAGTAGTTTTTTCATTAAAAAATTTTTTTTGTGAACCACGAATGTGATAAAATTAATTATAACATAAAAATTTAACAAAAAAATGTTAGCTGTAACACAATTTTACGTAAATTGCAGTCAATTAAAACAAAATTTAATGAAGAAATTAATCTTGTTAGCCCTATTTGGAGTCTTTTCTTTGTCCTCTTTTGCACAATTGACACATTGGAAGGATACCGTTAAAATGCTAAATTTGGATAAACCGGCAGGAAACTTGCGATTGTATGATACCATTTACAATAATACTGCAAATCCGGTGGTAATTACCTGGAATAAGTCGAGCGATGCTCTTCTAACTGGTTGGACGGTAACCGGAATATGTGATGGACCCAATGGAACTTGCTATGGTTTTAATAACGCAACCCATAACTTCACCGTTCCTGCGAATGGTAAAGCTGAGATAGACGTAATTATGAATATTGCAGCAAATGCAGTAAACGGTTGTAGTTATGTTACCGTGCAATATACAGAGCCGGGCGTTATTGGTGCCAAAAATATGACCTACGAATTCTGCACCAATGCAGCAGCTTCAACCAGGGATTTTGAAAATAGCAATGTTGTTTCTGTTTATCCGAACCCGGCAAGTGATTTTATAAATTTAAGTATCAATGATGTCAAAGTAACCCGCATCAATGTTTTAAACATTATTGGTAAAAAAGTTGCACAGTTCGACGTAAATGCAAGCACTCCAAATCCAATCAGAATTCCTCTAGATAATATTTCAAAAGGCATCTATCTTCTTCAATTTGCTGATAGCAACGGCAAGTTAATGGGAGTAAAAAGAGTTACAAAACAATAAATCCCTAATTTTTTTATCATAATAAAAATGACTTTCTTTGAGAGTCATTTTTTTTTACCTCAATGTTTAATAAATAATATCTCTATGAAAATAATTTCATACAACCTCAACGGAATTCGATCCGCTATCAGTAAAGGCCTTTTAGATTGGATAAAGGAAGATCAGGCTGATATTTATTGCTTTCAGGAAACAAAAGCGCATGAAATAGATATTGACAAAGCAAGTTTTGAGAAACTGGGTTATCACACCTATTTCTTTTCTGCCCAAAAAAAAGGATATAGTGGGGTAGGAATCATTTCAAAGCAAAAACCGAATGAAGTTATTTTTGGCTGCGGATTTGAACAAGCAGACTTTGAAGGACGGGTCTTGCAAGTTACTTTTGATCAGTTTCATTTGATTAATACTTATTTTCCCAGTGGTAGCAGCGGCGACGAGCGACAAGCCTATAAAATGCAATTCCTTCAACAATACCTTGAATTTCTAGGCCTAAAGCTTGCGAGCCGGGAGGCACAGGTAATTGTTGCCGGTGATTATAATATCTGTCACAAAGCCATTGACATTCATGACCCAAAGGGGAACAAAGACTCCAGCGGCTTCTTACCGGAAGAGCGTGAATGGATGGATTCCTTTTTTGAAACCGGAATGATTGATGCGTTTCGACAAATTAATCCAAACCCGCATCAATATAGCTGGTGGAGTTTTCGCGCCAACGCACGGAATAATAACAAGGGCTGGCGTATCGATTATGTAAATGTATCAAATGCGTTACAAAGTAATATAGCAGATGCAGCAATATTACCGAATGTCAAGCATTCCGATCATTGTCCGGTAATGCTTGAGCTCAAATTTTAAAACGAAGCTTCCTTAATTGGCGCTTTTAAAGGTAAATGCATCTTGCGCATTAATAACCATATTGCTAATCCAGGGCTTATCAGCTGCCAATGTGCTATGATGAATGTTTCCATTGTTAAAATCAATTAATGGATTATCATACATGCTGTTTAAGTCAAATTCTATATTTAGATTTTTTGCCTTACCGTCAATGGTCATATTGATGGGAACATTGATGGTGGAAAAGGCCAAATCGGTGCCTAAATGATATTGCAAAACGGTGGTATCACCCATTGTATTAATAAAATTTCCTTCATGCTTCATAAATAAATAACCTGTATTCCAATCCCAAATCATATTATAGATGGGGTCTAAATCCCCATCTTGCGCACCGGTATGATTGCGGGCAGAATCTACACCTAAATTGAAACGAATAGATTTATAAACGCCATTCGGAATAAGCCCGGCATTAATGCTCGAAAAATTTTGCGGATCGAAGGCGTCAATTAAATCATAGTTGTTCAATTTCACCTCATAATTATCATCTGTGGTAAGTACCACATTGGTTACATAATATTTAAGCAAACTAACGCTAAACTTATTGCCGGCTGCGTTTGTGTAAAGGAGTTTTCCTTCTTCGATGGCCTGGCCAGAAACCTTATTTTCAAATTTAATAGTAAAATATGCACTTTCAGGAGTAGTAGAGGTGGTGTTTTTTTTGCAAGAAAACAAAAAAAGCGACCCGATAAAAAACAAAAAAAGCGGTTTCATAATACTTGTGTTTATACCACGAAGTTACGAAAAAATACGATTACAAACTATTTTACCGTAAAAGCATATTGAATCAAATTGGCGCCCATTCGCAAAGCAAGTTGTCGTTTCTCCTCAGGATCTTTATGCACCTCCGGATCTTCCCAGCCATCATTTAAATCGGTTTCGAAGGTATAAAAACAGACCAATCTGCCCTGATAGATCAAACCATACCCTTTTGGAGGTTTATTATCATGCTCATGAATCTTAGGAAGCCCATTTGCAAATTCAAATTTTTGATGATAAATCGGATGTGAAAAAGGAAGTTCTACGAAATCCAATTCGGGAAATACTTTTTTCATGGCTGGACGTACATATTTGTCCATTCCGTAATTGTCATCAATATGCAGAAAGCCCCCTGCCTGCAAGTAGGTCCTAAAATTTTTTGCTTCTGCATCATTAAACATAATACGTCCATGACCGGTGGCAAAAACAATGGGATAATTAAGCAATTCTCTACTGCCGACCTCTACTTGTCCTTCCTGCAAATCCAGTTGGGTGTTTAAATTTTGGTTCGAAAATCGGGCTAAATTTTTTAATGCAGTCGGATTCGAATACCAATCGCCACCACCTCCATATACTAACAAACCCAGTTTCATTTTTTGAGCTTCGCTAAAGTGAGTCAGTAACAACAAGCAAAATCCAATTATAAATTTTTTCATTGAATGGCATTAAAAAGGGTACAAACAAAGAGTCCGGCCGTTTCAGTTCTCAGTCGATTCACACCTAAGTGAATGGTTGAAAATTGATGTTGCCTGCACAAATGTACTTCATCTGCAGTAAAATCGCCTTCAGGGCCTATTAAAAATAGGGTTGACTTGCCAGGCCTCAGGGCATTTATGACAGAATTTTTTTCATATTCCTGACCACAATAGGCGATCAATTTTTGATCATATTCCGTTTCGATAATTTCTTGCAAAGCCTTTGGCTCCCCAAGTGTTGGTAAATATGTTTGTTGCGATTGCAACATAGCAGCGGTCAATATTTTTTCAAATCGCTCTTTTTTGAAATAATTTTTTTCGCTACGTTGGGTTAGTAAGGGGGTGATAGTTTCAATACCCATCTCACATACTTTTTCGAGCAACCATTCCATCCGCGACGGATTTTTGGTAAAGGCAATGGCTAGATGCAAGGGAGTCATTCTACGCTCTTCAAAAATTCTTTCCAACACGCTAATCTCCGCCTTTTTTTTTGAAATGGTTTTAATGCTGCACAAGTATTTTTCGCCCAATCCATTTGTTAGAAAAAATGATTCTCCTTCCCTCATTCGCAAAACCTGCAACATATAGTGCGTGTTGGCATCGCTGAGGATAACAGAATCAGTAGTTAGATTGGGTTCAAAAAAATAGGGAATATTCATGGTATACCTTACAGCACTTCTTTAAATGTGTCACCTTGATTGGGGTCACCGGTGGTGTATCCTTTTTTAAACCAATACATTCGTTGCTCAGAGGTACCATGGGTAAAGGCATCGGGCACCACATATCCTTGTGCCTGTTTCTGCAGACGATCGTCGCCAACAGCATTGGCTGCGCTCATGGCTTCTTCTATATCGCCATCTTCGAGTGCATTATTGAGGGTTTGGTTGTAATGAGCCCATACTCCGGCTAAAAAATCGGCCTGCAGTTCTAAGGCAACTGAAAGCCGGTTGGCGCCTGCCTCATCGGTTCTTGCCTGCATTTGTCGCATTTTGGCGGTGGTACCTAGGAGGTTTTGTATATGATGTGCCACTTCGTGCGATATCACATAGGCGAAGGCAAAGTCGCCATGTGCACCAAGTCGTTGTGTAAGTTCATTAAAAAAAGATAGGGATAAATATATTTTTTGATCGGCGGGGCAATAAAATGGTCCGGTCTGTGCACTTGCCGTACCGCAGGGTGATTGGGTTGGTGTATTAAAAATTACCATAGTCGGTTTTTTATACTGTAGATTGCTTTCACTGAAAATTTTGGTCCAAATTTTCTCATTATCGGCTAGGGTTACAGAGGCAAAGGCCATCAGGTTTTTTTCTTCCTGCGATTTTTGACCAGCCGGACCACTGCTTTCGGTTTGTTGTCGCGAATTCGCAAAATCGCTAAGGAGCTGTTGCGGATCCCCACCCATCAACAGTCCCACAATGAGTAAAATAATGGCTAGCCTGCCACTTCCGGCTGCAATTTGTTTGCCGCTCATCCCTCTTCGATCTTCAATGTTTTCGCTTTGTTGCCTACCTTGCCATTTCATAATTTGCTCATTTAATGATTCAAAGAAACAAAATTTTTGTAATATTATGAACGGAATCTTACTGTATGAATTGGCTTTATTTTTGAATTATTGCGTCCCCTAAGGTGCTGATCCATATGCTTTTTTCCTCGATAATCTATATATAACCTCGCAATCGCCGAAACCCATTTACTTATATAGGTTTGCAGTAAGTTATTTAGCAGGGGAAATAAAAAGGTCTCGCTCGTAGCTATTAATTTTCATACAATACCTGCAATACGGTTTGACCTACTGCTTTAAGGGTTGCTTTATCAATTACCGAAATATTATCGCCATGCGTATGCCAGTAATCTCCAAAGCTTCCATTGGGTTTCAGATTGATGATATCTACGCAGGGAATTTGAGCCAGTTCATTTACCACCACATGATCATCGGTGATGGTACCGCCCTGTACATATCTAAAATAGTCGGAATATCCGATGCGATTGGCAATATCCCATATTTTGCGTTGTATATCAGGCGCATAATTTTGTGAAAATCCTTCCAAAGGAAATTGCGCACCTTTAGAGCCTACCATGTCTAAGCAGATTCCAAACTTGGCTTTATAATTGGGTACATGTGGGTTTTTTGCCCAATGCTGTGTACCCAAACAATAGCTTTCTTCTGTCCATATACTTTTACCAACATCTTCGGCATCCACTAATAGGATGTCTACTCCGACAGTCGGTTTTTGCGCTTTAATTTTTGAAGCAATTTCTAGCAAAACCGCCACACCGCTGGCACCATCATCTGCCGCCAGAATGGGCTTTTCGGTGCGGGCAGTATCTTCATCGGCCCAGGGCCTGCTATCCCAATGTGCCAATAATAAAATGCGTTCACTAGCCTGTACATTGAAAGAAGCAATGATATTGATAGCCGGATAGGTATTGTTGGAGACTACTTGTTTGACAGTTGCTTTTTGAACATGTACCGTATCGGCATATTTTTTAAATTCGCTAATAAGCCAAGCGGCACATTTCGTTTGCGCAGGAGTTCCCGGTACACGTGGGCCAAAGGAGAGTTGCTTCACTATATATTGGTATGCCGTATCTGCATTAAAGATGGGCGCCACTACCGTACTGACAGGGGTGGTTTTATGGGCATTATCGTCTGATACGTTTACTTCCTCCTCATGGCAGGCAATAAAACCCATTATCAGTAGGAGGGAAAGTAAAATGGGGATACGAGTCTGAATCATTGTTCAAAAATAAACGTTCATTTGTTACAAAAAAAACAAAATGCCAATAGTTATCACTATTAAACAAGTTAAGGAGGATAAAATGAAAGTTCACGGAATGCCTATCCGAATCGAATTACATGTAGAAAGGCTACGTTCTACTGTAACCCTTAATTGCAGTTACGGTAAATGAATTTCACTAGCTTGCAAAACCTCTTTGCTGGATCCCACTTTGTTCACAACACAAATTAAGTGGCAATTGTTTTTATTAATAACACTGGCAGGTAATACCACATCAAACGTACGCTCAAAAACCACTCCCCTGCCTTTGGTAGGGGTGCTATTTAAAAAAGAAGAGCCTGCAAGCGGGGTAATTATTTTTCGCAATACATGCATATGTTCATAGTCATCGATGGTAGTAGATGTAGAATCTTGCGCATCGATTACGTCATCCTCAATTAAGAATACCGAGTAGGCCAGCTCGGCAGTAATGGTATCGGTAAATGTAACTTTCGATTTTAATCGATAATCCGTACCGTTTACAAATGCTTCGAGGTTGATATTGATGGGAGTGCTTTGCGACAGCATACCGGCAATAGTGGTTGCCCAATCTGTTTTACTATAAAAATAGGCATTTCCGGTATTTCCCTGATTGTTAGGCGCAGTCGTTCTATTGATAGCTGCGCTGGGTTTTGAAGGGTCACTGTTTCCTAAAAAATTTACCAAATCCAATGCATCCTGACTATTGAAATCGTATTTTGAAGGAGCTTGAAATGCGTTTAAAAAGGGAGAATACACCGCAGTGGAAAGAATACGGTTTGGATGATTCGCTTTTAATGTTCGTAATTCGGCAGCACCATCGGGGCAATTGGTACAATGCACTCCTGTAGCCTCTTCAAAAAATAGGATACGTTGTTGTGGAGCCGGAATCGGCGTAACCATATACGTGGTGTCTGTAAACGAAACCGTTTCGTTTAAAATGAGTCCTGCAGGTGTTTGTTCTTTAATACAGCCTGCTGCAAAAAGCAAGGAGGTAGCAATGGCAAGAAAAAAATTGTTTTTCATAATAAAAAAATTAAAAGGTTGAAGTAATACCTAATTTAAAACCACTGAAAGCCGGTTCGTATCGGCAAACCCCTCCTGTGCAATTGATACCATCTACTTGTTTCACATACTGAAGTGTGAAACGGTGAGGACCTACCACACGGGCAATAAACAAATTTGGATAATGAAGGGCTTTTTTTACATGCACTTTATTGGGTGCAATATTATACATATCCGAAATCGCAAAACTCCATTTGGGAGCGATGCTAAATTCTAATAATCCAAAAACCCAAGATCCGTAATCTTGCTTCGTGCTCATGTATTGCAATTCTGTTCGAAGCGATTTTTTATTGTTTATTTTGTAAATCAACTCAAGGAAGGGGGTAATGGCATTAACGTCGGGATACTCTGATTTATTGACCTTTTGCTGATAAATGAATTGATTATACAAAAGATATTGAGCCCCAAATCGTATAATAAAATCCTTTACACTTCTTATTTCGCCATCTGCATATACTTCTCTGAATAAAGTAGCGCCTGTGTCTAACGAATTGATTTTGGTATAGGCCACATTAAAAGTCATGTTTTCATTAGGAGTTAGCATACCGGAAAGCGAACCGCCAAGTTCTGAAAATTGTGAAGGAGGGGTATACCGTGCAATTAAACGTTGTGGTCGAATCTGTGCTATAATGGGTTGCCAGTTATAAATACCTTGCAATAAAATTTCTTTTGGTGAACTGCGGAGTTCAAAATTTTCAGAACGTTTAATGGATGCATTCAAACCCCATTTGGCTTGCGCATATCCTAGTGTTGAGTACAAAACGGTTCCCCCTAAATTTTTCAACACATTGGCATAATGGGTGGCCTCCTTTGATTTGGTGGCAGCTTCTACATACCAGCTAAAGTCGCCAAAATTTAAAGTATTGTAAAAGGTCATGGCAAAATTATTGTAGGTGGGTTTATACCTTTCTGCCAATGGATAATTATTGATTTCGGATACTACATAATTAATACTTGCCTGATCCATGGTTCGGTTTACAATGCCAATACCGGGTGTGGTATGTGCTTTGCTACCTAAATCAAATTCCCCTTCGGCCGAAAAACCTTTAATAATGGGTTTGTAGCGGTCGAATAGATTTTTGGTTTGACCTGTAAATCCTTTGAGCGTGGCATATTTACCGGCTCTGTATTTCAAATGCAAACCAAACAGCGCATTATCAATTAATAAGCCCCGGTCTTCGTAGGCTCTAAAAATAATTCCGCTTCCAATTTGGTCATATACATGTCCGGCCGTGATGGTTAGATTTTGAACTTCTTTGCTAAGGCTAAAGGTACCCAAGCCCGAAGCAGATAATGCACTGATTGGGTTTTGTAAATTGGAGTTATGAAATCCATCAAATCGCACGGCTGCCGTAAAACCTTTTACCGAGTATCGTAATGACAGCCAGCCTTCGCCTCCGCTCAAATAATTATCGTAAAGTGGATTTCCTGCAGCCTTGATATTGGTATCTCTTTGAAAAAAATTGACATTCATCATTAAATCACCTGATAAATTCCCCCCTTGCGCCATTACCAAATTGGATGCGGCTACCAACAATGCCACTACTATTTTTCTCATAAAATGTACAATTAAAGAGACAAATATAAAAAAATTGTTTGAGATAATAAGTGAATCATCGCACCCAGCAGGCACTCGTCGCTTTATTGGCCGCTCGATATCCACCGCAAATCAAATTCAAACCTTCTTTTTGTGAGAATGTGATGCACATAGTTTTACTTTGTAATGGCAATTTTATGTTCACTTAATTCCTATAACCATGCATTCTTACATTCATCCAAACCGAATTCGGCAAATCCTCTTTCTCGCTGTTTTGATTTTTTTGGGAATCATCCTCTATAAGGAATTGTATTTTTTGTTGAGCTCCCTCTTCGGTGCCATCACACTTTATGTGATAATGCGCAACTGGATGATTAAAATGATTACCCGATTCAAAATGAAGAAATGGCTGGCGGCCTTGCTATTGATGTTGGTTTCTTTTGTGGTGCTTATCATTCCTGTTGCCTGGATGGTTTCTGTTGCCTATAACAAAATACAGCCCTTTTTTCAAAACCCCGAAATTGTAAATAATGTATTTGAGCAAATTCATCATTACCTTATCAAAAACTATCAAATCGATATACTTAATAAAGACAATGTGGCTAAAATCAATGGTCAGATAATGCCATTAGCACAAAAAACCATTGGAGGCACCTTATCTACTGTCGGCAGTGTGGTAATGATGTACCTGATGCTCTTTTTTATGCTCACCGAAACTGTTCATCTTGAACTCTGGATTCGAAAACATCTTCCGTTTAAAAATACCAATAACTATTCCTTTATTACAGAGTTTAGGGCCTTAGTGTACAGCAATGCACTGGGCATTCCTATTGTTGCCTTTGTGCAAGGCATTGTAGCGTTAATAGGCTATTGGATTTTTGGTGTCGAAAGTTTTGTATTGATGGGCATGATTACCGCTATCAGTTCGGTGATACCGGTAATCGGTTCGGCAATGGTATGGATTCCATTGGCAATTTATACCTTGTCGTTGGGGGCGCAATGGCAAGGCGTTGGAGTGGCTCTGTGGGGCTTCCTTGTCATTGGTTCGGTTGATAATATTGCACGATTTGTATTGCAACGAAGATTGGCTGATGTGCATCCCTTGATTACCATTTTTGGAGTAATTATTGGTATTAATCTATTTGGGTTTATTGGTGTGGTATTTGGTCCCTTGCTTATTTCCATGTTCTTGTTGTTAGTCAAAATTTATTTGAATGAATTTGGAAGGGCTGATGCCGATAGCCATAGTCCGGATGCGTTGCAATAGGGGCTGCGCCATATACTACTACGGGTACTTTTTTGGTACAAGTCGTACGCAATCACTTTTGTGAAATCTTGATAAAAGGACCTCAAATATTTCTAGTATTGCATATCATTTTGTATCTTGTAAACAATGCAAGGTTTCAGTATGATGCCGAATGGGTCTTTAAAAAAATAAAAATAAAGTATTATGGAAGAGAGTCGTTTTGATACCAAAACCGTTTTAGAAAATATTGAAGCGTATAGCAAAACCTCCTTTGAATTGTTTAAACTAAAAACGGTAGATAAATTGGCGGATATTCTTTCGGGTATTGCGTCCTATTCTGTTTTGTTGGTATTTATTTTGATGTTTTTTTTGGTAGGCAATATTGCCTTTGCTTTGTGGCTGGGTGAGCTTTCAGGAAAATTATTATATGGCTTTTTGATGCTGACGGGCTTGTATGCAGGCATCTTGCTATTGTTCATCTTATTTAGACGAAAGTGGATCAAAGAACCCATCGCCAATACCTTGATTCAAAAACTCCTAAAAGATTAACGATGAAAACGCCCAACAATGTTGCCGGCATCAAAGAAGCGATTGCCGAACTGGAGCAACAACAAACGATGCAAATGGATGCGCTGAAGCAAAATGCTACTGAATTGTATGAGCATTTGAAACCGGTCAATCTTTTAAAACGAACTCTTGAAAATACCATTCCCATCGATTCTGTAAAAAAGACCATCTTAAGCAATGCCCTGGGATTAGCCACCGGTTATCTTACGCAAAAGGTCCTGATAAAAAATAAGGATACCTTTTCGGGTAAAATTTTGAGCACTCTGGTAAATTTATTAGTGGCACATGCAGTGACTCATAACGCAGATACCATCAAGAATTGGGGAGAGCAATTAATGGGATATCTTTCCAAAGTAAAAAATCAGGAAGAGTCCGTATCGAGGCACGAGGAGGAACAACGAAACTTGCAGGATTCCTCAGAGAAGTAAAGAAATGTTTATTTGACAAAGCAATTTATCGCTCCTATTATCTTAGTCTCCCATGCTTTACTTAGTAATCTTTTCAACCAGTACTTGGCCTGTAGTTTTGTCTGTACATCGCAGTACATAGTGACCGGGGGCATATCCTTGCAAACCATCTAATAGAATCGATGAAAGACCGCTGGCGAATGTTGGATTCCATTCCTGTAAAAGGCGACCGGTAATATCTAGAAATTGAATGTTGATTTCTGTGGATTCCGTATTCAAACGATGCAACACCAATGTCGACACAAAGGGGTTTGGAAATATGTGTATCTGCGACGGCGTCGGATCGGCTGGTGCAACGCGCAGCATATTGGATACCCTGGTGCGCTGATCTAGGTCAACAAATCGGATTCGATAAAATAGAGACAGGCTATTGATGTTGCTCGGCAAGTGGTCGTCAAAGGTATAGAAGGTTTTAGAGTCGATCATTGTACCGGCATTCATAGTACCTACTTCAGCAAAATGTTCCCCATCTTGGCTTCTTTCTATTATGAAGTTTTGATTGGCAGCATAGCCTTCCGCAAACCAGGAAACTTCACAAAGGGTGGGCGTTTTGAGAACGGCAGCTGTGGTCCTTAATTCGGTAATTGATAACGGAAAACCACCGCCAAAAAGGTTGTCATAATTATTGGCATATTGATAAACGTTTGCGCAATTGTTGGTTGCATCCCAATTGATAGACCATGTCATCATTCCTCTTAGGTTTGGATAGCCACCAATATTGAATAAGGTATAGGAAGCAGGCTTAGGGCCCATGCCTCGTAGATATTTAATGGCTGCGTTAACGGTGGCCGAGTCTGTGAAGCCACCACCGGCAGCATTTGAACAAGCGGGTAAGCCTACTGCAACTTTGCTAGCCGGTAATCCTGTAAAAAAACCACCAGCTGTATTAAACCCCTGTATTACAGCCTCTGTCATGGCGATGATAAAATCGGCAGTTCCTTGTGTATAAATATTGGCATCGATGCCATACATGGAGCCACTATTATACAGTTGCACGTGCAGCACATCAATCGAATCTCTTAATGCATGAATGATGGGTAAGTAACCGCCCCAGATACCACCAAAAGCTGACTGACCGCCCTGTACATAAGCGGTTTCAGGAGCCATGGTAAGCAAGAGTTTTTTTGAATGCGTCACTTGATAATTGGACATGATTTGTTTAATGGCATCAATCAAGTTGATTTGGGCAATACTGGCTGGCGCTGCAATGGTGCCACCGCTTACCATGATGGAGCTTCCATGTTCGATATCGATATCGATTCCATCAAAACCATAGGTATTTAATAGAGCTGTCATTGAATTGATAAATGCATTTTTATTGGCTAAGGTAGTTAGGTCAATACTGGTGGTGGCTCCACCGATACTTAGCAGCACCTTTTTGCCTTGGCTTTGCAAGCTTTGCATTTTTGAAATGAATAGATTCTGTGGAATCATATCGGGTGTAAAGAGCATGGTCATATCGGAGGGAGAAGTAGGCACTGCAAATGAGACCTCAATAACATTATACCGATTATCAATGGCATCTAGCTGCACATAGGGGGCGCTCACATCATTCCAATTGTGCCAATAGCCGATTAAGGCCGGGTTGGGAATTTGCGCCTGCGTCATAAAGGATATTGAAACCCAAAAAAGTAAACGTAGAAAATGATTCATATAAAAATATTTGTTTCGGTATGTTGCGATGTTTATAGCTGGTGCGCAAGATTATTCATTACAGTCTCTCACTATTTGTTGAAGGCTCGCTCTTCAGTCAGCTGTACTTGTTGAAATTGCGGGTTTATACCTGCAAAGGTAGGTCATCCCTTTTGTACATACAAGTTGTTGCCCTCTGTGCCAAGGCCTCTTTTTGCAGGGAGATTATTTCTTACCAATATATTATACAAAGTGGTTTGCAATACTTGTTTACAGCGGTGCGCTCTTTGTGGTATGAAGGGATATTTATGTCATCCGAATTGGTAAATGGAAATTATTATAAGTGGATAAATAAAAATATTTCTTTGTTGATTATTAAATAATGATATTGATTTGTACTTATGTAATTTAAGAATTCTAAAATCATCCAGTAACTTTGATACATGATACATGAAAAAATCAATACGCTCACATTTAATGATATTAGCATTTCTTATGGACCAAATATTCATTACATTGAATTGTGGAATGAATTCAACTCAATTTCAAAAAACGAATTTCAAATTAATGGACTCTGTGGCAATTGGAAAAATGCAAGTCCTATTACAAATTTAAATTTCCATTTAAAGCGATTTCATGTTCCTGAAATCCCCAAGGTTAGGCAAATGATATTGGACGTATATTTCAGCATGTACATTATTCAACATAGAAATGAAATATTCTATTTGCGGCTCTCTAACTACTCCTTATTGGTTTGGTTAACGTTATTGTTGTTCAAAGTAAGGTATTTTATTGAACTAAACGGTATTATGGAAAAGGACACAAAGCTTTTTAAAATGGGCAATATAAATTCATTTTACGCTGCGTTGCAAGAACGAATTCTTATAAACGGGTGTAGAGGTTGCATAGCTGTTACCAGCCAAATAGAACAATTTGCCAGGTCAAAAAAAGCCAAGCGAATTATAACGATTCCCAATGGTGTTTCTAATTCTTTTTTCGATATCAAACAAAAAAAGAATCTGGATATGATTTTGTTTTTGTCGGATCATTTACTCCATGGGATGGATTAGCTTTAATCATTGAGTTAGCCAAAGAATATAAGGAGGCTACTTTTCATCTAATTGGGGATGGAGTTTCTAGAAGTGAAATAGAACGGAATAAAACAGAAAATATGAAATTCTATGGTACTATTTCGTACAATGAATTGCTTACGTTATATCCAAAATTTGATGCAGGTATTGCGTTGTATTTAAGTCAAGAAAGCGACAAGCAGTTATCCTCCTTAAAAACGATTGAATACATCGCTAGTGGATTACCTGTATTTACAAGCACTGCATTAGGGCAAGAGTTTGTAGAACACAATACCTTAGGCGTATGTTCAAAATTGGAAAATGTATTGCTTGATTTTTCAAAATTTATGAATAATATGAATGTTTACAAATCTAATGTGGAGCATTTCAGAACCATCGAAAAGGAAAACATGAGTTGGGCTAGAGTTGCATTAAAAACAAAAGAATTTATTAATAAAAGTATCTAATTAACGTAATCTGCAACGTTTTATAATAAAATTGAAAATCAAAATTGGGAAAAAAGGTAGCCTGTCAGCTAACAGCACTTACACTAAAAGGCTTGCTCGGTATGGTGCGAAGGTCTCGCTAGTTCAACCATCTAATTGCGTCTCGGTAACATTTCACTTTGAATAATTTTCTGTCCTTGAATAAGGAACAGAAAATTAAAGGAGCGAGACGATGAAAAGGCCTACTTCATTACTAGCTATTCTTTATCGAGACGCTATGGTGTTGCAGATACAAGCGGGACGCTTGCACTAGTGGAGCATTTGGTGGTAATTTATCCATTTGTGGGTTTTGGCAATAGCCATTGTCTTCATGTATTCTTATATATTGCTGGGATTTATTTTATCATAAGCCGATGGTTCTGTGTTGCCAACGGCCTAAAAAACAAATTTCATGATTTGGATCTTTGACCACAGAATTGTAAGTTTACAAAGCGAGGAGAGGTATCATCCTTTGGTTACGTAGTAATGATAGAAAATATAATGAAAGGATGAAGGATGTTAAAGGGAATTAAGCATTAGCATCCTTATGTAATATTCAAAAATAAATAATTAACACTTATGCATAAATGCTTTGTTATCCAACCCTTTGATCACAAATTCGATAATAGATTTAAGGACACCTTTGAACCGGCCATAAAAAAAGCAGGGCTAATTCCATACCGAGTAGACAACGATTTAACCACAATTAAACCTATAGAAAGCATAGAAGAGGGCATTAAAAATTCCAAAATCGTTTTCGCTGATATTACCACCGACAATCCGAATGTATGGTATGAACTTGGCTTTGCTTTTGCATGTAATAAAAAAATAATAATGGTATGTTGCAAGGATGAAAGAAGTGATCATTTCCCCTTCGATATTAGACATAGATCCATTATTGAGTATAAATCCGGCACCAAGAGTGATTTCGAAAAACTTGAACAAGGGATTACTTTAAAAATTAAAGCCTTAGTTAAGACTAAGGATATTTATGATTATAGTATTGATAAAATTCCAAATGGCATTCAGAACTATATTAATGATTTTCCCCAATTTAATAATATAGCGGACATTAAAAGAGGGTATGTTAAAACCTCAAGAGAAAGTTTTTTTATTGGATTGAAATCTGTGTTGGAAGATTTACATACGAATACAAAGGTTATTTCAACTGACAGTATTAACCTAACAAAATTTAGTCAGTATCTACATTATTGGGCCAAAGAAGGGCTTCCTTATTTGAAACTTAATTATTTGGCCAATGAAAAGAAAATAAAATTCATTAGGATTTTTATTGTTGATGAAGACGAATACCAAAAAAATAAACCATACTTTTTTAAGCTTGCCTCTTTACATAAATGCGCAGGTGTAGAGCCTAGATACATTTTCTACCAAAATTTGCTAGACACACCATCATATTTAAGGGAATTTGCCGTATTTGGGAATAAGTATGTGGATGAAACAATCTATGATATCCGGTCATATCGAGTAATTGAGAACTACATACATTGGGGAAGTGATATAATTACAACCTTCACTGAGCGAGCGAAAGTACTGGAAAACCTGTCTCTTGAATTTGAGGGAATGCACCAAATTAAAAAATTGAAAACAATAGATTCACTTAACAAATATGCAGAGAGTTGTTTAAACGAAGAAATTAAAATCAAAAAATAGTACTACAGCTATTACACAGCAAAGCGTCATAGTGGCTGAGTAGCTTTTTGAGCTGTTTTTCTTTATCGAGCTTTTGAATTAATTTTAAACTTTGTATCTTTAAATTTCCCAACTGCCCTAGTATGGTGCAAGCGTCTAGCTTGTTCAAACAGCTAATAGCGTCTCCCCAACATTTCACTTCGAATTATTTTCTGTCCTTGAATAATGAATAGAAAATTATAAATGCAAGACGATGAAATGGCCTACTTCATTACTTGTTATTCTTTATCGAGACGCTAAGGTGTTGCAGATACTAGCGGGACGCTTGCACTATTTATGGACAGCCTACTATCTAAAAATACGGACTTTGTAAATACATCCAAAAGAATAAGCACTTACGAACTACACACCACAGCACCCATTCAATCCACAATACCATCCCCTCGCAAATTATCTATTGCAACAAATTTTGAATGGCCCGTTCAATAGTGGGGTATTGGCATTGAAAGCCATGATGTCTGATTTTTTGATTGCTCACTTGGGCACTTTTCAATATTTCAATACTCATTTCACCCAAAGCAAGTTCCAGCGCTATTTTAGGGATAGGTATTTTCAGTCCGCGTTTCATGTGGAGTATCGCATCAAACAATGCATTGGCGCTTGCCGGATTATCAGCCACCGCATTAAAGGTTTCGTTGGAGGGAGTTTCTAACAAATAAAGAAACATACGAGCGATGTCTTCAATATGAATCCAACTCATTATCTGCTTTCCATTACCCGGAATGCCGGCAATGCCCAATCGCAGTGGTTTTAAAAACTCCTGTAAGGCACCGCCCTCCTTGCTCAATACAATACCCACACGCGCAATAGCAGTAGGTATGCCCAAGGCCCTGAACCGGACAGCTTCTTTTTCCCACAACGAACAAGTGCTTGAAAGAAAACTATTGTCAGGAGCATCCTCTTCGTGTAAGAGCCGGTCGCTCTCCGCATAATATCCTATGGCCGATGCCGATACCATATTGGTGGCCTGAATTTGTCCGGAGCATATGGCATCATACAGGGTTTGCAAACTCTGTGTACGACTATCCATTATTTCTTGTTTTCTGTTAGGGGTCCACCGCTTTTCTGCAACGCCCGCCCCGGCAAGGTTTATAATACCCACCCCTTCGATGGTAAAATCCGGATCGATAAAACGCTCCTTTGGGTTCCAATACACATATTGCAACTTTGGGTTTTTGTGGGATACCGTCCATTGGGTGCTTAATACCACCACCTCTACCTTCTGTGCGAGCAGGAGTTTGCACAACGCCCTTCCAATAAGTCCAGTGCCTCCTGTAATCAGTACTTTTGCCATCTAGTGTGTTTTTGGGGTTGAATTAATTGTAGTACGACGCAATATTATTTCTTACTTTTGTGCAAGTTATGTTGAAGGTATTAATGATTAAAAAGTTTTTATTGATAGCCCTTTGTTGTGGCCTTATGTTGCCGGTATATTCGCAAAAACTTTTTCTTTCAGAGGCAGAAGATTTTAATATTCGCACCGACGATTTTGCTGTAGTGGGAAAGTATGGCAAAAGCGTGCTTACCTATCGCAAACGAAGCGGAAAGGCTGAAATTATTTTCTATTCCGAAACGATGAACAAGCAAAAGTCTTTATCCTTAGATTTTTTGCCCAATAATTTTTCAAATGTTCGCTTTGTATGTGACCAAAGCCATTTATTGGTCTTTTACGAAACGAAGGAATCAAAAAAACAACAATTGTATGCATCTCGCTTAGTGGAGGGAGATACTTGGCAAGCGCCAGTATTGCTGTCTTCCAAGCCTATCAGTTTGATAAAAGATTATATTCCCTTCAATTATTCGGTAAGCGAAAACGGCAAACGCATTTTATTTTTCAATTCGTACTATTTGGCGGGCGATAATACAGTACAGGCAGTTATAGTGGATGAGCAGTTGCATATTCTCAAAGAAATTCATCAGATTTTTCCGGATAAGGAATATTTCTTTTCAGAAAAATCCATTATTTCCGATAAAGGACTGCCCTACTTATTAGCCACCAACAGACCCAGTAATAACGGCAATGTAGAAGAACTCAAAGTGCTGACCCTTTCCAACTATTCAAAAGAGTTATTTGTATTTCCTATTGTATTGGAAGGGCATCATGTGAGTGACTTGCAGATAGCGGCCGACAACGAAAACGGAAATATTTGTATTGCTTCGTTTTTCGCAGACGGTAAATATGCAAGCCCCAGGGGGATATTCATGTGCAATTTTGATGAAGGAAAGCAAGCCACTACTGCCAGTCATTTTGTGCCGGTGGTGCTGCAAATTTCAAAAAGTAATAGCGACTTAAAAGACTTGCGGGTACGTAATCTAATTCTAAAAAGGGATGGTGGCGTAGAAATTGTAGCCGAAAAGTATTATCAAAATATACGGACCATCAATTCCATCAATCCGATTGTCAATTCTTCCTTTATGACCGGTCCGGACAATGCGCGATCCGTAACAGAATTCTATTATGATGAAGTCTATATCTTTAATTTTAAAACCGATGGATCGCTCAATTGGAGCCAAACGATATTAAAAGAACAACTCAGCACAGATGATGGTGGTATGTTTTCATCCTTTGCAGCGCTCCGTTACCCCATCGGCAATGTCTATATATTTAATGACTTAAGTTCCAAAGCAAGCAGGCTACTGGCTAGCTATTTATCATCGAATGGAGAAATGAGCATGAAGGAAATTCAAACAAGTGAGCAAATTGATGAGTGGAATATAATGCCCCGGTCCGGAAAACAAATTTCAAAATCAGAATTAATTATTCCCTGTATGATTAAGAATAGCGTTTCCTTTTTAAAGATTAAATTTTAATCCGCATTTTGATACAGGTATTTAAACGCAACGATATATCTGCCTACATCGCTTTGTTAGCAGTGACCCTTATTTGTAAGCTGAAATTTTTATTAAATCCGGCTCCAGCGGCATTAGATGCCGATGCCTTTCGATCGCTATTTTTTAGTTTGGCCGGACTGAAATCGTTTTATATTGCCCATCCGCTTCTATATATGTTATTGTCGGTGATTTTGCAATATGTGTTTGCTATTGTGCTTAATAACGCCATGATAAATCAGCGTTTGTATCCTCAAAAGAACATGCTGATCGGATTGGCCTTCATCTTGATTACGTCCTTTTTTTCGGAGTGTACCTATTTTTCTACAGCATTTATTGCCAATTTCTTTTTGACCATAGGGTTTGTAACAATATTAAAACTAAGCACCACAGCCCTACCCCGGCAACGCTGTTTTAATGTAGGACTGCTAATGGGTTTGGCAAGCTTTTTTTACGCTCCGTCCATGCTCCTTTTCATACTATTTCTGTTTTTTATCTGGTTGTTGCGTCCCTTTGTGTTGCAAGAGGCGGTGGCATATTTTCTCGGTTTTATGATATGCTATTACGGAGCCTTTGCCTATTTATACCTAACAGGTCATTGGCAGCTAAGTAGTTTACAACCGCATTTTCATCTAGCCTTACCCACTCGCCCTCAAAATGTCAACCACTTGATTTGGTTTGCGGTGGTATTTGTAGTCCTACTGATTCGGAGCCTCTTGCTTTCGGCCAAAAATGTACGAAAAGAACCCATGATCGTGCGTAAAAAGTGGCGTCTAGTATATGCCTATTTGATTTTTGCAACCCTATGCGCTTTGTTTTCAAGCAAGTTCCCCTCGGTTTTTCTGATAGTAGCACTCACCCCATTTAGCATATTATTAAGTCATTCATTTAATCACCATAAGGAAAAATGGAATATATTTACACTCCTTTTCATCCTACTATCCATACTAGGCATGCATTGGGTACTGTAAAAAAAAATTATTGAAATGAAATTTGGCATTGTAGTTTTTCCCGGCTCAAATTGTGACAGAGACATGCAGCATGCTTTGGCTCAGGATGCAAAACAAGAAGTAATTATGTTGTGGCATAAAGACAAAGATTTGTCGGCCTTTTCTACTGAAGATTGTATTGTATTGCCAGGGGGCTTTTCATACGGCGACTACCTCCGATGTGGGGCCATTGCCCGATTTAGTCCGATGATGGAATCGGTGATAGCGCATGCCAATAAGGGCGGTAAAGTATTAGGAGTTTGCAACGGATTTCAAATTTTATGTGAGGCGGGCTTATTGCCGGGGGCTTTACTATTAAACGATCATCAAAATTTTATTTGTAAAAATACCTTTATCAAAAGTGAAAATGAAAAGGTGGCCATTAGCAAGAATGTGGTGGGACAGACCTTGAAGATTCCGATTGCGCATGGCGAAGGGAGGTATTATGCAGATGCAGCTACTATTCAACAAATTGAAACAAACAATCAGGTTATTTTTAGGTATTGCGATAGTACAGGCAATACCGCTGTTGCCAATCCGAACGGAACCACCCACAATATTGCAGGTATTTGCAATGCCAACGGAAATGTATTTGGTATGATGCCGCATCCCGAACGTGCTTGCAGCGCCATTTTGGGCAATACCGATGGGTTAAAAATTTTTAATAGTATCATCAATAATTAAAAACGAAATATCATGAAATATGTGCTTTTTCTTTTTTTGACCGTGGCAGGGTTTTCCTCAATGGCCCAATCAGGTGCCGAAGCAAAACTACCGCCCAATGAAAAATTTGACGCCAGTCACGTTTTCTGGAGGTTTTCGATTGGAAAACATGAAGATAAAACCATCATCCAAGCTATCGCAACGATTGAGGATGGTTGGCATATTTTTTCAACCGACCCCGGTGGTGATGGAAGTCTTACCGCAACTCAAATTGAAATTGATGAATTGCAAAAATTTAAAACACCAATAGAAATAGAGAATGGTGAGGGTTGGATTGAACATCATTTAGAAGGAATCGGATCCGTTAAATATTTTGAGAAACAAGCAGTCTTCACCAGTAAGTTTGTAGCTCCCTCCACAATAAAAACGTTTACCGGAAATGTTCATTTTCAAATTTGTAATGATGTGATGTGTATGGCGCCTACCTCAAAGGCATTTACCCTTTCCTTAAAAAAATAAGATGAGAAAAATATTATTTGCGACCGGTCTTCTATTTTTACTATCACAGCATTTGTTTGCACAAATTTTTGCAGACCCTACCACATGGAGTTTTAAAACAAAAAAAATCAGTGAGGGAGAATATGAACTGCTAATCAATTGCAAATTAAAACCGGAATGGCATTTGTGGAGTCTGAATCCGGGTGGTGATGGAATGCTGGTGTCACCTGCGTTTACCTTTTCGAAAAATAAAGATATTGAAATAGTTGGCAAGATAAAGGAATCAGGAAAAAAAATCAGCAAGGAATTTCCAGGTACGGATGGCATCACCCATTATTATGAAAACGAGATAAATTATTCGCAAAAATTTAAGGCAAAGGCCAATACGGTTTTTAAGGGAAGCGTGCGGTATCAATCCTGCGATCATGGGCAATGTTTGAAACCGGAAGAAAAGCCCTTTGAAGTAAAAATTACAGATGTGGCCGTGGTGACAGTTGATACAACAGAGACTGTGGCCAAGGTAGACACAGCGGTTCCGCTGCAGGTTGAAGCGCCCGATACACCGAAGGTAGCAGCTGCAAGCAACGAAATTAAACCGGCAACAGAACCTGCTGTTGAAAAAGTGGAGTCAAGCGGCAATACCTATTTATTACTAAGTGGTTTGGGATACGGATTGATTTCCGTCTTTACACCCTGCGTATTTGCGATGTTGCCCATGACGGTTAGTTTCTTTTTAAAGCGAAGCAAAGACCGAAAAACCGGTATAAAGAATGCACTCACATACTCATTATCCATTATTCTAATTTTTACCGTTTTAGGTGCTTTGATTTCGTTCACGCTTGGGGGAAATGCCTTGAATGCCATTGCCACCAATTGGATTGTCAATATTTTCTTTTTCCTCATTTTTATGATTTTTGGTATTTCTTTTTTTAGGCGCCTTTGAAATTACCCTGCCTTCATCTTGGAGTACGGTTACCGATAAAAATGCCAATACCAATAGTTTTGTAGGCATCTTTTTTATGGCACTCACCCTAGTGATTGTATCCTTTTCATGCACCGGTCCATTTATTGGAAATTTGGTAGTAGAAATTTCTAAAGGAGGAAAGATGGGTGCCCTGTTTGGGTTTCTTGGTTTCTCAATAGGAATGGCATTGCCCTTTTCCTTATTTGCGATGTTTCCATCTTGGCTCAATAAGATGTCGCAAGCCGGAGGTTGGCTTAACGCTGTGAAAGTAACTTTTGGTATTGTTGAAATTGCGTTGGCGTTGAAGTTTCTTTCCAATGCCGATTTGGCCAATGGATGGCGCTTGTTAGACCGGGAGATATTCATATCCTTATGGATTGTGTTGGCACTTATCCTTACTTTTTATTTATTAGGCTTTATCAGATTCTCACATGATACAGAGATGCCTAAAAACGATCATGAGCTACCCTATCTTTCCATTCCTAGATTGTTTTTTGCAATTGCCGCCTTTTCATTTGCAGTGTATTTGGTACCCGGCTTATGGGGCGCTCCCTTGAAAGGGATGAGTGCCATGATACCACCCATGGGAACGCAGGATTTTATTTTGGGGTCAGGCGGTGGAGGAGCCGTAGGTGCTGAAAATAAAAAAGAAGGACCGGCACATAAGTACGCCGACAAGTTGCATATCTACGAACCGGAAGTAGCTAAGAAGTATGGCTTAGATACCTATTTCGATTACGACGAGGCTTTGGCAGCGAGTAAGAAAGAAAAGAAACCAATTTTTCTTGATTTTACAGGAGTGAATTGTGTAAACTGTAGAAAAATGGAAGCACAGGTGTGGAGCGATCCGGAGGTGATGAAGCGAATGAAAGAGCGATTTATTGTGGCTTCTTTATTTGCAGACGTCGATAATATTTCATTGCCGGAAAGCGAGCAATACGATTCGAAATTCTTACGGTCTAAGGTTACCAGCATCGGCGATAAAAATGAAGATATACAGGCAACCAAGTTCAATTCCAATTCACAACCGTATTATTTCTTTATAGATGAAAACGAGGTGAAGCTAGCTGATAAAGGATATGGCTACGATCCCAACCCTGCTTCTTTTGTAAAACATTTGGATGCGGTATTGGCGAAGTATGAAGAAATGCATAAGTAATCATTTTCATTTTCTTTAACAGTTTCATTTATGGAAACCTGGGGACTCCCTACATCATGAGGGGATAAATCCCATTTCATGTTTTCATCCACTCAACAATTTTTCAAATCCTATTTCGTACAATCCTTATTTTGGATTCCCATTATTTTCTTCAGTGGTTTGCTGGTTTTTAATACCCTTCCCTATTTTACCTTTAGTAAGGAGTACCGTTTTATACAAGAACGAATACTCCTTTTTCAACTGCCCTTTTATTCCTTTTGTTTTTACACCCATATTGCTGCAGGCTCTTTTTGCATCGTATCGGCATTGTTGCAATTTTCGAGTACGATATTAAAAAGTAGAAAAAAGATTCATGTGTGGAGTGGACGTATTTATGTATTGGTGGTATTACTGATTGGCGCACCTACCGGAATGTTTATGGCCTTTTTTGCAAAAGGCAGTAATATGGAACGGGGACTGTTTATGGTGATGGCCTTGATTTGGTTTTACAGCACGGCAAGAGGCTTACAAACCGTTTTAGAAAAAAATATTTTAGCTCATAAGCAATGGATGATGCGAAGTTATGCCATGGCCATGACGGCAGTTACGTTTCGCATTTATCATATTTTATTTTATTATTTCGGCTGGTCGCATTTAGAGAATTATGAGATTTCATTATGGATCAGTGTAGTAGGCAATATTGTTTTTACAGAGGTCATCCTCTTTTTTAGAGATAAAAAATACATTCAATCATTCACATCATAAAATACATAAAATCATGAAAAGCATCATTGTCATCAGCACCTTATTGTTTGTAATCGCTTCCTTTATGGGAATCGCAAATTATGTACAGCACAATCAATCGTTAAGCGAAAAGGGCTTGTACGCCTCGCCACAAGTACCTACATTTACTTCGGCAGAGGAAGAAACGGAACAGTCCTTACCTACTGTAGCAAAACAGCTACAGGAGCCTAATACTAAGGTAAGGGAAGAAGTAGTAGTGCCAGTACCTAAAAAAAGTGCCAAATCAAAAACGAAGAAAAAGGAACCGCAAGAAGTCTATCATGCTGCCAAAAAACCACGCGAACGCGAAATCAATTTCAAAGAATTTTCGAGAGCCCCTCTAGATGATTATGAAGCGCTTCCTGCGCAGGCAACTGAAGTTGAGGTGGCAGAAAGCACAAAGCCTACAAAAGTTGAAGAGGTAAAGTAATACCATTTATAATTCTAAATCAGTCCAAACTAATTAATAATTTTACAGTGGAAACTTGTGCGTCTTCGGAGCATGCCGATTTTACTTTAAAATCGGACAATCGCGCGCAACTAGAATGGACTATATTGAATGTATAATCGGTATAAATAGAATTGCCAGTATCGGGATGAAGAAAACGTCTTCATTTTTCAACGAGGAAGACAGGGTTGAAAATCAGTAAAACCACTTTATCTTTATGACTTATTTAAGTCGATGAGCATTCTGCAATCCAAATATATAAATCACGTCTTTTTTTCAGTTTGTTGTATAGCTTTATTTGGGATTTATTACTCAGGGCATGAAGCCATGCTGATAGATGACGGCATTTCGGGCATTTGGGAAATCAAGATGCAGGGACTCAAGGGGTATTGGAGAAGTTTTGGTTTTGAAAACTTTTACTATGGTCACTATGCAATTGTGGCGATGTTATACGGACTCTTTGGTTTGAAGCCCATCGGTTGGTTTCTCTTTTTTATAGGTATGCATGCGCTCAACAGCACCCTACTATTTATGGTAGGAAAAAAGTGCTTTGCACTGGTAAGCGCAAACGCTGAAGCCGTTTTGATGGCCTTGTGTAGCGCGATATTATTTTTAATTTCTCCCTATCAATCCGAAAATATTATTTGGGCCGCTACCTCACATTATTGTGTCAGTTTATTTATTCTGTTGGTATCACTGTATTGGCTTATCCAATCCATGGAGGGGCGAAAGCCGTTTTCAAATATTCTATTGCATGCGCTTTTAGCTTTTTCCCTACTTACTTTAGAAATTAGTTTTTTGTTTCCGCCCCTACTGCTGGCCTTCTATTTCCTTTTCAAAATACTCAACAAGAATAAGCTATCGCTCAAAGAGTATTTCATAGGAGTTCTTTTACCCCAAAGCGTTTTAGTATGTATCTATTGTGGCTTTCATAAATATTTTTTTCATACCTGGATTCCGCATGATAGGGCTAGTGCAGAAACGCTATTTTCGCTGCCACATGCTATTAGCACCTTATCACAGCAAGTGGTGAAGCTATTCGGTTTTGTTCATTTTTTACATTTTGAGAAACGAGAACTGATTTATTCGGCACTATTGCATTGGAAGAAAGTACTAGCGGTATTGCTATTATTCGTAAGCGTGCTTTTATTTTTTCTGTACAGAAAGCAACGATCAAAGAGCGTTCTCGCCTTCTTTCTGATGCTTGGTGCTTTGCTGATGTATGCGCCTTTTCTCCGTTTATACTTTATGTATTTGGCCCGCATTGAAAATGATCGGTATAATTATTTTGCATCTGTATTTTTATTTTCATTGTTTGTATTGATTCTTTTTCAGTTTCATAAGTATATCCGCTATTCCGTTTTGCTACTCTATTTCGGTGGCTTTGCACTTTGTTTATTTCCGGTAGTGAGTGCGCGAAAGCATAGTGCTCGACTTCATCAGCAGTTTTTAAAACAGTTGCCTGTTGATACTGCAACGGGAAAACTTTACATACTCAATGTGCCCGCATCCTGTAAAGATGCCTATCTTTTTCGAGCGGAAGGACGGCTGGGCATTGCCTATCAAACACTGTATGGGAAAAATATTTTTGATCAAGTAGAACAGGTGGCCTGGTATAACGCCCAAAGCGAAAACGACGCATTTGAAGTCAAAAAGCTGAATGACACTACCTATCATGTACAAATAAAAACCAATGGAAGTTGGTGGATGCATGAGAGTATGGGAGCCAGCGATCGGATGGCGGATGCGTATCGCATTGAGTTGGATGAGTGGGGAGGCTATCAAATTATTTTTAAAAGGCCGTTGCCAACACACCATCGGATAGCCATCTATTCAGAGGGTCGGTTTATTATTTTATAGCGTTTTCCGAATGAAATGCATTGTAATATTTTTGTCATATTTATTCAAAATTTCTTTTAACTCTGAAAAAATAGTACATTTACTTTAAGGGAAAAAAACTTACATAGATGTTTTAATCTTTTTTATTAATAGATTGATACGTTGAATAAGGAAGGGAAGAAGACAAATTATTCTTTTACTTTAAATG
The DNA here is from genome assembly GCA_016712665.1 of Bacteroidota bacterium. GTDB lineage: Bacteria > Bacteroidota > Bacteroidia > Chitinophagales > Chitinophagaceae > OLB11. The sequence continues at coordinate 492,686 of JADJQP010000001.1, forward strand.
ATTCGTTATGAATACTAAATTTTCCGTTTTTCTTTTTTTGATTTCCATTTCTTTTTTTTCGAAAGCACAAATAACTGGAACGGTGTTTCGTGATTTCAATAATGACGGCATAATGCAATTGCCTCTTGAGGTAGGTGTACCGGGCGTTATCGTCAATGCCTATGATGCTTCCAATACGGTTATTAATACAACCGTGTCGGCTGCAAACGGAACCTATAGTCTCCCTTTTACCGTTCCGGTTCGGGTAGAATTTGAAGTTTCGGGGATAGCACCTTGTAGCAATACTAGTGCCGATTTTACCGGAGTAGCCGTTGGGGGAAATAATGTGCGTTTTATTAATGCCAATATTTCAAATGAAAATTATGGAGTGCAAAATCCCGATGATTATTTTGTAACGGCCGACCCCTTGGTTTTTTTACCGCAATTTAATAGAGGAGATCCATTGGCGGGTGGCACCTCAGCAGTGGCTCCCGCATTTTATGCGCATCCCTACTCCTTATCGGGCGGCGGCATTTCGCCGTATCAATTGCCTGCCTCCAATGTAGGCGCGGTATGGGGCGTGGCATATAGTAAGCAAGCCAAAAAAGTTTTTACCTCTGCTTTTATGAAACGCTTTTCGGGATTAGGACCTCTGGGAAGTGGCGGTATCTATTTGCTAGAACCTGCAGGAGCTAGTTTTACAGTCACCAACTTTTACGACATGGATGCCAATGGACACAGAACCCGCGCTGCGGCAGGTGCTGTAGCCTATGGGGTGGGAACTTCGTACACCCTAAATGGTGCCGGTACAGAGGCCACTTATCTCGGTCCGATAGACCCTTTGAGCAATGCACCCGAAGGGTTAGGAGTAATAGGGATCAATGGAGTGGGAGGCAGAGGATTATTGCCCAATGTTACCGATCAGTTTAATGACCCTACGGCTTTTGACCAAGTGGGGAAAGTAGGTATTGGGGATATCGAATTAAGCGGCGACGGTAAATTCCTTTTTGTAATGAATTTGTATGAACGTAAGCTTTTTAGATTGGAACTAGACAATGCGGCCAATCCGCTTTCTGTGATAGCGGTTACCAGTTACGCCCTGCCACCCATTGTAGTAAATAATGGAGTACTGCGACCCTTTGGTTTGGCTTTTCATCGAAATAAAATATATATCGGCGCTGTGAGTAGTGGCGAAAATGGCGGACAGAATATTGTCAATGGTGCTACCGACTTATATGCCTATGTATTTGAAATGACTGACCCCACCGGAGCAGCCGTAATCAATGCGACTCCCATTTTGACATTTCCATTAAATTATAAAAAAGGATTTGTGGTAGGGGGCGTACCCGGTTATGATCAGTGGTACCCTTGGAATAAAAACACGGCCAATTTATTGCAACTTAGCGAGGAAACCCTACCGGGTCCTATGCTGTCGGATATTGAATTTACAGATCGTGGCGATATGATTCTTGATTTTTGTGACCGCTCCGGACATCAATTTTCAGGAAACAGTCGACAAGATTTAAGCGGCATGACAATGGTTGGTAGTTATGATGTGGGTGGTGATATCTTAATGGCAGGCTTAGATTGTGGTACCGGAACCTTTACTCTTGAGACGAATGGAGGTTTCTTATCCAATGGTTCTCCTTTTGTAGGAGGGGTAGGAACTATGGAAGGTCCAGGAGGCGGCGAATTCTTTTTTGAAGATTATTGGGTGGCGATGCATCACGAAACCAGTGTAGGATCTGCAGCGGTACTGCGAGGCAGAGGCGAAGTATTGGTAACCCTGATGGATCCTATTGATGCATTTTCAAACGGAACCGGAAAATTCTCTACCGCAACGGGTTTGGCCAGCGGACATTTGACAGTAGCCGGTTTCACCGAATTTGGTAAAGCCAATTCGCTTGGCGATATTGAAGTAGCTGGAGATGCGGTTACCTTGCAAATTGGAAATCGTGTTTGGAAAGATGATGATGGGGACGGAATTCAAGATCCGGGAGAGAATGGTATTAATAATGTAAGTGTAGATTTGTATGCCGATTTCGATAATAATAATATACCTGACGGAGCCATCTTAGGTTCAACCCTTACAGCTGGTGATGGAAATTGGAATTTTGATGCGGCTAATATTCCGGATGGAGATCCTTCGGTGGCAGGAATACAAGCAGGCCCTATTCCGGGTAAAATGTATATCGTACAGATTGGTTCTGCTGATTGGTCAGCTGGTTCGGGCATCAACGATTTGCAGGGTATGCGACTTACCTTAGCGGATGTGGGTGGTGCCGGTCAACCCGATGTGCGAGATAATGATGCCAATCTGATTTCGAATCAGGCGATGATAAAGGCCTTAACGAAACGATACGGCGAAAACGATCACAACTGGGATTTTGGATTTATGCCTTGCCCCAAATTTCCCGATGGAGACATTTATTTAGACTGCAATACCCTGGCCGATACATTAGGACCCATTGCAACACCGGGTGATTCATACTCCTGGTCGCCGGGTACCGGATTAAGCGCCACCAATATTTCACAACCGATTGCTTCGCCGGGAGTAACCACTATTTATACCTTAACAGTTAATAATCTTTGTACAAAAGAGTATACCGTATTTGTGGACAATGCACCGCCATCAATAGATGCAGGCCCATCAAAAAATATCGACTGTGATTTGAAAGGAGTGGTGATTGGAAGTCCTGCAGTAGCGGGGTATACCTATCTTTGGTCGCCGGCAGCTGGCTTAGATAATCCAACATTGGCTCAACCTACGGCTACACCTTATAGCACTACTACGTATATCTTGACGGTAACGGGAGGAAATGGATGCACTTCGAATGCAGAGGTTACCGTGAAGGTAGATCTTTGTTGTAGTCATATTGAGGTACCCAATGCATTTTCGCCCAATGGCGACAATCGAAATGATAAGTTTGGCGTAGTAGTGATTGAGAATGTCAATAATTTTTACTTGACAGTTTATAACCGATGGGGTCAAAAATTATTTGAATCAGATAAGGTAGACTTACGATGGGATGGAACATTTAACGGGAAGCCATGTGAGCTCGGCACTTATTTTTATATCATAAGGTATGATTGCAAAAGCAATCGCGAAGAGAAATTCCTTAAAGGGGATGTAAGCTTGGTGCGATAAAAAGGGACTACTACATGGTTCGGCATTCGGTTTGCAGAAGGTTGCTTTTTGATTCCTAGCCCGGACTTCAAGGGATTCAAATTTTATATTTTTTCTAGTGTAAATAAGAGCAGCATCCTTTTTTGGGCTGAACGAATCAGATAAATGCATCAGCAAGTTATACCCTTTGTAAATATATAGGAGTCCCAGCTAATTGATAATTTTACAAAGAAAACGATTACGTCTTCGGAGCATGATGATATCGCTTGAAAATATTACAATGCAGTGCAACGAGGATGAAGTATTTCGAAAGCATCATCCGTAGTATGGTTTCTAGCAAAAGGGGACATCATGTTAATGCATGGAACTTAACGCAGATGTGTTTACGAATACGGGTGAATCACTTTGCAAATTTAGACTTGTAAAAAGCAAAAATGTGATTAGCTTTACTCTGATTTGAACAGTATTCGAAATGTCTAGCAGTGCCAATCAGAGCCTCCCGACAAGGAATTATTGTTTAAGCAATAAAAACCTTCATTGGATTTATAAATTCTATCGATAATGAAAATACATTTTTACCAATTCATACTTCTTACCTTGCTCACTTGTAGTTTTACACCCGTTTTGTTTGCGCAACATCAAGCGGATACCTGGTACTTTGGCACCGATGGGGCGGGTCTTCGTTTTTCGGAATGCCAGGTTACTACCCTCACGAATGGCCATTTTGAAGGATATGAGGGAGTGGCCACTATTTCTGATAAAATTACCGGAGAATTGTTATTTTATACGAACTCCGAATGGGTGATGAATAAGATGCATGATACGATACCCAATTCAAATTTGATTGTGAATGGGAATACGATAACACAAGTTTTGATTCTTCAAAAACCGGGTTCAAACACCATCTATTACATCATCACCTCAGAAGTTCAGGGATTTTCGGGACAGCATTATCGTTATCATGCTGTAGATATTTCAATGAATGGGGGACTGGGCGGAATGCTATTTAAAGACAGCGTCTTATACAATATGCCAAGTACAGAAAAGATTACTGCTATTAAACACAACAACGGCAATGACCTTTGGATAGTAGGGCATGAATACAATACAAATAACTTTTTGTCGTTTCATTATACGGCCTCTGGAATTAATACTACACCGGTAGTATCTGCCATAGGCAAGGTACATGGCGACCCATCCACAGCCTCGGCAGTGGGAGAGCTAAAGGCTTCGCCCAATGGTCAAAAAATAGCCTGCGTTACCCTCTATCATCCAAACATTGAATTATTTGATTTTAATAAATCTACGGGAGTGCTCAGTAATTTACTTACGATACCTGCTATGGCCGGCTATGATGGATTAAATTATCCGATCAGTAATTTGTATGGTTTATCCTTTTCAAAAAATTCGAAAATGCTTTATGCTACGCAATGGTTAAGTAGCGATTCGCTTTCCAAAATTATTCAGTTCAACGTTTCATCCAATGATTCCATCCAAATTAGCAATTCGAAGTTTACTATATTTTCTACCTCTGAAAAAAACCTGTATAGTTTGAAGCTAGCACCCGATGAAAAAATTTATGTAGCGCAGAATCCGACCAAGCATTTTTTAGGCCGCATCAATTTTCCTGATAGTGTAGGGTTGAGTTGTGGTTATGTTGACAGTGCTATTTCGTTGGGTAGCAGCCATAGTGGTTGGGGATTAAATAACCTGATGGAGTATGATGAATATTGTACCGAAATTCCTGATGGAATTTCACCTGAGATTTCTAGTACAATAATTGAAGTACATCCAAACCCTTGTAGCGATCGCTTGGTGGTAACTTTTGGAAATCTATCGACAGCAGTATACGAAATACGTGTTCGCTCTGTAACGGGGCAATTATTTTTATTGCCTTTTTCAAGGATACATAGCCAAGCCCTTGTGGATGTACATAATTTGCCAAGCGGTGTGTATCTACTGCAGATAGTAGATGAACACAAGCGTATTAATAATAGAAAATTTAGTGTGGTTCATTAAGGTATCTTGTATTCCATAAAGCGAATTACAATTATTACAATATCATGAAGATTTTTTCGTTAAAAAAATGTACTAAATTTATTTTTTCGTTATGAGAACATCAATCATCACACTATTTCTGCTATTAATAGTTCAGCTGAGCATTGCGCAAGAGAATAGCAAACAATCAGATACGCTGACAAAAAAAAGGACCACCCCAAAGCAGAATTTATTATTTATCAAGTTTCATAGTATCAGTGGATTCGGCATGGTGAAACCCAAGACCGCCTACTACAATTTTGGTTTGATGGCGGGCAGCGGTGCAGAGTTTATTCTAGGTTTTAAATTACAACCCAAAGTAGGTTTGGGATTTGGCATGCAAAGAAGCTATTATTTTTTAAACCAAACAAAAGTAGAAGAGGGGCTGGAAAAAACGTATACCCAACCCTGGATGTCTGCTGTGGCCACTAATGCTGGGCAATCGTCTTTGCAACAAACGGCGTTTTTTGTGTATTTATCCGGATGGAAGCAGCAGGAGAAAAACATTTTTGAATATTATACCAAAATGAGTTTGAATTCCTTTCAGTATCATTTGCATAGCCAAGTCAATCGAACCTCCAATACCGGCTATAGTATTGGTACTACCTACGACGGAGGAATTTCAAATATGGGATTCTTGGCCGCATTGGGATTGAATTATTCAAGACGCATTTAAAAAATTTTGTATGTTGGGGGTGGACTGGAATATGCTTTCAATTTTTCGCCAAAGACCCTTTTGTATGAAAATAATTTGTATTCAACGGGCGAAAAGGTAAGTTATCAAGTGGAGCTTCCTACACCATCGCATTTATTACAGATGAAAATTGGAGTCATGTACAGACCCAAGAAGGCCTGTAATTGTAAGGAAAGTAAACCCTGGTAGAGGAATCTCATTCATGCTAATTCAATAGCAGGAGGCTTCATTTAAGTGGGGCCTCTTTTTGTTCCTGTTAACGAAATATGTGTGCATATACTGCGCATTCAAATGGCTTCTACAATAGAACGCGGAGTAGGCAATTGGTATCAATGAAAAATCCCGATGGATGTCGGGATTTTTTTTAAGTTGTATGTGGCATAAACTATAGAATGCGCCTATGCCCCTGAAAGAGTTTGTGATTATTCGAGGATGATTTTTTGAGAGCCTCTACCTGAATTTGTTTGTAGGTTAATGATATAGGTTCCTTTGGGCTGCGCTGTCAAATCTACTTGATAGGTAAACACGCCATTTTCTGTTTTAATATTTTGGATAAGCAAACCTTTAGAATCTACTATTTCAATCATTCCGTTATCAATACTATTTACTGTTATGGTAAATAGACCTTTATTAGGGTTAGGATAAATTTTTAGTTCATTCTGTAGCGTTGCCGTTTTGATTGCAGAAGGATTGGCGCTTATTTCTCTAACAAGTGCTTTTAATTCATCCAATTCTTTCTGCTGTTTTTCAATCATGTTTTGTTGTTCCTGCACCGCTTTCACCAAGGGTACTACAAACTGGCTGTAAGCAATACTGTAGTTATCATCTGCGTTTTCGGGAATATGCAATCCATTAAAATTGTATCCACATTTTTTGGCGGCGACTTCTACTTCTTGTGCAATAAATCCACTTTGTCTTACAGCAGTAGAGGGGGCGAAGTCAGATTGTAAATAGTCTTTTTGTGTGCTATCCGGTAAGTTTTTCACTAAAAATTCTTGAAATTTTCGGGTATCAAAATTGTACACTACAGGGCGCAATTGTTTGATAAATTCGAGTCCTTTTACATCTGATTCGCTGATATTCATTTTGAATCTGCCATCAGAGGGATTGCTATAGGGCACCTGGCCTTCTACAACCGTGACGGTATTAGCGCCTAATCGTACTTTATAAGAAGCGTTCACCATTGCAAAGGTTCCGATAGCTGTTGAAGCCATCAAATTGCCCGTGCTTACGTTTGAGAAAGCCCCAATGCCGCTATTGGCGGAACCGGTAGTATTGTTTTTTAGTGCGCTGTTTCCAAGAGCACTATTATTGGTACCGTTGGTATTAAATGTTAAGGAGAGATAGCCATTTGCCGTATTGTAATTGCCGATGGTGTTGTCATACAAAGCTTGGTAGCCGCTTGCTTGATTATATTTGCCGGTTGTGTTTAAGCGAAGGGCATCATTGCCACAGGCAGCATTTGCATATCCTGTTGTATTATTGGCTAATGCAAGTACACCAAAGGCGGCATTAAAGGTACCGGTAACGGGTGTTGAATTCAGCCAATAGGATGCATTGGCTTGTGAAAAAGCATGAATGTTAATCATGAGGATGAGGATGGAAAGGGGGAATACTTTTTTCATTGTTTACTTTTTTTAATTGTTTCCTGCAAAGGTGCGGGGAGACAGTTATTTTGGAAAGGGGATAAATACCCTTTTTGTATGGGCTTTTTCCTATTTGCATCGGTACAGCAGATTGGAAATTTGAAGATGAGGGCAAGTTGTACTAAAAGGAGCTAAAATTAATTTTCTTTATTCAGTGGTGCGACAGTACAAATGTGGAACCATTATGTGTGGTTTTGCAAACATGTAAGTAAACGTTTAAAGAGAGGTGCTATATGGTAAGGATTGCAAATCCTTCGATGGCGATTCGGGATTACAAATTGTGAATACGGGGATAATTAAAGTAGCTATGGATAAATAATCTCTTATGTCTGCTAAGAATTGAAGGGATATTAATAATCATGCAGGTTTGCTACCTTTGTTATGAATGAGAAACACCTGCAATTGCGAAAAGTAATCTCATAGAATGTCAAATACCATACACAATATCACTTTCATTAGCACGATGCATACAGAGGTAGGTAAATGTAATGCGGAAGAGTTATGTAAAATTATTGAAAATATAAGACCTGAAGTTATTTTTTTGGAAGCTCTCGATGAAACTTATTCAACATATGATACTTATTTGTTTTCGTCATTTGGGGTGTCTCATAAGAAGTTGGAAATATCTGCAATTCAGAGGTACGGCTTCACCAACACTTTTGAATATATTCCTGTACTTGATAATGCAATATCAGCTGCTTTTGAAACAAAAAGCAAAATTGTATGTGAAAATAGAGAATGGCAAGAGTTGATTGACAGTTATAGGTCTTTAGCTAGTGAATATGGTTTTAAATTTCTTAATAGCACTGAAAGTATTAAGCTTCAAGAAGAAATGCGAATTCTAGAAAGACACCTATTAAATGGACTTGATTTAAATAAGTGCGTTGATGCTGATATTGATGCATATGAAAATTCGATGATTCGCAATATCCACTCCTATTGTGAGAGGAGTAGATTCAATTCAGCAATTTTTATGTGTGGTGCAGCACATAGAAAGTCTATTATCGAAAAGGTCGAGAAATTAAAGTCTATGGAAACTGACAGTCCGAATTGGATATTTTTTTAAAATCACCTGTTCGACATTTGTACTATCGAACAACTATCTACGGTTTTGCAAACCGTTGCGTAAACGTTTAAAGAGAGGTTTTATATGGCGAGGATTACAAATCCCGAATAGAAGGAATGCACTAACCTGTTCAAAAGTTGGAATAATAAAAAAGGCTCCATTTTCATGAAACCTTTTTTTCGTTTGCTCTCCCTTCTGGACTTGAACCAGAGACCCTCTGATTAACAGTCAGATGCTCTAACCAACTGAGCTAAGGAAGAGCAAGGCTTTCAGGACTTTATTGCTTTCATGTACAAGTTATTTAACAAGTTAAAGTAGTTCTGCTTGGATTAAAAAATGGAAATGGATTCTTTCTTTTCAATGGGTTTTTACTATAATAGAGAACACCTCTCAAAAGAAAACTATCAGTTTTAAAATATGCTAACTAACATATTGTATCCTGATAGGAAAGAAAATACAGCATAACTCTTTCAGATTTATACAAACATAGGTATAATAGGTACTTGTAATAGGGTTGCATGTGAACTCCATTTCTACAAGCATAGTAATACTTGGTTGATAGAATGAACAAAGAATCTACAAGCATAGTAATAGATAGCATATACCTTTAGAATAATTGTAAATCTACAAGCATAGTAGTAGGATTAACAATGATTTGGTATTCAAAGAGCCTGGATAAATTTACAAGCATAGTAATAGCCTACTGTGACTTAAGATTTCTGTTTTCCTTAAACTTAATTGACTTTTTCACTGCCATCATTTCTTCAAAAGTAACTTCTTTGTAATCTTCGATCTCTTTACAATTAGTTAAATCAATATGTGACAGGTCTAAATCATATCTCCAAGGATAATCCTCCCTCTTAAGTTTTAAGTCCTCACTGATATGCTTTGTAACTTTTTCATAAAGGTCACTATATCTCACATAATATTGATTACTTAAACCTCTTGTTTTACCTATTAATTCAATTTTGGATTTCAATAAATCTAAATACCTGAAATAATGAAAGCTATGATGCTTTTTATATCTGATTTTAAAATCCCAATAAGATTGTTCAAACTCAGTAGTTGAATAATTTAAACGTATACCTAACTCTTTAATTTGCCTTCTTGTAATTTTCATAAAGTATCTGTTTAGTCTTGCAATAAATTGAAGGGGGTTTGATAGGTGGTGAGGGGAGAATTACTTATTAGAATTGTTGTAGCCCATTTTTACCCAATTAAATGCACTTACAAAAACCCAAAATAGTACAAATGCTAATATACTTCCTGCTGTAATTACAATTAAATTCATAATATCATTAATATAATAAAAACTAATTCCAAAAGCAAAATGGTTGGTAAAAAGTATGTGGAAAGTAATAAATATTACAGATATTGATACTAATAAATTTAACCTTAATGCACCTAAAGAAATTGAAGGAAGTATAGTTTTAATTTCTGCAAGACTATGTATCTTAAATATTTTGAAAAGTATATTTGATTTATCTTTTAAAATTTGCACAAATGTGGAAATGAACACAATAAGAAAAATGGCAGAAACAAATGTCTTAAAATATAACATGTATTTGTCCCTTAATGCCTGAGCTTTTAGATATACTAATCCTTCTTCTGTGAAAGTTTCAGGATTGTAATTCCCATGATATAATGCAAGTTCTTCTGGACTCAGTTTGCCAATATAAATTCTACCCATTAGACCTTCATTAGGGTTTTTTGCACTATCACCTATCAATGCCTTTATAAGTTCAGGATTGCTCAATTTATGTTTAGAATTCTGACCATTGGAATGAATGTAAACTAATAATGATAAAATCGTGACCATTGGTAATATTATTTTCATGGTAATTATTTTTTTAAATTTTAGCCTCTGCTCCAAGTATCTATATCGTCAATATCTCCATCGAAATCACTATAGAATCCTAACTGACCACCTGTTACAGCATTAAAATAATCTTCCTCATATCCTTTATTATAATATTCCTGTGATTCTTCACTTTGTCTTTGCCTCTCATTATTTTCCTTTTTTGTATTCAGATCATCTATACTTTTCTCTATAAAAGAATCTCTATTGAATAATGCAAAACACTCTTTAAAGGAACCTTGAAAAATCAATACTCTTTCCAATTTTTCTTTTTTGAGTTCTGGCTTGGAGTAGTCTTTGGGTACTAATTGAAGCATCAAAATGCTCTTGGGAATCATTCTTTCATATTTATATTTCAAATCAGCTGTCTGTATTTTAAGACACTCATCAATTAGTACCAAATCAAATACTCCACTTTCTTCATCGATTGAAGGAGGAAGTTCATTAGCCCAGAAAGTTTCAGAGTTAATATTTAAGTATGAACTATAGCCTATATATGAATTAAAAGTTGGTTTAATTAGTAATAATGTTAGTACAAGTTCATGTGTAAAATTTACTTTATTGAGTATTTCCTTTGTTATTCTCAATTCTCTTGTATATAGAACTCTAAAATTTTCACTTTGAAGATTATTAGCAATTGAATAATCCATTTCTTTACCTAATTTCACTCTAAATGGTATATGCGCTTCAAATTTGTTACTATTAATGAATAATTTATAGTCAATAATAATTTCTGCAAAATCATTTGCATCCGTAAATGCATCATCTGGATTTAGGTTTTTTATTCTTAAATCTCTCTTGGACAGATCAACATTAGTAATAGTTGGTACTACAATTATGTCAGATTTAAAACCATCAATATCAATATTAAATTTCATAATTAAGTATATATGCTTATAGGCATAAAGTACAAATATAAGCATACATGCTGACAATGAAAACATGGCTTGATAACATCTTTGTTATGTGATAGGTGTAAAAGACAAAAGGCTATTAAAGGTATTTGGTGAACATTTAAGAAATGTCAGGAAGTTGTATGGGTTCTCACAAAGTAAACTTGCAAATACTGCAGATGTTTCACTGTCTCAAATTAGCAGAATTGAAAGAGGTGAAATAAATCCTACTCTTTGCACTATTTCAGCATTAGCAAACGCTATGAAAATTGACTTAGCTGAATTAGTATGCTTCAATAGAAAAAAGTGACTATTTGCGGAAGGAATTGGTTTAATCTTTGTTTTTTTTAAATAAATAAACCCTAGATATACATTATGTAGTTACATAGTATTAAAATCAATATTTAATTGTGTTAACTTTAAAATGAAAAAAAGGCTATTATATAATATACTGAAGTTGTTTCCATTTAAAGAATAGCAGAAAAAGGGCTGTTTAAGGGTTCTTCTTTAAACACATACATTTATTTCAATTCCCATATTAAATTCTGACAAAATTTATTTTACTTTTATTAATATTAATATTAACGCCAAGTATTCTATAAATCTCTAATAGGTGTACTACTATGCTTGTAGTATTGTGTTTAGCTATATATTATCCTATCTTTATGTATCAGATATATATATAGTAACCCCTATTACTATGCTTGTAGATTTGAGATGCTTAGTTCCTGAGTGCCAGTCTATTTATACTGTCTGTTAGAAGAGTAAGGATACTCCAATTTACTTGAAATTAGAGTATCCCTATGAATTTAGGCATTAGCCAATGTACCATTAGCTGATGGTTTGTAAAACTGAACAGTTGGCATTTCAGTTTTAACCTCCTCAGTTGCTACATACTCAAATTTATAGTTCAGGGTTATCACTTCCCCTGTACTTTCAATTGTGTATGAATATGGTTCACATTCCTGCTTCACTATTCTTCCAGGTAATTCCTTTCCAATGAGTGAAATGCAGGATGCTTCATCAAAGGTAGAAGGAATGGATAGTTTAGGTGCAGATAAATAGTTGCCACCTGTTGAAGATTTGAGTATTTCCAAATCTCCCTGAACTGTGAGTGCAAAGAACTCTTTTTGTTTCTCTGCTGAGAATCTTTTTTTGTAATCAATAATCTTGACCATGATGTTTAAGTTTTTAAAGTTAATAAATATGAATGGTGTACACATCCCTAAATAGATGGGGGTTTGATAGGTGATCTGCTTAAAAAGATAAACATAAATTATTCATCATTTTTAGGGGTACAGAAAAGTGCATTCTAAAAAAGTGGGATGGGGCTTGTTAAAGTCCAGATGAAAGGGGGGATGAAGACAGGGAGAATTGAGGGCTTGAAAATTTTATAAAAAATTTTTTTAAGAAAGAATTTTGCCAATTGAACCCATCACAATTTCTTTCTCTTATGGATTATTTACAAATTCAGAATTAATTGAAAGAATTAAATAATCTATAACATTTGGAGCTCTGAAACTTAGAATCATATGAAGTATTTTTTCAATAGCAGTTTTGCTTTGTTCAATAGCATAAGTCCTATTAATCAGAACTTCCTTTATAAATTTAACTGATTCCAGTAAGTTATCTAAATTGGGATTTAGATTGAAATTTAAATTATCTACACAATTTTGGAAGAAATTTATTTTACCCTCAATGTTCAGCTTGTATTCAGCCAATAATATATTTTTGCTAAGTTCTATTCCAATATAATTGTTAGAAATTAGGTATCTGTTTATTGATTCAAAATTTATTGAATTGGACTTAATGTAATGTAGTGGATTACAAATATTCTTAGGCTGCCCTAATCTATATTTGAAATAAAATGAATCATTGCTCAAAAGTAAATAATCTTCTTGGGCAAGTAAGGAACTGTCCAGAAGTGCTTTAAAAGAATCATTAGTGCTACTGAAATTGTTTATTTGTCTACCAGAGTCAATAAATGATTTAGCATTTACAACATCAATATTTTTGTCTATCCACAATTTAAATTTAGCTATGTCTTCTGACCTCCTTTCATAAAACTCCTTTGAGTAATGGACTGGAATTATTTGGTCATTTTTTATTTGCATCATTAAATCACTTTTTAATCCATTCTTATCATTCAAATAAAATTGATCAATAATACTTTTAGTAAAAGATGAAATTGAATATCTTTCAGCACTCTCAAATAGGCCTTCATTTTCCAAATCATATATCATTTTTATTGTGGATAGGTCTAAAAGATATTTACTCTTGCTTGAGATAATTTTTTCCAAGACAAGATATGGTATAGTCAATACTTTGCATGAAGGGTTTTTAGTCAGAAATAGGTACAAGTCAAAAAAGTTATTAAATGAAGCCTGATTTAATAGTTCAGAAAAACTCAATATTCCCTTAAAATAATTATTGAATTTTTCCTCCTCCAATTTTTCATCTGCACCATTTTTGCCAATGTTCTGCAAAATGCTGTTTTGAATAGATTCTAAATTATTGCTGTCAAAGTGTATCATCTTACCCCGGATATTTGAATCTGGGGTGTTGACCTTCTTTAGTAAGGACAAATAGAAGTATTGGATTTTATTATAGATACCAATTATCTTGTATTTAGTTTTAATTTGGGTAAATGAATCCTCATGTTCAAATTCATCATTAAGTTTCAACCCAACTATTTTACTATAGAGACCTGTACTATCTGTTAACTTAAATTCACTCTCTGAATTTCCATCAGTTATTCTTAAAAATAAACCTGATTTTACTATTTCCTCTTTCTCAAGTTTGTTGTCTGGGATTCTAAGATAAGTATTGAAAAATAATCCTTCATAATTTCTATTTCTTTGAACCAAATGATATGCTATTTCTAAGGACTTTTGATGCTTCCCTAAGACAAAGTATCCATTGCAGGCCAAGACCATTACTTCCTGTCTAAATTCATAAATATCAATGCTCTCTAAGATACTAAGAAGTTCATCTTGTAAATCAAGTTGAAATAGGGCTAATAATTTATAATATATATATGATTTTTCATTAGGCTTAAATTTTAAGGCAAAACTAGAAATTTCATTAAGTTTATCCCGCCTCTTGAGACTGAAAAATATTTCAAGTTCAATAATAACAGTGGTATTGCAATACACTGATGCACTTCTATATCCTTCCAGAATATTTTTGAGGATGACAATTGAATTTGGTAAATAATACAATGCTTTACAATATATTTCTGCTTGAATACTAAATACAGTTAAATCCAGTATAGGCTCAAGAATTTTAATACATTTATCATAATTACAATTAAGAAGAAAAATCTTTGCTATTTCAATTTTGGTATGGATGCTTTTTTTCAGCAGAAATCTCTTCAATCTCTGCAACTTCTGACTCTTCAAGTTTGGCCTTGGTTAGTTGAACTTTTACATAAAAAATAATAAACTGCTATAATGGTTATCAACTTTAAGATTGTTGATTTTATCAAATATCTCTTCAGATAAAGCAATGCTGTCTCTTTCAAAATCTTCAAAAATAATGATCAGATTGGAAAGAACATACTCATTTATAGAGTGATTAGTCAGTAGGGCTAAAACTAATTCATTTGCTTTTTGAGAGTCCTTTTTTAATATTTGGTTTCTAATTAAAAGTAAGTCTAGTTGGATATCCTTTTTACTTTTGATGTTCTTTTCAAGGTATTCATCCATCCTTAGTAATGCATCAAGGCTCTTTACATAAGAAAGTACTTCCATGACCAACATAAAATAGGTTGGTAATTTGTTCACTTCCTTTATCAACTTGAAATTAGATTCTACCAAACCTGTATTTACAATATCTTTGTTTTTATTCCATTGGAAGTATGATTGAAGAAAAAACACTTCAGGGTAATGTTTTTTCAGTTCTGTATATTCAATTGTTGAGTTAAAGATGGTCAATAGATGGTTTATGCTGTTGAATAAATCACCTTCTACTTTTGCATTCCCTTTTTCCAAGTCTTTTACTGTGGCAAAGTATTTATAAGTTAGGTACTGGATGTAGATATGCCAAAATTTCAGATTCTGATATGTAATTGATGGGTTACTTATATTCTCATACTTATCTAAACCTAGCAATCTTGAAATTTCCATAATATTGGGGTTTCTATTGAATAGATGCCAAAAAATATTGGAAATGTAAATCTAATGTCATTTAAAACTTCCTCCTTTGTATTTGACAGGACAAATTGAATATCTCCACTATTCTCAATTAAAACAATAAGTGCATTTGCAATTGGGTTTACACTATCAGTCTTCAACACTTCATCAACTATTTTTCTAGCAGACTCTTTATCAGACTTATAAAAATAATGGAATGCAATTTGAATTTCAATTTCACTTTTTAATGGTAAATATTGTTGTGCTTTAAAATACCATTTTGATGATTCTTCATTTAGAAGTTCAGCACATTGTCCCAGCAGTTGATATAAATTGGCAAATTCTTCATTAGACAAGATTTCATTGGTAGTGGTAGGACTGTTAATAAGATCAAGTATTTCTTCTTTAGCAGTCTCAATCTTTAATTCTTCTATGTGTTTAATTATTTTCTTTATTCTATCCAAATAGAAAGCTTTAATTGAGGAATTTCCTATTATACTCTTTAAAATATCAGACATTGAACTAATCCCTTCAATAATAAAGTCAGTCTTTGAGTCCAGCTTATCTACAACTTTCCCTACTCTATATATTTCTTTTATAATTATACTCAATATTTAACTTACCTAATTTCTGATTTCCCTTAATATTCTTATTCAAGAACAAAAGATAATCTTCAATTTCTTTCAAAGTGCATGGTACAATTTGCACATCAGAGTTTACCAATTGCATTAATGCCTCATTATCTATTTCAGTGCTTAAATTACTATCAATTATTTCTTTCCAGAAAGTCATAGAATTAAAAAACAGTGTACCTGCCATATTGGAGTATTGAGGATAATTCAATAAATATTCACTATTTGATTGTTGAATGCAATTATTCATTTCCACTTCAAATTCATTCAGAGATTCCTTATCTAAGGATTTTCCTACCAAATCAAAAACTTTATCAAATCCCTTTTTTATAAGCCAGTCTTGACCCACATGAATTAATCTGTCAAGTATTAAACCTGAAACAATAGTTGTAATAACCATAAATACTCTTTTGGGCAAAATTACCTACAATTCTATGTTTTGAATGCTGAAGAAAGAATATGTGAATAAGTAGTCAAATTAAATTATTTTAAAAATAATTAGTTACTTATATTTATTAAAATTTAAACAAAGGCTTGCAGTTATTGGAACTGTCACAAGTATGCATCAAAAATTACTTACATATGGTTTATTAAATGGAAAACTTAAACATGTAGATGAAGTAGAAAATGGACTTAAATGTGGCTGCATTTGTAGTTATTGCAAAGAAACTCTTGTTTCCAAAATAATATTAAAAATGTAAAGACACACCATTTTGCCCACAGTTCAGGTTCAGAGTGTGAGAAAGCTTATGAAACTGCATTGCATCTATTGGCTAAGGAGATCATTAATAGAAGAAAACGAGTATTGTTACCTAAATCTATACCAAGGAAGAATTACATACATGAAAGTAATTTCACTAAGGCAGAAGAGACAATTACATTTGATACAGTAAAATTGGAAAAGTATATTGATGAAGATGGTATTATTATTAAACCTGACATTATAGGTATTGTAAATGGCAGAGAAGTGTATATTGAAATTGCAGTAACACACTTTATTGATTATAGAAAGTTTGCAAAACTAAAAAAGCTAAAAAAAGACTGCATTCAAATTGATTTGAGTGAAAGTGAACTGAATGAAGAAAAGCTTATTGAAGTAATTGAGAATGGAACTACATACACTGAGTGGATAACCAATGAAAGCATTGAAGTGGAATATAAGAATTTTATAAATTTGAATTCTTTCCAAGTAAAGGAAAATATAATTAATGCTTTTAAGATAGTAACTGAAATTTGTCTTCCAAGGTATTACCACTCTTATATTACTGCTAGTAAAAGCAAAAGGGTAGATTTATTTGATGATGAAATAACTAATGGCAAGAAGTTTGTGTTGTTTGGTGATGATGATATTGATGATGATGAACTAACCAATGACTGTGGAATTGAATCCACGAAAGTTAATTTTGATAAGATATTGTCTTATAAAGATGAGGATTTTGGAAGTATTTTATCAGAAATTAATTTCAAGCATATAAAGCCAGATTTTATTTTTGTTAAAGGGGATAGGTATTTATTTTGCAAGGTGTTACATTTTAAAGAAATCCCGTCAGAGGGCTATAAGTATTCTGAATTATTGGAATTAAATATTCCATTTATTGTATTTGAGCTACCAAGATTTACTTATAATTTGGAAGCGTTGATGAAATTTATTTCAAATAGTGAAATAGATAAACTTTGGATGACTAACCCAAGAGAAGAAGAAAGGAAAAGAATTGAAAAGGAAAGGAGAGTGAGAGAAGAAGAAGGCATAATGAAAAAATATATTGATGATTGCGCATATTACACTGACCAACAAAGGTTTTTGATATTTGAATTTTTGGGTCAAGATGATAAGTATATAAAATGTCCCAAGAAAAAGGAAGTTTTAAATCAATTTCTAAAGACAAACTTCTATAACCATCCAGTTCTAAAAAGAATTATAGATGGTGAAAATTGGTATCCTAAAATATATGGACATTATGGGAATCCCCATATTTATTTAAATAGACAGCCAATTTATATTTATGAGGACAGTGCATTAACCGGTAGTTTATTTTATGCTGGACTGAAAAATATCATTGCTGCTTTTTGACGGCGAATTAGGAAATTGTAAAACTTGTAAGTATCTACATAAACAAATAAATGGATTGTATAACAGTGCTTATGTGTGTGGCTATAAATAACTAAACAAACCACTTACTTATTCTTGACATCTTTATAATTGGTAAATAACCCAAGTGTCTCATACATAAATTTTGAAACTCTAATTCAATTTCCTTATAATTGGATTTGTGTTTATGACCAATAATTATTTCTTTAATAGTAGGATATGGGATTTTTGTGTATTCTTTTACTGCATGAGGGTATACCTTACTATAAATTGGCAGTTCTAAAAATCTAACAGGAAGGTTTGTTGCAATTCTCTTTTCAGTATCTTCATTGATAAGTGGGAAAATTCTCTCCCTTTCATCAGTACTATAGTATGAACTTCCTTGAACTTTGAATTCTCTGTAATCAGCAAGTAGCCTTACTTCATTTTCCAAATGATAGAATTTGGGTTTGTGAAAACAAGCAATCTGTGAAAAATTAATTTCTGTTTTAGGACTTGGTAAACTATTTCTAGAAATGAACTTATAAGTATCAGATAGTACATTTCTTTCTTCAATTCCATAATATATTTGACTCAAATAATAATCTTCCCACTTATAGCTATTAGTTTTATCAAAACTTACTTTTAGACCAATACCTTTACCGTCATCTGCATATAACCTCCACATATTAAACTCTATACCTGAATCCTCACTAAATAAAATGGGTTTGCACATTGACAATAGAAAAAGATTTATTTTAGGGTCTTCTTTGTTCTTTATTAATTCATAAAATTCTCTATTGGCAAATGTATATTCTCTTGGGTCATTCATATTATACAGATTATACATCCTAAAATGACAGTTTGATATAATTGATTTTGCAACATCAAATGTTGTAAAATGAATAAATTCTTTCTGAGATTTATAGAAATACTTACTATCTATTAAATCTCTGTTGGAGCCGATTTGATACTGTATATGGTCAGGATAACTATTTCCATTTCCATATGTAAGCTTGTTAAAAATTACATTTGGTAATTTTGATTTTAAATAATTCTCAATTAATATCTCTTTACTATTTAATGGCATTATTCTACCTTTCTGTTTAATATTAAAATGTTCATTTTGTCATTAAACCATTTTGTCATTACAAGTTCTTTAGGTTTTAAACTATATCTCGAAAGTGTTTTATCTTTATTATAGTAGTCCTTCATACTAAATGATTTAAAAAATGTCTCAATTTCATTAGACTGCAAATATTTTATAATATCATTTTCCTTATCTTTATCTTGAATTTTTTCTGCATCTAACTTAAATTCTTGATATGATTTTCTTGCACTTTTGAAGTTGGAAAGTATTAGGTCTTTATTTTCATTTTTCTGTCTAATAATATCTTCAATATATTCTTCTTTGTTAAATTCAATTAATTTTAGCTCAGCAATATTGTCAGGGTGATATAAATAATTTTCAAAGCAATAATAATCTAAAACTATATACTTTTTGTATTTCACTTTTAATCTTTCTATTTCAGAATCTAATAAATAATCTCTATCTCTTAAACCATATTTATCAGGGTCAGACTTAGTTTGAATGAAAACACCATTACTATTTTTTTCAGGATAAAATATTACATTTTCAAATCCCAACAAATTCAATAATTTTTCATTTTGATTTTCACAAAAAATGAACATGGTATCTGATATACTATTATTTCCAATGTTACTTGTCATAGTACTTACCAAAACCTCTTCTAAACTATTATCACATCTAATTTTAGGTAAGTTATTCAACTCATATCTTCTTAATATATCAAACCCAAAAAAATGAGGATTCTCATTAGATAAGCATTCTTTACAACAACAGGGAATCATTTCTGTATAGCCTAATTTATTAAAATCTCTGTGAATTTCCTCAATACTTTTTCTTATCATAAAAAGGTATTCTCTTTTGTAATCTCCACTTATTTCAATTGTAATTTTATTCTCAAAATACTTTTCCTTAACAATTGCATGAGTATTTTGATAATGTAAAACAACTCCATATCTCCAGTAAATATTTTGATATATATCTTTATTTAACTTTACAATTAACCTTGCTAGAATTCCTTTAGGCATGAATTTGTACCTGTACTCAAATTTTAAATTATTAGAATCTGATTTCCAATTATGTTCAACTTCATCAACTGGTAGTAATCTTGGTACTAAATACATTCCTTGTTCCAACTCAAAACATAGGTCAAACTTCTTATTCTTCATTAAAGAAAGGAGTTCTTTTACTTTATACTTATATTCCACATCTGAAAGAATTCTTTGCAAATCACTGTTATCAAATTTGCCATTGCTATCTATTACTTTTTTATCATCGAGTATTTTATATACACCTCCAGTAATCCATTCATTATTTAGTATAACAGTATCTTTTAGTTCTAAATCATCTCTAAAATGCAGTATTACTCCTAAGTCATGAAAGTAATCACTTAAAAACAATGCACCTTCTTGATTTCGGTAGTGCTTTTTACAAATATCGAAATATTCAGTTTCTGTAATATAGTTTTTACCTTTTAACTTTAAATCTTCTAATTCAATTCTAATATCTACCCATTTTTTAGGTAATCTATTTCCAATATGTGGAAGAGAAGAAGCTATTTTTTTGATACTTTCTTTGAAGTCTGTTAAAGTATTTTCATAATCAGATTTTAAACTAATTTTATGAAAGTCCTTGATATTACTAAAGGATTCTTTATATTCTTTAATAGGTAATTCTTTAGTAGGTTGGTCACATTTATTTAAAACAACTAATACAGGACTTTGGTCTCCTAATAGTTTTATGATATTCAACCAATAATAGAAATCATCATGACTGTCTTCTTTTCTTGATTCAGTAACTAGCATATAAATTGACCTCTTGGTCAGAAAGAATTGATGAGTTGAATGATAAATTTCTTGTCCTCCAAAATCCCATATATTAATTTGGAAATCTCTTTGTATAGAAGGGTTAATTTTTGATATTTCCTTTTGAGGGATTATCCAACTATTAATATTAATTCCTTCTGTACTTTCAGTGTCTTCTAATTTATAATTTGGGGTAACTAATGCTTTAGAAATACATGTTTTCCCAACTCTTCCTTGGCCAACAATAATTAGCTTTACTTCATATAAAAAATCAGATTCTTCCAGTTCCTTGTAAAAATTTCTTATTCTTTCAATACCTCTTGAGACAATTTCAGGAGGTAACATATCAAAAGGATTCCCTTCTAAATGAAGCTCTTTTAAGCTTTTCATATTAGCAATTTTGGGGGAGAGTTCTGTTAATTTGTTATTACTAATTATAAGAACTGAAAGTTCCTTTAATTTTGAAATTTCTTCACTAACCTCACAAATTTCATTATTAGCTAAATTTAGCTTATAAAGCTTGGTAAGATTACTAATTTCTTTTGGAATGGACACTAATTTATTCCTATGCTCATCATCACAGTATTTATCATTACTTAAATCGATATTTACTAAGTGTGTTTGTTTAAATACTACTGCTGGTATTTCAGTTAAGCCACAATTTTTTAAATCTAGTGTTCCCCATTCATGTTCAACAACTCTATTTATTCTTTCATTTATTTTTTTATCAAGATCAATTCTATTATTCATAATTTAATAAATTTTATTTAATTGTAAATCAAAGCCATTTCCTATTATTATTAATCTATTCATTTTTATTTAGTTTGTTCCAATTTCGTGGTGTTTCTGTTGGCAAAATTAAATATAGACTTTGCAATGGCTGTTTGCAATGTTTTACCAAAATCGGTCATTATATACTATTGGCATTTTTTCAATAATTGTATCTTGTATAATATACATACTCTTTTCATCTTTAGTGATATTCTGGTAATAATTTTTTATACGAGAATTTGTTTTGTTTTCGGTTTCTGATAACTTAATGGTCAATGAGAGGAAGCGTGTTATACTCCTTTGAAATGAAACCATAAAAAAGATATTATTGCATTTTATTTTCCATATGTAAAACTTTTTATTTTCAACAGGTTCAATAGGATTAAAATATTCATTATAAATCTGTATGAATTTGATTGGGTTACCAAATATGTTCCTTAAATATTTGAAATATCTATCAATTTGAAATGGAAGATTATCATATGCATAAGGTTTGGTTAAATCTGATAGGAAAAATACTTCATCATGATGAACTGTAAATGTTTTAAAATATTTGGTATCTTGTAGTGGAATATCATAGCTTGTAAATCTTCCTGGACTAAGTTCCTTCAACTCATATTTCTTTGCTACATTAATGCCAGCTACTATAAACTTACAAGGATTTTTTTGACTTTTTTGTTTGCTTAGTTGTTTATTGAAATCTGCAAAGCTTAATTCATACCATTTTTCTAGTTTGGTATTGATGTTTAATGTTGAATATTTTGAGATTAATAAATTTTGAAAACCTGTATTTACTTTTTCTAGCTTCAAATTCAAATCTATTATCACATTTACAATATCAATAAAATGTTGTTGTTCATTTATAGGGATTACTTTTATTGGTAGTTTCTTAAATTCTTCTAGTCTAATTTTTGGAAATAAATCATCAAACTCATTAGAGCTATACCTAAAATAATATGCTAATAGTTTTGATGCCAATAATGCTTGGGCAAAATTTATACTAATTGTTTTGTCTGATTTAGGCTTAGCTATATATAAACTTCTATCAATTTTAATATCTTCCTTTACTATTGCACACTCAAAATTCTTACCTAAAATTTCTCTAAATACTATTCTGTTACCTTTGAAATAGTTTTCATTTCTTGGGGCTGCTAACCAATTTCCATAACTAAATAATGCTTGCCATCCCATTTGTAAAAGTATCTTTTAGCATGTTTACCCCTTATTTCAGGAACAAAGGTTTCATCTTTTTTATAGTCAGAATGATAAGCTTTTGATTTAATTATTTCTTGTGATTGACCTCTATAACTATCATATGGATTTATTCCCCTAATAATATCAAAATGGGTTTCTAATGTATCATTATTTGACTTTAGTTTGTTTAGAATATGTAAAACACTATTATTTGCCTCAACAGTAAAAACATATTTGTTGTTTTTAAGAAAGTCAGTTTGATTAACTGAATGCTTATAGATAAATTCTCCATTAATACATTCAATTATTCTAGCTTCATATTGGGGCTTAGTTTTTATTGCATTAAATATCATTGAATAAACAGAAGCATCTACAAATACATTAGGAAGATTAGGTATGATTGTAACAAGTTGTAGATTATTCAAAATAAGTAATCTACATTCTGACATCATCAAATTTTTTAACCAAGAATTTGGAGTTATGTAACTTATAAAACCATTTACATTAAGAATATCAATTCCTTTTTGCATAAATAGGACATATAAATCCAATTGATATTGGGCAATGCTATATTCTCTATTTAGATAATGCTTTTCAGTGGTGGTGAATATACCACTTGCATAAGGAGGATTTCCTATCACCACATCAAAACCACCTTTCTCAAAAATATGTGGGAACTGTTCTTGCCAATTAAAGGCTTTATCCCCTGCTATGTCCACATCATCTATCAAGCTATTTCCACATTTAATGTTGTTGTTTAAGCTATTGAGTTTTCTACCTTTTCTTGCTGTTCTAAGCCATAGGCTTAGTTTAGCTATCTCAACACTTTCTTCATTAATATCTACCCCAAAAATGTTGTTCTCCAAAATGCTGCTTTCTACATCAAAAACTATGCTGCTATCTGTAACATTAGCTTCAAGTTCACTTATCCATTTATGTTCATTTATTAGATATTCTAACGCTTGGTTTAAAAATGCTCCACTTCCACATGCAGGGTCAATGATGGTTATCTGTAATAGCCAATTGCTATAGGTTTGGAGGGTGTCAAATAATTGTTTTTTGGCTTTTTTTGTGAGTAGGTGGTAATCTTCTTCTTGAAGTTGTAATTCCTCTTTCTTGTTCTTACACAATGTACCTACTGTGTTTTCTACAATATACTTGGTAATATATTTAGGAGTATAGAATACCCCATCCTTCTTCCTCTTACTAATCCTATCGGATCCCCCTATTACTATGCTTGTAATTTCCTGCTCCAGTTCCTCTATCTCAGTAAGTGAGTGTTCAAAGATGTGCCCTAGGATATTTACATCTACTTCAGTGTTGTAATCATACTTACTTAAACTCATTGTAGTATCATATAATACTGAATCATCCATTTTTATATTATCAAGAATTTCATCAGATGCAAATAAGCCTCCATTATAGGCAAAAATTTCATGTACCTTTCCTTTATGCCCTGTATTCAGGTAGCCAAAATAGAGCTTAAATCTACTATATAGAGGTTGATAAGCATCCATATCCTTTAAGGTTGTCCATTGGTCTAAAATTACTCTTACACTATTAGGAGGGACTAACATTCTGTCTTCTGCAAAAAAGAGAAACAGAAACCTGTCAAGTAGCTTTTGGGTTTTCTTAAATAGCAGTAATTTATCAATGCTTGGATTATGTTCAACTATGTTATTAAATAAGGATTTTCTAAAATAGCTATATTCTTTATATAATTTTTTGGTCACATTATCCTCTACAGTGACACTTTCTAACTTAATAGTAGCAGCTATGTTCCTAAATAGGTTTTCTTTTTGTAAACAAATGTGCAATATCTTAAATCCTTCAATATCTAATGTAAATAAATCCCATTCTAAAAAGTCAATAGCATTATCAATGTAAAATCTGATTTTCTTGAAGTTAGAAGTTATGATATACCTGCAACCTTCCTGATTATTCTTATACCCAAAAGCCTGGACTTCTATCTGATTTAAGTTTATAGTATTTGTGCCTTTTAACTCTATCACAGCTAATACCTTATCTCCATCTATTATTGCCCCATCAGCTTTCTTACTATCTTTAATATTTTTAAGTTCAGTTCTTAAATTAAAGTCAGGTGCAGGGTTAATAGTATATCCAAGTACACTTACAAATAACTCCCTCAAAAAACCTTCTTGAAACTCTTCTTCTTTACTTGCTATTATATTCTTCTGAATAGCAGGATTTAAAAAATACTCCTTGAATTCAGTATACTGTTTTTCAACAAGTTCTTTGTCTTGTTCTAAAAGGTATTTATTGAGGACTGAGGTTTGGAATAAGGGCATAATAATTATTGGAAGTAAATTTAAGAAATATATACTTTATTTTAAGCCTACTTAATATTACTTATTCAGTGAATTTGCTATTAGTGTATATCCATCATAAAGGGTGGAGATTATTTTGTCTGTGTCATTGTCAAAAATTGTAGCATATAATATTGTTGTTTTATGTCCATCTTTTTTGGCTTCATTTTGTTTTTTTATTACTTCTAAATTACATGTAATTTTTTCTTTATAGTCATTCCACACATTGTCATTCCATGCAGTGACATAAATTAGAAACTTGCCTAAAGCATTTTCATTAGGATTCCTATGCTCATTATATTCAAATTCATAAACACATTCTATTCCAATATCCTTTACTTCTCCAAATTTATTAATTCCAATTCCATAACATTGGTATACCCACCAGTTTTCATCTTTAGTTTTGATTATCATTTCACTAACTAATTCATTATATCTGTTACATCTTAAATTTGACAATCTACTGTGGAAGTCATCATTTTTTTGAACTAAGTCAGAAATCAAAGAGGAATTTTTAATAAAAAAATTATCATTTTCGTTATTTAGGTAGTTATTGTTACTCATGTTTTCCATTGTTTTTATGAAGTCATTTAAGATGTAAGTTGAATGCTGGTTTTGATTACTTATATATTTACCTATATTATTCCTGATTTCGTCAATAAGTTCAATATACAATATATTTACAAAACCAGCATTTTGCATCAACTGTAATTCATTTATATCTACTATCTTTTTAACAGACAATACAATTTTGTATTTAATATTTTGAGGATGTTTTTCAATTAGGGCATTATAAATTGGTAATGGGTTATACAGATTTGCAGTTATTTTATTTTCTATACCAATTATAAATTCTTCTGATAGTATTATTACATCAAGCCTTTTCCCTTCAGCATTTTCTTCTGTTCTTACTTTAATGTTTTTGAAATTTGTTGGTGTGGTAGGATTATTTATTTTAATGGTATTCAGACCAAAAAATGATTTTAGAAATAGGTCTTTTAGTCCATGTTCATTATCAGGATTGAAAAAATATGAGAGAATTCTAGAACAAATTTCTTCAAATCTGCTATATGGGTATCTACATATCTCTAAGTATGTGGATGGATAAATTATTCCATAGTCAATACTTTTAAATTCTGTCAATAATTTTTCAATTTCCCATTTCATTAGTGCAAAGTAATAGAAGATGGTTACATAAAGAATAAAAAGTGCCACTATTTCTAATGACACCTATCTTTCTAACCCAAAAACCAACTATATGAACTTTCTCCATTCATTGCTTTCACAAGTCCCTGAGTTAAGCTGTAGGCATTTACAGTTCTTTCTAAAAAATTATCTATGTAACTTGATTTTGTAGCACCTGTAAACAGGTTATACAATTTCCACATATTAATGCTCCCATTTTCACTTCTGCTGAAGTTGGCATCTTCATAATATTCTTTGGCTATAGCATTTACCATACCATCATTCATATCAAGAAAGGGGATATTAGATTTCATAATTTTAGGTAAATAATGATACAACCTTGCCTTACCTATAAACTGTGCAAATTGATGTTCAGTTAATTCATAATCACCTAAACTGTCTAATTCAGCTAAATGCTTTTGACCATTGTAATTACTCAGTAGTTCAATGATTTTAGTTTGCAGGTCAAGGGTATTACTTGCTCTGATTTCATTACTAAAACCATCTGTAGAAATACATAAGTTTGTGCAAACTCTGTTTTGATAACCAATAAATATTTTGAATTTCTCCATTGATTTTTTACTGTACAGGTTTTCCTGATTGTAAGCTCTTACTCCACCAATAGTCAAATTCAGTTCATTGTTATTGATTACATTCCTGAAATTGGGTAACTGAAATAGAAATGCACATCTCTCCCAATATACTGTTTTTTCATGCTCCTGTAGCTCTCTTACTGACTTTCCAATAGCTTCCGGTATTCTACCCTTGATTTCATGAGAGACCCTGATATCAGGCTCTGATATAGGTTGATTACCAAAAAGTGTTTGAATACAGTCATAAGTAGTTTCAATTAGCTCTGAATGACTAATAGTTTGCTCATTATCCTTAAAGGTAGGAATGATGCATTCCTTCTTTAAATGAAAGAGGCTAACATTGTTAGTGTTAGCCTCTATGAACTGGCTTTCATTTTCAGGAGTAGGTTTATTTATGCCATTATTGTTTAATGGGGGCATTTCCATTATTGAGGTGTTGTCCATTTGTTGAGAAATTTTGAGTGTTAGGAATAAATTTTTGTTGTTGCTCAATGATTAATTTCTTGTTGGTAAAATCATTTTTAAGAATTTCATGATATTGAGGATTGTTGTTGTAAATATCAATTAGCTCCTGCATTGTTTTACAGGTAGTAATCTGGTTCATAACTTCATGTTTTCCATCAATTCCACTATTACACCATTCTGTGATTTTTTTACCTGTTTCAAAAGAGATTTTAAATTCAGGTTTATCTCCAAATAGAGAAGTCCTGTCTTTAGAAGCCACAGCATTATGTTTACTGTCAATGTCAAATACCAAAGTAAATTCATACTCAATTCCATCTCTAAAGATGCCTTTAAGTCCTACTTTTTCAGGTATATATTTTCCATCTTTTTGTTGAAGTACATAATCCTGTTTACTTCTCATTGTAGCTATTACATGAACATCACTTTGAAGTAGCTTATCTGTAAAGAGTTTTTGTATGGGGTTAATCTTAGCCCAATTTGTAAAGCTATTACCTGCCATACTGCTGTGGTAATCTAACAAGTACTCCCAACAATGACTGATACTGTCAATAATAATGACTTCTATATTTTGCTGTAAGCAAACATCTATAGCCTGTACATATCTTTCAGGTGAGTATGGTGGTTCAAAAGGTAATACCTGATAATTACCTAAGTGAGCATAAAGGTCTGCTGATTTGTTTTCAGCATCTATGACTGCTATTTTCTGCCAGTCATTTGTAATTCCATAGGCTATTAGTAAAGCTGACATAGTTTTGCCACTTCCACTTGAACCTTGTAGGCACATTTTGATTTTTGCCTGTTTTCTTGATGAGTTTCTTAATTGCATTGTGATTTGTTTTAATGAGAAATTTATGTTGATTTGTTAAAAAATGTATTTTGAAGAATTGAGAAGGAAATTTTGCAAACCCTTTTCAAAATCATTACGTCTAAGCTTTTGAACCAATAAAAGTTGTATTGTAATTAACAATTTATTGCTGTGCTGTTTAATAGACAATCTATTAAACAATGATTATTTGAAAAGTCATGTCGCACCATTTTTAAAAACGATAGGATATTTCAGTACAAAATGTACTTTAAGAAATAACTATGAGTAGCTGAAAGGATTTAAATTACCCTAATATTGGAAATAATTACGCCATTGTTTAGGATAGTACCTTTTTCACAGAAGATTTATTGATCATTTTAGATTCAGTTATGAGATGAGTCATAGAATGATATTTTTAAAAATTTAAATAAAAAGAAAATGACAAGCAATAGAAATAGCAGGTATCCAATTTATTTACCTGAGAATTTACAATTAGAAGAAATAATCAGGGCTAATCCTCCTAGTTTTAAGAGAATGCCCAAAAGGTATACAAACTATAGGGATGCACTAGCATACATACTTCACCTAATAAGTGCAATTCCTCATGGCAAGAAGGATTTTGACTTTGATAAAGAAAATGGGTTTACACCTATAAATAAAGAAACATTAAGTAAAAGAATACATGAGTATAAAGGTTACATTAATTACTTAAAAAGTCAGAATATCATAGAAGAAGGAACATCATATCAAGTGGGTAAAAAATCAAGGGGTTTGAAATTTACACCTCTATACAGAACAAAAATTGTGGCAAATTCAATTACAACACCTACTCTTATAAAAAGTATATTGGATAAGGGTAGGAATCACAGAGATGAGGAAGCTGAAAAAAAATTAGATTTCTTCAGGGAGTTTTTTAATCCTAGATTGACTATAGATGAGGAAAGAGCAATTGATTTATTAGAGGAAGACAAAGCTAATACAAGAAGAAAAGTCATCAAAAAAAGACAAGGTATAGAATTCTCAGATGCAGAACTTCAGAATTTACCTTCTTTGGAAGATGTCATTTTGATGGCTTTTAATTCAAAGTATATAGCAGTAGATAAAATAAGTACTGCTAAGCTATGATGGCTATCCTAAAATTGACAGCACTTCAGGTAGGTTGCACTCTCCACTTGTGGTTTTGTGGAAACAACTGAGAAAGCTTCTGAGATATGATGGAAGTAAACTGGCAAATATAGATATAGTTAATTCACAGCCATTTCTTTCAATTATCCTATTGGATAGTGATATTTTTGACAAATTGAATATCAAAGGACTTTTATCTAAATATAATCCTGAGTTTAAATTCAGTGGTAATATTAGTATGATTGAAAATATGATAAAGGTTAACAGTTTAAAAGATGATGTAGTTGCATATAAAAAGTCTGTAACTGAAGGAAAGTATTATGAGTACTTTGCTGAAATCCTAATTCAAAAGAATTTGATCCCTAGTGAAATTATGGATATTGAGAATGATTTAAAGAGGGCAGAGGAAATTAGAGGTTTTGCTAAAACAGCTACATTTAGAGCACTATTTGAAAAAGTACAAGCTAAGAGATGGTGTGCCTATGTGAGAGCTTTTTCAGATTGCTTTCCTAATGTGTATGCTATTTTTCAATTTGTAAAAAGGGGAAATAACCATAAAGCTTTAGCATGTATGCTTCAAAGATTTGAGTCAAACCTGGTTCTGCATAATGTGTGTCTTGACATTCATGAAAATTATCCTCAAATTCCTCTATGGACAATACATGATTCTATTGCTACAACTGTAAACAACAGTCATATTGTAAAAGAATATTTCATACAACATTTGAGAGATATTATGGGGATTGAACCTCAAGTACTTTGTGAAATTTGGGAATAGAAAAATTGAAGTAATAAATAGGGGTTTCGTGCCCCTATTTATTTTTACCTATTTCAACAAACTTCCAATGACTTTATCATTCATTTCATCAATGATGTCATTATTGTAATTGTCAAGATAAATACCAGTTACAGCATTGCCATACTCATGACCCAAGGCTTCAGCAATTATATCTTTTGAGTAACCTAAACATTTTGCAACATTAGCCCAAGTATACCTTTCATAATAAGTAGTTATCTTGTCTTTACTTTTAACCATCAAACCAATTTTACTCAAATACTTATTTGCCATTTTAACTACTTGTAAAGACTGCTTTTTAATTGCAACAGCTTCTTTACTTGTAATGTCAGGTAATAAATAATCTTCTGCTGAAATAGCATCTAAGTCACAGTAATATTCAAGTAAGGTTTTGGCAAAGGGGTGTAACTTGATAGTGTAAACTTTCCCTGTTTTTCTTCTTTTAAAATAGAGATTCCCATTCTTATAATTCTTTCCTGTGAGTAAAAGCATATCTATAAAGGAAATACCTCTGAGACTAAACGAAAGCAGAAAATAGGTTCTGTAATGCCATTCATTTGATTTACAAACCAGTTTAAGATGGTAAATGTCCTTTAAGGTCTGAATGTCAAGAGTCTTGTTTAATGTCTTTTCAGTTTTCAGTTTGTATTTCTTAAATGGATAGAATTTTTCTTCAACTAAGTCAGATTTAATGGCTTGGTTATAAATGGCTCTTATTTGTCTCATATAAGAGGCAATAGCATTTATTTTCATACCCTCCTGTGACATACACTGTTCAACCTTTTTTAGAAAGGTATAGTCCATTGCTTCAAAATGAATTTCATGAAGACAATAGGAGGTGATTTTATTTATAGCTGTTTGATAAGCTATGGCACTACCTATCTTTCCACTTTTTGTATAATTTTCTACTACTTGCTTACCAAATTCATTAAAGGTGACTTTTTCAGCTTTTTTTGTGGTTCCTGCTACTTCTGACAGAGAGTACACCTTATCTGACTTCTCTAAAAGCAGAATTCTTTCCTGCATTTTGAGGTTCTGTGTGGCAATTTTACTGTTTAGTAGTTTAAAATGAGGATGTGTATTCTTTACTTTTTGGCTTTGAGCATCCCAAAATACTTCTAAAATGGATACTCCAAGAGATACTTCAGTATACTTAGAGTTTTTAAAGATTCTGAGTCTTAATGAGTATGTACCATCTTGTTTTTGTCTTCTTTTGTCTAAAATTAATTTAGTTGTAAATGACATTGCTTACTGTGGGGGATTTGTAAGCAGAACTACATGTTATCAATGTACAAGTTATGTACAAGTCTAGGTTCAAAATAAGTGCTATTTTGACCAAAACTACTGAATACCTATAAAAACAAAAAACCCCTAAAACATTGTGTTTTAGGAGTTTCTCTGCTCTCCCTTCTGGACTTGAACCAGAGACCCTCTGATTAACAGTCAGATGCTCTAACCAACTGAGCTAAGGAAGAGTGTAATTGGGGTGCAAAAATAGGGAAAAAATGATATTTACCAATATTTATTATTGAAAATATCTAAATTTTCTAAATTGTGCCATACCAACAATGGAATCTGTTTGTTCGTCTAATTCATCGTAACTTGCGTAAATGAATACAGTAGGTAAATGCCCATTAATGCAACGAATTCCTTATAAATTGAGAGCTTTATGGCTGATTTTTGGGTTAATGCTATTATTTCCCTCTTTGAAGCCAATGGCGCAACCTACCTTTATTGGACTAAACAGTATGGGGGGAGAAGGGTTTGGTACCATTTTTAAAACAGATATCACCGGCAATAGTTATCAGGTACTTTCTACTTTAACGCCGAATAACCCCGGAATAGGTAGTATGTATGGTCAATTGTGCGAAGCTACCAACGGAAAAATGTATGGAGTTTGCACCAATGGTGGTCCGGCCACGCTCGACGGGGTGCTGTTTAGTTATGATCCTATTGCTAATACGTATGCTAAACACTATCATTTTGATACGCTAGATGGTAATTGGCCCTATGGTGCGTTGATTCAAGCTACCAACGGTAAATTGTATGGCACTGCGTCAGGGGTGGTGCAACGGGAAGCGGCGTAATTTTTGAATTTGATATTGCAAATAATACGTATACCAAGAAGATCGATTTTAATGGGATTACCGGACGCATCCCTATCGGAGGCCTTATGCAGGCACCCAATGGAAAATTATATGGGCTTACAAGTGAAGGAGGCCTGTTTAATAATGGAGTCCTTTATGAATACGATTATGTCACCAACACGCTGACCTCTAAAAAAGATCTTTCCGTTTCAACAGGTTATACCCCATACGGAGCCTTGGTGACAGCCTCCAACGGAAAGCTATATGCACTCACGGTCGCTGGAGGACTAAATGGTTACGGCACCATTATCGAATACAATTACGGCAATAATACCCTCAGTAATGTACATGACTTTGATGGGATCAACGGTAGTTTTCCCTTTGGGTCATTGACACTTGCCAATAACGGCTTATTGTACGGCATGACACAAAATGGCGGCATAAACGGCAAAGGAGTCATTTTTGAATATCACTATTTAACCTATCAGTTTGTAAAAAAAATTGATTTGGATATTGCAAATGGCGAATTTCCGGTGGGCAGTTTATTAAAGGCAAACAATTCTAAATTATATGGGTTGACTCCAAATGGGGGTGTATATAATAACGGGGTTTTGTTTGAATACAATACCGTAAACAATACGTATCTCAAATTGTATGATTTCGAAAATTTTGAAGGAGCCAATCCGAATTATTCCCTTATGCAATCAGCCAACGGAAAACTGTATGGAATGACTGTGCTGGGAGGTAAGGCCAATCATGGTACCCTTTTCGCATTTGATATCGGTACATCCACGTATACTAAGAAAATTGACCTAGGTGGTATCAATGGTGAGCGCCCAAGTGGACCCATGCTAAAAGCACAAAACGGTTACTATTACGGAGCATGTTCCTTGCGAGGTGGCTACAATGCGGGAGTCCTTTTTGAATTTGATTATGTAAATAATTTGTATACCAAAAAAATGGATTTTAGCTCCTTTAATGGAAGCGATCCGCAAGGGGCTTTGGTAGAAACTAGTGGCGGCGATTTATATGGTACTACATTCCGTGGGGGCCTTAACAACGATGGGGTCATTTATAAATATAATTACCTCACAAACAGTTATACGAAGTTGTATGATTTTGTGGTAGATTCCGTGGGCGGTATCAATGGGCTTCCTTTTTTAAAATCATCGGCCGGTCTTTTATTTGGAATGACAGAGTCTGGCGGTACCAATACGGCCGGTATCATTTACGAGTATGACTATGTTCAAAATGTGATTAACAAACGATACGACTTTGAATGTGTAACAGGATGTGGCCCATCAGCTGCAATGATTGAAGCACCCAATGGAATGTTTTATGGAATCACACAAAATGGAGGCAGTTTTGGAGCAGGCGTTTTATTTGAGTTTAACCCCAGCACCAATGTCTACACTCCGAAGTTTCATTTCGACATAATAAATGGAGCTTCACCACGCGGGACACTATTTATTTCACCCAATGGAAAAATATATGGAACCACAGAAGCAGGAGGAATCAATAGTATGGGTACTTTATTTCAATATGATTATGGCAGCAATTCGTTTCAAAAAATACACGATTTTTCAGGAAGTGATGGAATGAAACCAATAGGAAATATCATGCAGGCCTCAGATGGTAAATTGTACGGAATGACCTATCAAGGAGGTATAGTAGACCGAGGCGTTTTATATAGCTACCAAATTTCCAATAACCAATTTCAAAAAGAGATGGATTTTATGGGAGGCCTTTTGGGGAGATTTCCGACCGGTAATCTGATTGAGGTGCCCACCCTAGCAAGCGGAATCGCCTATACCGAAAGTACCAAAAGTTTGATTTTTCCGAATCCTAGTAAGGGTCATTTTATGATAAAAGATGTTGACCATTTATTTTTCGAGGTGCAACTCATCGACTTGATGGGAAAGGTACTGTATCAAAAAACGATTGAACCCAGAGCGATAAAAATTAGTTTGCCTGTATCGATTGCGAATGGCAATTACCTTATTCGCTTACGGAACGATAGAGGGGTACAATATGAGAAAATTGTATTGCAACGCTAAGTGAAGGTCCCTCCTATTCTTCATACCGACTCATCTCCCGATCGTAAAAGGTAACTGCCAATTCTACCAGAGCGGTCATTTCATTTTGTAATTCGGCATCCGACAATTCTTCTACCTCTTCCAGCAATTCCAATTCATCATTTTTTAAATTCACGATAAATCGCGGATATTCAAGATGAAGAATAAAGATGTCTTCGGGAAAGTCGGTATTGTCGCCTAGTAAAAATTTGGGCATTTCCATGAGGAATCAGTTTAAGCGTAAATGTATGTTTTTCTTATCGATAACAAAGTACAAAACGTTTCTTGAATCAGGAATTATTTGGGAATCATTGTACTTTATTTCTCATAATTGCTACCTGTTGCTACATATAGGCTACATGTTCCACTTTTTTCTTGATAAAAAGGGAGTGCACCCGCCTGCTTTAATTATTAATAGATGGTAGTTGGGCAGGAAAAATCAAGGCTTTCGAAAAATAATTAAAAATCATCTTGTACTTCGCTCATATTTATTGTTCTAGTTGATTCAGTGATTGCTTGGCAGTTTATTGACGCCATTTTTCTAAATCGTTCTAAATGCAGTGTTAGTCAACAAAATAAGCAAGTAGATAATGCAGTGATTGCATGACGAAAAAGAAAATAAAAATTATTCTTCTAAGGTTACATAAGGCGCAAGCCCGTGTATGCCGCCTTCTCTGCCAAATCCACTTTCTTTGTATCCGCCAAACGGAGAAGTGGGGTCAAATTTGTTATAGGTATTGGCCCAAACCACGCCTGCACGCAATTTTGTAGTCAAGTTAAATATTTTGCTTCCTTTATCGGTCCATACACCGGCACTTAATCCGTAGGGGATATTATTCGCTTTTTCAATCACCTCTTCAATAGTTCTGAAGGTTTGAATGGTTAGTACCGGTCCAAAAATTTCTTCCTGTACAATTCGATGGCTTTGAGAAGTATGTAAAAACAAAGTCGGCTTGCAGAAATATCCCGTATCGGGCATTTTGCAATTCGACTGGTACATTTCAGCACCTTCTGCAATGCCAATTTTTAAATACTCATTTATTTTTTGCAATTGCTCTTTGCTGTTGATTGCGCCAATGTCTGTATTTTTATCTAATGGATTTCCTACAATGAGGGTTTCCATTCTTCTTTTGAGTTTTTTGATCACCGTATCAGCAATATTTTCTTGCACAAAAAGTCGTGAACCGGCGCAGCAAACATGTCCTTGATTAAAGAAGATTCCATTTACAATACCCTCTACGGCTTGATCGATAGGCGCATCATCAAAAATGATATTGGCTGCTTTTCCACCCAACTCCAGCGTGGCTTTTTTTCCGGTACCTGCAATGGCTTTTTGAATAAACTTACCTACCGGAGTACTTCCGGTAAAGGCAATTTTATTGACAAGCGGATGATTCACCAAAGCCGCACCGGCATCTCCAAATCCTGTTACGATATTTACGACTCCATCCGGCAATCCGCTTTCCTGAATAATTTCGGCCAGTTTTAATGCGGTAAGCGGTGTGGTTTCGGCCGGTTTTAGTACAACTGTATTTCCGGTAGCCAAGGCCGGCGCTATTTTCCAGGCTGCCATTAACAAGGGAAAATTCCAGGGAATAATTTGACCTGCTACACCCAGCGCTTTTGGGGTGCGATTGGGAAAGGCATATTCTAATTTGTCGGCCCAACCGGCATAGTAAAAGAAATGATTGGCAGCCAATGGAATATCAATATCTCTACTTTCCCGAATTGATTTGCCCCCATCGATGGTTTCTACCACAGCCAGTTCGCGTGCACCGGGCATCTTACTCCATACCGTATCATAGGCTTTCTTTGCAGCTTTTACGGCGTTGTCCATATCCTTCGCATCAGCCTGTGCCACGCGACTTATTTTTTTTTCGGTAGCCGGATTGATGGTGTCAAAATATTTTTTAGAATGGGGTTTTACAAATTTCCCATTGATTAATAATTCGTATTGGGATTTTATATCAATATGATCTGTACTTTCAGGTGCAGGTGCATACTCCCAAACGGTATTTTTAATTTCGGTATTTTTTGATTTCTGAGTGCTTTTTCGCATACTGATAAATGAGGAAGTAAAAATACTGTTTATTAATTAAGTGAGCGAATGTAAAGAATAGCTTTTTTTAAAGATCGTGCGCCCTTTGATACCTTATTTTAAGATGCTCAATTTGCCTTTATATCTAATGGTGTCATTTTGCTTTACCAGAAAAAAATAATCGCCTGTTGGAAGATTTGCGTGGCCAATAGGTATTGTGTGTTTGCCAGATGTCAAAAGTTTGGTTTCTCGTGTGGATACCAGTTGTCCATTTGAAGAATAAATACTTATTAAAATGGTAGCAGCTGTATGGAGCACTATATCTATTTGAGAATGAATAGAGAAGGGATTCGGATAATTTTGAATTTCCTCGATATTCTCTAAATCAATGGCGCCTATTTTACCAGGAATCGAATTCACAGGTTGCTGTTGTGTAACGCAATGAATCATTCCTCCGTTTTCGTATAAATTTCTGCAATCAATACCCACTACTGTTCTTCCTGGATGCAGTGTCTGAATAATGTTATTTGCTACAGCATCATTTGGATCATTATAATTTGGTACCAGCACCACAGTGTTTCCAATAAAATAATTGCAGTAGGAACCTTTGATTCCCAAATTATTTCCATAAGTGGTTATTACATCATTTTGCGTCAAGGGTACATATACTTTGGTATACATCTGATTATTAAGATTACTTGCGCTATAAAGAGTAGCAATATCTGCAGGAGAAATGCCCCAATACGTTAGGTCTGCATTGCTCATGGTTACCAAAATGCTATCATCCACAAATTTTGCAAATCCGTCAATATGGGCATCGGTAATATCATCAGTGCCGGTGTATCCATCTAACCATATGAACTTGGATATGCCGACATTTTGCGATAGAATATTTTCAGCCTGGGCTTGTGTCATTCCGAGATTTCGTATTGAGTTTGCGGGACTTTGACTGATAATGGAACTTCTGCAAGCAAGTAATACCCCCTTTCCATCAATTTCATAGGAACCACCTTCAATGGTCATGCTTGCATTTAAATTTATGATTGGTTTGCCGATAGCGGTTGCAATGTTAGTTGGAATGGCATTGCATAAATTGGCATTAAATTTTCCACCCCAGCCATTGAATCCCCAGTCTTGAATTTTTAAAATTCCGGCTCCATCTCTAACAAAAATGGGCCCATTATCTCTTACCCATACATCGTTGGTTGGGAATTGAAAAAAGTCGATATTGGCTAAAGGTATATTGGCTGCATTTAGTAAACCGGTAATTCTACTTTCTTCAGTTGCGTCATAGGCCACAATATGCACTTTCTCACCCGTCACCAAAGCTGCTGTCATAGCCACCCAGGTAGAGTCTAAACGATTTCGGAAGGTTACTCCATACTCGTGATGATGTGGCCATTGCAACCAGGTACCTTCATGTGGTAAGTGCTCAGCAGGCATGGTATACGTTTGGGCAGATAGATTCATTTTGAAAAGAATAGATAAAACGAGGAATAGGATTGGGCAGCGTTGCATTATAAAAATAATATTTAATGACCTACAAGAAAGGCTTGTATAAGATAAACAAAGATAAGAGTATACTTTTAAAAAAACTAGAACAGAAAACGTATATGAAAGACGTAATGGGTTATCCTATTTTTGTGCTTTGAAATGTCTTCTATTGTCCAATGATAGAGCGCATTTACTTGCTGCAGAAGGTAATACAAATACCAGCCTCGTTTAACTTCTTACGTTTAGTTTTTTTAAACCAGCTTTGAGTACCAAGGAATCTAATTCATTTTTTTTGTATGTATTCCCACTGAGTTGTGGCAGCAGATTGCATGCTGTATATGAGTTGGAGAATTTTGACAAGTGAGAGTTACCGCCCATCCCTTAAAGTTTATGACTACTTTTTCGCATACCGGCTGATGGAAGAAAAATACTGTTTATTATTTAAGTGACATAATGTAGTAAATAGACTAATGTGTAAATAGGGTCGCTTCCCCGAAAGTATTTGCATCATAACAAAAATAGAATTTAATTTGTAAGGCTTTTTCATCCATTTAGGATGACCCCACAAGCCATAAAATTCAATACGAATGAAAAAAACACTTCTTTTAGTAAGCCTTATATTCCTTGCGCTAGGCAGTACGGCACAATGGTCAAGTAATCCTGCGCTGAACAACGAGGTGGCCGTTCAATCTGGCTGGAAGGAACTGCCTTCAATGTGCTCGGATGGTAGCGGTGGCGCCATCATTGCATGGTTAGACTGGAATCTGGGTGATCTTGGTGTTTATGTACAGCGAATCAATTCAAACGGCAACATCCTTTGGCAAGTAAATGGAATAGGTGTTTCTGCAATTCATAGTGTGGACCCTATGCTGGTTTCAGATGGAGCTGGAGGAGCCATTATTGTATGGAAAACAGGCACCATAAACAACGAAGATATTTTTGCCCAACGAATCAATGGAGCCGGTGTGGTACAATGGGCTGCTAATGGAGTAACTCTATGTAATGCTACCAAAACGCAATATCACAAATCCATCATTGCAGACGGAGCCGGAGGTGCCATCGTTACATGGTCAGACGAAAGAGCGGCACTTTCTGATCCTGAATTATATACTCAAAAAATCAACGCAAACGGGATTGTCCAGTGGACTGTAAATGGAGTAAAAGTTTCAACTTCAATGCATTCTTACGAAATACCAAGATTGGTTTCGGATGGAGCCGGAGGTGCAATTATAGCATGGGTAAGCCCGAATTACAAAATTTATTGTCAGCGAGTTAGTTCGAATGGCATGGCACAATGGGCAGCCAACGGTGTACTTTTAAGTAATGTGCAAGGTACATTTGGCGAGGTAGATATTACCACTGACGGAAGTGGTGGCGCCATTCTTTGTTGGGAAGGTACCGGTGTTGTAGACATAGAAGATGACATATTTGCGAGACGGATATTAAATAATGGTACGCCACAATGGGCTGCAAATGGTGTGCCTGTAAGTGATGCATTGTTATACCAGAATCATCCGCGAATAGTAGCTGCGGGCTCCGGATCGGCAATTATTACATGGCAAGATGCCAACGGGGCCTATACCGATATTTATGCGCAAAAAATTAGTAGCACAGGTGTATATGAATGGACCTACAACGGAATTGCGGTATGTACTAATCAATCTTGGAAAGGTTGGCCCATTATTGCCACAGATGGAAACGGCGGCGCCATTATTGCCTGGGACGACAGACGAAATGTAGCTTTAGAAATTGATTTGTATGCGCAACGAATCAGTGGCGGGGGTGTACGCCAATGGAATGCAGATGGAGTGGCGGTTTGCACGGCAGCTGACAATCAGGAGGATTACACCATAATCGCAGATGGCAACGGAGGCGCCATCTTGACCTGGGAAGATCACAGAGCCGGACCCCCCAATACAAAAATATATGCCCAGCGAATTACATCGTATGGAGCCTTACCCATAGCCAATGATGGTATTGAAACTACCAACGAAATCACTGTTTTTCCAAACCCCTCCTCCGGAATCGTTAGTATAAAAAGTACGTATAATCATTTACATATTGCCGTTCGAAATATGCTGGGACAAACTGTTTTCAATGAGTACTTAACAGATTTCGACAATACAATACATCTTGAACATCTTCCAGTTGGTATTTACAGAATGGATATAGTATCTGCTTACGATTCAAAGCAATTGCCTGTGACTAAAACGATCGTATTAGAAAGATAATAGGCATAACGCAGAGAATTTCGAAAATAGAATTCGGTAGCAACAAAAATATCGAGGAGTATATTCATTCAACGAATTTGGAATAAAGGTCCGATATTCTTATCGATATGAATGCCGGGTTGGTCTGCAGTACCACCCGAACATTCTACCGATAATCCCAGGTATAGGATTCATTAAATAGTAGGTTATTTATTGAAGTAATACCGGGCTTTGATGCGCATCTGTTTCTACCAAAGAACAAAACAAACCTATTTCCGTTTTGTATGTTTTGCAAGCGATTGGCGACTTATCTTATAAACGAGGTGGTTTAGGCCATAAACACAGTGAGTTAGGCCATGAATGAGATGTGGGGGTTACGAAAATGGGGTTTCTATTCTATGAAATGAAAGGATTCATTTTCGTTTGGAGATGCTTATTAAACTATTCTGTCTCCTCAGACCCTTACGCCTCGTGGACTCTGAGGCTCGTTGCATGAAATGTTTATTCTTGCAAATTTTATGGTTGTATATATTTTAATTAATATTCATCATTCAACAATTACTTTCTTTCCTTTATTCTCACCAGGCTGCCCGCCTGGCAGGCACCGAATATAATACATTCCTTTGGATAAACGCCTAACATCAAATGAGATATGAGAACTGTGAAGTGAGAGCTGAGACGAATACACTTGCTAACCCATTGCATTATACATTTCTATTGTTGCATTTCTAATTTCTCTAATATCATATCGCACTTCTATATTCGTACTACATGGATTAGGATATACCTCCAAGCTCTCTAATCTTTCATCTACTATCTCACTACTCTCCAATGGCCAACACACCTTGCTTAAATCCGCACCTAAGGTGTAATCGGGCATATTAGGAGGAGAGGTGGTTGCTGTAAATGAACTATCAGGAATTCTAAAACATTTGCGACAAAAGCCACAAGTCAATCCTTTGTTATTAGGATAATCAATAACACTAAATTGATCGTAAGTCCCTCCTCCTTTTCCAATATAAATTCTTTCATCTGGACCCTTATAAAGGTGCCCATAATATTCAAATTTTAAGAACGTCGTATCTGGTCCATGTTGTATTCGACTCCACGCAATGCTACTATCTAATATCTGATATTCAAGTTGGTAGATATTCCATGGCTTGCTTATATAAACAAATTGACCATTTTGAGAAAAACAAACTCCACTACTCAAACTATCAAATGAATTAATATTGTCATACACGTAGTAAGTGGTACTATCTATAGGAATATTAATAACGATGGGATTATTTAACTCGCCAGTACATCGGTCAAAATCTGCCATAAATAGCTTGTTGCTTTTCCCCTGAACTGATGCAAACTTCTTTCCGTCCTTGCTGAAGGCAATTTGTCCCAAAGCATCGAATTGCCCCCAATTAGGGAATGCAAAATTTTGAATGAATGGCCCATAAATACTATCCTTCGTTATCAAAAATCGTGTGATATTATTGGGACCATATCCTGTCTGTTTTAATAACCACCAGTCATAACCATTAGCATGCCTACAAGCCTGCATTTTGGTACGCACCATTTCGGTATTCTTCAAAAGAGTCTTGTTTTTTATTGTCACTGCGCCCAAACCACCATTCAGATTCATATTTACCACATTGTAACGCAATTCATCAAAGGGAGTTTTTATATCAGGTACCCACAAAGCATTATACAAACTATCGCTAACGGTAGGTATAAAGACATAAAATTCACCATTGCTACCTTTAGGTAATATCAATGAACCTTGAGTTTGCCCTTGTAATGCCGGTGTATTTTGGGTATAAATTTTTAAAGGTTGTAAACTATCACCATTAACCATGATATTGCCGGAAGTATCCCAAATTCTCATACCATTGCTCATAAATAGAAATTTGCCTGTTGCACTATCGCAAATATTACTGCCTGCTGATGCAATAACGTATGGAAATGCAGGAGACATATTAGTAAAGAGCTGACCCACTAGAGGGGGATTTGGAGAACCATCAAATACACTGTATGAAATATTATTGCCAACTATCCAACGATAGCCACTTTTGTTTTGAGAGAATAAACTGTATGTTGCTAAAAGTAAGAAATTAATTAAGATTACTCTTTTCATTTTTACATTATTTTATTATTGTTATCTTACCATTTTTGCTTTCACAGCCAGCAAAGATACATTTATAAGAATAGACACCCACAGATAGGTCATTTGTTAGTAAACTTACTTTTTTGTTTTCATTTGTTAAGGTGGTTTTCAGTATTTCCTGTCCTAAACTATTATACAAAATAAATTCACCATCGGTTTTGCATTCATACTCAATTGTCAGTTGCTGACTTGTTGGGTTTGGATAAATATTTATATCGCCATCCTCTAATACTTTGCGTTTAGAATCAATAATTGCGTTGTTTTCAATGGTCATTTGCTTTACTTTATATTGATCAACAATTTGCTGTTCATAAAGGCTATCGATATTCAAATTGCTATAATCCAAATTCTTGTTTTGCCCCATGATGCAAAGTAGTCTGTCGTCATAAATGGCACCGGGTGCATAGCTAGCCCATAAAGGACGAGCTTTGTAAACCGCATTACCTCCTATAAAAGGGCAAGTATATGCAAGTTCTCTCAGAAAGTCCTTTTCTTCAATCGAGATACAAGATGTAACTGGAATTGTCAGATACTGTAAACTATCTGTGTTTACTGTATCATACCCAACGGTATCAATGATGCCACTCATTATTTTTAACTTGATTGCATTTACATATCTCTCATTCATTTCCCATTCGTTATTACTTGTAATTGCATTGTTTGCGCTCAATGCATCGTTGAACCTTGCAACGAAATTGTTATCGTTGGTAGTACTATCTGATAGTAACGCTATTTTTTTGTCCGCCTCATTAATGGCACCAATGGTGCTTCCCTGCTGCTGCACTACAAAACACCGTTTGTATGCTGCTTATTCAATGATTATTTTTCTCACTTCGTTTCCTACTTTAATATAGTAAATGCCACTACTATATTTGCTCACACCTGCCTTGTCGGCAGACAGGTTTATTTGATTTTCTGTGGTGGTAAATAATAATTGACCGATGGAATTAAATAATTGCCTATTCGCTTTGCTTTCTGTTTTGATGTTTACTAATGTACTGGTAGGATTAGGGTAAATTTCTAATCTATCACAAGTTTCCAATATCTCATTGCTACCCAATGGCCAACACACCTTGCTTAAATCCGCACCTAAGGTGTAATCGGGCATATTTGGAGGTGAGGATACATAGGTAAAAGTACTATCAGGCAGCCTAAAACACTTTCTACAAAATCCGCTGGCAAGACCCTTATTGTTAGGAAAATTAATGACACTTGATTCTTTTGCATTCGGCCCCATATTGCCGATATATATCCTTCCATCGGGTCCATTGTATAGGTGCCCGAAATATTGGAATTTTTGATATGTGGTATCGGGACCATGTTGTATGCGTACCCAGGCTAAACTACTATCCATTATTTGGTGTTCAAACTGATAAATATTGTACCATCTTGTTAAGTATATATACTTACCATTAGGAGAAAAACAAACACCAGTATTTATTGAATCATAAATATACCAAGGTACCGGATTTGGTATCGTAGTACTATCTAACGGTACATTGAATACCTGTGGATTACTCAGCTCCCCACTGCATCGATCAAAATCAGCTAAGAAAATCTTTTGGCTTTTCCCTTGTATTGATGCAAATTTCTTACCGTCCTTACTAAATGTAATTTGTCCTGTAGCATCGTATTGGCCCCAATCTGGCAATTGAAAATTTTGTGTAAAAGGGCCATAGATACTATCCTTAGTTACCAAAAATCGTGTGACATTATTTGGCCCATATCCTGTCTGTTTTAACAACCACCAGTCATATCCGTTGGCATGCCGGCAGGCCTGCATTTTGGTTCTCACCATTTCGGTATTCTTCAAAAGAGTCTTGTTTTTTATTGTTACTGCACCCAAACCACCATTCAGATTCATATTTACAACATTGTAACGCAATTCATCAAAGGGAGTTTTTATATCAGGTACCCATAAGGCATTATACAAACTATCACTAACGGTTGTAACGAAAACATAGTATTCACCATTGCTGCCTTTGGGTAAAATTAGTGACCCTTGAGTAACTGGCTGTGAAGGGGGATTGTTTTGAGTGTATATTTTGAGAGGTTGTAAACTATCTCCATTTTGCATCAAGACACCAGATGTATCATATATACGCATTGCATTACAGGTAAAAAGCAGACTACCAGTAGCACTATCGCAAATATTACTGTGGGAGTGCACAAAATTAAAGGGATATCCTAGGTTTGCATTATTCTTTAAAACAGCTACAGAAGGGGGCTGTACGCCGTTAAAAATAGCAACTGGCATTGTATAAATCCCAACAGCCCACGTATTGCCCATTTTATTTTGGGGAAATACATGGTATGTTAGAGAAATTAATATAGATAATACTATTAGCTTTTTCATTATTTGATTATTGTTAGTTTACCCGTCTTGCTTTCGCACCCAGCAAAGGTACACTTAAAAGTATAGACACCTTTGGATAGCTCATTCGTTAGCAAACTAACCTTTGCTTTTTCATTTTGTAAATCTGCTTTTAAAACTATCTGACCCATGCTA
Source organism: Bacteroidota bacterium (assembly GCA_016712665.1). Taxonomy (GTDB): domain Bacteria; phylum Bacteroidota; class Bacteroidia; order Chitinophagales; family Chitinophagaceae; genus OLB11. The sequence goes on from JADJQP010000001.1 coordinate 537,543, forward strand.
CTATATAAAATAAATTCGCCATTTGTTTTACAATTATATTCTACAGTTATTTGAGTGCTTGCAGGGTTAGGGTATATGAGAATTTCGCCATCCTCTAACGCTTTATGTTTAGTATTTACTGGCGGATTTATTGCCATATTCTTGGACTTAAATTGTTCAACAATTTGCTGTTCATAAAGGCTATCGATATTCAAATTGCTATAATCCAAATTCTTGTTTTGCCCTATGATGCAAAGTAGTCCGTCGTCATAAATGGCACCGGGTGCATAGCTAGCCCATAAAGGACGAGCTTTGTAAACCGCATTACCTCCTATAAAGGGGCAAGTATATGCAAGTTCTCTCAGAAAGTCTTTTTCTTCAACAGTAATTGCGGAGGTAAAGGGTATGGTTAAGTACTGCAAACTATCTGTGTACACGGTATCGTACCCAAGGGTATCAAGAACCCCACCCATGATTTTAAGTTTAATTGCATTTACATATCTCTCATTCATTTCCCATTCGTTATTACTTGTAATTGCATTGTTTGCGCTCAATGCATCGTTAAATCGTGCTACAAAATTGCTATCGTTGGTAGTGCTGTCGGAAAGCAACGCTATTTTTTTGTCCGCTTCATTAATAGCACCTATTGTACTTGCCTGCTGTTGTGTATAAAAGTAGAGCATTTCGGGTGTACTATTTAATAGCAAACTATCAGTATCCAAGTTTGCAAATAATCTGTACTTGCCAAACCAAGCTCCTACTTCAGGATAATTAATATAAGTAACACTGTCTTGTGCAACTGCTAACCCTTGTTCTAATTCACTACTATCAATATCATTATTGGTAGTGTCATTTTCGCCCATAATGAACAGTGGGTCTGTGCACGGATCGTTATATCCATTGGCAGGAGGATTTACTAAATACTGAAACCCCAATCCGCTAGCTCCACTTTCAAACCAGTCTAAAACGGAAGGGTCTGAAAAAATTGTAAAGTTAGGTTGTGAAGTACTATTCCTAAACACCTTAAACAATCCCGGATTTAGCCCACTTACATTCAACCAATTAATTGGATTTGCAACGGAAATCAGTTCATTTCCGTTGTCTGTAAGTCCATCACCTACATTGCCAAAGGTAGCCGGGCTAGCACTACCAAAATCTAAGAAATACCAGGGGTATTCATTAGCGTTGAATTTGTTGTATTTGATTTTATTGGAGGAGGTGGTATTATCGCCCCATGCAAAAAAACCATAACGTGAGTGCCTTACCTTATTACATTCCAGCACATTATTGGGGCTAAAACTCATAAGGACCCCTATACGGTTACGGTCTATAAAGCCTTGCATACTTGGGTGGCCATAAATATAATTACCGGTTAGATTTGTCTTTTTCGCATTCATATTAATAATACCAAAGCAGGCATAAAGGTCACTTGAGGTAATAGTGCCCGCACTTGCGTTGGAAAAGTAGATATAGTTTTCAAGCATTTGCTCATGGCTATCGCTACTTAGGTTCATTATGCCTACGCCGGCTTTTGCTTGTACCATTATCATATTGTTTGCAATATTATTGTACAAGCCACCGGTTGGGTTGTACTCAAATAAACCATAATTGATGTCAATGCCAATGGTTGATACATAGCTTCCTCCTGAGGTGAGAATTTGCGCATTGCGCGTATTAATGGTATTGCTAAGAATTTGCGTACTGGCAATACTTCCGTACTGAGCAATGCCAATATGTGCATTGTTGATGCTGTTATCATGAATATTGTATTTTACATTTCCAATAATAGATTTACTCATAATACCGAGTAAGGTATTTGTGATGTCAGAGTTTGCCACATTCAGGTTGGTATTATTAGAACTTATGCCAATATCGCAATTGATAATTCGTGCGGTGGGGTCGCCCAAGGTATTGTCAACATCGACAGTTAGCAAATTATTGTAGTAATTATCAGCAGCAATAGCACTGCCCAGCCACATACCTGACTGATACAATATTGCATCATCATTGAGCACAGGTGGCACTGCATACGGATATTTAATATTTTCAAATGTATTATTGTACAATTTGATGTGCGATGCATAACTAAGGTTGCCGTGCCGAACATCCATACCATTTATAGACATATTTCGAAATGTATTGCCTTCGGTGATATTTGCCAGCCCGCCAATGGTCATGTCTTTAACACCATACACAAAAATGCCATTTACAGGGTCGGGATACGGAACTGTTTTTTCAAAAATATTATTCTGAATAATGCCTCCATATATAAAAGGAACATCTTTTACAACAATGCTAATGGTGTTGCTCAAAAAATTTGAGTTGGTGGCTGTTATCAATGCGCCATTGGCTACATTTACGCCACCTGAATATACCCCACCACCTTGCACAGTACTCATACCGGTTAATGTACTTGCGTTTATGGTAATGTTTTCATCCACATTATCCGCTAGTATTCCCGTCCACGAAACCTTGCAGGGTTTTAGAGTTGAAGTTTGAATGTTTAAAAGTTGACCTGGGCCGCTACTCACCATTTCAATTTTTGACCAAGGAGTAAAAAATACATTTGGATTGTTCAATATATTAAGATTAGCATCCATCGTCAGCGTGCCGTCAATAACAATAGGTGTAAGGAGTGTAGCAGCTCCAATGTCAATGCTTGATGTAGGGTTGCTATACCAAGTTGCACTTTCATAAATAGGATCAGGCAAACATTTGCTACAATCGCCTATGTGAATCGTTTTTGGCACCGAGGTACAACCATTTGCACTCACCACGGTTACCGAATAGGTGCCCGGTGCATTCACAATAAATTGGTTGGATACTTGTGGTGCGCCACCATTTAATTGGTACATATAGTTGCCGGGATTATTTGGTGTAGCGGTAATGGTGGCACTGCCCCCGTTCGAAATGCAACCTTTACTGCTGGTAAGCACAAGATCGGGCACTGGCACGGCATATAAGCCAACTGTTGTAGTTGCGGTGCAACCTGCGTAAGGTTCCGTGGCTGTTATAGTATATATACCTGTGTTGGGAGGTAAAGTAGTGACTGAAATAAAAGGGCCGGTACTAAGAAAATTATTTGGGCCAGCTATCGAATATTGATTGAACGGAATATTTGGTGTGGCCATAGCCCACAATGTTGCGCTAGTATTCGCATCTACACAGGGAGGTGTAGCACTTGCAACCAATGTTGGAATAAAGCCAATGTTTGTAGTAGCAGTTGATGTGCAAGAACCATGCAGTAAATCAATGCACGTTATGGTGTAATTACCCACACCAAGTGATGTATTTGGATTATTAAATCCAACAAGCGGGCCTCCATTTATTTGAAACCCGTAATCTGTAATATTATTTGTTACGTTTAACGTAATAGAACCTAATGTGCCTTGGGGAATACATTGATTTATAGGTGTTATTGAAAAGGTCGGAACATTAAAAATACTAATGGTCGTTTCGTATGAGCATCCTTTAGCATCAGTTGAGGTCACAGTATAAGTTCCTAGCGAGCCTGAGAAAGCACCTAAATTATTTATAGTAGGATTTCCGGGTCCACTTACTGTATAGGTGTTTTGACCTATACCATTTGAAAAGGGTGTGATTGTTATTGATGTCGAAGTACTATTTGGAGGGTCTAAGCAGATATTGCCACTTAAGGTAAACAATGGACTAGGTGGATATGCAGGTGCACATAGGCCGACCGATTTCCCAAAATGGCTGTTGTCAATAATTGCTGGGTCTGGACTTGTAGTAATCAAGCCCTTATATGAAGATTCATTGTTGTCTGCCCTGACCAACTACCGACAGGAATCGCTGGAATCCAAACCCATTTATTTGCAACAGCAACTTGAAGCTTGTAAACACCTGATGTTAGCATTAGCGGTCCAAAACTAATTGTGTTCACCCCAGGCAGCGAAAAACAAGATGTAGAAAGGATGTATGGTCCACCAGGTCCTTGTAGTGTAATATTACGAACTTCATTGTCAGCTGCAAATAAAGAAAGGGCAATGGTAGTGGTAGTAGGTCCATTTGGAGTACAAATTGCGAATTCTCTTTCAAAAATGTATGGAGAGGAGTATCCAACACAACTTCCTGCGCCGTAATTACCATCCGCAACGCTGTTAAGCCCACCAATTCCTATGGCACCAGAAGTTGGACTTGCAAACCAACCAGAACCAGCTCCCCATGATACTGCACATATCGGATAGGGTGCATGAGTTGCTGGTCCGCTGACAATTTTCCAATACTGATCTTTGTCGCCATTTGCATAAAAAGTTCCATTCTCATGATTATAGCCAGTGCCGATATTTAGAAAGTTAGTGGTGCAAACACACTGTGCGTAACTACTAAATGATGAATCAAAAATGCCCAGTATCATGAGTACCTGAAGGAGGTATTTTTTTATTTGAAATTTTGTTTTTGTTTTCATTGCTAATTTTTTTTCATTGTAAAGAGTATTTTTTAGAAAGGGGCCTTAGATTATGAATCTATTATTATTTGTACAGCTGTTGGTTTTGCCCAAAGGCACATCCGCCTGCTTACGATGCAAGTGCACCAATGGTGGAGACCTATTTGAAATGAAGATGCTGTTTGCTTTCATGTTTGTATTTTACTTGTTGTGTAATGTTAAGAGGCAACCCATCTCAAATGGCGACTGCTGAGACTTCGGCAATGAGAATTCCTTTTTCCAAACAGTACCTTTTCATCAAACTCTTTATTGGAATAGAGTTGTTACCATAAATCCGGACTTTTATACAATTAATAAGAACCATACACGCTTCGGGATATCATTTGCTTAGTAGATTTCGATATGAATGCCGGGTTGGTCTGCAGTACCACCCGAACATTCTACCGATAATCCCAGGTATAGGATTCATTAAATAGTAGGTTATTTATTGAAATAATACCGGGCATTGATGCGCATCTGTTTCTATCAAAGAACATAACAAACCTATTTCCGTTTTGTATGTTTTGCAAGCGATTGGCGACTTATCTTATAAACGGGGTGGTTTAGGTCATAAACACAGTGAGTTAGGCCATGAATGAGATGTGGGGTTTACGAAAATGGGGTTTCTATTCTATAAAATGAAAGGAACGATGCAGGAATTATTCCACACTTTAATGTTCCTGTTACTATGAAGAACGATATTGACTTTTATGAGCAATTAGATGGCATTGAAATTGAAGTACAAAATCTAGCGCAACGAGGATTAGATTCCGTTTACTAAAAACAAAAGAATACAGCTTCGAAGCAAGCACACTTCGAGGAACGGGGTTTTGCCTACTTATAAACTTACGTTTAAGTTCAAATGTCCACCAAGTCCAACTTGTATAATTCGCATTAATGTTGATAATCGAATATCACTTGAATTATTCTCAATTCTTGAAATATACGTTTTAGTAGTTCCACACCTTTCAGCCAGTTGTTCTTGTGTCAAGCCTTTCTCCTTTCGCAATTCCTGCAGCATAATTCCAAGTTTAAAAATCTGAAACTCTTGTTCATAGGCTTCCCTACTTGGAGTACCTTTAGTGCCATATTCCTTATCCAAATGAGAAGTAAAAGAAGTTAATTTAGGAGTTTTCTTTGCCATCGAAATATTGTTTTTTTAGTTTTTCTGCCAGTTCAATTTCGTTCTTAGGAGTCTTTTGTGTTTTCTTTTGAAAGCCATTCACAAGTATTATGAGATTTCCTTTGTCAAAAAAGCTAAATACTCTAAATATATTAGAACCAACTTCAACTCTTACTTCAAAAAGACCCCTCGAATCTATTATGTATTTGAAATACTTTTCCGGTACTTTCTCAATGGTTGCTATTAACTCTAATGTCCAGTTGAATTTCTTCTTAACAGATGGTTTCAAACTCTCGTAAAATTCTAAATAATAGTCTTCATAGTAGAAAATTTCCTGTATAAATTCCTCCATAACAGTTATCTAGTATCTAGCAAAGTTATCTAATTCGATAACATTATCCAAATAAATTTTAATGATATATCTTGACGTATGTGTATTTCTGTCATTACCGCCAAGGATTTGCGTATAGGCCTAGTGCGGGAATTCGAAGGACGTCAGCTCAGTAAAAGTAGGAAACCTCAATATAATTTCAAATGCTCAATTACATTTCAAATCCTGTATTCGGCATAGGCGCTGTGCGTGTTGCCGGATTGTGTGAAATGATTTTCAAATCAAATCAATCCTCACTCCCAGAGCTTGGGATATTTTAACTAGAATATCTAAACCAACAGAATATCGTCCCTGCTCTATACGTGAGAGATTTGCAGCGTCAATATTTGCTAACATTGCGAGCCTTTTCGCATCAAATCCCTTGTCTTCTCGCAGTTCTCGAATCCTTGCACCTATTCTCTCACGCTCTATATTGCGATCTTCATTTAGGAAAGAGAAACTAAAGCCTTCAGCCATCATTTTCATTAGCACCCAATAAGTCATGTTCAGCTTATCGTCGGATAGATTTTCATCAAATGCCTTAGCCATTGACTGTGATATTGATTTTTGTCTGGTATAATGTACTGGCAAATGTGTAGTCAAAAAAATCTGTTCACCCTTAGGGACAATCACTTCAATAGTTGTACTGTTTAAAAAATTTACTTGTGTCATTTTAGTTATGCCGTGCTAATAGTGTTGCCGCCACTTTATAAATGCAAGTATATGAAATTTTTTATAATTGGCAAATATGCCAATCATTAATTTTGAGAATATCTAAGTAGTACGCACATTTCGGCTCGACATTTGTAATGGGAACAACTATCTGTGTTTTTGCAAATCGTTGAGTACACGTTTAAGCAGAAATGTCATATGGCAAGGCTTGCAAATCCTTCGATAGCGATTCGGGATTACAAATCCCGAATAGGAGGTACGAAGCACCCTAACATATGGCACGAAGCACCCTAATATATGGTACGAAGCACCCTAATATATGGTACGAAGCACCCTAACATATGGTACGAAGCACCCTAACATACGGTACGAAGCACCCTAACATAAGGTACGAAGCACCCTAACATAAGGTACGAAGCACCCTAACATATGGTACGAAGCACCCTAATATATGGTACGAAGCACCCCAACATATGGCACGAAACACTCAAATCACGAATAAAAGCGATCACATTAAATAAATAAGATTTTGAAAAGCAACTACGCTCAGATCGGGCATTAGGTTCCGTTCGCTAAAAGCAAAAGAATACAGCTTCGAAGCGAGCACGCTTCTAGGAACGGGGGGCCAACTAAGCAAGAAAGTGTCGGTATGACTAAATGATCTGGAATTGTCAACTTGCCCTTAGATTTTTAGAATTGTTGATTTCTTAATAACAACCAAATTATAAAATATATTGTCAAGAAAATTAATGGTAATCCAATAGTCAAAACCAAAGTCATTGAAATTACATTTTTGTTTTTTAACTGTGGTTTAAATAATAAAATTAGTTTTCTGAATATTAAATATAATATTCCTGTCATTACGAAAAGAGTCAAGTAACTCATTGGGTGAAATGAAGTTATGAAAATCCAAAGTTTGTTTATAAAATAGTCAATTTTGCTCATAGTGTTGGTCCTCCATAATTACTGCCAACGGTTTGCAGATTTGCGATGGGCGGGATTTTTACCACTGAACTGTATGCGGAGCGCAAAACTTTCGGCTACCTCTAAACTGTATGCGGAGCACGAAACCCCGCCTATTGCAAATCTGTTGTTGGCGGTTGGGGCTTCTTTGTCAGTAAATATTTTTCTGCAAATATTTATTGTCATTTTATAATTGTTTTCTGTCATTTGTCGGCGAAACTGTTTTATCTTATTAACTCCATTAACTTTTCAGGTTTTGCTATTGCGTCAAACCCAAATTGTTTGTATAGTCCGTGAGCGTCAGTGGTCGCGAGTCTCCAAACCGTAACGTTTTTCAGTTTGTCACATTCCATTATGTATGTCATTAACTTTTTTGAGTAACCTTTTCCTCTATAATTTTCTTGAATAAACAAGTCCATAATATATGCAAATTGTGCAAAGTCACTAACTACACGAGCAAAACCAATTTGCCTGTCTTGGAGATAAACTCCAAAATTCAATGAGTTGTCAATACAAGTTTGCATTGTTTCTATGGTCCTACTTTTTGCCCAATATGAATTAGAAATAAACTCGTTAATAAAGTATATGTCAAGTTGATTTTTGTTTGTATTTATTTCTATTTCGTTCATATTTTTTGTTCGATTTGGTTGTTGTTACAGCCTGACCGCTAACTCACTGATAAGCCTATATTCTTCAAGCTTATCCTTCAAGCCCTCCATAAGTTGATCCGTTCCAATATCTCAAATATACAAAATATACTAAAAGCGTCCTCTTTGTGCTGTCCTATATTTCCTCATTTCTGTTCGACATTTCTAATGTCGAACAACTATCTGCGGTTTTGCAAACTCTTGAGTAAACGTTTAAACAGAAATGTTATAAGGCAAGGATAGCAAATCCTTCGATAGCGATTCGGGATTACAAATCCCGAACAGGAGGATGCTATAAAAAGTAGGTACAAGCGAGACGCTTGCACCATTAGAGCTTAATTTTCGTACTGAGAAAAAGTTGTAAATGTTTTGCCATCAAAACGGCTTAGTCCAAACCATTTTGTTCCAAACCACAAGTTGCCTTCTTTATCTTCCAAAACATTCATTACCGGATAGTTTAATAGTCCGTCCTTTTCATTAAAATTTTTAAAGGTCTTACCGTCATAACACCATACGCCATCATCTTCAGTCGTGATCCAAAGATTACCTTTTTGGTCTTCCAAAATAGCGTATGCGTTGCTACTTAAAAAACCTTCCTTTGTTCCATAGTTTGTAAATATTTTGCCATCAAAACGGCAAACTCCGTGGTTTCTTGTAGCAAACCAAATATTTCCTAAATGGTCTTCTGTCATTGAAAAAATCATATCATCAGAAATATATTCTTGCGTTTGATTAAACGAGTTGTTGTTTGGGATAATATTTGAAGAATTTTGAGTATTGTTACTTCTATTATCTTGGTTTGTTTTATAATAGTCTAAAGATGGAAGAAAGTTCTTGAAATTTTTCCCATCATATTTCCATACGCCACCACCATTCCAGGAACTAAACCAAATGTTTCCATTTTTATCTTGTATAATATCGCTAATAAATTTTTCGTGCTTATCGCCATAGAATGTATGTTCGTACTTATAAAGAAAATTAGTAAGATTAGTTCCATCATACCGATAAACTCCTCTATCAAAGACACCAAACCAAAGATTTCCATCTCGATCTTCAAAAAGGCTGGTAATACTCAGTAAGTCTGTCTCAGGAATATGTATAAATTTTTTCCCATCATACTTACATATTCCTCTCTTGGTTCCAAACAAAATATTTCCTGATTTGTCCTGTATAATTGGACCTATATCGTTATTGCATAATCCATCTTTATTAGTAAAATTAGTAAATGATTTGCCATCATAACGATATGCACCTTCTCCTCTAATACTAAACCATAAATTGCCGTCTTTGTCAAGTAGTTCACAACTAACATTTTCGCATTGTGTTCCTAAAGTACGAACAATTTTTGAGTGTTGTTCCTTTTTACTTGTTGAAATTTTAATGTTTGTCGTCTGGATTTTTGAAGCCTGTCCATTACAAGATGTAAATAACGTAGATGCCAATAGTAAAGAAAAGGCTGGATTTTTAAATCTGTATGCTTTCATTTGTCAAAATATTTTTGTTAAAGATTTTATTTTTGGGCTTTGCAGATTGTCACTAATGGTTACAGCTAACGGTCCGTGCGTAGAAGCAGGCAGGGGAATTCAAAGATAATAAGCTTAAAGAAAGAACCAAAGATGAATGAAGAATTAATGATTGAAAAGCTACACAGCCCTGCTTGATTTCTACGCACTGTTAGCAGCTGCCTTATTTCCTCCTCCATTTTATATTTCTGTCGTCCACAAATTCTATGACACCTAGCCTGGTGTTAAATGTAAAATTTTTAATCCCTTTCTCAACATTCATTCCTGAATAATCAGCCTTATTGCTGTCAAAAAAGTAAGTTGTGTCATTTACTTTTTGAATATCCTTGATATTCTCACAGAATAATGTTCCGATAAACCCGATTTCTAAACTACCATATCCTGCGGAAGACCTTGAAGCATTAAAGAAGCTTTGGTCATAACGCGTCTTCCCGTCGCCCATCATTGCAAACTGATGATAACTGCCTTGGGTAAAGTCGTATTTTACTGTCAAATAATTAGTATTGGAAAAGCCTTGCTCAAAGTTTCTTGTCGAATCCTTTGCAGATTTGGGTGCTATAAAAATAATGGTATCTTTCTCACCTTTGCCCGAAATAAATATAGCCGTGTCAGTTTTTGTAAATGGCTTAACCCAAATAAGTTCGTCAGTCGTGAAATCATCAACTCTATATGTTCGGTTAAAACAGCTGGTTAGTGTAATTGTAAATATTAATAGGAATGATCTCATTATATGTGTGGTCTTTATAGGTTGCCGCTAACTCACTAATAAGCCTATACTCTTCAACCTTATGCTTCAAGCTCCAATAGTTAAGCTTCTCCGATCTCTCAAATATACAAAATATACTAAAAGCGTCCTCTCTACCTTGTCTTAAATTTCCCGAATACCAATTGGCTCTTATTGCATGAGATATACGTTTTGCAGATAGGTTGTGTTTTTGTATTTGCAAAATGGCTTAGGCAGGAATCTTACTTATGTCTTTTCGTATTTGCAACAGCATTTCTCTGATGCTTTGATTGTCTATATCATCTGCCTGAAATTCTTTGGTACTGAAACTGCAGGCATATTCCCATACTTCTAACAAGTCGCTTGCTTTTACCTCAAAAGGTTTGTAAACCGAATTGTCGGAATGTAATAGAAAGGTATTTTCCTTTTTGTTTTTTCGAAAGATTCGCTTGTACACAATGCCATCATTTCGGCTGAGTACGATATAGGTTCTGCCATCTTTTATTTCCGAAATATTGTCGATATAGCGACCCACAATAAAGGAGCCTTCTCTGTGAGGAGGCATCGAATCGCCTTCAATCGGAAACGCTCGATGTTTGCCTTGTCTGATAAAAGGCAGTTGCATCTGTTGCAATTTTTCGATAAACTCCGGATCGCTGTATCCGCTTAAATAACCCGCCTTCGCCTTTTGTGGCAAAATTTCGATATAATCTTTACCGCTTTTATCGATGGTGATGGGTAGTAGTATGCGGTTGTCTTCCATGGTAAGCATACTGTCTATGGGAATCTTAAGCAGATTTACCGATATCAGAATATCAATACTCACATGAAAATACTGCGATATTCTTTTTAAGATTTCGAAAGGAGGCTCGCTAATGCCTTCTTCGTATTTGGCCAAGCGCACCCGGGTAATAATTAATTCCTGAGCGAGTTGCCGTTGCGAAAATCCTTTTTGGACTCTCAGATGTCTTATGTTATCGGAGAAAATAGACATTGATACAATTTGTATCCACAAATATACACCTGTTTGATACAAATTCAAATAATTTTGAATACCTATAATTTTTTAGCAAGCCTTTTATTTTTTTACGAACAATGAGCCGATCTATTGTACATATGGATTTGGATACGTTTTTCGTCTCCTGTGAGCGATTAAACAATCCGAAGTTAAATGGTATCCCCCTAATTATAGGAGGCAGCTCTGATCGGGGTGTGGTATCGTCTTGCTCTTACGAAGCCCGAAAATTTGGCGTACGCTCTGCAATGCCTATGAAATTTGCCCTCAGGCTTTGCCCACAGGCAAAAGTGATTAAGGGAGATATGGAATTGTACTCCAACAAATCGCATGAAGTAACGGCTATTATTCAGGAACAGGCACCGGTGGTAGAGAAAGCAAGCATAGACGAATTTTATCTGGACATTTCGGGGATGGATAAATTTTTTGGTTGTTATAAATGGACCAGCGAACTCACCGCAAAAATTATGAAAGAATCAGGCTTGCCCATCAGTTTTGCTTTGTCGGTCAACAAAACCGTTTCAAAAATAGGAACCGGAGAAGCAAAGCCCGTGGGCAAATTGGAAATTAAAGAAGATCGAGTGAAATCGTTTTTAAATCCATTATCTATACAAAAAATACCCATGCTGGGCGATGTAACGTTTCAATTGCTTTCGCGTATCGGCATTCGCACCATTCAAACCTTAGCAGAAATGCCCGCCGAAGTGTTGCAGCAACTCATTGGTAAAAATGGCATTGACTTATGGAAAAAAGCAAATGGCATCGATCACAATCCCATTGAACCCTACTCTGAAAGAAAATCCATTTCAACAGAACATACGTTTGAAAAAGATACCATCGATATTCCCAAATTGAAAGCTTTGATTATTGTAATGGTCGAAAAACTGGCATTTCAGTTGCGATCAGAACAATGGCTCACATCTACGGTAGTGGTCAAAATTCGGTATAATAATTTTGATACCGAAACCAAACAATGCCGCGTTGCGTATACATCTTGCGACCATGTCCTGATTGAAAAAGTAAACGACTTGTTTGATAAAGTATATAACCGAAGAATGCGATTGCGCTTAATCGGAATTCGGTTTACCAACTTAGTACGCGGCACGTATCAGATTGACCTCTTTGACGATACCAATAAAATGGTGGCATTGTATCAGGCCATCGATACCATGAAAAAACGGTTTGGATATGATGCCATCTCTCGTTGTGGCGGCACTTTCATCAAAAACAAACGAGCCTAAAATGTATCTCAATTGTCATTCTTATCACAGCCTTCGGTATGGCACCATTCCCCTGCAGCAACTGGTAGAGCAGGCTGTGGCATGCAATGTAAAGGCATTGGCACTAACCGATATCAATACCGTTACCGGCATTTACGATTTTGTAAAGGCCTGTACAGCCGTGCATATCAAACCCATAGTTGGTATCGAATTCAGACAAGATCATCAATTGCGATTTATTGGCCTGGCCAAAAACAAAGAAGGAATCGGAGAAATGTGCCGGCTACTTACCAAACATAATTTTGATCAAAGTCCTCTGCCTTTACATGCACCCGAATGGAATGATGTAGCGGTTATTTATCCCATGGAAAATGTACCGCTTATTTTGAAAGACTCAGAATATATTGGCGTGCGTAGCGAGCAACTGATTAAATTTTACAAAGCCGAATGGAAAGCCAAATTGCATAAAGCCGTTATATTACATCCGGTAACCTTTCGGGTAAAGAAAGAATTTAATCTGCATAAAATATTAAGCGCCATAGATCGAAATGTGATTCTTTCAAAACTAAGCAGCGCCGACTATTGCAATACAGCAGAAGTAATGTTGCCGGTAAACGAGCTATTGCAAACGTATAAGGACTACCCCGAAATGATTCGCAATACCGAAAACCTGATTGCCGATTGTAATTTTGAATTTCGTTTTCACACACCACGCAATAAAAAGTTTTATACAGAAAGTAAGTATGGCGATAAATTGCTACTCGAAAATTTAGCGCAACAAGGACTTGTAAAACGCTATGGCAAACATAATAAAGAAGCACAGGCAAGGGTGCTGAAGGAGTTGAAAGTGATTGATGATTTACATTTCAGCAGCTATTTTTTAATTACCTGGGATATCATTCGGTACAGCAATCATTGTGGCTTTATGCATGTGGGTCGTGGAAGCGGTGCCAATAGCATTGTCAGCTATTGTTTGGGTATTACCGATATCTGTCCCATTGAATTGGATTTGTATTTTGAACGGTTTTTAAATTCAAATAGAAAAAGTCCTCCCGACTTTGATATCGACTGGTCGTGGAAAGATAGGGATACCATTTTGCATTATATTTTTAAACGCTTTGATCCCGGTCATGTAGCTTTTTGCGGCACTATTGTGGAGTTTAAATACCGATCTATTTTTCGGGAAGTAGGTAAAGTGTTTGGATTGGCGAAAGAAGAACTGGATGCCTTGGCTCGTCCTTCAAAGCATATTCAAAATCCGAATTCGGTGGCAAAGCTGGTAGAAGAATATGGGATGATGCTGGAGAAATATCCGAATCAGCGAAGTATGCATTCTTGTGGTATTTTAATTTCAGAAGAACCCATTACCAATTTTACAGCATTGGAAATGCCTCCCAAAGGATTTCCGATAGTGCAGTTTGATATGCATATTGCCGAGGATATTGGGTTCGAAAAATTTGACATTCTCAGCCAACGCGGTCTGGGAACGATTGACGAAACGGTGGCCTTGATAGAAAAAAACAGGGGATTGAAAATTGATATCAGAGATGTTTCGATTTCAAAGGATGAGGAAACATGCAATCAGTTTTTAAGCAAGGGTAAAACAATAGGATGCTTTTATATTGAAAGCCCTGCCATGCGTGGTTTACTGAGGCGATTACAATGCAACAACTATAAAGTACTGGTTGCGGCCTCCAGTATTATTAGGCCCGGTGTGGCACAAAGCGGTATGATGACTGAATATATTTTCAGACACAATCATCCCGATCGATTTGAATATTTTCATGATGTATTTAAAGAGCAACTTGGCGAAACCTATGGCATCATGGTGTATCAAGAAGATGTGATAAAAATTGCGTTGCATTATGCGGGTTTGGATGCGTCGTATGGCGATATTTTGCGACGGGCCATCAGTGGCAAAAGCAGATCGGCCAAAGAATTGGAACTTGTGAAGGAGCAATTTTTTTTATCCTGCGAAAAGCAAAACCATCCGCCTCAATTGAGTGCAGAGGTATACCGACAGATAGAATCGTTTGCGGGCTATTCCTTTTGCAAAGCGCATTCGGCATCCTATGCAGTGGAAAGTTATCAGAGCCTTTATTTAAAAGTGCATTTCGGTATCGAATTTATGGCAGCGGCTATCAATAATGGTGGTGGGTTTTATCGCAGCGAAATTTATGTACACGAGGCAAGAATGTCGGGCGCCGTGGTTCACAACCCATGTGTCAATAATAGTGTATACGAAACCATGGTGTACGGAAACGATTTGTATTTGGGATTGATGCATTTAAAAAGTCTGGAGTCGGAACTGGCAAAAAAGATTGTGAGTGAAAGAGAGCAAAATGGAACATACCAATCGCTCGAAGATTTTATTCGTCGTATACCGATTGGTATAGAAGGTCTGCAAACCCTGATATTTATTGGTGCTTTTCGGTTTACGGGGAAAACAAAAAACGAATTGATTTTACTGGGCAGATTGATACTGGTTCATTTTAAACCGGAAGACAGAAGCGGTTTATTATTTGAAGAGCCGCCAAAAGAATATCGGTTTCCGGTACTGGAGCGTGATGCATTTGAAGATGCGTTTGATGAGATTGAGATTTTGAGTTTTCCGGTTTCCTGTTCACCCTTTGATTTATTGCAAACGAATTATCGGGGCGATGTAATGGCTGCCGAATTAATACACTATCACAAAAGGGAAGTAAAGATGCTTGCCTATTTGGTGTCAACCAAACAAGTACCTACTAAGGCAGGCACGATGTATTTTGGCACCTGGATTGATGCGGTCGGTGAGTATTTTGACACGGCACATTTTGCCAATAGTTTGCTGCGTTATCCGTTTAAGGGTGGAGGTTGTTATTTATTATTGGGAAGGGTAGAAGTTGATTTTCATTTTCCGACCATCAGCATCCACAAAATGGCCAAGATGCCTTTTAGACCCGACCCTCGCTATGCCAACTCAAACAGCAGGCAGTTTACAGCACATCAACAAATTAAAGAAGATGTGAGTAGCACCCACAGAGCACCATATCCGCAAAGTCATGAAATTGGCTTGCCGAGACATAAGATGAAAGAGGAGTGAGTTTAGCGGGACGCTATAAAAAGTTGGTACAAAGGGGATGCTTGCACCTTTGTAAGCACATTCTGAAATAATTATTTCGCATCTTGTGAAGTAAAATAAAACTATTTAACTTTGAGCGACAGCAAGGCACCCTTCACAACATGGTTGGTGCAAAAGCACCTCAAGAAAGGATAAACCACCAACACAAAAATATTTTACAGAATAAATGCTTGCTGAAACCCTAAAAAAATCATTTGATAAGTACTTCAATGCACCCATTGAGGCTTGGATTGAATTTGCAGCATTTTGCGAGCCGATTACCTTCGAAAAAGATCAAATCATTAAACCGCAAGGAAGCACTGAAAAGTATTTTTACTTCATTATTAAAGGAAGTGCAGGATTATTTTTATGGAAAGAAACTAATTTTGTTTGTCTTGATTTTGCATTTGAAAATAATGCTTGTTGCGATTATATGTCGCTGCTTACCCGTCAACCTACTGAATTAGAAGTAGTGGCATTAGAAAAATCAGAAATGATAAGAATATCAAGTGCCAATTTTCACATTTTGAGTCGTAAGTCAGTTGGGCAGGTAATTATGCAAATGACTGCCGAAGCTTCCTTTATAGAAAAACAACAGCAACAAATAGAACTATTAACGAAAACAGCGGAGGAACGGTACAAAATTTTACAAACCAAGTTTCCGGATATTCATCAACGGATTGCACAAAAACATATTGCCTCCTACCTAGGAATTACACCACAAAGTTTAAGCAGAATTAGAAGCGGCAGCTATTGATTTATTACCATTTGGTAACAACTTTGATGGGAGCTATTGCAACCTTTGCATCGTACCAAATAAAAAGAAGATGAGGCACAACATAATCATTTTTGCTATGACCATACTAGCAAGTACCACACTTGCACAAACCAAAATAAACGAAAAGTCTACCACACAAAAAGGTTTTATGATTGGTATTGGACTCGGCGCAGGGGTCCTATCTTTAAAAACAAATACAATTTCCCAAGCTGCGTTTTCTACCACTTTGCCAAACATAAAAGTGGGCTATCGATTCAACAAAAGCGTTGCCATCCTTGCTTTATTACCGGGTGCTACTTATATTTATTTGGGCAAAACCAGAGGGTTTGAGGCCTTTATGGTGGCTACACAGTATTGGGTACAAAAGAGATGGTGGATTTTATGTGGTGGCGGTCTCACTTTTGACGCTCCGGCATTTTACACGGTAAAGGACCCTAAAACTGCAGGATTTTATACAGGGTTTCCTGCGATGACTATTGCAACAGGATATGAAATTTGGCATCGAAAACATTTTTCGTTAGACTTACACTATAGAATGTTTTACGGAACGT
Organism: Bacteroidota bacterium; assembly: GCA_016712665.1. Classification (GTDB taxonomy): domain Bacteria; phylum Bacteroidota; class Bacteroidia; order Chitinophagales; family Chitinophagaceae; genus OLB11. The sequence goes on from JADJQP010000001.1 coordinate 554,655, forward strand.
CTCATCTTCCAAATAAAGGATTAAGAGAAGGTATTTCGAATATGTTACTATTTGGATTTAACTGGAAATAATTATGATCAGCATTGCTCAATACGGACTTTTAAGTATCCTTTCTCTATTTTTGATTTTGCATTTTTGTATCATCCTAAAAATAATTCCATACAACTTGGTTTGGGGAGGAAGATTAAAAACAGACAGGGAAATGTATCGTTTTGAAGCGATCTCAATAGGGATAAATCTGATTTTTATTTTTATTATGTTGATACAAGCACATTTTTGGGTAATTGATTTCCCAAATAGAATTATGACCATTTTATTATGGGGTATCACGGCATTGTTTTTACTCAACACCTTCGGAAATGCCCTTTCAAAAAATAAAGTGGAGCAAGTACTTTTTACCCCGCTTACCATTTTGCTAACCCTATTTGCATTGATTTTAGCGATTTCAAACTAACAATAAATGGCCGCTAATACTATCTTAGAGCCAGCCTCCAGCCTGCGAGTTATTTCTTTTTATTATCATAGTAGTAGTAACAGAATCTGTAATCTAAAATGCCAGCTACTCCTGCCCCATCCACAACGCGCCGCCAATACTATTACGAGTGGCACCACTTACTGAGCTGAGGACATTTGGCTCTTCGCGCCAGCGCAACACTGCAATTAATGCCATAATTAATGCCTCTTTATATTGAATCAAATCTGCATCCGGTATTACCACTTCAATTTGTTTGGATGATAAAAAATGTCGGATTCTCGAAATCAAATAATCATTAAACGCACCTCCTCCGCTAATTAGTATTTTGCGAATGCCCCCTGTAGAATCAGCTGCACAAACTGAACTGATTTGAAAAGCAATATGCTCGCAAACGGTGCAAAATTTATCCTCGGTGGAAATATTATATTTTTGAATGATTCCAAAAAGCACATCGGCACCATACTCATTGGCAAGCGATTTCGGAAAAGGCTTTTTATAATATTCCAGATCATTCAATTCAAACAAAAGATCTTCGTTCACTTTTCCGGCAGAAGCAGACAAGCCTTTGTCATCATATGATTTCCCGAGTTCATTACTCAATAAATTTAAGACTCTATTGGCTGGGCACACATCAAAAGCAATATGCCTTCCATCCTGATAGAAGGTGATATTGCTGATGCCTCCAATATTTAAAAAATAGTTGTATTCATTCCACAGCAATTTTTCGCCAATGGGTACTATAGGAGCACCTTGTCCACCCAATGCCACATCCATATTTCGCAAATCGCTCACAACAGGTAATTGTGTGATTGCAGCAAGGGAGGCTCCATCACCCATTTGAAAGGTCATGCCCTGGCCTGGTTCATGAAAAACTGTATGACCATGACTTCCAATCAAATGCACTTTATGTTCCAAGGCATTCTTCGTAATAAAGTCGCGGATGGCATGGCCCATCCAACGGCCAAATGCAGTATGGGTCAGTAAGAGATCCTTAGCGGAAATACTTGTAATATGTGGTAGTTTTTGTTTCCATTCCGGTGAAAATTCAATGCAGTCGGTATTCAAAATTTGATAGGCCCAACGCCCCCCACTTCTTCAAACTTGCAGTAAACAATATCCAGACCATCCATCGAGCTTCCGCGCATAGTGCCGATTGCGTAATAAACCATAAGGACAAAGGTATAATGAATCAAATATTCTTTAGTAAGAAAATTATTCTTTTTATCTTGCAGGCATGGTACATCATATAGCAAAAACCAACTCGCTGGTAAATACATGGATCAATGAATTGCGTAATGTAGATATCCAAACAGATCGGATGCGGTTTCGAAAAAATATTGAACGATTGGGTGAGGTCATTGCCTATGAAATCAGTAAAACCCTTCCTTTCAAAACCGTTGAAGTCAACACCCCACTTGGCATCTACAACGGAAGCGCCTTGCAAAGCGAACCGGTAATTGCCACTATCTTCAGAGCAGGATTTCCCTTGTTTCAAGGTATGCTCAATTACTTTGATAAAGCCGATTGTGCTTTTGTGGCGGCCTATCGCAAGCATCACAACGATGGTACCTTTAATATTAAACAGGAGTATGTAACCTGTCCGAACCTCGAAGGTAGAACCCTGATACTCACAGATCCTATGTTGGCAACCGGGGCCTCTTTAATTATGGCTTTAAACGAATTGTTTGAATACGGAAAGCCTGCAGCGCTACATATTGTGGTTAGCATTGCCTGTACCGAAGGTATCGACTCCGTTCGTCAGAAATATCCGGAAGCTACTATATGGGCTGCTGATATTGATGAGGAACTAACCGCAAAAGGCTATATCGTTCCGGGCTTAGGCGATGCCGGTGATTTGTGTTTTGGATCCAAAATGCAAAAGTAAAAAGCTACCCCCCTCATATCTCACATCTAATTTCTCCTTCTACCAATCTTTTTCTAAACGAACCGGTTGGCCCTTTCCTTTTTCTTTTTTCTCTTTCAGCTTTTTTTCTTCCTGATTGAGCGCATTTAATATTTGGTCGGCTTGTTGCTTGGTTAATTTGCTTGGTTGGGGCTGCGGTTTTTGTTCTTCTTTGTTTTGTGGATCCTGCTTGTCTTTATCATCTCCTTCTTTATTATTGGGATCTTTTTTGTCCTGGTCCTTCTTATCCTGATCTTTTTTGTCTTTCTGGTCGTCCTCTTTTTTATCCTTGTCTTTCTGATCTTTTTTATTGTCTTTCTGGTCTTGATTTTTTTTCATGGCCTGTGCATAGGCCAAATTGTATTTCGTATCCTTAGACGAAGGATTTTCCTTTAAAGACTGCTTGTAGTACTGTATGGCTTCGTCCCATTTCTTTTGTTCCAAATAGCTGTTGCCGATATTGTGATTTGAAATGGATTGCAAACTTTTTTCTTTGGTATTACGGGCAACCGATTCGTAGTGCTTATTGGCTTCCTCATAATTTTTTTGCTGATACAAGGCATTGCCCAAATTGTATTGGGTTTCATGATTCTTTTTAGCCTGCAAGGCAGCTTGGTATTCCGCACCGGCTTCTTTGTATTGCCCCTTTGCATACAGTTTATTTCCATTATACGCATGCACATCCTTGATTTGGGCATGAAGAGTCTGCGTACAAAATACTATACAAATAAGTAGAATCTGCCTCATGATGTCACCGCTATTTTTTTTCGTGATGGAATCAAAAAATCAATGATTAAAAGAAGTAATGCAATGGCCAGAAAATATTGAAAATAACTATTGTAATCTACAAACAAGGTATCGCCAAAATTCTTCTGTTCAATGGAGTTGATTTGATTGGCAATCAGTTCAACATTCTTTTCGGTACTGCTCAGGTGCTGGTAAATTCCTTGTCCGTTTTGTGCAATGTTTTGCAGTTCTTCTTCATTTAATTTAGAAAGAATTTCTTCGCCCTTTTCGTCTTTTTTATTTTCATTATTCTCCTCATCAAAAATGGGGGCCCCCTCCTTAGAACCTACTCCAACGGTATTAATCATGATTCCTTCCTCAATGGCCTTTTTCACTTCGTCGTTTACCGATTCATCATGATCTTCGCCATCACTAATAAGAATAATACTTTTGTATTTGGTTTCCTTACTATTGAACGATTGGCGTGCCATACTGATGGCTTCACCCAAAACGGTACCCTGAGTAGGGACCATATCGGGATTGGCCGTGCTTAAATTCATTTTTAAAGCAGATATGTCTACCGTTAAAGGTACCGAAGTATAAGCCCTTCCCGCAAAAACAATCAAACCGATTCTATTATTATTGAGTTTCTCCAATAAGCGAAGTACAAATTGTTTTGATTTTTCAAGTCGATTCGGACTGACATCTTTTGCAAGCATGCTTTTACTTACATCCATTGCAATCATAACATCGATGCCTTTACGTTGCACTTTCTCTGATCGGGCGCCTGATTGTAAATTGGCTAATGCTACAATCACAAAAAAAATAGCAACACATTTTAGCAAAAATTTTAAGTGGTTGCGTTGCCCGTGATAGCTTGGCATCAGATTCTGTACCAAATGCAAATCGCCGATTTTACGTAATTTGCGAAGGCGCACTTTTTGCCATAACAGGTACACCCCAATCAGCAAGGGGATGCACAGCAAAAGCCATAAAAAATCGATGTACTGAAATCGAAGCATGGGAGGCAAAAATAAGGGCCTTCTTAAAAGAAATATATGGGTTTAGGGAAGTTTTAACGAAATGTGAAGATTGCACAATCATCAATAAAATCTATTTGGTTTGTATCTGTATTTGAACGTATTTTTGTACAAACTACAAAACCAATATACATCATGGCATATTCAGAAAAAGTAATTGAGCATTATAATAATCCTAAGAATGTAGGTACTCTCGACAAAAGTCAAAACACGGTAGGTACCGGTTTGGTAGGTGCTCCGGAATGTGGCGACGTAATGCGTTTGCAAATAGAAGTAGATCAAGCAACCGGAATTATTAAAGATGCCAAATTTAAAACCTTTGGATGCGGATCTGCTATTGCATCATCCAGCGTAGCTACCGAATGGTTGAAAGGCAAATCAATAGATGAAGCCATTACCATTGATAATATGGATATAGTGGAAGAACTTAATTTGCCACCTGTAAAAATTCACTGCTCCGTATTAGCGGAAGATGCAATAAAAGCTGCTATCAATGATTATCGAGTTAAGAATGGTATGGAAGCCATTGAACTGGAAGAAAAAATCGTACATTAAAAAGTATAACTCAGCATATTAGAAAGCTTCTTCGGAAGCTTTTTTTGATTGCTTCTTAATTTTTCTTAACTTTATAAAATGAAAACGGTTTTCCTAATGGCCATGTTCTGTGCAGTAAGCATCGGAATTCATGCGCAGCTTTTGTTTCCCAAAAAACAAATACAACCCCTTACAGTCGAAAATATTTCTTCATATCTTTTGGAAGCAAATCCCGAATTGTCCGGTCTAAGTCTGCAATTACAATTCTATAATCAATCGCTCGCTGCACATCATTATACCTTTGAAGTGCTGTACAAAAATATTCCATTGCTACATGCTTCTATAAAAGTAAATACCGACGAATTCGGCAATATCCTATCTATAAAAAAAGATCCGCTGAAAACCGAAAACTTGGCGATCCTTCAGATAGAAGCGGAGAAGGCAAGGTGGGAGAAAGTGGCTATGCCCGCTATTATTAAATTGCCGCGACCAATAAACGCATCTTGCTTACAAATTGACACCCGATCAGATATACCACAGTTGGTGAGCGTGGTTGACACATGGGGCAAAACCTACGATTTTAGTTATGTGATCGATATAAAGGGTAGCATCTTAGAAGAATGGAATCATAGCAGGTACTTTAAGAAAGATACCCTGATACAAGGAAATGTTTTTAAACCCGATCCGCTAACTTTTTTTAGGACTCACCTATGGTGGCGTTTATATTGACGACAATGACAATAATTTGGCGTGGTTTACACCGGCCTATATCTCCGAAAATATTTTGGCCAGTTTCGAAACTACAAACGATACGTTTTATCTTGAAAATCAGTGGGTACAAATCGAAGATTTTGATTTGCCAACTATTTTGCCGGCCACCAGCAACACGCCTAATTTTGTTTTTAACAGAAGTCAATCTGGTTTTGAAGATGTGAATGTATTGTATCATATCACCGCCTTTCACGATTATATTTCCTCTATTGGCTACGACACATTAATGGATGATGGAATTAAAGTGGATACACATGGAATGCTAGGTGGCGACAATTCGATGTTTAATAGAAATGGGGGAGATCCGACCCTCGATTTTGGTCCGGGTGGCATAGACGATGCTGAGGATGCAGATGTTATTATTCATGAATACAGTCATGCGCTAAGTTGGAGCGCGAATAACAACGACAATATGAATACCCAAAGAAGTGGACTTGATGAAGGAGTGGGTGATTATTTTGCTACCTCCTACTCACGAAGCCTGAATCCCTTTAATTGGGAAAAAGTATTTTCGTGGGATGGCAATGCCGTTGGATGGAATGGAAGAGTGGCCAATACCGCAGCTAATTATCCTTCAGCAGGAAATATTTATGCAATTGGTGAAATTTGGAATGCAGCTATGAGCGCTATTTGGACCGATTTAGGACAAATAGTTACCGACAAATTAATGTTGGAGTCTCTGCATTTTTTTACCAATACCACCAACCTCGCCGAGGCTGCAATGTATGTATTGCAAAGTGACACCATTTTATTTAATGGCATACATACCAATACCCTTTGTACCCATTTCAAAAACAAAAATATTTTTGATGCCAATTGTAAACCAACTGCGGTGACTGAAGTGGTAGAAAATGTAAAAGGTATTCGAGTACACAACACCTACGGATTTGCATTTCAGAATGAGTCTATTGAAATTGAATTTCCGCAAGTGAGCACCGGAAAATGGATGCTATTGGATATGCAAGGGAAGAAAATCAAGCAAGAAGAATTTAGCGGGAAAGCCAAGTTGGTATTGAATCAGATGGATATTCCACATGGACTCTATTTGCTGCAAATACATACCCCTTTCGAATCAAAAGTGGTAAAGATTTGTCGATAGACTCAAGATGTGATTTTAAAACACAAATACTTTTTATGAAAAAATGGATACTTCTTCTCCTCTGTAGTGTACCCCAATTTTTAGTTGCACAGAAGCAAGCAAATGTGTGGTATTTTGGGGACAAAGCCGGCTTAGATTTTTCTTCAGGAACGCCTATACCGCTATCGAACGGACAAATTGGCTACGGAAATGGCATCAATCACATGGAAGGAACGGCAGTCATTTCAGACAGTTCAGGCAAGATGCTATTTTATACAGAGGGAATGCATGTGTGGAATAAAAATCATGTGCAGATGCCCAATGGTAGTGGCTTGCTTGGCAATTATTCGTCAACACAATCCTCCACTATTGTTCCTGACCCTACCGATCCAAATCGATATTTTTATCTTTTTACGGTGAGTAGTGGGTTTTGCTGCAATGGCAATATCACCGATGGATTGCGTTATTCTAAAATTGATATGTGTTTGGAAGAAGAATTGGGAGATGTATTGCCCACCGAAAAAAATGTCAAGCTGGTAGATACGGTAACAGAAAAAATTGCGGTTACGCAACATGCCAATGGAATCGATTATTGGATAGTGACCCACAAGTTTTATTCCAATCAATTTTGGGCATTGCGGCTCACGGCAGCAGGTATTACAGATACTGTCATCTCTGCTATTGGAAGCTTGCATACTGGGGCGATTAGTCGCACACAAGGTCAATTGAAATTTTCAAATACTGGAAACAAAATCATTATTGGTGGTAGTAACGGAATGGACGTGTTGGATGTATTCGATTTTGACAAAACTAGCGGTATGCTATCTAATGCGAAATCTATCAAAAAAATTAATAATGACCATGTTAGTGTTTTTGGTGTCGAATTTTCAGCGGATGATTCAAAATTGTATGTAAATGGACTTACCAGTTTGGGACTTATGTATGCCAGTTTTGTTCAGTATGATCTTAGTGCCGGAGGAGGTAATATCGATTCTATCAATGCATCGGTATATGTTATTTATAAAGACACTGTTGGACTGATGGCCCCCTGTGGCTGGCAAATCGGACCTGACCAGAAAATATATCATGTCAGCATCAACGATCAAACCAAGCTGTCTGTGGTGATAAACCCAAATGCCGCTGGGGCCGCATGCGATTATCAAGACCAAGCAATTACCTTAGCTGCGGGTACAAAAGGATCCTATACGTTGCCAAGTTTTATTGCAGGATTTGACTACAATAATGCCCTAACGCAATGCGATATTGTGGAACCCAATAGCCTAAACGATGTGGAAGAATCGGTAGATTTTATTTGCAGTCCAAATCCGTTTTCAGAAAAATTGACAATACATATTTCCCCCTCTTTGCAAATTAAAACCTTGCGACTTATAAATTGTGTAGGAGTGGTGGTTCGAAATATTCCTATTGGTTCGGATAAGATTATTACCATTCAAAGAGATCAATTGCCGGCAGGAATGTATTTTATTTCCTATATCGATTCTGCGAATATGGCACACCTGCAAAAGGTATGCATTATGGATTAAGTGAGTTTTTTGCTGAATATGCTTCTTATTTTTTTCTAAAAAACAATCGAATCGGGATGCCTTTGAAATTGAAGTGCGATCGCAATTTATTTTCAAGAAAATTACTGTAGGCTTCTTTAATTTCGGTGGGGTGATTGCAATAAAATGCAAACGAGGGTACCACTACAGGTAATTGAGAAACATACTTTATGGTAACGGCATTGCCTCTGTAAAAGGGTGGAGGATAATGCGCTATTTCCTTAAGCATAATATCATTTAATTGTGAAGTAGGAATATGTCGGCCTCTGTTTTCATTTACTTCCAATGCTGTTTCTATAGCTTTGTGTATCCGTTGTTTTTCGGTAGCAGACACAAACAAAATGGGTACGTCCGTAAACGGTTTAATTTTTTCTTTGATATACTCTTCCGTCTTTTTGGAGGTCATAGTATCTTTTTCAATCAAATCCCATTTGTTAACCAATATTACAAGACCCTTTCCTTTGCGAGCTGCCAGACTGAAAATATTGACATCCTGCGACGTAATTCCTTTAGTGGCATCTATCAATAACATACAAACATCTGCTTCTTCCAACGCCTTGACGGCCCTGATGGTGGCATAAAATTCGATATTATCTTTCTCGGTATTTTTCTTTCGCAGACCTGCGGTGTCAATCAAAATAAAATCCTTTCCATATAAATTGTAACGGGTATGAATACTATCTCGTGTAGTGCCGGCAATTTCAGAAACGATATTGCGTTGTTCTCCCACCAGTGCATTCAGCAAAGAGGATTTTCCGGCATTGGGTTGTCCAACAATTGCAATTTTAGGGAGCTCTGCATCTAGGATTTCTTTTTCGGCAGTCATTAAGGCAGTGATATCGTCGAGCAAATCTCCCGTACCGCTACCCGAAAGAGAGGAAATGAAATGAATGGTTTCGAAGCCTAAAGAATAAAATTCGGTACCGTCTATTTGCCGTTTGCTATTGTCTACTTTATTTACCACTACAATCACCGGCTTTGTAGAGCGGTGGAGCAACTGTGCAAATTCCTCATCGAGACCCATTACGCCTGCAGTAACATCTACTACAAACACGATAACATCAGACTCTTCTAAAGCAATAAGGACTTGTTCGCGAATTTCTTTTTCAAAAATATCTTCCCCATTGGCGACGTAACCTCCGGTATCAATTACATGAAAGGTTTTGCCATTCCATTCGCTATCGCCATACTGACGGTCGCGGGTAACACCACTAATATCATCTACTATGGCTTTACGTTCGCCGATGAGACGATTGAAAAGGGTCGATTTTCCTACATTGGGACGGCCTACGATTGCTACGGTATACATGTTATTGGTTTGAGATAGGATAAAAAACAAAAGGCAAAGATAATCTTTGCCTTTTAATCTTGTTGCGAGAATAGGGATCGAACCTATGACCTTCGGGTTATGAGCCCGACGAGCTACCGCTGCTCTATCTCGCGGTGCGAAGGTAACATAAAAAGAGGTGCTAACAAATTCTTCTTGTTATCTTTGTCCTAATGAATGATTTTAAAAGTGGTTTTGTAGGCATTTTTGGCAAACCAAATGCAGGCAAGTCAACGCTTCTGAATGCTTTGCTCCACGAAAAACTAGCCATTGTTTCGCCAAAGGCACAAACTACCCGTAATAAAATTTTGGGTATCTTAACCGAAAAAGACTATCAAATCGTGTTTTCGGATACACCCGGCATTTTGCAAAGCAATTATAAGCTGCATGAGCGCATGATGCAGGAAATTGAGCTGGTAAAGCAAGGAACGGATGTGATTCTTTATATTATGGATTTAATGGATGATATTGGCGAAAATATGGCCTTGGTGCAGCAATTTTCGTCTAAGGTTCCCATTCTTTTTTTAATTAATAAAGTGGATAAGAATAAGAAGGATCGTGTAGCTGCCATTGAAGAGGAGTGTAAAAAAATCGAAAAAATTCGCAAGGTGATTCCTGTTTCCGCCTTAAATCAAACCAACTTGGAGGCACTTTTAAACGAAATCGTCCGTTTTTTGCCCCAAATGCCGGCCTATTATGATGCGGACACCTTGACTGACAAACCGATGCGATTTTTTGTAGCCGAACTCATCCGGGAAAAATTGTTTTTTCTATTAAATGAAGAGCTTCCCTACCATGCTGCAGTATTGGTTCGTCAATATGAAGAAAAAAATACCCTTACCAAAATTGTGGCGGACATAGTGGTGAGCCGTGAAACCCAAAAAGCGATTATCATTGGTAAAAATGGCAGTATGATTAAAGAAATTGGTCAGAAATCGCGCGAGGATATTGAAAAATTTATCGACCGAAAAGTTTTTTTAGAACTTCATGTAAAGGTGCGCAAAGACTGGCGAAACAATGACTTGTATTTGAAGGAATATGGGTACTGAGGGGGATGGAACACAGATTTGGCAGATTGAGCGGATTCTCGCAGATTTTTTTATACCTAACGGATGGAACACAGATTGAGCAGATTGAGCGGATTTTCGCAGATTTTTATACAACTAAAGGATGGAACGCAGATTGAGCGGATTGAGCGGATTTTCGCAGATTTTCTTATAACTAACGGATGGAACGCAGATTGAGCGGATCGAGCGGATGCGTACAGATTTTTCAGCGTTCAATACTTAGCCCCTATTGCTCAAATACCCTATTTTTGTCAAAAGCCCATGCAATTATCATCGATTACAAACGGTCTTCTATCCCAAAAAAATATAGCCTTAGATGTTCTCAGGCTCGACCTTTTACATCCGGTGATTTCGGGTAATAAGTGGTTTAAATTAAAATACAATATACAAGCCGCCAGAGCGGAAAATAAAAACGGCCTCCTATCCTTCGGTGGAGCCTATTCCAATCATCTGCATGCATTGGCTTATGCCGGTAAGGAGTTTGGTATGAAAACAATCGGAATCATTAGAGGTGAAAGGGTTGAAAACCCAACACTCCATGACTGTGAAAAATGGGGTATGCAATTGTGCTATATTTCTCGTAGCGACTATCGATTAAAAACAGATGAACATTTTCTTGCCGGTATTCAAGAAAAATTTCCACACGCTTATATCATTCCCGAGGGTGGCAATAATGCTTTGGGTGTGAAAGGATGTACAGAGATATTAGATGGTGTGGATATGGAAAAATATGATTTTATTACCTGTTCGCTTGGCACCGGCGCTACCTTTGCCGGATTGATAGATGCCGCTGATACTAAGGCGCAATTGCTCGGATTTACAGCAGTCAAAAATGGGGAATATTTGCAAAGCTCCATTGAGCAATATACCTCTAAACGGAATTGGAAATTGATTACCAATTATCACTTTGGAGGCTTCGCAAAAAAGAACCCCCAACTTGTGTCTTTTATGATGGACTTTAGAATAAAACAGGGTATTGAATTGGACTTCGTTTACAATGCAAAAATGATGTTTGGCCTTTTCAATATGATCGAACAAACAACGCTTTTTGATCATAAAAAGATATTGGCGGTGCATACCGGAGGCCTGCAAGGAAATAGAAGTTTGAAATAATTGGGTGCATCATAACGGTATGGCTCGGTCTCTTAAATGATTAAAATAGGCCACAGGCTTTAGCATTTTATTTGGAATTTTACTTCTATATTCGCACAGAATAAAATTTTGGCATGGGCTTCGTTCGAATACTTTTTCTACTATTTTCTACCGTTTCTATAGGATTTGCACAAGCACCCGAATTGCCGGCTATGAATATTGTAACCGAAAACGCTAAAAATATATTAAGCTGGACCAACCAATTTGATGGTGTAAAAACAATTGCGGTGCAACGATCTTTGGACAGCGTGCGGAACTTTGTTACCATCGGCATTCTTAATGCACCTAAAAAAGGCGTTGGCACTTATACCGATGATCGACCCTTACCCGGTAAAAATCATTATCGACTTTCTATCGGATTTGCCGGCGATTTGGAATGGTATTCAAATGTATACAAAGTACTCCTTGACTCTGCCTTGATTGCGAAATCAAATTTAGGCGCTATTGAAACCGGCTCTACCAATAGTAGTAATTATACAGATACCAAAGCGGCCGTTACCGATTTTTATTATACCCCTTCCACACGTATTTATACGAATCCGTATACAGGGCATATCAATATTACCTTGAATGATGCCTTATCAAAAAAATATTCGATTCGCTTTTACGACCCCGAAAAAACCGAAGTGCTGCGTATTTCACGCGTATCAAAAACAACATTGATATTGGATAAAAATAACTTCAACTCAAGAGGAACTTATAACTTCAAACTCTTTGAAGGCAGTTCCTTGGTTGAAACCGGGTTTATTACCATCTACTAAACAATTTCGCAATAGTTGAGGTCGTAATGGCTGATGATTTCTTTTGCATACTCTTCGGTGAAATATACCTTTGCACCATGTTTCCCATACACCGGATACTTTTCATGTTCCTCATTTGCTTTTGACCTAAAATTATATCCTACCAAAAATAACTCAGGGCTTTGCTTCATTTTAATTCTAAAAATTCGTCGATGGGTGGCCGTCCGCAGCCAATTCAGTACCGGTTCTACATCAAATTCCTGAATATTTTGGAGCTTGATTCGATATACCTCCACACCCTTATCATAATGATCGGTAAAAATTAAAAAGAAATTATGAACATAGCAGGCTAAACAATGATCGCCTTTAATAACAGCAGGCGTTTCCATGTCTCCAATAATTTCAACATCCAGTCCTAAAATTTCCCAAAATTTCTGCAAACGGTAATTCCTTTTTTGTATGGTTTCTCGCAACTCTTTACTGAGTTTTCGTTTCATTGTAGTACGTTCCATAACAGTAATTTTTTATAGCACTATCAAAATTATGAAAAATGATGTTACAACAACATAAGGAAATGCTAAAATTGAACTAAACCTTATTATAATAATAAATGATACATAGCAAATGATGATACATAGGCCAGGAGTCCCATCACCACGAACTGTGCGATTGGGTACAGCCAACTGTTGGTTTCCCTTTTTACGATAGCCAAGGTGCTCATGCATTGCATGGCAAACACATAGAAAAACAGCAGCGAAATACCCGTTGGAAGGGTGTATACCTTTTCGCCATTTTTATTCACAGCTGCTGCCATCTTCTCTCGCAAGGTATTGTCATCATCACCCTCCACACTGTACAGGGTAGCCATGGTACCTACAAATACTTCGCGTGCAGCAAAGGATGTAATTAAGGCAATACCAATTTTCCAGTCGAAACCCAGTGGCTCTATTAGAAACTCCACTTTTTTACCGCCGATTCCGGCAAAGGAGTTTTCAAGGGATGATTTTTCTATAAAATGCCCTTTTTGCGATGGGCCATAGGACGACAATCCCCATAAAATAATGGATATTATTAAAATGATTTTACCCGCATCCACCACAAATACCCGCGCTTTTTGCACCATAGTCATGGCGGTATTTTTCCAGCGGGGCATCCGATAAATCGGCAATTCCATTAAAAAAATACTTCGCTCTTTTACGCTAATAAAAATGTTTAAAATAAACGAAGCCAGCAAGGCCGTGAAAAATCCTAAAAGGTATAAGGCAAACAATACCAACCCGTGCAAACTAATAATGCCTCCGAGATAGGTATTGGGAATAACCAAGGCGATTAAAATAGTATACACCGGTAGTCGTGCGCTACAACTCATAAAAGGTGTAATCAGAATGGTGATCAATTTTTCTTTTTTGTTTTCGATGGTACGCGCAGCCATGATAGCCGGTACCGCACAGGCGACTGCACTGATCAAGGGCATCACCGATTTGCCATTAAGTCCCACCTTGCGCATCAACCGATCTGCCAAAAAACTAATGCGAGACATATAACCGCTATCTTCCAGCAAGGAAATGACGCCAAACAAAATCATAATTTGCGGAATAAATACTACAATTCCGTTGATGCCGGCTAATATCCCATTCAAAAATAAATCGGTCAGAAAATGTTCTGGCATCAGGTTCCTAAGGATTGCGGTCAATTTACTAAAACCCACATCTATCCATTCCATTGGAAATTGCGCAAGCCAGAAAATGCTTTGAAACAAAATAAATAAAACACTTAAAAAGATGAGATTCCCATAAATCGGGTGTAGGAGTACCTTATCGATTTTTTCAGTGAGCATTTCCTTTTGAATAGGATAGACCTCTGTCACGCATTTTTGCATAATTTTTTTGATGGCCGTATACCGAAGCAAGGTTTCCTCTGCCTGAATTTTGGTTTTATTAAATTCGGCATGCAATAACTCTTTTTGGAGTTTCTCTTTTTCTTCGGTTGAAATAATATGGAGTTTTTCGTAAACTCCTGCAAAATGAATGGCAGCATAATCACTGGTAACCTGCTTCACGCTTTTTACTGCGTCCACCGTTTTAGGAGCCAATGCATAATTATCGATAAAATCTCGCTGAACCGAAAAATGAGGTGTATTCACTATCAATTCCAGTTGTTTTTTACCTCTGCAATTCCCCTGTTGTTTCTCGGATTAATGGCCAATACCGGATAACCCAATTCTCTTGATAAGCCATTAATATCTATTTGCACTCCTTTTCGCTTGGCAATATCCATCATGGTTAAAACAATGACTACCGGTTTTTTGATATCAATAATTTGCGAGCAAAAAAGGAGGTTACGCTTTAGATTCGAAGCATCTGCCACTACCACCACCACATCAATTTGTACCAATTCGTCGTCGTCAAACAACACATCGAACGTAACAATCTCATCATCACTTTTCGGATATAAACTATAGGTTCCGGGCAAATCCACCACATTAACGGTGGTGTTTTTAGACAAAATACTTTTACCTGTTTTTTTGTCAACAGTAACCCCGGGAAAATTGCCCACCTTTTGGTTTAAACCTGTTAAAAGGTTAAATAAAGAAGATTTTCCGCTATTTGGATTCCCCACCAGTGCTATGTTCTTACTTCGTATCAAGTTTTGCTAAAAAGCAAAGGTAAGCAGGTTTTAAACTAGTATTGTTGTG
The DNA here is from genome assembly GCA_016712665.1 of Bacteroidota bacterium. GTDB lineage: Bacteria > Bacteroidota > Bacteroidia > Chitinophagales > Chitinophagaceae > OLB11. The sequence goes on from JADJQP010000001.1 coordinate 569,725, forward strand.
ATAATAGGAAAAACAAATAGGAAGCTATGCTTCAAAATAGTCATATTTGTACCTTAAATTGCCACTATATGCTACAAATCAAGTATAAACAGATTCAGACGGAATTTCAATATCCCTTTACCACGGCCCATGGGCAAAAAACGCATCAACCGGCCTTACTCATTGCTCTATCTTTTAACGGAATTACCGGTTTTGGCGAAGCGCCCGCCATACATTATTACAATGTCAGTGTGGAAACTATGACTGAGGAACTTTTATCAAAAATTGACTTATTGCAAAGATATTCGTTTACGGAACCGGATCGATTTTGGCATTTCTGTCATCATTTGTTTCCAAATAATTCTTTTTTAGTTTGTGCACTCGATATGGCTTATTGGGATTTATATGCCAAAATAAAGCAACAAAAAATGTTTGAACTCTGGAATCTGGAATGGAAAAACATTCCACACACTGACTATACAATCGGCATCGACTCCCTCGAAAATATGCTGGCGAAAATTCGTACGCATCCAATGCCTATCTATAAAATAAAAGTGAGCAATCAAGAAGATTTGGAAAAATTGAAGATCATTAGAAGCCATACAGATGCCACGATTCGCATAGATGCTAATGCCTCCCTAACCCTAGAGCAAGCGTTGGCCATGATACCTGATTTGGAGAAATTGCAAATCGAACTGATTGAACAACCCCTTGCAAAGGATCAGTTTGAAGCCACCAAGCTATTGGCAGAAAGCACTGCTATTCCAATTATTGCGGACGAAAGTTGTGTTTCAGAAAGCGATGTAGCGCAATGTGCCGGCTCCTTTGATGGCATCAATATCAAACTCACCAAATGTGGAGGCCTTACGCCTGCGTTGCGAATGATAGAAGAGGCAAAAAACATCAATTGAAAGTAATGATGGGCTGTATGAGTGAAACGGAGATTGGTAGCTATGCCATTGCACAATTTTTGCCCCTTTTAGATTATGTGGATATGGACGGCCCCTTGCTATTAAATATCCCACCACTCAAGCTGCTCCAGTATGAAAATGGTAGGGTATCCTTTCTGTAATGGTAGGGAGGCCTAAAAGGTAGGCAAGTTGTAGTTGTTTAATCCTGTGTGGTTTTATCGATTTTTGAAAGTCCATGACGTTTGAAAGCAGCTATATTAGGATAGATGGTGCTTGTCTACCAATACAGCATTTCGGTGTGTCGTATAATATACCATCTATTGGGTATGAAATAATAACCCATTGTCAATACCTTAGCCCATTAATTATTTTCTATGAAAAAAATTATTTTACTTGTTGCAGTCATCTGTTCCCAAATGCTAGCAATGGCTCAACAAAAAAAGATAGACAGCCTTTTTCGAATTATTAATAGTCAACAAGCGGATACTCATAATACCAGGGCCTATATTCTGCTTTCTGAGGCCTATCGCGATTTTAATGTAGATTCCGCTGAAATTTTTGCGCAAAAGGGCATCGATTTGGCCAAGACGCGCAAACAAGTGAAAATGGAGGCATACGCACATAATGCCATGGGTTATGTCAAATATTATAAAGGCGATTATCAAGCGTCTATCGCAGCATTTCAAAATTACTATGAGGCGGCCAAGCGTAACAATGATAAGATTGCTATGGGCTTCGCACGAAATAATGAGGGAAATGTGTACATAGAACTAGGCGACTATTTAAACGCCATTGACAAATACAATCAGGCTCTGGAATTGCGAAAGGAAGCAGATGATTCGATGGGTATTGCCATGAGCTACAACAATATGGGCTATATCTATAAAGACTTAGGGGATTATGAAAAAGCAATTTCTAATTTTTTATTCGCTTTGCGTGTGTATGAAAAAATGAACAATAAGATGGCAGTGGGAACCACCTACAATTATATAGGATCTGTATATTGGCGAAAAAAAGATTATGCCCTGGCCCACCAGAATATTGATAAAGCACTGCAATTGCATGGCGAAAACAAAGACAACGGCAATATTGCCATATGCTTACACACAAAAGGCGCTGTATATGGGGATGAAAAAAAATATGACAGTGCCGTGTTGTATTTTCAAAAGGCCAGACCTTTATACGAAAAAAATAATGATGTGCGACAATTGGGTTTGATTAGTGCCGATATTGGTGAAATTTTTGAAAGAAAAGGAATCCACGACTCCGCTATCGTTTATTTTAAGGCAGGTATCCAGTACAATAATTCAATTGGAAATAAAAGAAGCCAAGCCAGCCTTTATACCGGTTTAGCAAATTCCCTTCTTCATAAAAATCAACTGGCAGCTTGCAAACAATACCTTGATAGCTCTTTTCAAATTATTGAGGGAACCAACAAAAAAGAAGATTTCAAAAATTATTACAAGGTACTGAGCGATTATTACAAAGCAAGTGGCGACGCAGGCAATGCCTTGAAATGTTTGGATATGTATAGTATTTATAAAGACTCCTTGCTGAATGCTGAGAATCAAAAAGCTATTGCCGATATGCAAACGAAATATGATGTAGAGAAAAAAGACCAACAAATCAAACTGCAACAGTCTGAGCTCCTTCGTCGTAATATTTTATTGATTGGTTTGGCGGCCTTGTCTTTATTGCTTTTACTTCTCGGTATATCCTACTACAATCGAATGAAGCTCAAACAACAGACCCGACTTCAAGAGGAGATTATGAAGCAACAAGACTTTGCAACCAAGGCTGTTATTGAGGCAGAAGAAAATGAGCGCAAACGTATCGGAAGTGATTTACACGACGGAGTCGGTCAACTGATGAGTGCTGCCAAAATGAATTTATCGGCCATTGAAGATCGGGTTAGCTTTCAGTCAGAACAAGATAAGCAAGCATATGAAAAATCGATTGCCCTAGTGGACGAAGGTTGTAGAGAGGTGCGGGCAGTGAGTCATACCATCATGCCCAATGCCTTGTTACGCGCAGGTTTATCAAATGCAGTGAAGGAATTTATTGAAAAGTTAGACAATCGTACCTTGAAAATTAACTTACATTCTGCCGGCTTAAATGAGCGACTCGACTCCAATGTAGAAACGGTTCTGTACCGCATCATTCAGGAATGTGTCAATAATGTAATTAAGCACTCCAAGGCAAATGCACTCGACATTTCATTGATTAAGGATGCAGATGGAATTTCGGCCACCATCGAAGATAATGGCAAAGGGTTTCATGTGGTTGAAAAGCAGAAAGGAGACGGAATTGGGCTTAAAAATATACAAACCCGTGTCACCTATTTGAAGGGCAGCCTAGATATAGATTCCGCGCCGGGAAGAGGTACTTTAATAGCCATTCATGTACCGTTGAGCTAATTGAATTTCTTATACTAAATATTGAAATTTCAATTTACCTTAGCGCCTTGTCATGGCGAAATCCTCTACCGAAACCCCTTTAATGCAGCAACACAACGCGATTAAGCGAAAGTATCCGGATGCCATTTTGTTGTTTCGGGTGGGTGATTTTTATGAAACCTTTGGGCAGGATGCTGTAGTTACTGCAAAAGTTTTAGGCATAACACTTACCAAGCGAAACAATGGCAATCCAGATGCCTCAGAACTAGCGGGGTTTCCGCATCATGCATTGGATACGTATTTGCATAAATTGGTAAAAGCGGGGTATCGCGTGGCGGTATGCGACCAGCTCGAAGATCCCAAATTGGCTAAGGGAATTGTAAAGCGTGGCGTCACCGAACTGGTAACTCCCGGTACGGCCACCAACGATAAATTGTTGGACAATAATACCAATAACTTTTTAGCCTCGGTCTATTTTTCTGAATTTGTACACGGTATTGCCTTTGTAGACGTTTCTACCGGCGAGTTTTTCTGCACAGAAGGAAACACGGAGTATATCGATAAACTTCTTCAAAGTTTCAGACCTTCTGAAGTCATTTTCCAGAAGCAAAAAAAACGATTTTTTGACGATTATTTTGGCAACAAATATTATTGCTATCATCTCGATGAATGGGTATACGCCGAACAATATGCTACCGATACCTTATTGTCGCATTTTCAAACGATTTCTCTAAAGGGTTTTGGAATTGATGATATACCCCAAGCCATTATAGCCGCTGGTGCTGCCATTCATTATTTGAGAGATACCGAACATCAACAACTCGGTCATATATCGTCTATCCAACGAATCACCCGAAATGATTTTTTATGGATGGATCGGTTCACCATTCAGAATCTCGAATTGCTTGACAGCAACCGGGAAAATGGAAATACCCTGCTGAAAGTTTTAGACAATACCGTTTCACCCATGGGCTCTCGCATGTTAAAGCGATGGCTGATGTTTCCTTTGCAAGACATTCGAAAAATAGAGGAGCGATTCAATACCACTGAATTTTTTATAAAAGATCAGGATGCAAAAAACAGTCTCACCACACTTATTAAGCAAATTGGCGATATCGAACGAATTGTGGCAAAAATACCGCTTCGAAAAATTGCCCCACGTGAAGTGTTGCAACTTGCTAAAGGATTACAAGCAATTACTGAAGTAAAGGAAAAGACAAAAAGCGGCTCAGACGCCTGGATCGTACGACTCTCCGAACAGTTGAATCCATGCCACTTAATTAAAGAAAAAATTACGCATACCCTGATTGAAAACCCACCGGCATTGGCAAACAAGGGCGGACTCATTGCCAACGGCATACAAGAAGAGTTAGATGAGTTGCGAAAAATTTCATCCAATAGCAAAGAATATTTGCTACAAATTCAACAACGAGAAATTGAATGTACCGGAATTCCTTCGCTAAAAATTTCTTTCAATAATGTATTTGGTTATTACTTGGAAGTGACCAATACCCATAAAGAGAAAGTGCCCGAAAACTGGATTCGAAAACAAACGCTGGCGAATGCCGAACGATATATTACTCCCGAACTGAAAGAGTACGAGCAAAAAATAATGGGAGCCGAAGAAAAAATTTTAGTGTTGGAAATGCAAATTTACGATGCCTTATTATTGGAACTTCAAGAATATATTGCGCCAATTCAACTGAACGCACAGCTTATTGCGCAACTCGATTGCATCACCTGCTTTGCCAATAATGCCATTCAATATCAGTACAGACGTCCACTTGTGAGCCCTGAGTTTGATTTGCATATCGAAGAAGGTCGCCATCCTGTAATAGAACGCAATTTGCCCATCGGCGAATCCTATGTTTCAAACACGGTATTGCTAGATAAAAATGAGCAACAGATTATTATTATTACCGGTCCAAATATGAGTGGTAAAAGTGCCCTGCTTCGTCAAACGGTTTTGATTACCTTAATGGCTCATGCGGGTAGTTTTGTGCCAGCCCAAAAAGCATTGATTCCGCTTACCGATAAAATATTTACACGGGTAGGAGCGTCCGATAATTTAAGCGGTGGCGAAAGTACGTTTATGGTAGAGATGAACGAAACCGCCAGTATCATTAATAATATCAGCAATAGGAGTTTAATTGTATTAGATGAAATTGGTCGTGGAACCAGTACCTTTGATGGAATCAGTATTGCTTGGAGTATTGCTGAATTTTTGCATCAACATGTACACAAACCGCTTACCCTTTTTGCAACACATTATCATGAATTGAATGAGTTGGAGAATAAAATGCCTCGGATCAAAAATTTTCATGTGACGCATAAAGAGGTGGGCAATAAAATTATTTTTTTGCGGAAATTGGCGTTGGGTGGCAGTACACATAGCTTTGGGGTGCATGTAGCGCGCATGGCAGGTATGCCTCCTTCTTTGGTAGATCGGGCCAATGAGATATTGGCGATGCTAGAAGAAAAAAACCTAAACGATAAAATTGGAGTCAACCTCAAGAAAATTCCCACACAAAATTTTCAACTGAATATTTTTGACGGCCTGGCCGAGGACCTTAAAAAGGTTAAAGAGATTTTAGAAAGTGTGGAGATTAATTCCCTGACACCTGTAGAAGCCTTAATGAAACTGAATGAATTGAAGAGTATAGTACGAACCAATAGCTAAACGTCTTTTTAAAGTCATCTAATTACATCCGTCAGCGCTCATCCCTGCCTCCTCTTTATTCTCTTATCTCCTATCTGTCTTCTGCTATCTATTTACTACTTTTACCTCCTCAAACGAAAACAATGAACCAACAAGTAAGAACGCTTCAACCCACAGCCCTCTGGAATTATTTTTGCGATTTAAATGCAGTCCCTCGTCCTTCTAAAAAAGAAGAAAGAGTTATTGCATTTGCGAAAGCATTTGGCGAAAGCCTCAACCTACCAACTTATGTAGATGAAGTGGGTAATGTGATTATTAAAAAGCCGGCCACGGCCGGTATGGAAGATAGAGAAACCATTGTTTTGCAAAGCCATCTTGATATGGTACATCAAAAAAATGCGGATACCGATTTTGATTTTTTAACCCAGGGAATTGACATGATGGTGGACGGCGATTGGGTAAAAGCCAAAGGCACCACCTTAGGCGCCGACAATGGGATTGGTGTGGCCTCTATCATGACCTTGTTGGCTTCTACAGATATTCCGCATCCGGCATTAGAAGCATTGTTTACCATTGATGAAGAAACGGGCATGACCGGTGCTTTGGCACTGAAAGGCGGTTTGTTGAATGGAAATATTATGTTGAATTTAGATACCGAAGAAGATAATGAACTCACCATTGGTTGCGCAGGCGGTATTGATGTAACAGCAAGCGGTAGCTATGAACGGAATGCACCAAAAAATACAAGCTCCTTTGCAATTGTTCTTAAAGGCTTAACCGGCGGGCATTCCGGTATTGATATTCATAAGGGAAGAGGTAATGCCAACAAACTTATGAATCGATTTTTATCTACGGTGTCTCAAACCATTCCTTTTGAATTGGCATGGGTAGAAGGCGGTAGTTTGCGCAATGCGATACCCCGTGAATCAAAATGTGTGCTCGTAGTACCGGAAACGAGCGTGGAAGGGTTGAAAAATTTAGTAGCAACCTATAATGCCATTTACAAAATGGAGTATCAAACCACTGACCCCAATATGCAGCTACTAATGGAAAATGCAGAAATGCCATCGCAAGTACTCAATACCGACTTTCAGTATACGTTATTGCGCTGTTTGTATGCCTGTCATCATGGAATTTATCGAATGAGTCCGGATATTGCCGGCTTGGTACAGACCTCCAACAATCTTTCAAAGGTTGAGGTTAAAGACGGAAAATATTCTATTCAATGTCTTACGAGAAGTTCGGTAGATTCAGAAAAAACTGATTTGGCGAATGCACTTACGGCGGTGTTTGAAATGATGGGCGCCTCTATAAGCTATGGAGGCAATTATCCGGGTTGGATGCCCAATCCACATGCACCTATTGTGACCATAATGAGCAATTTGTACAAGGAATTATTTGGAGAGGAGGCAAAGGTAAGTGCGTGTCATGCCGGCTTGGAATGTGGTATATTAGGAACCAATTATCCGCATATTCAAATGATTTCGTTTGGACCGAATATTTATGGAGCGCACTCTCCAGATGAAAAAGTACAAATTAGTTCGGTACAAAAATACTGGTCCCTATTATTGGAAACCTTGAAAAGGATACCGGTAAAATCGTAATACTTTAATAAATATTATAGTCGGAAAAGCGTTGCAAAAACCACTCTGCTTTCTGATTTTACTAAGTCGGGACGCCAATTGGGGTCAACGGGCGAATAGGCGTATCCGGTTTGAGAAGTGACGCCACCGGCACCGGCAAAATAGGGAATATTGGCATTTCGGAAAACAAATTCAGCCCGGAATGTGATGCTTTGATTGGGCATATAATCGAGATTGGTAGAACAGTCCCAACCGGTAAACAAATCGCCGGGATTTGCTGAAAATGGAAAGGCACCTTCGGTTTGGCTGGGATTGGAAGGATTTGGTAATGGGCTTGCTTGTCCTGTTGGATACAACACCAAATATCTACCCGGATTGGTCATCCATCCTCCACCGATGGTCCATGCAAATTTATTTTTAGCAAACCAAAGCCTGTTATAGAACATCACACTTACAAAATATTGTGCGGGACCTTTTTGAGGGTCCTTAATATTAAATCCATTCACACCTGCACCTTTTTCGAAACCGATATCCGCTGTAAGGGAGCAGGCCATTTTTGAGATGCGTTTGGCGTTTGGCTTGTTGCAATATCGAACCAATACACTATTATCTGAATGAAATCTTTTTCGTTTGGGTAGTCCTGCTGCATCTGTGCCATAGTAATTATTGGTCAGCAATTTGAGTTTACTATTTGGTGTCCAAGTAATATTACCACCTACACCGGGCATTTGATTAAATTTTCCATAACTCTGCCATCCATTAATAATCCAAGGCTCTATTTTTAAATGCTTACTTGGAAAAATTTGGCATCGGATTCCATTAAAAAACCATGGGGTATTATCAGAAGTAAATGAGGCCTGATACTCCCAATTTTCTGCCTGATAAAATGAGTTTAATCCAATATAGGACATAAATAAACCGGCATCGATATTTATCCCATACCATTTTTGAAAATGATATCCGGCGTATGCTTCGCTGAGGTATCGATACACATTTGCTAATTGGTATTGACCGCGATAGGGACTTAGGTCGTTTCGTGGTACAATTACCGAACGGGTTCCAAACTGAGTCATCACTCGTGCTCTGGCATTTTTGTAATAGAAGTCGCCACCAAAATGCAAAGCAGAAAGGGTTATTTCATTGTTTCGCGCCAAGGCAGTAGATCCGACCACTGTATTATCGTTTGGTTTATTAAAGGAATGCGTGTAATTGATATCAAGCAATACTGAGGGGATAAAATTGTTTAGATTTTTAAAAATAGTATTTTCTCTGCGGTCACTACCATTTTGCCATGTCATATCAATTCCCTCAAAGGGTTCTCCTTTTTTGTTGGTTTGCAACAGGCACTTCTTTCTGGTTGATTGGATTGTTTGGTTTTTCGTCAATCTGTGCCCATAGAGTATTATTAACCATTATGGTAAAAATCAAAAAAGGAATTCGTATTTTATTCATATAGAGTCGATGCATTTAATGTGTACAATATCTTTTTGTAGAATGATACTGCCTAGTAAATACCCAAAGGGGTCTATACCAAACGATATTCCGTACGGCTTCTCTACAATATGCCACTTTAAGATAGGCGAATGGGCATCATCCATATCCTCCTTAAAATAGCCAACGATGAAACCTCTTATCTGTCTGCCATCTTTCAACAGTATTTCAACCGGACGTCTTAGAGAATGACTATTGGCTAAATGAAAATTTTGCTCCTCCATCCGATGTATCTTTTTTATTTTATTTCGCGGCTAATGGCTCGTTTGAGTTCAATCTTGGTAATTGGTTGATACACCAAGGGCACATGCTCTATCACAACATCACATTTGTCAAGACCAAAAGCTTTTTCGTCACTAAGTCCCAGATATTTCAATTGAAAATAGGCATTGAGAATGATACCTTCTCGTAAAGCGAATTCATTTTCCACAGACAAAAATTTTTCAATGACTACAAATTTAAAATCAGGTTCATTGTTATATTTAGTAGATCCATCGGGACGGGTATGCAGGTTGAGCTCTTTATTTTGTACCAACTCCTGAATGATTCTTTTGAAGTATAATTCAGTTCGTGGTTGAACCCGAAACCCAACATGGATACTAATTTTGATTACTTTATCATCAATCAATTCAGACACATCGTAGGTGAGCGTATACGGTTCGTTGGTACGATGAATATGTACAAACCAATATACATCGGCTCGTTTTGGATTTTTTGCAAATATTGATTTGATAATCTTTTCTTCTACTTCATGGCGGTTATTGGCTTTGGTGAGGTAAATCAGATGTGTTGAAAATCGCGGAATGGCATCATCATTGCTTAACTCGTTGATTTGATTAACATACCGCCCCAAATCGACGAACTTGGTAAACCGATTACTTATCTTTCTACCTGTGTATACGGAATACATGATAAAAAAGTATACAGAAGAAATGAATAGGGTGATATATCCTCCTTCTGGAAATTTTTGGAGATTCGCCAAGAAAAAGGCGATTTCGATACTTGCAAAAAGCAAGAGCAATGTTGCGGTTACAATCCGATTCCATTTGAGTTTGTAAATTAAAAATACGACAGGAGGTAGGTGGTTACCATCATGGTGAGGGTAATGGCCAAACCATAGGCTGCTTCCATGTTGGAGGAATTTTTAAAATATAGAACCATTAACACACAGCCTATCCACAGCATAATATTTACACTGGGAATATAGATTTGTCCCTTTGTTTCAGACGGTTGTCGAACGGCTACCCGAGGCCAAAAGTTCATATTCATGGCCTCATTTATTAGTGTATAACTCCCACTGATTAGAGCTTGTGAGGCAATGATAGCTGCAGTGGTAGCTATCACAATACCGGGTATCAAAAACCAATGGGGCATGATTTCGAAGAATGGATTTTTACCTTTTATGAAGGCCCCCTCGCCCAAACTCATGAGCCATGCCGCTTGTCCCATATAGTTGAGGAGTAAACAAACCTTCACCAAACTCCAGGTGATTCGAATGTTTTTTCTTCCGCAATGCCCCAAGTCTGAGTATAAGGCTTCAGCTCCTGTAGTAGCTAAAAAAACAGCTCCAAGTAAAACAAAACCCTTTGGATATTGTGTAAGAAAATCAATGGCATATTTTGGATTGAGCGATTTTAGAATAGAAGGATGATCTGCTATTTGAACGATACCTAATAGGGATAGCATTAGAAACCAAACCAGCATGGCAGGGCCAAAGGCACTACCCACTTTATGGGTACCGAAACGTTGAAAGAAAAATAGTCCCGATATAATGGCTATTACAATGGGCACGGTTGGCAAATGTTCGAGATTTTTTATATTGGTAAGTCCTTCGATGGCAGAAGCCACGGAGATGGGAGGTGTGATAATACCATCTGCTAGTAAGGTGGAGGCGCCTAGTATGGTAGGAATTACTAAGTACTTGCCATATCTGCGTACCAAGGCATACAATGAAAAGATGCCTCCTTCTCCATTATTATCTGCTTGTAAAGTGAGGTAAATATATTTAAAGGTGGTTTGAAAGGTTATGGTCCAAAACACGCAAGATATGCCTCCGTATACTAGCATCTCGCTAATGGGTCGATCTCCGATTATTGCCTTTAGTACGTACAACGGGCTGGTGCCGATATCTCCATAAATAATACCCAAGGCTATTAACAGGGAGGCTGCTGTGATTTTCTTTTTGTTTTCAGTAGTAAGATGCATACATGATTTTGTTGAACCATGCAAAATTGACGGATTCGTTATGAGTAAATCATAAAGAAAGAGCAGATGATATAAAGAAAATATAAAGAGAGATTATATAAACCGATAGCCCACACCACTTTCGGTATGAATATGTTCAGGGATATCGGGATTGGTTTCGATTTTCTTTCGCAAGGTTCGTATGAACACACGTAAATACTGGGTTTCAGACTGCGATCCCATACCCCAAATTTGTTTTAAAATATATTGATGAGTCAACACTCTTCCTTCATTGATAGCTAGCAATGCTAATAAATTAAATTCAGTGGATGTCAATTTGAGGAGTTCGCCGGCCTTTTTAACGGTTCGTGCAGGAATGTCAATTTCTAAATCTCCACAAAGTAATTTGCTCTCAGTGGATTGGCTTTGATTTCTGCGAATAGCCGAGCGAATCCGTGCCAGAAGCTCTGCGCTTCGAAAAGGTTTTGACAAATAATCTGTGGCTCCATTGTCTAATGCATTTACAATATCTGCTTCGCTATTTTGAACTGAAAGCATAATGATTGATTTTGCATACCAGGTTCGCAGTTCTTTCAATACATCGTGACCGCTTTTATCGGGGAGGCCAATATCCAGCAAAATCAATTCGGGTGGGTGGTTGGCTGCCATAATAATGCCCTCTTTGCCACTAGTTGCCTGCCAAACCTTGTAGTCATTGCTTTCTAAGGTTATTTCCAACAGCTTCCTGATTTGAGGTTCATCGTCGATGACTAAAATTTCAGCTTTATTCATTTTTTAAATTGTTTACAAAAGAAATGGGTGTTGGTATTTCAATACGAAAGGTTGCACCACCCCCTACTTCATTTTCCACCCTAATGTTTCCCTGATGAGCTTCCACAAAGCCTTTCACAATGGAAAGACCCAGTCCGCTACCACCTGTTCTACTATTTGGTAAGCGATAAAATTTATCAAAAATTGAGGATCGTTCGCCTTCAGGTATTCCGGGTCCATTATCGCGCACTACAATCTTACAATAATCTTGTCCTAGTGAAGCTTCCAAGTGAATCACCGTTCCTTCGGGTGTATAGTTGACTGCATTGTGAATCAGATTTTGCAGTACTTGTTCCATGAGGCCTCTATCTAACTTAAACAATGGCAACGATTCATTCATCTCAAATTCAATGATATGCCTTTTTCGATCTGTGTACTTTTGAATCACTCCATGTATCAATTCATTCACATCGCACCAATCGAGGTTTAATTTGAGCATACCGGTTTCGAGCCTGCTCATGTTTAACAAATTTTCAACCTGCCTATTTAAGCGCAAGCTGGCTTTGTCTATTTCAAACAATAATTCAGACTCTTGCTGTTTCGATAGTTTTCCGCTACCTTCTTGCAAAGTATCTACAGCACCTAGTATGGTAGCAATGGGTGTGCGCAATTCATGCGAAAGCGAGTTTAATAAGGTGTTGTATAATTTGATGCTATATTCTTTCTCTTCTTTTTCTCGCGCAATTCGTTCCCACTTTCTTATTTTAGAGGTTAGCACTGCATTTACCAAGGCAATAAAGAAGTATAATAAAAACATCAGCAAATCTTCTGCACGATAAATATGGAGAGTAAATAAAGGGGGAATAAAAAAGAAATTCCAAATAATTGCACTTAAAATGGCTGCAGTTAACACCGGTAAAATATCGAATAACATTGCCACAATGGAAACCACTAATAGTAATATCAAGGCCACAATGGTATAGCCTATAAGTTCGGCAAACAAAAAGCATACAATACTAACGCTAAGTACTAATAAAATACTTATCAAGTATTGTGTGCCGGGCTTGTATTTTCTGGAATAAATAATTTTCAATGCAGCAAACGGTTTGTCCGCAAAAGTAATTCTGAATACATAAAGAAATAATAAAGAAAATGGTTTTCAAATATTTTTGAAAAGAGATTCAAGTAGTGTAAAAAATAATTTTATCTTTACTATTGTTATGGAACAGCTTTCATTATTTGAGCAGGTAAAAAAACTTCAAGCTGATAAGCAATTGTTGAAGATCGATACGTCCAAACTAACGAAAGTATATTACACAATTACAGAGGTTGCAGTTATGTTTGGCGTCAATGCCTCCTTGCTCCGTTTTTGGGAAAAGGAGTTTATTACTTTTATCGGCAATGTAAAAAAGAATAAAAAGGGAGACCGTTACTACAATGTTGAAGACATCGAAAAGTTAAAAATTTTATTTCACCTGATTAAAGAAAGGAGAATGACTTTAGAAGGTGCCCGTGAATTTTTGAAGGACAATAAAAAGAAAGTGAAAGATGATGTGAGTTTGATTGATCATCTATTAGAGATAAAGAGTTTTCTGCAAGATTTGAAGAAGAGTATTGCCATTCCATAGTTCCTAAGTCCTACTCATGTATTAGGCTTTAATAACAATAACGTATTATGGACAAAGGCCCATTCTTTTTACTTATCTTCTGTTTAATAGGATTGCGATGTATTGCCCAATCCAATAATTCCTTGCATGAAATGCATGCTACTGTTGAGCGGTATACCGACCAAGGTCAGTGGGATTCTGCCATGAACATTTTATTCAAACTGAAGGAAGAAAAACCTTTCGATGCTAGCACGTTTCATTACATAGCTTGTATCTATGCAATAAAGGGAAAAGAAGATAGTGTCTTTCATTACTTATATCGGGTGGCAGATACCGTTCCGCATCTACTCAATTTGTCTGACCCTGATTTTTACCCTTTCATTGAATCACCACGATGGGCCGCATTAGAGGATCGCTATTTTAGAGCAGGCCGTATCAAAAAAATGGTTAAGGATACTGCTTATGCACGAAAACTGCTTCGTATGACCATCAAGGACCAGGCCTATTATCAGGAAATCAGAAGAGAGGAAACACAGCTAAAGCCGCAAAAGGAAAAGATTAAAGCGCTGTGGCGAAAAAAGGAAATTTTAAATGCGCAAAATCTTCAGACCCTGGAGCAAATGGTGCAAGCAAAAGGCTGGCCCTTATTTAGTACGGTTGGTCCCTCACTTTCAGGCGCCGCCTTTCTGGTAGTGCAGCATAGCGATTACCGCACTATGAAAAAGTATTATCGAAGTATTAAAACGGCTTGCGAAACCGGTGAGGGAAACTGCGGGTCCATGGCATTATTGTACGATCGAATACGGATTTTGGAAAATAAACCGCAACGCTATGGATCTCAGGTACATTTTGATGAAAAAACGAAAAGCTACCAACTTTATCCGCTTGAAGATACGGCGCAAGTGAATGACTTTCGCGAGTATATGGGATTGGGGTTGTTGGAGGAGTATCTATCTAGCTGGAAAATTGAGCTTACAATTCCCAAGCGAAAAAACCCACTAGCATATGCCGATTCAGTAGTGTTTTATCACGATTCTGGTCAGGATCCTAAATATCCATATCCACATGGTGCGGAGGTTTGGAACAACAGTGAAATGATGGCCTTGGATCCGAATGTAGTGAAAGGAAAAAACAACAAAGCGGTGTTGGTAATGCCCGTAGGGAGTACCATTATCTTGAAATTTATAGACAATCAAATTGTCAATTATCCTTACCAGCCCGATATTTTTATTAAAGAGGAAGGAGCCTCGGGTGATCGGGCCATTACCTATGTAAGTCATGATGGCATCAAGTTTGACTCACTGGGAATTACCATTGGTGGCCGGACCTCTGCCCTTGACCTTGAAGCGATTGACTACAAGCAATCGGTGAAATTTATCAAATTGGTGTCGCTTGACAATAACGGTTCCTTGCCGGGCTTTGATTTAATGCATGGAAAGGGAACTCCCTTATCGTCGGTACCGGCAAAATATACACAAAAGGACATTGAACAGTATTTAGTACAAGCACGTGTGGAAGAGATCCTCTCTGCACCATCGCAACTCTCTGATTTGAAATCTATTTACTTTGAAAGCGGAAAATATTATATTGCAGACTCTGTCAAACCCTATTTACAAACGATAATTTTATATCTTAAAAAGGAATTAAAAATAAAGATAGAGCTTAGTGGCTTTACGGATGATGTGGGTTCGGCACAAGCAAACGAAACATTGGCCTTAAGACGTGCGCAGGCAGTCTCAAATTATCTTATAGCCGCGGGTATTTCCCAGGAGCGGATTCTAGCTCGTGGGATACCGTATTTAGAAACGAACCAGAATTACGATTCAGAAAAAAATCGAGCATTGCAGCGAAAAGTAACAATGCAATATGTTTCCAAATAATTTCAAGTGGCCAAGGCTACGAAGGCGCTTGCTGTTTGGAGTGTTCGTTTTTTTGAATGAATGGTGTGTCGTATAAAGGGAAGGGTGCTTTCTCCTATAAAGAATAATATTTCAAGCGTATTATCACCCACTTATCACAATTATTTGTAAATTTGTCTTCCTCACATTTATAGATTATGATAAAAAGTATAATATTTGCACTAACCCTAATATTTTGCGCAGAGTGGATGCTCGCACAGGATTTTGTACGAGAGCATGATAAAAAAACAGGCAAACCTTTATTAAGAGGAAAAATCTCTTTTCAAAATCTTCTAAAGGAAAGTACTTGTTCATGGCTTGAAGAAGGTACACAGGCCTATGACCCGAATAAGGCCATTATAGAAGAGTTGAGTACCGTATGGAAAGAATATCGGTTTGTAATATTTGCCGGTACTTGGTGTGAGGATACCCATAATTTGCTTCCAAAATTTTACAAAACCATGTTAGAAGCGGGTATTAGCCCCTATTCTATAGAAATGTACGGAGTAGACAGGCAAAAAAGAACCTTACAGGAAGAGCACAAATTTTATAAAATTGAACGAATTCCTACCATTATTGTAATGCATCAGAAGCGTGAAGTAGGAAGAATTATCGAATCGGTACAAGTAAGCATCGAATCTGATTTGCTGACCATCATGGAAAAAGATATGAAAGAATTGGAATTGCAAAAAGCAGAACGCATTTTGCAGACCGAAGAGAATAGAAAAGCAGAGATACAGAAAATGACGAGAAAGCAACGAAAAAGATATTATGCACCTAGGGAGTATTACTAGGGATTAATTCCACCAATTTATGGAGACTTTTTATCATGGCTTTTTTCATCTCATCGTAGGCTAGTATTTCGTTGTGGGTGTAAATGAACATCACTTGCAAATCAGACCTTTCTACTTGGATTTTTTCCTGAATTGGTACTTTATGGAGTCGGTAAGCCTCCCTCGAAAGTCGCTTGATTCTATTCCTATCTACGGCTTTCTTAAAATTCCTTTTCGGCACACTGATTCCGAACTTCAGTTGAGGATTTTCACCACTAGCTGTAAACAGATATTTTACCTTAAAGGGATAAACAAAAAACGCTTTTCCATTAAGGAAAAGCGCATCAATTTGTTTTTTGCTCTTCAACCTTTCATGTTTGGACAATGAGAAAGGTTTACTCAACATGAGAAGTGAATTTTATTTCAAACGACTTTCGTCAGAAACAGTTAGTTTTTTACGTCCTTTTTTACGTCTTGCCGCTAAAACACGACGTCCATTGGGAGTAGACATACGCTCACGAAAGCCATGTACTGATTTTCTTCTGCGACGGTGAGGTTGGAATGTACGTTTCATAGTATCTTAATATTTTTAATGAATCCCTTTCTACTTAAAAAAGGAGTGCAAAAGTAGGGATATTGTTTTGATTTTACAAAATTTATTTTTTGTAACGAGTACCGGCGTAGGTGATTTTTGATTTGTTACCAATAGGCCAGGTGGTGTTTAAGGTAATGGTCACCACTTCTCCGTTTAAACTACCGCTTCCAATAATGGTATTGGTTAGTATGTTTTGCTCGGGTATGGTTATGAAATTATCATTTACAGTACCTTTATAAACATTGATAATGGAATCCCTTACCGAAAAGATGGTAATACCAAATTTGTCATTATTGGCTCTGATTATCAACGAATCATCATTGTCGTCAGGGATGGTATCATTGATAAAACCGGTACGAATGCATTTATAAGAACCGGCAAATTTCTCGTTAACTCTAAATTGGCAGCTATCTCCTTCGTATCCGGAAGAACAAATGCAATCCCCATCACGGCATACCCCATTGTTTTTGCAAACCACATTTCGTGCTACGCAGGCATCATGGGTACAACTAGAAAATTGGGTAGTTGCGGCAAATATTACAAGAATGACAAAACCTGTTATGAATGATATTTTTTTCATCGAGTGTTTAATTGTAATTAGTCTATAAATTTATTTCCATTGTAGGTGCAGGTATTGAAAACACTATCGGTCAGGTTCAATTGTTGCACAAAAAGCGTAATGTCCAAGCCGTTGATATACCCGTTGCCTGAATACACATAATTGCCTACTGTTTGGGCATCCAAAGTGATTTTTTCAACATTGATGGTGGCATACATTACGTCATCTGTATTTTCAAAAATATGATAAATAGCTACTCTATTGGGTTGCGGCTCAGGCGCTACTACCAAGGTTCTTAATTTAGGCACCAATCCATTGCAACGATAGTATCCATCAAAGGTTCCAATAAATTTTTCATACATTTTAGTTGCACAAAATGGACCTTCAAAACCAAGGGCACATTTGCACACGCCATCTCTACATACGCCATTATTTTTGCATATTATATCTTTACACGGATCTTGATTACAGGCGTTGAAAACGATAGCGGTACTGCTAAGCAGAAAAATCACCGCGGTCGCAAAAATTACTTTGATTTGTTTCATAATCTTACAATAAGGATAACAAATTTAGTAAAATTTACTTTAAAACTGCATAAATACCTTATTAATTTTTGAGTGCATTCCAACCTTGGGCATTTAATTTCACCTTGTTATTGCCATTTGTAATTAAAAATGCGCCTTCTTCAGCACTGCTAATATGACCAATTATGCTAACTAAAGGGCAATTGGCCAGTTTCTCAAAATCGGCCATATCGGCTGTAAAAAGCAATTCGTAGTCTTCACCGCCATTTAGAGCTGCGGTGGTAGCCGCGATATTAAATTTTTCGGCATTCAAGCGGGTTTGTTCATGAATGGGGAGTTTTTCTTCATAGATGGTGCAACCGGTTTGGCTTTGCTTACAAATGTGCAATATTTCAGAGCTCAAGCCATCACTTATATCAATCATGGCCGTTGGCAGTACCTTATTGCTTTCAAACCACTGAATCATTTCTCTTTTGGCTTCAGGTTTTAAAATGCGTTCTACCACATAGGCCTGATTTTCTAAATCGGGTTGTACACCCGGTGTTTCCAGAAAAATTTTCTTTTCTCGTTCCAACAAAAGCAAGCCCATATATGCAGCGCCCAAATTGCCGGTAACGCATATCAGGTCGTTCACCTTGGCACCTTTTCGGGTTACAAACTGATTATCGGCTACTTCACCGATAGCGGTAATACTCATCACCAAGCCCGATTGGGAAGTAGTGGTATCGCCTCCAATCAAATCAACCCCATACTTTTTGCAAGCGATGTTGATTCCTTCATATAGTTCGTCGAGCGCTTCCACACTAAAGCGATTTGAAATGGCAATGCTCACTGTAATTTGAGTGGGGTGGGCATTCATAGCATAAATATCAGATAAATTGACAATTACTGATTTATATCCGAGATGCTTTAAGGGCATATACATGAGGTCAAAATGAATCCCTTCTACCAACATATCGGTAGACACTACCATTTGCTTACCAAAGGTGTCGATGACGGCTCCATCATCGCCAATTCCTAGTAAAGTGCTGGCATTGTAAATTTCTACTTCCTCAGTTAGGTGATCTATAAGTCCAAATTCTCCTAAGGCGGCTATTTCGGTATGTTTGTTTTGCATGGCGCAAAGTTAGGGATTTTGGTAAAGAGAAGGATGGTAAAAGGCGTATAATATCTCCAAACAATAGAGGTAGCTCATTCAATCCTCTTCATCAAAATATCGTGGGCTGAATAATTTCCACTTTTGTTCCCGATGCCTCGATCCCTAGAAAGTTGAGCAAAAAGGTAAATTTCTATGGCCGTGTTACTATGAAAGAAAATCCTTTACCTATGAAATAAACATTCTCTGCCCATTCAGAATCATTTCGGAAACTATTGAACGGACACTTTTTGTTGCCGTTTTACGGATTGCCAGTAAATTTCCTTCTTAAAAATTCCAACTCAGTCCCAAACTTGGGAAAATGGGCAATTGGTATTCGCGTGTATTTCTAATACGATCGATATAAAAAATATTCTGCTGATTATAGGCATTGCTGATACTGCCCGATGCCTCAAGAGTAGAGGTTTTGGATATCGCAAATTTCTTTTTCATGGAAAGGTCCAATCGATGGTAATCAGATAAACGACCGCCATTGATTTTGTCGGCATATTTAATACCCAAGCTTCCATTTTGTGTTAAATAATCGGTGCTGATGCCATTATTAAAATCGATGTTTTCATAAAAAGCCTGTGTTTGGGTAAACGGAAATGCAGAGCCATAATTGAAACGCACCGAAAATTCCCAATCGTAATTTTTACCTGCAGTGTAAGAAGCCAAAATATTTACATTATGTCGTCTGTCAAACGGTGTCGGATAGGTTTGTCTGCCATCATTACGATCTACATAACCATACGAATATACACCCCAGAAATAATGTCGTCCTTTGGCATATTTAGCTGTAAGGTCTATTCCGTAGGCCTTTCCTGTTTCGATACTAAAGTCGGGGTCGGAGGGTAATAATTTATATCTGTTAATCGAAATGAGTTGTCCAAAATACTTATACCAGGGTTCTAAGGTAAATTCAAGAGATTTTAAATCCACCTCCACGCCTCCTATTAAGTGATACGCTTTTTGAATATTGTTATTGGCTATACTGCCATCAGGATTGGCGATTTCAAAATCGGGTGCGGTCAAAAATCCGGTGAAGAAATTTACAATATCGCGATCCGATTTGGAGGAAATGATATTTTGCGAATACATGCCTGCCGCTGCTTTAAATCGCACATTTTCACTTGCATTAAATTTCACAGCCATACGGGGTTCCAATCGGGTAACCGGCAAGGAGGCGTAATACTGTACACGCAAACCGGGTTCTAATACAAATTTTTCTCCAAAATTCTTTTTAAGCTTTACAAAAGCTCCCACCTGAGTGGTATAGTCATTTTGTTCTTGTTTGATACCTATGAAGTTATAATATTGGTAAGCGGTTTTAAAACCCGTAAACTCAATTCCATAATTCAGTTCACTGTGGTTGTCAAAATAGGTGGTAACTTTTACACTGGCGTCAAAGCCGTTAATTTCACTTTCACGTGGCCTGTTATCAGCTTCTTTTAGTCCTATTTTATAATCGGAATAATAAAAACCACCGGAGACAATAGAAGAGGAGGCGCCGGGTGTTAATACAAAATTAAGTCCGCCCCCATTGCTTTTCCAATCTAAATCTGAGGTGTTTTGATAGTTTACACGGTCATTAAAACTAAATCCAAACAAATTAACCTTACTACCGTTGTTGGAACTGATATTAATTTTTCCGTAGGCATCTGTAAACGTATAGGGCAATTTGGTTTTGTAAGGTTCTCCCATCGATCCGTATAATGCTGAGGAAGTGCTTTTCAGATAGCTATGTTTTAACGAAGCCACATAGGTAATAGAGGTACTGCTATCTTCCTTGTCTTTAATTATGGGTCCTTCCAGAAACACTTTGGCCAATATGGGGTTCACAGCTACTTTTCCGCCATGACGCTTTTTGTTTCCATCTTTTGTTACCACACTCACAATGGCAGATGTCCGGTCGCCATATTCAACTTTAAAACTGCCACTCATAACGTCAGCACTTCTAATAGCATCGGTTTCAAACACCGAATACAAACCAATTGAGTGAAAGGGGTTGTAAATGGTCATACCATCTAATAAAATTTTATTTTGAATGGGTGATCCGCCCCTTATATATAATTGTCCTCCTTGGTCGCCGGTGGAAATAACACCCGGCATTACCTGTAAAAACTGCGCAATATCAGGTTCGCCACCAATACTGGGTAGAATTTTTAGTTCCTTGGGCGTAATGCGGGTTATACCCACCTTTGTTTCATAAATTTTATCTTCACGGCGAGCCGATACCTTTACGCCTTTTAATTCTCTAGACTTTTTTTCCAAATAAATTTTTTGGCCGGCAGCCTCGTCAGCTTCCACTTTTACCAGTTTCTCGATGGGTTCAAATCCGATGGCAGTTACCAGTAGGGTATAGTCGCCCGGCTCCAACTTTGAAATGGTAAAAAATCCGTTCACATTCGATTGGGTACCTTTGTTTTTGTCTTTCAATGAAACAGTGGCGCCAATAATAGGCTCACTGTTTGCCTTTTCGTAAACAAAACCTTTAATGATACCCGTCTGTGCCAAACTGCATAAGGCTGTTGAAACGAATAAAGCTATAAAAACAAGATGTTTCATAATAATGTTCGAAGTATGATAAAATAGGTTGTAAATATATATTAAACTCCATTAAGAGCATTTGATTATTTTTGCGAACATTAACAAAATTCGATGAAACCCACTTTACCGCAAGGCACCCGTGATTTTACGCCCGAAATCGTCCGAAAGAGATCATTTATCTTGAATACCATTCGTTCTCAATTTGAACTTTTTGGATTTGAACCGCTTGAAACGCCGGCATTTGAAAATATGGAAACCCTGATGGGAAAATATGGAGAGGAAGGCGATAAATTGATTTTCAAAATCTTGAATAATGGACTGGAAAGACAGGAGAAGCACGCACAAGCTCACCTTGATTTTGAAAAGGTATTAGAGGGTAAAAATGTAAAAGGAATTACCGAGCGCGCCTTAAAATATGACCTAACGATACCTTTCGCCCGATATGTGTCTATGAATAGAGGCCAAATTAGTTTTCCCTTTAAGCGCTACCAGATACAGCCCGTATGGCGCGCCGACAAGCCGCAACGGGGCCGATACCGAGAGTTTACCCAATGCGATGCTGACATAGTAGGCAGTAAGAGTTTGTTGAACGAGGTGGACTTGATTCAGATTTACAGCAATGTATTCGCAGCACTCAATATTCAAAATGAAATCTGTATCAATAATAGAAAAATATTGGCAGCACTTGCTGAAAAGTGTGGTGGTATCGAAATGCTTTCAACAATAACGGTTGCCATTGACAAACTAGACAAAATACAGCTGGAAAAAGTAATTGACGAACTTCGACAAAAAAATATAGACGATACAGCCATTGCTGCCATTGAAGAATATTTATCCTTAAAAAACCCTTCGATAGGAAATGAGGAAACCATCCAAAAGTTGAAAATTCTCTTCGAAAAATCCGAAATCGGTCAAGAAGGTATTGAGGAAATAGCTTTTATTGTCAAGCATTGTCAAGATATAACCGTGGATGTGAGTCTTGCTCGAGGCCTCAATTATTATACCGGCACCATATTGGAGGTAAAGCCATTAGGTATTCAAATGGGGAGTATCGGAGGAGGTGGGCGTTACGATGATTTGACAGGTTTGTTTGGAGTGCCTGATATTGCAGGGGGTGGGTATATCCTTTGGGGTTGATCGGATATATGATG
This sequence comes from Bacteroidota bacterium, assembly GCA_016712665.1. Taxonomy (GTDB): domain Bacteria; phylum Bacteroidota; class Bacteroidia; order Chitinophagales; family Chitinophagaceae; genus OLB11. The sequence goes on from JADJQP010000001.1 coordinate 592,491, forward strand.
TAATGGAAGAATTAAGCCTTTTTCCGGATGGTATTCAAAAATCGCTGGCTGTGATGTTGGTTAATTTTGGAGAACCCTTTCAAAAACGAAATTTAGAAATATTAGAATACTTACGAACGCATCAAATTTCAAGTGAATTATATCCCGATGCCATCAAATTTGATAAACAGCTCAAATATGCAAACAAAAAGAATGTATCCTATATCATTTTAATCGGTGATGAAGAGCTGAAGGAGGGACAAATAAGTATCAAAAATTTTAGTACAGGTCAACAACAAAAGCTGACTTTGGCTGAATTGGCAAACTTCGTACAATAAAAAAAACGTATCCGCTAGGGATACGTTTTTTTATTAGGTAGTAATCGACTACTTCAATGAGCAAGTACCACCACCAACTGCTAATGCAGTGCACCATGTTTTAGCTGATGCCTTAGAAACTTTAACGCCTGAACTATATTCAGTAGTAGTACCATTTACGGTACAAGCGCATTTGTAAATCTTTTTGCAAGATGTCATAGTGAATGCACCGGCAATAACTGCTAGAATTAATAATTTTTTCATTTTGTTTTTAATTTTAATTGTTTCAGCAAATGTAATAGTCAACTTGCTAAATTCCATACCCAATACAAGGTATTTTTGAAAATAATGGAACCTTTTGCTACTTTTGAGTATTAAATCAATGAAAATATGACAAAAATCATCAAAATTATGACGGGCTTTTTTGTTGCTCTGGTATTATTTTCCTGCAATAAGATACCAAATCATGCCAAATATATTCCCAAAAACGCCTTAGGTGTATTTACAGTTGATATGGACAAATTAACTAAGAAATTAATTTGGAACGTATTGACCGGTAGCGAGATTTTTGATGAAATGCAAAAAGATGTAAAGAATGAGGAATCAAAGAAAGCCATGAAAGATTTCTCTAATATTGGTATTGACCCCACATCCACCCTCTATATTTTTTATACCGGAAATATGCAAGACGAAAACCATCCTTGCTTATTGGCAGCCATGAAGGACGCCGGTAAATTTGAGTCATTTATCAGCAAAAATTATCCAACCCTAAAAATTGAGGACAATAGTAGTTATAAAAGTTGTGTGGTTGAAGATAAAATTTTGCTCTCATGGAATAAAGAAGCGGCCATCGCTACCATGATCAATAATCGCTTTAGCTATGAAGTGATTGACTCCAATACCGCAGTGCAAACCGACAAAATGGAAGTTGGTGAAAAGGACAAGAATTACCTAAAGGAATTGTTTGGCTTACGATCTGAAAACGCAATCACCAGTATCAGCAATTTTAAGAAATTACAAAATGATGGGCACGATTTTTCATTTTGGGTAAATTATGAGGAGTTATACAAACAAAACAAAGATTTAAGTAGTAGTGAAGTAAAAGCCTTTATTAAAGAAGATTATTTCAGAGACGCTGCCCTAGCCTGTGGTTTTGATTTCGAAAAAGGAGCAGTGGATATGACCATGGATTATTTTTTCAGTAAAGAATTGGCTGCGATCTACAAAAAATATTCCAACGACAATGTAGATGAGTCTTTGATATCCGCTATTCCATCAAAGCATATCGACATTTTAGTAGCGTACAATTTAAAACCTAAAATGATTGAAGAATTTTTGAAAGAATTCAAATTGGATGGTTTGGCTAATTTGGGTTTGGTTGCCATGGGAACCAGTATGGAAAGTATTATGAGTGCATTCAAAGGAGATATGGTGATGGCCTTGACCGATATGAAAGCTATGGCTAAAGACAGCGTCCAAAGTCCAATGAGCTATACTACTGATTTTCCTGATTTTAATTTGTCTTTTGCAATGGCCCTTGATGATGTGAGTGGTTTTGAAAAACTGCTAGATAAAGGTGTCAAGCAATCGCTTATTGTAAAAAATGGCAATATGTATACCATGCCAAATGGAGGGGAAGGTGCTTTGATGTATGATAAAAGCAAATTTGTGTATTCAAATAAGGTAAACAACGCCCAACAATTTATGAGCGGAAAAGGAAATGCCAAAGAGGGCATTCCCGCTGATGCGTGGAAAAATATTGTAGGGAATCCGATTTCAATGTATGCAGATGTAAAAAAGTTGATGGAGGTTCTTCCTATTGAGCCAACTACAGAAGATGAAAAGAAATTATTAGCGGAAGTCAAGCAAATGTTCACCTTTGCTCAAATTTATGGAGGCAAGATGAAGGGAAATGCCAATCATTTGGAAGGGAATTTATTTTTCTCTGATAAGAATGAAAACTCCATGATTCAGCTAATCAACCTCGGTATTAAAATTAAGAAAGCCGAAGATGCTAAAAAGAAGAATGAGCCCATACCTGCAGTAGATTCGCTGGAGGTATAAACCGGGTTTCTTCTAATTTTCTTTGTAGTACCCATTCTTTATAGCGTATACTACCAGTCCTACCCGTGATTTCACTTGTAGTTTTAAAAACAAATCTTCGCGATATCCGTCGATTGTTTTAGGGCTGCAAAACATTTTTTCTGCAATTTCTTTATAGGTAAGTTCTGTTGCTATATAGCTAAGCAGTTCCAATTCTCGTTCCGTAAAATGTACGGTGGGAATATTTTTTTTCTGCTTAAAATTGGAGGCTAGTAAATGCGCTACCTGATCGGTATAATAATATCCTTTTCGTGCTACACTGTCTAAGGCAGTAATTAATTCTTCTTCTTTAATGATTTTTGAAATATAGCCGGATGCCCCTAATTTCATCATTTTGATAATACTCGCTTCATCGTCATTCATAGAAAGAGCCAGTACCAGTAGGTCAGGATACTGCGCCTGCAATTTCTCCATGGTTTGGTAGCCATCCATAATGGGCATGTTAATGTCCAATAAAATAATATCTGGTACATTTCCCGTAACCGCTAGTTTCTCAAACAATTCTTTACCATTTCTAAGTTGATGGGTAACGGTATAGCTATCAAAGCTATCGATTAAATCGGCAATGGTACTTGCAACAAGAGTATGATCGTCAACAATAATTATTTTGGTTTTCATTCAATGCTATTTATAGGGATTTTAAAAAGCAGCCATGTGCCCTGGTTGGCCTGAGATGTAAATTGAACGTCGGCGGCATGTAGCAAGGTAATTCTATTTTGTATATTATTCAACCCTGACCCTCTTTTTACCGAATTCATATCAAATCCGATTCCATTGTCACTAACTTCTACTTGCAAAAATTCGGACGAATAGGTCAATGAAATATGGATGGTATCGCAATGGCTGTATTTCATGGCATTAGAAATAAATTCTTGCAAGATCCTATACAAAATGATTGCCTTGCCAGCGTCTAAATTTTCACGTCCCGCTACCTGTAAATTGACTTTGGCAGCCTTCGTATTATTTATTCTATTTACTTCTAATAAAAGTTCTTTGTGAAACCCAAAATCTGCAATTCGGCTACTATCCAACGATTTGGACAACTGCTTTATTTCTACAATTGCCTTATCCAGCATTTCGTCTAAGGCTATTAATTTTTTGTTTTCTGCATCGTATTTGATGAGTGCATTTGAATGAATTTTAGATATGGTCAACAGTTGCCCGATATTATCATGTAGCTCCCTACCAATATAGGTTAAGGTTTGGTCTTGAATTTCTTGTTTGGTTTTATTGAGCTCCGAAATAAATTTTAGTTCTGCTGCTTGTTTCTCTATCAAACTATTACGCTTTTGCTTAAGGGCAATATTAAATACTAGCAGTAGCGCAATAGCAATAACTGTAACAATAAGCGTGGAGTAAATGATTAGACTAAACATGGATTATTTTTTTACTTCTAATAAATCCAACAATAAAGAAAGAGTATAAAATATTGCTTGCAATGAATCCAGTCATTTTTATTATGTATTTTTCATTTATGGTCAGTTCAGAAGGTAAGCCTAAAAGGGTATCTCGTAGAAAGGTCATTAAAATAAAAATGAAAATCCCTGTGCTAGCCCAAAAAAACAAACTTCTGGACAAATCTAGATATTCATCGGAATGTAATAATACCATAAGATACATAAAATACTCAATCAAAATGAATATCCTGCCCATATTAAATGAGGTTGAGAGAACGTTACGGGTGAAGGATTCGAGATGCCAAATATCCAGCAAGGTAATGACTACAAAACAAATCATGAATATTTTTGAAATCCTGTGCAGCAATTTGTTTTTAAAAATAAAGATGAAGCAAAATAAAAAGATTCCGTTCTCCATTATTAATTCCGGATTGAATAATAAGTGATTGCTGCAGGTATAAACCGTTAAGGCGAGTAGCTCTATAATACATATATAAAGCAAAAATGGCAAGAAAAGAAATAGTACACATTTTCGATACTTATTAATGGTCATTATACCTGCAACTAGTGCAAGCACCTCAAACAAGAGGGTACTTCTACTCAATATGAAATACAATTTTTCCAAACAATAGTGCTATAGTTGTGGTCGGTCTAAAAGTCGAAGCCTATCGCTACATCCTATGGGAGGTTCGGGAGGACAAATATTATTGTGATTTGCAATGGGCGAAGTTTCGCAATGAGCAGGGTCAAAAATCAGTCCAACTACCTCTTTTGTTTTGGGTATTATTCCGGTTGCAATTTCCGTTCCTGAGGCGGCAACGGGTATTATGGCCAATGAATGTTTGTTTTTGTATTCAGTAAACGGCGCATTGTCGCCATATCTAATATAGTAAAATCTAACTTTTTTTACTTGGTCTTTTGCGTCCGTTTTTTTAATCATACATAAATAATTTTCTAAATCTTGTATATCCATATCCATATACCTCGCGTCAAATTCACTGGCTTCAAATGGAACCGTACGTGCGTGTGACCCATCTGCGGGTGCTATCGCATTATAATAATCTGTGATGGTGCGGTCAGACGTAAAATAGTTACTAGTCTTTAACCAATTATAATCTCGATAGTTCGCAATTCCCTGATTCAGTTCTTGCTCTGAAATGCCACAGTACCTTATACTATCGCAACAGAGGGTGGTACAAGCACTTTGGGTGTTAGCCATGGTTTTTTTTAATTCATCCTCCTGGCATTGCATAAAAAATAGAGTGGTGCTGCATAATAACAACATCATTGTGAATCGGTTTCTGTTTGATACGAATGTTTTTTTCATAAATATTTTTTTGTTTAAGGCACAAATTAAACAATTGTATTAATAATTTTATTCATACAATTTCCCGATAAAGAAAGGGAATTTTTCCCCTTCAATAAGGGCAATACTCCTCTATTGGTCAGTGGTAAGGGTTCGCATCTTTGCATCCAAGTAATACTAACAGGGTAGCCGAAAACTGAATAGAGTAGGCAAAGAAAATAAATCAACCATTATGTCAAAAAAAATCAAAAAAGATGAAGAGGTTCAAGTAGAATATACCGGAAGATATATTGTACTATTACCCGAACAAAACACCTCTGCAAATTCTGTATCCACTATTAATGAGGTGAGTGGACTCAATTTAATCAATTCTACAGAATTTGAAAATGAAGTATTTACCAGCAAAGATTTAGATGCTTGCGATGGTATATTACTCGATAAAATTGGCGTTGCCATTGTAAATAAAAGTGTAAAATTTACAAATTCCATTTCCGTTTTATCCGATGCACATAATATGATCATCGAACCCGAAAGAGTGGTGTATGCCATCAATAAGTTGGATGAAGAAACGGAGAGTTATGTAAAGGGGTATCGGGATGCTGTAAATTCATTAGCCAATATTCTCACTGAGGACCAAGATGCAGAGCTCGAAGAATTTGCGGAAACGGAAGGCATCGATGCGAACGCTGTTCTTGGTGCTACATGGGGCTTAAAAGCCACGCAAGTCATACCAAGTTCCTTGCTATTTACAAACCCCTATTCAGGTGTCGGTTCAAAAGTAGCTATTTTAGACACTGGCATGGACTTTGCACATCCCGATTTTGCAGGTCGCCCCATCACGCAACGTAGTTTTATTCCAAATTCACCAACTCAAGATCGTTTCGGGCATGGTACACATTGTATTGGCACTGCCTGTGGCCCAAAAGTACCCATTTCTCCAGTGGTGAGATATGGTGTGGCTTTCGGTGCACAAATCTTTGCCGGTAAAGTGCTCAATGATGCTGGGGGTGGTAATGATGGTCAAATACTTGCTGGTATTAACTGGGCTTTCAGTCAAGGTTGCAGTATTATCAGCATGTCATTAGGTGGTGCAACAGCCGGCCCAGGATTCTCACAAATTTTTGAAGCCACAGCTGCTAATTTATTAAATCACGGAGTCCTTATTGTGGCAGCGGCCGGAAACGATTCCAACCGACCAGGCACTATCAGACCTGTTTCGCATCCTGCAAATTGCCCTTCCATTATGGCAGTGGGAGCGGTAGATCAAAATATGAATATGGCCAATTTTTCAAATGGCGGTTTATTTGCTGCCTATGGTGCTGTAGATATTGTTGGACCTGGAGTAGCTGTATTTTCGGCTTTGTCTACTCCGCACAATATTCGCATGGGACCTGCAGGTATCATTCATGGCAATGCCAATGGAACCAGTATGGCCACTCCCCATGTAGCAGGTATTGCAGCATTGTGGCAACAAGCAACTGGTTTAAGAGGTAGAGCATTATGGAATAAATTGACGGCAACCGCCAAACCATTGCCACAACATCCAAGACGGGATGTAGGAGCAGGTTTGGTGCAAGCGCCTAAAAAACGTCGCATCTTACAATTTCAGCCGATCAATCGTTTTTAAACCAAAAAAACAAACCAATTTCTCCAACAAATGAATACCTATTTGGTGCATTCTAAATAGGTATTCATTTTAAAAAATAAGAACGATGAATTTACAATGGATGGTAGCTGTAAGGCCGGATAAATATCAAGAGGTGCTTACCTCCTTAAAAAAAGATAAAATTGAAATTACCAATATGCTCGATTCTATTAGTGTCATTCTGGTTTCTACCTCACATAAAAAAACGGAGAAAATCAAAGCAATGGATGGCGTAATCGGTGTGGAATTGCAGGGAGACGTTTCTATTTAAAACCGAAGCATTTTCACAGGTAAGTAATTGCCCAAGTGTACAAAATAACAAAAATAGTAGTCCTCTTATTTCTACAAAATAGAGTCTTACAAAAAAATTAACCCGAATCATTAAACCCCTAATCTATGAAACCTTTTTCAAAAATAAATGCAAGCCTTTCAAAAATAGCTGCTATCGCATTACTAATTTTGATAAGCACACCTGCCACTTTACTAAGCCAAATGCCTCCTGCACAAGGACCTCCGCCAGTCACCGTACCCGAACCTTCCTTGATTCCCATTTTCTTTATACGAAATTATCTAAAGCTCTATTTAAAAGACACAATTATCCCTTCAATACAAGCCAAAATAGATGCAGAAAGTCCGGTAGATATTGATCTGTCATTTACCGTAACGCCCGGTAAACCCAGTATGAGCGAAACACAATATACCGATCAACCCAATCAGAAAATTGTGACCATCCCCTATAAAATCAAATACAAATTAGACGGAATCTTGAATAGGAATTTATATCAAAATATTAAAGTACTTGTGTCGTGCGATGGCTGGTTTGCTAGCGGTGGCGGCCGTCTAAAAATATTATTACGCGCCGATAAACCCTACCTCGACAATCCCTCATTTGCCGAACAGGCTATTAGTTTTTTTGTAGCCGGTACACTTACTAATTATCTCGACAATACCATACGGAGTAGATTGCCTGACGCACTGAATCGAGCGATTCCAACCGGTTTCTTTCGCACAGAATGTAATTGTTTAAGTGTCATCAGCGATATGCCTCCAAACTACGACAATAGTTGGGTTACCTATCATTTAACACCTACCCGACCCGATATCTTTACTTCGGCTACGAACACAATCAGTGTGTCGATAAAAAGTATAAAACGTTTAGCAGCCAAAAACTACGAAACAAATACCATTCTTTACGATGAACAGGAAAATATTACGCTTGAAATGTTTGTCAATCAAAAAGCACTCACCTTTACTATTGACGATATTATGGAGGGACAAGAAAGAATACTGCCTGATAATAACACCCTTTTGAAAAAACCCAATGACGCAGGTTCCCTAATAGTGCTTGCAAACATTATGCAGTCTAACTTCTTCAAAGACTCAAAATATCTTTTGTTTACAAGAGCGCAAAATTTTGGTAATGGTACTAAAAAGCTGATTGTGCAAAAGCAATTCTGGTCGAAACCATTTAGATTGCCCAATGGGTCTATGTCTAAACCACAACTTAGATTAGTAGATGCGTATGAAATTACAGTGGATATAAAAGTACAGAACTCTTTATTGCAACATTAGGTAATACAAAGCGGATCGTAAAATGCAACTATTTGTGGGATATTCAGTTGGGCTAAAATGGTAAAATATTATTTGCATTCAAAATACATTACAGAAATACATATGCAGACTAATAAGAAAAATAATAAAAAAGAAAAGGCCCAGCAAGGCAAATCTTCAGGGAAAGAGAATAGCGTTGATGAGGAAATGCTGAAAATCATTGAGGAGGTATTGCAAGAAAATTTGGAGCAACTACTCAAGAATAAGAAAGTAGTGAAAAATGGCAATCCAATCAGAATATTTAAAAGAAAGTATTGTTAGCCTTGCAAAATGAGGAGGGTATAACAAATTATTCTTTGTAAAACCCTTTCTTGATGGCAAACATTGCTAGTCCTACCCTTGTTTTAAGATTTAGTTTTTCAAACAAGGCATCGCGATACCCTTCTACGGTTCGCGGACTGCAATACATTTTATCTGCAATTTCTTTATAGGTAGATTCAGTGCAAACAAATGTCAAAAATTCTTTTTCTCGCTCGGTCAATTTCAGTTTAGCATTTTCAGCTGATTCAATATCTACTCCCATATTACTAAATACTTTGGAAGCTGCCCATTGCGGAAAGTAATACCCTCTTGCAATTAATGAATCCAATGCCATAATCAACTCTGCCGGTTCTACGTTTTTAAGAAGGTAGCCCTTCGCGCCTGCTCTTACCATTTTAATCAAACTTTCATCATCATCTTGCATGGACAACGTTAAAATGAGTACCTCCGGGTGATTTGCTTTTAACCAAGCGGCTGTTTCAAATCCGTTCATAATTGGCATAGAAATATCAAGGAGAACAATATCAGGAATATTCTTAGGTGTAGAAAATTTATCGATGAGCATTTTTCCATTGGCCACTTCATAGAGCACATTATATTTTGAGTCCTCGCTTATTATGGAAGCAATGGCCTTGGCTATCAGTATATGGTCGTCTACAATAACAATATTATGATGCATACGCTACGAAATATTCAATTTGAGTGTTAGCTGCGTTCCTTTATTAATTACGGATTCAAATATAAAATCAGCATGAATCATTTCAGCTCTTTTTTTCATGTTTTTCAATCCAATTCCCTGGTATTTTCCATGGGTATCAAATCCTTTTCCATTGTCCATGATATGAACCACCAAATGAGTCCCATCTTTTTGTAAACGGATATCAATGTTTGTACAGGACGCGTACTTTAAGCTATTTTGAATAAATTCCTGCAGAATGCGAATCACAAACATCGCTTGATTGTGTCTAAAATAGATTTCATCGGAAAGGGTCAACTTGATTTTGCAAACGTCCAAAGCTTCTATCTTTTCGACCTCTTTCAATAGTAGTTCATTCAATGCAACTACATGTTCTTCTTCATTAATAAGCTCTTTCGAGAGCACCCGCAATTGAATGAGGGATTCATTGATGAGATTACTCACTTCTTCCATTTTTTGTTTGCTTTCATCCGCTATATTCTTGTGAAGGATTTGTTTCGAATAGATGGATGCCAATGTTAAACGCTGCCCTACCCCATCATGTATTTCCCTACCTATGTCTTGCATGGTAAGTTGTTGCATTTGCAAGGTGGCTTCATGAAGTTCTTCTTGATGATGTAATGCCATTGAGTTTCTTTCTGAGAGGTGAAGTAATTTTTTTTTACGGTACTGATAAATAATGAGTAGGATACCCACTATAAAAATTATAATGATAAGGGTAATAAAAATAATGGCTATATAGACTTCCTTCTGTTGCATAAAAAACTTACTGTAAACATACAATACATAATACAATTTAAGCAAATGGCAACATACCAGTAATTATTGATAATTTCTGTATACTCTTTGTAAATGAAATTTTTAAGGCCATAGTAGGGTGAAGTGCCTAAATAAAACAGTAACAATCCGATTGATATATGTAGAAATGGATTGGACTTCATTTTTTGCAAATCTCCATTTTTTAAATACTGCAAAAAATATCCAAATATCATGATTAGAATGGAAATTGAACCAAAGAGATAGGATAAGGATAAGAATACGGTGGTTTGAATGTGAAAGCATTCTAACATAAATAATAGTAGATAAATGCTACTTAAGACTAAGACCAGTAAGCGATGGACTTTTTCTACCGTCAATGAATAGTATAGCCAAAAGAAGAAGAGAAATTCTACAGGAATAACAATTAGATTGAGATAATACATATTTAAATGATTCCAAATATTTTGTTGCGATATATGTCCTAACACCTCCGAAAAAAATATGAAGGTGAGGTAAAAGGCGAAGTATTTCATTTCCTTTGGTTGTTGCTTGAAGCACAGCCAAGCAGTACACATGGCTGTGCATTCAAACAATAGAAGGGCATATATGAAGTAGATAAACATATTGACAATAATTAGTATGGGCAACTAGGAGCGCTGGTAACAAAATCTATCCGATCTATCAAATGCATAAATCGAGCGCCTGTGCATACTTGATACGGGGGAGGTATTAAGGTGCCGTGATTCATAGCACCCCGCATTGGAATGGTTGGCATAAGTGCGGTAAATTCAGGCCAGGTTGAGTCAATTGGCAGTGGATTACATCCTTGCATATGTGCGTAATCAAAATCAACGTTCGCATCACCTGTCACTTGAGTTGTCATACGCATCGTTGGCACCATTACCAATGTGTGTAGACTGTCATATTCAGGCAAAATGGGTGTTGCTGCTCCTCCATACTCTGCAAAATAAATGCGTATGCCAAGCTGTTTGCTGCAATGGTCGCCACCACAACTATCTGCTACACTTTTTTCAATATTTAAAATAAAATTCTTAAGTGTGTTTAAATCAAACCAAACGGAACGCGAATCCACCTTATTTGGATTTCCATTAAAATGATGTTGATTAATTTGTGCCCAATGATGATTGCGGTAGTTGCTTATTAAAGCTTTAAATTTTACAGCACTCATCACGCTGTGACCTTCCGTGCTATCACACACCCCGCAGCCTCCGGTGTTAGAACTTGAGGTACCTGTCTTAATTACGTCCTCTTTTGTTTCTTCGGCAGTACCAGAACTTCCTCCACGTGAAGGAGGGTTATCACAAGCGTTTAATAATAGAAGGCAAAGTAGGAGTGCGATCATTAAGTGGCTGTTTAAAAGATTTTTTTTCATTTTTTTCATTTTTAGTTTTAAGTAAATAATTTGATTTCAAAGCTAATTTAATAATCGAATTTTTTGTACCTTAATATTTCTGCTACAAGTAGTATTGCCTGCAATGCTTGCGGGAATTGAGTTTTCAATATGAATGCTACAAATAATTCCGTTAATACACCCAGTTAGTACCGTTAAATAACGGTGTCAGAATACCGTCCAATCTAAAACCTATTTCCGTTGTTCAACTCTTTTGCACACTTCCTGCGCATCGCATCTTTGCATCGTAATTACAAAGAAACAAAAACAGGTAAGCCGAAAACTGTATCCAGAGTAGGCACAATAAAATTAGAGTATGAACTACCCATTATTAAAAAGCTCCCTAGTACTGCTTATGTTGAAATGTTCCTCGTCCTTTTGTCAACAAAATCTCAATGTATGTGGCCATACTGCAAGTATCAATGGTTTTACTTTTGAATATTCTATCGGCGAAATGACTTGTATTCGTACGGCGCGAAATGCCAACCTTCTGGTAACGCAAGGTATTTTGCAACCGAATCGTCCGGGTGTCAATGGCAGTACTGCTGAAGGTGAGCCGCAAACTGCAGCCGGAAATACGGGGATTGCATTGAGTGAATCAATGAACGTATATCCAAATCCTACCCGAAATGTTTTGTATGTAGAATCAAATGCACCGGTTGATGCAGAAATTGCTTATCAACTATTTGATGCGCAAGGCAGAACCATTATCAATAAAAGCTACCTTCAAAAGGCAGGCCCCTACCGATTTTCTTTAGATCTGCAACCATTTGCAGCTGGATCCTATTTCTTACTGGTGCAAAAGCCAAACGGAAACGGAATCCGCGAAAACATATCCTACAAAATTCAAAAAACCAATTAATCACTTTAAAATCTAAAAATCATGAAATCTAACATTCAAATTTTAATCGCAATCATATTGATGCTCGTCATGCGGAGCACCATTGAAGCCCAAGCACAAGTGCCGCAATTATTTAATTATCAAGGCATCGCACGAGATGCAAAAGGCAATCCACTGAGCAATCAGAGCATGGCGCTCAAATTATCCGTTATGCCTACTTCCGATGCTACTGAGGCCGAATATGAAGAAACCCAATTGGTTTCAACCAATGAGTTTGGCCTCTACACCCTACAAATTGGGAACGGTGCGGCAACTACACAAAAAGCACTCAAAGATGTAAAATGGGAAACCGGAAACAAATACATCAAAGTGGCTATTGACCCTAACGGTGGCAGCAACTTTGTGGATTTAGGTACCAATCAGTTGTTATCCGTTCCCTATGCCATTTATGCCGATCGAGCAGGTATGGCAGCGAATGCAGGCAACGACAAAACACGTTCCGGCGCCGTAAATTCAGATGCCTCGTATGCTGTTGGTACCGATGCACATTACCTCACAAAATTTCATCCAATCTTTAATGAAATCAGCAAATCAAATCTCTACCAGAGTCCTTTGAATGGCAAAATTGGATGGGGAACTACCTCGCCATCCGGTAATTTTTCACTACATACTGCAGCGCCTGGTGTTATTGAGCATATTCGTATGCAGGATGTTACACCCACCGGTGCCGGTAGATTTACCATGTATAACGATGTTTCAGCCTCCTATGCCACGTTTACAAAGTATGGTACCGTTTATGCAGGTGGTTATCCCGGCATTTCGGTTCAATATCCTTACGCTAACTTATTGGCCTTTGGTAATAATGGAGTGGCCACCAATGATGGTCGTGGTAGAACCTTAATCAGTTCAGGCGGTAATATTGGTATCAGTCTCGCAAAAGGCGGAACCAGTAAATTAAAATTCCATGCAGATTTTCAATCTGAAAATGTAGGCATTGGTGGAAACGCCATACCGGTTTCAAGGGTTCATTTAAACAATACCGATTCTTCTATTATGACCGTACGAGTTACCAATAGCGCCACAGGACATACGGCCAATGATGGGTTACTGATTACACAAACCGGAAATGCCGCCGATATTATGAATAAAGAAAACAGCTCTTTGATGCTCGGCACCAATAACAACCCCGAAATAACGATAGTTGCTGCAGGTAACGTTGGGGTGAATACCACAAGCCCATCAGCTACTATACAATTAGATGTAAATGGAAGTGGAAGCGCAACGGGTATCAGAGCTACAGCAGATCAACAAGCAGGGGCTACCAATCCAATATTTGCATCCCCTGCAGCAGACAGACAAGCCATTGCAGTTCATGGTGTGGCAACGGCTACAACGGTGGCCGCAAATGGAACCAATATTGGTGTAGCAGGTTCCGCCAACTCTACCATTACCAATAACTGCGGCGTTTATGGCGAATCTGTAGAAACTCCCAATAGATACAATAGCGGGGTGATAGGAAAAATAAAAACCGTATCAGGTGCAGGCTTTCTAAATGTAGGCGTAGGTGGTGAAGCCATCATTGCACCCAATAGTTGGGCAGGGTACTTTACAGGTAATGCAAATGTAACCGGACAAATACAATTGCAAACCGGCGCAGCCGCAGGTTATATTTTACAAAGTAATGCGTCGGGTATGGGTAGCTGGGTAGATCCTTGTACCTTACCTTGTATAAGCGGTGCTACAGCTAATGAATGGCATGTAACAGGAAATACGGTTACTTCTGCTGGAAAATACCTAGGCACCAATGATGATTTTCCTCTACAGTTTAAAATCAATAGCAGCAATGCAGGTTATTTATCTCGTACACCACGAAATTCCTTTTATGGATACGATGCAGGTTCTGCCAACTTTGCAAATGCAGGTATTGGCAATACAGGAGTTGGTAATTTGGCATTACGTCTAAACACAACCGGAGATTATAATACCGCAATTGGAGATGCTTCCATGCAAGCAAATACTGCAGGTCAGTTTAACGAAGCCCATGGTTTTAGAGCTTTATATAGCAATACAATTGGCAGTTATAACGCGGCATTTGGTTCAAGAGCCCTCAATAGCAATACAATAGGTAACGAGAATGTAGCGGTTGGACATAATTCATTGGAGTCAAACAGCACCGGAAGCAGCAATGTGTCTGTGGGAATGCGTGCCTTATTTTCAAATGTAGCAGGGAGTAAAAATGTGGCAATTGGCGATTATGCAATGTATAATACTACCACTGGCGGAAATGTAGCCATCGGCTCCGAAGCCTTAACAAACAATACTACAGGCATTCATCACACCGCTATCGGTACAAAATCGTTGTTTTCGAATACAACAGGTACCGAAAATATTGCAGTGGGTGAAAACGCTATGATGAGTAATACTACCGGTTCTGAAAATACGGCCTTTGGTATGAATACGCTACTGGACAATGTTACCGGTAATTGGAATACGGCTGTTGGCCATGCCACCATGGAAAATAATGTGAGCGGTTCAGATAATGTGGCAGTTGGGAATGCGGCTTTGCAAAAAGGTACTGCTACCAATCATAATACAGCAGTTGGTATATACAGCTTACAAAATAATACCGCCGATAACAATACCGCTTTAGGTTGGTATTCGCTACTAAACAACACCACCGGCAACAATAATACGGCAGTGGGCGTAAATGCAATGAATGCAAACAGTACCGGATCGTTTAATGTAGCACTGGGCGCAGAGGCAAACGTTGGCGCAAATACTACCAATGGTACTGCTATTGGCTCTAAAGCGTATGCACCCACTGACAATACCGTTATTCTCGGTTCTATTAGTGGAGTGAATGGCGCCGTTTCCAATACCAGAATTGGAATGGGAACTACGGCACCAACGAGTACCTTACATGTGGCAGGTTCTTATTCGCATGCATGGAATGCAACTGGTGGACTACCTATTGTTAGTGGGAATGTTTACTTAGGAGATTTAGACCATGTATACAATATTGTAAATGGGGAATAGAAAATATAGTTTTGCCTTCACCTTTAAGTTGCCCTTATAGAGAATATGTTATCATAAATCAAAATGGTGCACCACGAAATATAACTGCATTCTGGGATTTTGACGCCAGTATTAAGGTGGCTATACCGCCGAATAGTTCCATCACAGTGATGGCAGTTCCGGGAGGCAGTTGGAATCGAATCCGATAATCTATAAACTTACCTAAAACAATCAAAAATGACTGTCTATAAAGGCAGTCTTTTTTGATTGAATTCCAATCACGATTTTTGTGGTAAATGAGATTGAGAGGTAGTGATAAATTTAATGTCAATTTACATCTTCACAAATTTCACCTGCCACTTCATGCCATCCTTTGAATTTTGAATGGTAAAAAAATAAATACCCGGCGACAAGTCAGAAATTGAAATGATGGTTTCTTGTTCCTGGCTGTTTAATTTGCCTGACAGCATTTTACTACCTGACATGTTTATTACCTCATAATTTCCCTCATTGAGTATCGAAAGATTTTGATTCAATAAAGTAATTTGATCATGAGCAGGTGAAGGATACAAAACAAAATTGCTATTAAATTCCTGTTCATTTGCCAGATAATTGGGGATGGCTTTGAAGTAAGCCTTAAAGGTCAAAATATTTTGAAGCGTATCTAAAAAAATGGGATTTAAGGTATCTGTCAATTGTTGATTCGCGCCCCAATGCAAAAAGGAATAGCCTGGATTGGCGATCGCCTCAATTTTCACCGGCACCCCATCAAAATAAACACCTTTCCAAGGATACGTAGTAGGCGCAACTGTACTGATACGCACCTTGCCGGCACCTGCGGGAAAAACATCTAAGGTGATATCCAATTGTTGCGGCAAATTAAAATGATTTTGAATATGGTCTCTAACATTCTTGGTTCGGCATACGAGCTCACTATCGAGACTTAAATAATTATTGTAAAAATCACTCATTTGGGCCGGTATATTGTTAGGATCGCCCCATCGTGTAAATTCATTCGGCATCTCAGCCAACGTTTGATTATACATAAAGGTATTGATGCTTCTGAGGCGTGAAGTATCATAGGAAGTATTCATTAAATCGGCAAAACGATTGATAAAATAATTGTGAAACCGATCGTTTTGCAAACTCTTCAACCAAATATTGATATAAGGATTATTGGGGTTTTGCGTAAGCAAATAATCGATATGATCAAATTCGCAATCCGTCCATCCGTTAGGTTTTAATGCAAGTTCCTGATCAATGATGGCAAAGCGATAACGGTTATTGGTTTTATCAGAACGATAAATTTTTATATTATTTTGAGGCCAGTCTGTATTGCTCATCCATGATTGTCCAATTACATAATCATTGTAATAAATCATATCGAAATAATGATCGGCGCTGTCCCAATAGAGTGGGCTAGCCGTATTTAGCGCCTTAAATGCATCATATACCGCTAGAAAGGTATCAACAGGTTTGCCGGCCACGGAACGCAATACATTTTGATAAAAATAACTTTGCGATAAAATATCAATGGAACTGATAGATGCAGTATCTTCTGATTTAAAATACTCTTCATCAAATTTTTCGCGCAATTCGTAAAGGCCCCAGTATTGGCCATTTACATAAACACTTATTGGCCGCCATGCCGAATAATAATTATTGGTTTCGCCCGACATCATTTTTACTTGAGCAGCATCTTTGTACGGTAGTTCTAAATATTGATTGCTTCCGTTACGCAAATACATTTTATTATACTTCTGACGATACGGTTTGTCTGGAATCATGGCATAGTTTACTTCACCGGCACCTACTACCGAATGGTCTAAAATCAGTTTAAACGAACGTTGTGGATTTCCTCTGCTTCCTCCGGCACCCCCATCCTGTATCATACCACTATGTTGCGAAAAGAGTACCGTATGAGCAGGAGTTGAATCAAAGCATTCGACATAGGCAGCCTTTAACCAATCATTGCCGGGGTTGTCAAAATTTCCTTCAGGTCCCCAAAGGTTTAAACTATCAGTAATCACGGAAAGAACCGGTGTCACATGATTGATATTAAAAAGATAGGAAGCATTGGTAATGGCACTGGGTATTTTACCATTCATAAAGGCCCTGGCTTTTAACAATCGAGTTTGCGAAACAGGTATGGGTATTCCAGTATATAAGGTGGAACCTGTGCTTGGGTCATCGCCATTAAGGGTATAATATACAGTAGATCCGGCGCCATTTGGGTTGTTAATGCTTACAGTAAACGGACTGGTTTTTATTCCCGAACTTACCGAATAGGTAGGTTGCTGCGCTTGCCCATTTAGTGGAATGGCTGCATTATTGCTAGCGCCCGGTGTACCCGGCAAAAAGAAACTTAAATTACCACCCCCATTCGGAAGTCTCCCTTTTGTAACATCGATAGCCGGACAATTGATCGCCAAACTATTCTGTAAAATGTTTCCGGGAGCATACAATGAAATCGTTTCGCCGGACTTATCAATTTTGAAATTAGTATGAAAATTATAACCCGAGTTCGGAACAAATTTATTGGATAATGTCGGCATAGTGGTCGCGTTCATACCAATATCAATATAATCATAGGTACAAGGATCGGGTGTTACCACCTCAAAGGAAAGTGTAACAAAATTACCCGCACTGAGACCGGCATTGCTCAATTCACTTGCCAAAATCAGAAATTGATTTCGTGCACCCCAATACCAATTGCCATAAGGTGCCGGATAATCGGTATTGCCATTTTGAATTGTTCCCATGCCTATGGTCATCCCATTAATTTTCATATTGGGTCGCTGTGCAGCAAGGGTTCCCCACTTAAAACTGCAAGCACCCGCATTCCCATCCTGAAATGCAAATAAGGAAGAATAAAAGGGAGTGGCTGTTTGCTTAAATACCGAATTGACCGTATAGCCTACTGAACTATAACTACATACATTAATTAATAAATTGCTTACACCATCCCAATAATATGGACTCGACAAGGTGTGCGTATTCCATCCAGCCACCGGAGCAAAGCTACCTGTATTAATTACCGGAGCAAATGGCGGTGTGGCGTAATAATTTTTCCACTACAAAATACCACTTCATACGCGCCGGGTTGCAGCGTAAAATGCGGAAAGGTCCATTGTGCAGGCTGGGTCATTGTGTCGGTAAGTGTATAATTGTACAAATCGACGGCCACAGCAGAAGGGTTATACAATTCAATCCAATCGGTATACTCGCCCTCTTCGTCAATAATGCTGGAGTAATTTTTATTACTTCCTTCATTAATTACAATCTGAGCAGATGCAGTTGTGAATGCAATAATCAGTAGTACAAGGATTCCGATTTTTTTCATAGCGATTGATTTCAACTTGCAATATAATTCAATAAATGTAAGAATGTATGCATTGCGCCCCTGAGATTCAATAGCAACTGACTCAGTACTTCCAGGTTGAATCCAATAAATTATGTGGATTGAAATCCAATATTCAAAATATCGTTTATATATTAGATTTCTAAATTCTAAGAAACATGAATAAAATCCTATTCTCTGTATTAATGACCCTGTCATTTTTACCACTACTGAGCAATGCTCAAAATAATAACGACAAAATTCCGGTAGATGCCAAAATCAAATCAGGCGTTTTAGCCAATGGGCTCAAATATTATATTATTCAAAATAAAAAACCGGAGAAAAAAATAGAGCTACGCATGGCCGTGAATGCAGGTTCTATACTCGAAGATAATGACCAGTTGGGTTTGGCACATTTAATGGAGCATATGAATTTTAATGGGTTAAAAAATTTCCCTAAAAATGAAGTGGTCCATTACTTACAAAGCATCGGTGTAGATTTTGGTGCCGATTTAAATGCCTATACCAGTTTTGATGAAACCGTTTATATTCTGCCGATTCCAGCAGACGACAAAAAGAAAATAGATCAGGGATTTCAAATAATTGCCGATTGGAGCGGCGCCGCTTTGATGGAAAATGATGAAATTGATAAAGAGCGAAAAGTGGTTTTGGAAGAAAGTCGTTTGGGCAAAGGTGCCGACGATCGAATGATGAAAAAATGGTTGCCCGAATATTTAAACCAATCGCTTTATGGCAAACGATTACCGATTGGTGAGGATGAATTGATAAAAACATTCAAACACGATGTGATCAAACGATTTCATCGCGATTGGTATCGCCCCAATTTGCAAGCAGTAATGGTGGTAGGAGATATTGAACCCGCCGAGGCCGAGCGATTAATCAAGCAAAAATTTGAAGGGTTTAAAAATCCGGCCAATCCACGACCACGCCCTGCTACCTTTGATTTGCCGGCCCGAACTGAAAGTAAGGCCATGGTATTGAGCGATGCCGAGGCCCCATATACTACCATTCAAATTATTAGCAATAGTATTCGAAAAGAACAATCGACTACGGTAGGGGAGTATTTAGGTGATGTACGACAAAATCTATTTAATACTATGATATCGGGCCGATTAGAAGAATTGAAAAATTCTGCTACGCCTCCCTTCATTTTTGCATTTGGCGGCTATGGTGGTGGCTGGGCAAGAGGATGGGAGAACTTTCAATTGTACGCAATATGCGGTACCGAAAAAATTAAAGAAGCAACGCAAGCAGTTATTAGCGAAGCCCTAAAAATTAAAAAATTTGGATTTACGCAAGCCGAGTTAGACCGAGCCAAATCGTCGGTAATGGCAGGCTATGAAAAGAGTTATAACGAACGCGATAAAACAGAATCCAGCGCACGAGTAAATGAATTGGTACGACACTTTTTAACCAATGAACCTGTACCGGGTATTGCCTGGGAATACAACCTGATAAAGGCAAAAATGAAGGATATCAATTTGGCAGAAGTAAATCAATTGAAAGACAATATCACGATCGACAAAACCTATTTTGCGTTGGTAACCACTAAAACAGCCGACAATTTACCAACAGATGCACAACTTAAGGAATATGTTGATGCCAGTTTGAAAAGTGAGGTAGTGGCCTATCAAGAAAAAGCCTTGCCATCTCAATTGTTAACTAAAGAACCAACACCTGGAAAAATAATAAAGGAAGAAAAAAATGAGAAGATTGCAAGCACCACCTGGACTTTAAGCAATGGCGCAAAGGTAACCTTCAAGAAAACGGATTTTAAAAATGATGAGATTCAATTTTCGGGCTATCGTTTTGGTGGATCCTCAGTGTATGATGGCGCTGATATTATGAGTGCCGATTATAGCAATAATGTAGTAGACGAGATGGGCTACGGTGAATTTAGCAATACCGATTTGCAAAAGTTTATGACCGGCAAAACCGTAAATGTAAACACCATTGTTGATTTGAATTCGGATATGGTACAAGGAAGATCTACCGTCAAAGATTTTGAAACGGCCATGCAATTATTATATCTCAAATGTACATCACCTCGAAAAGATGAAATGGCCTTTGCTTCGTTTAAGAGTAGACAAATCCAAATGCTGGCGCAAATGAAATCGGACCCACAAAGTTTTTATGCCGATACCCTAAATAAATTTCAATACAAAAATCATCCACGAAGTAAAGAAATTCCCGAGGCAAGCGATTTTGATAAAATCAATTTAGAAAATGCAATTGCCTTTTACAATAAACGCTTTAATACAGCCAACGGTATGAATTACTTTTTTGTGGGAAGTATTGCTGAAGGCCAGTTTAAAGGACTGGTTGAAAAATATATTGGGGGATTGGGAAATGAAGAAGTGATTTCTAAAACAAAAGACATTGGAATGGAACCGATAATGGGCGAAAATTCGTTAACGATAAAAGTGGGAAAAGAGCCTAAAAGTATGGTGACCGAAATGATGTACTTTTATACACCCTATAATCAAGAGGATGAAATGGCTCTGAATTTATTAGCCGAAGTGGTGAACAACAGAATCACCGATATCATCCGCGAAAAAATGAGCGCTATTTACGGTGGAGGCGTTGGTTTGCGTTTACAAAAATTTCCAAAAGAAAAGTTCAGTATGCAAAGCTATTTACCTTGCGGACCTGAAAATGCAGAAAAGGTAAAGGTGGCCTTATGGGAGATACTGAACAGTACCAAAACAGCTGGGAATATTACAGCTGATGAATTGAAAAAAGCTACAGAAACAGCCTTGCAAAAATATAAAGTGGGTATTAAAACCAATGGATTTTGGTTGCAGTCTCTAAGTAAATACTTTCAAAATGGATTGCCTACTGAAAATTTACTGAATTTAGAAGCACGATTACAAGCAGCTACTCCGGCTTTATTGACCGGTATCGCGAATAAGTATTTGAGCTCTAAAAATATTTTGCATGCAATGATGATGCCTGAATAATATGGAAATACGACGGTTTTCTAGTATGTATTATTGATATGAACCGGATATGCAGCGTTTAGGTTGTACCTACAACTTCTATCTCTTTCATCTAACGGGAAAATGAAATCATTCAGTTGATGGAGGAATCATGGTACAGTGATAGGTGTTGACGATACGCCCTGTTATAGATTGGTTTTTATTTCGGAAACGTAAAACCGAAACAAATTGATTTTGAAATTATTACTTAATAATTGATAGGTATCATTTGGAAAGCCATACTTTTTTAGCGTAGCTATCTTACCCAGATGTGCCTATTCCATTTCGTGCAATCAAAAGCAAAGCCTATTTTTGTATGGTGACGATTCAACAGCAAATAGAAAATTATATCAATACCCAGCCGGAACCTAAAAGAACCGAAATGCTTGCGCTCCATGAGCGAATTGAGAAGCTAGTACCCAATGACAAACGATGGTTTTTGGATGGGAAGAATGAAGATGGAAAAGTGGTTTCCAATCCGAATATCGGATATGGACTTCAAACCATACACTATGCAGATAAGAGCAGCAGAGAGTTTTATCAAATTGGTATGAGTTCCAATGCATCCGGGATTTCCATTTACCTAATGACGATAAAAGATAAAACGTATTTACAGGAAAGGTATGGAGCAAGTATAGGTAAGGCCAAGGTAACGGGTTATTGCATTCGTTTCAAAACCATAAAGGATATTCATTTAGAGGTATTAGAAGCCGCGATTCAAGACGGAATCAAGTAGATATTTTTGATCCACATACAAACGAAATTACAAATGGAAGCATTTTTTTGAATGCACTGCATTCATTACAAATTTTGCAAGTTTTTATTGGAGCGAGCTTCCATTTTGTATAAGAAGTCATTAGGTACTTTTAGGAAGTATGGCTAATGGTATTTATCTATTAGTTGTTGTCTTTTGTTGATTGAATTCAAAACGGTCAAATCGGCAACTCTTCTTAACTTTGTAGGTGTAGATAGCAATACGATTTCAATTTGTCACATCACGGATAATGTTGGAATCAAACATAAATACATTTGAATTAAACCCAAAAGCAGAAATTATGGATAAAGGCATAAAAAAAATGTTGGTTGGAAATTTCGAGGCTCTCCAACGCAAGAATGGGTTTTCGATTCGATATATTTTTGTCACATTTATTTTGTTGACATCCATCGGCTGTAGCAAAATTTCGCTGAAATCAAATGGGGCTAAGAAGGTAGTTGAGGGAATTGTATATGATGATTGTAATGGAAAAATTTCAGTCGGAAAGAAGATTTGCCTAAAATATGCTTCTTCGGGATGTTTTGGAGGGGAAGATATTTCAGAAGAGGTTCTTTATACAGATCAAAATGGATATTTTAAATTTCGATATCGTGAGTCTATTAATGATGGATCCACTACCAGTTATTATCATTACTTGACCATACCGAATAGTACCATCAATATTGTGAATCCCGATGGTAATTTGAATTTGTATCCGAATGATACGATCATGAATGCGCTTATTCAATTAAAATTTCACAATACCTACTCTTCTCGTGATACATTTTTTGTCAATTTAAACCTAGCCCCAATGGAATTGTAGAAGAAGCTGAACAGATACAATATTTTGTTGGGCCATTTCGTGACACTACCTTACAATTCAGAAATTTAAGAATAGGAAATACTACCAGTAGAGCCAATATTCTATCGAATTGTGGCGAGTTTAAATGGGGGATCGGAAGAAATCGTCTCGATAGTTATTATACAGGACATGATGGAGGGTTCCGTTTAACGCACACAGTATGTACCGAAACCGACCATTTTGAACACGATGTGGTACCACGTTAAAAGGTTGCCATTATCCATCATATTTTTTGTCTTCTTAATAGAGAACCGGAGTGTAACCCTTATACAGGCCAGCGAACCAAATGCTATGAGTCATTTATTGCTTATTCACTTCACCTGACCCTAGGTTTGGGATTCGCAAATTATTCTGTACTAGCATTTGGCTGCAATAGCCATTTTTTCATATCAAAAAATTAATTTCGGAATTCTGTCCTATTCCAAAAATTTCAATCGTTATAGAGCTGTAAACAATTAATTTCACCATTTAAAAAGTAAAACAATGACAGAATTTATGATGATCTTCCCGAAGCGATTATGATCCCACCTTTCAACCCACGCCCGAGCAAATGCAGTCAAGCATAAAGCAATGGCAAGACTGGATAGGCGGTATTGCCGCACAAGGCAAGTTTGTGGGCACCAATCGATTGGGTTTTGAAGGAAAAACCTTGAAGCCTAATCAGGTTATTTCAGACGGACCTTATGCTGAAGTAAAAGAAATGGTTGGCGGTTACCTACTTGTAAAGGCCGATGGTATCGACGACGCAATGAAGTTGGCAGAAGCTTGTCCCATTTTGCAAATTGGCGGTCATGTGGAAGTTCGAAATGTAATTCCCATGAGTCGTTAATGTGAACGAAAAGACCCTTATACAGCAACTTTTTAAATCAGAGTACAGAAAAATTGTTTCTGTACTCTGCAAGTTGTTTGGTGCCCACCACATAGAAACAGCTGAAGACATTGCAAACGATACGTTTCTGTTAGCCTCAGAAACTTGGGGAGTAAAGGGTCTGCCCGAAAACCCAACTGCCTGGTTGTATACCGTAGCAAAAAACAAAACGAAAGATTATTTCAAACGGCGACACATTTTTTCCGGAAAAATAGTTTCGGAGCTAAAATATAGTCAACTAAACAGCGAATCATTTGAAATGGATTTGTCTGAAGAAAATAGTAAGGACAGTCAATTGAAAATGATTTTTGTGCTTTGTAATCCCCTAAACCCAACCGAATCGCAAATCGCACTCGCCTTACGAATTTTATGTGGATTTGGAATAGATGAAATTGCGGTTGCCTTTTTAACCAATAAGGAAACTATCAATAAACGACTCTTTCGGGCAAAGGAAAAAATGCGAATGGCAAATATTGAAATGGAATTACCCAATTCAAGTGAGATTCATAGCAGGTTAGAAACGGTACTTTCTACCTTGTATCTCCTGTTTAATGAAGGGTATCATTCCAGTAGCCAACATAGTCCTCTACGAAAGGAATTGTGTTTGGAGGCCATGCGATTAAATTATTTTCTTATCGAAAATGAAGCCACCAATCAACCGATGGTAAACGCCTTGATGGCTTTAATGTGTTTCCATGCTTCCCGATTTGAAGCTCGAATCAATGCCTTCGGGCAGGCTATTTTATATGATGAACAAGATAGAACGCTATGGGATGAGGAGCTTATCGCAAAAGGGAATTATTTTTTAATTGAAAGTGCCAAAGGAAATGAAATTTCAAAATATCATATAGAGGCATCCATTGCCTATTGGCATTGTACTGCTACTGCCCATAACGGCAAATGGGAGCATATACTGCAATTATATAATCAGTTATTACAAATTGAATATTCTCCAATTACGGCTTTGAACCGAACCTATGCTCTTTCTAAAGTACAGGGCAACGAAAGGGCTATTGAAGAGGCCATGAAATTACAATTGAATGAAAATCATTTTTATCATTGTCTCTTGGGAAAATTACACTCCGAACAAAATCCAAAGAAAGCGATGGAGTGTTACGAAAAGGCGCTTATATTAGCAACATCATCCAGTGATAAAAGGACCATCCAAAACCATCTAAAAAAGCTACGATGATAGAACATATACCTGTATATATCAAATGGATTTTTGCGTTGACTACCCTCTGCACCTTGTTTTTATTTTACAAGATGTTGACCCATGCACATTGGGAACAGATCCGAAACAATGCCACTAAAATAACGGTAGCACTTACTTCATGGCTTGCTATGCAGGCTTTGTTTTCGCTGCAAAATATCTATAGCACTTCCACAAATTCATTGCCACCAAATATTTTTCTTCTGGGAGTCTTGCCCACTCTATTAGTCATTCTTACGTTGTTTCTCAGTAAGAAAGGGCGGCAGTTTATTGACAGTCTGCCGTTGCAATATTACACCTTTATTCATATCGTGAGAATACCGGTAGAATGTGTGTTGTGGATGCTTTTTGTAAACCAAGGGGTTCCGGAAATCATGACTTTTGAAGGACGTAACTTTGATATTTTGGCAGGGCTCACCGCGCCCTTGATTACCTACTTTGGATTTGTAAAAAGAAGTATTAGTATGCGCATTATTTTAGTGTGGAATCTTGTTTGTCTTGCACTACTACTACACATCGCTATTACAGGTTTTTTATCTGCTCCTTCCCCTTTGCAAAAACTAGCCTTTGAGCAACCAAATATTGCCGTTTTATATTTTCCATTTAGTTGGTTGGTTTCCTTTATAGTACCGGTCGTTTTTTTGGGCCATCTTACTGCTATTAGACAACTATGGAATAGAAAATAGTTGTCTGAACGTATAGAATATAATACCTTTTTTGGCTCATTTAACATGGGCACTTGTTTTACCAATATCGAATCGCACTAATCAAAATTGCTAAGACCAATTCTACATCCGATTTGAGGTCGAAATTGTAAAAGAGAATACGTATTGTTGTGGGTTAGTCCATCTTTTGAAGAGGAATTCAAATCGCCATTTATAAAGTAGTTGTATTGCTCGTTGTATGACGTGATGTTACGAATGGAATAATACATATTGCCTCTAATGAAAAAATTGAAAATTATATTCTCCTTTGATTTTCGTATACCGTATTCAAACCCCAAGCCCCATGATTGCATCTGTTCATTTTGATATCTGAAATGTTCATAATGTGCAGAGGGTTCAAACAAACTCTCACGTTTCACGCGCGGGGTATTGTTGTATGGTACTTCTAAGGAATCATAGTGTAAAACGCGTCCCGTTATAGACAGAGAAATGTATTGATGAAAGGACTTCGAATAAAAATAGTTCAAAGCGCCAATATGAAACCCGGGGCCGTTGTAAACATAGAAGGGCATACGATTCATAGGATACGATTCAAAGTTGCTTAGTGTCGACCTTTCGGATTCGAAGCCCTTTTTTAGAAATCCGCCAATTCGCTTGTCCTGAATCATATAAGATCCATCCAATTGAATGGCATCGATAAACGACTTCTTGATGCCAATCTCAAGGCCTATAGTTGGATTTCTAAATGCAATGGAAACAGGGTCCGTAAACAGAAAAAACGACTTATTCTTTTGTGCAAAGGCAATACTGCTTAGCAGAGCAAAAAAAAGAAAAATAATACATTTCATACTAAATGGAACGCTACGCATGGCTTGTTTATGTATCATGAATCAAAATATTTGGAATGGAAGCTTATTGTATCCACCTACCTACTATACTCGTCATAGTATTTTTCAGCATGATTTTCATATCGCTTCAGCAAATCAATATTTTCCTTTTCCAAATCAGACAATTGGTTTCGTACGTCCACATTCATAGGCATATACCAATCGACATTATTGTCGAAAAAATACCGCATTCTTCGGTTTCGAAATGAGTAGCCATGTCTGGCGTATATCGCATTGCGAATAATTTCCAGATCACCCTTATATAAATTTTCTACATCTTTTTTGCCCAGTTTTGTGGTGGATGCATTTATTTTGGTCACCTTTTCTGTAATGGCCTCATATCCTCCTTCGTCCATATCGCTACCATTATATAAACTCAAACCTACAACACCCTCCTTAAAATTATTTTCGGCATTGTATACAAATTCCCTTTTCTTTAGTTCAAATGTTCGAACGGGGACAGCGATACTGCTGTCATTGCAAAACCATTTTCCACTTAAGGTGTGGGTACTGGTATCCAGGCGACATTCAAATCTTCCATCATGCTTATCATCACCGGGTTCGGTGGCTACAATATCAAATATAGCGCCCTTTTGTTGGTAGCTTCCCTTAAAAGGTCTGTCATTTCCTGCAATGATGCTACGCCCCGTTGCCTGTCCATTTTCCAGATTGGTAATGGTGATATTAATTAAGTTGGAATATGTCCCCTTATCATCTTTCAGACTTTCGGCTGCCTCAAAAGCTCCAACATAAGAAGCATAATAGGTCGCATTTTTTACAGCAGGTGTTTCGGTTATGGCTGCTGTTGCTACTTCCTCTTTTTTGATGTCCTTTGGAGATTCTTCACAGGCAAAAAAGAGACTACTGAATAAAAGGAGGCTTGTTGCTTTTTTCATTTTGAAGATATTTAATAATGATGATTTCTGCGATTAACAAATTTACGACCCAACTCAACCAGGCCACCATCCGATAGGTATCCATGGGAGGAGGATGAAACAAATATACAATAATATATTTCCACGCTCGTAATGTAATGGCTGATAAAGTTAGGGCAAAACTGCGAATCATCCACTTTCGGTGATCCACATAATTTTTTCTTCGAATCGCAAAGACTGCTTGTACGGTACTGTAAAACCATAGTACAGATAAAAGACAAAATGATAGTTGTGAAAAGAAGCCACCATTGGCATAAAGCCCCATTATAAAACCGGAAGGGGCCACCAGCAATATTACAAATACCACATAAATCCATCCTGAATAGCGATGCAGCCTTTTGTGCTGTTTTTGGATACCTGCATTAAATTGTATAAATCCCGCAGGAAGCACGCATAAAGAGGTGTAAACATGGGTGAAGAAAGCGATCCGATAATGCAGTAACCCAATTACATCCTGTTTGATACCCAAAAATGCTACGTCGGTATGATAGGGAATATATTGCAGTACAATAGTCACCATCAGATAACAGAAGTACGCATACACAGCTAAACACAAAAATGGAAGGGTCTGTTTCAGTTTCATTGCTTATGGTATCATTTCAAATCCTACTACAGGGCTTTTCCCAAATCCGGTATGCGAAAACTTCTTCCCATTCAAAATCTGAAAAAAATAATTTTGTATCGGTTTACTCATTACAAAGCTACGCGAAGGAATATTGAGAAAATAGTTATGTGTTTTACCTACAGCCGCATGAAAATCCATATAGTAGACATTTTTTGAAAATGGAAATTTGGGTTTGCTTCCCAGCTTTCTGTTGCCCGAAAGCAACATG
This sequence comes from Bacteroidota bacterium, assembly GCA_016712665.1. Classification (GTDB taxonomy): domain Bacteria; phylum Bacteroidota; class Bacteroidia; order Chitinophagales; family Chitinophagaceae; genus OLB11. The sequence goes on from JADJQP010000001.1 coordinate 621,189, forward strand.
GCTCCATTCAATTTATAATCAGCTTTATTAAAATTCACATAAATATTTTTAGCAAAAGTAATTTTTGATATCCATCTGTGATGGTTTTTTCGATTGACGCAAGGAGCGTTGAAAATAATATTTTCGATGAACGGCGCTTCCTCATTTCGTTCAAAAAGCTGATCCAGCATCATTCTGCGAAACATCAGATTGCCCATACTATGTAAGAAAATACTGATGGATTGCTTTTGAAACAATGCGGTCGACCGATGAATGCTTTCAATTTCTTTCAAAAATCGTGCATACTGCGCAGACGAAATGTTGGAATTGCGTAAGGAGTAATCAAAATTCTTTTTTATTCCTAAAGTACTGTTGATGCTGGCGTAGTCAAATAAAATGACATTCACGTTATAGGTGCTGGTCATCAGATACGCTCTTTCAATATTCCCGGTAAAGGTTTTCCCCATACCTTCTGTATATAATACCCAGTTTTTATGTGGAAATAAAGAGATGCCCTCTTGCAAAGATTGAATTTTTTGAACCTTCCAGATATCATTCACTTTGCTGACATACAACAAGTGCCTTTGCGCAGTATCTGTTTCTTCATCTGCAAAAATGGTTTGTTGTTCAAAAAAATGTCTGTTTGAAACCATTAAAAAAGCGGTGTCGGATGCCAGCATTTCTCCATCGGTTTTATATTGAATTTTTTGCCAGATACTTATTTCATTTTGCCTTGAAATAGTACGAGGTAATTTGCATGAGCTGAGCGCTAATAATGCCCACGTCAATAAGTAGATGCTACAGCACTTATTCATGATATTGCAAAAATAGACAAAGCAACCTAATTGATTATATTTAAAAAAGTGGCCGACGAATATAGATAGATTGTACCATCGATTGCCTAGTGTCTCAATTATGACAATTCCATTGCAAAAATTGCACAAAGAAGGAATACTTTTATTCCATGACAAAATATTATGTCGTAATCCTTTTAACTTTAGTAATCTCCTTCTTTCATCATGAATGCAAAGCACAGGCTCCTATTACTTTTTCACTCGATACTTCCAGTAGCTGCGGTACCTATGCAGTTGGCATCTATAATATTGTTGGAGGGACTGCACCTTACACATTTAGCAAGGACAATGTCAATTTTGTATCCCAGCCAATTTTATATGGTTTCCTGCTTACCACATATACAATTACTGTGAAGGATGCAAATAATGCAGTTGGCACAAAAGTTCTTGACTTAAGCAATATACCCCCTTACCCATCCTTTAGCATTCAGGTAGATTCCCAAAAAAATGCTAGTTGCTTTAATATTTGCGATGGCTATATAAAGCTGTCAGCTATCGGAGGTATTCCGCCTTTTACCCATTCGATGAGCGGTCAGGGGAATAACAACAACGGAGAATTTTCAAATATTTGTGCGGCGACATATACCATTACTGTTGCTGACGGAAATGGCTGCTATGCTACTACAACTTGGAACTTTTTTCCTGGAAACAATTACGTTTCCGCTAGTTCAACTGTAACTGCTGATAATTGTGCTCCGGGATGCAATGGCAGTATTACCATCGATACCATTTACAATGTAAAATCTCCTTATATAGCTTACCTGGACGGAAATATTATTGCCCCTCATTTCACACAGGGCTCTCTATGTAGTGGATACCACTCAATTACCATTCAAGATAGTATCGGGTGTAATTTCTCGCCTCCTGATATTTTTGTTCCATCAAACCCCGACCTTATTTTAGATTCAATCTCAAATTTACAATGCGGAAATTTTTGTAGTGGCTATGCAAGAGTTAAAACTAGTGGTGTAACTGGAACGCCTACTTATAGTATTTCTCCTCCCGGTGGAAATCAGGTAAGTCCCGGGATATTCACCAACCTTTGTTCTGGTAGTTATAAAATTTTTGTCCAGGATAGTACTTCCTGTATAGACTCCGTTTTCGTGTATCTATATAATAGTCCAAAAATTACTTTCGTTAAAAATATCAATCATGATACCTGCGGAATCGCATGCAATGGAAGTATTTCAATTAATAATATTGGCGGTGGTGTTGCGCCCTACACCATCATCATCGGTAATGATTCTATCGTCGGGTCTTCATTTAAGCGAGATTCGCTCTGTTTCGATAATAGCTATATTGTTAAAGTAAGAGATGTAGAAGGTTGCGAAATTGGAAATAATGGTTACTACTATAAATTTAGTGAGTTACAAATAATAACAGACAGCTTTACTACTCAATTATGTAACAATTATTGTATAGGAAATATTACTTGCAACGCAGTAGGTAATTATGGATTGGTGAACTACCATTTGCTTCCCGATAGTATTATCAATACCAATGGTACATTTAATAATCTCTGTGCAGGATCTTATACAATACTGGCTAAAGACTCTGCAGGCTGCAAGTCATATAAGTCTTATCCCATTCCCAATAAAAGTCGCCCCACAATGCATGTCAATTTATCAACAACAGAAAATGTAAGTTGCTCACCCGGCGGTGATGGAATCGCCAATTATTATATTTCTAACGCGACGTGGCCCCTTCAATTTAAGATTACACCACCGGCACCCCACGATATTGTCAATCAGAAAATCTATAATCTCTCTCAGGGATTTTACTATATTGAAATTGTAGATTCCAATAATTGTTATGCCCGTGACAGTACACTAATTGCAAAAAAACAGGTGGGGTTTGTAATTGCCCATGCCGAAGATGAAAATTGCGTGCCCGGTCATGATGGCAAACTTGGTTTCGTTCCCTATAGCGGAACAAACAATATGATCAAAATTGACATCAACGATACGATGACTATCTATCGAAATGCAGGTTTAAATTACTCAGAAATACATCCACGAGGAAATTATATAGTTAAGATCGAAGATACTTCCAGCAAGTGTATTGATTCAATCCTTTTGGTAATTGGGTTTAAAAACAATTTAGCGATAAATAATCTGGTTACTACAAATTTGAAATGCTTTAATGATAGCTCAGGATCCATTAGAGTAAACAATTTCGACAGTACCTACACTTATACAATACTGCCGCTAGGTCAATTTAATATTAATAGCCGAACTTTTGAAAATTTGCCTGCAGGAATATATACCATTACGGCTTCAACTTCCGAAAACTGCACCGGTTCTAAACTCCAATTACTTGAAGAACCTCCGAAATTGAATCTTACAGTGAAATCAATATCTGGTACAGACCTTTTTTGCTATGGGAAAATAGCGGTAGGTGCAGAATTTGGAACCGCTCCCTACACATATTATTTGGCCCCTCCTTCCGGATTTCAAAGAGTGCCGGATTTATTTTCTGAACTTTGCATTGGACAGTACACCGTATCTGCGATTGATAGCAAGGGTTGCATAGCCGACAGTACGGTCATTATTGATCAGGATGTGCCAGATATCGATAATATCTTTGAGAATGCCACCATATTATATAATTCAATAACTGATGATCTAACAATTGATCTCCCATACTATCTGGATGTAAGCATTGAAATTTATGATGTGGCCGGTAAAAAAATATATAGCGAAAGCTCTTATTTTAAAACAAAAAAAATAGAAATGCACTCCAGAATAGTGGGCGCGTACATCATCAGAATCGTCGCTGACAAAATAAGAAGGGACTTCATGGTGAAAAAATTCATGAAAAATTAGAGTTTGCCCTAATTCTCAGTCCGTAAAAAATAGAGGTAAATTTTAAAGTATTACATTCTCATAGAAATTTAGCAAAAAAGGACTTTTCTGCAAAAAATTAAACAAACTCCTTTAAATCTCCCTAGCTTACTTAACAATGATTCATTATTTTACGTATGCTTTTTCGATAAAATGAATATCTTTGTCCCATTCATGATGCCACGACCTGTATATCAGTCTCTTGTTAACCTTCGACAGAATCAACAAAAAGCATTTGCTGTTTTGGTCGATCCTGATAAGGTGAATGTTCCCGATATTCAAAAATTGGCTGGACTTTGTAATGATTCTGCTGTTGACTACCTCTTTATGGGTGGCAGTCTCATGATTTCACAACATTTAGATAAGTGCATTAAACATTTTAAATCGAATAGTGATATTCCGGTAATATTATTCCCTGGAAGCCCGTCGCAGGTAAGTAGATATGCCGATGCCTTGTTTTATCTTTCTTTAATATCCGGACGCAATCCGGAGTTATTGATTGGAGCCCATGTGGTGTCTGCACCTATGGTAAAGGCTAGTGGTTTGGAAGTGATCTCTACCGGTTATTTGGTTATTGATGGAGGGGCCCCCACCACCGTTTCGTATATGAGCAATAGTGCTCCGATTCCACACGACAAAAACGATATTGCACTTTGCACCGCTATGGCAGGCGAAATGCAGGGAAAGCACGTGTTGTATTTAGATGCAGGAAGTGGTGCCAAAAATCCGATTAGTGAATCGATGATTCAAAAAGTTTCAGAAAATACCGATTTGCCGCTTATTGTAGGCGGAGGGATTCGAGAAGCTGAAAAAGCCTATCTCAATTGCAAGGCCGGTGCTGATGTAATTGTGGTTGGCAACGCCATCGAAAAAGATCTCAGTCTGATAAAGGAAATTTCCTCAGCCGTGCATCAATGTAGCATTCAGGTATAAGTTATAGTTGTTTTTCTTTGGTAAAAGTGGTAGCACCAAGGTGCTCAAAAGGTGCAATCCTTCTATTTGTCACACTCTGTGCGATTGCATTTTTATGAGATTGGCCATATTTTCATTAAATTTGTGAAAAATCAGTTTGCTACATGAAAAAATGTTTCCTTTTTTTATTCTTTGCCTTTTCGATTCCGACATACGCCCAAACATCCGCAGATGTTTGTTTTCAAATTTCGACAGTCACCACAATGGCACCTCCCAGTATCAAATTGACCTGGCGTAAAACAACACTAGCTACTACATATAATGTTTTTCGGAAGTTGCGAACGGAGACCAACTGGACTTCCCTAGTGGCAAACCTCGCCGTGAATGATACCACGTATACCGACAATACAGTACTTCCCGGCATAGGCTACGAGTATAAAGTGAGTATTCCGAATTCATCGGTTACCGGATTTGTGTATGCCTCTCTCAATTTACCGGCAACACATTATCAAGGCAAACTAATTGTGCTGGTTGATAGCAATTATATGATGCCCTTGGCTAGCGAAATCAAAACATTCGAATATGATTTAATCCATGAAGGTTGGACAGTGGCACGTGTTTATATCGGAAGAAATCAATCCGTAAGTAGTGTAAAACAATCTATAAAAAGTATTTATCAAGCAGCACCCAATACCGTTAAAGGAATTGTCTTATTGGGGCATATTCCAGTGCCCTATAGTGGTTCGCTGTATCCCGATGGACATCCCGATCATGATGGGGCATGGCCTGCAGATTTGTATTATTGTGATACCTCTTTTTCGTATTGGACCGACGTGAATGTAAATAATGTCAATGCATCAAGACCCGAAAATAAAAATATTCCAGGCGATGGAAAATTTGACCAAACATCCATAAGCACCCCATTGATGTTTGTAAGCAGAATTGATGTGTATGACATGCCTATTTTTAGCGCCAATGATACCCTCTTGATGCAACGCTATTTAGCCAAAGATCATGAATACCGCACCGCAGCCAAAACCTATCGAATGAAAGCTTTGATTGACGATAATTTTGGTTACTTCAGCGGTGAGGCGTTTGGACAAAATGGATTTCGAAATTATGCTTCTTTAGTAAGTCCCGATAGTGTGATAGTAGGCGATTATTTTCCAGATATGAAAAACAACTCCTATTTATGGAGCTACGGCTGTGGAGGGGGATGGTACCAAGGTGCGGGCGGTGTCGGCAATTCAAATAATTATCAAACGGACACCATTCAGAATGTATTCACCTTACTTTTTGGTAGTTATTTTGGCGATTGGGATATTCAAAATAGTTTTCTCCGGGCTCCATTGGCTAGTCCATCACCCACCCTAACTAATTTCTGGGCAGGCCGTCCCAATATTTTTTTACATCATATGGGCCTAGGCGAACCCATTGGAAATAGTTATATGGAGACTATCAAAAATGGTTATACCTACCAACCGGTTGGTTACGGTTACAAATACGTACATCAAGCACTATTGGGCGATCCCTCACTCAAAATGTATCCATATAAAGGTGCCTTTGGATTAGTAGCGAATACAATTAACGGGGGATCCATCACCACCCTTACATGGCTCAATTCGCCGGACCCTCAGGTATTGGGCTACTATGTCTATCGCACGGCCGCATTAGCCGATAGCTTTCAATTACTCAATGCTATTTTTACACCAAATACCAATTATAATGACAGTACCGCACCCAAGGGAAAAAACATTTATATGGTACGTGCTGTAAAACTACAAAATACCAACACCGGTACTTTTTATAATTTGAGTCCAGGCATTATCGACAGTGTCAATATTGTGACCCCTTTTGCAGTGAATGATATCAATACGTCTACAATTATTGTAAATGTGTACCCTAACCCCGCTACAGATTTTGTACAGATAGAAGCGCCTGATGAAAAAATCATTTCTATAAAAGTGTTGGATGCGCATGCAAAAGTGATCGTATCTGAAGTAGTCAATCGTAACTTGATAAAGCTTGATACGCATTTATGGAGCAAGGGAAACTACTTCATTGAAGTGGAAACAGAAGAAGGAACTTTGAACAAAAAAGTGACGATTCAATAAATATCCATCACAAAAGCCCCCTGCTCACTAACTACATGCACAGGAATGGATCGGTTTTTAAGTTGATTTCGCAGCTTTTCTATATTCCAAAAAGGAACACTTCCGTCGAGAATTATATGTTTTGCTCGAAGATTTTTTTCAACCAGTTAGTATCCAAGTAGCATTTTTTACTTATAATTAATAAGTCAATCGGCAGGGGCGTATCGGTATGAAAATGATTATTATCCATACGCATCACTCGTTTTCCCATAAATGAAAATAATTCTATTCCGCTCATTCCGGCAGTTGAAACCATGGGCATTTTTGCCTCGCTTACCCCAAAATAAATATGTGCCGGATGAAAGATATATTTCTCATTCTTCTCTTTCTGTAACGTAGAATCGATATCGGGGTTCGTAAAAGCATTGCCTGAAATAAATTCGATACTCTTCTGTTTGGCTACGTGATACACTACTACCTTCTTTTGAGTAAGAATGTCGTATTGCCTTATCAAAAGGGATAGGCAGAACAAAGCAACAGTGCTTAAAGCATATATAAGATAGCAAGGCCGTTTGCGAAACAGCCAATACGCCAGAAAGGCTATTATCAAAAACAATAGGATCATTTGCACGTTTGAAATTTGGATTTCCGACCATACCGCAAATCCCAAATTGCCAAAAACGGCCACTACCTGATTAACAAACCCAATCAAATGCGATATAAGGCTTCCGATCCATGCAACAATTGGGGGCAGCATTTGAAACCCTATCAATAAAATTTCTGCATATAAAATAAGAGTAGTGAGCGGTACAGCAAATAAGTTGCTTACTAAAAATAATATGGGAAATTGATGAAAATAATAGATGCAAAGCGGAAAGGTGAGTATTTGCGCCGCCATCGTGGCTGCCACAAGTCGCCATACCCAATCAACCAATCGATTGTCAACAAAATACATTTTGTAAATGGGGCTATAGAAGAATACCAAACTCATAACCGCCAAATACGAAAGCTGAAAACCAACATCTAAAAGAAGTTGCGGATTTATGCATAACATGCAAAATGCAGATGCAGCCAACATATTCAATACATTGACCTGTTGGTTTTGCATTTCGCCCCAGGCAATAAAAGAGAACATAACCGCGGCTCTGCCAACCGAAGCGGGCAAACCGGTAAGAAGTGCAAAACACCACATGGCACTAATAGCTAGTATTAAAGCGAGTTTCTTTCGCTTTTTAAATAAGGGAATCCATAATAACAGCCATCGTATGCTTCCGTACACCATCGCCATATGCATTCCGGAAATGGCGATAATGTGTACAATGCCGGTATTGGAATAATCTTTCCAGGTATCCTCACTGATATCAAGACGATAACCCAATAATAAAGCCTCTGCCACACCATGCGTACTGCTGTCTGGCAAGTATTTTTTTAAAACATTCCGAGCATCTGCATTCATGGAAGCAAATAGTGTTTTGTAATCGTTTGTATGAAGAGATGTTTGTTTCCATTCCTGTGTTTTTAAAAATGCGGATTGGAAAATGTTTTTTGTTCTGCAATAGTTGGCATAGTCAAAACTACCCGGATTGGTATTGGCTTTAATCTCTTTGAAAGTGTTTTTGATTAAGAGCCTATCACCCTGTCTGATGGCGCTCGCCTCATTGCTTTTTTGAAAGTATATAATGGCTTTTCCCTTGGTAGAAATATATGAAGCTGTATCGCAAAGTCCTACTACCTGCACCACTGCCTTTACGGTTTTGTCCTTCAGTTCGGGTGTCTCATCAATTGTTACCATTGCAAAGCGATAGTTTGCAACTTGATGTTTATACCATTGACCGAAACTAGCATCCTGATGGATGAGCGCTACGGCGTATCCAAATGTGCTGACGAAGGCATTGATGAGGATGCCTTTTAGAGTGGCATGGGTTAGTTTAAAATAGTCGCTAGTGAATTGTAGACAAAAAATACAGACACCGCAAAACAGCAAGCCCCCCACAGCGGTAAAAATCTGGTACGATGGAAAAAGGAGATAGCATGCAATGCCAAAAATAAATGGCGCAGTAATCCTTACAAAAGGGGACTCATTCCAAAAAGGTAGCATAGTAGTAGGTTAGCTATTCAATCGGACTGCAAGATACAATTTATTTTAGGCCAAACTAAAAATGTGATGAGAAAAACGGAAAGTGAGGTGTGCTCTGCAGCAACGATTGTAGTGGAAATTTCTCTCTGCTCTGCAACAGGCATGCTTTTTTTTTGTCAATTTTGAATTTCCGCTAAAGCGGGACAGGCGCTCAGAATTACAAGGAAAAAAATGGAAACGAAATGCCTGCGTATTTGTACAAGCAGACAGGTGCCCCAGCTGCCCCATTTTTGTCAATAAAATTTGGTTTTGACTTATTTCAAAATATAAACCTGTCCTTTGGGATTGAAAAATCGTCGTAAGGAATCAACCAACAAGGTAGTGTCGTTAAGTGGATGAGAAGCCAAAATACTTACAATATAATTCCCATTCAGGCTATCCACCTCTGTTAAATTGCCATAGTTTTTCCATTTATTTGCCTTGGCAGTTGCAGAAGCCAATGTATTGGTGGTAAAGGCCGCCACTTTATAAATAGGATTAGATCCATTATTCACTACTGGTGGTGAAGGCGCCACACTATCAATAATTGCAGGTACATTAGTTGCTTGTACACTGTCTTTTGGTAGTGGCAAACCGGCATTTTCAACAGGAGTTTTCTCTTCTTTCTGATTATCTGAAATGTATTTGTAGGCCACAAAACAACCAACACCCAGCATTAAAACTACTATGGCGGGAATTACAAATTTACCGATGGAAAGTTTTTTTCGTTTGTATGCTTTTTGTGCAGAGGGGTAGGAGAAATCTAATTTTTTGTTGGCCTTCATTTTCAAATTGGCATCAATATCAGGTAATGGCAAGGCAGCAGCACCCATATCTAATTCGTCTGTTTGTACAAAGGCGATTTTTCCATTTTGCATGGTAAGAAATCCTAAAAAGGGAATCGTAAATTTTCCTTGCTGTGCAATTTCTTCTTTTACAACTCTGCAATACTCTTTAATATTATTGGATGTATTGCTAATACTAACATTCTCGTGATTGGCAATAAAGGAGGCAAAGGTATCATCGATGCTTCCTAGGGGCGAAAATTTTATTTGAAATTTTGCAGGGGTAATTTCACCTTCCTTGGTATGAATGGCGGCGCTTATTTTTTCTAATTCAAAAGAACCCAATCCAGGCAGACTGCAAAATCTATTTTTAATTAAAAATTTTATGATGTATTTACCAATATCCATTCCGGTAGCGTTTTATGAAAAAAGAATTGTAAAAATAATGACAATTCTGTTATGAACACAAAAGTAATTCAATTAGAAATTATTCCGCGTAGGAAAGCGATTTCAATTTTTCTTCGTTAAGCCTGTAAACCATCCATTCATTCATCGGAACCGCTCCCAAACTCTCGTAAAAATCGATGGCAGGTTGGTTCCAATTCAATACACTCCATTCCATTCGTCCGCAATTGTTTTCTAAAGCGATTTGGGCTATATATAAAAGTAATTTTTTACCGTATCCTTTGCCCCGATGAGCCGGAACCACAAACAAATCTTCTAGGTACAGCCCCTGCTTGCCCAAAAAGGTAGAAAAATTGTAAAAATAGAGCGCAAATCCTACAGCAATATCCTCCTCAAAAGCCAATACACAATGGGCCGATTTTTTTTCAAATAGATGATGACGAATGTTGCCTATGGTGGCCACTACATCCTGCTCCATTTTTTCGTACACTGCTAGTTGTCTAATAAAATCTAAGATGAGCTCGGCATGCTCTTCTCTTGCCGGAATGATGCTACAATTCATGGTCTTATGCTTCCTGTTGCTTTAGGCCATTTTTGATTCCCAAACCCAATCCACCCAATAAAACCAACAAAATAAGTATAGATGAAATCAAACTGACTTTTCCCCATTTGAAATAGGTTTCCGGTTTAAATACAAATTCTATTTTGTGATTTCCGGCAGGAATAGCAAGACCGCGTAAAACATAATTGGTTTTTACAATATTGGCCTCTTTGCCATCAATAAACGCTTTCCAACCTAAAGGATAGTAGATATCTGAAAATACAGCAAAGCCGTCTTTACTGCTGCTTGAAGCAAAGGTCAAATTGTTTAAGCCATATTTTGCCAATGCTATTTGCCGGCTACTATCTTTTTCGAAGTTGGTAGTGCCTGTTTTCCAATGTTTCTTTTGAACTATGGCGGTTTCTTTGGCACGAAATGGATTCGCCATTTTTGCAGTGTCGCCAATATTTTCCGCATTTAGAGCCAATATTTCCGCATCTGCATTGTCAACCAATTGAACGGTATTTACAAACCACGCATTGCCGCAAGCATTCGGGTTGGGTTGCGCTGCGGGTTTGCCACCTTGCGCATTAAAAATGATGTACTTGGTATTGAGCATATTAAGCACTTCTCCATTTAACTTGGAACCCGGCTGTAATTGGTTGTCAATTAAATCTTGAAACGTTTCCATCTTGGCAGGATGATAACCTCCCACCAATTTGTGATGATAAGCACCCATTGCGTCATTGTAGGGATCGGTACTTAAGTCATATACACGATAGTACGGATCTTTGTCCTGTAAAATTTGGTTGTCGACAGGGCGCGGCACAAATTGTGCGTCATATTCATCGGCACTTCTATAATTATCTGCATTCAAGTACCGCATACCCATGGATATTAAGTCGATTGCGATGACAATGCCCAGTGCCAGTATCGCCTTCTGCATTTCTAATTTATTTTTAATATAAAGCCACAAAATGCCTGCGGCTAAAAGTAGAAATAGCAAGGAACGCAAGCTATCTTTCATAGCTATGCTAGGACGGTCATCCACTATGGCGTTGTAAATTTTGGTAGCTGCTGTTACACTTTGGGGATTTTGTTCGCCACCCATCATTTGTACAAATTGCGATTTTAGTTTATCATCATTTGCTCCCTTATACGACAAAAACATTCGTCCACCGATACCGAAAAACAGCACGATGCCACCCACAATGATTAAAGACTTCTTGAGAGAATCCCACAATTTTTCCTTCGTGATTTTGTCTGAAAAAAGTTCATTTAAAGCCCAGATGCCTAAAAGGCAAAACATAAATGCAGGGATGGTCATGGCCATATTGGGCGTACGAAACTTATTGTACATCGGTAGATGATCAAACAAAAAATAATTCAGTGCGCTAAAATGCTTACCCCATGAGAGCATAATGCCAAAAACCCCAATGGAAAAAATTACCCATTTGAGATTGTTTTTGATAACAAACAAACCCAGCACCATCAATAGCATGATGACAATACCAAAATACATGGGTCCTGAGAGGAAGGGCTGTGGCCCCCAATAGGTGGATGCATTTTTTGACATTTCAGTTGCTTGATCTTCACTGGCGCCAATAGAAGTAAGGGCTTCATAATAATTAGATCCTGTGCCCACATCTACCTGTCCGCCCCCACCATACAAATTGGGTACAAACAAGGTGAAGGTTTCACCAATACTTTGACTCCATGCAAAGGCATAATCCTTGTCGAGGCCCCCATCGCTTTTTTTCTCTTTTTTGCCTAGGGTCACCTCACTTTGTCCGCCACGCATGGTTTGAGAGGTATATTCTTTGGTAAACATGAGTAAATCTAAACTGGGGCCCACTGCCACCAGTCCTACAGCCACCATAATAGCACTTGAAATAAAAAATTGTTTGACATTGCCTTCTTTAAGTGCTTGCATAAAATAGCCGATTCCAAATCCAATTAAAATAATAAAGAGGTAATAATCTATTTGATACATGGCATTTGAAATCATTAGAGATAATCCCACCAAAGCGGCACCGGCCCCCGCCAGATATTTTTTCTGATAGACCCAATGCATACCGGCTAATACCAAGGGCATATATCCAATGCTAAACATTTTGGTATTGTGTCCGGCGGTAATTATTTGCAAATTATACGAAGCAAAAGCAAAGGCAATGGCTCCAATGATGGACATTTAGCGATTTGCGTTCCAGCTTAGCATGAGAATATAGAAACAGACCATGGCAATCAAAAAGAAAAATGTAGGACTGGGGAGGGTTTCGGTAAAAAATTCTTGAATGGGATAAATCCAATTGGTTTTTCCTCTCATATAATGCGTAACAGTGGGCATGCCACCAAACATAGAATTGCTCCACATAGGATTTTCTCCTGTTTTTTCATACCAGGTTCTGGCTTCCTGACTCATTCCCATCCAATGTATGGTATCGCCGGCCACCAATTTATTGCCTTGAAGAGCAGGGTAGCAATAAAAGAGCGTAATGACCAAAAAAATACCGATGGCTATCAAATGTTGAATTGCAGATTTTTTCATGTAGAAGTATTTTAAAACAGGCTATAAAAATAAAGGTTTCTAATTGGTTTCAGCAATTATTTAAAGAAGAATATTTAAGCCTTTAAGATTATATCCCCGTTATCGCGAGTGAATTTTAAGCGTTCCGGTGGACGCATACTCTAACAAAAACCAAACGAACAATAAAAACTTGAGTAAAAATGTAGCGCCTTGTTTCCTTTGCGACTTTGCGTGAAAAAAACCAAACGAACAATAAACATTTGAAAAAGGCTTTGCGCCTTATTCCCTTTGCGCCTTATTCCCTTTGCGCCTTTGCGTGAACAAAACAAAACGTGAGTAAAAATTTAGCGTCTTATACCCTTTGCGACTTAGCGTGAAAAAACCTAAACGAACAGAAACGTAACGTCTTATTCCCTTTGCGACTTAGCGTGAACAAAACCTAAACGAACAGAAACGTAGCGCCTTATTCCCTTTGCGACTTAGCGTGAATAAAACAAAACGAACAGAAATGTAGCGTCTTATACCCTTTGCGACTTAGTGTGAAATAAAACTAAACGAACAGAAACGTAACGTCTTATTCCCTTTGCGACTTAGCGTGAACAAAACAAATTATTTTAAAAAAGAAAATGTAAGGCGCTAACATAATATCCTTTAAATAGATAAAACCTTTCTAAACAGGCACAATTTTTAAATACCTATTTTTGTTTATCTGTCCTAGGCCAAATTAAAGATGCAAGGATTCAAACTACTTGGTAATCTTAAAATAACCCTCAGCTATTACATGTGTTTCTTGACTCAGTGGGCTGGAAACGGTTCCATAAAACTTACCTTCAATAGTGGTAGCCGTGTTTTGAATAATCTTAATTTTTCCACCGCTATTCAACGCGCTGCCCTGATAACCGGTGATTAGGTTGGTATGAGTAAAATTATTGGGAGACGGGGTGGTATATTCTCCAACAGCCACACCCGACTGCAAAGAAAGTGCAATAGAAAGATCGTCTGTGAGATCTGCATTAATATTATAGTATCCTAGAATATCAAATATAGAAATATCTGCCGCAGAAACAGTATAGCTTACCCCGTCTAATTTTACACTAAACGGTTCTGTACCGGTCCAATTCCAAGAGGTGCCTCCACCACCGGTAGTAGTAGTTTTTTTGTCTTTGCTACAAGAATTCGTAAATAAAAGTCCACAACAGAGTGCTAACGAAAGAATGATTTTATGCATAATGGTAATTTTTACTTGTTTAATAATACTATTTTAAATGAAGGTACTTCTTAAATTTGAAAAACTACCAATTGCTACCGGTTTCTTTCAGATGGATTTGATGGCACTACCGTCTTAACCAAAAATTGTAAAAGGGAAGTAAAACGTGATAAGCAGCGGTTTGGCAGTAAATGGACAAGTAATGCTTTTCAAAAAACTATATAGGAACGCCAATTGGCAACCGGTTTGAAAAATATCTAATGATTTTATGTAATATCCACTATTTTTGATAAAACAATTCAGCATGAAAGGGGTCTTCTGCCTAGAGGGATTTTGGTACGGCGATCACCGCGATCGCACTTCGGTAGTACCCATCATGGAGATGGCCAATCGCTACCTGAACATGCCTTATATTTATCACCGTTGTGCCACTGTTGAAGAGTTCACCTATTCCTTAGAACGCTGGAAAACAAAATCGTTTCATAAAAAATATCCGATTCTTACCCTGGCTTTTCATGGAAAAAAAGGGCAGATACTCATTGGTAAAAAGAGTGTGAGTCTGGATGAACTGGCCGGTATTTTAGAAACCAAATGCGAAGGAGTGGTCATTTATTTTGGGAGTTGCGAAACCATGAATGTTTCCAAACGAAAATTGCAATCCTTCATGGAAAAAACCCGCACCATAGCGGTGTTGGGTTATAAGCAAGAAGTAGATTGGCTGAAATCGGCGGCCTTTGAAATACAGTTGCTTGGCTATTTTTTAGCGCATCCCTTCGATACACAAGGCATCAAAAAAATAATGGCTGAAATCAATGCTACCGGTAAATATTATATTCAACAACTCGACTTTCGTATGGAAATCAATGAAAGGGTTACGTTTAGAAGATCCAGAATCAAGAAGTAATCTAGGCTACTTTTTGTCTTTTCTTTTCACTATAAGCTAAAGCCGCATCGCGCACCCACTGCCCGTCTTCGTGTGCTTTGACTCTTGCGGCCAATCGTTCCTTGTTACACATTCCGTTTCCTTTTACCACATTCCAGAACTCCGTCCAGTCTATTTCACCAAAGTCGTAATGGCCTCTTTCCTCGTTCCACTTTAATTTCGGATCGGGAAGGGTTACACCCAAAAGGCGCGCCTGATCTACAGTTGCATCTACAAAGCGTTGCCGCAAATCGTCATTCGATTGACGTTTGATTTTCCAAAGCATGCTTTTTTCGCTATTGGTACTCGCATCATCCGAAGGACCAAACATCATCAGTGATGGCCACCACCATCTATTGACTGCGTCCTGCAACATGGCTTTCTGTGCATCGGTACCCTTGCTAAGTACCATCAACGATTCATACCCTTGCCGCTGATGAAAACTTTCTTCTTTGCAAATACGCACCATTGCCCGCGCATACGGTCCATAGGACGCTCTGCAAAGCATCACCTGATTCATAATGGCGGCCCCATCTACCAACCAACCTACTGCACCAATATCGGCCCAGGTTAATGTCGGATAATTAAAAATAGAAGAGTACTTTGCTTTGCCCGAATGCAACTGGTCTACCAATTCATCGCGGGTAACGCCCAAGGTTTCAGCTGCGGAATAAAGATATAAGCCATGACCGGCCTCATCCTGAACCTTTGCTATTAAAATGAGTTTTCTGATAAGACTGGGTGCGCGTGTAATCCAATTTCCCTCAGGAAGCATCCCTACGATTTCACTATGGGCATGCTGAGAAATTTGACGAATTAGGGTTTTACGATATTCTTCAGGCATCCAATCACGAGCCTCGATTTTTATCTCCTGATCTACTCTTTGTTGAAATAATTCTTCCTGATTTGTAGCTGACATAGAAAATGGGGTTATTTGAAAGTTTTACAAATATACTGCAATGTTTCAAAACTGAAATTTTCCACCTCGCTTATTTATTTATAGCGTATCATTCATAAAAATAGTGCATTTTACGTATTTTTGTCACACCTACTACATCATGAAAAAGTCACTCTGTATCCTTTGGGTACTCCTATTTGCAGTATCCTCCATTATTTTTGCGCAATCAGATACACTGTATATTTCTGATACCGGCATCCTCACTACAAAAGAGAAAGCCACCGGCTATCGTGTTGTTTACAAAACAGACAGCAACCAATTTCTAATTCGAGAATATCCATTTTCGAAACCCCTCCGTAAAGAATATTATGCTACCACTGCAGCGGCCAATATTTTAGAAGGACCGTATACCGAATACGATGCAGAAGGCAGGGTCATTTTGAAAGGGCACTACCATAAGGGTTTCAAAACCGGAAAGTGGGCGTATTATTATTCGGAATCTGCATTGCTAAAAGAAATTCAAGACTATATCACCGAAAACGCCTATCAGTGCATTCAATATGATTCAATGTTTCACAAAATGGTATGCAAAGGAGCCATTGATAAATTTGGAAAGCAAAATGGGGAGTGGATTCAATATCATGAGAATTCCGATAGTATCCAAACAATATTCAATTATCTGAACGGTAAAAAAGAGGGACTTCAACTGGAATTTTATGCCAATGGAAAGCTGAAAAGAAGAGAAGTATTCCGGAATCATAAGGTATTAAAAGGGGAGCTGTTTGACGAAAATGGGTCCAAACAAAAGTACTATCCCGCCTTTGTTTATCCCCGATACAGAGAATATGTGTCAAATTACCTGCAAAAGAAAGTGCCTTGTGTAGCCGAGGCATTGAAAAGGGATGGTTTTCATATTTCGCTTCGTATTTCAAAAAATGGTGAAGTAATAGAAGCCTCTGTTAGTGGAGTAGAAGAGGGCCTTTGTATGGAAAAAATTAGAACGGCGCTTCTGAAAATGAAGAAATGGAAACCCGCTTTGTGGGAAAATCGGCCCATTTCGTTTACGTACAAAACAACAGTAAAGCGCTATTTGCCCAAAGATTAGCCGAAAATTATCATTCATATAGCTTCTTTATTGACAATGTAGCCTTGGCTTACTATCTTTGCTCCTCGAAAATTCAATTTTACGCACATGACTTGGAAAGAATACTTTACATCATCGATAGGGAAAAAACTGGTAATGGCTTTTACAGGAATATTTTTAATCCTGTTTTTAATAGTGCATGCTGTTGCCAATAGTTGCATTTTTTTAAATGATGGCGGCGCCACTTACAATGGGGTGGCCCATTTTTTAAGTCACAATTGGATTGTTCGCTTTCTTGAATTGGGCTTGTTTGCAGGTCTTATTGCACATATCGTGCAAGGACTCATGCTCACCATGCAAAACAATAGCAAGCGTCCGGTAAAATATGCTGTAAATCCCGGTAATGCTACCAGCAAATGGTATAGCAGAAGCATGGGCATATTGGGCAGTTTGTTATTGATCTTTTTGGTGATTCATCTGAAAGATTTCTTTATTGGTACTAAAATAGCCCTTTACAGCGGCGATGCCCCCCATAATTTATTTGAGGAAATGAAAGAAGAATTTGAAAATCCCATCATCGTGGCAGTGTATTTAGTTGGCGTTATTGCATTGTGTTGGCATCTGATTCATGGGTTTTCAAGTGCCTTTCAAACTATTGGTGTCAATAGTCCCAAATACAATCCTATTATTAAAACAGTTGGAATTTGTTATAGTGTAGTAGTTTGTCTTGCGTTTGCTTTGATGCCGATTGCCTTTTATCTTGGATGGATACAGTAATAATTCACGCAAAGATGCAAAGAGAAAAAGTCGCAAAGGAGTAAATGATGAATATGATTTTGACCGAAAATGAAATTGCCAAAATAATAGTAGATAGATGCTTTCATATTCATAAAAAATTAGGACCTGGATTATTCGAAAGTGTGTATGAAGAAGTTCTTTGTTACGAATTAAGAAAATTGAATCTAAATTATGAAAGACAGAAATTAGTTGAAATAGAATATGATGAATTAGTTATGGATAAAGGATTTATAGCTGATATTATTGTAAGAAAAAAAGGTAATTATTGAATTAAAAGCTGTAAAACAAATTGAACCTGTACATCAAAAACAATTAGTAACTTATTTAAAATTGACTGATATGAAACTTGGATTATTGATAAATTTTGACGTGCCATTAATTAAAAATGGAATCCAAAGAATTGTAAATAATCTTTAAAAAAACCCACTTTGCGCCTTGTACCCTTTGCGACTTTGCGTGAAACAAAACGAACAGAAACAATAAAAAATACCTTTGCGCCTTGTACCCTTTGGGACTTTTCGTGAAACAAAACGAACAGAAACAATAAAAATACCTTTGCGCCTTGTACCCTTTGGGACTTTGCGTGAAACAAAACGAACAGAAACAATAAAAAATACCTTTGCGCCTTGTACCCTTTGCGACTTTGCGTGAAACAAAACGAACAGAAACAATAAAAAATACCTTTGCGCCTTGTACCCTTTGCGACTTTGCGTGAAACAAAACGAACAGAAACAATAAAAAATACCTTTGCGCCTTGTACCCTTTAGCGACTTTGCGTGAAACAAAACGAACAGAAACAATAAAAAATACCTTTGCGCCTTGTACCCTTGCGACTTTGCGTGAAACAAAACGAACAGAAACAATAAAAAAATAACTTTGCGCCTAGTACCCTTTGCGACTTTGCGTGAAACAAAACGAACAGAAACAATAAAAAATACCTTTGCGCCTTGTACCCTTTGCGACTTTGCGTGAAACAAAAAAAGTAGTATGATTAACAATCGAATACCGGCCGGTGAATTAGCACAAAAATGGAGTACGTATAAAAGTACGTGTAAATTGGTGAATCCTGCAAACAAACGTAGTATTGATATTATAGTAGTGGGAACCGGCTTAGCAGGTGCTTCTGCCGCTGCAACCCTCGCAGAGTTAGGATACAATGTGAAAACCTTTTGTTTTCAGGATAGCGGGCGACGGGCACACTCTATTGCCGCCCAAGGGGGCATTAATGCCGCCAAAAATTATCAAAATGATGGAGACAGTGTCTTCCGTTTATTTTACGATACCATCAAAGGTGGTGACTATAGAGCACGTGAAGCCAATGTGCATCGCTTGGCAGAGGTTAGTGGCAATATTATTGACCAATGCGTAGCGCAAGGCGTTCCTTTTGCAAGAGAGTATGGCGGCTTATTAAGCAATCGTTCGTTTGGAGGCACACAAGTGCAACGAACCTTTTACGCGGCAGGCCAAACTGGTCAGCAACTTTTATTAGGAGCCTATTCAGCACAAATGCGACAAGTATCTATTGGTGCTATTAAAGAATATAATCGTCATGAAATGTTAGACGTGGTAACCATCGACGGAAAGGCACGTGGCATTATTGCTCGCAATTTGGTTACCGGTGCCATCGAACGACATGGTGCACACGCTGTATTGTTATGCACCGGAGGCTACGGAAATGTATTTTTCTTAAGCACCAATGCAATGGGATCGAATGTAACAGCCGCATGGAAAGCGCATAAAAAAGGAGCCATGTTTGGTAATCCCTGCTTTACGCAAATTCATCCAACTTGTATTCCGGTAAGTGGTGATCATCAAAGTAAATTGACCCTAATGTCTGAATCCTTGCGAAATGATGGACGTATCTGGGTTCCCAAAAAACAAAACGACAATCGCAAAGCATTTGATATTCCTGAAGAAGAAAGAGACTATTACCTTGAAAGAAGATATCCTGCGTTTGGAAATTTGGTGCCCCGCGATGTGGCTTCACGTGCAGCCAAAGAGCGATGCGATGCAGGTTATGGAGTAGGCACCAGCAAAATGGCTGTTTATCTAGATTTTGCTTCGGCCATCGAACGCTATGGAAAAATTGAAGCTACTAAAAATGGTTTAGCAAATGCAAGCAAGGATGAAATCATAAAGATGGGTAGAGAGGTGGTTAAAGAGAAATATGGCAACTTGTTTGATATGTATGCTAAAATTACCGGCGAAGATCCGTATACAGTGCCGATGCGTATTTATCCCGCTGTGCATTATACCATGGGTGGCCTTTGGGTCGATTATGAATTGATGACCAATGTGCCGGGCCTCTATGCCTTAGGTGAAGCCAATTTTAGCGATCATGGTGCCAACCGATTAGGAGCCAGTGCCTTGATGCAAGGTTTAGCTGATGGATATTTTGTAATTCCATACACCATCGGTAATTATTTGGCTGATGAAATTCGCACTCCAAAAATAGATACCAATCAAAAAGCATTTGATGATGCAGAAAAAGAAGTAAAAGATCGAATCAATCATTTCATAAATGTAAAGGGTAGTAAATCGGTCGATTATTTCCACAAAAAACTTGGACTTATTATGTGGGACAAATGCGGCATGGCTCGCAACGAAGCAGGATTAAAACAAGCCATCCAGGAAATCAGAGCCCTTCGCGATGAGTTTTGGAAGGATGTAAAAGTCCCCGGCACTGCAGATAGTCTCAATCCGGAGTTGGACAAGGCCGGTCGTGTGGCCGATTTTCTTGAATTGGGTGAATTGATGTGTATGGATGCTTTGAATAGAGAAGAAAGTTGTGGCGGACACTTTAGAGAAGAACACCAAACCGAAGAAGGCGAAGCTTTGCGTCACGACGATAAATTTATGTATGTGGCTTGCTGGGAAAACAAAGGGAATAATGCATGGGAATTGCATAAAGAAGATTTTAGTGTATGATGTGATACATCCAAGTCAACGAAATTATAAGTAGTTTGATAGAACGCAGATCTTCATGATTCGTATGATAATTATGATTTTGAAATCTGCATAAACATAAATAGCAGAATAAATTCAGTGATCCAAGCATGTCAGAAAACAATAAACATAGCGAATTAACAAAACTTATCATCAAAGCTTATTATAATGTCTATAATAAGTTAGGTTATGGTTTTTTTAGAAAAAGTGTATGAAAGGGCTATGCTTATTGAACTTCACGAATTGGGAATGAAAGCTTCATCGCAATTGCCTATTAACGTTTATTACAACGAACAGGAAGTAGGAAATTATTATGCAGATATTATGGTTGAAGGGTCTGTAATTATTGAATTAAAAGCTTCTGAAAGTTTATGCGAAGAAGATGAAGCACAACTAACTAACTATTTAAGAGCTACCACAATTGAAGTAGGATTATTGCTTAATTTTGGCAAAACAGCACAGTTTAAAAGAAAAGTATTTTCAAATAGCTTTAAACAAAATAAAAATCTTAATTTATATTAATAATCATAAAAATCTGCGTTCAAAATGCATAACGAAATAAATCTAAAATTGAAAGTTTGGCGTCAGGCAAGTGCAAATGTTGCCGGTGGTTTTCAAACCTATGATGCCAACAATATCTCCACCGAAATGTCCTTTCTTGAAATGTTTGATGTGGTGAATGAAAAACTCATTAATGACGGCCAAGACCCTATTGCCTTTGACCATGATTGTAGAGAAGGAATTTGCGGGATGTGTAGCATGCATATCAATGGTCGTGCACATGGCCCTTGGGATGGTACCACCACCTGCCAATTACACATGCGAGCCTTCAAAGATGGCGAAACTATTACGGTGGAACCATGGAGAGCCAAAGCCTTTCCTGTTTTGAAAGATCTGGTTGTGGATAGAAGCGCCTTCGATCGTATTCAACAAGCAGGGGGATTTGTAAGTGTCAATACCGGAAATGCGCAAGACGGAAATTCATTACCGATCAACAAAGAATTGGCAGACGCTGCATTTGATGCTGCTATGTGTATTGGTTGTGGTGCATGCGTAGCCGCTTGCAAAAATTCAAGTGCGATGTTATTTACTTCTGCTAAAGTTTCGCAATACGCCCTATTGCCCCAGGGAGAACCGGAGCGAAAAACACGTGTATTGAATATGGTTGCTCAAATGGATAAAGAGGGCTTTGGCGCTTGTACCAATACGGGTGCCTGCGAAGCTGAATGTCCAAAAGAAATCTCCATTTCAAATATTGCTCGATTAAATAGAGAATATCTGAATGCGCAATTGAGTTTGTAGACACTTTTGACATTACACCCAGCTGCGGCTAATGCAATCATAGTCTTTACTTTGTTGCCATTTAACGCCGATTATTTTCATTGCCGCTCATGGAGAATATATATCATATGTATTGATCGCCGTTTTTATTGTGCTGAGCATTCTCATGTGTGTTCAAGAAAGTCAGAAAAAAATCCTTTCATTCCCGCTGGCTCTTTTGCTTTGTCTCATCATTACTCCTTTTGCGGTTTATATTTTATATCTTTTTTTACCCGAAAAAAACCCTCGAGGCTGCCAACATTGTGGCAATCGAAGAAACGAATCTCCGTACTGCGGCCTCTGCGGAAAAAACGAGTTCGGTGCATTCCATCCCTGCTGGAAAGAAAAAAATAACTAACTTTAGTGTCAAATTAGCCTCCATGAAATTTTTTTACTTCATCGCATTTTTTTCTTTCGCCTCCTTAAAAACGTTTTCACAATGCGATTATCCGAAGCTTCCTTCAAAGGGAAATACCATAGAAGCGTTTATTCCAAAGGGATGGAAACTAATGGACAGTATTTCAGGGGATTTCAACAATGATAAACAGATTGATTTCGTTCTGGTATTAGCCTCTGAAAAGGAATCAGGTGATGATCCGGCAAATTATGAATGCAATAGACCATTAATCATTTTACAAAAAGCACCCAGTGGTTTTTTGTTGGCTGCTTATGCTAAAGAGGCTGTGCTTTGCAAAGGCTGCGGAGGCGTTTTTGGTGATCCATATGAAGGCATTTCATTGAAAAAAAATGTACTCAATATCAATCATTATGGAGGCAGCGCCTGGCGATGGAGCTCAATTTTACATTCCGGTTTCAAAAAAATCAATGGCAACTGATAGGGTGCAGTCAAGCGAGTTATTGGTCGCTGGGCGAGTGTGAGGGCGGTCCGGGAGATGCAGGTTATAATCTTGCTGAAGCCAATTTTAGTACGTCAAAGGCTCATATAGTAAAAACCAAAGACGATGCCTGCAAGCCCTATGTCGACAAAATGGTTTCCTTTCCAAAAAAGCCCTTGGTCTCCTTGCAACGTTTTTCAGCCACAACTGAATATTTTCCTATAAAAAATTAAGGCCGTTTTCCAATTTGCGTCTGTAACCATTTGATGGTTTCATTCAGGAGTTCTGTGTTGAAATTTCCCTTTAGGTAGGCCTTCGCATTCATATTTTGAACCGCCTCTGTATAGTCTTTGCTATTCATGATTAAATGATCTAATCCTTGGATGCTAACCAAGGTAGCATGGCCACGGTGCGTGCTATTGACCGCTTCGCAAATCAAATACGGTTCCACAGCTGCGCATTGTATAAAATCGGCCTTTCCATGCAGTACCAGCACCTTGCAGTTCAAATTTTGCCATGCTTTCGCTAGGTTAATGGAATCGAGTTGCTGCCAAAAGCGCCAGTGACGACCCCACATTTCTTCCTTCCCTTTTTTATACTCTAGTTCTGTTTCCACAAGTGTTTGGTATTCCGCTTGTTCGTACAATTGCGCCGGCGATTTTTTCAAAACAAAAAATTCGAAATAAATTTTCTGAATCAAGCGTGTAAAATTTTCCGTTTCTTCAAAACTTAGACTGTCTAAAAGTGGTTTCTGCACTCGATGCATTTCCAATAAAAATTCGCTCCAGGGTCTAAACACGGTTCCAAAAACCATGATACCAGCCACGGGTTTTCTGGTCACAATCAAAGGCGCAATAATGCCACCCATGCTATGTCCCCAAATATATAATTGATTGCTGTCAATAAAATTCAAATGGGAAAAATCGTTGTAAGCCTTCTCGAAAAGTTGAATATCCGTTTGTAAATCAACATCTATACATAGCTTGCAACCTCTACTATCACCCATTCCCGACTTTTCAACCGTATACACTGCAAAGCCACTTTTTACCCAGCCTTCTATCATCTTTCCATTAAAATTTGCAGCAAAAATTTCGATACTACTACAGTTATATCCGGGTATGAAAAAGATGCCCGGTGCTTTCGTTATGCCTTTTGGTTTATAAATCATGGTTCTGGATAAACAACCCTTTATAGCTACTTCGCCATATACAACCTCTGCCCAATCCGGATTATAGCGAGGATAAGGAATCGCATTGGTGCGAACCACTTTTGCACGATTATTTCTTACATATTGAATGCTTACCTCTTCTCCTTCGCCAATTTCTTTGCAAACATCCTGGTACTTCCTTGGCGTATTCACCGAAACATTGTCAATGGTTTGAATCAGGTCAAATTTTTGCAATCCCGCTTTTTCCGCCATTGAATGAGGCATTACAGAATCTACTACCAACTGATTTTCCTTTTCACTTACTACCAGTCCTACAAAAGCCCTGCGACCTAAGGTCTGCGCACCAACAGTAGATATCAAAAAGTAAGATAGGCAAAGTAGGATTAACGATTTCATACTATTTTTTGCAAAAGTATCCGCAAAATTCAATGGACTACTGGTCCATTCCTGCTTTTTTCTTTCCTTTCAAAACAATTTTTGACCATTAATACCATTGCCATTTCTCCTTCAAACAGTTTACAATAACTTGTCGTTGCAATGGGACCTCTCGACAAAAATATGGTGCTGATGAATGAAAACAATTGGCATGATGTCATCTCAAACATCGATCGGTTTCCCATACGCATTTCAGAAATCAATACACTGAACAAGGAAATTACGCTAAGCCGTATTTCGTTTAAGTATAATATTGAAGGCAACGAAACCTACTTCAATGGAACGCAGGAAGTAAACTTAAAAACAGGTGAATACTTGATGGCTTGTAATCAACACTATACCGAAGTATTTATTGAAGAAAAGCGAAAGAAAGACATTGGGGTATGCGTTGATATAAATGTGGAAACCTTACGAGAGGCCTTGCATGCCACTCTGCATCCCGATTCCTTTTTGGGTACTGCTGAAAAGGAATGTTTTTTTATTGAAGATTTGTTTTTTCTGAAATATAAATCAAGCAAAGAATTTCATCAATTCATGTTGAACGTGTATCATCACATAAAATCAAAAAGCCATCCATCCTTACATGAAATGGAATTTGAGTTTACTGCACAATTTATTCAACATCAAATGCCCCACCTTTTGGCCTATCAAAATATTCCTGCTATTAAACGAAGCACAAAAAATGCGTTGTATAGTAAAATGATTCAGGCTAGAAATCATATTCAGGATTCCATTTACAGTAATATTTCCATTTCGGAAATTGCCCAACAGGTATTCATTTCCGATTACCGATTTTATCATCTGTTTAAAGAGACCTTTCAAATAAGTCCGCACAAATTTTTGGTGCAGCTAAAAATGAAAGAAGCCATCATCTTGTTTCAAAGAGGAAAACATACGTGGACCGAAATTGCCAATTTGCTTCAATTTGCAGATTTGCAAACTTTCAGTAAAATGTTTAAAAAATACCTTCATTGCAATCCGAAGGAATTTGCAGGTGCTCAAAAAAAGTGGAATTCTGAAGTGGATAGCTGTCGGGGCTCCCTCTAAAAAGTAATATATTTGCAATTACATGTTTGCCATTGTAGATATCGAAACTTGCGGACCAAAATATGCTTTTCAAAAAGGTCGCATCATTGATATCTGCATTGTAGTACATGATGGCTTACAGGTTGTAGATCAATTTTCGACCTTAATCAATCCCGAATGTCATATCGGTAGTTTTTATACAAACCTATCCGGCATTACGAATGAGATGGTACAAGATGCTCCAAAGTTTCATGAAGTGGCCAAAGAAATACTTCATTATACGGAAGGCAAAATTTTTGTGGCACACAATGCTGCTTTCGACTATAATTTTGTAAAAGATGAATTTGCATCGCTGGGTTACAAGTACAAACGTGATACGCTTTGTACCGTTCGACTTAGTAGAAAATTAATGCCCGGAAAAAATCATATTCTCTCGGAAATCTATGCGCTTCGCTAGGTATCGAAAATACTGCCCGACATCGCGCTGAGGAGATGCCGTAGCTACTACCAAACTGCTGGATTTGTTGCTTCAGGTAAAAGCCACCCATTCGCAATATAAAACAGCTACCTAAATCAAATAATGACTTCAAGGGTTGACAATATCAAAAGTATATCCTCAATAAATTACCGGCTACCACCGGTGTTTATTTTTTCTGAATAGAAACCAGCATATCCTCTATATCGGTAAAAGTGTGGATATGTATCAACGAGCGATCAGCCATTTTAATAGTGATATCAAAAAAACCAAGCAATTATTGCAGGAGCTCTATAATGTAGATTTTGTAGAAACCGGTAGCGAGCTGATTGCATTGCTATTAGAATCAGAAGAAATTAAAAAGCATAAACCTTTATACAATACGGCCAGAAAGAAGGACGTCTTTACGCATTGCATAGATCTTATAGAAAAAAATGGTGTTCAATCTCTGCAGATTGTAAATTTTGATGAATCAAACAATAGCCTTCTTTCGTTTACCAGCTATGCCTCTGCCCGCGAAAAACTGGAAAACTGGATACAGGAGTATTCACTTTGTCTGAAATATTGCGCTCTTACCAGCGATGAAAGTATTTGCTTTAATCATCAAATAAAGAAATGCCATGGAATTTGTGCCGGCCTCGAAGATGCGGATGATTATAACAAAAGGGTGGAGCGCTTGATTAAAAGTGTGTCCTTTCAAGCGGCCACTTTTTTGGTTTTTGATCAGGGCCGGCAAGCGGGCGAGCGTTCGTTTATTTTGGTGGAAAATAGAAAATATGTCGGATATGGTTATTTTGACGAATACAGTTCATTCAACAATTTGGAGGAAATAAAATCACAATTGGTAAATACCAAATATTATCCAGATGCCAATGATATTTTGAGGGGTTGGCTAACGCAAAAGAGACGTGAAGTGAAAGTGATTTGCTAAGTACACAACTGCAATAATTAATTCTTCCAAATCAGTTAATTATTCCTTTACTTTGTTTTACTATGATTCATGCCAGCAAAGGAATCGTGCTTCGAGTGGTGAAGTATGGCGAAACCAGTATTATTGTTTCTGTGTATACCGAATTGTTTGGACTGCAATCGTATATGATAAACGGCGCACGAACCGAGAAGAAAACAGCCGTAAAAGCGAATCTATATCAACCGGGTACCCTACTCGATTTGATTGTATACCATCATCCGCATAAAAATCTTCATCGGATTAAAGAAGCCAAGTTACAGCATTCCACAAATTTTCAGGGAGCGGAGGTAATCAAGTATACCATTGGAATTTATATGGTAGAACTGATTCAAGAAGCCATCACCGAAACGGAATCCAATCCGGAGCTGTATCAGTTTTTTGAAGAAAGTTTTATGCAGGTCCTGCACAATCCAATCCACCATCTATCTAATTTTCCGATTGAATTTACCTTGAAATTTGCTGAACAATTGGGTTTTGGAATCCACAATAATTATAGCGCTGAAACGCCGATTTTTGAATTGCAGAACGGCAATTTTGTTTCAGAAAGCGATACCGGATTTCAATATACAATGCCAAAAGATGCCTCGGCGTTTATCAGTTCGTTATGCTCCCATTCTGCTGAGGCCTTTCCCATTAGCGGAGCCAAACGCTTGGAAATTCTAAATCAATGCATTCAATATTTACGACTGCATATTCCTCATTTAGGAGAATTGAAAAGCGTACAAATCCTTCATGAGATTTTACATTAAAAAGCCGGAAGTATGGGTTTGGTTCCCATTATTTTTTCAATTTTTTCGTTTACTTCTTTTGTTAATTTAGGAAGAACCTCAATGGCTTGTAAGGTATCCACCAATTGTTCCTTTTTGGTAGCTCCCAATATGGCAGTACTCACATTTGGATTTTGTATACACCATGCAACGCTCAGTTGAGGCAGGCTTATCGATAAATCATTAGCCAGCAAGGACAGTTTTTTTACCTTGTCGAGTTTTCCTTTATCCAACCATCGTTCAGCAAGCCATTCAAAACCCTTCATACCCAATCGGGCGCCCTTAGGCATCCCTTCATTATACTTGCCGGTCAGCAATCCGGTAGCCAAAGGACTCCAAATGGTGGTGCCCAAACCTATTGTTTTGAAAATGTGCAAATATTCATTTTCCATTTTTTGCCGCTCAAACAAATTGTATTGCGGTTGTTCTACAGTGGGGCCAATCACCCGATACTCGGCGGCCACCCGATGGGCCTCCATGATTTCAACACCACTCCATTCACTGGTGCCCCAATATAAAATTTTTCCTTGTTGAATGAGGGTATTCATTGCCAGAACGGTTTCTTCAATGGGGGTGTTTTTATCCGGACGATGACATAAATATAAATCTAAATAATCGACCTGTAGTCGTTGCATGGCCTCGTGACAGGCTTCGATAATATGCTTACGACTAAGCCCTTTTTGGTTGGGTTTGTTTTGTTCGCCCCGCCAGCCAAAATATACTTTACTACTCACGCAAAAACTGCTACGGTCCCATTTCTTTTTCTTCAATACCCGACCCATCATGTTTTCACTTTCGCCTAAAGCATATACTTCGGCATTGTCGAAAAAATTAACGCCCTGATCATAGGCATAACTCATCAACTCTTCAGCTCTTTTATCATTGATTTGCTTGCTGAAACTTACCCAACTTCCAAAGGACAGTACAGAAAGTTGCAATCCGGATTTTCCTAAATTTCTATAGATCATTAGTTTGTAATTTAATATTTAGCGCCGGCTATGCCGATGTTTTCGATAGGATGCCAGGTGGTTTTTATTTCTTGCAAATCCAGTATCAGGTAGGGATTTTGATGCTCACTTTTTAACCAGTCTTTATTCCAAACAAAACTTCGTTTCACATTCAGTGACGCATTTTCTGCAATGGTTTTTTGTTCGCTTGCATTTTCTCGACAATAGATTACGGCATTCACATCCATATGATTTGAAAAATGCGCATGCAATTCCTTACTATTTCCTGTAATAATATTTATGACTCCTCCCGGCAAATCACTTGTTGCAAGAACCTCTGCAAACGTAATAGCACAAAGCGGTTTGCTTTCACTAGCCAGCACCACACAAGTATTTCCACCGGCTATTACAGGCAAAATTACACTCACCAAACCTAATAGGGAGCTATCTTCCGGCGCAACAATACTTACTACGCCTGTTGGCTCAGGCACCGAAAAATTGAAATGGGAGCTAGCTACCGGATTTACGCTGCTATACAAGGCTGAATACTTATCGCACCAGCCGCTATAGTACACACAACGATCAATGGATTGTTGTACTTCCTTTTCAGCAGCTGCTTTAGAAGAACCTTGCAAAAGTAATTCATCTACAAATTGCGCTTTTCTTCCTTCCAGCATTTCTGCAATTCGATATAAAATTTGCCCACGGTTAAAGTGAGCGCGTGTGCTCCAGCCTTCAAATGCTTTGCGAGCAGCCACCACTGCATTTCTGAAATCCTTGCGTGATGACAAGCAGGCATTGGCAAGCAGATTGTTTTTTGCATCCAGCACTTTATAGTAGCGCCCACTTTCGGTGCGTGGGAATGCACCGGCAATAAATATTTTGTAAGTTTTAAGAATATTTAGTTTTGTCATGCTACGAACTTTTTGAAGAAATAAAAGGGTTTGCTATCGGCGCAGAATATTTTGTTTGGGCACTACATCGTATCGGTCATTCAATTAGATTGCTAAAATAGAAAAAAATCAAGAGTAAATGGCATTCAGCGACGTATTTTAGTTGATGGAATACAATTTAAAAGGCGCGATTGCTATTCATAAAAAACAGTTTTATACGGATATCGTATCCCATACATCTCTCGTACTTTGTCGAGTAGTATTTTTCGAAGTTCGTCAATGTTTTCTTTTTCAGTAGCCGAAATAAAAATACAGCTGTTTTGGGTTTCGCTATCCCAATGCTTTTTAAGTTGTAAAAGCAAGTCCTCTTTAACCTCCTCTTCAAGCCATTGGTCAAAGGTGTTTTTTACATACAAATCCATTTTATTAAAAATGAGTATTGTGGGCTTATCATCTGCCTTTAATTCATGTAAGGTATTTTTTACCACTGCAATATGATCTTCATACTGAAGATGCGAAATATCAACCACATGAAGCAAAATATCTGCTTCCCTAACTTCATCAAGCGTACTCTTAAAACTTTCTACCAAATGATGGGGTAATTTACGAATAAAACCTACGGTATCACTTAGTAAGAAAGGAGTTCGTTCAAACACCACTTTGCGGGTTGTGGTATCGAGTGTGGCAAATAATTTATTTTCAACAAAGACATCCGATTTGCTGAGTACGGTCATCAAGGTAGATTTTCCAACATTCGTATATCCTACCAAGGCCACACGTATAAACTCACCTCTCTCTTTTCGTTGGGTTTGTGCTTGTTTGTCAAACTCTCCAAGTCGTTTTCGCAACAAGGAAATCTTATCTTTTACGATACGTCTGTCTGTTTCAATCTCTGTTTCGCCCGGTCCTCTACTACCGATACCGCCGCCTTGTCGTTCCAAGTGTTTCCACATACCTTTCAGTCGGGGTAAAATATATTGGTATTGAGCCAATTCCACCTGTACCTTGGCAATGGCTGTTTTGGCGCGAGAAGCAAAAATATCAAGAATCAAATCGCTCCTGTCAATAATTTTTCGTTTTAATACTTCCTCAATATTCGAAAGTTGAGAGCCGGTCAGTTCATCGTCAAAAATAACTAAATCGACTACATGGCTGTCGATGTACTTTTTAATTTCTTCCAATTTCCCCTTACCCAAAAATGTTTTACTATCCGGATGATCGAGCTTTTGATAAAATCGCTTTACTTCCTTAGCGCCGGCCGTTTCAGCTAAAAATGAAAGTTCATCCAAATATTCTGTAATATGTGCCTCGCTTTTTCCTTGGGGCAACCATCCAACCAGAACGGCCCCGGTTTCTTCCTTTTTAAATGTGTTTTTTCTATCAACAGTGATTCGGTTTAATGATTGTAAATGTACGAAGAAGCCTGCTAAAAAATGAAATTGATAAGGGAAGGACCTTTTTTAAGGTGTCAATTTTCTCAGGTAAGCCCTTTACAATGAAGGTCGAATCCTCTTTCGTTGTATCAGTATCTTTATTGAATTGTTTACACTGCGATTGCTTCCGCGTATTTATATCGAAAAAGTTGCCCTACAATGGCAAAATAATATTTTCTTTGTATCCTTAACCATAACAGGTATGAAACAATATGTATGTGCCATCTATCTTCTATTGATGGTCCTAAGTGTAAGGGCCGAAAACAAAGATACAGCCACGGTTAAACTCGGTGGGGCGAATGCCTTGGCAAACATAGCAAACCAAGCAGCGACCAATACCGAAAACGATTCGCAAAGGGTAGCTAATATTTTCTATTGGGTGGCTCACAATATTGAGTTCGATACCAAGGCATTTAACAAGTATGAGAAGATTAAGTATAGAAATTCAAAAGAAATTTTGAAATCAAAAAAGGCCAATGCTACCGAATATGCCAAATTAATGAAAGACCTCTGCGAACTAGTTGGGGTGAAAGCAATGGTGATTCTGGGATATGAAAAAAATGATTTGTACGAGGATGGCGCCGGTTTCTATGGTCCTAACTCTGCTTGGAATGCGGTGTTGATTGGTAATAAATGGCAATTGCTGGATGTGTGCAATGCAGCAGGGAATACTTATATGAATTTGAGTTGGTGGAAGAAACAAATGCAGAAGTTGCATAAGAAAAAATTATACACCTCCACAAAAATTGAATTTAAGTTTGAGTACAATTCTCAATTTCTTTTTCAAGATCCAGAAGAAGTGCGACTCACTAGGGTTCCGGTAGATCCGATTTGGCAACTTACCGACTCAGTAATGCCCCTAATGGTATTCGAAAAGAATGAAGAGGACATCAAGGAATTCAATGAGAAATACAGCAAGCCAAAACAGTTTGCCATCACCCTAAGTGAAGTATACAATCTTACCGAAGATCAGTATGTTTTGGATTGTGCCGAACGTACCTACGCCTATAATCCACGGTACACTGAAATGAAAGCGCGTCGCCATTTGGCCTTAGCCAATGAAAAAATTAAGACGGTTGCCAAAGCTGAAGATCGAAAGGTAGCCGGTGAAATTGTAAATAAGTCAAAGGCTGAACTTGATACCTCAAGAAATATACTAACCGAGCAAAAGAAGGTAATTGCTGAAGAATATATGATGCTTCGTAAAGTGAACAATGAGAAACGAACCGATGTTACCAAATTTAAACAATCTTTACCACCGTTAATAACAAACATCTTGCTTCGCTCAATGCAAGAATCAATAATGGACAATCTCGCTCAAAGGCTTTACAGGCAGACAATAGAGCAAAATCGCAACGAATCAACGATATTAAATATGCCCAATTTGCCAAAGCCAAAGCCATGGTGCCCGAAAAGTCGGAACAGGATGCGGAAGTGTTGAAATTAAACGATTCTATACAAAGTAGAAAAAGTAAAATATCAATTATTGATGGTGAAATTAATATGCTGAAAAACAAAATTGCGGTTGACAAAGAAACCAAGAAGGAAATTGTAGATTCAATGAATGTGTATATCAAACTCACTGATTCGTCCTTTTACAAAGAGGCCGTAGCCAGAAGTAAAAAGCAAGATAGTTTTGACGATAGCATAAAAGTATTGCGGTCTAAATTATATTATTACAAGGTAGACAAATTGGATGCGTTTCAAACGAGCTACTTTACCCTCTATGACACCATTTTAGCAAACTACGAACAAATCAAAAAGCATTATACCTATATTTTGGACGCCTCCCGAAAAAATTCGATGGAAATGGAGGCTCTTAAAAAAATGAGTAGTAAACTAAATCTTGAAAGTGCCTTTGATGCCAATGGAGTTACCTATAAGGACGCAGTAAGAGCTTATATCAATAACAATTTGGCTATAGTTAATTATCTCAATTCTAATAGTAAAACCTTAACGGAAATGAAGACTCTTTATACGAATCAGAATGCGTATTTTGATTTTTTGATCAATAATGAAGAAACTCGAAAAGAGCATGTAAAAAAATTGTTGGACAAAGCGGAGGAAATAGACAAGAAGCACAATGAGCAAAAGAAAGAAATGGTGAAGGATTATAAAGAGGAATTGGATCAGGAATATTTGAAAGTAAAAAAACGCAAAAAGAAAAAATAGTTACGGATACAGATGGTGGCAAACCCGTCCGATGGTGTTATCTATAGCTTCATAGGTAAAATTTGGAAGGGCCTGCAACAGTTTGCTATTGTCATATTGACTGATTTCATGAGCGTTTCGAGCCGTTTCACGAGTAATGGTAGCCGTCTTTCCACTTAGTATCGATTTGAGATACGAAATTCGCCAAACGATTTCGGTCATCCATTTGCCGGCTAGCTTGGTGGGTCCTTTTTTATTCATGGATAGGGCCATCGTGTCGAAAATTTCTTTGTAGGAATAATTGCCGGCACTTACAATAAATCGTTCTTCTTCAATACTACTTTGCATAAGTGCCACCATAATACGAACGACATCTTTCACATCAACCCAAGCGGTACCGCCTTTTGTATAATACGGAAATTCATTGTGTACAATGTGAAAAAGATTGGTACTGGATTTGCTGACATCCCCTTCGCCTAGTATTACAGCCGGATTTACAATCACCGCCCGCAAACCTTCTGCTATTCCGCGCCATACTTCCATTTCGGCGCGTTGCTTGCTGATGGCATATTGCGTAAGGTCATATTCTGTAGTATTCCAACTTGTTTTTTCGCTAATGAGGGTACCGGCATTTTCTTTACCGATAGCGGAGATAGAACTCATAAATACCAACTTCTCAATATTTTTTTCGAGACATAGATTCACCACATTGGCAGTGCCTTCAATATTGATTTCCATCATTGCATCTATCATGCGTGCATCATAACTTACAATAGCGGCGCAATGATACACATGAGTGATACCAATAAAATTTTTTTCTAATTCCGAAATGTCCAGCACATTGCAAGGCGCCCATTCTATAGTAGCATGGTTAGTATTGGGTAAAAAATCCGGAAGGTTCGATTTGTAAAGAGCCCGCACTTTTTGACCTTGCGTACTTAAATATTGAATTAAGTGTAAGCCTACTAAACCTGATGCGCCGGTTACTAAAATCATGATTTAGTTTCAAATTTCTTTTTCAAATATCAATCTATTATTACAAAAGGCCCTTATACTACATTCTTAAATTGTGACAGAAATCGGGAATCATTTTCTGATAGCAATCGGATATCCTTGATGCCGTATTGCATCATGGTAGTCCGTTCTACACCCATACCCCATGCAAATCCGGTATACTTTTCGGGGTCAATGCCGCAATTGCTGAGTACATTTGGATGCACCATGCCACAACCTAATATTTCAACCCATCCTGTTTGCTTGCATACATTGCATCCTTTGCTGTCGCAAATAAAACAACTAACATCCATTTCGGCACTTGGCTCGGTAAAAGGGAAATACGATGGGCGAAAACGAACCCTTACATCGGCGCCAAACATTTCTTTTACAAAATAATACAGGGTTTGTTTTAAATCGGCAAAAGATACCTTTTCATCAATATAAAGTCCTTCTATTTGATGAAAGACGCAATGGGCTCGTGCTGAAATGGTTTCATTTCGGTATACCCGACCCGGAAATATTTGTCGTATGGGTAATTTGCCTTCCTTCATCACTCGTACTTGTACACTACTGGTGTGGGTACGCAACAGCCAATCACTGCCTTCCTTTTTATCATCATGAGAGATGTAAAAGGTATCCTGCATATCGCGTGCCGGATGGTCTTCAGGTAAATTCAATGCGGTAAAATTGTGCCAGTCATCTTCAATTTCGGGACCTTCTGAAACGGTAAATCCAATTTTTTCAAAAATCCCAATCATTTTGTTCATGGTGATTTGTATCGGATGCCGCGACCCAACCGCAGAGGGAAAGCCGGGTAGCGAAAGGTCAATAGGCTTTTCGTTCGACTGTTGCTTTTCACCTTTTGTGGTATCCCCTTTCGATTCTTTGTAGGCCTCGTATTTTGCCTCTGCAAATTGTTTAAATTCATTGAGACGGGCTCCAAAGTCTTTTTTCAAATCGTGCGAAACATGCTTCATTTCGCCCATAAGTTGTTTTACCAATCCTTTGGACCCGAGAAAGCGAATGCGATAATTTTCCATTTGCTCTTCATTTTGAAGGGCAATGGTTTCAATTTCCTTTTTTAGTAAATCGATCTTGTCTGCTAATTCTTGCATGGCGCAAATATAAATATTACTAACGACATTTAGAGGCCTGAAGCCTCGCTTCATTGTATGGGTTGTGGTGAATAAAGCCTTATACATGCAATTCGCTTCAGGACCTGCTATTTTTTGATTTGGAACAGCCATTTTTCCCAGATTCTTTTATCTTTGGGTAAGCATGACAGCCTCTTTCTTACTGAAAGTTGGTTATTGCACCATACTGATGGATTTTAAAAAATACCTTATGCCGAGAGCACAAATTATCGCGAGTCGTTTTAGAGAAGTTATTTTACAGGGAACTTGGATAGCCAATACCAACTTTTATGATCAGTTGCATACACTGGAATGGGAGAAGGCGGTGAAAAAGAACGGAAGCTTAAACAGCATCGCCGATTTAGCACAACATATTCATTATTATATTGCCGGAATTCTGGCCGTAATGAAGGGTGGACCACTTTCGATACGAGATCAATATAGTTTTAGCTTCCCGGCAATTACCTCGCAGGCTCAATGGGAGGGCGTTTTGCATACCTTTTGGAAAGATGCGAATGAATTTGCCACCTTGCTTGAAGAGATGCCGGATGAGCAATTAGAAGAGGTGTTTTCGGAGCCGAAGTATGGCACTTATCTTCGCAATTTGGAAGGCATGATTGAACACAGTTATTACCATTTGGGTCAAGTGGTACTACTAAAAAAGATGATTGAGAGGGAGGGGGGATAGGGGTTTATCATCAGTAATTTGGGCATCCTGTCAGGTACCTGAGTAATACCTATTATTTCTTTTTCTTATTAAAGCGCATTACATATTTAGCAGTGGCGGTACCGGCTGCATCGTAGCATTGCGCAATTCTGTTAGCTACATCTGTATTCATACTTCTTGCAATTACACGAAGCACTTGTCCTTGGCGACCTAGGTTTGATTTCGCCTTCACGATTCCCTTGGCATTCATAATTTTACCTTTAGCTACTATTTTTTGGGTGGCGGTTTCAACAAATCGAATCTCAAATTCGGCTGTTGCGGGTACATTCTTAACATAAGTGCCTTCGCCGGTTTTTGCTTTTACCAATTGCACAATTAAAGTATATTTTTCGGAGGCTCCTTGAGAGAGTTTCATTTTCTTTTTGGCAATTTTTTTGAACGATTTTTCAAAATGAGCAGGATATCTTTTGGTTTTTACCTCTTGCCAATGATCCACAAAATTGTCGCCTCTACCATCCTTTTTATCATTAAATTCATCCTTTCGTTTTTCTAAAAATTCATTTTCGGTTTTACCGTTAACCGTTACCCCTTCATAATCGAATTGAAGGTTCAATAAATTTTCTCCCTTCAAAAAAGTAAGTTTTCTATCGCCGGCCGAATCCCATATAATGGCCTGTGCCAAGGAGGCTACACTAAATGCGGTAAGTACAATACATAGAATGCTCCACTTTTTCATATAAATTTTGTTTTGTTATCTGATGGCTACGAAGCTAATACATTATTGGTATTTTTTTTCTGAAATTGTATGTTTCCCTATTCCTGACTATTCATCTAAACAATAACCTGCATCAGCTATTACGAAATTGAAACCATTCTTTGAATGCATTCTTTAGTTCTTCAATGGCATTGAGGGAATAGAATAAATGCTTACTTGAAGGAAAAGGGGTGGGGATTAGGATTCAATTGTGGGTGGTGAAAGCAGGTACTGCGCAGTATGTAACTTCTCTACGAAGCCTATGGCCATCGAAGGATTTATGTTTTTGATATGACTGATCTTAGTTCCGAAAGTATTTAGTGGATTTTTCCAAAACGGAGGAATTCCATTTCTCATTTATAGGCTAAAACACCCTGTTTATGACCTAAAACACCCTGTTTATAAGATAGGTCTGCAATCGCTTGTTGCATTTAATTTCAGGAAATAAATTTGTAAACGCTTTTTAATTCAACTGATGGCCATCATAGAACCAAAAAGTAAGCACATGCAGGAACCCGAAAAGGCATTCATAGAGTAGGGAAATAACATACTAACGGTAAGGCTGCCGACAATAAAGCCAGAATAAAAATGAAAAAGTTACTATTTTCAGCGATTGCGATGAGTACAATGTTTATTAATCAATTAGGTGCCAAGCCGATTGAATGGCATGTATCTGGAACGGTTGAAATTGGAAGACCTAAAAAGGGGTGTGAGAAAATTTGGCTCTGTTTAAAAGTTACTGACTGGGAGGTGAAACTTCCGGAGTTACATCGAGGAAATCCCAGTAGTGACCAACATGGGATCGGAATGGGAAAAGATGGCAATTTATACATGATTATCAGCGAACGATTGCTTTTAGCAACACAGAGAGAGAAAATAGCGTTCTTAAGAGGCCAAAGTACCTATAATTTGGATTCAGAGGAAATGATTCCACAAGCGGTACTAAACAAAGTGAAGTATACGGGCGGTGCTACGAGTGGAACAGGTGCAAAAGAAGACTCTTAAGAAAACGGCTATTACTTTAATAAATTAAATTAATCAAATTTGTTGCAAGGTAAATTGCTATTGTTTGACCACATTGAATTCTTGAAAATGAAAAATATACCATTTATTCCTTCATTGTTTCTGTTGTTATTTTTACATTCTTGTGCATTCAAAATTAAGGTTAAGGAAAGGTATTATAGTTCCGAGGAGTTATTAGAATATACAAAGGCAAAGAAGTATCCTTTCGATTACATCCTTAGATTTAAAAATGCAAATTATTTTAATGATAGAATTCAACAGAGTATCAATAATATCAACTTTATGAATATTTATTCAAAGGATAATTTTTTGCTCAAATCATCTGATGGCGAAAACTGCGAGTTTAAGATTGCCAATTTTATTAAAGATTCATTAGATGTCCTTGTTCCGCAAAAAAGAGATACGATTTCATTAAAGACCTTGGTTGTCAAGTCTGATGTAATTGAAGTGGTACCATCAAAGGATCTTTTTTCGAATGATAATTATAAAATTCTAATCGGCTGGTCAGTAAGTCTTAATAATTTCGGCATGATAAAAAAAAGACTGGAAAAGCTAT
Source organism: Bacteroidota bacterium (assembly GCA_016712665.1). GTDB lineage: Bacteria > Bacteroidota > Bacteroidia > Chitinophagales > Chitinophagaceae > OLB11. The sequence goes on from JADJQP010000001.1 coordinate 659,649, forward strand.
TTGAACAGATTAATGCAAAGGACAATCGTTTTATTATTATAGGAATGAATTTAGATCCAGTGCGGTCGTAAGAGACAGTATGTGCTTGCCATCAACCTATCTGTGGCCTCATTTTTACATCCCTTTTTCAATTAATGTAGTTGAAAATAGTGTTTATCGAATTCTACTTCATCAACTATACCAATATTTTATAACAGCAAATCCTACCACTTGGCAGGATTTGCTGTTGTGAATTCTTTATTCAAGCTGTTGCACGAAACGCCTGTCACCTACCACACGTATGCAGTTTTATTGTTTCAACAGTTTTATAGTTGATACATTACCATCTTTGGCAAATACCTTGGCAACATACAATCCGGTAGCGAGTGTTGCGATATTGAGGTTAGGCTCCTTGCTTTGCATCACCACTGCGCCATTAAGGTCATACAGGTCGATCTGCGAAATGGGTACACTCGATTGAATGCTAATCTTTTCAGAGGCAGGATTTGGAAGTATTTGCACAGAAAAGGAAACCGCATTGACGGGATCGGAAACGGAGCTTGCTGCATTTTGTCGAACCTTCAGTGCGCCATAACAGTTTTGCGTGCTACGCATCATATCGAAGTACATGGCACCCGCTTGAAAGGTTTTGACCACTGATGAGGTGATGACACCTGTTTGCAATGAGACACCCACGATATCGGCACCTGTACTGAAATAATAAGTCATGGTTACCGGATCGATAAAACTACTGCCATTCAAGGTGCCTCTAAATCCAATACTGTTCGGTGAAATAATAGTTACGACACCGGTATTTGGATTGATTTTTGACAAACGAGACGCTGCAGAATCGAATACCGTCATGGTCATTTGCAAAACACTATCATAGTAGGTCGAAAAATAATTGGTTCGGGTCAAGCCGTAGATGGTGGTATCGGCACAGCTATAGGTAAAGTTCTCAAAATAGGTATCGGCGGGAAGCTGAATGCCTACTTGTGAATAGACATTGCCGGTATATAAATCGACGCCTACGAAGGTATCTACTGCCGAATAATAGTACAACATTTGATGTGGGTCAATTGAATTGCCGGCAAGGGTATACATATTTCCAAGGTTCACATTTCCAATGAGCGAATACTGACCACTTACAGCATTGATTGATGCAAATCGCAAATGCGAAGAATCAAGCACTTGAATATTGGTCAAGGTAATACTATCGTACACCATCGAAAAAAAATTGTTGGGAACGAAGCCGTAAATGAGGGTATCGCTGGGATTGAAGCGAAAGTTTTGAAAAGCTGTCGTGGGGAACGCTCCGCTAATGGGTGCATTGCCTACTATGGTACCATTTCCAATATCAAATGTCAAAAAGTGGTACCCATTGCTGATATGATACTGATTGGCGTAAGGATTAATGGTGGCACCTGCCAGGCTTATCATTGAGTTGTATTCGGGTCCAATATTGGTAACTGCTCCAGTATTGGCGTTTATAGAACCAAGCCGAATGGTGGTCGAATCGAGTACATCAACATTCACATTCAGCAAGGAATCAAAATAGGTTGAAATATAATTCTTTCGTACCATGCCTAAATGCTGTGCATCCATACTAGAGTACCAAAAGTAAAGGGTGAGAAAGATTGAAAGTGCTTTCATTTTATTTTTTTTCAAAGCTAACATGCCTTTACTATATTCATTTATCGATTTTGATGATAGGAGATAGTATGAGGCGGTGCAAGGTACTAATCGCCTTAACTCAGCAACTTTTACTCGATTTTTCTAGTAAAAGGTGACGGTACCATCCACCAGCACAAATCTTTGCATAATAACCCCTCCTAAAATTGTTCACCTTGTTTCGTCTTCTTTAATGCGTTGTGTCAACAACCACTAGAAGTGAAAATCTCATAAGTGTTACCTGTCCTACCATTTGGTAGCATTGTTTTGTATTGCGGAACAGCAAGCCTTTGGGAATGTGTATATGGTAGAGAATGCAAAAAGATTTGTTAGAAATACCTTACAGATTAACATTTTTACGTTGGAGCATCATCAAATGAATCAAAAACAAAAAATCCCGTCTTTTCGGACGGGATTTTTTTTGACGTAATTACTACGTTACTTTTCGTTAAAAAGTTATTTCTTTTTAGGAGCTGCCTTTTTAGCTGCTGCTTTTTTAGGAGCTGCCTTTTTAGCTGCTGCTTTTTTAGGAGCTGCTTTAGGAGCTGCTTTTTTTGCTGCTGCTTTCGGAGCTGCTTTTTTTGCTGCTGCTTTTTTAGGAGCTGCTTTAGGAGCTGCTTTTTTTGCTGCTGCTTTTTTAGGAGCTGCTTTTTTTGCTGCTGCTTTTTTAGGAGCTGCTTTTTTTGCTGCTGCTTTTTTTGGAGCTGCTTTTTTTGCTTTGCCATTTTGTTTTGAATTTTAAGGATTAGTAAATAAAAGAACTTTATGACATACAAATATATAAATAATTATTTATAATTACAAAATAGATACGATTGTTTTTTGTTTTGCTTTTTCTAAATGTCACTGTTCCATCTTGCAATGCAAACAGTGTAAAGTCTTTTCCTACTCCAACATTTGTACCGGGATGATAAACGGTACCACGCTGTCTAACTATGATGTTTCCTGCTATTGCGGCTTGTCCGCCAAATAATTTTACTCCCAATCTTTTGCTATGAGAGTCTCTTCCATTCTTTACACTACCTTCACCTTTTTTGTGTGCTATGATTAAAAAATTTTTTTAAATTTTATTTATTTTTTTAGCATTTTATGCTAATGAAGTAATTTTTACTTGAGTCAAGGCATCGCGATGACCGATCTTTTTTGTATAACCTTTTCTTCTTTTTTTGTGAAAGGTTATTACTTTATCGCCTTGTAAATGTTTTAAAATTTCTGCTTTTGCAGATCCACTCATTGAGATATTTCCATCTGAAGAAGTCATCAAAACTTTTGCATCTACCACATCTCCCACATTACCTTGTAGACGATGAACAAATAATGTATCGTTTTGTTTTGCTTTAAATTGCTGACCTGCTATATCTAAGATACCAAACATGTTTATTTTTTTTAGGAGTGCAAAGATAACTATTTTTTCTTTTCCACCAAATACTTCTCATTTGTTGGTAATTAATATTTGTTAATACCCTTTTAAGGATTGAGGCGTTGCTTCATCCATTCATTGTTTGAGTGGCGTTTATAACAAATTCTGTCGTGCAGTCTATTGGCACGACCTTGCCAAAACTCAAAATAATGAGGCTCTACAGCATAGCCACCCCAATGTGGAGGTTTGGGAATGGACTGGTTTTGATACGTTTGCTCCAATTGTTGGTAGCGGTTTTCCAATATTTCTCTAGAATCCAGCTCCTCACTTTGATGGGAAGCCCAGGCGCCCAACTGACTTTCGCGGGGTCGGGTGGCAAAATATTCGGCAGATTCCTGTTCTGAAATTTGAACGGCCTTTCCTTCAATGCGAACCTGCCGTTGCAATTCCTTCCATAGAAAATGGAGTGCTACTCTGTTATTTTGGGCCATTTGAAGGCCTTTATGACTGTGATAATTGGTAAAAAAGATACATTGATTGGCTTCAATGCCCTTTAACAATACAATCCGCGACTTTGGCGCGTTATTTTCGTCCACCGTACTTAGGGTCATTGCATTGGCATCGTCTACTGAGGCCTTCATAGCCTCCTGAAACCAATGTTCGAATTGATTTATTGGGTTTTCAGCTAAATCGCTTTTGCGAAGGGAGGCCATCAGGTATTCCTGACGTATGGCCGCAAGGTTTGATTTCATGCTTTGGAAACAGAAAGAAACGACATTAATCTTCTTTCAGGTATTTTCTCATTACAAATATTAAACCGATTGACATTACAATGAGGTATACAATGCATCCGTAATATCCGAAAGAATCTCCTAATTCAAACATAATTTATTATTTAGTACTATTAATTTTCAATTTTTGGCAAAGGTAATGAATTAGAGTCTTTTTCTGTGTCTAAATTTGAACACAAAACCTCCCTGAAGCAATGATTTACCAATGCCGGCTTCCACATAAATGGCGGTTCGAGTTAAAAAGAAATACCGAACGCCAAAGGTCATTTCATACGATACCGGATACGGTAATTTAAATTGCGATTTAAATAGGGTATCGTCTGGTGCATAGTCGGTAAAGTCTTTGTTCATGAAATGGTTATAACCAACACCACCGCCTACATACACATCAAATTCTTTATTCACAAAAATATGATAGTTAAAACGAAGATTGGCGCTGATATCATGTAATTGGGTACCGTAAACAAATGGGAGGTCAAAAGTATACAAAGGGTCGGGGCGCATCACCTTCCAATCGGCCTTATATAGTATATATCCTGCAGATAGCATAACGCTCAGTTTGCGTGTTAAACCCAATTCGGCCTTCCAAAAGAAAGGTCCAACTCCGATCACTCTGAAATCGATTGAATCTTTTTGATAGTCAAATAGCTTTTTATCTAATCGCGGTTGCCCATAACCATATGAAAAATGAATTTGCCCTTTCTCATGTGCCTTTTGATCCCACAGATAATCCCACTTTGGTGCGGAAAAAAACTGCGCTGATAATGAAAGTGTAAAACCTGTTAATAAGAGTAAAATCAGAATAAATTTGTTCATGAAATCCGTATTTGGGGTACAAAATAATGAAAAACAATTAATAAAATGAAAATACTATTCGTTTTTTATTCAATTAAGCTGAAAAAAGACACAAATCATTGAATTTCACCTAAGCCCATTCTGATTATTTCGGGAGGATTTTTGGTGCAGTCAACAATGGTAGAGGGTATAGAACCACCTATATCTCCATCAATCACAACATCCACCAAATGCTCAAAATGATCATGTATTAGCTCAGGATCTGAAAAAATCTCCTCATCTTCTCCCAATGGAAGCGAGGTACTTAGTATGGGATTGCCGAGTTCGGTAAGGATGGCTTTGGCAATTTTGTTATCGGGTACCCGAATACCGACGGTATCTTTTCGGGATCGTAATAGTTTGGGCACCTTTTTACTGGCCTCCAAAATAAACGTGAAGGGCCCAGGTAAATATTGCTTTAAAAATCGATAAAGGGGGGTATCAATGGCTTTGGTATATTCACTTAAATGACTTAAATCGGAACATAAAAAGGAGAGTTGTGCTTTTTGGGGGTCTATGTTTTTGATTTTACAAATTCGTTCAATGGCTTCTGGATGCAATATGTCGCAACCCATGCCATACACCGTATCGGTTGGATAAATAATCACGGCTCCTTTCCTTAGAAGGGCCACCACTTGTTTTATTTTACGTTCGTCCGGATTTTTCGGATGTATGGCTAGCAACATATTTGCAAATATACGGAAATGAAATTTTGTTATCTTCGTTTCCTAATGCTAAACAGGTTCCCAATAGACCGTATTCAAATATGGCTTTTTTTGGTTTCGATGCTACTTATTTCTTTTCCTTGGAGCGAAAGAATCAATTCTATTATTATAGCCTTGTTGGTGCTGCACTGGCTGATTGATCCACATTTTTTATCAAAGCTCAAGACATTGCCGAACAGAGCAGTCAAGGTATTTCCCTTTTTCTTGTTTTTTTTCGTGCAATTCTTTTTTGTGAGCAGGGCAATACATTTAGAAGATGCTCTGCAAACCATAGAAGTTAAATTGAGCTTTTTGGTACTGCCTCTATTATTTTCAACGGAACAGTATTTCGATGATGGTAATCAAAAATGGCTGATGCGTCTATTTAGTCTCTCCTGTCTTTTTTCTGCTATCTATTGTTTTGTAGCGTACCGCTTATATACCTACCCATTAGTTGGTTGGGATGAACTGTTTAATAGGATGATTTTTTCGGTTTATTTGATGCATCCCGGATATTACTCCAATTTCTTTGTGGTGGCCATTATTTTCCTCTCAATTCAATTGATTACGAATCACTCAAGCAGGCGAGAGAAAATCAGTTCATTAATGGGGATTGTCTTTTTTTTGTTTATATTATTTATACTAGTGTCCAAAACCGCACTGATTATTCTCTTATTGTTTTGTATTTATATAATTTGGCACTACCTCTCTGCCATAACAAGTAGACCGATTCGAATGGTCTTTTTTCTCGCTCTCGCTACAGTAGCTCTAATTATTTTTATTAAAATACCAAGTATTAAAATTCGTCTTGCTGAAACCAGAGGTGAAATTTCGTCCATTGGAAAAAATGTTAAATTAAGCAATTCAACGGGTAGCCGCATGATGGCCTGGAAGGTAGAGTGGAATCTAATTAAAGAAAAATGGTTGGAAGGCTATGGCACAGGCAATGCGAATGAAATACTATTGCAAACCTTTGAAAAGGAGGGCTATGCTGATTTGGTGAAAAATCAAATGCATACGCATAATCAGATATTTCATACATGGCTCGATCAGGGGCTCGCAGGTCTGCTAAGCGTTTTGCTCTTTTTTGCCTGCAGTTTTTATTATCTATATAAAAACAAGGGTACCATCGGGCTATGGACTGCCGCCCTTCTTCTACTTTATTGTTTTACAGATGACGCCCTCGAAATTCAGGCGATTACGGTTTTTTGTGTTACCATCATGTGCCTCTATTTATTTCAAAAGCGGGATAAAAAAATAGCAGCTTGATCGGAATACTAAATCACAAATTTGTATCCGACACCCCGTACGCTCACAAAGTGAATTGGATTTCGCGGATCTAATTCAAAGTATTTTCTGTATATCATAATGAAGTTATCAATAGTACGTGTTGTGGGAAATACATTATAACCCCATACCATTTTTAAAATATGTTCACGACTGATAATTTCATTTTTGTTGTCGATAAGTAGCTTTAGAAATTGAATTTCTTTTTTGGTCAAATCTCTTTTTTGACCGTGTATATCGATACAGGATTGCGATTGAAAATCAATTTGGCAAGGGCCAATGGCAAAAACAGTGAGGTCGTCTTTGATATGATCAATTTTCTTGTTTTTTGCAATAAGTTTTTCAACTCGAATTAGCAGCTCTTCTAAATTAAAGGGCTTGGTCATATAGTCATCCCCACCCTTTCGTAAACCCAATACCCGATCGGCGCCTGAGTTTTTTGCCGACAAAAACATAATGGGAATTTTATCGTTTTGCAAACGAATATTTTCGCAAACAAAAATACCATCCAATTCGGGTAGCATAATATCCAAAATAATACAATCGAAATACTCCTCTTTAAAGGTTTTAAGGGCCTTTTTACCATCGTCTACAGCCACCACTTCATATCCCTCCATTTCAAGATTTAATTTCAGGGCTTCCCGTAAACTTTCTTCATCCTCAACCAATAATATTTCGCCTTTAGTTTTTTTCATAGAATCATTTTATGAAAGTTGATCATTAAATAGTGACTTCAAAAATAGAGCCTTTGGGGATATTGTTTTTCACAGAAATGTCATATTTATATAATTGAATAATCTTCTTTACAACATAAAGCCCCAAACCCGTACCTTTTGAAGAACGAGTATTTTCATTTCCAATACGATAGAATTTTTCAAATATTTTTTCTTTCTCACTATCCGGAATTCCATTGCCATGATCTTTGACAGAAAGAATTGTTTTGTTGCCTGTCTTTCGCAACTCGGCCACAATCAACTCATCAGTGGGCGAATATTTTCGTGCATTTTCAATCAAATTGCTAAGCACTAATTTCCAAATGGTAAAATCGCCCTTGATTAGGGTGTCTCCATCCGGAAAATGCAATTGAATCTGTACGTTTTGATATCGAGTTTTAATTTCATCAACCACCTCAGTCATGACCCTCTGAAGAGAAACCTCTTCCGAAAAAATAAAGCTATTCGAATGCTCGAGCCTTGTGGCCAAAAGAATATTATTGCACAAATCATCTAAGCGATTGGTTTCATTTACCGACGACTTAATCAGTTTCATTTGAATCTGTTCGTCTAATTTATGTTTTTCTAAGGTCTGCATATTCAGTTTGATACCAGCTATAGGGGTTTTCAACTCATGGGTGACGCTCAACATAAAATTCTGTTGCAGCTTGCTTAATTTTCGTTGGTGATAATAGGCATAGTAGACGATACTCGCAGACAATAAAATAATCAGTAAAAAGGTGGACCCTTCACCCAGATACTGTTTGGTTCGTCTGATTTTTTTGTCTTGAATGCTATGCAATTCCTTTTGATAATCTAGTTTGGGTGAACTGCGTTGTAAAAGGGCGATTTTCTCTTTTTCCAACTCATAAATCATTCGACCCTGTTTATTGAGACTATACCCCCAAAAAACAATGGCAGCCATTACATACACAAGCAACAAGGTATAAGCAATTGTAAATTTCATTCAAGGGTAATATTACAAAATTAGAAGATAATTTATTATATATCGATTTTGATACCTATTTTTGTAGCCTACAGGCAGATTTGATTATTGTTCGGCCTGTTTAACAAACTGAACTAATACTCATCTACAAATAAACAAATTCATTTTATTTATTGTTGATAGTAGCTGTTCAGAAAAATAAATTTACTGAGCGATGCATGCATTAGAATTACTATTAGAAAAGCAAATTGTGGTCATTGACGGCGCCATGGGAACTATGATACAACGTTTCAAATTGGAAGAAGCCGACTACCGTGGTGAACGCTTTAAAAATTGGCACCTGGATGTTAAAGGAAACAATGATATGCTGTGTATCACCCGACCGGATATTATTGAGGAAATTCATTTGAAATACCTGCAAGCCGGTGCGCAAATTATTGAAACCAATACATTTAGTGCACAAAAAATTTCAATGGCTGATTATGATCTCCAGGATTATTGTTATGAAATGAATGTGGCAGCTGCTACTTGTGCCCGAAATGCCATAAACCAATTTAACACTCTTACTGGCAATGTTCATAAAGATACCGTGTTTGTTGCGGGTGCTTTAGGGCCCACCAATCGAACCTTATCCTTATCGCCCGATGTCAATAATCCCGGGTATCGTGCGGTAACTTTTGATCAGGTGATGGATGCCTATTATGAACAAGTTAGCGGATTGGTAGCCGGTGGAGTGGATATCATTCTGATTGAAACCATCTTTGATACACTTAATGCCAAGGCTGCGATTTATGCCACAAAGAAGTATTTTCAAGATCATCAAATAGAATTACCCATCATGATATCTGGTACCATTACCGACGCAAGTGGTCGTACATTGAGTGGACAAACATTGGAAGCCTTTTATATTTCAGTTGAACACGCCAATCCGATAAGCGTCGGATTTAACTGTGCTCTAGGGGCAACCCAAATGAGGCAACATATTGAAGAGCTGAGCGAAATCGCAACCTGTTATGTTAGTGCCTATCCCAATGCCGGTCTTCCGAATGCTTTTGGTGAATATGATGAACAACCTCATGAAACCGGTCATATTATTGCTGAATGGGCCAAGGAAGGATTGGTAAATATAGTGGGTGGTTGTTGTGGTACTACTCCCGAACATATTAAATGTATAGCAGACGAAGTTAGAGGCATTCATCCAAGAAAAATTGTTCGTCCATTTGAAAATGAAACCATTTGAAAGTAAGGAATTGCCATTTTGTTTTTCCTTGTAAGTAATAAAATAAATTATGCCAAAAAATATCAATCAATACCTATCACTGAGTGGTTTAGAAGCTCTTGTGGTTCGACCAGATTCTAATTTTATAAATATTGGCGAACGAACCAACGTAACGGGAAGTAAAAAATTTGCCCGTCTAATTCAAAACGAACAATATGATGAAGCGCTCAGTGTGGCGCGCCAACAAGTGGAAAACGGCGCACAAGTTTTAGATGTCAATATGGATGATGCCTTACTCGATGGTGTGTATGCAATGACCAAATTTTTGAATCTGATACAATCCGAACCAGATATCGCCAAGATACCCATCATGATTGACAGTAGTAAATTCGATATTATCGTTGCCGGATTAAAATGTGTACAAGGTAAATGTATTGTCAATTCCATTTCTTTAAAAGAGGGGGAAGAAAAATTTATAGAACAGGCCAATATTTGCAGAAACTTTGGGGCCTCCGTTATAGTCATGGCATTCGATGAAAAGGGGCAGGCAGATTCTAAAGACCGAAGGTGGAAATCTGTCATCGGGCGTATACCATTTTAACGGAGCAATTAGGGTATAAACCCCAAGATATCATTTTTGATCCCAATATATTTGCCGTGGCAACGGGGCTCGAAGAACACAATAATTATGGAGTAGATTTTATTGAGGCCACCAGAGAAATTAAGCGTTTGATGCCCTTAACAAAAGTAAGTGGCGGTGTCAGTAATTTGTCTTTTTCATTTAGAGGAAATGAACATGTGCGAGAAGCTATGCATTCTGTTTTTTTATTCCATGCCATAAAAGCAGGAATGGATATGGGTATTGTAAATGCAGGTCAATTGGCAGTTTATGATGAAATTGAACCCCAACTGAAAAAGCTCTGCGAAGATGTGATTCTGAATCGCAATAACGACCAGAATGAGGCGACCGAAAGTCTTATTCAATTTGCAGAAACCGTTAAGGCAAAGGGAAAAGTGCAGATAAAAGACGAAGCATGGCGATTAGAGCCTGTTGAAAAAAGATTGTCACACGCCTTGGTAAATGGTATAACCGATTATATAGATGAGGATACCGAAGAAGCTCGACAAAAATATACCAGACCCCTTGACATTATTGAAGGCCCTCTAATGGATGGAATGACTATCGTTGGCGATTTATTTGGAAGCGGCAAAATGTTTTTACCTCAGGTGGTAAAGAGTGCCCGTGTCATGAAAAAAAGTGTGGCCTATTTAACTCCTTTTATAGAAGCTGAAAAATTAGAAACCTCCAATGCACCCAAGGTGTTATTAGCCACCGTTAAGGGCGATGTACATGATATCGGCAAAAATATTGTAGGGGTGGTACTCGGATGCAATGGGTATACCATTATAGATTTAGGCGTAATGGTGCCCGCTGCAAAAATTCTCGAAGAAGCAAAAAAACAGCAAGTGGATATTATCGGATTGAGTGGCCTGATTACTCCTTCGCTAGATGAAATGGTACATATTGCCAAAGAAATGAAGCGACAACATTTTACCGTGCCATTACTTATTGGCGGTGCTACCACCAGCCGTATGCATACGGCTGTAAAAATTGCAGAAAGCTATGACCACGGTGTTTTGCATGTATTGGATGCTTCACGAAGTGTGACGGTGGTAAGCGATTTGCTCAATGACAATAAAGCGGATCTATTGCAGAAAACCAAGACGGAGTATGATGAACTGCGTGAAGATTTTTGGAATAAAAAAACCATTAAAAAGTTTTTATCGATAGGAGATGCCCGATTAAACCAAACTAAAATAAACTGGGACTTGTATGAGCCTGAGCGGCCTCAATTCACCGGTACAAAAACCTTGCATAATTTTTCATTGGAGCAAATCGCAGCCTTTATTGATTGGACGCCATTTTTTATTACCTGGGAATTACATGGAAAATTCCCGGCTATACTTGATGATGAAAAAGTCGGCATTGAGGCTTCAAAATTATTTGCAGATGCCAATGAACTTTTGAAAAAAGTGGTGGATGAAAAATGGCTTCAAGCCGAAGCAGTATACGGAATCTGGAATGCCAAGAGGTTTGGAGATGATGATGTAATGATAGAAGATAAAACGAAACTCCATTTTCTTCGTCAGCAAATTCAAAAAGCCGAAGGACAACCCAATATGTGTTTATCAGATTTTATTTCTCCGATAGTCAATGACTACATAGGTGCATTTGCTGTTACCATAAAAGGAATTGAACCACATATTCAAAAGTTTGAAGAGGCACATGATGATTACAATAAAATTATGCTACAGGCTTTGGCCGATAGATTGGCAGAGGCATTTGCCGAATGTTTGCATAAGCAAGTTCGTACCGAAGATTGGGGCTATGCCCGGGAGGAGTCTTTGTCAAATAATGATTTGATTAGTGAAAAGTACAGGGGAATCCGTCCGGCACCGGGATATCCTGCCTGCCCCGACCATACCGAGAAAATTACGCTATTCGATTTGTTGAATGTAAAAGAAGAGATTGGTATTGATCTAACGGAATCTCTTGCTATGTATCCTGCTGCATCCGTATGCGGTTGGTATTTTGCGCATCCCGACAGTAAGTATTTTGGGATAGGGAAAATCACCGATGAGCAGGTCACAGATTATGCAATTAGAAAGGGGATGCAATTGAGCGAAGCGGAAAGATGGCTGCGACCTATTATGGATGAATCACGACCACAATAATGGAATCGCCCAATACATTTGATTCGTCTGTCTTATTAGACATTGTTAAAACAAAGATGCCCTTTGGTAAATATAAAGATCGTCTTTTATGTGATCTTCCTGATTCCTATCTGGAATGGTTTTTACGCAATGAAGGATTTCCGAAAGGGAAGCTGGGACAAATGATGGCTACCGTTTATGAAATTAAACTAAACGGATTAGAGTACTTGTTGAAACCCTTGAAATAAATCAGAAACAGTTTTCGCCTGAAGCATATGGCGCATTTCCGGTAATAAAATCAAACATGCTCGCAAATTTGCAATTGGTGTTTTGAATGATTGCATTCGGGTCATCGCAAATGAACGAGCAACTTTGAGCAGTTAGATTTGTGATGACATTATTGTTGTCAATCGCTTTGCATGAAAGATTAAAAACGCCTTTATACAAGGTTTGATTAATGTTCATTCCATTCCACTTACCATGATTAAGAATGCCATACGCAGTGTCGATTGCGTAAATTACATTATTGTTGAGATCTGAAATTTTCACATCCACAATAAAAGCAATATTGGTATTTCCTAATGGACTGAAATAGTCATTGAGGCCATCAGAATTAGGAGTAAATATAGAGGGAATAAATACCACCCCGTTTCCGGCGCTGAAAGAGGCATCGCAGCAACATGCATTGGCATAGTTTGGTCCTACATTTTGAGGGAGATCTTCTTTTTTGCCTTTGCATGAAAAGATACCTATCATCATAAAAAACAGGAAGTATATTTTATTCGTCATCTAATTTTTTTTAATAATTGGAACTATACTTACAATTCAACACACACATTTTTTGCTTCAGTGAAGAATCGTAAAGCCTCCCAGCCACCTTCTCTTCCTACACCACTATTTTTTACGCCACCAAAAGGAGTACGTAAATCTCTCAACAACCAGCAATTAATCCACACAATTCCGGCGTTAATTTTCATGGCCATTTGATTGGCTTTTGAAATATCCTGCGTCCAAATGGTGGAAGCCAATCCATAATCGCAGGCATTGGCCAATGCAAGTGCTTCTTCCCTGGTTTCAAAGGTTTGCAGGGTAACCACCGGTCCAAAAATTTCTTCCATATTGGTTTTGCAATTTGCAGCGAGGCCCTCAATGATGGTGGGTTCAATAAAATAACCATTTTCACAACGTCCGTCGGGTTTGACGGCATTTCCACCCAACAAAATGGTGCCACCCTCTTTTTTGCCAATTCGATACAGGCCAATACTTTTTCAAAATGAACCTTACTTACAACAGCACCCTGCTTTGAAGTCGGTTCTAAGGGATCGCCTACCTGTAATTTTTTTACTTCTTCAATGAATTCATTTTTAAACTGCTTATAAATGCTTTTCTCGATGAGAATGCGGCTTCCACATAAACAAATTTGGCCCTGATTGGAAAAAGAAGATTGAACGGTGGTGCGCATCATTTTATTCCAATCGCAATCAGCAAAAATGATATTTGGATTTTTACCACCTAATTCTAAGGATAATTTTTTAAACATGGGTGCTGCCACCGATGCAATATGTTGTCCGGCTCGGGTACTACCGGTAAATGAGATCGCTTTTATTTTTGGATGGGCCACCATGGCACTGCCACAGTTGGGTCCATCACCGTGTACAATATTTAGAACGCCGTCCGGCAAACCGGCTTCTTTACAAATCTTACTCAAAAGAAAGGCAGTCAAGGGTGTAATCTCACTTGGTTTCGCAATTACACAATTACCTGCGGCCAATGCGGGTGCAATTTTCCATGTAAAAAGATAGAGGGGTAAATTCCAGGGAGAAATACAGGAAACAATTCCAATGGGTTGACGCATGGTATAATTAATCGCCTTATCTTCCATCACATGACTTTCGGACGCAAAATGCAATATGCCGGTGGCAAAAAAACGAAAGTTGGAAGAGGCTCTGGGTATGTCTACCCGTTTGCTCAACCAAATTGGTTTTCCGTTGTCGGTGGTTTCGGCCAATGCCAATTCTTCTATATGGGCATCGATGAGTTCTGCAATTTTATTCAATACCTTAAATCGATGTTCAGGTGAGGAAATGCTCCAGGATACAAAAGCCTTCTCGGCGGCTCGCACTGCCAGTTCTACATCCTCACTATTGCTATTGGGAATTTGTCCAAACTTTTCACCGGTGGCCGGATTGATATTGTCAATATAGGTTTTTGAAAGGGGTTCCACGAACTCCCCTCCAATATAATTTTGTATGTATTGAAAATTCGTCAGATTCATAAATGTAAAAATACAAAGATTCGCTAGTGATTCGAAAATTATCTCTGCAAAACAATCTACTAAAAGCAGCTACCATTTTGAACGTCTATCGAGCCTCTTAATGAAAGGATGGCGTGTGGGTAAATGTTTTTGGTAACAAACTTTATGATTTTTAAAATTATTATTCAAAAAATCTATTGCATTTTTGTGTATCGTTAGAATGGTAAAAATGACTCGCTGTTTACTTTTATGGATCCTATTGATTGGAGCGACATTGCGTTGCTCTGCTCAACAAGGTACGAATGATACCATTCGGGTAGGGGCCATTGTACTTGGCGATGATACATTGCCGCATATTTGGATTCGAGAGGTGGTGGTTCGTGAACGCGCGCCTAAATGGGCTATCAAGGAACGACGTAGACAAAAACGGGAGGCAGAAGCTTACAGCAGATTGCGGTATAATGTATATGTGGTATATCCTTATGCAGTTGCTGCTGCGTTTATTTTAAAAGATGTGGACTCGGTTTTGAATTCACTTTATAGCAAAGAAGCAAAGAAACAGTTTAAACGAAACAAAGAGAATGAGCTCAATAGAAAGTTTAAAGAAGAATTGAAAAACTTAAGTATTGAACAAGGGCAAGTTTTGGTAAAGTTGATTGCCCGCGAAACGGGCAGGCCCTGCTATGAAATTGTCAAAGAAATGAAGGGTGGTTTCAATGCAGCTATTTGGCAAACGGTAGCGGTGCTGTTTAACAATAACCTCCGAAATCATTATGATGCAGAAGGCGAAGACGCAGCTATGGAGCAAATCGTACAAGAAATATTAGCACGAGGTCATTTTGAAATGAAAAAATAATGGACAAAATTTTAAGGTATATGGCTTTGGGTGGCATATAAAATCGCCACTACTTTTTATACCCTTATTTGATTTTATCCAATACCTGAAACATTTTTAATTTAACCTCTTTGGGCGAGCAGGTATACCCATGTATAATAAAGGCAAAGGCTGCTTTTGTACTATCATGTAAGGTAACATATCCGGCGTAGGAGCGGGTACCTCCAATGTATCCGCTTTTCATAATGAGGCCATTGATGCTGGGTAAACTTGCGTAAAAGGTATTGTAGGTTTTTTCTTTGGCATTGCGTTGCAAAACACTTGAAAGGATATAAGTGGTAATTTTATTGTCTTCGGCAAGTCCGCATCCATCTTTTAGTAGTACCTGAGCGGTATTTATTTTTAATGAATTGGCATACCGAAGCATTGCAGAAATACCGAGTTTCCAAGAACCCTGCTTAAACAAGCGAACAGCCAGTGTTTTGCAAAACGCTTCCGCATACAGGTTTAGGCTTCGCTGGTTGCACCAATACACAAGTTTGGAAAGCGGTGGTGAAAGAAGCGCCGCAACCGGCAATTCTTTGGCAGTATACTGCGTACTATTCGCAGTAAAACCCATCTCTCTTTTCAAAAATTGAGTAAGTTCTCTCACAAAATCTTTTTCAGGAGTCAATCGAGCCAATTGCATATTTTGAATCGGCACTTTATCAGACAATACCCCTTTGAGAGTATACATACAAGGCATTTTTTTTTCGATATAAGCAAATGCCTCTTCGGTAGTGGCACCGTCTTTATGAACGAGTTCAATGCAAAAATCTTTTTTATTGTCGTACCCGGCAGAATTGGAGGATACTTCAAAAGAGCTTTTAGTTGGTACTAAATTGATTTCGAATTTATTTTCTTTCCAATTTAGTGCATACAATCCGGCTCCATAATAATTTCCTACATCCTCGTCGAGCCAGCTGCGATTAATAGTTTCGTCTGAAAAAATGCTATTGTCCACTACAATATTTCCTTCCAATTTTTCGATACCCATTGCCTTCAAGCCGTGATAAATTTGTTTGAAAATGACATCCGGTTTGGTTTCGTCAAAACGATCGCTACCCAAACTAGGATCGCCACAAGCATAAATTAGGAGGGTGCCCTTTCCAATTTTATTTTTAATAATTCCCTTAAAAGTAATTCGAGTTTTAAACTGAAAGGTCTCACCTAAAAGATGGAGTGCCGTGGCAGTGGTAAAGGTTTTTAAAGTAGATGCCGGAGCCAATAAAACGTCTTTATTTTTTTCAAACAGCACGTTGCCTGTATTGATATCCAGTAAGCAAAAGCTGACAGCTGCTTTTTTTAGACAGGTATCTTTGGCAAGATTGTCAAAGGCCGGCTGAAGGGCTGCAGCAGCGGTTTGAGCGTTTGACGGAAGGGAGGCATTTTGCAGCAAAAACAACAAGAAGGAGAATAAGAAAGACGACCTCATCTATTTTTTCATCGCTTTTTCAATCTCATCCGTTGTGATGGGCATGCCTTTGAACAAATCTATGCAACCCGATTTGCTGACCCAATAATTATTTTCAATGCGGATGCCAATTTTTTCTTTCTCAACATAAATTCCCGGTTCAATGGTAAATACCATACCTTCTTTGATGGGTGTATTGCGGGTGCCGATGTCATGTACGTCAATACCTAAATGATGTCCCAAACCATGATAGAAATATCTGCGACAGGCTCTGTTGTCTTCCGTTTCGTTTTTAATGTCTTCTTTGGTAAGCAAACCGATTTTGAGCAATTGCTTATTCATTTCTATTTCAGCACTTGCAGTAACCTGTAACCAAGTGATACCGGGCTTCAGTATTTTTTTGGCATGATTGTGTACCGCTAAACACGCATCATAAATTTCTTTCTGTCGTTTTGTAAATTTTCCGTTTACCGGAATGGTACGAGTTAAATCGGCGCAATAATTTCCATATTCCGCTCCAAAATCCATCAGTATCAATTCGCCACTTTTACATTCCTGATTGTTTTCAACATAATGCAGGGTTCTAGCGCGGTCACCACTAGCAATGATACATCCATATGCATGTCGGGTGGCTCGGTTTCGCAAAAATTCATGAGTGATTTCGGCTTCTATTTCATGTTCGAAAACACCGGGCTTAATAAATTTACAAACCCGTAGAAGCGCTTTGTGTGTGATGTCAACGGCTTGTTGCATTACGGCTACTTCATATTTCGATTTGATGGCGCGAAGTTCTTTTAGTAGTACGGCACCTCGTTCGTACCGATGTAAAGGGAATTGCTTCATTAACTGATGCACATATGTTAAATCAAGACGGGGTAGGCTGGTATCCAGTCGGTCATTTTCGTTGGTATCCAGATAAATGGTTTCGGCATGATGGATCCATGCCTGCAATAAGGCATCGAGTTGGTCTAAATAAATTACTGTTTGAATACCTGATATTTTAGAAGCTTCTTCTCGAGTATGCTTATGGCCATACCATATTTCCAAGGTTTCATTGGGCCGAAGAATCACCAAAATTTCGCGATATTTTTTGTCGGGATTCCCCGGATATAAAACCACCATCGTTTTTTCTTGAATGATTCCACTGAGCCACACCACATCACTATTGGGTTTTTCATGATAAATGGCATCACCATTTTCCGGAAGGGTCGGGTGAGCATGAAAAATGGCGATAGAGTTTGCTTTCATTTTTTTACTAAAACGCTCTCTATTCAAGGCATATAACTTGGGATCTATGGCATGATATTTCATATCAAAAGTATTATTATGATTATTACGGAAGCGAAGGTAAATAAAAAAATAGGAAGTATATTATAACTTACTGCTTACGCATAGCAGGAATTACTTTTGTACTTTCCATTTTTTTTGAACGCCCTCAATTTGCAAGAAGTAAATTCCTTTACTAAGTTGATTTACTAAAATGCGATTTGAGGGATTCATCAATTTTTGGGTGCAAATAACCTTGCCCACAAAATCGTATACATAACAATATTTTCCCAAATAGGAGGCATCCACATCCACAAACAATTCATTTTGCACCGGATTTGGATAGACATGAATCAAGGTACTTTCATTGATTTCCTCTATTCCGGATACCACCACATTTTTGCAAATAGACGTGTCGGTGCAACCATTTTGGGTTACAATTACGGCATAATTGCCACTCACAGCCGGTGTATACGTTTGCGAAACGGCGCCGGGTACTATCGAATTGGTACTACAGTTAAACCACTGATACGTGGCGCCATTGGCCAAGGCAGTAAGGGTAGAGCCTACCTGATTAATACCAACAAATACGCTGTTTACGGTAAGGTTTAAGTTAATAATACTATCGCAATTGTTTGCACCAACCAAGGTGTCACTGTACAGGCCGCTTGCATTCAAACTGTCGCCATTAAATACATACCAACCGCAGGTTGTTTGGGTGAGGTTGGTAATGATGGGTGCCGGATTTAAAATGGTATAAACTTGCGTTACTGAGTTTGCAGCACCATCTGTTACGGTAATGGTATATACCCCAGGACATAAATTACTGTACGTTGGGCTGGCCGGACCTCCCGTCCACTGATAATTGTATGGAGGGGTGCCACCCGCAGCAGATACAGTAATACTACCAGTGCAACTTGCATTGCATAGGGGTTGAGAAACCAAGGCAGTAAGTACCAAATTGTTAGCCACTGCATTTAAACAGCAAGTACCGCCTCCTGAAATAGTTTGTGTACCACTCCAACAATTGTATTGTACTTTATGTGATCGAATGATACTGCCTGGAAATTGTCCCATGAAATAGGCCTGAATTTGATCAATGGTATTGCATCCACCTTGGTTGACATTGGTGTCGCATGAATAGCCGCAAATAATACTTGGATAGCCATATGCATTCGCCAGTGGCGATGCAGGAGCAACCGCAATAACCGGAGTAACACCCACCGGAACACCGGTAATAGTAGTACCTGGAATGCCGGGCACTCCACAATTGGTATTGGGTGAATTGTAACCGGCATAATGAACGGCTGTAACGTTATTGACAAAAGGTCCTGATAACACAACGGAAACGGCCTCATAGGAAACAATTCCAATTTTTAGATTCGGAATATTGACATCTACATTGATATTTAGACTGCCCCCGTCATAATTGGTAAACAAGGCAATACTTCCATTAGGACTGCAAATTAATTGTGCATTTGTTTTTAGTGCAATGGATAGAAAAAACAACGCAAAAAGGAACAACTTATTCATGAGATTCAATTTAGTTTGTTCAAATCTACATTATTTTTTTTTCTTACTGTAGTCTTGAAAATTATATTTAATCCACATTTTGATTTCTAAATCAGAGGCGGTGCGAGCATACGCATACTCCATGGGGTACGCATTCATAAACTGTTGCGCATCCTCTTCGTTCAGTTTGGTGAGCTCCATTACCAGTGGTTTCGAATATCGAGTATCTATAAAAGTCTGGTATTCATTTTGAATGATTTGATCTTTAAACTTTCGTGTATTGCGGTGTTTCTTCGAAAATTTCTGATAGATGGTGGAGATTGGCGACATGGCAGATTTTTCTTGCTCATATTCAAATACATCCTGATAAATGCTGGCTCTTCGTGCTGAATCTTGCTGGTATTGCGTAGGTCCTTTTTTGATAATCACATCTTTAAGTAGAATGGGCACCGATTTCATAAAGATGGATTTATAAATACCATTATCATTTTCCGAAACTTTTACAATTTTATTTTTGTAGCCAATGGTGCTAAACACCAAATAGTCATCTTTTTTGGCTTCGATTTCAAAATAACCGATATTGTTACTAAGGGTACCTTCGTGTGTGCTGAGATTTTCGACACGCACCGATGTCATAATAGCCTTGCTTGTCGAATCGTAAACAAATCCTTTAAACTGCACCTGTGCATTCATTGTAAATGAACTGAGGCATGCAAGAAGAAAAAGCCATTTTTTCACAGCGCAAATGTAAGCCCAATAGCCCAATAGGATTGTTAAATATATTAAGTAACTACCAGTTCGTAGAAGGTAGATTTATCAAAATACTTTTGCGCCAATGCCTGTATTTGTGCCGGGGTAATAGACTTGTATAGGTTGATATTACTGTAAAAGCGTTCCTCGGTAAAACCATTCAAAATAAGACCTTTCCATCGTTGAATAATATGAAATGATCCATCCAGTCCCCCTAAAATGGATCCTAAAAGATAGTTTTTTACCAAATTCAATTCTTCCTCATCTACCAATTCGGTTTTTAGTAAATCCATTTCTTTATAGATTTCCGCTACGGCCAATTCGCACACATCTTTGCCCGCTTCGGTGGTAATCATAAAACCGCTTTCATTTTTTTGATTCAACAACATGCTATGAATGCCATAGGTATATCCTTTTTCTTCCCTAATATTGCTCATCAAGCGCGAACCAAAATATCCTCCAAATAAGGTATTCAGCATAATCATCGGTACAAAATCGGGATGCGATTTGGGTGGAAAGGGCGCAGCCATTCGAATGGAGCCCTGTACGCTTTTTTCGTCGTGTACTATTCGATGTTTCTTTTCCGTTTCAGGCGTTACAGGGTAGTGAGGAATTGCCGGAGTTTCCTGGCTATTCCATGGATTGCTACCAAAAATTTGATTGATTAGTTGCTTATCCCCTTGAGTAAACATTCCTGCTAAAAACATTTTGCAGTTTAGGGAGGAATAGGTTTTGTGCAAATGCGTTAATAGATCTTCTCGTTTGAGGGCATCATAATCGCTTGCAAACAAATACTTGCCATACGGATGTTCAAATCCAAAAATGTATTCATCAATTTTTCTGTTGGCAATAAATTCCGATTTTAATAATTGAACCGATAGCCTTTGTTTTGAATTTTGGACATAAATATCAATTTCTGATTGCGGGAATTGTGTATCGGTTAGCAATTCAAATACTAAGGGTAGAATTTTGGAGAGATGTTTGGTCAAGCAACTAACTGTGAGCACCGACCAATCGGCATCGGTACTAATTTTTACCGAAGCGCCATATTGTTCAAAGGTATCATTTATTTGAAAGGAGGTACATGTAGTAGTACCACTTTTCAGCAAAGCCGCAGTAGCCTGCGAAACAGCATTTTTGGTTTCAAACCACAAGCCGGCTTCAAAAACCAGACTCAGTTGCAATACCGGTTCTACCGAATCGGTGAGGGAATAAAACGGGATTCCATTGTCGAGTGTTTCGCTGGAAATAGGAGGTAGTATATAATTAAATTCTTGTGGAGAGTAAATTACGGGTGCTTGCTTTCTATCTAATGTCATTTTTTGATTTTAATTCTATTTAAGGGGCGAATCGGGTTCATTGGCAAAATGTTTATATACTTGTCTGTCCACAAAAGACGGAAAAAATGTATTCATCCATACTGTTAATTTGCCTTGAAAGGTCATGATGAGGCTACGTTTTCTTTTTTCGATTGCCTGCAAAATACCGTGTGCACATTCTTCTGCGCTCATGAGCCCTTTTTCATTCAGGGGCGTTTCTTTTTGAGCTTTTCCATCTGCATTCAGCGCTACATTGCGAATGTTGGACGCTACAAAGCCCGGACTAATCCAAAGGACATTCACTTTGCGATGCAGCAATTCGATTCGTAACGATTCTAAAAAACCCTGCATGGCAAATTTGGAGGACGAGTAACCGGTTCTGCAAGGCAAACCTTTATACCCTGCTACCGATGAAATGCCGGCAATACTGCCTTTTGATTTCAAAATATGGGGAAGGGCATATTTGCAGCAATATACAGTACCCCAGTAGTTAATATCCATCGATTGTTTTAAAACCTTTAAATCCACTTCCTCAAAAAGGGCACGCATACTGATGCCGGCATTATTGATTAGAACATCAATACCACCCAATTGTTGCACGGTTTGCTCGATGAATTGCTTGCAGTCGGCTTCCTGGCTGATATCGGCCTGAATACATAGTAGATCAGCATTATTTGCTTCAGCCCGCATTTCGTTCAATTTATTCTCATCTCTACCACAAATAGCCACTTTGGCGCCCTTTTGCAACAATTGTAATGCCAAAGCCCTACCAATTCCTGATGTAGCGCCTGTAATGGCTATTATTTTATGCTGATAAAAAGGACTCATTCGATTTGCAAAAATAGTTTAATGATTTGGTTTGTAAGTTAAAATAATTAACCTACATTTGCACTCCCAAAATCGAGATTTAGGTCTTTCTTTTTGGAAAATGGTTTGATCTTGTAGCTCAGTCGGTAGAGCACATCACTTTTAATGATGGGGTCCTGGGTTCGAGTCCCAGCGGGATCACTTTTAATGTTTGTTCAAAATCAATAATCACGCTACATACAGCGTGATTATTGCGTTATATGGAAATGAGGTAAGCAAAAAAAACAAGCAAAAAGTAGCAAAAAGGTACAATAAGGTACATAATTGCTTAACCAAACGCTTAACCAACTGCTTAACCAAAAAACGTATATATCATGAACATAACAATTATTGCAAACATTCGCTCTGACCGGGCAAGGAAAGATGGTACCTGTGCCATTGTGCTTAGGATCCTTTATAATCGAAAGGTGGTAGCTACAGAAAGCATTGGTAAATATGTAAAAGCATCGGATTGGGATGACATGCGTAGGAATGTTAAGCGTACTCACCCCAATGCTCATGTAATAAATGCTGCAATTGTGAATCGAACAGCTGAAATACAAAAGTTGATGAATAAGTTTGAAATTGAGCAAAAAACACCAACTCCTGCCGGTATTAAGAATTTACTAGATGGCAAAGATGCCGGAGCAGATTTCTACAAGTATTGTCTTGAGTATATCCCTGTCAAATATTGCAAGGATGATCAGTCCGGTACAAGGCAGAATTATTATAGTGATTTAACCAAGTTGCGTAAATATGCACCAGAACTTAATTTTTATGACATTGACTTCGTATTTCTTGAAAAATATCGTGCCTATTTATTGATGGAACTTAAAAACCAGCACAATACTGTATGGAAAGCGCTCAAATTTATACGGACTATGTTCACTTCTGCAATTAAAGCAAAAGTATTTCGTGGTGAAGATCCTTTTCTTAGTTTCAATAGGGGCAAATATGAGCAGGCGAGTAGAAATTTTATGGAGATTGATGACTGCAAGGAAATACATAAACTGCTGCAGTCAGATATTACTGAATCAATGAGAGATGTTGGATATTATTATCTGTTCATGTGTTACACTGGCTTTCGATATACAACAGCAACAGAATTATTTAACTATGATATACATGTAATCAAGGATACCAGAATCATTATGCCCCCACAAAAAAAAGGCATGGAAGTAAACATTTATATTCATGAACTTCTGAGGCCTGTCCTTAATTATATCCGCCATCACAAGATCAAAATGACCAGCCAGCATTTTAATAAGTATTTGAAAGTAATTGGCACATTGGCAAAAATAAAAATCCCTCTTACTGCTCACGTTGGACGTCATACATTTGGCGGTATACTTGCTGAGTTAGATATTCCTATTAAAGTTGCACAGAAATTGTTGGGCCACAAAGAAATAGCCAGTACGGAGATCTATTTTCACATGCGTGATAAAAGTTTAGATAAGGCCATGAAGGGATTTGATAGTTTATAATTTTGCCAGGTTCACATTTGATGGCTCGTTTATTGGGAGGGTATGCTTCCAGCCTCCTTCATCAGTTTCCTTTCGATATTTAGGGTGCGAGCAATTCGCTTTTTTGACTCTACTACTCTTCAGGCGCAGGCAACCTTTTCGCTTTCAATATATTCCACGTAATACAATTTAATATCCCACCATCATAAGCGATTTCTTTACTGTCAGCTGTCGCGATATGCTGACCTGGAAAAAACTTTTCAAAAACCTTTACCGCTTCTTCATCCTCTTTAATTCCGAAAGTCGGTACAATAACAGTGTCCTTCATTTGCAGATAATTCATATAATCCCCGTTCGCATGATCCATGCTTTTGTTGTCATACACATTATAAGGAATCGTCACAGTGTCAAGTCCGGTATTATGAACAGCAATTTCAAATGCCCGCCGAAACCATTCCTTTTCCCTATTGTAGTCATTGACAATCACAGTATGCTCATTTAAAAACCGGATCATGCCGTCAGCGTGACCGGTAAAATCGCCCGGTTGTACCGGAATGAAATACAGGTGGTCAACTTCCATTAATTCATGCAGTTTCCTGATCAGTTCTTTCCGTTCGTAAGCCGGATTCTCTTCGAAGACACGATCAGTCATAATCACTTTATTTTTCCACCGTGTTACATTACCACCGTCAAGAATAATATCTGTCTTGATGATATCCACGCCAATGGCCTCACAAATCCCATCCACATCCGGAAAAGTATCTTTATATTTTTTGTATTTGGTGAGGTAGCTTGGCTGATACAGAAAACGAACAAAACGCTCCGGTCCGGTTTGAATAGGCATATAATCAACCGCCCACACATCTTTGGTATGCGGAAGTAAAGCAAAATCTATTTTACACGATTTTAAAACCTGCGCAAAGCGCTCATAAAAATGAGGATACTTTTTGGGTAAAGTATTGGCGAGGTAGAGAAAGTTTGTTTGAGAGTCTGTGATCATTTTTATTAATAGAATATTGAGTCCTACAGCGTAGACTCCTTCACTACGGACATATTATCGGACAAATTTTTAAAAGGTTCATTTCATTTTCCAGTCTTAAAATAAATAAAGCTTCATACTTCTCTAGCTGGTGATCTTCTGTAGTTATTTGAAAGTCAGCTATTATATATATTTTTTCATCAGTTGTACAAAAAAGTGACTTAAAGCCTAAGAGCGGTATTTCAGCGTGTGATAAAGTAATGTTTCTGTCATTAATTTCAATTCTTACCAGCACATCCTTATCAAAGAGTTCGCTCAGAAATGAAAATTCGACATAAAATCTTTCTTCCCCATTATGTCTAAAACTTCGTCTAGATTTCAGAGCAATTTCGTTCTTAGCATCGAGGTTTAGCCCCCCTGCATATTTAAATAGCTTGATTTCTGGACAGTAAGTTGATGTTGCGTTTAGTTGCATGTAAATTAATTTATGTTAAATGGAAAGTTTTGAATATTAAAGTCCGGATGAGTAAATGGAAAATTATTACCAATGCCGGCATGCCACTCTGAAATTAAAGCATTTCTGCGGGGAGTACCAGGTAGGCCCTGGGCACTAGGAGTATAAATCCTTTGGTTTATTATGTTATTTTCATGACAGTATCTTTCGATTATTCTCATTTGATTTTCAAAAGTGTTGGCTTGCACATTCCCGACCGGGTTGCCGAGTTTTGTGAAATATACGTTTGTGACTTTTTGCTCCTGTATCTGTTCAATGATATTGTCAGTATTCCATTCAAATTCATTAAAATATTGCAAGTCAGCGTCTCTTACACTATTAATCCAGTTACGGTGGTCAGCATTATTGATATCACAGTCATTGATTCGGATTAAAAGATCAGTCATCCCAATTGCATTTGATTCTAAAAATGTTCTTTGTGCATTTATGTTGAGACGATGGATCGCAGGATCCGGATTTGGATTCGCTACAGTAAAACATGGCAATACTCGCCACATATAGTTGCGGGGACGACCATAAAATACTCAGCTGTATTTTTTACCATCCATTCGTTTTCAGGATTAAATGTACCAATAATGAGCGTTTTGTAATTCCATTTAGGAAACAAACCGTAAATGCCACCTTTATGAAAGGGATGGCCATAAAATTTGTGGGTGCAAGGCATAATTTGAAGTTTTATTTTAAATATAGGACACGAATTCTAAATAATTGCAAATTATTTTTTATTTTTTCATTCCGGAGTATTGATCCTTAATAACAATTAGGTAGGATGAAATGTTAATGATATCTTCCTTGAGGTGAAGTTTTAATTTCATTATTACTATTTTGTCAGTAGCTAAAAGCTACAGAATAAAATTTTGGAGCGAAGGACGCTCCGAAGAACAGGGGATGAAATGTTAATGATATCTTCCTTAAGGTGAATTTTTAATTTCATAATAACTATTTTGTCAGTAGCTAAAAGCTACAGAATAAAATTTTGGAGCGAAGGACGCTCCGAAGAACAGGGAAATTAATATAGTTACTCATAAAGACTTTTGAAATCATTTACTTTTTCTTCATTTTGAAGAAAAGTTTCAATTTTTCAGATATATAATTTGCGATTTTCTCAGATTCAGTGAAGCATAAGTTAGCAAATACATCTCCTTTCATTGTTTTTTGAAAATTGATTTGGGAATATCCTCATAAATTAAATAATCATCTTGATCATCATCATATTTAACAACACCTAAGTCTATTAACTTGTTGAATAGTTCACGATTTGACTTTATTTTTCTCCAGTCAAAATCTCCTCCCGACCAGATACTATAGCAGAAATTATGTCGTGAACCCTTACTTACATCGCAACATATAGTCAAGCCTCCAATTGTTTTCCCTCTTAAGAACAAGCGGATATCACAATCCGCAGCTCTGTGATACTCCCAGTCATTGTATTTCGAGGTTAGGATTTTGTATTTTTCTGCTAACAAATCAAAAAAAGATTTATAATAGTAATTTTAATTTCATCCTTCATATTTGCAAAGGCAAGATAATGTTCCCACTTTTCTTGATTGTCAAATAGCTTTAAAGTTTCTAGGGGGTACTTCGTTTAAGCATTTTGAAAGCCAAAATACAATGTTATGCTTAAAAGTAATTTTTTGGAATTTTATTGGAATTTCGATGGGGAAATCTTCGTAATTTACTTTACTGAAATTTTCTTTTTCAGGTTTGCATAAAGAATTTTCGCTGGGTCTTTTGCTTTCATCTGCGGGGAGGTAAAGCACCTTCATTTTCTTTCCCAGGTCGCTTTCGATGTAAAATGATTGCGAAACTAAATCGCCATGCGGTATGGATTTCGACAATGGATTGTACACTTCTTGTATCCAGTAGCGATAAAGTTGGTTTGATTGATCGGACGCATTATTTGATTTGTTTTCAATGATAATTACGTGCTTATCACTACTTTTTATTAAAATATCTATTCTGCCTTTTTCTGCTGTTACAAACCATTTTAATCTATGGTCAACATTCAAGTCAATCACTTCCTTTAGAAATATATCCAGAAACAAGCGCCCCTGCCCATGTGATGCCTGCTCGTCAAGAAATTCCTTTACCAGAAAGCTATGCATTGGTTCGTTGATTGTGAAGTAGTCTAAGTAATTATATGCGTGCCCGGTATATTGATTTAATAAATCGAATTTTGTTTTAATTTTAGAAAACTCATGCAATAATTTTGGGAATGCTTTTGTCACTTTCATTGTTCTTACTCTTTCAAGTTCAATGAACTGGTTCAATAGTTCTTTATAATCTTCATTCATTATTGCTATTACCTTATATTTAATTCAAATGTGCCTAAATAGCAAATCATTGCTTGTTCGAAAAGTAAACACATTCGTTCTTTGTTGTGTTCTTCGTTGTGCGCTACCTGATTAAACTCTATATAGTTAGCAATTTCATCACAAGGAAAAAGGGAGACGAAAATTGAATGCTCTGCCTTGCTTAAATTCTGATACATTTTGCTGTTTTGTGAAGATGTAAACTGACAATGCCTTCGAATACGTTCTGAAAATTTTCCCCAACTACCTTTTGAAGTTTTTCCGACATAGAGGAATGCATCGTTTGAAATAAAGACATAAACTCCACTCATGTCAGTATGGTCTCCCAATTGCGCTTTAAGCCATGATTTGCCTTCTTCGGCAGTATGGATTTTTATTTTTCGTTTTAGAATATCTTCCTGAGTTGGCAAATTTATTTTAATAAAGCTCATAAATTCGTTAGTTCATATATAATTTTAGAAAGGGATTTTACTTCTATGGCAATTTCATCTGCGCTTAATGCTATTGGATTTTTAGTTTGATTATTCACCGTGCTGATTCTTGTCCATAGACCCAAGTGGATATTTACTTCCTGTACTAAGGCAGAATCTGTAGTCAGTTTACTTTCTTTGCATAATTTTCTTGCATGATTTACACAAGCTCGCAGCGGATACCATTTATTTTCAAACAAAAATGACCGTAATCGCTTGCCTCTATTAAATTTCAAACTACCGTTTTTGCAAGCTTGTATTGCTTGATTAAATGATTGTGTTGTCATATTGGTGTTTAATTATTTTAATCCTCATCTTCCTCCGTTTCATCTGTTATCAATACATCCTCCTCCAATTCATCCAATTCAATTTCTTCTTTGGCTTCTATGCCGTAAAGTTTGTTTACCATTTCGTCTATCTCGGCTTCCAAGGGGCGGAGTTGGGAATTCATTTCTGCTCGATCGATTTCGCCTGCAAAGTATTCTTTCTTGATTACCATACATTCATCAAACTTTTTATTGAATGCTTTGAGTTCTTTCTCTGATGGAATTTTAATTGGAAGTTTACGAATGTCATTCATTTGAATGTTCACTGTATTATTGAAAAACTCTCTCAATACTTTGAAATGCAAGTAAGAATTTAAAGAAAGAACGAAATACTTGTCGCCTAAGCCAGATTCGTCATACAAAGACATTGAGCCAACATCATTTACTGTTGTATCCTTTAGGCGACATTTAAAATAAGTTGAATTCGGATTTAAAACATTTGTCCAGCAAAAACCATTTCGGAAGAAGAAATTATATCCTTGCCACCTTGCTCTTTCATCGGTGCTTAAAAAAGAAACTGAATCTTCACTCCAGTCAATTAAATAGGGGGTTTCTAAATACCAACGATTACCTTCTTTGTCGCCTTTGTCATAAGGCACATAAGTTCTTTTCCCTTTTAACCCTTCTTGCTTCTGCTTTTCGGAAATTACATCGCCTTCAAAAACCAAGGTATTAGGAATTATTCGATACATATAACCTTTCCAAAAAACTCTCAAACCGAATTTCTCTTTGATCCCATCGAACAGTTCCCAAATTTCAATCTCTTTTAAGCTGTCCAAAACTTCTTTCACATCATCAATGCTCCCGCAATCAGATAGCAGGTCAAATTTCCGTTTAATTTTTGGTTCGTCATTTAGTGCTTTCCATAATTTCTGAACTCTTGTTTCCTTGCACCTAACAGCAAAACGAGAAGAAGAACGATAGCCAACAAATCGACCATTGTCTCCTGTTTGTAATCCAACGCCACCATCAGTTGTAAGTCCAATTATAGCCCAATGATTCATACTTAGCTTAGAATTGAATTTTTCAATTTCAATTCGATTATTTTCAATTAATCTTGATGTTTCAATTTTACTCCACCAAGTATCAAAAACAGGTCGGGCAGGTTTTATAATCTTTTCTAAAATTTGGCTGTTGTATTCTGTTGGTGAGAAAATGGCGTAGTTGATTGCTTTACGATAAGGTTCAAATGAAACTTTAAATTTTAGTAAAGTTGAATTGTCATCTTTAAAAACCTTGTCACCATCGCAAGTATGGGAGTTTTTCCAATTTGGCGTATCGTGTCCTAATGCACTAAAGGTTCTGTCTAAAATGCGTTCCCAACCCGATAGATTTTCTTTAGAAGTTCGAATCTGTTTCCATTCATCTTCTGAAATATTGAACGATACGGCATTCGGTTTTCTAATATCTACGTAAACTATTTCGGGTTTATCAATAGCTCTTTCTTTTTTTACGGTGAATATGGCTGTGTCCACCAATGCTGCAAATGCTTTTGGAGTATTGATGATTTCTGTTACTCGGCATTCAGGCAAAAATTGATGGTTGGTATTTTCAGTTTTACGGAAATTAAACTTGCTTGAACCGCTTTTTTATTGCCAAATAAATCAGGATTAGAAACAGGAATATGCTGTTGCAATTGTTCGCCAAATAAATCGGTTTGCCCTTCGGCTGTATTGCTAGCTGCAATGCCCAAGAAATGCATTCTCATATTCTTTTTGGATTGCAGTGTCAGGAAAGTATCGGAAGTAATATAACTCAACAAACCACCTGATTTCAACAATTCAAGCCCACGGAAAGTAAAATGGTTGTAAAGGTCATCGCAATAGCCGTATTCTTCTTGCATTTTTTTTGTTAAGCCCATACTATTAATAAGCTTGTTGTTCACATAAGGCGGATTGCCAATGACAATGTCAAAGCCTGGGTTTTTACTTTCCTTGTTGAATATGCCAGGGAATACAACTCGTTCAATAAAGTAATCTTTGATAGTGTTTTTGAAAACCGCAAGATTTGCCAATTCCTCTGCCAATGCTTTTTCCTTTTTACGAAGTTTGGCAATCTCTTTTTCGGCTGCTCTATTTGAAACTAAATGATTGATACCAGAACGAACAGAATTCAATTGTTTGGTAATGCTGTCACTTTGGCTGTCCACTACCTTTTCAAGCAATTTAACAATCTTGTCTTTTATTTCTTCTTTGGTTCCGTGTCGGTCGCTTTTGGCAATGAAATATTGGTTTTCGAGATTCACCAATTCTTTTAATAGTTTATCATTGTCAATCTGGTCAATCAGTTCATTCAGGTTTTTGTCTTTGTAAAAACGGAACAAAGAGTTTTTCTTGTAAAACTTAAATTCAAGGTTTGGTAAGGGTTTCAGATTATAATTTTCTTTCGAAAAGTCAACCCGTTGTTCCACAATCAGCGAAAGCCAGCAACGGAGTTTGGTAATTTCAATGGCATATTCCAACAAGTCAACACCAAATAGGCAACTACGCAATAAACCCAACTTTTTTACATAACGTATTTGTCCATCGGCAAACATTTCAGAAATATGGTTTCTAAAATCATCGTCTTTCGATTTCATCATTTCTGCTACCCATACTTTACCTTCGGGGTCAACGGTGGTTAGCACTTGCATCATTTCTTCCAACATACCCATTGGGAAAGCACCTGAACCACAAGCTGGGTCAAGCACCGTTGTTTCCAATAGTTTGTGAATGATGGCTTTGCTATTCTCTGGTTTTATTTCGGTATCGAGATGTTTTAACAAAGTGCTTCGGCACATATAGGATACAACAGGTCGTGGCGTATAAAATGCACCTGTATTTTTTCGGGCTGCTTCTTTTGTATCATCGCTTTGCTCTGCCAATAGGTTTTCAAATATTCTTCCCAACATTTCAGGGTCAACGGCAATTTCCTCTTCAAGCGGTGTGTTTTCTGCAATGGTGAATTTGTATCGGGCAAGGATACTATTCAGACCTTTTTCTTTATCTAAAAACAATTGGTCTGGAACTGCAAAGGCATTATTAACTAAATGATTTCTTTTTTTGTCCATTTCGCACCAATCATTCGGATGAAAATCGAATAAACCACCATTGAGATATGGAGAAAAGAATATCGATTCTTTGATGGCTTTTTCATCTGCAAAGTTTGCAGCATAAACATCAAACACTTTTTTATCACGGTCTTTCTTTTCGCTGTTCAAAGCATTGAAGAAAAGATTTTGCAAAATGAATTTATAATATCCCGTGCCTTTGCCTTTTGGTTTTATTAAGTCGTTTTCTTCACCGTTATCAAATTCAGGTAGCAGCAAATCGTCTTTTACTACTTTCAATTCTTTTAGAAACCAAATGAAAATCAAACGAGCAATCAGACGAACCGTAAAATCTTTGTGCTTTTCAGAACCTGAGGTTTGATCTGGAATTTTGATGTCTTTTACTGCCTTGTTGAACCAAGCAATAATATCTTCATAAAAATTCTTGTTAAGAACCGAAATAGAAAACACCGATTGCCAGTAATAATATAATTGAGTAAAACTCTTTGCCGCTTTGCTTCCTGTGGTTGGAATAACCAATTGCTTAAGAATAGCTAAATGCCCTCTGTGCGGTTGTTTAGTGTCAATGTCTTTTAACAATGAAACTTTGCCTACTTTTTCACCTTCACGCCATTCTTGTTTGTATTTAATGCGTTCGCTGTTGGCAAACGAAATGGAATTGCCATATTTGAAAATGATGGTTACAGGTGGATATGGAAATGTGCGGTTAAATGCTCTTGTTATTTCAGCTAAATGACTTCTAGTAATTGGCAAATTGTCTTTGCGTTTATTCAGCGCAACACCAAAGAGCAACAATCCATCATAGTCGGCTCTAAGTTTTTTAACTTGTGCTAAGTTTTTGAATGTTTCTGTTCCTTCAAAAATGGCATCATTCACAATACCCAAAGCAAATACATCAGCAATGAGTTCGTGTGCTTCGTTTGTGGCTTTAAATCTTTCACCTAATACATCAGCAGGCGAAGCCGGTTCGTCAGCCAAATAATCAACTGGCACTTTCAGTTCTTCAAAAAATGCTTTTAACGCATTTATAAATGGTTCGGTATTAAAAAGCTGGATGCTATTCATGGTCTAATTCAAAGTTTAAGCGATCTTGTTCTATGAGTTCTTTTAGTTCTTCTTCTTTTGGCAAATACAACAAATATTTACTGGCAAATAGGTTATTTTTATCGTTTAGCACTGAGTATTTTACAATGGTTTCGTCCTTTTCGGTGCAGAGCAATATACCAATGGTTGGGTTATCGTCTTCATTTCTTTTCAGGTCATCATACATACGCACATACATATCTATTTGTCCAATATCCTGATGAGCTAAATTGCCAGTTTTTAAGTCAATGATCACAAAGCATTTGAGCAGGTAATTGTAAAAAACAAGATCTATGTAAAAGTCTGAAGTGTCTGTAACAATATGTTGTTGTCGGGCAACAAAGGCAAATCCTTTGCCAAATTCGAGCAAGAATTTTTGAATATGGTTTATAATTGCCGTTTCTATGTCAAACTCTGAATTCTTTATTTCTGGAGATAAGCCAAGAAACTCAAAAATATAGGGGTCCTTGACTAGGTTGTTTATTGATAATGGCTCTTGGTTGTCGTTGGCGATTTTATGTTCTAAAACTCTTTCAAAGGCCAAACTATTTATTTGTCGTTGCAATTGACGGCTGTTCCAGCTGGCTTGTATACTCTCATTAAGGTAATAATTTCTTTTGGTTTCCGTATCCAATCTACTCAGTAGTCTGTAATGCGTCCAACTCAATTCGGTACGCAATGCGTTCCAAATTGGGAAAGCCTTGTAAAATGCCCTCATATTATTTAGATTTCTTTCATCAAAACCTTTACCAAATTCTGCTGAAAGCTGGAAAGCAAGTGTTTTTAAAGTGGCTTTACCATATGTTGCTTTGTCATTTCCATTTTGTTCATTTTCTATTATTATTTTTCCAATGCTCCAGTAGGTTTCAAGTAAGGTGGCATTGACCATCCTGTAAACCTTTTGCCTCGATTGCAAAATGATTTCTTTAATAGAATAAAATAAATGGTTGCTTTGTATTTCCATATCAACTAACAATAAACCAAGTGATTAAATCAAAATTATCTTTACTAAATTTCTGCGAAGCCGGGCCTTCATCTTTAAGTTTTTGAATGGTAGTTTTACTTCCTGTTTTTAGTTTATTCAATACATCTAGCGAGGCCTTACCCATTTTCTGTTTTACGGTTCCATCCTCTTGTACTTCATCTTCACTTGCCTGACTTTTGAGCCAAGTTGTCAATGCAGAGGATAAGTGTTCAATAGATTTCAATTCGCCTTGGTCAATGGCTTTTGGCACAAAACGAATTTCTTCTTTGTGTTTTGATAATGCGTCAAGTACTTCTTTTTGGTTTAAGAAAATCGATTTTCCTGAATGGTCAATATAGATAAGTTCGTAGCCTTTGTACTCAAAATTGTTTGATTTAGCGGGTTTGCAGGGGTAACCCATTAAAGCAATTATACCGTCTTGGGGACAAACTTCCTGAATGGCGTTGAATCCTGTGTAAATGCCATTTGGAAGCGATTTGTAAAACAGTTCGTTCCTTCTCAGCTCTTCTAATAATTCCTGACGGAAAGTTTCCAACGAAAAATCGTCAAAACCTAATGATTTTTCGGTGTCAATTTCATCCCATGAGGATTGCATCTGTTCCATCATTCTATCTTTTTGTTTCTGCTCCAAATTCGCATCATCTGCCATTTCTCTGAATGTGTCGGAGAAATCCAAATGAACCTCTGAGCCTGCAAGCTTCATTGCGACCATTCGTTGTTCGATTCTTCCTTGCAAATTTAAATAAGAATTAATATTGGTAGAAGGCCAAAAATTAATGCCAAATATTTTTGTGTTTGGCGACCCCAAACGGTCTATACGCCCCATACGCTGAATTACACGAACGGGATTCCAATGAATATCGTAATTGATAACCAAATCACAATCCTGTAAATTTTGTCCTTCGCTCAACGCATCGGTTGCAATCAGAATATCAATAGGGTTCTGAAGTTTTTCGTAAGTTTGTTCGTCGTTCTCTGCAATCCAATGTTGCCACTCGTCAAATTGTTTATTCAATGCAAGTTCTGAATTGGAGGGTTCAAAGGCCCATTCTTTTTCTCTGAATAATTTTGTAAAAGGAGCAAAGCGTTCTAAAATTGGTTCGTATTTTTTGGTTTCATTCACTTCGTTCCAAACTTTGGAGGTGTCACCACTTACGGCAGCCACATTATCAAAACCTCTTGCCGTTAATTGCTCAAACAAATAAAAAGCCGTGTCCTTATAAACTGTAAAAATTAAAACTTTGGCATTCCCTTCATTTTCTCCTGCTTGTCTTTTCTTCAAAATTCGGTTTATCAGCGTTTCCAGTTTATCGTCTTCGCTTTGGTGGTTTCTCGGCTTTTTTATTTCTTTAGAAATTTTAGATTGAAATTGAACCAGATTTGATTGCAATAATTGCAACGCCTGTATATCTGCTTTTAAATCTTTTTGTAGTTTTCAATATTGCCCGAACGATCAATGTCTATTAATCGAGTTTTTCGTTTCTTACCTAAGGTAAAATCTTCAATTTGACTTATAATTTCATCATCATCAAAAAGGTAAATTTGAGCTTCGTTAAAATCTATTTCTTTTTTTGTTTCTTGATATTGTTTGATTCTGTCGAGTGCATTTTGATGATGAGCCAGTATTTTTTCAGTGGTTGATTGAAAAGAGAACCAAGAAGATTCTAATCGTTTCACCAACAAGATATACATCATTTTTACTAAGAAATGGTCTCGTTGTTTTTCATCGTGTAATACATCAGTATCTTCATATTCATTAATGTAAAAGGAAGGTTGATAACCAGAAAGCATGGGTGGAAAATGGTCAAAGAGTTCTTCAAAGCTTTCGAAATTTCCAATTTGCTTTGTCGTCACGAAAATATTTTCTGGCTTGGTTTTTATTGGGAATTCTAATCCGTCTTGATGTCCTTCAATCATTTTCCGAGTTCGGGCAACCGTTAATGAATCGGTTAGTTTGAAAAAGTTTGGTGGAAGTTTTTTAATGAACTCACCAATTCTTGGTTCAGAATCTTGTGTCCATTCATTGAAAGCTTTTTGCGCGGCTCTGAAAGTGTAATCAATGTTTTTTATATCCAACGATTCTTCAAAGCCATTTGCTTTACCGCCAACAATCAGTTTGAATTGGTTCCGAATATCCATCAACGAATTATTAATTGGCGTTGCGGAAAGCATCAACACTTTAACATCATCATTTTTTGAAAGGATTTGATCTACTAAAAATTTGTAGCGGCTTGATTTATCGTTTCTAAGGTTGTGGCTTTCATCAATCACAAAGAGTTTTGGCTTTTCATTGATAAAAAAAGTATCAGCCCTTTGGTTTTGATATTCCGACTTGTTCATTAATTCTTCCGTTAAATCTGTATGGAAACGTATTGAATATTCAAACGTGTCCTTTTCAAACTTTGAGTTTTGATTTTTCTGGTATATCCTCCAGTTGTATTGCAATTTTTTTGGGCAAATCAAAATGACTTCACGTCCTTGCAACTGATAGAATTTCATCACAGCCAAAGCAGTCCAAGTTTTTCCCAAACCCACTGCATCGGCTAAAATTGCTCCCTCATATTTTTGAAGCATTTTTATCAAACTTAAAACACCTTTCTGTTGAAACTCATATAAAGAATTGTAAATAACTGTATTTTCAAGTCTTCCAATTTGACGATTGAATTCTGGATTGTCTTTTTCAAATAGAAGTTCATCGCCAAAAAGTTCAAACAATACTTTATAGTAAAGTTGCTTAGGAGAATACTCTGTGAAAATCTTTTTGATTTCGTCAATCAAGTACTGTTTAAATGGAATGCGATTCACACTTCCATTACCGTCAACAACGGTTTTGTAATCATGAGCTTGAGGTCTTGCCCATAAGCTTTCAAACCATTTTATTAGCTCGTTGTATTGTGGGTCGGAACCAAAACTGCCAATATTCAATTCAACATTGTTTGTTGTTTTTAAACCAACACCCGCTTCTGTCAAGTTTGAACTGCCTGAAATATAGTAGTCCTTTTGTGGATCTATGTCATTGTGCTTATATAAATATGCTTTAGCGTGGCAAAAATTGGGTTCAAGTGTTTTTGCTGCAACTTTATCCATTTCTAAAAATGCCACTGCTTCTTTGGCCACCGCACTTAGTTTTAAAGATGCGTCAATATTGATATCTTCATTTAAGAGGTCAAGTACTCTGTCTTTGTCAAAGTCAAAGCTTACGATGTCTCCAAGTATAAATTTGTATTCGTCAATTTTGGCCTTAGTTGCTTTTGATAGATATGCCAAAGCCCCAACTGTAAAATAGCCAGTTACGATTGATAGATTTCCTGTCTGTGTATATTTTGTTATCCATTCGTGGACTTTCAGATTATCATTTTCGTTATCTAAAATCATTCTGCTAATATATTAAAATATTTTTTCTAGATTAGGTCAAATCTTTAAATTGCACTTTAAATAATATAAAATTATAAATACTGTAATGTTGACCGATTTAATTTATTCGAGAATAAAGCAAAAACCACAGGCAAAATATATTGTAGATAAAAGTACGCCAATTCCATTTTTTGGCTGTGTTCATTCTGCAAGAATTGCTACCTTAAGTTTAAACCCTAGCAAAAATGAATTTCTTGCTAAAAATGGAAGTTTGCTCCCGCATTATAACAAGCGTCTGGAGGATTTGGAATCATTAAATGTTAATTCTTTTGAGGAATTTACTGACACGCATGTTGATCGAATTTATAAAAGTTGTCTGGGCTATTTTTCTAAGCCGGGTGCGAATCCGTATAATATATGGTTTTCGAGAATGGAATCACTGATCAAAGCCAGTTTGAATATGAGCTACTATGATGGTTCTTGCTGCCACTTAGATATTGTTCAATGGGCTACTAATCCGGTTTGGCGTGGAATACCTAATGAAAGTATTCAAGAAATGTTGGAAGCGGATTTGCCTTTTTTAAAGAAGTTGATTTCTAATTCGCAAATTGAGTTGATTTTGATAAATGGTAAAACAACGCTGAATGAGTTTAAAAAGTTGTTTGGCGATAACATAGTTTCTAGTGAAGATTTCGTTTTAAGTATTAACCAAAATCCTGCAAATAGACTGAAGATGCAGCATGGAAAGTTAATTATCGACAGGAAAGAAGTTTTCTATGTTGGTTGGAATCTATACCGCCAACAAGCCATTAAGCAAATACACGTTGACTGCCTAATTAACGCAATTAAGGCCCATTCTACAAAGCTGGGGTTGGTATAAAGTAAATAATTTTCGGCAAAATTTGATTCTTTCCCTGAACATTGTATATTGCTAATTGATTCTAAATATTATGACAATGGGACCAGATGACAATATTGAAATTGAAATGATCAGGGATAATGTGCACCAATGCTATATTGGCATTGGATCGTATTATGATCAC
The DNA here is from genome assembly GCA_016712665.1 of Bacteroidota bacterium. Classification (GTDB taxonomy): domain Bacteria; phylum Bacteroidota; class Bacteroidia; order Chitinophagales; family Chitinophagaceae; genus OLB11. Next base: position 697,681 of record JADJQP010000001.1, read on the forward strand.
CATGAAGGAATACTTTTAAATTGGCCTCGTGGTGATCATCCTGGAGTGGCTGACTGGCAGAAAACTTTAGCGGCAAATACTATTATCAACAAATTACTTTTAGTAGGGAGTTTTTTGAGGTCAGATGCAATCGAATTACTGGCACCTGAGATGATTGCCTTTGTTGATCTGCACAAGAGCAAGATTGGAGCCCTTTTAAATAAATACATCGATGATTTTGAAGATATACTTTGGGTTAATGATCGGTTTCTTGATCTCCTTTATGGTCCGTATGGTAGTTATAATAATCCAGTGAAAGTATTGGTTAATTTTGATGGTGATCCAAAGAAGAAAATATTTTGGAGATGGTACACTTTTACATATTCTCAATAGAGATTTATGCTGGGATGAAATGTATGACGAACAGTTTATTGAGGCAATATTGTACGATGAATTATTAAGTGATTTTTCGCTTATCGAAGAATTATTACAAAAACACACTAAATAGTTTCATTGTTCTATCGCGTTTCTATACTAATGTTATACCCTTATCAATCTCACTACTCTTTTCCAGCATAACAATTTCATTATCAAAAGTGATCACTATCCTGTTTTGCTGCAGTTTATCCATCAGGTATGCTCCAAATTCCAAGACCCCATCCCTTAATTGAATTTCGCTTGCCGGGAATCTTGGATATTGAATGAAATTCACGTTGACGTGTGGTTCATCCTGACCTGATAAAACGATGTCAGACTGAAAGATATTTGCACTTAAATAAAGCTGTTCCCGCTTGATTTGTATTTCCTATATTTCCCGAAGTATCTTTTTGATGTCGTTCAGTTCTATGCTTTGATCGGTGTATCCCTTCTGCATTCCAACACAGAGGCTCTCCGTCCATTTGGGGATTGATATGGTATTCATTTCGTGATATATTTACTTAAATTCAAACAAAGCAATCAATTCTGCGGCTTCATCAATCCGGCCATACACAATAGCATACTGTTCAAACTTTTTTCCTATTTGCATGGCTTCGTTTTTAGGAATACCCAGTACCAACAAGCTCCTCTCTGGTTTCCACGCTGGATCTGTGCCCACGCCTTCACCCTCAAAGCAAATGAAGTCCTTCGGCAGCTCTTTTAATTCTAATTGCCGGCGATCATTCTCTTCATCAGATAATACTTTTGCAAAGGGGTTCCAGGCGGTGATATAGGCCCATTCGTTGACCTGATGCTTCCGCAATAGTTCATCAAGTGCAGGGCATTTTTGTCAATTTTAATAACGATCGGTAAGTCAAATACCCGAAATTGGGTGCCCAGGAAGGCTTCTTTTAAATTTTCCATTTTTTTTATTTTATTTATGAATTTTAGATTTATTAAATATACTTTTTGCTCAGACAGTTTTAAGTTTATATCGGTTTTAAATTTCCTTTGACCACTATGCTGCCTGATTCATTTCTTATGACCGATATGTCCGGAGTATTCTTTATGGCATCTACAATTTCACTGATTATTGACTGATTATTGAATTCTTCTGCATTTAATACAAAACCTGTTGCAGCCTCATTATGAATGATGGTTACGTGATACTTTTCAGCTTGTTTCAGTTCGTCATTGAAATCTCTCCAGTCTCCGGCAATTTGTTTGGCAGTCACTATGTAATCTTTTTTCCATTTGCTGTTTTTATGAATCGTGATATAGAGGGTAGCATCAATATAGTCATCCAGTATCGATGCTAGGCCGGCAAACATTCTATAGTTCTTGTCTATTTTATGAATATGATGATACACGATTTTATCTATTAGTTCTTTTTCCATGTTTAGTTGAGTTTTAAATTTAGTAATATTTTTTATTGATAGTTTTTTAATTTAGTCAACACTTCATCATTCACCTTTTCCCATGGGAGATATTCTTTTCCAAAATGACCATAGGCTGCTATCTGCAAGTAAATGGGCTTGCATAAACCCAACGTGTCCCTGATAGCATTTGGAGTCAGATCAAAAATCTCCCGTAATATTTTTGTCAGCGTTTCATCGGCTATGGTCCCAGTCTGAAAAGTGTTTACATAAAGGGCGGTGGGTTCTGCTCTTCCAATAGCATAAGATAATTGTATGGTACAGCGTTTGGCTAGTCCTGCAGCAACGATATGTTTGGCTACATACCTTGCAGCGTAAGCGGCTGAGCGGTCAACCTTGCTCGGGTCTTTGCCTGAAAATGCGCCACCACCATGCGGACAACTTCCTCCATAAGTATCTACAATTATTTTACGGCCTGTAAGTCCGGTATCACCATGTGGACCGCCTACGGTAAAACTGCCTGAGGGGTTAATGATGTATTCTGTATCGTGAACTGAAAAGTAGCGGCCGATAACAGGTTCTATGATCTGTTTGATGACTTGCGATCTGATTTCGTCCTGAGATATATCCGGTAAATGTTGTGTACTTAAAACGATATTATCGATACTTATCGGAACTTCATTCTGATAGCGAATGCTGACTTGTGATTTTGCATCGGGCAAAAGCCAAGGCAGGTGGCCTTCCTTGCGAAGCAGCGCTTGCCTTGCCATCAGCTGATGTGCAATCAGTATGGGCATGGGCATCAGTTCTTTGGTTTCATCTGTGGCATAGCCAAACATAATACCCTGATCGCCGGCGCCGCCATCAAGTACTGAATGATTAATTTCAGCACTTTGGGTATGTAGTAAGTTTTCTATGACTGCTGTATCGCAGTTAAATCCAATGGATTCATGGGTATATCCAATATTACGGGTCACCTCCCGTGCAAGGCCTGCTGCATCTACCTTTGCGTTCGATGTAATTTCTCCGGCAATGATGAGTCTGCCGGTTGTGATTAGACATTCTGCAGCTACTTTAGCTTGTGGGTCCTGCTTTAGATACGCATCCAGTATCGCATCTGAAATCTGGTCGGCTATTTTATCAGGATGGCCTTCTGAAACTGACTCGCTGGTAAAAATATATGCGCCTGTTTGTGATTGTGTTTTAGTTGTCATGTTTGATAGTTTGATCGTTTTGTTTTTTAAGTTTGATTGGAAATAATGGATTGGAAAAATTACCTGATCGTCACATGATAAACATCTGACTGATTTCGTGGAATAGATCGTATATGAAATTCACCGGGTTCAGGAATATCTTCAAGCAGGTCAAATGAGATACAATCCTGATCTAAACCTTCAAAGATGAGCGTGAAAATGTATGGTTTGCCTTTTATGGTGATCCATTCAGGATAAAGCGCAATATTGTAGTTGTGCAGCATTTTTTTCTAATCCCGTTTTCCTGTATGAGATAGGTACTTGGCCATATGCGTATACGATCCCATCCAAAACTGTTGTAGGCGCATCGTACAATTGTGCATTTTTCTGAAAGCGTTTCTGATTGCGATAGCAATACCGGGTCGATAGTAATTTCCTGCACTTCATCCGGTACATCGGAGAATGCAGATAATTGTTTTGAACTGAATTTTGTTGTGCGCACAAGTTTGGGGCGCATGTGTAATTTACTTTTCATGTTGTGGCTTATAATTTAATAAGAAAAATGGGTTCATCATCCGGGGAAGTGTCTGCTTCCATACTGTCTCCGTCTTGCTTGATGGCAGGTGGATGCAGGTGGAGTTTTTCCCCGCGTTTTGCAGCGAATACTTTTCCGTTTTTCTGCTTACTGAGATTTTTCACTTCCTGAACGGACAGTGTGGCGGAGGGAATATAAAAAGTTTCGAATTCGACCTCTTGTTCCTCCGGCGGTGTTTTTTTTTGATGTAACATCATGCATATTTTTTAAATGTTTAAAATATGCACTTCGAAAAAAATTGGGCTGACAGTTTCAAACTCGTTTATTTTGGCCGTCAGCCCGCATTATTTGACCACCGTGGTGTGAACCCACTCGGTTGGCGTCATCGTTATTGGCGATGAACTCGAAATGCAATGCAAACATATAAACAAAATCTTAAATTCAAAAATTATTTTTTTATTTCAGGTTTTTTTCTTGCATTTTCATAGAGGACTTAGCTAAAATATAATTAGAATATATGTTTCAGGAAGCAACAATTTATTGTAAAAATGTGACGGTGATTTATTATTTTGTTCGTCTATTTGAAATGAATTATTAATCAGCAATCCATCCCTATGCCTGAATCCATCTTCCTCCTCAACAACGGACAACTCATCGAAATGAATGAGAGTACTTATCTTTCTGAAGACTTGCTGCAAAAATTACTGGCTGATTATCCCAGCCTGATATCAGGTAGTCAGATAGACAGTGAACGTCCTCGTAGATGGCTTTTGGTGTCGCGTGAGTTTGGTGTACCTGATGAAAAAGATAAAGGCAATCGATGGAGCCTCGATCATCTATTTATCGATCAGGATGGCATACCTACATTGGTGGAAGTGAAGCGAAGTGTGGACACCCGCCTTCGCAGAGAAGTAATCGGTCAGATACTCGACTATGCGGCTAATGCGGTTAGCTATTGGACCATCGAAGAGATCAGACATCGATTTGAAGAATGTTGTAATACAACCGGAAAGGAAATGAATGTGGAATTGGACGACTTTCTGCAGGGTGAAACGGAAGCAGAACAGTTCTGGGAAAACACAAAAACAAATCTCAAAGCCGGTAAAATCAGAATGCTGATCATCGCCGATGTCATACCTAAAGAATTGCAACGGATCATCGAATTCCTGAACGAGCAAATGAGCCCTGCAGAAATACTGGGTGTCGAGATCAAGCAATTCATTGGGCAGGATTTGAAAACACTGGTTCCTCGTGTAATTGGTATGACATCCAAAGCGGACTCTATAAAAGGACGTCCTGGTCGACCCGAAGAGACCTGGACAGAAGAACGATTCCTAGCGGAATTATTAAAGACGAAAGGTCAAAAGGATGTAGATACTGCAAAAAGATACTGGCATGGATATCACGCAAAGTAAGCTATATCTATTACGGTACCGGGAAACGAGGCGCATTAGCTCCCATCCTTAAAGTGCAAGGTGTAAACAGATTTTGTTTTGCCCTCTGGGTGGATGGCTTCGTCGAGATTTATTTCCAGCACATGAAAAACAGACCGGTATTTGATCAGGAGGATAAACGATTGGAATTATTAAATAAACTGAATACTATTCCAGGTGTAGCTATCCCGCAGGAAAGAGTATCTGCGAGACCGAATTTTCCATTGGCTGTATTAAACACAGAAACAGAGTTGCAGAAATTCATGGATATCTTTGATTGGTATTGGAAGGAGCAAGGGTTATAATGATATTAGTCATGTAAACTCAGGGAAGTGAAATGCTATTCCAGCGGATTTGTATCCTTCACAAGCCTTTCTTTCTTTTATTAGCTGATAACTTCTCTGCTGCTGCTGAACAACTTAATAATTAAACCGCTATAAATTAGCAGTAATACAGACACTGGTTACAAACCACGCCCTAGTTGGGCAGATTCTGCGGACAAATAATATCTTACTCTATTTTCCCAATTTCTCAACATTAAAGGTATTCCAATAAAGAATTAGCTCTTGCTGACCAATAAGACGGTCAATTTTATTTAATACAGATTTTCGATGCGCCGCTCCCAAAAGTAGTATAGCTCTGTCGTAACTATTCATTCTGCTATACTGGTATATATTATTGATTATTTCATTCTCATATCTATCAATTTCCATGTCACACCTATTACATATTTGATACAACATATCATCATCCCTTTCCTCTAAAAATGTCTGTTCCATAGTACTGATCCGATCGAATATACTCTCGCATTCGGCACTGTTCAGAAATGGAAATCCAAATTTTGCTTCCATCATAATGAGTTCATTGTATAAACTAAGATACAATTCATTTTTCGACATAAAGCGAATCTTAGCATCAATGTCATGAACCGTGCCGACAACCGGGATATGTTTTATATCCTTATTTTGTATGTATGCGCTAATAGCATCTGTTTCAAGTGTAGACATATTTTGATGAATATAACATCTCTCAAAAACTTCAACGGAAAGCTCCTCAAATATTAATTCAGGTTTTATTGAGTCTATAATTTTGTAAAGTTCCTGTGAATTACAAAGTCCAATCTCTTTATGCGCCGAAAAAATAATGGTAATATTATACATTCATCAAATAAGGTTTAGGTTCTTGTCGATTTGCTACATGTCACTAGCGTTTTTGCGCTAAAAGAAGGAAGGGAATAGAAAGCACATCAGCTTAATTTCTTCCAAAAGATAAAGATAGGTAGAAAGTTCAGCACTTGCACTAATGCCCTTCTTTCTTTTTAGCGCATGTTACCGCTTGTGCTGGAATATTTATCTAAACGTAAATCCTAATCGAAGTACGATTTAATCAGTAAGCTCATAAGTAACTGGAATTGTAAAATATACCTTTACGGGTCGATTTTGATACATCATTATTCCAAATTTATTCTTTGATTTTAATATTTGTAGAGCATTATTTTCAAAACCATTTCCATGTTTGGATAACGCTTTAAGATTGGTAATATTTCCATTCTTATCAACTATGAATGATAGAATAACTTTTGCTTCAATGTTTTTCTTTAAAGCAGATTTCGGATAGGATAAGTTCTTAGCAATGTATTCCGCCAAATTAGAGTAGTATTTTTCCAGCTCACTTCCAAAAACATATTCGTTAAAGATAGTATCATTAGTCGTGAACCAATAGTCTTCGAAAATTGTTTTGTTCTTAACTTTAATTATACGATTCATATTAAATTGCGAATCAATAAAAGAAAATTCAAAACTATTTTTATCGATTATGTTTTCACGTTCTCTGGTAAAAAAGGATAGCAATATATTTTGATCATTTTGTTTTTCGCTTGACATTAATAATTGATTGTCGAAGTAGTATATGGAATCTATTTTTTGCGAAAAAATTTTGGATGAGAATAAGATCGCAATTGTAAAGCTTATAATTTTGGGAAAGTTGAAATTTGGCATTGTATATTATTGTTAGTATATTTTATCTTCATTGCTTTGAGGTTTTTGATTCAATGCATGTTGTTTTGGCATTAGCGGTAACTTACTTGTACCCGACACAAACTTTCTGTTAGTCAACCAATGCCACGCTGATAACCGAAGTTTTTGGTATCGCATGTTTACACAAATCTAACAAAACATTTTACAATGTAAAGCGATGAAAATATTTTTTGAATATTTTAATTGGATGGGCACGGGTCACAGACACCGCGCCAGCCACACTGCTTAAAATACACTTGCGCTAGCTGGGGATGGTTTCGCCAGCAAGGAGTTCAACTTTGTCTGCAACTTCTTTCCAGCCTCTCAAATTGAAATACCCAACACAAAAGTCAGTACGTTGAGAAAGTTCTAATGTGTCATTCAGACCTTGGGTTAGGTGGTTTTCTATGTTGTCGAATATTTTGGGCATTTGGTTGTAGTTGGTTGTAGTTGGTGGTGGGTGGGTAATAAAGTTGATTTTTAATTTGCTAAGGTAGGGTTTAAAAGTGTTTTTTGAAAGGGGCGTTGCATTATAATGTGTGAAGCTAAATTATATAAGGGGGCGAAGCCCCCTTATATAATTTAGTCGTCATTTCTTTATTTTTTTAAAGCGGTGTTGCAGGGCCCCAGTACCTTTTTGGGAACACAGCATTATTTGTGGTATAAGCTATGGCGCCTTTATTAGTGTGAGTACTATAAGTTCCGCAATTGGGCAGGTTTCTCTTAATGCAATTAATTACTGCGCGTCTTGGATGTTTCGCATTTCCCGCTGCTGAAGCAATATAGTAGGTCGGATTAAATTTCGAAAGCCATTTTGTATTTATGTTCCGCCGACTGCCATGGTGTGGTAGTTGAACTAATACAATATTTTCGGGGTCAAAACCGTCGGTTTCCATATATTCGAATGCATCTATTCCAGCATCAGAGGTTAATATATATTTTCTATTTTCACTATCTATTAATTGTATTACTGTACCAGTTAAGTTTTCCGGGGATGCGTCGTTAGCAGCGTCAACAATCGCACAAGGTTGCAAATTTTCTTCTTCTGTAATATATGGTAGAGTTTTCCTTGAATAATCTACTGTTTTAAGAAAATCTACATCACTAAAATATTGAACAAGATTCACATAAAAATCTTTACTTGGGGAAAGTATTTTGAATGAACCACCGAAAAAATTAATATCATCACTATACGCATTATATCTTTTTATGCCATAATTCACACATAATTCATTTAGTATTTCAATCTTTTCGAATGTTTCATACAAGTGTGTTATATCAGGATCTTCATTTTCGATGTATGATTGGTGTATTCTATCCTTATGTTCTTGAGTAATACATTCGACAGGATCGTTGTATATGCCAAAATTAATTTCGGATTTGAGGATTTCAATAACTTCAACCAACCCATTAATATGATCCGCGTGTGGATGGCTATTAATGAAACCAATGAGTCGTTTGTCATAAAGATGTGGCCTTATCAATGTATTATAGTGATCTACGATCTTTTGACCATTTCCTGCATTTCCACCGTCTAAAAAGAAAACAAAATCTTGGACCTGTGGGTTTCTAGCCCAAATAATAATAGCATCGCCATCACCTACATATAAAAAGTCAATATTATATTCCATTAAGTATTTGCTTTAATTCGTTTTGTAATGTAGTTGGTTTGTTTACGATAAGAAAAAATAAATAATGCGATAAGCAAAATAACCACTATGAAATATGTGGTTGAATCAGAAAAATCGAACTTGTCATCTAAAAAGCTATATCCTTTTATTAATAGTAGTAGAACAAATAGTGATGAAATTGTTCGGTACGTGTTATTGATTTCTGAAAATAATTCAATTTTTGAATCTATTTTACTTGCGGTAACAAATTTTTTATAGTCTTCGAATACTAAGAATTTTAGCTTTATTAGCAGGGGCTCAATAAATAATGATCCAAACCTACTTATGATCATACCGATAAAATAGTAAAGAAATACCCCCAGTAAATTGTTTTCTTGAATAAAGTCATAGCCTATAAAATATTTGCAGAGTATAACAAATACAACACCAGGAAATAAATAATTAAATATATTGTAGGAGGATAATTTTTCTAAAAGGTCTTTCATTTCCATTTATTTTATTTTTAACTTTAAAAGTATCTTTTATAATGATAGTGATTGTAATACATTGGGAAAAGTTCTGCATAAAGGTAGTAATTGTACATACAAAATTGTTCTGGTGATTTGCAAATATTTAAAGTGATTGGGAATAACTATAAATCGAATGAAGGATCAAAATTAACTAATTCGTCAGACGGATAATCCTGCAGATATTATCCTCACTTTTATTGTTCCTTTGGTTTTCGATATTTCTGTGATATCAACCGATGAACCGCCAATTTCTTAAATTGGCTGTTACCGGTTCGTGCTTCTATTTCTGGCTTGCTGTGTCTGTCCATTGTTACGGTGTCTTTGGTGAGTTGGTTTGATAGCTCTTTTTTATTTTTTTGTGTGGCATTTGCGTTGGCAAAAAATGCAAATGTACTACCAGTTGGATTGAGGTTATTGAATTGCTTCTTTAATCTTGTCAACTATTTCTGTCGAAAGTGGATTCTTCTTTTTCCTGATTCTTTTTGCTCATTACTATTTTGTTCAAGCATTTAATGAAATATGTTTTCTTATCAGTGGCTAACTCCTTTTTTTGGATGTAATGCTGCTTCAAATGCTTTACCTATTTCTTTCTTTAGCGACGTATGCAAACTGCTAATTACTACCATGATTTTAGAAATTGTATTTACATCAAAAGATTCCGAACCATCATTAGAAACTTTAGTTTTTGCTTTTGTTTCTTCAGTTGGCTGCTTCTTATCTTTCACTTTATGTGGTGTTGGTGATTGCTCAAACGTAAAGTGCGGCTCATCACTAATTAAAAGAATTTTGGTGGAAAAATCTTTCGACCTGTGAAGTGAATTTGCTATCTGTCAAGTCGTGTGTATCACGGATTAGTTTTCTAAACTTGAAAAAGAATGCATAAAGCAAAATGTGATTCAGCGCTTCTGGTACCTCTTTTTGGTGTACTTCTCGGTTGAATACTTTAATCAATTCAGAAGTTTCATAAAATTTAAGGAAAGAAGAAAACGGCATTCCCTGATTTGCAGTTTTCAAAAACTTGGAAAGTTCTACAATGTGGGAAATTAGTTCATACTTGTGTGGGTCTTGCGTTTTCATAAGCTCACGATTAGCAATATCATCATCAGTGATGTTAAACCGTTCCCTATAAATGGCTCCTACATCATAAAGAAACCCAATATCATCAACGGGATATGGCTTGGCTCTTTCGTAGGAAATAACCAAATCAAACCAATTGTCTTTGTCTGATTTTGTTTCAAAGAAACGTTTTGCTTTTGCTTCAAGTAATGACTTGAAAATATTTTGATTTTCTAGTGGTGTAAAAAGTGAAAATGATTCTCGGATATAATTCAATCCGTCAAACGAAATTTTTTTTAGTTTTTCATTGTGTAGTTTTTCATAAAGAGTTTTGTCTATTGGGGTGGAGATTTTGTAATCTCCTAACTTCTGTTTAAGAATTGGAATTACTTTTTCAGACAACGGTTTTATCTCTGTGATTTGGTATACAGTAACAGGAAAAATCGTGTCTGTTTGGTAAGGAAAAGTTTCATTCAAAACGCAAAAGAATATTTCAAAATCCTCCTCAAACAAACCGACCTTCTCTAAAAGTGTTTCGCTTTTTTGGTTCGCATCAAATAACTGTATAAGCATTTCTTTTGAAACAGTTCTTGTTCCATACTTCAGCCAATTTGTAAATTCATATATGTTTGTTGCTACTGCAATCATTTTTTCTTTGTTTAAATTACTACAATATCGTCAGCATTGTTTAAACCTCCTAATGGATTTTGAATTCGTCTAAGTTCATCCGCAGCATTTCTTTGAGTGCATTCGGCAACAATCGTTGGAGTAATAAATAAGTGCTTATTATTTCCTGAATATGAAAGGAACAGTTGCTCTCTGCTTCTTGTCAAGGCAACAAAAAACAATGTTTTAGCTTTGTCAAAGTCCCCGAATATTACATATTCATTTTTCAGAAAGGGAATAAAAACTGCTTTCCAATCAAGCCCCTTGGAACTATGGTATGTAATTATTGTAACCAAATTTTGCGAATGTGCTTTTTCAAATGAGCCATACTTGTTTCCCAAATATTGTAATTTGATTCCATTGGCAGCAAGATGCCCGTTGATGGAATCATAATCCTTTTCTCTTGCGTTGATCCATGCACTTGTCAATGGTGGTTTATTTTCAACTGCAAGAAGTGATGAAATAAAATTGATAATTTCTCCATGATTTGAAATAATTATTGCTGGTGCATAGCCTGCATCCGCATATTCCTTAGAAGATTTCCATAACCAATTAATTTCTTCAGAAGCACTATTCGCTTTTACAAGGGTTACTGGAACATTGGGATTCAAGTCCATTACTTGTGCTGCTAAAAATGTTTGCTTGTCCTGGCAAAAGTCAGCAGAAATAGTTCTTATTCTTCTGCTTAATCTGTAAATTCTATTAAGCGGATATTCTGTACCATTGTTGGGTATACCGATTCTTGTTCTGATTACATCGCTTGATGTATCGTTGTCATAGATTGATTGGTTTATATCGCCAGCAACTATTATCCGGCCATTTAGAGACCGCTTTGATTCAATTTCAATTAAAACATGTTCAGGGATGTCCTGGATTTCATCTACTAGTATCAAATCAAAAGTTTGGTGCATTCTCAAAAATTTGAAGTATGTCACTACTGGAGTTCCACTAAAATCTTGCGGAATACCTTCTTCAATCATGTCAATCAAAGAATGAGTGTAAAGAATAATGATCGCTTTTGAATTTCGGTTTCGCAGTTTCTCATCTATTAAACAGTGAAGTAGCAAAACTGATTTCCCACTACCTGCAAATCCTTTCAACCAATAATTTCTATTAGGATTATTTTCTACTTGTTGCAAAAATGGAATTTGTTCAACTGTGTCTAACTGTGTTCGTGGGATAAACCAAGGCATATTTCTGTCAGTTTAAATAGTTAATGTTTTTGCTTTCCAATTGTTCTCTTCCGTCACTTGCAGTGTTGTCGGGATTATACCAATTTATTCCCTTTTCATTTTTCAAATTGTCTTTTGCTTTTTGAACTTGCTCCGCAATTTGCATTTTACCTAACTGTTTTGCTGCACGAATTAACCTCGAGAAATCATTTTTGCTAAGTTGGTTTTCTTCAAATTCTTTATACCATTTCTCAAACGCTTTTTGAATAAGTTCCTCCGCCCTTTCTTTTTCTTTGTTCAATAAGTATTCACCATACGTCAACATCGCTGCATTGCAGCCCAAAGAAACGGATTCTTCCATTAGTCTTTTATACTCGTCCGTTTTACCTTGAACACTTTTAACTAATGCAAAATTGTAAGCGTTTGATGCCGTTGGACTTTTTTGATAAGCAATCTCTGCCCAATTATCGGATAATTTTTTTCTTCCCGCCTCTGCATAATGGTAGCAGACAAAAGCTTCATAGCGTCTATTCGGGTCTAACTGCTGAATGTTCTCAAATGTCTCGGCTGCTTTTAAATGTCTTTCTGTCTTTACATAGAATTGTGAAAGTGCCTTAAGTTTGTCAAGTGGTGGTTTCCCCCCGTTTTCTTTGGTCGCTTTGTAAAGTAGTTTCAAAAGTTGTTTCTCTGCGATATCCTCTGTTGAAAGTGCAGAATTTGCAAATGGGTTTAATGGTTCGGTTGATATTTCAAGGTTTTGAATAAATGCCCTGAATGTAATTAGCTTGTCATGTGAGATGCTACACTTCAAAGTTATTTTATCAGTCGTGTTAAAACCATTTTCGTTTTTCAGTTTTAAGATTGTCAGTATTTTTTCCTTTGTAGACACGCAAATAGGAATTTCAATTTCCTTTTGGTCGTTTCGTTGTGGCCTTAAATCTTCAATCAAAATTTCTTTACATGGTATTTCAGTTCCTTCGTAAACAACGGTTTTCTTCACCTCATTTTGAAGGATGATAAAAATTGGTTCGCTGACAATTGGTTTGATAATATCTACACCTAAACCGTTTGCCATAAAAGAATTTATCGCTGTTCCGTTTGATACATGGCTTTGTAAATCTTGCGGTATTTCCATATCACTGTTATTAAAGTGTCGGTATAAAGCAGTTTGGATATATGGATTATATGAACTACCTCCGATTAGTAGAACTAAATCAATATCACCTTTATCAATGTTGGCTTTAAGTAAGGCGGAATTTATTACAGTGAAGATGCTCTTCAAACTTTCTACATCATCTTGAAAATTGAAAGCTAATGCCTCATTGGTGAATTTTTTCATAATGTTTGTAAACTCTTGCGGACTAATTGAAGGATTTTCAAATCGCATTACTTGTTTTGGTAAAATGAAATCTATTGTTTGAAGAAAATTTATTCTCTCTGTTGTATTAATAAGGTTGGGCAATTCTTGCCCAACCTTATTTGATGCAACTGCTTTGCAAACCTTAATTTTTAGTTGCTCTGCAACTGCTTGAAGTTTTGGAAGTAATATTTTTTTGTAGTTGTTTTCTCTAATTTCTTCAACAGAAATGTTGTTTTGCTTTGCCAGTTGCGGTAAAAGAATTTCTCTGACAATTGCTCTATCAATATCATCACCTCCAAGTTGTTCAAATTGTGAAATCGCGATGTTCTTTGAATAAAGTTTTCCTCCATTTCTTCCGATCTCAATTATTGAAATGTCACATGTACCTGCTCCAAAATCAAAAACCAAAATATGGAGTGGGCTGTCAACTGGAATGTTGTAGTTGTGAAAGCCATTGTTGTTGGCTTGCACCAAGTAACTTAAAAATGCTGCGTTGGGTTCGTCAATGAATAAAGTTTCGTTTATCGGAATGTTTGCAAACTCCAATGCTCTTTTCAAATCTGCTCTTTGATTTGCTTCAAAAGATGCAGGGATACTTACAGAATAAAAAAGTTGTCTCGGCAAATTTTGTTCTTGAATGTAATTGTCAATTTCTGTTTTCAACTTCTTGAAAAAAAGTTTTGTTGCATCTAATGTGTTTTCAATTTTGCCAAGTGGGTTTCCTTCTCTTAATTCTGTTCTTGTAAATTCAGGTCCATTATCCTTTCCTAAATTCATCTTGAATGAGAACCAAATATTTTGCTCAGGTTGCAATTTGCTTTTCAGCATTTTTGCTCCTTGTCCAACATACAATTGACTATTTTGATAAGCGATACAGGTTGGAACAAGATGATGTGTAAGAGTATTGCCGTCAAAGTTCAATTGTCGGATTGGAATGGCATTGGTTTTAATTGGTGCATTGTTGTCACCAACAATTGCATAGCTTACAACTGTCGTGGAAGTGCCAAAATCAATCCCTATAAAAGTGCTGCCTTCCATTTTATTTTCAATTACAGCTCTGTCGTTGACTTCTGGTAATAGCTGCTGTATGGAAAGTTCATTTGGCATCAGGTGAAAAATATTGATTATACTCAATACAAACTTCCATTTATCCAATACGTATATAGTAGATAACCGAAGGTTCGATTAGTTTTTGTCTACAAATATAATAATTATTTCCCCTTAATCCAATCGTATCATTCCTACCCATCATTCCTCCCACTTATAAATTATAGGTTCCATTTTTTGTTTTATCCCGCGGTTTGTGCCCTCACAAACCTTCTTTCTTTAATTCATGTGTGAAAATTTCATTCAACAAACTTAAAAATTAAACCGCAATAAATTACCAGTAATGCAGGCGCGGGTTACAAACCTGCACCAACCAAACTGCTTATAATAAAGCCGCACAAGCTGGTGGGACTGGAATCGGTAATATCAATCGACTTGCATTAAAGCGCCTCGCTTATCGTAAGCTTTTGCATTGCGTAGCAAACATAATCCGGGTGTGCAATTGCAAGAAACGACAGGTGGAGCCACAAACAAAAAACTCTACGGCCGCTAGCCTTTTTTTGCTCCTTTTTTTCGCGAAAAAAAGGAGATTTTTATAAAAAAAGAGCGTATAAATACGCTCTCAAGTAGTGGATATATTGCTATAGTCTTTCTAAATTTCGTCTTCTATCGGTGGGAGGGGTGGGGAGCTGTGTAAAATTTTGTCCGCTATTTCAGCCGCTAATGAGGAAATGGGCTTCATGCCCATTTTTACAAAGTGGCTGTAAAATCTGTCAAACAAATTTCCGTTGTAGTACTGTGAACATGAAAGGTTGGTGAGTTGGTTTATAGTTTCGGTCTGAACTATCGTTTTATAATTTGGGCTCTTATGAGTGTAAAGCATGGGAATAATTTTTGAGGTAAAAAAAAAGCGCACCCAAAAAATTTTGGGTGCGCTGTGAATGCTTAAAGTGTCAGCATCATTTCAGTTTCGTCTATAACCGTTTGAATAGAAGATTTCAGTAATGCCAGGACATCTGCAATTACTGTTGTATTGCTTGATTCAAACTTATTTCCGAAACTGTCAGTTAAAAGCAATTTATCCGCTGTCTTATCTGAAGATAATTTGAAGCCGTTTAAATTGTCTTGTATCTCAATCAGCTTTGCGCGCTTGTCAGCAATCAAATTGAGTTCCCGAATACGTTTTAAAGTCAGATTCAAACTTTTTTCCGGTGCGTGTACGGGAATGCCGTTTTGCGTTTTTTCTTGTTGCACTTCCTTTTTTACTTCGGTGCTGTTGGCTGTGGGAGTATGTGTTTTCACTCCGTTGGTCGGTGCCTGTGGTAAGGGCTTTTTTGCTTCGGCTGTTGCCATAATTTAATTTACTAGTTTTTATAGAGGTACTGCACCTCGGTTGGGTTAAAAAAAAGCTTACGAAAGTGTCATTACACTTTCTAAAATGCGGCTATCAAATTGACGTTGATTTTCAAAGGTCTTCTTCATTTCCTTGTGTAGTACCTCATTAAAAGCATTGTACCCAATCCATAAATTCGGGTCATAGTTTAAAATCAAACTTTCATTTGTGATGGTATCAATCACCATCTGCGCCAATTTGCTAGGCTCGGGGTTTTTGTCGGATTTCTCAAACTTGAAAATATTTGTATCGTTGCAAACCACCTGCACAAATCTGCTAAGGTCTTGTATTGGGGTTTCTGCCAAAACATCAAATTTGCGTTTGATGTCGTAATACTCATTTTTCATAAACATTTGCACCATTTCATTAATGCGGGGTATTACGATACTTTCAATATTACCTCTGTGCTTTAACTTAAATCCTACTTTGCTTTCTGCTACGTGCAAACCGTTTGAGCATACTTTTCTAAAAAATCCAAATCTTCCGCTTGGCGCTGTGCTTCCATCATAACCGTTTGTAAATCTCAGCATGGGCAAAATTTCGTCCGCTCCTGTTTTTACGTTCACTACAAAATTTTCATCCTGTAAAATGTAGTCTACGGCAAAACTGCGGTTTCCTCTGTTAATGCTTTGAGTCACATAATTAATATCAGATTCAATCAATGCTCTTTCCACTTCAAGGAAAAAATTTTCATTGGTTAAATGTGCGTACTTGTTAGAAACTACATTTACAATCTGACCTTCTGAAATGATGGCGTTTTCTAGTCCTTTGCGGGTTGGGATTCCTGTTAGGCTTTCGAGTTTGACAACTTCATTTTTTACAAAAATGTTGTCTGTTTTTAATCTGTCTAAATACATAAAAAATTTACTAGAGTTTATACAGGTTAGTGCTCCTGTTTTGGTTTATTAATACTTAAATATACGATAAAGTTTTGACTTTTCAAAACCTTTTTCACACAAATTTCATAACTTTTTTGTTAATTTTTTCCGCTGCAAGTACCTAAAATCAACACTTTCAACTATTTACACAGAATGATTTTTTACAAAAATCGTTCTGTGTTGCTGAATGCCGACGCCCACGCCATGCGCTCGGGGAGTGCGCACGTTAAAGGCATAGGATATATGAGGGCGCGCCCTTATGAAGCACTCGTTGGAGTTTCTCCTACGAGTACCAATTACAATGTATGCATGTCTATCATGCCTCATGATAGTCTTGCGTACATCAGCCATGTAATTGTGCGTATGCCTTTAGGCTAGCAGTATTACATGGCGTGTATTAGGCGGCTTGTTTGAATCGAAATGAATGAAGCGAAGTGAGCCAAGTGCTGGAGTGCAGAGTAACGGAGCGAAGGCGTGGCGTAACGAAGGCTGAATGAATGAGATTGATACAAGCCCAGTGCGTAGGAAAATGCCATTTACAAAATATTCAAGAAAAAAAATGACACACTTTGTGTGTCATTCCTAAAGCAGCTTGTTGCTCTACATCATGCACTCATCTCTAAAGCTAAAATAAGACTCAGCAGTTAGAATGATGTGATCAGCTACATTGATATCAAGTAGTTTTAATCCATTGGTGATACGCTCTGTTAAGGATTTATCTTGTGCGCTCGGATTTAAGTTACCTGAAGGGTGGTTGTGTGCCAGGATAATGTTAACTGCTAAACTCTCCAATGCTATTTTAGCAACCATTCTGGTGTCAACTACAGTGCCGGCTATACCGCCTTGACTAATCTTTGCAAAGCCAATGGTATAGTTACCTTGGTTGAGAAGTAGTATAAAGAAGCTTTCATAAATTTCGATATCATCTGAATAGAATTGCTTAATGAATTCGTAAGCCTCGAGAGAAGACCTAATGCGTTGTTTTGGAAATTCTGAATGTTCCTTCTTCAGGCTGAATAATGGGATGTTCGGTGTGTTTGTCATGAGCTATTTTTTGTTTGCCTCGTGACCTGTTGCGAACAGATATAATTTCAAAGGAGGAATTGGAATAACATGCCTCATGTTTATGCCGAGAAAATCCTTTTAAATTCTATCCGCAACGGAATTTTGCAAACGAAAAAAATATATGACGAAGCGCATCGTCAAGGCTGTGTTAGCGGAAGTTCATTTTTCCAAAATATCTTTAAAGATGCTTCTATGTTCTTCTAAATATTGAATATTTTCTTTGTAAATTTTGAATATTTTGTCTGTTTTTTTTATACCTAACTGCAAGTATTCCCTTTCAGTCAGTCTGCTCGAGGTGATAATGTTTCCCGAGTTATCGAAAGAAATATATCCTTTGTCAAAAAGTTTATCGTAAGTCGGCAAAAGCAATAGTCCGTTGTATTTATCTAATCGTTGATAATTTGAAGAATTTCTCCAAGGTAATATGTGTGAAGCAACTAAAAACTCTCTTATGCTGAATTGGGTTACAGAACATTTTCCCCAAAGAGCTACTAAATTTCGTCGATACTTTCCTTGTCCTATTCTTGCTTTCCTTAACTCCCTTTTTTCTGTTTCTGAAAGTTGGTTTTGGTCAACATCCTCTAAATCTGATAAAAGAGATACAAAATCCATGTTTAAAAACTCCCTATACTTCTTCAAGGCAGAACCAAAATCCGAATAAGCGGCTTTTGATTTGTACTTGCTTCTTTTGTTCTCGCTAGCCTTCAAAAAATCCAAAATAGTAGCGTTGTCACTTAACATTGAATCTATACTAAAGCCACTTTCTGCAATGAAGTTCAGCCAACTTATATAGTTAGACCTTGAAGCGTAACCTTTAGGTCCGTTCAATTCCATAAATATTCTGAAATCCTTCTCGTTTTCAATATGTCCCATGATTTTAGAAATCAGTTTTAAAGTTAAATGAGCAGTTCGGTTGAATTGACGCTAATGTTTTGCAGCTATAAAAAGTTGGCGATTGCGAAGCACTACACCTTCAATCAAGCAGAAAATTTGATAGAAGCACAAAGCTTGATTTAACCAATGAACCGCCAATTTCTTGTAGGTGCTGTCACCGCCTGGTGTACTTGTCATTCTGCATATCATCACTTTAATTTTACCCCATCAGTTTTATTATACTTTCTATAAATCCTATTTAATTTATTCGTTAATTATTACTTCGTCTAAAACTAAAGCATGTAAACATGTTTCATAAAAAAGAATGCAGAAATACTGGATTAAGTCACCCAAATTATTCCAAACCTCTGGTTCATTTTCGGCTGGTCTTATATTGTACTTTCCTATTATTCCTTTCTTCATAGTGTAATAAAACTCATCCCTATCAATGACACAATTCTTTAACTCAGGACACATTAAATCATCATAGGCTAAAAATTGACTTTTTAAACTCATTATATCAGTATTACGGATAGAAAGTGCATTCAAAAATATAATTGCTTGTTTGTCAGAATCATTGCGTGTTTCGAAATCCCATTGGGGACGGAAATTATGACTATCAGGAACATAAAATACAAATTGATGGAAGCGATGTATTGGTTGGAATATCTCAGGATTAATACCTGCATAAAACATTTGAAGCGTATTACTGAAAATGTGATTTGCTTTCAAGGCATCTTGACAGGCAAAATTTAGAATGGGATAACTAAAAAACGCTTTGTATAAAGGAGTTAGAGAATTATAGATTGTAGACAAGAGAAATCTAGTACCATTGACATCCATAGTTGTTTGCATATAGAAATGTGCATACCCAGCTTCATAGGATCTACCAAGGTCATATCCTGTTTTATGTAAATAGTCTCCCATTATAAAAAAGATGTCCTCAAGAAGATTATGGCATATATTCAAATTGTAAGACTTGTTTGCATATTTCTCTTGAAGATCTTTATGAACATCCATTTTTAAAATAGTCGATAAATGTAATTTACCAATTTCAACTGTTCTAAGTTGTTTGTCGATTTCATTAGGATCTATGCCGGATAATTGGAATAATATTGAGTTGATGGTGTAGATCATTTTACTAAAGAAACCATCATCGAGATCACCGTAATCTGAAAAGTTTCCGGTTGATTGAGAATACGCATTAACTATTTTCAAATACGTTTCTTTTTGTAAATCGGCAGTTGCAAGTTGTTGTCTGAGATCAACTGGGCTTTCATTGATACCTATGGAAATGGCTGCACCCATATAAAAGAGAAATCCTTTTTGAATTTCAGGTTTTAGGCCACAGTAATTCATATCTGCGTTAAGACGATTATACAAATAAGGGTCTGATGCTGGGGTCTTTTTGTCTTTTTTCCAATTTAATATTTTCATAATTCTCTTTACAAGCAACTTAATAGGAGTCGGATTCTTAACATATCATGTTTATCAACGGTACGTTCAATAATTCTAACCCAGTTCTTTTATAATAGTTTCAGGATAGGCAATGTAATCTCCATATTGACCCTTTTTTATTTCCGCTCCTTTACTTTTGCCAAGGGTCGTCAGAACCAATTCGCCATTTTTATTTTCAATCCATTTCATTTTTTCAATTTTGGAGTCAATGTCTTTTTTACTTATGCCAAGTTCTTTTGACAATGCGGATGAAGAGAAATATTTTCCATAATATTTTGTCTTTGGCAGTGTAACCGTTTCCTGTACTGGCGCAAGTGGTTTTGTCGGTGCAGTTTTTTCATTTTCTTTCCCTTTTGGTGCTTCTATATAAGAAAAGTCAGTTGCATTATTCAAAATAGATTCAATGTCCTTCCATGCATCGTCGTACACTTGCCTGTCGGCTTCGTTTTCTCTCTCAATTAAAATTCCCATTTCTCTATTATTCTGCTGAGAAAATTCGTATAAATTCATTGATGATATAATCATTTTTCTCTCGTTGAGGTAACATTTTGCATGGAGATTCTTTGAGAAATATAATCGAACATACTTTAAATTTTGTAAATAACTCATTTCTGGTGGGCTAAGCTCTTGCTTCCCAAAAATTATTCTTACTTCTGCTTTTTCTCGTTCTTTGTCATTAAGAAGCTCCCTGATATTATCGGATAGTTTAAGGTAAGGGCTTATAATATAAAGTCGTTCCCGAGCTTCTCTAATAAGTTCTTCCACACCCGCTGTAATTCCCGATGTTCTTAAATATTTTGCCATTGCAGTTAAATGTTTTCGTCAAAGATAAATTTTAAGGTTGACATTTTATACTACCAACGCCTGGTTGTATCAATTAAAGGGGGACAACGAGTATACTTGAAAAAAGGAATAAAAAAAAGTCCGCCTCGGCGGACTTAATTAGTAGGGCTATTTAAGCCTAGAAGGAAACTCTTTGATGGAAGTGGTAAGCTTTAACAACCTCTGTATCTGTTGTTAGAAGAATGCTCATCGGTTGTTGGGTAATGTATTCATTCAAATACTTTTTTGCTAAACTCCAGGAAAGGAATTGTTTACGATTCTCGAAAGCTTCTGGCTTTGCTGTTGCTGTTACTGTGTAACTTCTCTTTGTTGTGTCTTGATTTTGCATGATATAAATTTTGCAAAAAACGAAGTGTATAGATGTGCTAATACAAGTAATGCAATGGAGGAATTGGAATAACATGCCTCATGCTTATGCCGAGAAAATCCATTGTATATCTTGCCAGCACATAAATTGCAAATGAATTTATATCAATGCGAAATGACACATACAAGAGTATGTGCGTAGGTATGCATCAGTATGTACTGTATGTTGTGTTGTAATTTTCGTTAAGGATAGTAGTGGAAAGACCGGAGTCCCGACGCTTTGGTCGGGATGAGGACTTGCAGCGGCTAGCCCGCCCGCCTGTGCACTCAACAAGTGGGAACACCCAAATTATTATCGTGATTCTATCGTGAATATATTTCCAGTGCTAACATCACTATCCATATCTTTTACTATCAGTCCGTATACCAGCGTATCCAATGCATCTGAATAATGTGTACTCTCCCGTGCCTGCAAATCTTTTCTGCTTCTATTCTTTTGTCTTTGCCATAATCTTTACCTTTCTCTACTACTTGGTTTAGAAAAGTAACGGTGACACTGTAAATGAAATAAAGTGTCGTTCAGGTTTCTATAATTTGTTTTCTCTCAATGAATCACTTAGAAATTTAATAAAATACCACTTTTTTCTTATGGCAGGATGAGCAAATTTTTTAGGTAATTTCCCAGAATATTCAAGGTAGTACATAAAGGTTTCCGCAAAATCTTCCATTGCATTCTGCGCGGCATACTCACTAACAAAAAAAATAGGATCAAAAGTCCAGTGTGCTTTTATGTCATCATGTAATGCTCCAAATGCCAATCTAAACTTCTTTGATTTCATTAACCTGCGATGAGTAAATGCAAAGGCATGTGCATATTCATGTCGCAATATATCCTTTAATGAAACATATTGCCCTGTAAATAGTTCCTTGAACTTAGATTTGCTGATAGCAGGTATACTTATTTCTCCAGTTGAAAAATAACTTTGAAATCCATAAGCAGCACTATAGGGTATCCAATTGACGCTGATCTTGGATAGTTTATAGTCGTAAAAATGATGTTGAATTAATTCGTCCTGTACGACATCCAACGCAGTTTTTAGCTGATTAAAAGAATACATAATTACTTATGGCGCAAGACTAAGATTAAAATTAACAATGTTGCAATTAAAGCAATTGCTCCTGTCGCAATTGAAATTATCTTAATTAATCTAAGTTGCTTCGGAAAGTCAATCGCTTTAATTGTTGTGGTTAAATTTTTTGTCGATGCAATTAAATCTTGATGCGATTTCAGAATTGAATCAACTGCCTTCGTTACTTTCTGTAAATGTTCTTTGAACTCAGTGTTCGTTGTGTTCGCTGCGTTAACTGCTGCTTGTGCTGCTGACTTTGCTGTGTCAATATGCTCAACAGCCGTTTTGAGTTTTGTAACTTCACCGTTTATGGAGTTCAAGTTATCGTTAAGTTCTTTAAACATATTGCTCTAAGAATTTTTGGTTAAAAGATGATATTTTACCTGATGCAAACTTTGCTTGCAACGTTTCAATTTGTTTGATGTGGTTTGAATAACTGTCATTGTCGTGTCTTTGAATTTCTAAACTCAATTTTTCTATTTCGTTGTCAATGTCTTCATAGCTGTATCCGTTTCCCTCGTTGTAATAATACTTAAAACCATTTTCAAAATACTCTTGCACTTTTTTATCGTCTCGGTCTTTCAGTAGAATTGAACTATAATAAACTAACCAACTGAAAACTGGATTGTCTGGATTTGATTCAAGCAATCTGTTTGCTGAACCTCTTAATTGCTGTTGCAAATTTTTATCATCTCCAACTATTTTGATGTAGTTGAAAAGAATATCAAAATCAAATTCGTCTCCGCCTGATGTTGCCTTGTAAAGTTTTTCCACATATTGTGAATCAAAATAGTCGTTTACTGTTCTTATAAATCCTTCGTTGTCGGTAAGTCCTGCTACAACCGCTTCCTCAATATTATCAAGTGCTTTCTTTCGCTTATCAAAAACTTTGTCGTAAGTAAAATCAATCAAGTAGTCAACACACTTGCGAAGCATAGTGGGTTGATTTCTACTTGGTGCATCTGTTCTAACTGCTTGTGCAGAAATTCTTGTTAGGTAGCGTTCAACATACTTTTCCAGATTGTTCAGAATTTCTGTTTCAGATAAATTTTTGCAAATGACTGTAACCAAAGAAGGATATTGAATTGTGTAATCTTCAATCACTCCTAAAATTGAGAGACGATAAATTGTTTTTAGTGTGTCGTTGTCTAATCTTATTTTAGTGTAAAGCGATTTTAATTCTGCAATTTGAGACTGATTAAAAGTGATTGTAATGTTCGTTTTTTTTCTGTAATTGGAAATTAAATTGTCAACAAAATCATCATCGCTTCTGCAAAAACCCGTTGCCTTTTTTACAAGTGCATAATCAAAATCATTGTATTGAGGTTGTAAAAAATCAACTACTCGTTGGATGCCGTCATTCTCCAATCCGATTGTAAGGGATTGAGTTTGATTCACTGGAATGTTTTGAAGAAGCTGCTCTAAACCTTGCTGCTCTTGTGTTCGCTGTCTACTCTTTAACCATGAAAGCAAATCCATATCTGTTGGTTTCTGTTCTCTGATTTTATTTGAAATGGCTTGAAGCAACTCAACTGCTTCCCCTTGTGAAAGCATGTTGTTACCATTTGAGTTTATGTTTAGTGTATTGATATTTATACTTCCATAATTTTGTCCGAACTGTTCACCATTGATGTAAAGTGTATGTGGTTGGTTTGCAGGAAAAGGGTTTCCAAATTTTATTTCCCTTCCCGTATCCTCAAAAATTTCTTGCTCAACTTGATTCTTTTTGGTGTATGTGGAAATGTAATCCTGTCTAACATTTCAAAAGTGATGCTCTTTTCAAAAATTCTTCCTTTGAAACTGTTATACAAAAAACTGCCTTGTATATCTTTTGCTGCTGTGTTAGCGTTTGGTAATCTTAAATTATTGCAATGAAGAATGTAGCAAACTGCATTTTCTCTATCTCTGCCTGCTCTGCCTGCTTCTTGATAAAATCCTTCAATTGAAATTGGATGTGTAACATGCACTGTAAAGCGAATGTTCGGTTTGTCAATACCCATTCCAAACGCTTTGGTTGCAATAAGAAGTGTAATCCTGTTTGCTTTAAAAGCATCTTGTATGTCGTCATTATTATCTCCACTTCCGTGATACTCTCCGATTAGATGAGCAACAGTTGGAAAACTTGCTCTTAAAAAATTTGCAATAAATTGAACGCTGATGTCTGTACCTGTTGCATGAGGACAAAAGATTAAACCGCAATTTGAATCTGCTCCATTTGCTTTAATAAAATCTGAAAAGTTGTCTGAATCAAACTCCGTCATTAAATCAGTTCGCAAAGTATTTAGCAATACATTTTTCGAATCGCTGTAAACGGCTGTTCTAATATTCCAAGCATTGTTTGCGGCATTTAGAACTGCGTTTACATTTTTGATTTTGAATTTTAATTCCTTCCGTTCTAATTTCTCTGGTCTGATAATGTCAGAATCGTTTTGTAAACCAACTTCCCTTTGAACATCACTCAATACGTCAAATGAAGCTGTGCCTGTTAAACCAAGAGTTGAGATATTTTCTCCGTTGTGTCCCGAAAAACAAAACTTTCTTGAGTTGTCACCTAACTTCAAATATGCTGTTCTGAAATCGTGCCCCCATTCTGAAACGCAATGGGCTTCATCAATTACGCAATATGAAAAGTTCCGATTGAAGTTTGGAATTGATGCAATTGAATTTCTGAAATCTTCAATCACGAATCTTTCAGGTGAAACGAACGCAAACAAAAATTCTCCTTCTGAATATCTTTTGATATTCTCTTTCTTCTTAGCTGCTGAAAGTGAGGAATTGATATAAACAGTTCCGTCAATGAAGCCGACTTTAGATTTTCATCCTGGTCTTTCATTAATGCTTTTATCGGGTCAACAACAATTGTCAAACCCGCTTGAAGCAAAGAAGCAATTTGATATGTGAGAGATTTACCTGCACCTGTTGGCAAAAGAGCAATTGGATTTTTCTTTTCTAATGCCTTTGAAAGAATTTCTACTTGTCCTTCTCTGAAAGATTCCTTTCTAAATAATGATTGCAGAAAGAAGTTTAGTTGTTCAATGCTTTCACTTTCTCTGTTGGCTGGCGCGTTAGTGTATTCAATAGTTGGGTAAAAACTGAATTTCCGCTTTTCTTCTGTGTGATGAATCGAACGAATAACAATTGTTTTGTTCAATGATATCCTTGTCGGCTTGTTTAAAAAAGTTGAATAGTTAAGAACTGAAATATCAATAGTCAAATCATACTATGTGAAATCAATATCGTTTGAAAAAAGTTGTGTGTTGTTTCCTTGATTGAGTTTGCACACGACAAACTCAGCTGTATTGAAAATTGAAACATCAATGTTCGGCAAACGAAGAGTTGTTCCGTTTTGAAGAATAGATAAATTTTTAATCTGAATAAGCAAATCATCAATTGCAGATTTGCCGCAAGGCAAATCCCTTTCAATAATTGCTATTGATAGATTTTCTGTCGTAAGGTCAATCAAGTTTTTCTTGATTGCCTTTATAAATGCTTTTTGAACTCTTGCAATTGCAAAAGGAGAAAGGAATAGTTGCATGTAATCCAAACCGTTTATTGTGTTGAATAACGGTGTAGAAATGTTTTGAGAAAAAAATTGAGAGTAGGGGTGCAGTAAGTATTGTTCAATTTGATTCTTTTTGTCTTGTGGAATAGTATTTACTTCTGATGTTTTTATTCTTACTGTTTGGTAGCCGTTCTCGTTTGCAAAATGTTTTCGCAAATTGTCTTTGCTTATTTGTGGCTCAACATTGTGTTGTCCCCCGTCAATTTCAATTACTAAACCTTTCGGGAAATTTTCTGCTTGGGGAAATTCTATTAAAAAATCTGTTGTCTGGTCATAGAATAAATCTTGCCCTGATACTCTGCCTCCGACTATTGAACTAATTGTTCTTTGCAATTGCAAAAGCTGATTGACCTTTTCGCCAAAATTCAGAAACCTATTTTCAAAAAATACTTTTTCAAATTCACTTCCTCCGTGTTGTTCCCAAGTTTGAAAAGTTGTTTCGCTGTTTAATTCGCTTGTTCTGCTGTCCGAAATAATTAGGCATCGCAAAAAAATAGTTGCATCTTCAGAAAAGTCAAAAGTGATTGAACCAATATTGGAAATAGCTTCGGCTGTCAAGCCGAAGGTTTCTGCAAATTGTCTTTCAATGTTAATAGATGGAAGTGTTGGAAGTCCTCTTGAAAGTTGGTTGTCAATGACTGAAAAAATCGGATGCTCTTGTTCGTTGTCGTCACTGTTTAACCGATTGTTCTTGCAATAGAAAACAGAAAGGTCTTTGCATATCTGCATCCAAAAATTCCTTTCTTCAGACGTGTGGATTAGGCTTTTAACTGCCTGTAAAATTTGTCCTGAAAATAGTTCTGTCATTTGAATTTAAAATATATAATGATTTCGATTCGTAGGTATCTCGTCATAAAAATAGCAATCCGTCGTG
Organism: Bacteroidota bacterium; assembly: GCA_016712665.1. Taxonomy (GTDB): domain Bacteria; phylum Bacteroidota; class Bacteroidia; order Chitinophagales; family Chitinophagaceae; genus OLB11. The sequence continues at coordinate 724,452 of JADJQP010000001.1, forward strand.
AAAGCTATATGTTGATTATGCTAAATACTCTATGTCAACTCCCCTATCATGCATATGCAAAATGCAATTCTTTATATCGCCATTTTCATAATTTACGGTCAGTCCATAATCGGCAAAGGAAGCTCCCATCATGTCATTACCATAGCCGCGTAAAATAATCATATCGCTTGTTTGCTCTATTATCTTCATTTGCTTCGGAGCCATCTGCACATTGTTTTGCCAAACTGGATGATTCCCATCCATATTATAGAGTGTAACTGTTAACCCGTCTCCTCCATTAATATTTGGTTCGACTTTTATGGCTCTTCCCGCTCCTCCATGTGGCCCGGAAACATGTATACCGTTTTCATATCGAATATGGTCTGGTGATTTGAATACAAAATTTAAATTCATGTCTATATTTTTTATTGGTTATAAAATTCTAAAAGTTTCTCGGGGTTGTTATATGAAAATGTAATTTTTACTATTGTTCCACTAAACAAGAAAATATTACAACAATACGGCTCACTTCTTGCAAATTCCTTGTGTTTTCTAGTTGAACCGATAGTACTTCTAAATATCATGAATGCTACTATCTCAACATTTGTATTTTCCGGAATTGTAATAAATTGAAGTCTGTCATGCTGACTGACAAATTCGTCAAATATGTTTTGTGTTGAAAGCTCATGATTTAAATTCGGGTCTACAAATGTAATCTTAGTTTTTTCAACATCATCTTCAAATATAACTTTAGCATCAATTAAAGAAGTGGTTCGTCCACTGCTTATCATCTTTCCAGCTATCCAAGTTTCATACCTTACCGGTTGGAACGTGAAATTAATTTTTTTGATTTGTTGCATGGGTTCAAATTTGTCGAACATAGTTTGTTTGTTTTATATTTTTTCCTCACCCTCTTTGATTTTCAATGTCACATTCTGTTGAGTGTTGTTTAGAATGAATGCCAACTGGCAGTAGTAACATTTCGCAAATCAAACATACAATTTTATTTCCTAATCTATAAATAAATTGGGTCTATACTTTTTTGGATTAAGGCTTCACCCGGAGCGATGGTGATAGATGAACTTTTAAGGCTTTTTGCAAAAGTGTTGTTGGCGTCTCGCTTTTTTGCGATGTACCAGAAAATGTTGATGTTTTTTTTCTAAACTGATGGGAATTGTTTGCTGTATTTGTAAGCGTAATATGTTGTTGCTACTGACCGCTAACCAGCGCAGAAGCAGCGCCGGACAAAGACAGAGATAAATCATAACATTTATTCGTCGATATGAGATGATTAAAATATTCAGCCCTGAGATATAGCCGGCATTGCTTTTCTGCGTTAGGTTATAAGAGGTTTTTTTCCCCTACATATAACGATACAAAATTAACATTATAAGTAAAATTAGGATTGTGCTCTTTTATTATCTGCTTTTGAATTATATCTAGAATAAGCAGAATATCCTCAAAACAATAGCCATTACTAGCGATAAGCACTGTGTTCATTGGCAATATTTTCATTTCTACCAAGGCTTTTTCATCTTCCGAAAAATTTCTAGTTTGCGTATTCACCTGAATTTCTAAGTACCCGTTATATCGATTGACGTAATTATCAATATTTCTCTTTTCATTTATAAGTGCAATACAAATATCTTTGAAAGAATCGTCTAATTGCGCGAGGGTATACTTGCCATTAAATTCAACTTCTGTTTTGCCGTTTACTTTGACCGTCTTTAATTTGAACATTTTCTTGAAGGTTAGCTTTTAGTAGGATTAATTTCACATATTCAAATGGTTTTCTCTAATCCATATTCCATCCTGCTTCATTCATTACTTCTGTGTCAAATGAACCAGCTGCATCAGATAGCCAGTCACTGCTATTATAATCACTGTGTGTGTAAGGCGAATTAGAAGTTTGCTTGTTAGTGTACTTTTCAATATTGAATTTGGTATAGTAACCCAAATGAGCTAATACAATTGTACCATTTAGGTTTAATAGTAATTCCAAGTTTTGCTTAATTTCTTCCATTAAAGAGTTTTCTATAATAACACCATACCGGTTTATGGTATTAAAATACCACAAATACTTTGTTTGTTTTCCATCTTTATCTTTCAAATAAGTTAAGGGTAAATTTTCTATTTCTAATATTTTTTTAATTTCTGCGATACTAATTTTCTCGAAACTATGGCATTCAAATTGCTTTATGTCATCTTGCTCAAATTGTATTGAATTCATTTCTAGGTCATAAAGTGCGTTGTCTAATACTAGCAGTAATTTCCCAAAATTACGTTTTTTTATTTCATCTACTATCGTCTTTTTAAGTGATTTGTCTGTCAATTTGTTTATAAAGAATTGAAGTAGCATTAAATTTTCGCCTAGTTCAATTATTGATTTGATTGACACCAATATTTGTTTTTTTCTTTTTTTCATCGGTATTTTATTTAAAGAAAGTATTACTAGTAAAATTGCTCATCGGAATATATCGGTTCGCCCAATAGAGGTGCATCGTGTGAAACAATTTTGCAAGAATGGAAATTTTGATACTCCACTTCGCTTGGTTTGTAGTCAAAAGTATTTAAAGCTCACATTGTTCTAAATTTTTTCTGAAAAGAAATTCAGATTGGTTAGTGACATAAAATACATGTTTCTTACAGTCTGTACAATACTTTATATTGTTGTCGTCTGTTTCGATTAGTTCTAACCAATTCTTTCGGCAGGGATTCTTAAACAATTCTTTTGAAATATTTGTCTTTAAACTTGCTAATAGAATGATGATGTTCGAGATGTTATGTTCTAAAAATTCTTTTTTTATCTGCACGAATTCATCGATTTGTTCAGTTAAGATTTCATTAATTACTTTACTGTATTCTTCATTTGCATCATTGCTGCCAAAATAACCTTGCAATAAATTGATTTTGCTAAGTAATTTGAATTTGTCTTCTATGTTCATGTCATTTATGCTATTTAATTATATTTTGTATTGTATAAATAGTCAATCTGAAAAATCATTGTTAAATATTTATATTAATGCTGTCTGTCTTTAAAAATCTCTTATAACTTACTGATAGTCTCGGCTTTGCTGCGTCAATCCCATGACAGATAGATTTGCGTTAGTATTTGCAATGTCAAATTTATGTAAAATTTTCCAAAAGTTCCAACAATTGTATCGGTTAAGGAAATAAAAAAAAATCCGCCGTGGCGGATTTAATTAGTAGGGCTATTTAAGCCTAAAAGGAAACTCTTTGTTTAAAGTGATAAGCTTTAACAACTTCAGTATCTGTTGTTAATAGGATACTCATTGGCTGTTGAGTTATGTATTCATTCAAATACTTTTTTGCTAAACTCCAGGAAAGGAATTGTTTACGATTCTCGAAAGCTTCTGGCTTTGCCGTTGCTGTTACTGTGTAACTTCTCTTTGTTGTGTCTTGATTTTGCATGATATAAATTTTGCAAAAAACGAAGTGTCTAGATGTGCTAATACAAGTAATGCAAGGAGGAATTGGAATAACATGCCTCATGCTTATGCCGAGAAAATCCATTGTAAGCACAGCGCTTACTTGTAAGCACATAGATTGCAAACTAATTTATATCTTATGCAAAGTCGACAACAAAGTGAATGGCTAATAGTACCAGGTATGTACATTGGTACTTAGTACGAAGCGTTAAGGATAGTAGTGGAAAGCCCGGAGTGAAGAGAGGACGGTGTTTATCCAACGAGTAGCTTTTTGTATTTATTTCTCTCTCTAATGCGTTTAGATGCAGCCGTAATAAACTGAAGCAGGCCTGAATGACGCAGGCGGGCAGGGACAGAAAATTTAGTGGTCTCCAATTTGATAAGGAGTTTGTTTATGCAGATTGCCTTATCTTAAATGAGTGACAGAGTGCAATTGGTGTAAAGAGCGATTGCATTTATTCTTAATGAACCGCCGTATAAGAAACCTCCGCCGCGGTGGATACGGTGGTGTGAGAGGCGCACCTCGTCAGCGAAAGCTGGCGAGGCCGTCTACTCGATTATGCACAGGGGCTATTGAAATATTGCACAAATCAAAATCACTTATTTATTCCTGTAATGGCAATATAAGTGCTATTAATAACCTCGGTCATTTTCCCAAAATCTAGAGTTTCAATTGTATCAGAAGGTAAATGGTAGTTAGGATTTCTTATAAAAGAAGTATCATTAATCATCAAAGCTTGGTAACCAAATTGCCAATAATTTCTCTGATCAGATAGGCCAGCCAATCCATCTGGAGAAGGGAAGTTGATAAATTGAACATCAATACTTGAATTAAGTGACATAAGATCCTTCACTTTTTTGTTGAAAGAATTAAATCTTTCAATTCCTACGACAACTATAAAGTTAGCAGTGCTTGGATATATTTCTGCGAGTTCTGGCGAGGGAAACATTTGGGAATTTGGAGCATCTGAAAAGAATCCTATCATTTCAAAACATATCATTCCAATAACATTAATCTTTGAATCATACAATGACTTTGCATGAATGAAACTCCCCATTGCTTCTGTACCAAAAAATGGCGGTTCTTCTAAGCAATATGCAACTAAGTCAATTTGATAATCGACATCTGGTTTATTGTAACTGATTAGTCTTGCCGTTTCAAGCAGGCCAGCAATTGCACTTGCATTATCATCTGCCCCAGGTTGATCTCCACAAACATCATAATGCGCCCCAACAATTAACCTTTGGTCTTTCCCTTGATTATAGGATGCTATTACATTAGTGTACTCGTTTCCTTCAGCATACCACTTTTGCTCTGAAACAATAAAACCAGAATCAATGAAAACTTGTTTAATGTATGAAGAAACTTTTTCGAGGCTAGTCAAATTTAAGTAATTACGATAAGGTCGCAGTTCTGTCAAAAACTTCACATCTTCATATAATCGATTTTTCCTTGCGTTCATATTCTTTTATTTTTACTTAAAGTTGAGTGTTACTTAGGCCTTGTGCACAACGTTTTGCGCATAGGCCTAGTGCGGGCATCCAAAGGTACTGCGCCGAAATTAGGAACCAAACGATCAGATGAGAAACTTCGACCGAAAAGAGATATCGCCCGCATTAGGCTTATGCGCTGTTAGTGGCTGGGCTTTTTTATTCAGTTATTTTTTTTAATGTTAGACACACACCAATATGATCACTTAATATTTTGTCTTCGTTCCAAATACTAATTTCTGTTGTTTTATCTTTGAGAAAGTCGTCCGAAATTACAATATGGTCAATATTGTTTTCAATTTCAGTTGTTGTTATCGTTAACTTATGTTCGGTAAAAACTTCATTCATCTTTTCTCTTGCTTTATGACTTGGATACGCAAAACCTTTAAAAATAATGTTGAAGTCTCCAATAGTAGCAACTTGTTTGTTAGGAAATATTTTCTTAAAATCTTCGACTTGCCCATTTAAGTCGTTGTCAAATTTTGGCTGTCTGTTTGCGAATACTCCAATGATAGTTCCATAGACTATTAAATTGCCATATGTTGTTTGAAGTTCAACACAAGTGGTTGTATTGTTGTCGTAAGTTTCGAACGTGTTAGTAATCGGAAATTTTGACCAAATAGTAGTTCTGTTTTCCGCATCTTTATAGTTTATCCCTTCGTAACCTTTTTCTAATAAACTTGAAGAATGAGAGGAATAATTATCTAATGAAATTTCTTTGCTTGTTTCTGTAAGGACAAAAATATCTGCATCAATTTCTTTAATTTTTGCGCGTACTTGTTCGTTTTTGTTCTTCTTAAGTCCTTCAATATTCCAAGTTGCAATTTTCATAGTTTTTAATTTTTCTGTTTATGAGTTCTGTGAGCCTTGCCACTAACGTCAGTCTGTGAAAAAACTACTTCAAATCTACAAAGTATTCAGGCACCTACCAAGCCTACAATACAAATATCCAATTCTCATGGGGTTGTATTTGGTTTTCTCACAGCCTGACGTTTTGCAGCTACCCGAAGGGCGGGACTTTTACTACAAACCTTCATTTGAAAAAATAATGTTTGATTTGCCACAAAACTGTCTTTGGAACACGAAACCCCGCCTTTTGGGTAGGTGCTGTTATCGGTTCGGTGTTCTTCCTCGTCTGGTGGTTTGTCGGTCGTTTTGGTCGAGCGTATGGGCAGACACACTCTTTGCCAAGCTTTGGTTTCAGCTTTGGCTTGCGTGGCTTGGCAATGTGTGTGGCTGCTGCGTTGATGTCTCATTGGCTTATTGTTCAATGTTTAAGTCCGTCAGATTGAAATTAAATTTACGAGCTATAAGATTATATATTTCATTTAGTGATAAAGATTTTTCAACGATTTGGCTTTCACTAAGAATTCTCAGGCGATTACCTTTCAGAAAGTAAAATTCGTTGCCAATAACTTTTGAAAACCTTAAACTATTCTGAAATGGATAAATGTTTTTGTTTTCAAAACGTTTTTCAATGTCAATCAGAATTTCGTTTTCTGATTTAGATTTTAATGGAATTGTTGTCATCAACTTAAAATCAGCATTTGTCTTGTGAAACAAAAGCAAATTATCGTGTGAAAGTTCCGTTTTAAAAGTCATTCCGTAAACTGAATATTCTATTGGTTTATATGCTGGAAATAGTTTTGTGCTTGCCCAGCCTGAACCAACGTCAATAAAATATTTTTGGTTGTAAAACTCAACGGTAAGCATACGATGACATTCTACACCATTTATAAATGCAGAATGTAGCTCGGATGTAATTCCATTGTCGGAAAGCACTTTTTTGAAGTGCAAAACTTTATCCGAACAAGTTCCACCCAAATTAGAAGCGATAAAATTCTTGTCGTTAAGCATAAATAGATTGTGAAACGGAACTGTTTCAAATTCTCGCAAAAGCAAACTTTCCACTTTTTTAAGTTCGTCTATTTTGTGTGAAATGCCCCTTTTTTCAATGGCTTTTTCAAATGTCGGATATGAATGAAAATAGAAATTGTCCGACAATGAATTTTGAAAATGTTTGTTCCAGATTTCTTTCAGTTGTTCTTTTTCTGTTTTTCCGCTTCGTGTCAAATACTCAACAACCATTTTTCTAATTCCCGAACCAACATCAAAGGACACCTTATTTCGTTCTGTAATTTCTTTGGGCAAAACATCTTTAAACGCATTTCTCAAAATTTGCTTTCCTTGAAAATCGCTAATCAAATCTTCCGCTATGCAATCATTAGAAACGGAATAAACCTTTCTATCCAAAAACGGACAACGAATTTCAATCGTATGAGCCATTGAAGCTAAATCTAATCTTCGCAATTCTGTGAAGTGGATATTTTCAATGAGTTCAGCACGTTTTTCAAACCACTCTTTTACGTTTTTAGAAATCGAATATCCGCAAAATAATTCGTCTGCTCCCTCGCCCGATAAAACAACTTTCAAATTGTCTTTGTGTGCTTCTGTTGAAAGCAAATAAGTTGCTAAACCATTACTTATAATTGATGGATTGTAGCTTTCGGTGTGATAGACAACCTTATCAATCAATTCGGACAATTCGATTGATTTTGGCAATTCAATATTTTTGATTTTAATGCCTAATTGCTTTGCAAGCAAATTGACATAACTCAAATCCTCAGTATTTCCAAGCGTGTAATAAATTACATTGTCTGCGTATTTGGCTACAATGCTCGCAATAATTGAACTGTCCAAACCACCACTTAGAAAAACGCCAAATTTTTTTTCGTTCTTCGGGATACGCTTTTTTACCGCTTCAACTAATGTTTCTTTTAAGGCATTTTTTGAAGTAAACGGAACTTTATGTTTTTCAAGTAAATTGATTTTTCCATTCTTCAACACTGAAAAACCTTTTGGAACAATTTGAAAATCGTCAATGAAATCAACAGCTTTCAATTCACTCCCAATAAAACTAACGTTGTTTGAATAAACTATAAACAGGGGCTTTTTGCCGATATAATCACGCAACAAAAAAGCTTGTTTGTTCTTTTTATCGTATATAATTCCCGAATAAAAGCCGTCAAGATGATGAATTATAGAACTACCTAACTTTTCAAACAAAGGCAAAATAATTTCCGTGTCAGAATTGGATTTTGTTACAATGGAAAACTCTTTTCGTAATTCATTAGCGTTGTAAATTTCACCATTAATGACTCCAATCAAATTACCAAACTCAAAAGGTTGTGTTCCGTTATCTGATTTGTCGTTAATCGCTAAACGATTAAAACCAACAGCAAGATTTGCAGAGTAGACAATTTTAGTTGCGTCTATTCCCCGATGCTTTATTTTATTCAAAGCATTTTCAATATTTCCATTTCCGATTATTGCAACTATTCCGCACATTGTTTAGTCAATGATTGTTACATTTACCCAACGAATGAAATTTTTAAAAACATCTTTGTGTTTTTCTAAATTCTGTTTGTCCAAACTTTCATTTTCTTTGTGAATGTTGCACAATCCGTCGTTCGGACCAAAACCTATATAATGCCCATCTTCAGGAATACTATGTAAGAAGGGACATTTACTAAATTTATTAAGATGCCTGTTTTCCAAAATTGCATTGCCCGAATAAATCGCATTGTTCAAACTGCCTAAAAATGCTGGTGGCGTATCGGTTTTAGGTAAATGAAAAATTACTGGTGTTTTGTCATTCTTGTGAACTCCTGTTTCTTCCAAATAAATCTTTGATCCAAAATCAGCAAAGTGTTTTGGGATTACTTCAAAAGGTGTTTGTCCGCCAACTTCTTCTTCGCCTTGAATTATCCAAAGGATATTCGGAATTTCTTCGTCCGCCTCATACATTTCCTTAATTGCTAAAAGGCGTGTTAATAAAATGCCTTTGTTGTCGGCAATTCCCCGACAATAAACTCTACCGTCTTTTTCAACCAACTCAAAAGGTGGCGTGTTCCACTTTTCCCAGCCTTTGATTTTTTCAACATCATAATGACTGTAAAGCACAACTTTTTTATCACTCTTTACATTCGTGTATTTCGCCACAATTACAGGTTGATGATACGGACTTTCGCCTTCTGTTTTAAATTCAAAGCCCAACGGTTCTAAAATGTTTCTCACAAATTCAATGCCCAATTGATTTGCTTCTTTGTCATTCGCTATTGTTGGAATAGCGATGAAATCTTTTAATTTTTCTGTTGTCATTGTATTAAAGATTTTGAGTTTGACTTTAACTTTTCAAATATACGTCCGTTAATGTAGAGAAAATCAATGTCAGATGTTTCAAATAATTTAAAAGCATCACTTACATTATTGATAATTGGTTTACCTTTGACGTTGAAAGAGGTGTTTATCAAAATTTCTGTTCCTGTGATTTTTCCAAAATTATTTATGAGTTCATAAATAAATCCGTCCTCTTTAGTTGCTGTTTGTATTCTGCAAGTTCCATCATAATGCACAATTTCAGATAATGAAGTTTTATATTCTGATTTTATTTTTGGCGAAAAAGACATATATCGTGAAAACGGAACTTTTTCAAAATACACATTTTGCATTTTGTCTGTTATAATTGGGGCAACTGGTCTGAAAAACTCTCTTTCCTTAATACTGTTTAGTTTGTCTTTGATTCCTTTTTGCAACGGATTTGCCAACAAAGAACGATTGCCTAGTGAACGTGCTCCTGCTTCAATTCTATCTACTATGGTGGCAATAATTTTTCCATCCGCCAATTCTTTTGCTATTTCTTTTATGGTAACTTGTTTTGAATTATACTTTTCTATGTAATGGGTAATATCATCAGTGTATTTTAAACCAATAAACGCATTTTTGAACGGTTCGAATTTGTTTAAATCTACATCAGAAATCGAAGCCCCTATGCTTATACCGCAATCGCCTGAGACAGGTGAAACAAAAACATCTTTTTGAGTTCTTTTATAAATTTCACTATTTAGTTTGATATTCAGCGAACAACCCCCAACAAGTAATATTCGTTTGAATTCATTATTGTATATTTCGTTCGCATTTTCAAAAAATAAATCTTCAAAAACCTTTTGTGAAGTCTGTAAAATATTCCTTGCACTTTGTTTATCCACTTTTAGGTTATGGTCAAAAGTGACTTTTAATTCCTCTAATAGTGATTTTAGCGTTTCTTTAATTTTCTCTTTGCCGAAACTCAAATAATATTCGTTAATGGCTTCAATATAATTTGGCTCAATGTTTCCAAGAGGTGCAAGCCCCATAATTTTACCCGGCAAATGCAGATTTGTGTCATACTCAAATGATGGTGTGGATTTTATTTCATCAGAAATCAAACCTAAAATTCTATATGGCGTTCCAAGATTTAATTTTACTTCTTTTAGTAAATTTATTTGTTCGTCTTTCCAATGAAACATTTTAAAATAATCTTCATCATCTCCACCACCGTCAAAACTGATAATTAAGTCCTTTTCTTCTGGTTTTGTAAACCCATACAAAGAATATGCGTGCGAAATATGATGTTTCTTTTCTCCAAACTCACATCTAGGAAATGCTTTTTTAAAAGTGTTTTTTTGAAACTCTGAAAGCCAACAAAAATTAATTTTTACAATTTCATATTTAAATTCTTTCAAATACGGGAAAATGTATGTTTTAAATTCTTCCGCAAAATTTTCATTCTTTGAAAAACTGAAATATCGTTTCCCAACAACCTTTTCAAATTCAATATATTCAATAATCCTGTCGTCTGAACTAATTGTCATATTGGCATCGTGCTTTGTATGTATAGAAACTGTGTATTTCATTTTGACGTCAGATTTTTAGTTTCTTCAACAATAAGTTTCAGTTCTTTCAAAAACTTTTTCAAATGCTTATCTAAAACGGCATTAACCATTATGTTTTCAAATAGCGAAATTTTAGTTTCATCTTTAAACTGCTCGTAATATTCTAAACCGAACCCAAATTTTTCGTAAATGATTTTTGTCAAACCAACAATCCGATAGTAGTGCATTAAAAAACGTATCTTTCTTCTTTGCAAATAGAAAATGTAAATTTGTTGCAGTTCCTTGGAATTTCTTTCGGTAAGTAGTTCTGCAAAAACATCTGGGTTTTCGCTTTTTTTTATGTTTTCAATTACTTGAAAAATAGCTTTGTTAAAAGCATAACCGATTATGTCATATGCAGATTTATGAAGTTCTCTATCTGTATTGAACTTGGATAGTGTTCTGGTGTGATTAATACAAAAAGTCTCTACAACTATCTTTTTGTTAGAAACAACTTGATTAAAAAGAGCCCAAGTCAAATAGCCACGTCTTGCGAATTTGTCATTTACTTCAAGGTTAATTACCGGGTATAACCGCAAAATATCACGATTTAAAACAATAGTATTCGCTCCTAGTCTTGTAATAGTTTTGTGTTCGGATTTTAGTTCACGTTGTAACGCTGGTCTGAAAACTGCTTTTCCCGAAAAGATATGATGTAAATGGCTTTCGTTTATTCCTGCTTTCAAAATTGGCGTTTCTAAATGGTCGCTGTGTAAATCCGACAAATCGTAATAGTAATCAGGCTTTTTGTGAATGTCGTGAAAATCTGAATTTATGTCGTTTCCGTAGCTGTGTAAGAAATCCACAAGTTGTGTTCTGATGCAACTAAGTGCTGGAATTGGTGGATCGTTGCTAATTCCGCCAATAATTGCATCGGTTTTATTGATGTGTTCGTTTATCAAATCAAACAACTTAAAACTTTTTTCACTTGTTGAAATAGCGTTCAAATCAATATCATCGTCAATTATCCAATAAACAGGTTTTTCAAATTGAGTTGTTTCATCAAATAAATGGCGATGCAAAATTGTTCTTCCTAATGGAATGGAATTTATGTCGTCAAATTTTTCAAAGTATTCGCCATAATACCCAATTAATAATTTTGCTTGCCAATTATCATATGAAACAATTTTAAATGACTTTTTGCTTTCTTTTAAAATTCTTTCCGTTTCGTCAAGCGTTTTGCCTTTTGGTGTGTCGTCAATAATTAGAATTAAATCCGTTGGAACTTTTTCAATGATTTGCTCTACAATTCTTTTGGCAATTATGTCGTTTCCTGCAATAAATCCAATTACAAATTGATAATTTCCTTTGTTCTCGAAAGAAATGTTATTTGTGAAGATTGATATTTCTTTCTTTTCAGTTGGTTCTGTAGTTACCGAAAATCCCTCATTAAAAGCACCTGATTTTAAAAGTGTTGTTAGTTTAATTGCATTATTTTTTACGTGATTTTGTCCAAAATCATTTGTACAGTCAAATGAAGCAAAATATAAATCTTCTGATATTTCGTGTTGTTTTACAATTTGTTCAACGGCTGTGTTTAAAGCTCCTGCGTAGTTTTCACTTCTGTAATTCTTGAAAAGTTCAACACCAAATTCTTTACAGATTTCTTTTTCTTTTAAATAATTCTCGTTTGTTGAATTTGAAACAACATAAACATTGTAGGGTTTGCGAGTTAGTTTACTCACCGATTTTAGTGCTTTTGGTATTAATGCCAAGCGATTACAGGTTACTATTACTGCTATTGTCTTCATTCAATTCCTAATGCTGATTTCAATTCGTCAAGCGAATTAGGTTGCACAAAAATTCTTTCATATGAGGGCAAAACCTCATTCTCATTTATATTGCGAAGCACCAAACAAGTTGAAGTATAACCGACTTGTTTAGCAAGTTCTATCATCTCAGCATTGTAACGACCTGCTGGAAAACAATAAGAGATAACGGGCTTGCCCGTTATCTCTTCAAGATATTGTTTTGAATTTTGCAGTTCATTCAATACTTTTTCTTTGTTCATATACTCGGCAATTAGTAATGAATGTGTCATACCGTGCGAACCAATTTCAAAACCTTTGTCTGATAATTCTATAAGTTGTTCAACACTCATATAACTTACTCTGTTATTTTGCGGTAAGGCCTTGAAAAGCGAATTGAGTACATTTATTTGCTTGTCAGGTACTGTCCAATAGAAATTGTGTTTAGCTGTTCCTGATATATATTCTGTTCGTTCAGTTTCGCTCAAATTCATTTCATCAATACACTGATAATAAATATCAAGCGGTAAAACTGTGTTGTCTTTGCACGGATTTACAACTGGAAAGAAAGTTGCAGTCGCATTGTATTTTAGAAGTATTGGTAATGCAAAATCGAAGTTGTCTGAATAACCATCATCAAAAGTAAGTGCAACAAGTTTCTCGTTTTTTTTTCGCTTTGTAAGTTCCGAAACGTTTACAAATTGATAGCCATTGTCAGTAAGGCATGATAAAATAATTTCAAAATACTCTTGAGAAATGAGTGTTCCGAAGGTGGAGTAAGCATTGGGATATATGATTTGCTTCTCAGGTAAAACTCTATGAAACATCAGCACCTTAGCCATTGTCAAGGTGTTTTAGGATTTCATCAATGCTGTTTACTGGAATAAGTAAGCCGTTTTGCCTGTCGTCTAAGTTTTTGCCAGCGAGTTCCTTTGCCCAACCTTCAAATAATGTTACACAAAGCACTTTTTTTTCAAGTTGCCAAGCAAAAGCGATTTCAGAAAGTGTTCCTGCTCCTCCTCCTGCTGCAATAATAATGTCGGCAGTCCGCACGATGATAATGTTTCGTGTTATGCCTTGTCCTGTAGGAACTGCTATATCAACAAAGGGATTTGCGTTGTCGGCTGTATCGTCTGGTAAAATCCCAACTGTCTGTCCGTTGAAAGTGTCGGGGGATTGTTTAACACCTTTGCAAACCGCTTCCATAAAGCCGCCAAGCCCACCGCAAACAAAAGTCCTATCCTTTGTTGCGATTTGTTGTCCAAGTTGCAAACCAAAGTCGTAAAGTTCTTTGCTGCACATTTTATTGTTTGGTCCTATTATTCCGATTTTCTTCATTCAGTTTCTTGTTTTTATCGTGCGTTGTCAAAATTCAAGCTTTTTTGGTTTTTTGTTTTGGCTTTGTGTGTCGGAAAAACCAAATGTGCTTGAGTGTGCGGCTCGCTGTCTTTTAACACTGACCGATAACTTATTTATAGTTGCTATTTTATTGCGTCCATCAATTTATTGCAAGTCTGGTTTGCGATATTCATTTGCAATATCAAATGTACTAATTTATTTTCCAAAGTGATAATAGATGCGTAGCAATGATCTTGAATAAAAAAAATGTCTGCCGTTGCGGACTTAATTAGTAGGGCTATTTAAGCCTATAAGGAAACTCTTTGTTTAAAGTGATAAGCTTTAACAACTTCAGTATCTGTTGTTAGCAGGATACTCATTGGTTGTTGAGTAATGTATTCATTCAAATACTTTTTAGCTAAACTCCAGGAAAGGAATTGTTTGCGGTCTGCGAATGCTTCTGGCTTTGCTGTTGCTGTTACTGTGTAACTTCTCTTTGTTGTGTCTTGATTTTGCATGATATAAATTTTGCAAGTAACGAAGTGTCAGGATGTGCTACAGGCAGGATTTGCCATGGAGGAATTGGAATAACATGCCTCATGTTTATGCCGAGAAAATCCATGCTACATCTTGCCAACACATAAATTGCAAATGAATTTATATCAATGCGAAATGACACAACCAATAGGAAGTGAGTTGTTATGCATCAGGCCATATAGTATGTGTTAGCGTAATTTGCGTTAGGGATAATAGCGGAAAGCCCGCAGTCCCGACGCTTTGGTCGGGTGAGGACTTGCAGCGGATAGCCCGCCCGTCTGTGCACTCAACAGGCGGGAACGCCCAAATTTTATTGTGATTCTATCGTGAATATATTACCGGTACTAACATCACTATCCATATCTTTTACTCAACGAAATGATCCGAAACTGCCCTGATACTATGTATGTTAATAGTTAATGGCGTTTACTCTTTCTTTCAATATGTTTATCCTCTCTATTAATGTTTCGAATGAAAGCGATGGATTGAACAGCATGTTCTGTTGCATTAGCTTATAATCCTTTTCCCAAGCACCAATAATGGCCGCTGGCGGAACTGGATTAATCTTATCCGGGGTATGATTAGCATAATTAATTCCTCTCAGTGGAGTTAATTTCCTTCGATGCTCAACAATAACATTATAAAGGTCTTTATTTTTTAGCGCTTCATGTGCAAAATCAGTATCCATCAGTTTTTCCAAATCGTATAAATGACGGCTTTTACGTTCTACTCTTATCTTATCTGTTGGTAATTGAAATTCTTCATGCAGCAGGAATACCTTTTCCAAAAATGTTCTTTGCGGGTTGACCGAAGGAATGATAATGTTGCCATCGACAAATTCTCTCCCTTGGTATTTTTCTCCAACAAAGGAATTAAAACTTCTTTCGTCAAATGGTTCAATTAAGGATCGACTACCTACTTCAATCAGAACTCTTGGTTCGAGGTAGGGAATGCGGTCCGTTAAAGTTGGAAAATAGATTTCGATAATCAGGGGGTCCTGATCATCTGTTTTACTTCGCCAAGCTTGATATTAACCTTCAATACGGCTGCATTAAATTTTTCCGTTAGTTCAGGAAAATACTTCTCTGCAATAAACTTTGCAGAAAGCTTTCGCAATTTTGATACCTGCGAACCATTCATTTCATTATCCGGTTTTTCAATACCTAAAAATCTCCTGTCCAATGCTAAATCAATATCTTCTGAGAAGCGGTCTATCACCCCCCATGCTTTACTTAACGATGTGCCTCCCTTAAAGACAGTATGTTGTGCTATGGATGTGTCAAAAACCAGCTGTAGCGTACGAACTACCCACCAGTCTTTTTCTACGGCTGCTGCCGGAAGTCCGATAGCAGCAGCAGTTTCTTCGAAGATGTTTCGCCGGGTTTGATCGGTTAGTTTCAGCCATTCCTGAATTGCAGCTGTATTCATATTGTATTGTCATTTAGCACTGGTTGCATGATTCTCCTTATCCAATCAGGAGCCAGACGAATGTCGTGTTGCAGGTGTGTATTTTTTTCTTTTTTAAGCAACTGCTGTATTTTGTTTATTTCTTCCTTACTTACCTTACTTTTCCCAATTGCTTTTAGTGCCTGTATAACCAGACTGCTGATATCGCCAATTGCGGCCACATTTTTAGGTGTAGCTCTTTTAAAAGTTATGGTTCTTTTCCCAATTTTCACTTTGCGGTCTGCTCCATCTGTTAAATATACTACTGTCATTGGTACTTGTTCAGACAGGCCCAGCCGGTTAAGTGCGTATATCCCGGTAGGAATGATTCTGGCTTTGTCACGCCTCGCAATGGCTTCGGCTATAGTTTCTATACCAGGGGTAACTGGCCCAATGACAGGGTCTATTTCAGGTCTGACATAGATACCTCTGGCTACCCTTACCAATTCACCTTGTTTGGTCAATCGCTCCAATGCCTTGCCTACAGTCTTTGCATTGCCAAGGCTGAGGAAGTTCTCAGCGAAAAACAGCGAACCCCTGCCGGCTTTAGAGATTTTCTTTAATGCTTTTATTTCAGTACTTTCAGCCATATATTAGCAATATTCTGTCGCAAATTTAGTAAATATTTGCGACAATTTGCATGAAAAGTAGAAAGTTTAGAGGTTGGAATGTTACAAGTTTAGAGGTTTAGGTGTAAACCTGATTTGTGATTGATAAAGCTCTTACGTTTATTGAGCAAAATATAGCTTTATCATTTTGATTTTCATAACATAATGCATTTATTGGGTTCAAATACCTTATGCTCATTCCTTTGTACATACCCCAGTTGATTTGTAAGTAGCTGTGTTGTGCCAATTTCAAATGCAGGAGTGTTTGAATGATGATGGCCGTATACCCAACTAGTAATATCAGAGGATTCAATAAAATCATGTAGCTCCACCGCAAACGCTTCATTTAATACATCACCTTTGTATTGCTCAGGATAGTTTAAAAAAGTGGGGCAATGATGTGTGCAAACTACTATGTTTTCCTCTTTATTTGAAGTCAAATCCTGAGTGATAAAAGCCATACTCTCCGTATGCAACTGATTATACCGTTCTGCTGAAAAACGATAACCGTTGAACTTGATTAAATGAAAGTCGTTCAGGCTGCGCTCTATCTGCCATTGATGACCTGCACTTAGTTTACTCCACAGCGTAGAGAATATCAGCTTTGCATTGTTATGTATTACCGAAGTATTGTTTACCAAAAACACATTGCTTCTGATTTTCTCATTTATCGCGCCACTTTTTTCCGCTATATCAAAATGATAATACTCATGATTACCTGGCAGCCAATACGTTGTTTCAAAATGATCGGCTACCCAACTAAAAAAATCCTGATACTGATCCATAATGGCTAAAGGCACAATGTCACCGGCCAATACCAATACATCACCCACTGGCAGAAGTGGATACTGTTTCATGAATTCCTGGTTCTGAGGAAATTCAAGATGGAGGTCAGAGGCGTATTGGATTTTGAGTGGCATTGTTTAGTTTCTAATTCTAAGTTCCCATTTCTCCTCACTCACCATACTCCAGCCAGCTTTTACAAGGTGGGCCTTCATATTTTCGTATTTTGGGAAGATTTGATTTTCTGAGATATTTTTTTTGATATTGGAAACTGTGCTTTTACTCAGATCCAGTATTTTATTGAGTGCCGAAGTTTCGAGCAGGGAGAAATAAGCCTCATAGATACTCAGTCCCTTTTCTTCATTGGCGTTGTTACGAATATTATGAATATACCATTTCTTCATCAGCTGCATGGTGACTGCAAGTTCCTCATCTCTCACCGGTTCAAATTTTTCCAGCAGGACCAATTGTATGTTTAATCCGCTGTGCACCACCTTTACAATGATCCGGGGGCTGATAGTGCTGCAGATAAATTCACCATTGCTTCTGGCATTGGTGACTTTTTGATATAAATACTTAGGATATTGTCGGCTCATGACACAAATATAAAGTTTTGTATTTTCCAAACCGATACATTTTATTGAGTAGCCCGGCTGTTTGACCGAGAATATTTTCGACCGCATAGCGACCCGTCTAATAGCCTTTTCGTTTCCAGGGCTATACAGGATGTTAGTTTCCCATCCTGAAAGCAATCGGAGATTTCTTAAACTTCAGAAACAGATCAATTTCAAAAATGTTATCTTCGTGCCAGTCGTCCTTGTGGATTTTTGAAATACCAGGTGAAAGAAAAAGCTTGTCCTCAACATGTGTATTGTCATTGCGGCGCAGCAAATGATTATATGAATTGGATGTATGATTTTCATAAAATATTTTTTTTTTCAGAAATGTTTTTGGGAATATTGAAAAATAAAGTGCTGCCTACAAGCCTACACTGCCTACAGCGAACTACAGAAAATTACGTCAGCCTACAGAAATACATGTTTTAATAATATATAATCGTTGATTTTCAATACTTTATGAATGTAGGCAGTTGTAGGCAGGGTTTTAGGTTTTTTTTTAAAAATCAAGATTTGTACTCCTAAAAAATTTATTTTCTTTTTCGGTGCATTCATGTCGGTATTCCTTGCATGCTCGCGCAGCTCGTCATGATTCAGAATTTCCAGATCGATCTCGAGGTCGTTGTATAAAAATGCAGAGGGTTTCGTTGGTTTATTTTCGCTGCCATCATACCGGCTGAACCTGAAATTTTTCACAGCGCCGACATAGTAATCCCAGTTACCCAGATAATGCAGCACACGTTCCTTCGGCGTTGCTTCCTTCCCGGTCATTAATTTGTAGCTCGACTGAGATAGCGGATGCACATTGCCTAATCTCAGGTACAGTTATTTGGTAGGCACTGTAAAGTTTTTTAGATAATACCGACGGCGGATATAATACAGTCTATGCAACTCACGCAAAGTAAACCCGCATCGGCATTATACCAAAGTGGATAGAGTAAAAATAATCCGCTAAGGTATAAGTTTCGTCTTCAAACGTGTTGCGCCAGTCTGAAAATACATTTGTGAAACTTTATGAAATTTTGTGAAATATTTTGTAATATTGTGCAAGAAAATGAAATGTAATTCTTGCGAAATAGATACGCAGGTATTAAAAGAGAAAAAGAATGACAAGTGCTTAACCATCATTTTTAAAGCGTTGATTATTAATAGATTAGGATGTTAAAATAAGTCCCAGCGGGATCACAAAAGCTGTCTGGAAACAGGCAGCTTTTTTGTTTTTTAGGGGTTGTAGCTGAATGCTCAGATAGAGCTTCGGAAGGAAGGGTGTTCCGAAGAACGGGGAGCTTTATAGAAATTGTTTGTACTTATAATGAAGAGAGTTCTGAGAAATTACATATAAAATACAAATTGTTTTTCTTAACTTGGTTCAAAAATTAATGGAAATAGTCTTTTCGAAAAAATTTACGGGCATTCATTTGGATTCAATGATTGAAAAATACTGGAACGCTTCAATTGATCCACATAGTAAGGAACCAATAGTTTTTGATTTGTCAAAGCTAGAATGGATTGCAGTTGAGGAAATTGTTTTTTATTTGCTTGGTTTAGAAAATTAGTTTTGCTTGAAAAGGACTTCAAAATTAAACTAGCTGATTTTAGTAATATTATTAATGTTTTAAGAGAATTTAATAGGGATAGAGAAATCCCCACTGGACCAAAATTTGCAACTTGGTTACAGGAAAATATTTTAAGTATTAAGTGGCCAAATAACATCAAGACTTCTATTAATCTCGTGCATAGATGGGGAATGTCGAATTGTTTTTTACCTAGGGACCTGTTTGACTACCTTGAAAAGGAATCATATATAATTAATACGTTTTTGAAAGCTGAAGAAATAAAAGACCAAAAAAGAATTGCAGATGGAAAGCATTATTCAATTATACCATTCAGAATTCTTGGCAGCCAATCTGATGAATCTTTGATCGGTTTAAGAAATCAACTGAGAAGTAAATTGACAAATGTATACTTCATTGAAAAAGAAATAACCGCGTTGCTAAATGAAGAGGTATGCTCGAGCCCTTTTGATAATAAAACTCTAAGTAATATAATTACAGTTGAACTTTTTTTAAATGTGCTGTTGCATTCCTTTGATGCATCTGATAAAAGTATCGAATCTTATCTGGGGATTTCGGTCAGTCATAAGCAATATCCTGAAAAATTTAAGAAGGAATGGTTAGAAAAAAGACCGAATAAAAATGATAATGATTATGATGTCTATTTTCGAAATAGAATAAATGACAATAACAAGGAGGAAAAGAGCGCTGAAGAATTGGATTTCTATAGAATGGAAAGCAATAATGATAATTATAGAAATGAATCTTTTGTCAATTTTTCATTTTTAGATTTTGGCAAGGGAATAACAACAACCTTACGAAAGAAGTATTTAGAGGATGAGGAGAAAGGGGAAGTAAGGGAACAGATGAGTGGTATTAGGTCTGACAATTTGGACTCGAAAATATTGGAGTATGCATTTTTACTTCATTCATCGCAAAATCCGATTCTAATGAATATAGAGAAGCAAGAATTTGTCCAAAGAGGATTATTTTTTGTGGCCGAGTATATAAGAAGGTATAGGGGATTACTAATAGTAAGAAGCGGAAGAGGCAAGGTAATTTATAATTTTAAAGATAATTCAAAACCAATTAAGCAGTGTGTAACTTATGAAAATGATTCAATAGATTTACCACAATTAAATGGAACTCTTCTTTCTATTGCAATACCAGCAGGTAAGCATATTTCATTAAAAGGATTAGAAGTAGATTTACAATTTAGACCGAGTGGAAAAGGTACTTTTGAAAATTTGGCTTCTAAGAGGGCTATGTTTAATATTGAACTGATTAGTATTGAATCTATCATTAGGAAGGTAATCAAAAATGACAATACTCTATTAGGTGAAAAAGTAAATGGCGATATTACAGGTAAATTGTACAAGCATCTGTATGTTGCAATTAATGAGTATCTTATTGCAAATAAGGGCTCTGAGCGGCTTCTAATTTTTGATTTTGAATATCTAGAGAAGAGTTTTCTTGATAGTAAGCTGTATTATTTCATATGTCAAAATCCACTAGTAAATTCTTTGAATAATGTTATCATAATTAATCCACCTGATAAAAATAATTTGCTGGAAATACAAAAGCTACTTTTAAGACCAGAATTTGATAGTATTAAACCTGTACCAGCGATTTTCAATATAGATGAGATTGTTTGGATAGGGATAAAAGATTTGGAATTTGAAGAAAAGCTTAATGAGAATTGGAAACTTTTTCCTCGGCCTTCATATTCAAAATATGATAATTTTAATTCTGTAGAGCCGTTCGCAGCAGATTGTGTTGAAGGTAATGTCGTAAAATTTGATGTTTACGGCAATTTGCAAGAATTTTATTTTCCGAATTATGATGAATTTTCCGATTATCTTAGGTACAAAGAAATTAGTTTCGTCGAAGAACTTCTCAATGATAAGAATAGTAAGATATTGCTTAATTCCACATATGAAAATGGTAAGAAAAGAATCTTCGAAACTTCTGGAAAGTATTTTCAAGAGCGATTTTTAAGTTATCTTGGTAAGTTTATGGATAAAGAAGATATGTCTTCACTATATCATATTTCAATCGTGGAAAAATTTGCAAATATTCTTATTAATCGGTTAATCAATAAGCACGGTAAATTAAGTGATTTAAATATTACCAAAGTGGTGGCAGTTACATTAAGTAGTCACATTTTGGCGGAAGAGATTTGTGATATTTATAATTCGCAAGTGTTCTACTCAGAGAATAAGAAGGAGTTACGGCTAGTTAAGCTAACAAATTATTTTGAGTTTGAGCACGAAGATTCCTTTCAATTTGACAAGACGGATAATGTTCTCATCGTAAATGATGTAATTTCAACAGGGGCACTTAACGAAAAATTATTCAATAGTATTGCCGCCAAAGGCGCTAATGTTTTCGCAATATTTTCGATTAGTGATACTCGTCAACTTGAGGCTGAAGCACCAATAGTACCACATATATATAATAAGATTATTGACGACTTACTTATTTGTATTCATGAGGAAAGAATAGTTAAGTACGCTAGAAAAGAGGATATTGAGGGATATGAGCCAGCTTGTAGAATAGTGAAAGTTAATTCAGTATTAAATGCTCCAACAAGTGAATTGGAAAAATCTGGTAAGATAAAGAGAAAGGTAATTTTTAATGATGAAGGAGTAAAAAATACAAGTACATTTCTACGTGAAATTAGTGATTGTGCAGACGATTGCCTAGTAGTAGCGCACTATTCGCGATCAAAGAACCATCATCCGTATTTTATTAATACGAAGGAACTATTTAATAGACCTGGAGGAAAAGTAATTTTGGGGAACTTATTTAAAGACTTGACAAAACTAGAAAACAAGGCGCTAAAGGAGAGAAGCATTGGTGATATTCAAAAATTGATAGCAAGATTGGACAAAATAAATAAACCGAAACTTAGTGGTGATATTTTTAGCCAAGCAGATTTTGATTTTCTTGCAAAGGCTAGAAGTGGTTTTGTGGGTATGAAAGAAAAAACAGAGAATCAAAATTCTGAAATTGTTAAGTCGCTTAATGTAGATTACATTCTTCATGCAAGTGACTCTGGTTTCGATTTAGTTTCTAAATGCGATTTTGATGATTTTTTAAAGAATGCAGATGTGAAACTGATACGGATGCCTCGAATATCATCCAATGATGAATGGGCAATACCGAACATCCCGATTGAGTACATGGATGTTTTTAAGGGCAAGAAGATTTTAATTTTGGAATCAGCGACAACATCTGGAGAAACCTTGTTGAATCTAATTGATTCGATGTGTTATTTACAGGTAGGGAGTATAATTGTATTTTCGGTCATTAGCAGATTAAGAGATGACCAAGAAGAATTTCTTACTCGAATTCACAAAATCAATAACAATTTTACTGATTTTCCTGAAATGAGTATTCCAATTGACGTCTATTTTGGGGCTCATTTTAATTTGCCCCAATATTTGGCGAATTCACATGAATGTCCCCACTGCAAGTAAATGCAAGATTATCGAGTGATGCTATATGAAAGGGATACACCTAAATCTGTGAAAAAATACTTGGAGAAAAGCATAAAATTAATTTCCCCTATTGATAAACACTCAAAAGACGGAGATGGCAAATCAAGAACCATAGCAGCCTACCTACCAGCTAACTTATGCAAATACAAGATGTTTTATATTAGAGACATATTGGCACATAGAGAGAAGCAAAAAATAAGAAATAAGTACTTTGAGAGAAGTATAGATCACGCTACATCAATTTTGGAAAACGAAGGCAACATCAATGAGTTATTGGGTGTCTTATTACATGAGCCTCATTTAATCAGTATTATTAAAGTTTTTTTCGAAGAAGTCTATATAAAGATAAGAAGGTTTTTGTTTGAGGAAATTGGTTTCTCTTCCTCGGAATGTTATAGAGGTTTAATAGACACAAGTCCAAGTAATATTCTTTTCTTAAGCCAGTTCTTTTATAGAGATTTTGAAAACGGCAGCAAGGTAGTTTCTGATTTTTTTTATACGGATAATTTTATTGAAGCCCTTGTAAAGTATGCGAACCGTATTGATAGTTATTCGATAGATAATAACTTTGATAATGACGAATATCATCATTGTATCAGCGTGGTAGCATATATTATTTGGAAGGAAATCAGAGAGTTGGAGCATTATTCAAATAAAGTGTACCAAAGATCTTCAAATGAAGAATTGCCGGATGGCGATGTCACTTTGCTAGAGCATTTTTTATCAGACGAAAGCAGACTTAGACATATTATCACAACTTTGGAAGGCATAAAGGACGATATTATTTTGAAAATAGAATCCAAAGTGATGATTTATGATTTGTTATTAAGTGTTGTTTCCTTGGATATTTATTTCGCACCACTTTCGCCAAAAAGAGCGTCGGACGGCATTAAGGACATTTTGCTAAAGAATAGTTTAGTGGGAAATAATCATCATAATATATCCGGAGATTTATGGGCACTTTATGACAAAATTGGTTTTTTTGTATACGATGAAAGTATTATTGCACATTGGGAAAATTATATTTACAAGGACTTGTTGCGACTGTTGACTTATTTGAAGTTTTTAGCAAAATATATTAAGGTCTCTGATACCGATTTATACAATGAATTGTTTTCAATTTATTCAATTGAGTCACTTTGCGATGATATGCAAAGAATACAAACTGAGAAGATTAGTGACAAATTATTTTATTCTGACTTACAAGTAAAAATAGGCAAAGTGAATGATTATTATTTTGTGAACAATGATAAATTTAAAAAGGAAATTCTCTTTAAGGAAATTTGCATTAAAAGAAAATGGGATGCAATTGTGAATAAAATGACCAACATGAAGGAGAATGGGATACCGATAAGCCCAAGATTAAAGTATGATCAAGTAGGTGAGTTATTGGTAGTCTCACATGAGTTTATAGTTGACCATATCTTATTTAAAGAGTTGGAAAGAAATTTAAATACTTATGCAGCTGAAATTTTGTATGAAGTTGGATATAACTTGGATAACAGCCCATATTTATTAATCGAAAATATCAAAAACCAGACAGTTAATAGATTCAGCTCATTGCATGGGGTAGAAAATTGGAAAGAATACCTAAAAGATTATTCTATTGAAGTTAATATTTCGAATAAAGATATTTACATTGCAGAGTTTATTTTTAATAACCCTTACAGTTAATATATAAAAGGAATGGAAAAAAAAATACCAATTAATTTTATTATTGTTGATAATACCAATAATTTAGAATATAGGAAATTTGCGGCGCTAGCAGAGAAAGTATATGAAGGTTGGAAGGTTTTCTGTTCCTCCATTTTAGCAGTTGAATACATTAGAGATGTTCTAAAGGACGATGATAAATTTGTCGTTTTGTTGCACGCCAATGGCAGAGAAGGGTATGACAAATTAGGATTTTTGCAAGAGGAATTTATATTTGTATTTCCTAAAATTACCGTGTACTATATTTCGACTGAACGAAACTTTACAGGGAGCCTAAATTCGAAAAGTCACTATACTGTATTTCCAGTCGGGGACTTGCAGGGTAAAATCGATAATGGTAAAGTTGTCCCTCAAACCAAGAATCAGCTGATAGGAAAGAATTCCACTATTGTAAAAGATGATGAATCAGTTACTGATAATAATGAAATTAATAAGAAAGATAGTATTGTAAAAAACATTCAAAAGGTTCTCGCGGAATATTCAATAGATAAGATCGTTGGTGGCTCGGCAGTGCAAGTTGGGTTGTATAATGATTTTAGTAATTTTATTGGTTATTTGAAGAATAGTGAAGATGTCAATTGGTTGAGGAGTTTAATAGAAAAAGAGAACGTTTGCTATCCCAATGTTAGTTATTTCGAAAATCCCTATTGGAATTTTAGAACTACTTTTTTTGATACGTATTTTCCTTCATTGGGTGATTTATATGCAATAAACCTTAAAGAAGAGGAAGCAAATGTTCATTGTGATAGTAACAGAAAATGGCACATAAATATTAGACTTTTTAGAGCCTTTATTAGAAAGTATACTTTTGATACTAGATTTTTAGATTTCTTTGAAAATGGAAATAATAGTGAAATTGGTGAGCTGTTAACGTCAACAACTGTACAGGCTAGATTAGATGATTTCAAAAGACTTTTGCGTCTTTTTATTTTGCATGAAGCTCTCCATAAAATTCATAATATTAATGAGTTTACTGTAAATGGGATAGGTTACCATCCAAGAATTATTGAAGAAGCAGATTATCAGGCAGATGTTTTTGTTATTATTTCAGAGTTTTTTTATACTTTATCAAAAAATGATGGGCAGTATGCAAATGGGGAAAAAGTAATTGATTTATTTGTTGAAATTATTAAAATTGCAATTAATACGACCATGTCGTTTGCGGGGAAGGGCAAATTGAAGAGTATTCAGGTAAGAAGGTTTCAACGATACACGATTTGGGTTTTCGTAATAACTCTGATTGAGCAACTAAGGACAAAAGCCATTAGTAGTAGAAACGATACAATTAATGCGGTGCTTGATATTTTTTCGACAAAACCAATTTTAGATATTTATGGACTAAAAACAGACTTTGAAAGTGACCCGAATGCTCCCTCAAATGCTACCACGCCAAAACTTTATGTTTATAATTTTGAAAGTATGGATTTGACTAAGGTTAAGATTGGGTGCTTTCATAAAAACTATGTGGATAAGCGTATTGCAGATACCGAGAGAGTTGACATGCTGATACGGGGAATTCGAGAATCCGAGTACAGGCATCTTACTATTTTTATTGATTCTATAAAGGATACTGTAAGGTTTCCATAACGCTTCATTACCAAGTTCTACGAAGCGTATCCGCTTTGTAGCTATATTCTTTTGCCCGTTTGTTCGGACAGCCTTTAAGCAAGCATAACGATAGCCCTATAAAAAGTCAATATCAAAGATGCCTTTCTTGTTTGCATAGTTTATTGCATTTTTCTAAATCAAAATGGTGTTTAATCTAATTTGCACGTGTTGGGATATGCCACTGAATAATCCTTTAAAATAAATTTGTTCCGTAGAAAGGCGGCTTTTTGTTTTTTAGGGGTTGTAGCTGAATGCTCAGATAGAGCTTCGGAAGGAAGGGTGTTCCGAAGAACTGGAACTGGAAAACTTATTCTTTTAGCACTTTCAGTCGGGCATTTTTGCCGTCAGCCCTTACTTCTATAAAATATACACCAGCTTCTCCCGGTAGGTCAAGCTGTAATAAGTTTGAGTGACGAAATGATTTTTTCACCATATTTTGACCCAGCTGATTTGTAATCATTACTGTTACATCAGTATAGTTTATTCCCAAGTTAATACTTATGTTGCCTTTAACAGGGTTTGGAAAAGCGGTAAAGGCATTACCAAAGTCGTTTTCTAGAATACCTACATTGGAGACCATCTCACAAGTCGAAGTATCGATGCAGTTGTTTTCGCTTACTTCCACCGCATAATTCCCGTTAAGTGTTGGAGTAAATGTTTGGTTGGTTTCCCCTGAAATTACTGCAAAGTTGTTAGCACAATCCAGCCATTGATACGTTGCTCCAATTGCATTGGATGTAAGTGTAGGTGACGTATTGGTTACCAAAACATTTACCGTATTAATAGTCAAATTCAATGTAACAACACTATCGCAGCCTGCTGCATTGGTAAGGGTTGCTGTTGCACTATTGGTGCTGCTTGTATAGGTGGCACCGTTTAACGGCCAGTCGTAGCTGAAGCAGGCAGTAACCGGATACATAGAAGAGGTGGGCGTGCAAAGGGAATACACGCGTGTATGACCGGTTAGGCTTCCGTTTCCATTGTTCCTTGGTGCTCCGATGGCCACGGTATTGCTATCTGGCATGCTTACCGAATAGCCCGATTGGTCATAAATGGCTTCTCCATCAATGTCAATTCCTTTTTGCACCCAGGCACTGCCATTCCATCGGAAAATGCGCACATGGCCTGCCTCGAAACCGTTGCCGTCATTGCCCATTGCTCCGATGGCCACCGTATTGCTGTCGGGCATGCTTACCGAGTGACCTGAAAGGTCCTCTACCGCTTCCCCATCAATATCTCCTCCTTTTTGCACCCAGGTGTTTCCGCTCCAGCGGTAGATGCGCACATGGCCTGAAGCGTATCCGTTGCCGCCATTGGCTATAGCGCCTATGGCAACAGTATTGTTGTCAGGCATGCTCACCGACCAGCCAGATTTGTCTCCGGCTACTTCCCCAACAATGCCATTTCCCTTTTGTACCCATGCGCTTCCGTTCCAGCTATAAATACGCACATAGTTTGCTTTCTGCGCCCCAATGGCCAAGGTATTACTATCAGGCATACTTACCGAGTTGCCTGATTCGTCACCTGCTGCAAACCCATCAATATCCATACCCTTTTGCACCCAGGTATTTCCATTCCAGCGGTATACACGCACATGGCCTGAATTTGAACCGAATCCGGTTACCCCATCATTAAAAAACGCACCAATGGCAACTGTATTGCTATCTGGCATGCTTACAGAGTAGCCTGAATAATCGTAAATTGCTTCCGCATCAATGTCCATACCCTTTTGTACCCATGCGCTGCCGTTCCAGTAGTAAATGCGCACATGGCCTGCATAGGTGCCGTTGCCGTCATTTTGGTAGGCCCCAATGGCAACGGTATTGCTATCAGGCATGCTTACCGACCAGCCGGAGATATCATATGCCGCTTCACCATCAATGTCCATTCCTTTTTGCACCCATGCATTTCCGCTCCAGCGATAAATACGCACATGGCCTGAATTGCTTCCGTTTACCCCATCATTCCATCTAGACCCAATGGCTATGGTATTTTTGTCGGGCATGCTTACTGACCATCCTGATAGGTCATCTGCTGCTTCCCCATCAATGTCTAATCCTTTTTGAGTTTGGGCAGTACATAGGTTAATTACTGTGAAAAAAGCGAGTAGTAGGGTAATTATCTTTTTCATTTTTAAGCGTAAAGTTGGATATGTACGATGTAATCGATTATCAAATTTACTATTTAAAAATTACAAATCAACTTTAAATCCGATGCTAATTATTCGACATTTGTACCCAGCAGCATCGCAAAAGCTGTCTGAAAGAGGCGACTTTTGGATATTAATGGAAAGCAATTGAACACTACCGAGCAGCGCTATAGGAAGAAGGCTGTTTCGAAGATTTGAACCTTGCTTAGAATAAAAAACATCGGAGCAAATGAGGCTCCGATGTTTAGCAACGATTCAGGATTGAGTTACAAATCTAGTACCTCCCCGCCTTTCTTTTTTCGCCAAACCGGTGTGTCGGGTCCGGCCATTTTTACAATTTTAGGCGTAAAGGATCCCACTGTTTCTACCAACGAATTTTGTGACCTCATCACCGCGTCAATATCCTTGTAGGCAAAAGGAGCCTCATCTAAACCACCACCAAAAAGGGTGACCTGATGTTTGTTCAGTTCATCTCGCAGCGCATTGTGCGTAATGCTACTAGAGGCTTGGGTTCTACTCATTTTTCTTCCGGCACCATGCGATGCAGAAAAAATGGATGATTCCTCTCCTTTCCCTTTTACAATATATCCATTCGCAGTCATAGACCCCGGGATGATACCCAGTACATTTTTGCCGGCAGGTGTAGCACCTTTTCTATGAACGATTACCTCTTTGCCATTCAGCATTTCTTTCCACGCAAAGTTGTGATGGTTTTCTACCCTTTTCATGGGTTTTCTACCCAACTGTTTCGCTATCTTTTCGTGGATGATATGATGACAGGCACTGGCGTAATCGCCGGCCAGATTCATAGCTAACCAGTATTCCATGCCTTCCGATTCGTTCAAATTCAACCAGGCTAAATGATTCACTTCTTGAGGCATTCGTCTTTTTTGCTTTGCTACTTTGGTGTAGTGATTGGCAATATTGGCTCCTAAGGCTCTAGAGCCGGAGTGTGATAATAGCCCTACGTATTCGCCTGCTTCCATTCCAAGAACTTCGTCCTTTTCGCTGATGCTAACGACACCAAATTCTACAAAGTGATTACCGCTTCCGCTGGATCCAAGTTGTCTCCAGGCTCTTCCTTGCAGAGACTTCAGTAAATCTAATTCATCAAAAAGGGGATGCTCCATAATTTCATGATCATGCGCCTGCTTAAATTGTGCGCCGGAACCAAATAGGGTATTTGCTTGCAATTCTCTTTCGAAAAAACCTGCTCTCTTGGTTAAATCAGTAGGAGCGATATCAAAGATACTTAAGCACATTCTGCAACCAATATCCACGCCAACACCGTATGGTATTACGGCGCCTTCTGTAGCAAGTACACCGCCGATGGGTAATCCATAGCCATGATGTGCGTCGGGCATTAATGCACCGGCCACACTGATAGGTAACTTTGCAGCCTGATACATTTGATGAAAAGCGCCTTGCTCGATATGCTCTGATCCAAAGGTGTTGAAAGGAATACCTTCTTTGTTGAGTGACACGCTGGCGGTTTCAAATGCTACTTTTTCTACCAATCGTTCGGCAATTTTACATAGAAATTCGTGCTCTAGATAATCGGCTGGCGATTCCAATACGTTTTGCAGCAATATCGTAACATCCTCCATGGTACTATGTTTATAATGTTTGTGCACTACTTCCATCGCTACCGGAATGATAGGAGACTCGGGAAAACCCATAGCCCTTAATTCTTTTGCATTTATTTTTAGTTTCATTTTTTTAGTTTTTATTGTATTAAATTTTTCATTGCGATTCTCTCCTGAAGCCAATGGAATAGGTTTCTTTTACTTCATTGGTACTTTCATTTTGATTGGCAATTTCTGTTAATGTCATTTCTGTTTCAATATCTCTATCAAACCCAAGATGCGTGCTCAGCGCTCGCGATTTCTGGCGACTAAGTTTACCAAATTCGTATTTGGCGATGAGCCTACCCTTTCGTAATAGCGCCTGGTCAACAAAACTCAACTCGCTATTAAAAGTACATAATAACTGAACATTGAGAAAGTCACTTAACAAACCATCGCTAATATTGAGCAGATTGCTTACGCTGCTATTGGCCTGATAACGCCTGTCCATAATTATGTTTTCAGCATCTTCAATAATCAATAGTGAATTGGGGTTATCGATTAGTAGATCGATAAACTCGGGATTCATAATATCGTTAGCCACCGCTGGAGACACAAATAATACCTTTTTCTTGATACTGCCGATCAAGTGCCGGATATATGTTGTTTTTCCAGTACCGGGTAAGCCATGAAGCAATACGATGCCTTTATCATTTTCTTGATTAAGCCTTTTTTGTATTAATTCATGTATTGGAATGAAGTCGTCATTGTAGAACAAGTTCAGGTTAAGAGAAGTAGGATTAATATCCATTGTTTTAATATCTAAACCATGACTCTCACGGGTAATGATATTGATTTCAAAATCCTTTTCTTTGTCAAGCGCTTTAAACGTGATGACTTTTTCGCGAAGACCCTCTCCAAATGGTACTGATACATTACTGTAAAGTATTTCAACGAAGTTTGGTTCAATATGAAGGATGACTTCATTAGAAAGTATCAATATATTATGATCCAATACCTCCTTGTTTTCTGTCCAGTCGTAAAACACCCGTTGGTAGGATTCTTTGATCAAGTCTCCATATTCCTGTTTTATGAATTGATAGAATGCTTCGCCATCAATATTTCTGGTAAAGTATTCATTCGGCATCTTCTTGAATTCGTTTACAAATAGGGCCTTGATATGAATGTACTCATTGTCGAAATCGTAATAGTTTGGTTTATTCTTGACGTAATTATCTAAAGTCAAACGGCTTCTATTACCGCCTGGATTTGGATAGATTCTTTTTATTAACTGGTTCATGTTTTAATTTTTAATTGTTTATCATTGTTTGTGACCATCCTTTGAGGTGCTCCCCCGAGTTGGGAGAGCACCGAAGGATAGACCTATTTGGGAACCAAAATGGTTTTCAATTGTTCCAACAAAGCCGTATTGCCATTTACACTGATGCCATTAATGTTGTCGGCAATTTTTTCTACAAACTCCATCTCTTTCAATTTATACAACATAGGATTGTCTTCCATTAATTTTGCTGTATTCATTAAACTTCTAGTAGAGGCGGTTTCTTCTCTACGCATGATGACGTTTGCTTGGGCTTTCTTTTCAGCAATCAATACTTGATTCATGATTTCTTTTACATCACCGGGTAAGATCACATCTCTAACGCCGAA
This sequence comes from Bacteroidota bacterium, assembly GCA_016712665.1. Lineage (GTDB taxonomy): Bacteria > Bacteroidota > Bacteroidia > Chitinophagales > Chitinophagaceae > OLB11. Next base: position 755,960 of record JADJQP010000001.1, read on the forward strand.
GCTCAACACTGCAATACCTAATGCTTCTGCCTTGGCTTTTACACTGTTACGTACATATGCTTCGATGCTTTCTTTTTTCTCCATCAATTCATCAAAGATGTACATACCCACATACTCACGCAATGCCAACTGAAAGGCTACATATAATTGCTTTTCGAAGTCTTTATTGTCCGCAATCGCTTTCAAGATATTATCGACCTTATAACTGGCAAAGACGTTCATACGAATATTGGCCTTGTCTTTGGTCAAGATTTCCTGTCCACTCATTTCAATTTGTTGCGCACGTACATCAACCTTATACATTGCAATGCTGGTGCTGTTTTTCCAAAAGTAATACGTGCCTGCATCCAAAATGGTGTGCATGCTGCCATCGATATACAATACTGCTTTTTCGTACGCCTCCACCACAAATACCCTAGTGTAGATACTAACAGATCTATAGCTAAGGATGCTTTTTTCGATATCCGAATCAATGAAAACATTACCAATATCTGCTTTCACAAATTTGTAGTTGACAAAAGAGTTCCAAAATACATATTTACCGGCAGTGAGTACGGAATTGAAAACGTCGTTTACATACATCAAAACGATTTCATTGTCCTTTACATCTACCACCGTTACTGCGTTTGCGAAATTAGAATCCTGCAAAATAATGTTTACATCAATAGGGGTATTTACCATTTTGTCCATATCGTATACATAGACATTTTGCATAAAGCTCACCCAGTAGCTACCCTCGTTCAACATTTTTACATATTCATTTTTGTTGTTGAATACCAAGGCTTTTTGGTACTTGTTTACTATAATTTTTTGAATCATTGTTTTTGTTTTTAAAAGTTAATAAATAAAAAGTCAAACCGAACGTCGATTCCGCCTGCACGGAATACTAGCTTAGTAACAAGCGGCTCTTACTTGACTAATGAATGAAGTTGGTGCGGCATCTGCACTGCCTTGATTCAAAAGTTTGGTAAGCATTACTTGCGTACGTGGTTAATACTTCAGGTACTCACAGAATTGTATTTTGGCAACATGATTGCCACCATACCCCTTCGTTGAGTTTGACTTTCGTAATTCGTTGTTATAAGGTCAACAACCAACCGCTTTGCAGCATCCTGTGTGCTGTGTCATACCACTTGACGATATATACATTTACAGTGTATAGAGTAGGATTCGAACCTACGTATCAGCCTATTGCTCTATCCAAACTGAGCTACATCAACCTGGTTTTGATGATGGGAATCGAACCCACGACCCATAGGAATGGTGGACAAAACTAAACATAATAAAAGCATACAGAGAGTTACTACTTCTGCACTACCGTGTGACGTCATACACATGTTGTAATTCATTTTTGTTAGTGAATTATCCATGTTCCTTTTAGAAACTACAAAGCATTAAATAAAGAACTTCATTGTTGTGGAGACGATAGGTTATGATCCTATTCCTTTGATTTTTCAAACCAACGCTTCTACCAAGTTAGCTTCATCTCCCATTTGGGGTTTATATCGGTATCGAACCAATTTCTCACGACCCACAATCGTGTGCATCGCCTTAATGCTTATAAACCCATGTAGCGGAAACAGAATGAATCGAACATTCATTAAATGGTTAACAACCACCCGTTCTACCGTTGAACTATATTTCCGTTTTGGTTGGTCTATTAGGATTCGAACCTAAGTCCCTCGATTAAAAGTCGAGTACTCTTCCTCTGAGCTATAAACCAATGAAAAACCTGTAAAAAAAAAGCCCGGTCCTTTTATGACCGAGCTTCATGATAAAGAATAGTATACACACTATTCTTTTCCTCGATCAAATATTTTTACTATTGGGAATGAAGTACTATCATTCTTTTCGAAACGGTAATCTATCGTTTTATTAATATGATTTTGCATACAGTATAATTTTGTTTACGAAGCAAGCATAAAAAAACCCTGATTTTTTGGATCAGGGCTTATTCGTTGAAAGTACTATGAATACTAACTTTGAACAGCCCAATACAAAAAATCTAAACCAACGTAGCGATTGCTTTGCAGTGGTGAGATGTATTTGTTTATGATTTGCATTCTTTGTTTTGATTTTATTTTAACGCTGCAAAGATTCATATTTTAGTTTCAATAAAAAAAATATTTGTACAATTATTTTTAAAATTTTTTTATGGATGCAAAAAAATGTGCAAGGGTATTGTTGCATTCTGTGGGTAGCGTACTGTAAAAAAACACAACGTCCTGTTTAAATTGGGCAGCACATTATTGAATGAGTACTCTTTGACTAGATATACCTTGAGCGGTTTTAAGAACCAAAACATAATTCCCTTGCATCAATTGTTCAACTGAAATGTTGTTCATGCCAGGTTCCATATTTTGTGTACGTGCTATTCTTCCCAGCATATCATAAATAATTACAGACCCTTTGTAATTGCTCTCCAATATCATATAATTACTTGCAGGATTCGGATACAATTTTGCTCCGGTTCGTTCAAGTGACGATACACCTGCAGGTACAATGGTCTTCGTACAAATTTCATCTACATTTACTGAATCGGATGGCCAATTCCATACTCGAACATCATCTAGTTTTCCTTTGAATGGCTTATTTGACCATAATTCAGTAGCCATGCTAAACCAGTAACAAAAGCCCGGTTCACAAGCTCTGCGAAGAATCTTATAGTTGGTGCTACCCGCATTGTATTTTACTTTATTGAAGTAGAAATCAACGGGTCCATAATCTTTAAATGAAATCACTCCACAAAACCATTCGCCGTTAGGAATGGCACAAGGCACACCATAGGTATAATTAGTATTTAATGAATCGGTAATCACAATAAACATACTATCATGTAATGCATAAACTAAGAAAGGGCCTTTATAAAAGTGAAACAAGCCATACTGGATGGTATCACTTTCAAAATTTTTATTCATATAAAAACTCAAACTCATACCAGGATAGTTTGTATTAGTCATGCTAAACGAATCGGTTTGCATACTACATAGGCCATCAAATTGATAGGCGTTATTCGCATTTCCGGAAGCATCGGCACAAAAGGTTAAGGCATTGCCGCAGTTATTGGTATCAATCAGATAATGATTTATACTAGAATCATTTAGATTGTTTGCGAAATTGATTTTGATTTGTTGCGCGTTCGTAAAAAATGTCGCCATCAATAAGCATACAGAAGAGAATACGAATTTCATTTTGGTAATTTTAATGGGGCAAAGGTATTTTCATTACCTATAACATGTATCCCGTATGGAGGGTATATTTCAAAATGGACCGATGATATATATCACTCGATCCATTTTGGTTTAGTTCGTATTTTAATTACTTTTATTTCCCTTTCAGAATGATTACCTATCTGATACCGACAATCGTGGATAGGATAATCAACCTACTCTATCAATTCTACCCAAATATTTTCAGCTTCTGCTTTGCGTAAACTCAGTTGATATCCAGCCACATTAATGGCAATCGGATCGCCAAAGGGTGCTGTAAGTTCCACGGATATTTCTTCTTCAGGAATGCAACCCATTTCCAGCAATTTTACATACAATTCAGTTTCACCAAAGCTTTTAATAATGGCTCTTTGTTTAAATGGCAAATCGGTTAACTTCATGAGATTCTTGTTCATCCTTCTAATTTATAGGTATTCAAAAAGGCGATACTGGATAAGATATCGTTGTGCACAATCCTATCTTTTTCCATAAAGGGAACTTCCGCTCGATAAGCACTCAAAAGTTTTTCAATGAGGGGGGATGATTTTTTGGGTCTTCGAAATTCAATGGCTTGTGTAGCATTTAGAAGTTCGATGGCTAAAACCATTTCGGTATTTTGTACAACTTCGAAAAGTTTTGTCGCTGCATTGGCACCCATGCTTACATGATCTTCTTGTCCATTACTACTTACTATACTATCCACACTTGCTGGGGTACAGAGTTGTTTGTTTTTGCTAACGATGGATGCTGCGGTATACTGAGCAATCATCAAGCCGCTGTCGAGCCCGGCACTTTGAATGAGAAAGGGAGGTAAGCCTCGTTGTCCACTAATCAACAAATACGTGCGACGCTCTGAAATATTGGCCAGTTCTGCAACCGCAATTGCCAAATAATCTAGGTTGATGGCCAAGGGTTGTCCGTGAAAATTGCCGCCACTTAAAATTAAATCATCATCAGGAAAAATGAGTGGATTATCTGTCACAGCATTAATTTCCTGGGTTACTATTTTTTCAACATGGGTCACCGCATCGCGCGTAGCACCATGTACTTGTGGTATGCAACGGAAACTGTATGGATCTTGTACCTGCGTTTTAGGAGAAGTTGATATTTCGCTACCGTTCAAAATGTGCAACATATTGTTAGCCACATCTATTTGTCCCTGATGATTTCTGATGGTATGAATTTGTGATGTGTAGGGTTCTAAGGTGGCATCATATCCTTCAAATGAAATGGCGGCTATGAAGTCGGCCCACTGCAATAGTTTTTTTATTTTTAATAGACACCAAACAGCATAACTACTCATAAATTGGGTTCCATTCAATAAGGCTAGTCCCTCCTTGCTTTGCAAAGTAAGTGCTGTATATCCCAGTTCTTCAGATTTTATTTTGGTGCCATTTACAGATACCTCGCCTTTGTTTAATAAGGGTAAACTCAAATGTGCTAAGGGAGCCAAATCACCACTGGCTCCTAAGGAACCCAACTGATACACAACGGGTAGCATATCGTTGTTATAATACGCAATCAAGCGATTGACAACTTCTAAACTGATGCCGCTATTGCCATACACAAAATTTTGAATTTTAAGCAGCAGCATGATTTTTACAATTTCTTGTGGTACTTCAGCTCCAAGGCCACAAGCATGACTTAGTACCAAATTTTCCTGCAACTGCTCAATATCTTCATTTGATATTTTTACATTGCACAACGAGCCAAAACCGGTATTAATTCCGTAATAGGTTTTGTCTTTGTCTTGCATTTTGGTATCTAAATAGGCACGACATTTGGAAATATTATGGATACTACTCTCATCCAAAACGATATGTTGAGACAGGATCTCTGAAAGTTGATCTAAGCTGAGCACATTGGTATTAAGAAAATGCAAATCGATGTATTTTTAGAAATGCGAATATACAAACTTCTAAAAGAAAGATTCCGGAATGCAGATAATTCAGCGTTTTCTTACTATAAGTAGAGATTCAGGTAGTACATCGCATGTTGCTTTTGGCCTTTGACCATTCCTGGGGTCCAGGCCGGCATACTTTTCAAAATGGGAATCAGTTTGTTTGCTAAGATTGGAAATGCCTGCTGAAAGTTTTTGTCGACACCTACGTTTGTAATTTTTCCATTTTTCAAAACGATAAAGCGAATTTCTACGGGCTTGTTATATTTTTCTGATCCTATTTGCAATTCCTGTTTGATATACTGCACCAAGTCTTTTTTACCGCTTTTGAATTTAGGCTTCACTTCAGCATTTTCATATACCTGTGCTAAGACGCTGCCTCCTTTGGAGTCTTCTACTTTTTCAGATAATAAAATATTGTGGTTTGTAGTACGAAATAACATCATAAAACTCCCATCCTCTTGTTCAAGTTCTACGGTGTCTACAACACAGGTACAATTCGCGTGCTGTTGGTGACTTATCGAAACACTACCATCATAATTGATCATTTTTCCGGGCTTTGGATTCTCTTCCAAATTTTCAATTTTCTGATTTTGCGCGAAACTACTTATGGAACCCACAAAAAGGGATGCAGATAAAAAAAATAGCGAATATGGTTTTGAATGTAGCATAGAAGGTGTCAGTTAATTGAAAAGTTACTTGAAGGTACTAACTATCTGCGACTATTCTTCCATAAACAACTATTTTAACGAAAATGAAATCGGCAGCGAAAAGGTCACTTTTACAGGTTTTCCTTTTTCTTTACCCGGTTTCCATTTGGGCATATTTTGCACTACTCTGACAGCCTCTTTCGCAAGGTTTTCGCCATTTGTTGGCGTTTTTACAGCTTTCACATCTCGCAGTTGTCCCTCAGTATCCACAGTAAAGCTTACCACTACGCGACCTTGAATACCATTTTTCGATTCCCGTTCAGGATATTTGAGGTTGACCATAATAAAGTTAAAGAGTTCTTTTTCGCCGCCATAAAACTCAGGCATGATGTCCGCAAATTCGTACAAGGTATCAGGAGCTCTTTTGACTATTCTCATATCGAAGGTTCCATCTTCTCTTTCGAGTTCAATTGTATCAGAAGGATGGGTTTTAATGGTGTACTTGTTTGCCTTTGACTGGGTGTTTTTTTGTGCAATTCCTTGCAGACCTAAAGTAAAAATACAAATTACTAAAGTAGCAATGGCTACTATGGATTGCTGCAGTAATGCAGTTTTGGAATTTTTGTAAAGCATTGTAATTCTTGTTTTAATTGGGTGATGAAAAAAATGATGTACTAATAAGGTTGGTGTTTGATGATTGGAAACTGTTTCAATCAGTTTGGCAACATATTCGTCTGTTGGGATATCCCGGGTTGCAAAGGCATCGGCTTCAAACTCGTGCACGAGCTCCATTTCCTTGTGATAGAGATAGACAAAGGGATTGAACCAAAATAGCGCCTGCAACAAGACGAATAGTACCTTATCTCTACTATGAAGCATTTCGATATGCGCTATTTCATGTTGTAAAATAGCTTCAAGCACTTGCTTCCCTTTGAGCGAGTAAGGGATGTAAATATTTTTATTAAATGAAAAGGGTGTCTCAATCTGGTCGTTGAAGTAAACATTTCTTCCGGCGTTTATTTCAAGCAGGGAGCCGGCCTTAATCCTGTTGATAACAATATAACCCAAAACAAGCCTCAGCAGACCATACAAGAGGCCAATCACATAAATGGCGAATACTATTTTCCCAAATTGAATCTCAGTGCTTTTGACATTAGTTGCATAAATATGGATGGTGTCTAAAGTCACTGAAAGGGCATTATTTGGGAATAAAGGTTCTTCACTTTTTCCAAATGAAAAGGCATCGATAAAGGGCAGCATACATGTGATTAGTGCTGTAAACAACAAGTAAGATCTATTCCACTTAAAGGACTTCTGATTTTTAAGCAGTAGGATGTACAGGGCATAAAATATGCCAAGTAGTAAGACGGTTTTTATGAAGTATATAATCATAATATATTATTGAGTATTTCCTGATTTGTTTTTTAATTCACTTACTAAGGTTTCGAGTTCCTGCACACTGATATTTTTTTCTTTTACAAAAAATGAAATCAATTGTTTTGCCGAGCCGTCAAAATAATTATTCAGCAAGGGCTTAACGCCTGATTTAAAATATGTTTCCTTTTTGATGATAGGGAAGTACTGATACGTTTTGCCATACGCTTTATAATCGACAAATCCTTTATCCTGCAATATTTTTATCATGGTAGAAACGGTGTTGTAATGCGGTTTCGGATCTGCAAATTGTTCAATAATATCCTTAACAAAGGCACGCTCCAACTGCCACAATATCAGCATAATCTCTTCCTCACTTTTGGTTAATTTTTCCATTTGAATACGAATCTGAAACAAATGTATAACTAATAAATTAGTTTAACAACTAAAAAAATAGTTTTAATGAAAAATCCTATAAGGTTGGAGGCAACCTCATAGGATTTTTGAAAATAAATAGCAAATGGCTTACTTGCCGTACCAGTCAATCTTTCGTGAGAAGTACATGATGGCTGCCAAAATCAGGAATAAGCCAATGCTTCCCGCCAGTAAGGCTCCATCTTGCAATTGAATGAGAATAAATATGAAGAGATAGAGCAGGCTTAAAAATCCTCCAAAAATTCCTGCCGTCTTATTGCTTCCAAAAACACTTTTAGTATATAAGGTGATGAGCACAATAGTAGCAATGGCTGCAGATAAATAGGCCGTCGTATAAGAGGTATACTCTGAAATAGAAAGTAGAAGGGTATAGAAGATGCACAGGGCAAAGCCGATTAGCACATATTGTACCGCGTGGACGGTTTTCTTTTGAAGGACTTCAATAAAGAAATATACTACAAAGGTGAGCATAATTAGTAGGATGGCATATTTGATGGTGCGACTGGTTTTTCCATAATTATCGAGGGGTTGTAACAGGTTAACACCAAAGGAACTAGCGCTAAGATTTACCTCGTTCATTTCTTTCCATTGTTGTGGAAATTCTCTATTCAAATCGAATGCCTTCCAACTTGCTGTAAAACCACTGTCCTTAATATTTTTTTCGGGAAGCGTTTTGCCTTGAAAGTCGGGGTTAGGCCATTTAGAAGTGAGGCTAACCTGGCTTGATTTGCCGACAGGAACAAAGTGAATACTTTCTGAACCACGCAAGGAAACCTTCATGGAAAAAGTATGTGTTTTATTGATCGCTTCCGCACTGCAGGGGAGTGGGGTGTATAAGGCTTTGTCAAAAATATTTGTCTGATTTGCTCCCGCACTGAAATCATAATACGTACTGTCCCAATGTATCTTTAGTTGTTCCTGTATCCCAGTGTAATCAGACAGTCCGAAGGAAATGAAGGCCTCATTGAATAACATATTTTCGGGACTCAAATTGAGTTTTGCCAATTGTAAGGGCTTAAAACTACCTGAGATTTGTAAGTTGGCTGTGTATACAATTAACTTGAAAATGGAGCTGCGCGCTCTGAAGTCGTGTGCCAGATCGCCGGTAATTTTGAGATCCTCCGGAAGAAAGTAGGCCAGGTGTTTTACCGTAATGTATTTATTGTCGCTACTCTTTTCACTTTGCAGGTACGGAATTGCCAATACGGGGCCGGTAATGGTTTGAGCAACACTCCATTGGCTGGCTATTTCACGCTTCACCTCCTCATTTCGCTGTTGCCGTTCGCGAATTAATTGGGTAATGAAAAATGTTGGAATCAGTAGGGCCAGTATTAAGAAACTAATCATAAAGCCCTTGATTAGATTTCTGTTTCTTTGAAGGAGTCCCGGTGTTTCGGGAATTTGTTGCTCGGTGTCCATGTTTATTTTTTTGCACAAAGTAAATTCGGATTCATTATTGCTTGTTTGCACGGTGCTGTTAAAGAATCTGTAGGGTGGTGTTAAAAATTGTAGAAATTAAACTTAGAAGACTTTTGCGAAATGAGTGGAATTGCCTATCTTTCTCATTCAATTTATAGTTATGACTAGTAAAGCAAGTACCGTTGCAGCGTATTTAAAGGAAATTCCTAAAGAACGTTTGGAAGCGATGGAAAATCTTCGCAATGCCATCAACAAAAACCTCCCCAAAGGTTTTGAGGAAATAATGAATTATGGCATGATTGGCTATGTGGTACCTCATTCACTATATCCGGCGGGTTATCATTGCGACCCAAAGCTTCCATTGCCTTTTGCCGGCTTAGCATCGCAAAAAAATTCCGTTAACTTTTATCATATGGGTATTTATGAAAATCAAACCCTTTTGAAATGGTTTCAGGAGGAATATTCCAAACAATGTAAGAGTAAATTGGATATGGGCAAAAGTTGTATTCGATTTAAAAAATTGGACGATATTCCATACAAGCTTATTGCAGACTTGATGAAGAAAATTTCAGTGAATGAATGGATTGCCGTTATGGCGAAGTATAATAAATAGTATAGCCAAATAATATTTCTTTTCTTTGCAAGTAATGACCCAGCGACAATTGTTTTTACAGCACAATGCTCAAACGTCGGAGGCCCCTCTTTGCTTTGAAGTATCTAAGGCAAGCGGAGTTTATTTGTTTGATCAAACAGGTAAGGCGCATTTAGATTTGATTGGAGGTATCAGTGTTTGCAATGTAGGGCATGGCAATCAGCAAGTGATGGACGCTATCAAAAGGCAAGTAGATCATTATTTGCATGTGATGGTGTATGGCGAGGTGATTCAAAGTCCGCAAGTACAATATGCAGCAGCACTAGCTGCCCACCTGCCAGAAAATTTGCAAAGCATTTATTTTACAAACAGTGGTGCAGAAGCGGTGGAAGGAGCCATGAAATTGGCGAAGCGCGCGACGGGGAAAAGTAAAATGATTTCCTTTAAAGAATCGTATCACGGGAGCACGCAAGGTGCCTTGAGTGTGATGGGTAGTGAGTATTGGAAGCAGGCTTTCAGACCCTTACTACCAGATATTTACCAATTTGAGTACAATGATAATGACGTGCTGGATTGCATTGATGACAATACCGCTTGTCTGATTTTGGAACCGGTGCAAGCTGAGGCGGGCGTCAGAATACCCGATATTCAGTGGTTGCAAAAGATTCGGAAGAAATGTAATGAAACAGGTTGTCTGCTCATCTTCGATGAAATTCAAACAGGTTTTGGACGCACTGGCTCTTTGTTTCGATTCAAAGAAATAGAAGTGGTCCCCGATATTTTATTGCTTGGAAAAGCGCTTGGCGGTGGCATGCCAATGGGGGCATTTATTTCCTCGAACGAGACAATGAAAGTATTGACACATCATCCGCTGCTTGGGCATATTACTACCTTTGGTGGCCACCCGGTTTGTTGTGCAGCAGGTCTTGCAGCATTCAACTTTTTGCTTACAGAAACTTTGACAAATGACATACCATCCAAGGAAGCCTTATTTCAAGCATTGCTAATTCATCCGGCAATTCGAAACGTATCCAGTTGCGGACTATTAATCGCAGTGCACTTTGATAATTTCGAAGTCAACAAGAGAATCATTGACCGCTGTATTGAAAAAGGCGTTTTTACGGATTGGTTCTTATTTGCCGACAATGCAATGCGTATTGCGCCACCCTTAATCATTAGTGAGGAGCAAATCAAGACTGCATGCCATATTATCCTAGAAGCTATTAACGAAATTACATGTTAGCAAAACGAATTGGTAAGGTTGCATTTTATGGAATCCTATTCATTGTGGTGATCTTTTCTGCGACCGGATTTTTAATGAGCCAGATAGCGTACGATTCACTTATTACTTATGTACTGCAGAGCTTGCATAGAAATGACTTATATGAGGTGCTGACCAAGAAATATTTTACACGGGAGAAGTTTGCGTTACTAAAAATGCTATCATGGGGTGTCAGTGCATGCTCATTGATTTTATTATTGGTATTCTTGAAATATAGATCTAAACTCATCAAGGGCTTACAGCAATCTGCAGAAATGGTTTTTTCGTTAATTAGAAAATTTAAGTACGTTCGTATTGCGACTGCCTTCTATTATTGCAGGCATATTGACTTGTTTGCTGGTTTTTGTGACGATTAAAAAATTATTTCACAATGAATGGCTGGCACTCTGTTCTATGTTGCTTTTTGCATGCCTTCCTATTTCAGTTTTTTATATGTTGTATGCAAGAGGTGTACTGTTTGAAATGTTTTTTAGTCTATTGATTTGTTATTTTCTTTTTACCAGAGCACCCGGCAAATTGACTATGCGACAAATTATTTTTCTTGCAATGCTCAATGCTTTGGCTACTTATAGCATGCTATCTCATGTATATTTTATCGGACTAAGTGCCCTTTTTCTTCTGATTTACAAATTAATGTATGGACCAAGGCAAATCAAAGAATTAATTTGGTATCTAGTGCTTTCCATTGGGTTTTCGCTCTTGTTGCTCTTACCAATGGCATTTGGAACCGGTCTTTCTTCCGGCCTACAAGCTAGTGTTGGAAACGCAAGTTATTTGGTATTGCATATGTTACCTTATCATTGTTATTCCGATTTTATGACTGGGGCTTGGTTTTTATTTTACCTATTAATTGCCAGCAATGTGCTGTTGCTCTTCCGTAGGGCATCATCGAATCGTAGCATTCTGATTCTCGCGAATTTGGTGTTGCTGGCCTCACCATGGATTATTCGATTGGCGACCGGTATTTTTCCGCCCGAACGAGGTTTGGCATTTCTTTGCATCATACCAATAAGCAGTTTTGCAATGCTACTGGAGGTATCCCGAATTCGAAAGGATTTTCTATTGATGGGCACCCTATTGATAATTTCTGTTTTGAGTTATGTAACGTACTATCATACCAAGCTCAATTGGAGCAAAGAACTCGATGCGCAGGTTTGCAAATTGGCAAGGACTCTGCTATCGAAGGAGGATGTGTCTATTTATAGTAGTACTTCTAAATTTAATTATTTCGTGCCCGGGGTTCAATATTATTATAGCCTAAGTGGTCGTCCGTTTAACTACAGCACCAATGATACAGGTAGCTCAAGATACAGACTGGATGAGGATGCGCCATGCGTCATTACGGAAAATTATATGGGCGAGAATACACTCCTTTTTAGTTATGATAGTATGTATGTCTATTTTAAAAAATAATTTTTATCTTCTGACAATGGTAGCATTGTCTAAAAATTCATTTACTTTTTCGGAGCTGATTGGTATTTCAATTTTTGGTTTAAGAATTAGGTAGCCTCATCACTCTTTACGTAGTCGAGCACAAACATTATATTGATTATATAGGATTTGTGACAGCGAAAGAAGTTGGGTTTGTCGGCCAGCACTTCTTCGCAATTTTTTAGCGTTCTGCTTACCAGAAGTTTACTACTATCCTGCATAAAAATTTCTGTATAGGTATTTTCTGCTTTTAAGTAAACGACCGTATCAAGGTCAATAAATTTGATACTTTGTCCAACGGGGATGGCAATTTTATTGTCTGCTCGGTCGGTATATGAGTTGTTCAATTCGCTTTTGTTGCCGTTAAATCGCTTTTCAAATCGTTCTACGGCTTGTTCCAAATCATCGCCGGATATAGGCTTTAGCAAGTAATCGACTGCTGATAATTTGAAGGCCTTCACGGCGTATTCGTTGTAGGCAGTGGTAAAAATGATTCCAAAATGGATGTCTTTTTCGTCAAAGAAATCGAGGATATCGAGTCCGCTATGTTGCGGCATTTCGATATCTAAAAAAATAAGGTCTGGTTTGTGTTTTCGAATGGCTTTCACGCCATTGGGTAAATCGGCACATTCTTCCAGCACTTGAATTTGCGGGCAATGGCTTATTATAAGTGCTTGAAGAAGTTTGCGACCTTGCGTTTCGTCGTCGATGATGATAGCTTTAATCATTATTTGATTGGTATTTTTATGGTGATGCTGGTTCCGCAGGCATTTCCTTGAATGTCCACCTTGTCAATGTATTCGATGGCGATTTCATTTCTTTCGGTATTGAGCAGTTCAACACGCTTTCGATTTGCTTGTGTTGCAAAAGAGCTATGATTATGATGTTTGCTATTATTGATAGCAGCACTTTGCTTTCGACCAATTCCGTTATCTTCTATATGAATCAGTAAAATTTTTTCAACCGCGGACATTCGGATAAAAAGTTGCTTATCACCCTCTTTGTGCAAGAGGCCGTGTTTGATAGCGTTTTCTACATAAGGTTGTATAATCATGGATGGAATCCATATTTTTTTGCAGTCGATATTTTTATCAATTTCAATTACGTAATTTAGTTCTTGAAATCTCATTTTTTCAAGATCGATATAGAGCACCAATGTATCCACTTCTTCTTGAAGGGTAACGGTTTCTCGGTCACTCATTTCTAAAATTTTGCGAGTTAGTTTTGAAAATTTAGATAGGTAATTGGAGGCTTTTGTTTTTTCTTCGGTTACAATATACGATTGAATGGTATTGAGCGCATTGAATAAAAAGTGAGGATTCATTTGTGATTTGATGCCGCTCAACATCGATTGTCGCAAATCTTTTTCGAGGTTGGCTTTTTCTAATAAAAGGTTGCTTTCTTTTTGAGAATTTCGTAATCGACCTTTGTAATATAAATAGATTAGGGAAAGCACAGCTAGCACTACTAGCGAAAGGAACCACCAACGCAAGTACCACTTTTGATTTATTGAAAAGCGAAGTAGGTTTTCATATATTTTTCCATTTATAGAAAATGAAATTGAATAATCATCTGGGGATAAAGAGGCTAGAGTAATGGTTCGAGTAGTAGCATCGACCTTTCGCCAGATGCCATTATTGATTTTATACAGTATCGACGGATTGGCATGAAAATAATCCAATACCGAAAAATTTATTTTTAAATCACTTTCCGTGGAAGCAAATTGTATCGGGGATTTGGCATCATGCTTTCCGGATTTGCTTTCAATATAATTAATATAAAATGGAATATTGGATGGTACGGCATCATTCTCTTTGGGCGTTTTTATAAGTAGGTTATTTATCGAAAACAAAAAATAATTTTGGTAGGAAACAATATCATTGAGTTCTGAAGGTACATCAGAAAAGGGAATCTGACGAAACGATAAAGCCTTACTATCTAAATTGACATAGAAAAGTTCTTTATCGGTTCCTAAAAAAAGAAGCGAATCTTGTATTTTCACAAATTGGTACGGAGCGTTTAAATTTAATGCCGTATCCAGAGCTACTTCCCCTATTTTGGTTCTGCTAAGTAATTCACCTGAATTCAGAAAAAATAAGGTTTGACCCTTACGGTGAAATACTTTAGATGCGTATATTTTTTGTTGTTTGTATAACAGTTCCGACACCTTGTTTGGGGTTGCAGTATAAACACCCACATTACTGGCATAGTAAAGCGTTTTAGAGTTTGAGTCGAAGCAGAGGGATTTGGTGCGTATATTTTGCAGGAAATGCACCAGCATACTATTTTTTTCGAATACGGTATCTTGATAGTTTAGGGCGATTGAATCCCATGCTGAAAGAGTCATATTGTTCAATCGAATCATTCCAGCTGCTCCTGTGGAAGCAGTAGCAATATACTTTTGGTCTATTTGTTTGATTTCCTTTAAACCACTTTTTAGTACCATCAGGGTTTGATTCTTATAGGGCAAGATACTCAAATTATGATCCTCGTAGAGGCCTTCCAGATTACCTGTGCTAAAGGGCACTACATCGTATATAGAGGCTTTGTTTTTATCCGTCAGTATATTTTGAAACGTATGATTCAGTAGGTTAAATGTATAAATCAAACCCTCGCCGTTGAAAAGCAGCAATTCGTTGTCAAGCATCCGTATTTTGCAATTAGAAAGGGGCAGGGCATAACTTTCGAGAGAGGCTGCTGATGGAAAAATGGAAATACCCTCAAAGGGCGAACTGATCCAAAGATTGCCACCGGTATCTTTAATGACATGTGAGGTGCTGATTCCTTGTAAGATTTGTGTGTTGGATTCATGACTTATCAAATTAAATCGCGTGAGGCCATCCTTTTTTAGAATAAATAGTTGATTGTCGATTCGATAGAGTCCATGGATGGAGGTGCGGTATGGTTCGCTATAAAGAAGTTTTTTTGATTGTTTATTAATTTCGTAAATGGTAGTAGCGCCCTTTCCGATTTCCACACTGTAGTATTTCCCTTCAAATGATGCAATTTTGTAAATATTATTTCCTGCTTCGGCATACAGGGTGCTTATTTTTTTTCCTTGTGAATTGTATAGTTGTACAGTACTTCCAAATCCTACCAAACAGTATTGGTCAAGTGGATAAAGAGAGGAGTATGTAGGGGGTAAAGGGATTTTTTGAATGATATGGCCGCTATTTATTTCAGAAAATAGTAGGAAATCCTCTCTCCCGATAGTAATGACCTTGTTGTCTATAATGGCAAATTCCACATTTTGCGACAATCCATTTTCACTGGCAAATGGTTTTAGAGAATCCTTTTCTACATAGTATAATCGTGCATCAAAAGTGCTGTACCAAATGCGACCTTTTTCATCTTCTCGAATATAGCTTCCTGATTTGCTACTCATATTGCTAGTGAAGTATCCCTTATATTCAAAGCCGTCATATCGATAAAGTCCGAGATCGGAGGCGATCCAAATAAATCCCCTTTTGTCTTGATGCAGATTATAGATTTCGTTGCATGGCAGTCCATTCGATTTGTTTAGATGAATCGAATAAGGATTTTGTCCAGATGCAGTTGCATTAAGCATTAAAAAGAAGCAGGAAAACAAAAAGTATTTCACCGACTAAAAGTATTAAATATTAAATAAGAATTCAAATGTCGATTAAAAACCTTGAGGTGCGCGACCATTTAGGTAAAAGTGCCATATGAGTTAGTGAAAAAAGAAATTCTTGACCTTTGCTAATTAGAAAAGGGTGTTCACTAACTGGTATCTTGATCTTCTTTGGAGGGGAGCCATCTTTGCCTTCATAAAATATAATAACATGAAAAGAGTTTTTACCATCATCGTATTGCTTTTAGCAGTAAACATGAATTGCCTTAAGGCGCAAACCTTAGTTGGAACAGGGCAAACTTATCCTACACTTAAGTCAGCCTTTGACGATATCAACAACGGAACCATCACAGGTAATATTGTTTTGCAAATTACCAGTAGCATTACCGAATCTGCCTTAGCCTCATTGAATGCTTCGGGATCAGGATCTGCAAGTTATAGCTCGGTATTGATATACCCTACAGGAGCTGGCTACACTATTTCAAGTGTAACCAACACAGGCGGACTTATTTCGTTGAATGGCGCGGACAATGTAATAATCGATGGCAGGGTAAATATGCTTGGCTCCACGCCGGACTTAACGCTTAGTTATAATTCAAACAGTCCAGCGAGTACCGTCTTGTTTCAGAATGGTGCCAGATTTAACAAGGTTAGGTATTGTAATATCAATGTAAGTCCGCCAAATGCCTCGAATGGTGCGATCAAATTTGCTGGAAATGTAGACACTTCCAACGCAAGTAGCCGCAATAAAGTGCATAATAATAATCTATCATACAATTCACCTATAGGTGGACAGCAGCTTGTCATTCTATTAGTCAACGAGAATGCGGATACTATTGAAAATAATAATTTCATCAATTATATGTTTCAATATACCGTAGGGGGTGGAGGAAATTCCTCAGCTATTAGAATGATAAACGGTTGCTTTAATAATTTAGTAAAGGGAAACAGCTTTTATCATACTGGAAATTTTCAACCTCTGCAAAGCATAAATACATGCGCTATATATTCTCAAGCTCCTGTCAATTTATCATACAGGGCAAACGACATCATTGATAATTATATTGGTGGTACCGCTCCGCAATGCGGAGGTGCTCCTATGACAATCACTTCCGTGAATCCTGCAGATAATATTTCATTCAATGGCATAGTGACCCAAGGCGGAAGTATCCCGTACGAATTGTCAAATAATACCA
This sequence comes from Bacteroidota bacterium, assembly GCA_016712665.1. GTDB lineage: Bacteria > Bacteroidota > Bacteroidia > Chitinophagales > Chitinophagaceae > OLB11. Next base: position 773,040 of record JADJQP010000001.1, read on the forward strand.
TTTCCAATATTTCAATACTTAATAATAAAAATAATGGCACTGCATTTACAGGTATTTATCATTATTCGGGCAATGGAAATATTCATCATAACACTATCGGAGCTTCAGTAGGCACAGGGTCCATTATTTCGCAAAACTCCAATAATAGCTCCGAAAACATTGGTATTTTCATAGGACAGCAGTCAACGATGCATGTGCATGATAATGTTATCGGATCCATTACTTGTACCAATACCAGTCCGATCTATTACAGTAATTTTACGGGCATTCAGAAATCGCTCAGTGGAGGTTATGTTATTTTGGAAAAGAATTTAATTGGAAGCGAAGTAACTCCTGCTAGTATTCAAACGAACAGTACTGCGGAGAGTTGGCAAGCACTTAGGGGCATTTATTTGACAAACGGAGATTCTATATTGGTAACAGAAAATATTATTAGTCACTTATATAATAATCATACTAAAACCGATAATGCTAACGAGGGCGGTGTCATAGGAATTCACAACACCTCAGTATCAAGTACAAGAATCAAGCGAAATATAATTAAGAACCTTTCTTGTAATAGTGCTTCAATTGCTTCCATAGTTGGTCCAGTTACTGGCATACTGAACGCGTCAAGTGGAAGTAATCTGTTTCAAGAAATTGAGGGCAATACCATTTACAATTTAGAATCCACCAATAACTCAGCAGCTAATTTACTTGTAAAAGGGATTTGCATCAATTTTTCGTTTGGCAATTTAGGTGACTATACCATTAAAAATAATTTTATACACTCACTAATCACTAATTCTACAGGTTCACTTTCAGCTATTGAGGGGATCGCTATTCACAATGCATCTATCACTTTGTCAAACAATATCATATCCTTAGGCACCACTAGCAGAAGAGCATATGGTATTCACGAGTATCCGATGCTGGCTGCTTACACCGTAAATTCATTTCACAATACAATTTATATTGCAGGCCTAGCCTCTGATTTTCAGTCATCTGCATACTGGAAAGCTGCACTAAGTCCTTTCGGCTCCTTTAAGAATAATGTATTTTTTAATAATAAGGCAAATGCTTCCGGTGTTCAGTTAAATCACTTTGCATTTATCACATTGGCATCTATACTGCCAAATTCGATTGACTATAATAATTACTATGCTCCGAACATTGCAAGTGGCGGTGCCATAGGGAGGTATCAGGGTACAGACAAACCAACACTTTTTGATTGGCAAACTGCCACCACACAGGATGCAAATAGTATCAATCTAGACCCATCATTCAATTTACCTGGCGGTACAAGCGCTGTAAATTTTTATCCAAATACCGCTATGCCGTCTTTGGGAATTCCAGGAATTCCTACAGACTATTTCAGAAATATTCGTACTGTCTTCTGGATGGGGGCATTAGAATCAAATGTTCCATTACCCGCGTTATTCAAATCGTTCACAGTGCAATTGGAAACTGAAAATCAGGTAAATCTTTTATGGACTACCGCCGCAGAGTACAACGCTTCCCATTTCTAAATAGAAAAAAGCGCTGACGCCAATACTTGGATTAAAATTGGAAATGTAGCTGCGCATGGAAATTCTCAAATAGAGCAAACCTATCAATTTTTAGATAGGGAAACGTATACCGGTGCGATGTATTATCGCATTAAACAAATTGACCTTGACGGACATTATACCTATTCCCAAGTTGAAAAAGTACTTAAAAGTATAACTAACGATATCACCATTTATCCAAACCCATGTAATATGATACTCAACATTTCAACACCGGCAAACGATCAAACATCTACCATTGAAATTTATTCACTAGATGGAAGAAGAGTTCTATCAGAGCAACTTACTGCAACCAATCACAAAATCGATGTGCATACCCTTACCAAAGGTACCTATATGCTTCGTGTGTTCAACAGCGAAAAGACCTTTACTACTAAATTTGTTAGGCAGTAGTAATTGGCACTTTTTGCGGGCGCAACTCCTTAAGGGGTTGCGTTTTTGCATTTTTTGTGGGTATGACATTTTTTCAAGGCGAAATTGAAGTAGATTTGCCAACTTATGGGGAAGGATTCTTTAAGTTATTTAATTTTTATCATTGCATTAGTGGCCTCATTTGTACTAGATCTATTTGTTTTTAGTAAAAAGAACAAAGAAGTGAGTATCCGAAGTGCCAGCTATCAGTATTTATTCTGGGTGCTTATTTCCTTGGCCTATTGCGGTTTTTTATGGTATGAGTATAATTCTAAAATCTCCTTAGAATTTTTGTCGGCATACTTCATGGAGATGTCCCTTTCTATCGATAATATTTTTGTTTTTGTAATGATTTTTTCTTCTCTTCAAATTCAAAACCAAAATGTAGGGCGTGTGCTGATGATTGGCGTCGTTTTGGCCATTTTGTTCCGTATTATTTTTATTGCTATCGGTATCGTGTTGGTTCAAAAGTTTCATTTCATTTTGTATTTCTTTGGGGCGTTTTTAATTTTTACGGGATTTAAAATGTTTTTTGAAAATCAAGAAGAAGAGAATGATGTAAAGGATGGCAGGTTGTATAAATTCATTCGGAGGTATCTTCGATATACAGATGCCGAACCACATGGTAAATATCTTATTACTAAAAACGGCAAATCCTTCTTTACCAAATTGGCACTTGCCGTTTTAATAATTGGAGTGACCGATATTATTTTTGCATTAGACTCTATCCCCGCCGTGTTTGCCATTACCACTAATAATCTGGTAGTTTTTTCTTCTAATATCTTTGCAGTATTAGGTTTACGGGCTTTATTTTTTATTTTGCAGAAAGCAGCTGATAAATTCGATTTTCTACAGCAAGGAATTGCCTTGGTTCTGATTTTGGTGGGGGCTAAAATGTTTCTCGAATTGATTCATATTCACATACCGATATGGGTGTCTTTGGTTTCCATACTTGTTTGTATTGGGACTTCCATTGTATATTCGCTTTATCATAACCGCAAGGCAAGTAAATTAGAACATCATCATGATTAAGGCCAGTGAAATGAATGGGTGTTTAAAAGGCTACTTGGTGCAGCAGGCAGCCGATATTGCAATCGAAAAAATTTTATTCGATAGCCGTAAGATTTCACATCCAGCAACGTCTCTTTTTGTTCCTCTTATTTCAGATCGAAGAAATGCACATACCTATATTCATGAAGTGTATCAAGCAGGGGTTAGATGTTTTCTAGTGAGTGAAGATATTAATGTAGCCCTACTGCCTGGTGCTTGGATTATAAAAGTAAGCGATACGCTTGCTGCCGTTCAAAAATTATCGGCTTACTATCGTGCCAAATTTCATATTCCGATAATTGGTATTACTGGAAGTAATGGGAAAACCGTCATTAAGGAATGGCTCTATCAATTGCTCGAAAAGGATTATCGAATTGTAAGAAGTCCAAAAAGTTTCAATTCACAAATAGGGGTTCCTATTTCGGTATGGCTGCTTCGTCCTGATACACAGTTGGCGCTATTTGAAGCAGGCATTTCGCAAGCCGGTGAAATGGAACGTCTCGAAAAAATGGTGAAACCTACTATAGGAATTTTTTCAAATATTGGCGAGTCGCACAATGAGGGATTTCTGAATATCAGGCATAAGATAAACGAGAAATTATTATTATTTAAGAATTGTGATACCTTGATTTACAATAAAGATTATCACGAATTGCATGATTGCATTTTGCAGCTAGCTGCTCATTCTAAAAATAATTTGGATAAGGAAATCCAATTGCTCGAATGGAGCAGAAAATCAGAAGCTCTTTTGCAAATTACCTCAATAGAAAAGGCCAACGGGCATAGCACCATCCAAGCTTCCTATCATGGAAACACTATCGAACTCTGTATTCCATTTATAGATGAGGCCTCCATCGAAAATTGCATTCATTGCTGGTTGACCTTACTGCATCTGGGAGTGCCGCAGAAGGAAATGAATCAGCGATTTGAGAAGCTGCATCCGGTAGCGATGCGACTCGAACTGATAAAGGGAATTAATCATTGTACCCTAATTAATGATAGTTATAATTCTGATGTTTCTTCCTTTTCTATAGCACTCGATTTTTTAATACAACAAAATCAGCACGATACCAAAACGGTCATCTTATCTGATATTTTGCAAAGCGGTCGCGATAATGAATTGTACGATGAAGTGGCTGAATTGCTAAAGCAAAAAAAATTAAAAGATTGATAGGGATCGGTGAAACCATCAGTCGAAATAAGAAAATTTTCAGAACCAATCGAAGTTTACATTCTACATTTTATAAAACCACTGAGGAGTTTTTTAGCGGCAATCGACTCCTCTTCGTTTCATCAAGAATGCATTTTAATCAAAGGAGCTCGGAAATTCAGTTTTGAAAAAATTGCGAAGCGATTGCAGGAGCGAATCCATCAAACTGTAATGGAAATTAATTTGAATGCGCTCATTCATAATTACAAGGCCTATCAGTCATTGCTTCGAAAGGAGACCAAAGTAATGGCAATGGTGAAAGCGTTTTCATATGGAAGTGGCAGTTATGAAGTAGCTAATAAATTGCAGTTTGAAGGTGTCGATTATTTGACTGTGGCCTATACCGATGAAGGGATCCTACTTCGTAAAAATGGAATTACCCTTCCCATTATGGTAATGAATGCTGATGAAAATTCATTTGACCAAATCATTGAGTGGAAGCTTGAGCCTGAAATATACAATTTTAGGACCTTAGATCGAATGTTGGAAGCCTGTGTGGTAAGCGACCAAATGGCCTATCCAATTCATATTAAGTTAGATACCGGAATGCATCGTCTTGGATTTGACCATACCGAAATGGAGGCCCTGGGAGCCATTTTGGTGAATCATAAAGAGGTGCGAATTGCCTCCATCTTTTCTCATCTTGCCGGTAGCGAACAAGAAACCTTAGATATCTTTACCACTTATCAGGCAGATTTGTTTGAAAGGATGACGCAACACATTGCGCAACAATTGGACTACCCTCTTGTAAGACATTTGTGCAATTCTTCAGGAATTGTTCGGCACCCGCATCTCCACTATGATATGGTACGATTAGGACTGGGACTTTACGGTATTGATAGTACCGGCAAAATGATACCCTCGTTGAGAAATGTTAGCAGGCTTAAAACTTCTATTGCACAGGTCAAAAAAGTAATGGCCAATGAAACCGTTGGATACAATAGAAAGGGCGTTTTACAACGTGATACCCTTATAGGAACCGTCTGCATTGGTTACGCTGACGGAGTACCCCGTCGACTTGGAAATGGAAAGGGATTTATGCTACTCCATAATACCCTCGTTCCTATTATCGGAAATGTGTGCATGGATATGTGTATGCGCGATATTACTGATTTGCCGGAAACCAAAGAGGGGGATACCGTTGAAATTTTTGGGGAACAATATACAGTTACCAAAGTAGCTGCCGCTGCAGAAACCATACCCTATGAAATTTTAACAGGTATTTCGCAACGCGTAAAGAGAATCTATTTTGAAGAATAGCAAGTGATTCGTGATTTCACCAATCAAATAGATTCATCAGTTAAAAGGCAAGTACATTGCCTTCTTTTTATGAGCGGTAGTGAAATGCCAAACCATTCCCTAATGGTACATATCATTTATCTATGTAAGGTCAATCGATTGTTGTCTTATCTTTGTGGCATTCTTTAATCTTTTTCACATGAAATATTTATTTATGTTTGGATTCTTATCCTTTTTATTTCCCTCAAAAACTATAGACGCACAAATTAAATCTATTTATGATTTTAAAGTAGCGAGTATAGATGGTGGTGAAATCCGTTTTTCCGATTTTAAGGGAAAAAAAATCTTGATTGTAAATACGGCCTCCAAGTGCGGTTATACGCCGCAGTATGCCGGTTTGGAACAATTGTATAAAGAACAAAAAGGAAATTTGATAATTGTTGGATTTCCGGCTAACAATTTTTTATTTCAAGAGCCTCATAGCAATGAAACCATTCAATCATTTTGTACCAAAAATTATGGGGTGAGCTTTCCGATGGCGGCCAAAATCGACGTAAAGGGAAAGAAGATACATCCTTTATATGTTTGGTTAACCGAAAAAAAGTATAATGGCTTTAGTGACAATTCCGTAAAATGGAACTTTCAAAAGTATTTGATTGATGAGAAAGGTCAACTCATTGAGGTATTTGCACCGGGCGTTGAGCCCATGAGCGAGGAAATATTGTCGAAATTGAAGTAATAGAGCTTGTTTTTATGTATGACACTGATTTTTTTTTAATTAGTTTTGCGGCTCTCTATTTTGCTTAATTATCAATTTTATGGCTGATACCACACCACTTTCAGAATTATACAAAAGGCATACCATTTTGAATTTCTGACTGTTGAGGAAGGAATGTATTTATATCAGCACGCACCATTGGCTGAACTTATGCATGTAGCCAATGAACTGCGCAAAATACAAGTACCTCATGGCAAAGTAACTTGGCAAATTGATAGAAATGTAAATACCACTAATGTTTGTATCGCCAATTGCAAATTTTGCAATTTTTATCGGGTACCAGGACACCCGGAATCGTATATTACTGATATAGAAACCTACAAAAAGAAGATTGAGGAAACGATTCGTTGGGGTGGCGACCAATTGCTTTTGCAAGGTGGACATCATCCTGAATTGGGATTGCGTTTTTATGTAAACATCTTCAAAGAAATAAAGACCTTGTTTCCCAATATCAAATCGCCCACCTTAGCACCACCAGACATCGCTCCTATCACCATGCTCGAAAATAGTACCCATCCGGCTGTGTTGACGGCTCTCAAAGAGGCCGGTATGGATAGTTTGCCGGGTGCGGGTGCTGAAATTTTAAACGATCGGGTACGACGATTGGTGTCAAAGGGAAATGCGGTGCCAAGGAATGGTTGGATGTAATGCGGGCTGCTCATCAATTGGATATTACAACCTCTGCTACTATGATGTTTGGACATGTAGAAACATTGCGCGAACGTTTTGAACATTTGGTTGATATCAGACAAGTGCAGAGCGAAAAGCCACAAAATGCTGATGGATTTCTTGCCTTTGTACCCTGGACCTTTCAGGATGTAGGAACCTTACTGGCCAAAATACGCAAAGCAAAAAATGACGGAACTCCTGAAGAGTATATTCGAATGCTGGCATTGAGTAGAATCATGTTACCGAATATTAAAAATATTCAGGCCTCTTGGCTTACCGTCGGAAAGCAAGTGGCTCAGGCCTGTTTATATGCCGGTGCCAATGATTTCGGAAGCATCATGCTCGAAGAGAATGTGGTAAGCGCTGCAGGAGCCCCTCATCGCTTTACCTATAAAAGTATACAGAATGCCATACGTGAAGCCGGTTTTGAGCCGCAACTTCGTACACAAAAGTATCTATTTAGAGAATTGCCGGCATCTATTGAAGAGCAATTAATTGACTATTGAGGTACGTTTAGTTCCAATTTTCTGTAAGCTTTTAAAAAGAGTGCACCTAAGTTTTTGTAAGGAGGCACATAATCATCAAAAAGTTGTTTGGTTTCGCCACCCGAAAATTGTTTCGAAAGTTGTGCCCACATTTCTACCCAATCAATGTCTTTTCCGGCAAGCAGACGATCATTAAATGCTCGGATGATTGGACCGTTTATTTTGCCGGCTCCAATTTGTTTGGTGGAAACGATTTGCGCATCTTCCGATTGACTGAGTACTGTCGAAAGATTTTGGTACGCACCACAGGCCCCAAGAATTACCACTTTGTGTCGATTATTTACATGTTCAAGAGTAAGTGGTAAATGGTAGCTATGTCCCCGATGAATCATGATAGTAGGGGCAATATTACTTGAATCTAAAAATGCTTGTAATGCATTTATCGCCATTTCATCATCTGGCTCATCAAATGGAATATTGCAATAAATATCAACTCTTTTCCCTCTTATGGAACTGATTTTTACCCATTGGGCTTCCTTCTTCACTTTCCAATCGGGAGCCCCAAAGCCACCGGTAAAACTTCTAAACACACCCTGTCCATCCTTATCGCCATAAAAAAATACCTGTTGTACCACCACGCCACTATCATCAGCCAATTGGCTATAGGGCATAACGGTAATGGGTGGAATTCCAAATTTAGCTGTCAAGGAATCATTACTCATAGTGAGCATGGAATATAAAATGTCATAAATTTTATATCCCTTTTCATTCTTGTTGGCAGTTGCCTGGTCTTTATTAATTTTAATTTGATCAACAATATTTTTCATCAAATTGGTATCTGTTATACTACCAAAAGAATTGGCCACATCGGTAGCACCTTCCAAATCTTTTTCAAGGGTATTATCTAAGCCGGTTACAAACTCACGCATCAATTCGTTGGTATTGCTATCTTTCATGGTAGCAAGAAAGGTATTAAGGGTATTGTAGTTGGCACAAAGTCTTAAAAAAGGTTCTAAATTTATCTTTACCGATACTGGCCAAAAACTCCGACCCAGTTTTGGGTTTCATCTTGGTCAACATTCTATTAAAACTGCCTAAAAAGCTACTCGTATAAAGATCATCGTTTCCATACACAATAACATAGTAGATTTCAATGGCACTATTTTTTTCGATCACTTTAAAACGGACCGCATCGGATGCATTATGCAGTTCATTCATCGAGGACACGTATCGTGATGCTTCATGAGTGAGTTCTCTATCGTAAATTTTGCGTAAATCAGTGGTGAAGTATTCTTGACGCATTTCAATCATTTTTTTGAAATAGGCGTCTTGGTCTTCGGTAATTTTATTGATATCAGCTAAGCTTATTTTCCCCTTGTTCATTTCTTCGATAAAAAAAATGGCTTTCAAGGGGGTTGCAGCACTGTCGGCAATTTTGATGATGGATTGCACGTAATTATCTTGGCTACGACGTACAATATCTCGTTCTACAGCAGTAGAAGTAGCATAATTAAGAATAATTTTGGGGTTTTTAGGAGCTGCTTTTGCTACCACCGCATCGGCGGCAGATTTGTTGTTAATGGTTCTGATTTTTTTGATTAGTATTTCAGGATATTGTTCAGCCATTCCTTCCATTAAAGCCACACTGGCTGCATTGTCACTTTCAATTAATGGCGCCAGAGTATACATTGCTTTATCCACATTATTTCGAACATATGCGACTGTATTTTTATTATGCAGTCCTCGAATTACCTGATAGGTATGTTCAAATAAATTAACATAAAAAGGGATATCGACAATACCATCGCTGATATCGACATTAAAGAGTTTGAGGTTGTCGATAATTCTTCCTAGATATCGACGTTTTTGCATATCCTCCGTCTCATTATTCTCGATATAGGCAATAATTTTAGCTGTTTTCTTAAAGATTGCATTAGATAACAAAGCGGTTTTGTTGATATCGCCATCTCTGTCAATCAATTGATCGTAAATGCCGTCAGCTACATCAGCCTTTTGCAATTGTCGGTCAATCATATTCATGATTTGCATTCTTCCGGAAGTAATCAAATGCCTTTTTTGGATGGTATCTACCAGTATTTCAGTTGAAACCGAAGCGGTTGTTTGTGCATTCGCCCCAAAAGAAAGAAGCATACAACAAATAAATAAGGAAAATCGGGACATTCAGTTTATTGCTAATTAGAAAGTAAAAATACAATTAAATACCTTGATAGTATATATTGTAAATCATTTTTTAAAATTATCTTTGCATCCCTATGCTCGATAAGTTAGAAGCCATCAAAGGCAGATTTGATAATATTGGTGTATCGCTTACCAACCCGGAGGTGGTTTCGGATCAAAAAAAATACTCGCAACTCAGCAAAGAATACCGCAAACTGGAGAAAATTGTAGACGCCTACAAGATGTATAAAAATTGCATCGAATCGATTGCTTTTGCAAAGGAAGTGTTGGCAACAGAAAGTGATGAAGATTTGCGCGAAATGGCTAAGGAAGATTTAATGGCACTTGAAGCCTCCAAAGAGGGGTTTAGAAGAAACCGTAAGGCAACTATTAATTCCCAAAGATCCACAGGATGAAAAGAATGTGGTAATGGAAATTCGTGCCGGTACCGGTGGCGACGAGGCCAGTATTTTTGCCGGAGATTTGATGCGGATGTATATCCGTTATTGCGAAGCTAGGGGTTGGAAGGTATCTATTATTGATGAAAGTGAAGGTACATCTGGCGGATATAAGGAGGTGATTATTGAGGTAGTAGGTGAAGATGTGTATGGCACTATGAAATATGAAAGCGGTGTGCATCGGGTGCAACGGGTGCCTGCAACCGAAGGTAGTGGGAGAGTGCATACCTCAGCAGCCACGGTAGCAGTAATGCCCGAAGCAGAAGAAGTAGATTTTGAACTCAAAGAGTCGGACCTAAAAATGGAAACCGCAAGAAGTGGTGGTGCCGGAGGACAAAATGTAAATAAGGTGGAAACCAAAGTAATTTTGACCCATATACCAACTGGAACCGTAGTTACTTGCCAAACAGATCGTTCGCAATTGGGAAATCGGATTCGCGCCACGGAAATGATGCGAACTAAATTATATGAAGAGGAAGTTCGCAAGCACGAGGAAGCGATCGCAAAAAGTAGAAAGACTCTTGTAAGCAGTGGTGATCGATCGGCAAAAATCAGGACGTACAACTGGCCGCAAGGGCGTATTACCGATCATCGCATCAATAAAACCATTTATGCATTAGATAGTTTTGTTAATGGAGATATTCAGGAAATGCTGGATGCATTGCAATTTGCAGAAAATGCTGAAAAAATGAAGGCAGGAGAATTGGTGTAGGATATACCTAAGATAAAAATTCCTTGAATTATTTCCTTTCCGTAGTCTGTCATATAACTTTCCGGATGAAATTGCACTCCATGTACATCAAACGATTTGTGTTTCATGCTCATGATATGGTTTTCCGTTGACATTGCCGTTATTTCAAGGGACTCAGGGAAAAGAAATTTCTCTACTACCCAGGAATGGTATAAGCCCACTTTGATTTTGCTAATGTCCGTATGAAAGGAAAATATTTTATGGGGTCTGAGCAACTGTAGTTCGGTTTGATAACCATGGTATGGATGCGGTAAATTTTGAAGTCGACCACCAAAAGCTTCTGCAATGGCTTGATGACCTAGGCAGATACCCAATATGGAGTGAGTGGGAGAAAGCGCTTTAATAATATCTACAATATTTCCTGATTCACTGGGTGTGGCGGGTCCTGGCGAAATAATAATCTTATCAAACTGCCGGGCCTGTTCAATACTCACTTCATTATTTTTTAGAATAGAAATATCATCCATTTTCAATTGACGCAATAATTCCACAATATTGTATGTGAAGGAATCATAATTATCAATGAGTAATAATTTCAATTTTAGCTATTTTTACACAAATTAAATCTGAATCCTTGAATTCGCAGCAGCAAATCATAAAAAAGATTAATGAGTACAGCAAAAGCAAAATACCCTTTTTTCTTTTTGTTGATTTTGAAATGCAAAAGCCGGCCTTGTATACGGTGGAAGAGTTGAATGAAAATAAAATACTGGTTTCGTTTCCAACCTATACCAATGCAGAGGACAAAGATAGCAATAGTTCAATCGAACTGAAGGTACAGAATACGGAAGTGAACGAGTACCGAAATGCGTATGATATAGTATGGCAACATCTCCAGTACGGCAATTCATACCTAACCAATCTAACAGGAAAAACAAACATTGACAGCAATCATTCATTGCCTCAAATTTTTGCCGCAGCAAAATCTCTGTATAAAATCCAGTACAAAGAGGAATGGGTTTGTTTTTCACCGGAATGTTTTATAAAAATCAAGAACGGAGAAATCTCTTCATTTCCCATGAAAGGTACCATTGATGCCAGCGTACCCAATGCGATGCAAACCTTGATGGACGATAAAAAAGAGATAGCCGAACATTATACCATTGTAGATCTTATTAGAAATGACCTAAGTCTTGTGGCAACAAATGTGACGGTCGAAAAATTTCGGTATATCGATAGTGTAAAATCAAACCATAGGACTTTGCTACAAGCTAGTTCAGAAATTAAGGGGCGATTGCCTGAAGGGTATCAGCAACAACTGGGTGACATATTATTTGCCTTGTTACCGGCAGGCTCGATAAGCGGCGCACCGAAAGCCAAAACCGTTGAAATCATTCAGCAGGCTGAAAGCGAAAAGCGCGGTTACTATACCGGTGTTTCTTTTTATTTTGACGGCGCTTCCGTCGATAGCTGTGTCTTGATTCGCTTTGTAGAACATCTCGACAATAAATGGTTTTATAGAAGTGGCGGTGGAATTACCATCAATAGCGAAATGGAAAAAGAATTTCAAGAATTATTAGATAAAATATATGTCCCAATTTATTGAAACCATTAAATTAGTAGATACGGAATACCAGCATCTCGACCTGCATGTACAACGGATTCAAGATACCTGTAGGCGATATTATGGACAAGCAAGAGACCTAAGGGATATTAGAAGAAGTTTACAAGCAGCTCAGGTAAATTTGGTATATACAAAGTGACCCTTCGTTATGATTTAGATAGTTGTTCCTAGAAGCAGTTTCCTATCAGAAAAAGAACATGCATCAATTGGTACTTATTGAGGACAACCAAATTCAATATAATTTCAAGTTTGCCAATCGTAGCCGATTAGAGCAACTTCAAAAGCTGGCCGGTATGCAAAATGAATGTATCATCATACAGAACAATCGTATTACAGATACCTCCTATTCGAATCTGGCTTTTTGGACCGGAACCGAATGGCATACGCCTCTCCATCCCCTGTTGGCAGGCACTAAACGAAAATTTCTTTTAGATTCCAAGCAAATTGTTGAGAAGGATATTTTGTTAGTAGATTTGTCAACATATCATAAGGTTACCCTCATCAATGCGATGCTCGAATTAGGAGAAATTGAATTTGGAATCGATAGAATCATCCATTTATCGAATTAAAAAAATTAACTTTGCGCCATGCGAAAAATCGCCACCCATCTGCTTCGATATTTTTTTCAAGGAATCATTATAGTATCTCCTTTGGCGGTAACCATTTGGGCGGCTTATTCGGTATTTGATATCATTGATAGTTCTACACGCATTCCTTCTCTGCCGAGAGGGGTTGGATTTGTTATTGTAATTTCTTCATTGGTACTAATTGGATGGTTGGGTAGCACTTTTTTTATCTGGAAATTATTGATAAATTTCTTTGATAATATTCTGGAACGAACGCCATTCCTTAAATTTATTTATAGTTCCGTGAAGGATGTGGTGGAAAGTTTCATGGGCGATAAAAAGAAGTTTACAAAGCCGGTGCTTGTAAAAATCAGAACCAATCCCGAAATTTTTCAGATTGGTTTTATTACCCAAAAGGATTTAAGCAAACTTGGTTTTACAGATAAAGTGGCTGTGTATCTTCCACATTCTTATGCAGTAAGCGGCGTACTAGTGATCGTAGATAATGAAAATGTTTCCATGCTGGATATGAATCCATCCGATGCAATGAAAATGGCTGTAAGTGGCGGTATGACCGGATATGATGATGAAGAACATGAAGAAGGGGAGAGTGCAGGTCCTTCGCTGTCCATGATTTCCTAATAGGAAGACGGCAGTCATTTGTGCTGGCTTTTTTTAAATTAATGCTTACTTTTGCGCACTTTAAAATTATTAATTTTTATTTAGTATGACGTATCGTATCGAAAAAGACACCATGGGAGAGGTATCAGTACCTTCTAATGCCATTTACGGAGCGCAAACACAGCGCTCTATCGACAATTTTAAAATTGCACAGGACATCAATAAAATGCCAAAAGAAATTATTGAAGCGTTTGCCTATTTAAAAAAAGCAGCCGCCATTACCAATATGGAGGCAAAAGTATTGTCGAAAGAAAAATGCGCGTTAATTGGCAAAGTTTGTGATGAAATTTTAGAAGGAAAACATGCCGATGCATTTCCTCTGGTAGTGTGGCAAACAGACAGCGGCACGCAAAGCAACATGAATGTGAATGAAGTGGTGGCGTATCGAGGTCATGTATTGCAAGGGGGTAAACTTAAGGACAAAGACAAATTTTTGCATCCCAATGATGATGTCAATAAAAGTCAAAGTAGCAATGATACCTTTCCAACAGCTATGCATATTGCAGCCTATAAAATGCTGATGCAAACAACCATTCCGGGTATCACTTTGCTCCGCAATACCTTGGATAAGAAGTCCAAAAAATTTATGAATGTAGTGAAAATAGGTCGTACCCATTTTATGGATGCCACCCCATTAACCGTAGGCCAGGAGTTTAGTGGGTATGTAAGTCAATTGGATCATGGGTTGCGTGCTATAAAAAATAGTTTGGCCCATTTAAGTGAATTGGCATTAGGTGGTACAGCAGTGGGTACCGGAATCAATACTCCAAAGAACTATGCAAAAAATGTAGCGAAACATATTGCAAAATTGACAAAACTTCCCTTCGTAACTGCTGAAAATAAATTTGAATCGTTGGCGGCGCATGATGCCATAGTTGAAGCGCATGGTGCTTTAAAGACGGTGGCCGTTTCTTTAATGAAAATTGCCAATGATATTCGGATGCTTTCTTCTGGTCCTCGTTCAGGTATTGGCGAAATTTTTATTTTTGATAATGAGCCTGGAAGTTCTATTATGCCCGGTAAAGTGAACCCCACCCAATGTGAAGCACTCACTATGATTGCAGCGCAGGTAATGGGAAATGATGTGGCTATTGGCATTGGAGGCAGTATGGGACATTTTGAATTAAATGTATTTAAGCCAATGATGATTTACAACTTTTTGCATAGTGCGCGTTTGATAGGTGATGGTTGTGTTTCTTTTAATGATAAATGCGCCATAGGACTTGAACCAATCAGGGCAAATATTAAAAAACATGTCGACAATTCATTGATGTTGGTTACGGCCTTAAATACAAAGATTGAGTATTACAAATCAGCAGAAATCGCACAGAAAGCACACAAGGAAGGAACGTCCCTCAAGGAAATGGCCGTTAAATGGTGCCTTTTTCCAAAAGAATTTGATGCCCCCCTGCGCGAAAAATTCGCCCCGCTGGGTAAGACCCTTAGGATAGTGGGGATTTGTATTAGGGGTTAGCCTATTTTTGTGTATTTAAAATCGGGCTCATAAAAAGAATTATCATTTAAGGAGCCCTCGTTTTATCTTTGAGGCCGGTGAATTCAAAAAAAGCAATTATTCGCATTCTTTCTATCGTTCCTTATCAGGTATTTCCGGCTGTGATGGGTGGACAAAAGGGGATTGCTTTATTCTACAGGTATCTAAGTCAACTGCTTCCCCTTACTGTACTAACCATACAAAACAATACATCACACGAAAACTACAAAGTGATTTCAACTCTTTCGAATGCGCGTTGGCGTTATATGAATCCGCTATTGTTTTTCACTCTGCGAAGGCTATCAAAAGAACAGAGTATTACCCACCTTTTATTTGAGCATCCTTACTATGCCTGGTTGATATCCATTTTTAGAAATTTTTCTTCGAAGCAAATTATTGTCCATTCGCATAATATCGAAAGTGAGCGATTTAGGAGTATTGGAAAATGGTGGTGGAAACTGTTATGGCATTACGAAAAATGGGCATATGGGAATGCTCATTTTGTATGGTTTAAAACTACCGATGATATGGAATATGCCATCAGCCAATACCGCCTGAATTCAGAGCGCTGTTCTGTTATTCCCTATGGCGTGGAACTCACTGAATTACCAAGCGGTTCGGAGCTGAAGAAGTCTAGAGAAACATTGCAGAAGCTGTATAACATTCAGGAGAGGGAAACTATTATTTTGTTCAACGGTACGCTTAGCTATAAACCCAATTTAGATGCATTGCTTTCAATTCTTGATGAAATCAATCCCCTGCTGTTACAAAGGGAGATATCTTACAAAATTCTTATCTGTGGGAAAAACCTTCCTGCCACTTACAATGAACTATCAGACTACTCTTCAAAGAATATTATTTACTGTGGTTTTGTAGATGACATTGATTTATATTTTAAAGGCTGTGATATTTTTTTAAATCCATTACAAGATGGTGGGGGTATCAAAACCAAATTGGTTGAAGCCTTGGGTTTTGGCAAAATATGTATTTCATCTGCAAATGGTGCGATTGGCGTATTGCCACAGCAAACGCAGGGTAGGCTTCATATAGTATCTGATACAGATTGGAAGGCATACAGCGACAAAATCTGTTTACTATCAGGTCCGATGACGAATGATAATAGTGACTTTTACCGAGCATTTTCCTGGAAGCAAATCTGCAAACAGCCTTATCAATTTTAGAGAAGTAAATGCTACCAGGAATCCACCTTTCGTTTTACTATCAAAAAATGGTTCTTATCAATAGGTAAATAACCATACTCAAAGCAATAATAATAAAGTTTCCCCTTTTTATTATCATAGATATTGGTGTGGTATTTAAATTGAAATCCTTTACCGGTTAAACGTTCTAAGTTGGTTTTGGTAATCATTTTGTCTCCAAGAATCTGTTGCAGTATCAACCTGTTTTTCCGAAGGGCATTCATAATGTTTCGAACAAAATTGGTTTCAACTGCTTTTAATTGGTTGTTGTAGTGATTTCGACAATAATCGTCGCAAAATTTCTTGTCGATTCTTCCTCGCACGGCTTTACCGCAGGCAAGGCATACTTTTGCTTGAGTGGTGGTCATAGTAGGTGCTTTTTCAAAAACTAAGATAAGGTAATATTCTATAAATTGAAAAGGATGTGGCCATTTTTTGAAGTATCTAATGGACCCATTGCTGATTTTTTTCATTTGTTAGCTTTTTCTTGCTAAAGCCATTCTGACATAACGGATGGTTAAGGATGTGGTCGATATATGATTTCAGATTCATAAATTGTCAAATTGCCTTACCTTTGTAGTTCTATGATACTACCAATTGTGGCTTATGGAAATCCGATACTACGTAAGGTCTGTAAGCCTATTACTGCTGATTATCCCAACCTAAGGGAACTTATCAAAAATATGTGGGAGACCCTATATAACTCTAATGGGGTAGGTTTGGCGGCTCCGCAAATTAATCATGAAATCCGACTTTTTTTGGTAGATACCTTGCAAATTGTGCAAGGTGCTGATGAGGAAGACGCGGAGACGTATAAAAATGAAAAGGCGATTAAGCAGGTTTTTATTAATCCAAGAGTGGTATCGCTGGATGGGGATGACTGGAAGTACAATGAGGGCTGCCTGAGCATCCCTAAAATTAGAGAAGATATTTACCGACCCGAAAGGGTGACACTGGAGTATATGGATGAGCAATTTGTTGCTCATACCGGCACGTTTGACGGCATAACGGCCCGGGTGATTTTACATGAGTACGACCATATTGAGGGAAAGTTGTTTATAGATCATATCAAGCCTATTACCAAGCGATTGATCAAATCAAAATTAGATAATATTGTAAAGGGAAAGGTGAAGGTTGATTACAGGATGTTTTTCGTAAAGTAAGCATGGCCAATTAAATATTAAACAGTTCCATTACAATTTTCTTTTTTATGGGAGAAATTGGTATGTGTGTTCCATCACTCATTTCCAATGCGCCTGCTTTGGCGCTCAGATATCTAACTATTTGTCGAGTATTCACAATATGACTATTGTGAACGCGAATAAACATCCCTTTTGGAAGAAGGGTTTCTGTCTCTTTGAGGGATCTTGAAGAAAAAGCTTTTCTGTTTTTAGTGATGGTAATGGTTGTGTATCCACCCGTGGATTCAAGATGGATGATATCAATAAACTGAACCATTTCTACTTCGGCTCGGTGCCGAACGGCTAAAAATTCACTGGAGTTCAGCCCTGGTAATGATTTTTTTTCAGCTTCCATGATTTGAACTATTCGGCTTTTACACCTCTTGCAAGCGGCGATTAGTTCTTCTATAGCAATTGGTTTGAGAAGGTAATCAACCACTGCAAACTTAAAGGCCTGAAGTGCATATTTTTCATAGGCTGTAATTAAAATGATTTGAAGAGAGGGGTCATCGAGAACTTTAATGATATCAAATCCCGTTTTATTGTGAATTTGAATATCTAGAAACAGTATTTGGGGTTTATGTTTTACCATGGTGCGTATTCCTTCCTCTACGTTTGTGGCACAAGCCAGTATTTTAATATCAGGACAATAGTTTTTGAGCAAATCTGATAAGACTTTATTATTAATTTGATCATCGTCGATGATTACTGCGGTAAAAATCATAGTCAAAAGTAAGTTTTGGAAATGTGAAAATGGCTTCGGTGCCTATAACGGATTGATTCTTGTCGTAGCGATTCGAGAAAGAAAATTGAATATTGCGACCTATTAATTTTTCTACAATTTTCAGTTTTCTTTTCAGTAATTGAAATCCCTTAGAGGTTTCCTTATTTATCTCGCCTAGCTTGAATCCGTTTCCGTTATCAGTGATGGTGCAGAGTACATAATCGTCAGCGGATGAAAAGGTGATATTGATGGTACCTTTAGTATTTTCTTTGACGCCATGCTTTATTGAATTTTCAACAATATTTTGGATAACTAAAGTAGGGATATACAGCATTTTAAGCGCTTCGTCATCACAATGGATATGAAATTCGAATGCGTTTTTACGTTTAATTGTTTCTAATTCGAGATAATGAGTTAGATAAATGATTTCATCTTCAATTTTGTTTAGAATTTTGCCACTTTGATCGATGGTCTTTCGAAGTATAGAGGAGAATTGAGCTATAAATTTATTCGTATTGTTTGAATCTTGCTGATTAAAAAACCCCTGAATCGCGTTCAATGAATTAAATAAGAAATGTGGATTAATAGCTGAACGCCAGGCGTTGAGTTCCAAAAAGATCATTTTATTTTTTTCTTCATTTTTTCGAAATTCAATTTTCTTCGATCTGCGAATCATGTAACTAATAATTAGGAATAAGGTCAGACCAAAGAGAAGCAGTACAATACCCTTACATAATTTTGTCTGGTAGAAGTAGGGTTTAATGATGATTGAGATGAGTAAGGTATTGCTTCTGAGGCCGTCGCCATTAACGGCATAGGACTCTAGTTGATAATTGCCGTAATCCAGTTTCGATACATTCAAATTTTGGTCTGTCGTAATTTTGAAAGTTGAATCAATGCCCTTAATACGATAGTGGTATTGCAAAGGTGTTTTAGGACCGAACGACAAGGCATTCAAAACGAAGGTAATGGGTTGATTGGAGTATACCGACACGCTTTTGGGCAAGCTCCACAAGGTATCGCCATTGGTGATCACTGGATTTGCGAATAAGGGGAAAGATCTTGAATGAGGAATTGCTGA
Organism: Bacteroidota bacterium; assembly: GCA_016712665.1. Taxonomy (GTDB): domain Bacteria; phylum Bacteroidota; class Bacteroidia; order Chitinophagales; family Chitinophagaceae; genus OLB11. Next base: position 792,304 of record JADJQP010000001.1, read on the forward strand.
GGTGGGGATGATTGATAATCCGGCCTCAGTTGCGGCGTATATGGTGTCGTTACATACTTGTAGGTCGAAAACAGTATTGGAGGGCAAGCCGTCTGACTCAAAAAGCTGGAATATGGAGTCAGTCTTAAAATTGTAGATATTGATTCCTTTATTGGTTGCCGTAAAGAGCTCGTCTTTGTAGATGACTGATTTATAACAGGTATTCGTGCTAAATCCGTTTGTACTGTTCATATTTTTTACCACAGTAGAATCTTTAATAAAGAACACGCCTTTTTCTGCTGTTGTGGCAATTAATAAGGAATCTTTTGTGGTCAAATCAACGGCACGATAATTAAAATGAATATTCAAAGGATAGGGAATAAATTTTTTGTCGATGTAGTACAGCGAATCCTGACTGCCCACTACTTTTTTGCCATTGTAAGTACAGTAGGAGTAGAAACGTTTGAATAATATTGAGGAATCAAATTGTGTACATTGCGGAAATCTGTTAAATCTTATTCCATCATTGTCCAGCACAACAAGGCTGTCGTGATTGAGAAATACATTTTTTATTGAAGCATGGTATAGTTTCAATTTTTTTATGGAATTTGTTCTTAAATTGCTTTCAATAACACCTCGATCAGTGGCAACAATAAATTTTTCTCTATTTAGACTTATTATTTTTAGGATGCGAAAACTTGTCAGCGACGTAAATTTTACAGTTTGATGGCATTTAATTTTCCCTGTGGCCCTTTCTAAAAAAAATAGATCTCCAAAGTTATTGCCCGCAATTATATACTCATTGTTTACATGAATATTTGTTAATGAGTTTGGTTGCGGGGTAATTTTTGAATTTTTTATTATTGAGGAATTTAGCTTAAAAAAACCTGAATGCAAAGTTGATAGCCAAATATTTTTGTTACTGTCACCATGAAAAAAGGAAGTTGAATAGTTGCTTAGAAATAGCTTAGGGTCCTTGAAATTATTTATGCTATATACTCTAAACCCTTTTTGACTAACTAGCCAAAGGCTTGAATCCATAAGAGGAAGATTCCAATTTAAAGAAAGACTTTTAAAAAAGCCTTTACCTAGTGCACTCGTGTCAGTAATAGATACTTCGTTTTTATTATTAATATAATAACATTTGTTATTACTTATTTGTAAGCCATCAATGTAAAAGCTACTCGGATGAACAATCTTACTAAATATTTTCGTAGCCTTATCATATGTAATGGTGCAATATGAGGATATAAAATATATTTTATTATTTAATTCTGAAATGTTACACCCGGTTGCGATTTCGAAATTATTTGAGAATTTAGTAATTTTATTACTTGGTGAGATTTGAGTGATAGTAAGTGGGACGGTCCTTATCCAAATGTTTTTGTCAAAATCTTCATATACCCTAGTAAAAGGGTATCGACAATCTATATGACTTAGCAGATTGTCGTTATTTTTGGTTCGTACTACCTCATTATAAATGTAGGTGAGATTACATTTAAACGTCGTTAACCACAATCTATTTTTACTATCGCAAACGATTTCAAAAACGTCATTACTTGGTAACCCGTCTTCGGTATTGAACACCTTGAATTTGCTTCCATCAAAACGGACAACACCGGCGTCCGTACCTAACCATAGTATACCGTTTTTATCTGAAGTGACGCAGTAGATAGTGTTGGTGGGTAAGCCATCGTTTTTGGTGTACTGGGTATAAGGGTAGTCCCATTCCTGTGCTTTGCATAAGATAGAGAAAGTGACTAATGTACAAAAAGGACAAATTTGCTATACAAAGTAGTAGGTATTGCAACAAAAATAATACTTTTTTTAAAAATGGGCAATCGCTATCCTATTTATCTAAGCAAAGTAATATCTCCTTTTCGAAATATCTTACCGCAAATGGTTTCAGCTTTCAAATAATAATAATACGTAGAAAGAGGAGCTAATTCATTTTTGTGTTCTCCATTCCAACAATCATTTGGGTTGTCAGTTTCATATACTTTTTCTCCCCAGCGATTATAAATTGTAAAATAGTATTTTTTAAAATTGGCATTGTGAACAATCCTTAAGCAGTCATTTAAGCCATCGTCATTTGGAGAAAATGCATTGGGAATAATGATACCTGTTTCGTCATTATTGTAATAATACACGGTAATTGAATCGGTATCAACACAAGAACCTGTTGTGCCTGTTACATAAAAAGTGGTTGTCACTAATACGGTAGCATTTGTAATAGGTGCTGTAGGATTACTTACTAAATTGGCTGGTGTCCAAGAGTAGTTTTGTGCGCCACTGGCTTGAAGTTGTATGATATTAATTTCGCATTCGGCATCCTTATTTTTCGTGACTTGAACATCAATACCATCTGAAATATTGATGGACACCGTTGCTGTTCCGGTGCACCCATTTGCATCTGTTCCGGTAACAGTATAGGTAGTGCTAATATTCGGATAGGCCCAAACAGACGCACCAGCATACGTACTTAATCCCGGTGTATTGGTCCAGAGATAGGATGCGGCTCCGGATGCTGTCAACTGGACGCTATCACCTTTGCAAATTATGGGATCGTTTGGAACTACGCTGATAGGAATTTCGGGGTTTAGGGTTATAGTCACCGAACTTGTATTTGTGCAACCATTTGCATCGGTTCCGATTACTGTATAGGTGCCATTAGCTAGTGGAACAAAAGGGACGCCATTTGTTACACCACCTGACCAAACGTAAGACACACCACCACTTCCAATAACTGTTGTGGAACCTCCGGGACAAACCGAAGGGGGACTTGCATTTGCATTAATAATAGGCAAGGAATTCACGGTAACCGTAATGCTGGAAGTATTGCTACATCCATTTGCATCGGTACCTATAACCGTATAGGTTGAGGTGGTGACAGGCGTAAAAGGAATGCCATTAATGACGCCGCCAGACCATGTATATGATATGCCACCTGAGCCAGTAAGCGTAGTTTGTGCACCGGGACATAGCATTGGTTGGGTTGCATTTCCTAAAATATTTGGTATAGGAATCACATTTACAGTCACTGAAATATTTATAGGAATATTGCCGATACTGCACGAACTTGGATTCAGATTGGAGATAAATAATATGGTATATATTGTATTAACTGTGGGGTTAGCATTGAGGGTAAATGGAACATTATCTGAAACATTATTTACTATATAGGTGTTTACGCCATCTGAAATGGTAACCGAAAAAGTGCCTGCAAAATTAGGAGTAAGATCCAAAGTCAGTGTAGGGTTTTGTCCCGAACATATGGTATCGCCTGTGGCAGTTGCAGAATAGCTAACATTTGATTGGAAATAATATTTGCCCCAAAAAGCATCATTTAAACCATTATTTTGCTTCAATAAAACAGGCATGGCCGGATCAAAATCTAAATTATTGGTTGCAAAACTACCACAGATAACGATGGAATCCATGTTTGTAGCTTTTAAAGAAAAGCCTCGTTCGCCTTGGAGTCCACCAATGCTGGAGGCACAAATAAAATTTCCAATTGTATCAAATTGAGCAATATAAATATCAGATGTTCCTACGGCTGTAAGATTGAAAACTGCCACGGAAGGGTCAAAATCGACCGTATTTCGGTACTCACCTGTGGCAATTACTTTATCATTTATTACATCAAACCCCCAACACATACCCGCAGCATTGTTACCTAAATTATGCGCCCATTTATAATTACCATCTTTTGAGTACTTTGCTAAAAATCCGTCGGAATTTCCTGCAGAACTTAAATTTTGAATAGTTGGACCAGGGTCAAAATCAATGTTTGAACCATTAAATAGTCCTGAAATATATGCATTGTTGTTTAAATCAATTTGAAGTTCCATTCCTAAATCTTGACCATTTCCACCTAAGCCAAAAGCCCAAACGAAATTTCCATTTACGGAATATTTCCCTAAGAAGCAATCTTCTGCGCCACTACTGTTCATCAAAAATACACCAGGACCAGGATCGAAATCAGCATTTGTGCTTATGTGATGACCAGTAATGTAAAAGGTGGTGTCATTTGGAATTATTTGAATTCTACGCACAGAACTATTTGCTCCCCATGAGGCAAGCTGTATAGCCCAAATAAAATTACTATTTGTTGTATACTTGGCTACAAATGCATGCCCCTTTCCTAGTCCCGCAAGGTCAAAAACCCCAGGTCCAGGATCAGCATCTGCGACCGTGTTACTTGTGGCATTAATTGCTCCAACTAAATAAATATTATCCAAATCATCTACGTCTATACCTTCACCCATATCGGAATTATACTGCCCAGAAATTATGAACGCCCAAACCAATTGCGCGCCAGATGTATATTTGGCCAAAAAAATATCACCACTATGTCCAGGATCATTACCGGCCAAACCAGGAGCATTTAAATTAAATACGCCAGGACCAGGATCAAAATCAATGTTATTTTCCCTAACAAATCCAGTCACTAGGACTTCTCCAGCATTGTTTATTTTTACCCGCATTGCACCATCTCGGTTATTTTGACCAATTCTAAAAGCCCAAATAAATTGCCCTGAAAAGGTATATTTAGCAACAAATACATCTGTTGAACCAGCAGATGTTAAATTAAAAATGCCAATTCCAGGATCAAAATCTGCTGTGCCGCTAAACCAACCACAAACATAAACATTACCCATTTGGTCAATATCAATTGAATACGTATCATCATTTTGAGCTGACCCGATTGAGTTGACCCATGAGGGAGTTTGCGCCTTATTGCTTATTGAAGAAAACGTAAATGACAATAAACAGAAAACCTTGAATAATATTTTCATAACAACTTTTTTGTAAAACAAATTTATAAAAATTTTTGTGAAATTATTGCTTTTGCACAAGATGGCGATATTCCTATTTGTAACCTACATTTTATGAAATTTTAATAAGCAAAAACCAATGATACAATTAGTGACTATTCTCTAACAGGATCTTCCTATATTCATTTCGAAATTTCTCTGCTGAAAAATTACTCAAGGCGTACTGGTAAGCATGGTTTGATATAGTAGAAAGGGTTTCTTTATTTGCAATTAGATTTTTAATATTTTCAAAAGCCTCATTCGCTAAATCAATTTCGCTATTAACTTGGGATAGAAGGAATCCCTTGTAACCATGTTGGATGTGTTCAGGAATTGCATCAATTTTTGAGACCAATGGGACTGCGCCAAAGGCCATGGCCTCCATTATTACCAAAGGAAATCCTTCCCAAGCGGAAGTCATCAAAAGAACATCATTATCTTTATGAAAATTGTACATTTCCTCACCACCCTTTAATTCTCCAATGTAAGTCCCGTCATGAACTAGTTGATGTGGAACTTCGTCTCTGAAAGGGCCCGCTAACTTAAATTCTACAGGGAGTTTTTCTTCCCTGCACTTTCTAATAATGTCAAAAATAATCCCCACTCTTTTTTGAGGGCCTCCACGTCCTGCATAGTATACTTTTAATGGCAAGTTGAACGATCGTACATGCAAGCACTTAGGTATGTATTCAAGGCGATAGAAAATCTTGTAGAATCTCTCGACGTAATTCATGGAGATTCCTTCACGAAGATATGAGTCCTTGAATTTATATTTTATTATGTCCCCAACAATTATTCTAGTATTAATAAACTTTACAAATGGGGCCCAAACCCAGGTAAATCGAGGATCAAACATGTGAATAAGTTCATGTATTTTGATTTTTCGATTAATATGAGGTGTGAGTTTATAGGCGAAATTGCACTGACCAATAAAAACTACTGGCGATTGCTTTTGGCGATTTATATAGTAGCTGCAGATTCCCCGAAAAATTAAATTCCCCCAATAAATATATTTATTATCTGTCCACTTGCTTATCTCTTTAAAGCTTACATGAGAAAGTTGAAAAAAGTGTTTCATACCATCATTAGGAGATTTTTTTGTAAAAAACACAATAATTTTTTTGTCATCAAATGCCTTAATAATTTCTGCATTTACCCCTCTGCACCCCTATAGCATAGCCAGGGAAAAAGAAAAAGATATCGTATTCATTTTTTAATGGGTACGCAATCGCAATTATTTTCCAAAAAAACGAACGGGAACATAACCAGTTGTTCAAAATATCTTTTTATTGTAAAAAAGTTTATACATCTTTGCGGAAATAATATTATCAATGGATAAAAAGTACTATTATAGTTTCACCTGTTACTAAAGGACCAGTAAAATTATTATTTAATATTCCAAAGGAGATAATAATTGACCTCTATAAATCAAATGTAAATATTGATGTAAGTTATTTATTTTATAGTGTAGAAACTATCTCATTATACGAATGTTTGGATACTGGCTATCGATTCTTTTATCCTTTTGAAATAGATGGAGACGGGCCATTTTATGAAAAATTGGAACTTATTTCTTGGTATTACGCAGATTGGAAGTGGGACTATGAAATTGCAAAGAAATTTATCTCCTTAAAAACTATTGTTTTGGACATTGGCTGTGGCGAAGGCAAATTCCTCAATTATTTGATAAAAAATAAAGAATGCTTTTGCACAGGTTTAGAGCTAAATGAGAAGGCACAAACCATAGCAGTTGATAATGGCATTAGAGTATTTCGAGAGTTTGTACAGGATTTTTGTAAAGAAAATGAAAGTCAATTTGATGTAGTTACATTTTTTCAGGTGCTTGAACATATTGCTGATGTTCATAGTTTTCTGACATCTGCATTATTAACTTTAAAAACTGGGGGTAAAGTCATTTTAGCAGTTCCCAATAATGAGCCATATTATTTAAAGTATGATCGGCTTCATTTCCTTAATCTTCCTCCTCATCATATGGGATGGTGGAACAAAAAATCCCTTTCATCATTAGCTGAATTTTATAATCTCCGGCTTGACGCCACAATAAAACAACCATTGGAGCACTATAGCGCCTACACGAATAGCTATATTCAAGAAAAATTACCTAGATTGGGGTATCTGAAACCTATTATTTATCCCATTTTAAAAGTATTTTTTTATTTAAATAGATCAAGAATAAATGGAGCTTCAATCATGGCGGTATTTACAAAACTTTGATTGCCATTCGTGCGGTATAATCAATTTTGTGTAGGAATAGGAAAGTATCATGCTCTTGCAGGTACTCCTCGATTGCTTTCTTTGCCCCTTCCCAGTGACCATAATCATCAATGATTAATACTCCACTTTTGCCTAGTAGTGGATATAGAAAATTCATTTCGTGCTTGGTGGACTCGTACCAATCGGTATCAAGCCTAAGTAACGCAATTTCTTTTTTGGGAATTGAATGTGGAATTGTATCTTCTACCATGCCTGGAACGAAATTTAGTTTGTTAGTAGGATAGTTTATCGTTGATAAATTATTCTTTACCTCATCTAACGAAGAAACGCACCAGCCTGATTTGCCACTAAGTTTTAACTTTGCCCAAGTTTCATGAGCAGTATTTCCTTGTGCGTCCTTGTCCTTATCCCCTGGTTCACTCATCCCCTCATAAGTATCATACATCCAAATTTCCCGATCGGTAACACCAAATTTTAATAGGGTGAGTGCAATTAACATAGAACTACCGCCCTTCCAAACCCCACATTCAACAAAATCACCGGGGATATTATTTTTCACAATGTATTCAACCCCTTTATATAAGGCAAACATCCTTTCAATACTGGTCATTGTGTACGGTTTGCAACGTAGATATAAATCATAAAATTCAGCATATTCCTCCTTTTCATTATCTTTAAGCAGTTTATATCCAAATTTAGTAAAAAGTGCATTTAATGATTTTATTATCATCTTATATAACCTATTTTTGTTTTTCGTGAATAAATTCAAACCCAACAAATCTAATACATTTTTTTCCAAAAATAGGATTGGAGCCTTCTACAACCCACTATATTTTACAAGAAGAGAACTTTACAAAGCAATCGAAATATTAGCTCCACAGCTTTCAGGAAAGTTGATTGACGTTGGTTGCGGTACTAAACCCTATAAAAATCTATTTTGCAATGTAAATGAATACATTGGTCTTGATGTAGAAGTAAGTGGGAACTCGGATACGAAATCTATAGTAGATATTTATTATGATGGGAAAACATTTCCGTTTGAAAGCCAATCAGTTGATTGCGTATTTTCATCTGAAGTTTTTGAACATATTTTTAACCTAGAAGAAATTATTGTCGAAATAAATCGGGTTCTGAGGGATGGCGGTTTGCTATTGGCCACATGTCCCTTCCTATGGCCTGAACATGAAGTTCCTTACGATTTTGCAAGGTATACTTCATTTGCCATTCAAGATCTATTAGAGCGTAATGGCTTCGAGGTGGTTACTTTTCAAAAAACAGGAAATTTTTTTACGGCCGTTTTGCAAATGCAGGCATTATACCTTTACTTTTTTATCAACAAAATTCCCTTAGTAAGTCGGCTATTTTTTATTATTTTCATTTCCCCAATCTTTATTTTCGGTTCGGCAATTAATATAATCTTGCCAAAATTTATGCAGCGAAAAGACCTTTATCTTAATAATGTTATTTTAGCCAAAAAAATCTCCTAAATGGGAATCATAAAACGCCAAAGTCTAAAAACCAGCATAGTAAACTATGTAGGGGTATTGATTGGGGTCGTTTTTTTTGTTTTTGTGTTTCCACATATCATTTCTGAGGAATATTTGGGATTAATAGGATTGCTGCAAAATCTAACCTTTATTTTGGTTTCCTTGCCCATGTTGGGCCTCGCTCATGTGCTACTTCGATTTTTTGCCGTATGGAAAAATGGCGAGACGGCCAGCCAATTTAATGCCTTTAGCTTGCTGGTAATGGGTGTGAGTCTAGCCGTGTTTGCCATCACGTATTACTTGCTTAAAGCTCCGATTATTGCCCTATACAAAACCCACTCTGCCTTGTTTTTACCCTACTATTTAGTCATTATTCCCTTAGTCGTCATTCAGGCATATAGCCAGTATTTCGAAATATATGCCATGGTTAAGCTACGGGTGGCAGTGCCGGCCTTCCTGCGCGAAATTGTTACCAGGTTATTGCTGATATTTTTGATTTTTCTGTTTGCGTATCAATTTCTGAATGAAAAGCAGTTCATTTTGGGCTTTTTACTGGTGTATCTCCTCACTTTCTTGGTGCTGATTCTCTATAGTGTGAAAGGGTTACAATTTAAAGCGTTTGGCTACAAGGAGTATATGAAAGGCGCTGGATTTAGATCGCAAATGGCGTATGGTGGTGGTATGCTATTACTGACAATTTTTAATAATGTTAGCAATTTTTTAGATAGTATTATTTTGCCAGCATATCTCGGACTGGGAGCACTGGGTATTTACCTTAGGCCATTGGTGTTGGGCCAAATGATTCAAGTGCCGTATCGGGCAATTTCGTTAATCTCCATTCCTATTATCAGAGAGGCAATTGTTGAGAATAATATGCAAAAGGTCAAAGAACTTAATAATGATATCGCGATCAATTTATTTTTAATCGGATGTTTCTTGTTTTCTCTTTTAATCGGAAATACCGATGCCATTTTTTCTTTATTTCCTGCTAAATACGTAATCGCAAAAGATGTGCTGTATATTATTGCAGTCGGCCGCTTATTGGATATGGCTTTCGGTCTCAATTCAGAAATTTTAAACTATTCAAAATATTATAAATTCATTATTCTGTTTGCCGGCATTATGATGTTTCTCACCATTGGGCTCAATGTAATGCTGATACCCAGGTTTGGTATGAATGGAGCCGCCCTATCGGTAAGTATTTCTTTAATTATTTTTAACCTATTGAAAACCTGGATGATTTATAAAAAGTTTCATTTTCATTGTTTTAGCTTTCATTATTTGACCTTGATTTTGATTTCTGCATTCGTCATCGGGATCTTATACTTTATTCCAACAACACAATTTGTTCAGCACCATATGTTTTTTAATTCCCTGCTAAATATAGGTTTTAGAAGCCTAATAGGGCTCTTGCTGTTTTTGATTCCCACGTATTATGTAAAGGTTTCCCCAGATTTAAATGATTTTATTCAATTAATTTTATCTGGTAAATTATTTAGAGGAGGGCATAAAATGGAGGAATTATAAACACAGTGGCGGTCTATAAATGAGCGGTCGTGCACATGCAAAGGTTAGCGCATACGTCCCGCACCTACTATTTTCTTCCTAACAAAAGTATCTGTAATATCGCTGATGACCACCCCCTTGGAGGCCGAGGCATGTGCATATTTATTATCTGCCAAGTAAATGCCCACATGCGACACGCCTTTTCCTTCATAATTAAAGAAAATTAAATCTCCTTCCCGCAATTCCTTCATCTTAATTGGCTTACAGGCTGCATACATATCTTTTGAAGTTCTTGCTAATTTTAACTCATATACTTCCATATAAATTGCTTGTACAAATCCCGAACAATCTACCCCTTTTTTAGTGTTGCCGCCATATTTATAGGGTGTTCCCAACCAATTCTTAATTTCATTTCGCAATTCTCTTTTAAGATGTAAATCACTAAGTTCCTTCTTTTCAATCTTTTTTGTAGTAATAGACGCTTTCTTTACTCTACAAGAAGTACTCATAAAAATCAGTGCAATCAGGCCATATGTGATGAGTTTCTTCAAGGTCGGCGATTTCTCAGCACAAGATAAAAAACTCACACGGAATTCATCTAAAAAAATGCAAATCACTACCTTTGCAAAAAATAAAATGAATTTATTTGAAAAATTAAACCAAGCTAAAACAAAGAAGATGAATGAAAATTTAGAAAAGGGCATGAAATTTTTAGAAGAGAACGGAAAACGACCTGAGGTTGTTAGTCTTGAAAGTGGCCTACAATATGAAATTATGGTAGAAGGAAATGGTCCAAAACCGCATGCAACTGATACTGTTACCTGCCACTATCACGGAATGCTGATAGACGGTCGTGTATTCGATAGCTCTGTGCAAAGGGGCCAGCCAGCTAGCTTTCCATTGAATAGAGTCATATCGGGTTGGACGGAAGCCCTGCAACTCATGCCGGTGGGAAGCAAGTGGAAATTATTTCTTCCGCCGCACCTTGCTTATGGCGAACAACAAGCAGGGGCGCTCATTACTCCCAATAGTACTTTGATATTTGAAGTAGAATTATTGGGAATTTAGAAATAATAACCTATTTTCGCACTCCAATTAATTCATTACAGATCTTTAAAAATAGTGCAGGAGAGATGCCCGAGTGGCCGAAGGGAGCGGTTTGCTAAATCGTCGTAGGGGTCAGACCCTACCCAGGGTTCGAATCCCTGTCTCTCCGCATTTTATGTTTGCGTGTATAGATGTGCATTTGAATCGGGATATCGGTGGATTTGGCCCAAATAAAAATACTAAATCATTGTCATTTCAATGTTCGATTTTGAGAAGTTAGATGTATATCAGGAAATAAAAAATTTAAATGCTAAAGTCATTGCTTTCATTTTTACAGAAGTTACTGATGCCTATATTAACGAGCAATGGAAAAGAGCTACAATGAGCATTATGCTAAATTTGGCAGAAGGAACCGGTCGAATTGCAGCAAGTGAAAAAAAACATTTTTACACCATTTCAAGGTCGGCAGTGTTTGAATGTGTAGCAATCATGGATGTTTTACGTGGTCAAAACCAAATTGAAATGTCAAAATATGATGAGTTTTATAGTTCTTATGAAAAGCTTTCAAAAATGCTTTTAGGTTTATTTAGAAATGTTGTGTAATATTGCACGCTTTCGAAAAAAAGTAATAACACACCCACACACTCACACACACTCAAAAACGGGAGGTAGTTCAGCTCGGTAGAATATTTGGTTTGGGACCAAGGGGTCGCAGGTTCGAATCCTGTCCTCCCGACTACACGAAAAGAAAGTTCAGCAGTTTTGCTGGGCTTTTTTTCGTTACAAAAATAATTCGGGATGTGGCGCAGTCCGGTTAGCGTACACGTCTGGGGGGCGTGTGGTCGCTGGTTCGAATCCAGTCATCCCGACTCAAAAGGTAAAGGCTCACATGGTTTTTACCTTTTTTTATTTCGATTCCATTAGAAGTCAAAAGTTTGATAGAGCGGTATGCATCCATTGGGAAGCACTGTGGCACATTGGTGCCATATACTGTAAAGCTCGCGTGCTACCGAAGAAAGCATTTGCACGCATCCAGGTCAAAATGCTGGCAAACATTCGAAATATACCTAACATAAATAGCATCATATTTTAGTGAAATCGGCTGAAGAAGCCTGTGCCGGAAATGCAAACAAATTTTTTCCATATCTTGTGTTAAAATGCCAACCTGCTACCATTTAACTTCTTATCATTGCATTCCAATTAATGCTGACTAAGGCGCACCATATCATCTTCTTTTTGATGCTGAGCTTCCTCTGGCTTTCGTGTGCAAATATTATGGCACCAACCGGTGGCCCAAAGGATGAAAAAGCACCTATTTTAAAAAAGAGAAGTGTAGCAGACTCCGCACTCCATTTTAAGGGTGGCAAATTGCAATTTGAATTTGATGAGTTTTTACAACTCAAAGATGTGGCCAACCAACTGGTGATTACTCCATTATTGCAAACGAATCCGAAAGTAACAATACACAAAAAAAAATTGACTATTGATTTAGCCGATTCGCTGTTGCTGCCTAATACCACCTATCGCATTCGTTTTGGCAATGCCGTGCAGGATTTACATGAAGGAAATCAAGTAAGAGACCTATTCTTCACCTTTTCTACAGGAGCTTTTTTCGACTCCTTATCCTTAGATGGATTCATTCAAGAAGCGGAAACCGGAAGGCCGGATACTGCTAGTTGGATCGTGCTCTATTCTGTGCCAATGAAAGATTCAGCGTTTACCAAACAAAAACCCATGTACGCCCAGAAGTCGAGTAGTGGGTATTTTAGGTTTCAAAATCTACCCCAAAGAGAATTTCAAATTTTCTCCCTAAAGGAATCCAATAATAATTTGCGTTATGATGCTGCCGGCGAAACCATATCATTTTATGCGTCTTCTGTAAATCCTGCAGACACCGGCTTATTTGTAACCCTCTTTTCATTTATTGAAAATGAGAAGGTCGATACCGCTACTCGCAAGCTCCGCAACCGAACGATTACTGCAGATCAGAAAAAGGGCGCTCCTTTCAGCTATTCTGTAAATATTGATACCTTACAGAAAAATAAGCGGAGCTTTCCTATTTATGATTCAATTTTAGTGGTATTTACCGATTCCATAGCCAAAATCGATATTACAAAAATTAAACTTTTTCATGATGAAGAATACGATGCCACAGCCTCTATTCGCATCGATACATCGAGAAAAAGAATTATTGTCAAAACAGATTGGGTTCAGGATGCCACTTACAAACTGCTTTTACAAAAAGGCTTTGCAGATAATTTGCAACATGTGCAGGCCGCCACTGCCAGCTTTGTATTTAGAACAAAAAAGGAAAGTGATTATGGGTATCTAACCGTGAGAACCATGAAGCCTACCAATAAAATTCTTACTTTGTTTAAAGAGGATAAGAAAATTGCGCAGAAATCGTTCAGCGATACCATTTTAAGATTTACACTTCTTGAACCCGGAAACTATCAAATTACCATTTTAGAGGACGAGAATCGAAATGGAAGCTGGGATCCGGGCGTCTTATCGAAGAAGCTTTTGCCAGAAAAAGTGACCCTCTTTGCAGAACCGATAAGCATCAAAGCAAATTGGGGGAATAAAATTAATATTGACGCAACGCTTTCTCAAAGAAAAAGAAGCGGGACCCGTTAAGGACACGTAAATCAAAATACCATACTATGAGCAAAGAAACCATCCTCTTTTTACATGGAGCCTTAGGCTCTAGTAAAAATTTTGTTGACCTTCTCCAAATTAGCCATGAAGCCTTTGATTGTGTCTCGCTTGATTTTCCCGGACACGGCAACAATGAAATGGAAATGGAATGCAGCATTGAAAAACTTTCCGAATACTTGATTGATACGATTTCTACTCAGTACAAAACACCGGTTTCCATTTTTGGGTATAGTATGGGCGGGTATATAGCCCTTCAGGCACTTACTCAACGGCCTGATTTATTTAATAAAATAATGACCTTGGCCACCAAATTCAATTGGAATGAAAACGAAGCGGCCACGCAAATTTCTAAACTCAATGCTGAAAAATTAGAAGCAAAGGTGCCACAATTTGTACATCAATTGATAAGTCTACATCCGGTACATCATTGGAAGGAAGTACTGAAAAGGACTGCAAACATTCTCGAGAAATTGGGTGCTGCTCCGCCATTGGATATGGAACGGTTACGAACGTTGGACCATCCAATCTGCCTAGGTTTAGGCGATCAAGATAGGATGGTAAGTATTTCCGAAACCGAACAGGTATTTCGGCAATTGCAGAAGGGTGGTATGTATGTGATTCCCAATATGCAACATCCCATAGAAAAAATGAATGTGCCCTTGGTGTATGAAATGATGAAACATTTCTTTAACTGCTAAAGAATTCCTTTTCTTTTCGAATTCGTTCTTTTTGAACTCTTCCACTAATCACGATGCTAATTTCATACAATATCCAAAGAGGAATGGTAACAATAATTTGACTCACCACATCGGGAGGGGTTATCACTGCTGCGATTACCAAAATAATGACAATGGCATATTTTCGATATTCTTTCATAAATGCCGGCGCCAGCATGCCTAATTTAGAAAGAAAATAGACCGCAACAGGAAGTTCAAAAACCAAGCCGGTACCTAATACCAGACTTAATAAAGAGTCTAAATAATCATCAATTTTTATGATATTTTGAAATTGATTACTGAGGGTATAGGATGCAAAAAAATTAACAGTATAAGGTGTAATAATAAAATACCCAAACCAAACCCCGAAAAAAAACAATAAGGATATCCAAAAAATAATTCCTCTCGAGTGTTTTAGCTCACGTAAGGTCAAAGCCGGTTTGATAAAACGCCATAACTCCCAGATCATATAGGGAAAGGCCAATACAAAACCAAAGGAAAACGCGGCAGAAAAACTCATCATGAACTGCCCGGACAATTGGGTATTTTGAAAACTTATTTTTACGTCTTCCAAACATAACTCCTTCAAATGCAGTAAATCTCCTAGTTTGCAAAGCCATACATACGAAGGAAATTCTTTGTGAGTGGGAGCCAAAATAACCCGATCAAAAATTTCTTCGATATAAATATAAGCGACAACAGAAAAAATAAAAAGGGCAACAGCCATACGCACCAGATGCCAGCGGAGCGCTTCCAAATGGTCTACAAAACCAATTTCCTTAGGTGGTTCCTTGTCAAGAATATTTTTTTTATTAAGAAGCGGTAATGCCAAAATATGTAGATCTCTTTGATTTGATAATGGTCTCGAATTGCATGCTTGAAACGATAAAAATACAATCTAAATAACAAATACGGCGCTTTTTACTTTTTGGCAACCTCTGCCGCAAAACCTATGGAGTACGGTGCATTGTCAGCATTGGCTACAATTAAGGCATTTTTGTTAACCAAACCTTCCTTGCCGGCGCTATTAAACTCTAAGGTTACTTCTCCGGTTTTTCCGGGTTGTATAGGTTCTGAAGGGAAAAAT
Organism: Bacteroidota bacterium; assembly: GCA_016712665.1. GTDB lineage: Bacteria > Bacteroidota > Bacteroidia > Chitinophagales > Chitinophagaceae > OLB11. The sequence goes on from JADJQP010000001.1 coordinate 807,836, forward strand.
GGAGCAGTACATCCACATGAAACTTGTACATTGGAAATCACCAATGGGTTGGTGCCCACATTCTTAACCATATACGTGTGCCGTACTTTATCGCCTTCGGTAATTTTTCCAAAATCAAATTTGGTTTCAGCCACTTCAATGGTGGTTTTCGGCATTTTTTTTACCGCTTCGTCTTTTTTGGCCTGATCTTCACGATTGGTGACATCTGCATGCCCGTTGCCGATATTGTATTTATTAAAAAGAGCGTGACTGCTTACACCACTCAGTTCAACCAATGCAATAGCAAAAACCGAAAGGGTAAGGATGGTCAATAAAATGGTTTTGATTGTTGAATTCATTACGCAAAATTAAAGGAAATGTTGAATTGGCAAGCGTGTTAACCACAATTTTTGATTTACAATTCTTTTCGGAGTCGAGCGACGGGTAAATTAAGTTGCTCCCGATATTTGGCAACGGTTCTTCGTGCGATATTATACCCTTTTTCATTCAGCATCTCCGTTAGTTTTTCATCAGAGTAGGGCGATTTTTTTTCTTCGCCACTTATGATTTCACTCAAAATCATTTTTACCTCTCTGGTAGAGACTTCTTCACCACTATCTGTAGACATCGATTCAGAAAAAAAGTATTTTAATTTAAACGTACCGAATTCAGTTTGTACATATTTGCTATTGACCACTCGCGAAATGGTAGAGATGTCCAATCCGGTTCGGTCTGAAATATCCTTTAAAATCATGGGGCGAAGGGTGGTTTCATCACCTGTCAAGAAAAACTCCTCCTGTAAATTGAGGATGCGAGTCATGGTCAGCATCAGGGTATCTTGCCGCTGCTTTACAGCATCAATAAACCACTTTGCCGAATCGATTTTTTGCTTGATAAATAGCACGGCCTCCCGCTGTTTGCTATCTTTTTTAGTACCCCGATCATAATCTTTCAGCATGGCCCTAAAGGTACTGCTGATTCGCAAATCAGGTGCATTTTTCTGATTCAATGAAACTTCTAATACGCCGTTATTATTGAATACATAGAAATCAGGAATCACAAACAATTCCATTTTATTGCTGGAGGCAAACAAGGCGCCTGGCTTGGGGTTCAATTTAACAATCACTTGAATAATTTCTTTGAGATCCTCATCGTTTAAATTCAGCGATCGTTGAATTTTTTCGTAATGCTTTTTAGTAAATTCCTCAAAAAATTGATCGATGATTTTTTGTGCAAACAAATTGGTTTTTGTTTTTTCCTTTTTTCGAAGTTGAAGCGACAAGCATTCCTGAAGATCTTTGGCCGCCACCCCTGCAGGATCAAACTCCTGAATGTATTTGATAATTTTATTGAGCTCGACCTCAGTAGTTTGGATATTTTGCCGAAAGGCCAGGTCGTCAATAATAGAGGGGATGTCTCTTCGCAAATACCCATCATCTTCTATACTTCCTACAATAAAAATGGCCACTTGTTGTTCGCGTTCTTCGAGGTTGAGCATATTGACCTGAGCCATCAAGTGATCATAAAAGGTTGTTTCTAATTTGTGTTGATACCCTACCTTGTCTTCATCATCTGTGCCATAATTGTCTGCTTGAAAATTGTAATCTGCATCTTCATCATCTCCTTCCTTTACATATTCGCTGATATCTATTTTATCAAAATCATCAGCATCATCATCTACCACATAATCTTCATTTTCTTCGCTTGAAAACTCTTCTTTTAATTCGTCATTTGTCTTTTCGTCTAACGATTTATCTTCATACTCCTCGGTATCGGTCTCTAAAGCAGGATTTTCCTCTATTTCTTCTTTTATCCGTTCATCCAGCAAAGCGGTGGGTACTTGTAAAAGTTTCATCAACTGAATTTGTTGAGGAGATAGCTTTTGAAGTTGCCGTAGTTGTTGCGAAAGATGTTGCATAGCTCGTCACAAAAATATAAATTAACACCACAAAAAAAACTTTTTATTATTGAAGGGAGTCCTTATTATAAGTTGTGATACAATAACAACTGCAGATACTTTCTATAAAAGAAATCTAAGGGCAAAAGGGTTGAAATAGTTGCACATTGGAACGTGAATGCTGATGCAAAAAAATGCATATTGATGCCATGCTAGTTGGCTTCTGCTACCACCTCCTGCACCTCCGGAATCATGCGCTTCATCATGCCTTCTATACCTGACTTCAATGTGACCATAGAGGAAGGACAACCACTACATGAACCTTTTAGTACAAGTGAAACAATACCATTCTGATAGCTCTTAAATGATATTGCACCGCCGTCCATTTCTACCGCCGGCTTCACATAATTCTCTAAAAGCTCTTTGATTTTTTTGACAATATCTGTATCATCAGAGGCAATGGTATTGCTCGCTTTTAATGCAATTATCTCGTCTTCATTAATAATGGCTTTCCCCTCTTCGAGATATTCTTTTAAAAACTCTCTTACACTAGGAATTACATCATTGCAGTCTGTTTCAACCGTTTTGGTAAGGGTAATAAAATTGCTTGCAATGAAAACGCCCTTTACAAACGGAAACCCAAAAAGTTCTTTGGCTAAGGGAGATGGGAAGGCGGCTTCCTCATTTTCAAAGTCGATACTTTTGCTCGGATACAACAACTTATTGGCGACAAATTTCATAGTCTCCGGGTTGGGCGTCATCTCGGTATAAATACTAACAATCGGATTTCCGGTTTTAATATAGACATGGGTTTTCTTTTGGGTCAAAATTACTATTAAATTCACATTGAAACCTGTTTTATTTAACCATATTTCATTTTTTTACGTCTATTTGCTATTGTTTTACTAAATTTTTATTCTATATTTACTTACAATTAATAAGCGAATTTTTTTTAACACTCAGTTATCGTACCAAGCGCTCAAATTGCCGGGTAATCAATACGCAGGGCGCAAACAAAAAAACACTGATAAAATCAATGATGATGAAAAATCTATTTAGACCCATACTAATAATTGTACTTTTTTCATGTATGGTAAGTAGCACCTACGCCGACAAGCATTCCTTTCCTGCAATAGAATATATTGAGAACCAAGGTCAATGGATAGGCGATTTTAAGTACAAGGCACTTACAGAAAGAGGTGATTTTTACGTAAAGAATAATGGGTTTAGAGTGGTATTAGCAGATGGAAGCAACAAGGCTCAAATACATGCCTATCGGCACGGGGCTCAGGCAAATGAGCCGAAATTGACCTATTATACCTATGATATGAATTTTGTGAATTCAAATCCCAATGCACGTTTTACCCAGTCAAAAAAGCAAAGTCACTATTATAATTATTATCTAGGCAATGATGCCAACAGATGGAAATCCGGCATCTATCCATCCCTTAATGTGGATATGCTTAATGTGTATAGTGGCATTGATGTACATATGTATTCAGATCAAGGAAATATTAAGTACGATTATGTAGTGCATGCAGGGGCTAATTACAATGATATCGTTGTGCAATATGAAGGTACGCAGGGAATTTTTGTAAAGGAAGGGAAATTATTTGTCAAAACCCTACTGGGTGAAGTTACAGAAATGACACCGTACACCTATCAGTTTGTAAATGGGGAGAAAAAAGAAATTGGATGCAATTACAAAATTAGCGATGAAACTAAAGTGTCTTTTGAAGTTGGTAAAGGGTATAATCCATCCCTTGATTTGTACATTGACCCAACGTTAATATTCTGCACCTTTACAGGTTCAACAGCAGATAATTGGGGCTTTACCGCTACCTACGACACCCTTGGAATGTTTTATGCGGGTGGGGTTACCAGCGGTGTTGGCTATCCGGTTACCTTGGGTGTATATCAGCCGGCGTATGCAGGCGGTGGCGCCGGCGGAAATGGGTTTCAATGTGATGCCTCTATTAGCAAATTCAGTGCTAATGGCACCACCCTGCTTTTTGCAACCTATTTAGGGGGAAGTAATAATGACCAACCTCAAAGTATGATTGTAGACGCAAATGGGAATTTAGGAATTGCCGGTCGAACCTACTCAACGAATTTCCCAACAAGTGCCGGCTGTTATGACAATACTGCAAACGGAGGTGCTGATATGTTTGTAGCAGTGCTAAACAGCGCCGGTACCACATTAGTTGGCTCGTCCTACATAGGAGGATCCTCAGAGGATGGTGTAAATTTTAATGTCGGTTTTGCAGTGTATGGCGGTGTAAAGCATAACTATGGCGATGATGCCCGTACCGAAATTATTGTAGACAATACAGGGCGTTGGTATGTGGCAGGATGTACCCAGTCTACAAATTTTCCAACCGCAAATCCCACACAAAACAACAATGCAGGTGGGCAGGATGCTGTGGTTTTCGAATTCAGTAATAACTGTTCTAATTTGATTTGGAGCACCTATATGGGAGGAAATTCAAATGATGCAGCTTTTGTATTATCGCTTGACAAAAATACACAAAGCATTTTATATGTGGGAGGAGGTACGGAAAGTGCCAATTTCCCCAGTACGCCCGGTACCTACCAAAGTACCTATCAGGGCGGAACGGTGGACGGGTTTCTACTAAAGTTTGATGCCAATACCAAAGCATTTACGGCGGGCACTTTTATTGGTACCAATCAATATGATCAGGTATATGGTGTGCAAACCGATGATAGCAACCATGTGTATGCAACCGGTCAAACCATGGGTGCTTTTCCAGTTAGTGCAGGCACGTATTCCAATCCAGGTTCGAGTCAGTTTGTTATTAAGTTTAATAATTCATTGGCTGGTCCACCTATTTTTTCTACCGTTTATGGATCGGGCACTACTGCGTTTACCAATATTTCTCCCACTGCTTTTTTAGTGGATAAATGTGAAAATATTTATGTTTCAGGATGGGGTGGACCTACTGCCGGTAGTCCTGGCAATACCAATAATATGCCGCTATCAAATGCACCGGGATTTATGCCTCTTCAAAATACGACAGACGGAAGCGATTTTTATTTTATAGTATTTAATAAAAATGCACAAAACCTCTTGTATGCAACCTACTTCGGACAAAACGGAATTGCTCCAAATGGTTTGGGTGGCGAACATGTGGATGGTGGAACCAGTCGCTTTGATCCGAATGGTGTAGTATACCAAGCCATCTGCGCCAATTGCGGAGGCGGAATCGTTTTCCCTACGCAGCCCGCAGGTGTATACTCTATTAGTAATCCAAGCCCGAATTGCAATCTTGCTGCCTTAAAAATTGCCTTCGATTTATTGGATCCTGATGCTGTAGCTTCTGCAGCCGGACCACTCTACGGATGTGCTCCTTTTCAAGTTACTTTTCAAAATAATAGTACAAGAGCCACTGCCTTCTCCTGGGATTTTGGCGATGGTTCGCCACTCGATTTTAGTACAGTGCCTCCCCCACATACCTACAACACAGCAGGCATCTATACCGTTACCCTAATAGCCGGTAATCCCAATGGCTGTACCGTAAATGCAGATACCACCCAATTGATTGTAACGGTTATTGATGATTCAATGTTTCCGGGATTTACGTTCATCAAAATTGATTCATGTGGACCTTTCCGCATACAAATAACCAATACCAGTACCTACAATAATGGAATTCCATCCGGTACGGCAACCTATAACTGGGATTTCGGCGACGGAACTTCTTTCACAGGACAATTTCCACCCATTAAGCAATATCCTGCTCCGTCAACCTATACCATTACACTTACTATGACAGATCCTGATGCATGTAATAATCCTGCCACTACACAGCTGGTCGTCGATTTTTCAACTAGTATAGTCAAATCGGCATTTATTATGCCCGATTCCATTTGTTTGCCGGCTTTGGTCGGATTTATTGACCAATCTACTAATGCCACCACATGGAATTGGATTTTTGGCGATGGAAATACCTCCACCATTCAAAACCCAACTAATAATTATCTCAGTGTGGGTACCTATACCATATTTTTGGTTTCAGGGAATCCAAATACCTGCAATCTGTTCGATACTTCGTCTAAGGTGTTGACCGTGTTATCTACACCTGTGGCAGATTTCACATGGAGCCCCAATCCTCCAGAGCCCAATACACCCAATGTGTTTACCAATCTTTCTACTGGAGCTACTAGTTATCTATGGGATTTTGGCGATGGCAGTACCGGAACCAACAAAGATGAAGTACATATCTATGATAAAGACGGCACCTACACCGTGTGCTTAACCGCAACCAATGAGTACGGCTGTAGAGATACTGCTTGTAAATCGGTTCGAGGTATTGTCGTTCCGCTGGTAGATGTTCCCTCCGGATTTTCGCCCAATGGCGATGGTATTAATGACATCGTTTATGTCAAAGGTTATGGCATTGCCAAAATGACCTTTCGAATATTTAATCGTTGGGGAGAAAAGGTTTTTGAATCAACCGATAAAACAAAAGGATGGGATGGCAGGTACAAAGGTGTGATGCAAGAAATGGAAGCCTACGCTTATACGCTGGCTGTTGAATTTTTTGATGGCACCAAAACCAATAAGAAGGGGAATATCACATTACTCAAATAATTAAAACGAATGAACGTGAAAAAATATTTATACATCATATTGCTTTCATTTCTGTTGCTTCCTACCGTGAATGCTCAGGATTTGCATTTTTCGCAGTATTATAACGCTCCTATATTACTGAATCCGGCGAACTCCGGCTTGTTGCAAAACAGAGATTGGCGAGCCGGCCTCAACTATAGAAATCAAGGAGCTACCATTCCTGTTCCTTACAATACGTTCAGTTTTTTTTTCCGATTTTGGATTGATGAAAAATAATTGGGAAAATGCCTGGTTGGGTGCCGGTGTTGCAGTATGGCGCGATGTGGCAGGTAATGGAGATTTGGCGCTAACAAAGGTGCAAGGAAATTTGGCAGGACATATTTTAACCAGCGAAAAAACAAGCTTTTCAGCTGGTTTAGGTCTGGCCTACAATCAACGCAGTGTCGATTTTAATAAGTTGACCTATGATGTGCAATGGGATGAATTCTCTTTCAATAAAAATACTCCCAATCAGGAAACGTACGCCGTGCAAAAAACCACTTTTATCGACTTAAACGCAGGTGTTAATTTCTCCTATTTCAATAATGATAATTTTTATGCAAAGCTAAGTGTCGCTGCATCGCATTTAAATCAACCGGTAGAAACCTTTTACGGCCAAACCAATAAGCTCGGACTCAGACCCATTCTTAATTTGGATGTAGTGTACAAAGCCAGCGATAAGGTAATGCTAGCTCCTTCTATTTACTATACTCGACAAAAGCGTGCAAGCGCTTTGGTGGGGGGCACTTCCTTGAACATTAATGCTTCTGGTGATGCATTAACTTTTGACGCAAATGAAATCATTTTAGGTGTTTATTATCGCAATAAAGATGCTGTAATTGGAGTGGCAGGATATAAGTGGAAGCAAAATCGTGTAACCTTCAGCTACGATCACACCATCTCGCAATTAAGCGTCGGTAATAATGGTGTTGGGGCAATGGAAATTTCATTGATCGTTCAAGGGAACTACAAAAAAGGCGGGGAATCTACCCGTCAGTACGGCTGTCCACGTTTCTAACAGATAATTGTCTAGCTGATTATAGTAAGCTCCTGCCACGGGAAGATTGTCAACGGCGGCTAAATACTTATCTTATCGATAATACCCACAGCTTTTAATTTCATTCATTACTTCGTCGGTTACCAAGTACCGAATCGATTTTTTTTCCTTGATTTGACTTCTTATATAGGTAGAAGAAATGTCGAGTAGGGGTGCGTTTACCGTTTCAATTTGCTTACTAAGAGAGGTTTCGATGTCAAAACCTGGTCTATTATAAATAATAATTTTGTGCTGGTCTAAAAGCTGCTTATAGTTCTTCCATTTTTTTATATTTGAAAAACTATCACTACCCATTGTGATCACAAACTCATGTTGCGGAAATTTTTCACGCAAGTAGGTCATGGTATCAATAGTAAAGGAAGGTCGCGGTAGTTTGAATTCAATATTGCTGGCTTTAAATTTTGGTTCATTTTCAATAGCCAATTGCACCAAATGCAATCGATGATTTTCGTTCAGTAAACTAGCTGTTTCTTTAAGAGGATTATGGGGCGATACTACAAACCAAAGCCGATCTACATCGCAATGCGTCAGCACATGATTTGCGATGATTAAATGACCTACATGAATTGGGTTAAAACTGCCGAAATAAAGTGCGATTTTCATTCAATAAAAACTTTAACATATGTTAACACCCTTGATACGACTACATAGTTACAACCTATTTTCATTTTTAGCAAAATATTACTTGACAATGTAATTTCTTTTTGCAATCTTTGGTATATGAATTGATTTTTACAAACAAATTTATTTGGTCCGCGAAGATGGGAATTTTTTAATTCAATGTGGGGTGGGGTTAACTCCTATCAGTGAGTGAACTGGTGTTTCCACCTTCGATGTGACCAAACCCAATTCTCAGGCTGGCGTTTGATACTTTGTTCAAGATGTCGCACATAAGCTTCGGTGATTTCGCCCTCTTTTGTGTTTCTTGGATGATCAAACGCCAGTTTTAGTTTGATCTCATAGTAACCCCTTCTCAATTTCACAATTTCTCCAAAGTATACAATATTATTATACCTTCTCGCTACAAATTCAGGGCCCTTGAAAAACGCCGTTTTTCGATTCATAAAATCATTCCAAGATACCCGTTTGGGGTCGCTTGGATTTTGGTCGGCAATAAAGCCCCATAGAATTTCCTGGTTTTGAACATGCGCCATTTCTTTTTGCATATCCTGCACTCGTATCAGTTGTGTACCGCTACGACCTCTAAGTTTTAAATAGAGCTTGTCAAAAGCAATTTGAGTGAGTGGCATATATAATCCGGTAAATCGTCGTGGGGCTCGCCAATTGCAGAGTACCGTTGCCCATTCCCAATTAAATTGATGCGACATATAGGCCTGCCCGTTACGATTCTGTAGGGTCATTTCATCAAATACCTCCCAGTTGCATTGAATTCTTTTGTCGAGTGCTGCTTTTGAAATCGAAAAAAGTTTGATGGTTTCCACGATACTATCACACAAATTACGGTAGTATTGTTTCGCAATTGCCTCCAATTCTTCGGATGATTTTTCAGGAAAAGATAGCCGTAGATTTTCATCGGTTATTTTTCTTCGGTATTGAATTACCTGATACAGCAATAGAAATAAACCATCAGATAGAATATACAACAAAGTCATTGGCAACAATGAAAGCAGATAAAATAGGAAATACAAAAAATAGTACACGATGAGCGTGGTTTTGTGGTTTAGGAAACCATTTTATTGGACATCCATTTCATAAAATTCTGGATAGGTCTTTAATATTCTTTCCGTTATTTTTCGGCCCACCAAAATAAAATCTTTTTTATTTAAGAGCGCAAAGAACGAATCGTTGTCATACGAAATACCGCCTATGATAATTGGTTTTTTGGTGCCTTGTGCTGCAGGCTTAAAATAGAAGGTAATTTCTTGCATGAGTTCACCATTTCTTTGCAAACGGATGGTGGCCAATTGTCTGCCATGTTGTATGATGCTGTCTTTGTACATATACTTTTCCTCAAATCCCATGCAGTAGACATTTTCAAAAAGTGCGATATACTCTTTGGCTCTTTTATGATTTAGTGGTTTTGCAATTGGATAAGGTCCTGAGACGGAATAGGATTGAGCAGATTTTTCAATTTTAAAGGAATATATGACCGAGTCGCTATAAAGTACCTGTATGCTTTCGATAGGGGCTGAGCCTGCTAATATTTTTTATTTCTCCATTCGTTGATGCGGGTAAAGTAGCGAACGCCAACAAAGGTATTTTGCAATGGTAGTTTTACCAAAAAAGGTCTTTTTGCATTTTCATTCAGCATATACGTTTCATTGTTTGGCCCCGGATTAAGCCCTACATAAAAGGTATGTGTTTTTTCCTTGTGATTATATATTTCTACTTTGGTATTATTGCCACTTAAATCGGTAATAACGCTATTGTGAGCAGACACCGGCACCGGCTGCGTAGGTTTTTGCTGGTTCAGCGCTGCCAACAATAGTTGAATAGCGTCTAAACGAGGATCCATGCTGTCGTTTAATTTCCATACACCACTACTTCTGCTTAGTTTGATATTTTCGTTTTTCAGATTAGATAAAAAAATGGTCTGTATTGCTGCTGTGTCTTTGACTGTAAAATTGGCTTCTGCTTTATCAAATACTTCGGCCTCCTCTCGAAAAACAAAGTAATACGTCAAGGCGCTCAGAATAAGTAATGCTAGCAGATACCCAAAATTTCTTTTCATAAATTGCAAAAATAATGCTTTTGCCTCATGAACAACAGATAATTACGAATTGCTTCTGAAGGATTTCCTAACTAGTATGTAGTGCTAAATAATTACGCAGAATCCCTATTTGGAAGATCGGTTTATCGCACTAATATAACATCTCCTTTTTTCATATAGTCATTTCCGTCGGCATGACAATGATACCTGAATATATAGAAATACGTTTCCATATCCATGGCCTTTCCACCAAAGGTGCCATCCCAGCCACGCAATGGATCTACAGTGCCCCATACCTTGTTACCCCATCGGTCATAAACATCCAATTGTATTAGGTCAAATCCTGCTGCCGTAACAATGCGCCAAATATCATTTTTCCCATCACCATTCGGACTAAATGCATTGGGCACAAACACCTCATCGCAACAAGGTCCCGGATCAATGAATACAGAATCCGTTGCGGAGCATCCATTGGCATCCGTAACTACCAAGCCGTAATATCCTGTTCGTAATTTGGTTGCCGTTGCGCCTGTTTGAATTGGATTGGTGGTCCACATATAGATATATGGAGGCTCTCCTCCAATAATGTTGGCTGTTGCAGAACCTTCATCACCATAGCCATAACAACCAATATCTTTTTTATTAAAGACAATGCTCATTGGATTGGTGGGATATCCCACAGCTATAATGGTATCATAAATGCAGCCTGAACTGTCAATGACGCTCAAAGTATAGGTTCCTATTTTAATATCATGGAATTCTCCGGTTTTATTAATGTATAAACCCGGTCGTAATTTGTACGTATAATCTGCTCGGCCTCCCGTGCCGCTGGCAAATATTTTTCCGTCAGTCAAATCGTTACATTTTGTAGGTTCAATGGTAACATTGGTGCCCACTTTGTCAGGTTCAATTAATATCACCAAAGTATCTGCAATACACTCTTTGCTATCTTTAATATAAATAATATGGGTACCTGCTCCCAGATTTCCAAAATAACCGCTTAGTGAATAATTTCCACCATTGATGGCATAGGTAAGTGGAGGTACACCACCTATTGCTGTTACTTCTATTGCTCCATTCAAATCGCCGTGGCAAGTAGGTTCGGTATATTTAATATCAGAAGATAGTATTTGCAGATTTTGCAAAACAGTTACCGTGGTAGTGGCAGTACATCCACTTGCATCCGTAGCCGTAACGGTATAGGTCCCACCTTGTAATAAAGTGAAAATACCCGGTGTAAATTGATTTCCTATATTGGGAGAAATCGAGTAACTAATGTTTCCAGTGCCACCTTGTGCTACTGCGGAAATACTTCCGGTTGTATCAAAATAACAGGTAATGTCGGTATGCGTAACGGTTGTAAAAACGATAGCAGGTGGTTCTGTTAGTGTAATATTTTCTACAGAATCTTTACATCCATGCATATCGGTTACAATTAAAGTATACGTTCCGGCAAATAAGGATCCATAGGTTCCTATTGAGCTATTAATTCCTCCGGGCATCAAGGTAAATAAATACATCGGACTTCCACCGGTGGCTGTGGTCACAATAATTCCATCATTGCCCCCGTGACAAGTGATATTGGTGGTGGAGATCAGTGTCAAATCAAGCACTTGGGGTTGAGTGATGGTAATCGTTGTGGTAGCTGTACATCCATTGGCATCAGTTGCGGTAATGGTATACAAACCAGCAAATAAATTATTGAAAATTCCATTTATGTTATTCACAGCTCCGGGATTTAAAGTATAGCTAATTAAACCCACTCCACCACTTGCATTGGTGTTGATACCGCCATTATTTTGGCCAAAGCAAAGCACATGCGTGAGGGTGGTGCCATTGAACTGAACGATTGTTGGTTCATTTACGGTTTGCGTATTGGTTAATGTACATCCATTGGCATCCGTAATGGTAACCGTATACACATTTTGTGGCAGTCCTACAAAATTACCATTCGCATTGGTGATATTCAATGGTTGGAGATTATAGCTTAATGGATTGGTTCCCCCTACGGCGTTCACAGAAACAGTACCATTTATCTGTCCAAAGCAAATAATGTCAGTAGCTGTGGCATTGGTAATGGTAATAGCGGTCGGCTCAAACAAAAAGGAAGTCGATGTTGCTGTACAGCCATTCGCGTCAGTCACCACTATGGTATACGTATTGCCAGCAAGGTTTACAAAGGCGCCTGTATTATTGGTAATATTATTTGGTAAAAGAGTATAGGAAATAGTACCGGTGCCTCCACTTGCATTCGCATTTAGGGTGCCATTACTTTGTCCATTGCACGTAACGGGTGTATTGGTAATAGAATTAATTACTACAGGGCTTGGTTCCGGAACAAAGGCAGTAGTGGAAGTGCTACAACCATTTGCATCGGTGGCCGTTATGGTATATGTCACATTACCCAATAACCCATTAAAGGTGCTAGGGGGTACAAAATTTCCTGCTGGAGATATCACATATGAAATGGGTTGGGTACCACCAATGGTAGGACAGGCAATGATACCGTTTGCTGCATTAAAGCAGAGGCTACTTGTGGCCACCACGTTGCCAAATACTAATGTGGCTGGTTGAGTGATGGTAACAATTGTGGAAAGTGTACATCCATAAATATCTGTGCCGGTGATGGTGTAGATGCCTGCAGCAAGACCGGTAAATGCTCCGGTATTGTTATTAATATTATTGGGCAATAGCACATAGTTAATCGGACCATTTCCACCTGTAACACTCAGTGTGATGGTACCATTATTTCCGTTATTACAAAATACATTTGTTACCGCGGTATTCACTAGCACCGGACCTACATAGGTAGTTACCACTGCGATGCTGCTCGCTGTGCAACCCGAGGCGTCTTTTACAGTAAGGGTATAGGTACCGGCACATAATGCGGCAAATACATTGGGCACTTGATAAGCCCCGCCATTAATGGAGTAGGTATGGGCGCCGGTTCCATTGGCGCTAGTTAGTGTAAGTGTTCCATCACAGCCCGGATTACATGTGGCATTCACCATCGTTACAGATGTAATGACTGGAGGGTTGGGGGTTACGATAGTAACAATTGAGGATAGGGTACAATTGTTTGCATCTTTTACAATTATTGTGTAGGTCCCTACCGATAAATTGTTGAATGTATTGGAAGCTTGATAGGCCCCGCCATTGATGTTATAGGTATAAGTAGGTGTGGCCCCATTTGCTGATATGGTACAAGAAGCATCACCACCGGGTACGCAAGTAGGTATGGTAGTGGTAATCTGTGAAATTTGCAAAGGCGTTGGCTGAGTAACTGTTACTGTAGTACTTACACTACAATTGTTTAAATCGGTAGCTGTGATGGTATAGGTAATGGCACTTAATCCGGTAAATATGCCTGATGCATTATTAATATTATTGGGTTGAATATTGTAGTTCATATTGCCGATACCACCGCTTGCAGTAGCTTGTATAGTGGCATTGTTGCCGCCGTTACAGCTCACCGGGGTCATAATGATATTGGTAAATACTACTGGGGTGGGCGTTCCTATAGTGAATTGTGATGTTTTGGTACAACCATTGGCATCCGTCACGGTAACGGTATATGTAATAGCAGAGAGACCTGTAAAAATTCCGGTTGCATTTGTGATATTAAGGGGTTGTATAGTATAAGAAAGTGCTCCGTTTCCACCATTTGCGCTCACTACCGCAGTGCCATCATTTCCATTAAAGCAGGTGACATCTGTGGTTGACACATTCGTAATGGTAATCACCGGAGGTTGTGAAACGTTTACCACGGTGCTAATTGTACAACCATTCGCGTCACTAACAACAATAGTGTATGTACCTTGTACAAGATTTTGGAATATCCCATTATTGTTTACTACAGCTCCTGGAGTTAAGGTATAGGTTATCAAACCATTTCCGCCGGTAATGGTAGTTATGATTTGGCCTGTATTTCCACCATTGCAAATCACATTGGTAACATTGGTATTGATTTGACTCGGACCATTTGCCGTGCTAATACTAAACGTACCGGTACCAGTACAACCATTGCCATCGAGGATGTTTACCGTGTATACACCGGTACACAAACCTGTAAATGTACTGCTTGCCTGAAAGGGTCCAGCATTGAGGGCATACGTATATACGCCATTGCCACCGGTAGCTGTCAATACAACCGTGCCATCGCAACCAGGATTGCAGGAGGCAGGCGTAGTAGCTGCATTGGTTAGTTGTACTAGTGAAGCCTGATTCAAGAATACAACCGTAGTGACGGTACAATTATTTAAATCTGTTGATGTGATGGTATATGTACCTGTGGCCAAATTCGTGAAAACTCCTGTTTGGTTAATCACATTTCCAGGTTGAAGCTTGTAATCAAAGCCACCCACACCGCCGGTGGTTTGAACAGAAATAATTCCATTATTTCCTCCAAAACAACTGACAGGTGTTATGTTTACCATACTCCATACAATTTGTGGCGCCTGGTTAATCAGGAATACAGCCGAGATTGTGCATCCATTGCTATCCACTGCCAGTAAGGTATATTGTCCTACACTCAATCCAAAAAATGCGCCATTCAGATTGGTGATATTTGGTGGTAACAATGTATAATAAATAGTACCGGTACCCCCTGAGGCAGAGCTCGTTACCAATCCATTATTGCCACCATAGCAAGGAATATCCCGATTATCTACCGAATCCCAAATAAGAGGTGGAGGCTGCGAAATCAAAATATTTTGGGTAGCACTGCAACCATTTGCATCTGTTACAGATACGGTATAGTTATTTGCGAAGAGGTTATTAAATACTCCATTTCCATTTGCAATGGCACCCGGATTGAGTAAATAGGTTAGCAAACCGACACCACCGGTTGCAGTAACATTGATACTAGCTGTGTTATTTCCGTAACACAAAATGCCGCTTGTAGTTACATTGGTAATGGATGGGGAGGCTGGGTTGGTAATCTGAATGGTTGAACTGGAGGTGCATCCATTTGCATCTGTAGCTACAATTGTATAAATAGAAACACCAATATTAGTAAATACATTGGATGCCTGAGGAGGATTTCCATTAATACTATACACGTACGTTGGAACTCCACCTGCAGCTGTAACGGTAATAGTAGCATTGTTACCAGGTACGCAATTCGGGGTAGTACCAACTAAATTGGTGATGGCGAATGTAGGAGGCGAGGTGATGGTAAATGAGGAGGTAAGCGTACATCCATTGGCATCCGTGGCGGTCACTGTATAGGTGGCGGTCGGAAGATTGGTAAAATTTCCCGTAATATTGGTAATATTCCCCGGCATTAAATTGTAATTAAGTATTCCGGTGCCACCTACTGCAGGGGCATCAATGGTTCCATTATTCGCATTGAAACAAGTGACATTTGTAAAGGCAGTATTGTTCCAGTTGATGGCCGGAGGATTGGTGATATTAAATGTGGTGGTAAGGGTACAACCATTAGCATCCGTAACGGTTACGGTATAATTGTTTGCAACCAAGGGATTGAAAATGCCCGTAATATTATTGAGATTTCCAGGTTGTAGAGTGTAGATCAGTTGCCCATTTCCTCCACTGGCATTTACAGTAATGGCTCCATTGGTAAGTCCATTACAGGTAATATTGGTAAAATTGGTAGCATTCCAAACAATAAGAGAAGGCTGAACAATACTGGCTAATGTAGTAATCACACAATTGTTTGCATCAGTTGCTGTGATGGTATAATTATTAACCGGTAGGTTATTGAAAATGCCGGTATTATTGGTTAAGCCAAGTGGGTTAATAACAAAGGTGATAAGCCCTACCCCTCCTGCTACAGTCGCTATAATCGATCCTGTATTGGCACCAGCGCAATTTGCCTGATTTACCGCCACATTACTAAAGGAAGGGGCATTGGGATTTATTAAATTAAATACACTGGTTTTGGTGCAATTATTGGCGTCTTTTACCTGAATGGTATAGGTACCGATATTAAGGTTTCCAAATGTATTCAGACCTTGAAAAATGCCGCCGTTAATGCTATATCCATAAGGCGCAATGCCACCAGTTGCAGTGATGGTAATGCTGCCATCAGAGCCGGGTACACAACTGGGGGGCACAGAGGTGATATTACTAATAATAAGCGGATTGGGTTGTGTAACGGTTATGACTGTAGTCGCACTGCAACCGGCTGCATCAACACCTGTGATTGTGTAAGTGCCTGCAGTCAAATTAGGAAATACCCCAGTTAGGTTATTAATACCTCCTGGGTTAATGGTATAGTTGGGCACGCCCGTGCCACCTGAAGTGCTAACAGATATGGCTCCTGTATTGCCTCCATTGCAAAGGACATTTGTAATTATAGGGGCATTAAATGTCAGCGAGGGAGCGATGCCGATTACAGCAATGCTCGAAACGGTGCATCCGTTGGCATCTGTGGCTACTACAGTATACGTGTTTACCGCTAATCCAGGAAACGCGCCGGTAAGATTGGTAACAGCACCTGGATTCAAAGTATAGCTGATGGTACCTGTGCCCCCTGTTGCCGTGGCATTAATACTTCCGGTGCCAATACCGGTACACGGTAAATTGGTGATGGTAAAATTTGACCAGTTTAAAATAGGAGGTAAAATTAGATTAATTACTATTGATGAAGTACAACCACTTGCGTCCACTACTGTAACCGTATAGGTGCCACCAGCAATCCCCGGAAATTGACCTGTATTGTTGGTAATATTATTGGGCAGTAAAGTGAATGTGTAAGGAGGTACACCACCGCTTGCAGTGACGCTTATAATTCCCAACTGATTGGCGCAGGCGGGAGGTGTTGTATTATTAACCAACACGGGCGCATTGTTATTAACAAGCAATACGTTTCCCACCTTGGTACAACCATTGGCATCTTTAATCGTTACTAAATATAAACCTGCAGTTAGTCCTGTGAAGGTACCGCTCGCCTGATAGGCACCTGCACCTATTTTGAACTGGTAAGGAGGAACACCCCCAATACCAACCAAAGTAAAGGAACCATTATTACCCGGAACACAAGTCGGATTGACTACAATTCCATTCCCAAATCCAAGGAGAGGAGGTTGTGTAATGCTAATGGCAGTAGTAACTGAGCATCCATTGGCATCCACTGCGGTTATCGTATAATTTCCGGAAGCTTTGTTGGTAAATATTCCGGTTGCATTGGTGATGGCGCCGGGATTTAAAGTATAATTGACTATTGGTGTACCGCCTGTGGTGGTAATGGTAACGCCACCGGTGGCTGCGCCATTACACAACACATTGGTAATGGTGACATTGGTAATTACCAATGCCGGCGCTTGTGTGATGCTTACGGTAGTGGTAGCTGTGCAACCATTGGCATCCGTTGCCAGAATGGTATAAACATTCACTCCCAAATTGAGAAAATTACCCGTAATATTATTGACATTTCCTGGATTGAGATTATAGGTAACGGTTCCAAACCCGCCTCCAGCAAGGGCTGTAATGGTGCCGTTGGCCAAGCCATTGCACGTAATATTGGTCTTATTAACGGTTGCCCAAGTAAGGCCTAAGGCTTGAATAATAGATAATGAAGTGGTAATACTACAATTGTTTGCATCTTTTGCGGTAATCGTATAGGTGCCTGCAGCAAGTCCTGTAAAATTACCTACTGCATTGGTAATACCACCGGGATTGAGCGTATAGGTGATGGCCCCCACACCGCCACTTGCATTGGTCAATATTTGTCCAATATTACCGGCGTTGCAAGCAATGTTTATTGCAGTGGCATTATTCCAAACAAGGGGCGTTGGTTGGGTAATCGTAGCTGTCGCGGTCTTGGTACATCCAAGTCCACTAGTAATGGTAACAGTATAAACTCCTGCTGCCAAATTGCTAAATAGATGAGGAGAGCCATTGGCATTGATACCGCCTGGATTTAGGGTGAAGGTAAGTGGATTGTTTCCTACTACTCCAGTTGCCAGTATGGAACCGGTACTTTGTCCATTACATAACACATTGCTTGGTGTTAAGGTCAGAGAAGGTGCGGGTTGTACCGTAATGGTAATGACATCGGTAATGGATGCACAATTGCTGTATGTAGCCGTAACCGTGTAGGTGGTGGTTGCCGCAGGAGATAGGGTTGTATTGAATACGGCAGGGTTTGCAACACCAGCAGCCGGCGACCAGTTAAACACCAAACCCGGATCATAAGTGCCATTGATTACTACACCATATCCCTGGCAAATAGTGGTGTCATTATTGGCAAGTGTAAATTTAGGTGGGTCTTTTACATAAATGGTTACACTATCAATAATGTTGTTACATCTATCTTTCAATTTTATTTTTATGGTTTCGGTACCTTCTGTAATGAGGTCATTGATGGGTAAAATATTGATGGTTTTCAGGGTATCATTAATATTGTTTGAAAAAATATGGTTGGTGGCAATAATCGGGTAGTCAGTTCCATTGGTAGCCGTTCCACTAATGAGTAATTGAACGGTATCGATATTAACCACAGCCTGAAAAATTTGTCGATGTATTTTTAGGATTGCTGTATCACAACCTTCAAATACATAGGGAATGCCACCTTGTAAGGAGTCGGTTTTTACACTGAGCTTCACATTATTTGATTTCAAACTTCCTGCTTTTAAGAATACCCCAGAATCCAGAATATGATCAAACCCATCTGCTATCGCAAGTTTTAAGTGATACGTACTACAAGGTTGAATTGATGCCTGTGCAGTAAATAAATGGGTAAATCCTCATAGGTTACGGATGTGCCACCCGTATTATTGGTGTATAAGTTAATAAATGGAGAGCCCGGTCCCATATTGGTGCAGTTTGGCAAAGCGCCACCCGGATAAATGACGCCACTATTTACCGAATTGATTGCTACAGGGATATTGGTACCCGGTACAAGAGCAATATTTTTTGGGATGGCATAACCTGGTCCTGAAATGAAAAATCCGAATACATCATTGTAGTTGCTACAATTGAATTGAGGATATTCTTCAGACCCAAATACATATTGAAAAAAAATGGAATCGCCATTGGCGGTAAAATCAAATTCGAGGATGCAGCGATCGTAGGTATTTACTCCGGCTAACACAGTAAGGTCGGCATCGCCACCGGTTCCTTGATTGGCATTTGCAAAATTTATTTGGGCACCATTTACACCATAGTTGGGTGGGTTGGTTGCGGCCAGACCGGTTGTTAGCACTATACCACTGTCGATACCCAGATTGGCATTGCTCGCCACAAAAATACCAGATTGGTTTCCATTACATTGAACAGCTGCGTTCGATAAAATTACCCCCGGGCCTACCAGCTTTTGCGCCAATTGATTGGCAACATTGGTATTGGTAACGGCAATTTGAGCCTTACCTATGACCGTTACAAAAAGTATGAAGCTTGCCAAAAGGGAAGCCTTCCTGAGCAAGGAGATGCATGGTATCATTTTCTGCATAGTGTTTTTTATTGAGGTAGAGATCTTATGTGATTTTTTCAATAAAAAAACCTATTCAAACAGCCAAAAATAGTGCCAATGGTAGCGTTTCCCAAAAATTATACAAAGCCTTCATCATATTCTAGTACCTTATGTCATGTTTGTGTCAAATAAGCTAAGTAGCGATTTCTTAAGGGGCAAAAACGAATTAAATAATAATATATATTTAAACAATTATTTGTCAGTATAATGAGTTGCTTATTTATCAAATTGCAACTCGTGGCCCCCTTGTTTAATGGTCAAACTTCTAATGGAATGGTCTGTTTCTTTTTTTAAAATTAGTTTGATACCGGCCGCATCATTTTTATATTCCAGCTCGCTCACTTTCTCTAACTCAAACGCACTTTGCCCGCTTGCTTGTGCCCATAATTGATTTTTTTGGGTAAACAAAGTAATTTTCATTTGTAGGGAGGCATTTTCGTAAACACCTTCTTTTGATTGAAGTTCGGCAAGGCTGAGTGGCTTTTTTTCAAAATTTGGAATCTCATATGGGTAGTTATATGCAGCATTTAAAAGCGCGATGGCAATATCATTTATTTCAAAATTCATTCCATTTCCTAAAATGCAGAACCCATTGCTATCTAAAGGATTATACCCAAGTATCGATTGGAAATTATCAATCCCCCCGGTATGACCATAAAATTCTTTTCCGTCAAAAGGCATCACAACCATCCCATAGCCGTACCCCTCTTTCATGGTTTTCATTTTTTGCAACATTGGCTC
This sequence comes from Bacteroidota bacterium, assembly GCA_016712665.1. Classification (GTDB taxonomy): domain Bacteria; phylum Bacteroidota; class Bacteroidia; order Chitinophagales; family Chitinophagaceae; genus OLB11. The sequence continues at coordinate 828,247 of JADJQP010000001.1, forward strand.
CGAAATTAATTTTCCTTGAAAAAGAGCTTCAATAAATAAACATAAATCTTTGGCTGTAGAGACTATATTTCCCGCACCGTGCGGTATAGACATATCGGTTTCAGTCGTTTTCACCCATTCCTTATTTACATATGCATAGGACTGCGCTTCATTACTGCTGGTATTAATTTTGATTCCGACTCTTGTGTCGGCAAGTTTGGCTTTAAAGCAAATTCGTCGCATCAGTTGCATACCAAAGCTACTTTTTGTGACCTTTTCAATAATCATGGACAATAATACATAACCGGTATTGCTATAATTGTATTTTGAATCAGGTTCAAAATCGCTGGGCAATTTTTCAAAAATATGAATGAGTTCAGAGTCGCTTTTTGCTGTTTCCATATAGGACCTAAACGACTCTTGTTTGGTAAAGTTGGCGATACCGCTTCGGTGCATAAGCAAGTGCTCAATGGTAATTTTACTACTATTTTTTATCGTTGGAAAAAAGACGTCCAAGGTGGTTTGCAAACCAAGCATTTTTTCTTCAATCAACTGCAAAATCATCACAGCGGTAAACATTTTACTAATGGAACCGATGCGAAACTGCGTATACACATTCGACCTTTTTTTGCCTGAAACCTCAGCCATTCCTATGGCTTTATCATACGTATACAAACCCTTCTGATAGAGACAAACCGTACTCATGGCTCTATTGTTTTTATCTAATGCCGTAAAATACTTGTTGAGTTTATTGGTGTCTAGTTGTGCAGATAAATGGAAGTTTGCGCAGCACAAAAGCAACAGAAGGTAGCCTGTTTTTTTCATCTCTTTGAAATTGGTATTTAGGTGCAATAGTAGTATGTTGGGGGTAAAAGTACTATTATTATCCAAAAGCGGTATTCTCTAGATGAACGGATATGAAAAGAGAACAAAAGTTTTATAAACGAATTGTTGAATGTACCTTAGTGCCGGAATCGTATTATTGTGAGTAAATCAATCACCATATTGGGTAATGGAAGTTGGAGTTCGGCTTTGGCAAAAATTCTAACGGATAATGGGCATCCGATTCATTGGTGGATGCGCAGCCAAGAAGCCCTAGAAAAGTTACAGAGCACTTCACACAATCCACATTATCTTACATCGGTTTCCTATAATACCTCTCTCATTGATTTGTGTTCGAATCTTGAAGAAGCGATTGACAAAGCCGATATAATCATTATCGGAATTCCGTCTGCGTTTGTAGTGGATGTACTAAAGGGTTGTCCTAATAATTGTTTTGAAAATAAAATAGTTTTGTCTGCCATAAAAGGCATTTTGCCCCATGAAAACGTATTGTTGAATGACTATCTGAGTACCCATTTTCAAGTGGATATCAATCGATACGGCTGTATCAGCGGTCCTTGTCATGCAGAGGAAGTAGCCACTGAAAAATTATCGTATTTGACTTTTGCCTCTTCCAATATTGAAGTATCTAATGAAACCAGCGCGTTGTTTGAGAATCCGTATTTACATACCATACAAAGCAACGATGTATTTCGCGTGCAATATGCTGCCGTTTTGAAAAATATTTATGCCTTGGGGGCCGGTATTGCCCATGGTCTTGATTATGGCGATAATTTTTTAAGTGTATACATTACCAATTGTTTCTCCGAATTACAGCAATTTATGGATGTAATCAGTACACAAACACAGCACCACTACAACACTAGCGCCTATTTGGGCGATTTATTGGTAACCTGCTATTCGTTGCATAGCAGAAACCGAACGTTTGGCAATTTTATTGGCAAAGGCTATAGCGTTAACGCCGCTAAGTTAGAGTTAAATATGGTGGCTGAAGGGTATTTTGCCTCTAAAGGGATCTTTGAAATTTGCGAAAAAATGAACTATGAACTTCCCATTGTAAACTGCATTTATTCCATTTTATGGAAGCAACAATCCGCGCAGCTCGAATTCAAAAAAATTGAAAATTTGTGCAGTTAATTGCGGGATTCACTACCTTTGCATCAATCAAATTTTTTATATATGAAAAAGACTATTTTTTCGTCCTTTTTTATGATGGCAAGTACCATACTGCTCAACACTTCTTGCAATAAAATCAAGGAGGCAGTAAAGCGAATATTACCTTGACCAGCGCCGATATCGAATTTACTATTCCCGAAATCACCAATATCGGCACGGTTTCTATTGCAAGCAAAGATGTTTACTTAAATGTAGATAGTATCATCAAAGCCAACAATTCCAAATTGAGTGCGAGTTATATTAAGTCGGTGAATGTAAAATCGTGTACCCTTACCATGTTGGATGGGGACGCCAACAATAATTTTTCTGCGTTGGAGTCCTGCAAATGCGATTTCTCTTCAAATGTAAATGCTACTTTGTATACGATTGCCGAAATTACAGGCAATCCCGATGTAGAAGCCTATACAATTGAAATTCCGGTTAATAGTGCCGTGGATTTGAAAGACTATTTCAGTGCCACCACCTTCACCTATAGTGTTACAGGAACCGCACGTAAAATAACTACCAAGCCCATTCAATGCAAAGCCACCATACGGTACAGCTTGGAGGCAGGGCTTTAGAGGTAGTGAGAAAATAATATCTATTGAAACGTTTTGCACTTTTTTTTTCTTACAGTAGTGTTCATTGAGACGAGTGCTGGTCAGTACTACAAGGAGTTAGTTGAAACGTTAGCAAAGAATTCTGGAAAGAAGGGTGGAGTTGAACTTATATCGACATTTAGAGAATTAGAATTTTATTCAGGTACCCACATCAAAAGAACATATGCTACCTAAATTTGGCATTAGCCTATAAAGCGATTAAGAAGCAAGATAGTGTCATACACTATATAGGGAAAGTAACGCAATTTGATTTATTAACGGAAATTCATTTTGCTTCCATGAAGTTAAATGCAGAGGATTTGCTGAATTATATCGATTTTTCAAGTAAGGAGTGGCAAATGATTAATTCAAAAAGGATTCAACCAATTATCTCAGAGTCGCATTCGAAATTTGAGGAAATAAAATTTCATTTTGAAGATATAAACAACTTTTGGCTGGCCTTTGATAAGGGAGTGCAAGATTCATTTGCGCGGCGGAAATTAATGAGGGAATATCTCGAATCTCTTTCATACCCCTCAAAGTGCTTTTTTGCCAATGGGTTTAGTGATTCGAAATATTTTACAGATTATATTTTCAATAGAAGAAAGTATTTTAGTAGTATTAGAACCCGAACGCTAAATTTAGATTCATCATTTTATCATCACCTCAAAGTGGCACTTGACAAAGCGAAACCATTTTTCAAGTCGGCATGTTATAATGACATTTATTTCACTATTGGAACAATGCATGATCCTATTGCAATGTTTGAGACCGGTGTGTTGGTAGTTCCGATTAATTTTTATGCACTTGATGACAAAACTAACCTGGAAGAGTTAACAATCTACGAACAGCGTATTACGAAAAGTATTAATTATTTACCTGCATGTATAATACATGAATTGACCCATCCGAATCAGAATTTATCAGCAAGTAATTATCTACTAAGTGAAGCAATAAGTGAGGGGATGGCTGATTATTTTGCAGAGTATTTTACTGGTCTGTATTTACGAGAATACGTGACAACTTGGACCCAGGGGAAAGTCCGATATTGGTGGAATAAATTTAAAATTGCAGAGTATAAAACCAAAGACACAACTTTTTTTCCTTTTGTACTTGAAGAAATTACAGAGAATCATCCAATTCATATTTCAACTTATTTTGGATATCAGATTTGCAAAAAGTATGTTTCCAATAAAAGCAATGGCTTGCAAAAATTGCTGAGAGAAAAGCGTTCAAGAGCTATCTTGTTAGAAAGCCTTTGGGAACAGTATGTTTCGACCCTAAGTCTTTAAGGTGAAATTCATTTTTTCACAAAAAATAAAGAATAAAAAAAATCATTCTAGTTCAATGTATTGTAACTTGCGTACTCTATGAATAATTACCAATTACTCATTGCCAGGCTCGACGCCTTTGTTCGGAAGTATTATGCCAATAAGTTGATTAAGGGATTCCTCATTTTTTTGGCCGCTGCTATTGCCTTCTATTTGTTTGCCAGTTTGGGCGAATACTATTTCTATTTCCCTTCGTGGTTGCGATATACCCTTTTATTTTCTTTTATAGGTATTGGTGGTTTTGCCCTCATTTACCTAATTATCATTCCCTTGCTTCAAATGCAAAAACTTGGTAATGTTATTTCGCACGAAAAAGCAGCTGAAATCATCGGCACGCATTTTCCGGAGGTACAGGATAAATTGCTGAATGTACTGCAGCTCAAACAAGGTTTGCACAATACCATCAGTAAGGAATTGATAGAGGCAAGTATTGAACAAAAAACAAAGGATTTAACACCTGTTCCTTTTCAATCGGCTGTTAATTTTGCCACCAACAAGCGCTATGTGCCTTTTGTACTGCCACCGGTTTTGGCGCTTATTTTCATGCTGTTTGCCGCACCCAATATATTTAGAGAGTCGGGTCAAAGGTTGCTATCCCCATCTAAAAAATTTATTCCGAAAGCCCCCTTTACCTTTAGCTTATTGAATAAGTATTTGAATGTGGCGCAGTTTGAGAATATTGAAATTCAAATGAAGACGGAAGGAAAAACCATTCCCGAAAATGTCCTGATTCAAGCAAATGGGCAGGAAATCATGATGCAAAAGGGACGATAATGTGTTTACGCACACCTTTTTTAAGGTGGCCAAAAACATTGAATTCTCATTTGTTGCATCCGGTTTTGAAAGCGAAAAACTTCTTATTAAAACCTTGTCCAAGCCACTTATTAAACAATTTAAAGTGTCGGTCGATTATCCGGATTATACCGGTCGCAAAGATGAAATGTTGGATAATATCGGCGATATCATTGCTCCACAAGGCACTACGCTTCGCTGGGTTTTTAATACCGAACATACCGATCATTTGGTATTTGCATTAGGGAACGCAGCAGGTGTTGAAATGCCCAAACAAATGAATCAGTTTTTTTACAGCTATCGATTTATGAAAGATACTTCATACAATATCATTATCTCCAATAATCAGATTCAAAAAAAGGACACTATGCATTATGCTGTATCGGTAATACCCGATCAGTTTCCATCCATTAATGTGCAACAATACAATGATTCATTGACCGAAAATTTTGTGCTCTTTGTAGGCGAGGCAGGCGACGACTATGGCATAAAAAGTGTGGCTTTACATTACAATATTCAAAAAACCAATGAAAAAGGAGAGCCGGTAGGCGCCCTAAAAAGTGGAGCCATGCCGGTTAGCATTACAGCTGGAACGTCTACCCAGTTTAATCAGTTTCTTGATCTCGAACAGCTCCATTTGAATGCAGGCGATAAGCTTAGCTACTATTTTTCAGCCTGCGATAATGACGGAGTGAATGGTAGTAAATGCACCAAAAGCGCCACCTTTACGTATGAAAAACCTACCGCAAAAAAACTCGATTCTTTAATTGAAAAAAATCAAGAGCAGGTAACAAAAGATGTGAACAATGCCGCCAAACAAAACGACAAAATAGAAAAGGAAATCAAACAGATGCAAGAAAAACTCTTGCAAAAGAATGAACTCGATTGGCAAGACCAAAAGGCAATGGAAGAATTGATGGAGCGAAATGAAAACATGCAAAAGCAAATTGAAAATATTCAAAAAAAGTTTGAACAAAATAATAAACAAGCCAAAGAGAAAGAGTATTCAGATGAGCTAAAGGAAAAACAGGAGAATATGGAGAAACTGCTCGACGAACTAAAGAAGAACGAACTCAACGAACGGATGAAAAAAATGGAAGAGTTGATGAAGATGCTTAATAAAGATAAGTTGATGGAGCAGCTGAAGCAAATGGAGCAAGACAATGAGGTGATGGAAAAAGATTTGGATCGAGTGGTGGAAATGATGAAGCAGCTGGAGCGTGATATGCGATTGGAAGATATCGCCAAAAAGGCCGAAGAGCTTGCCAAAAAGCAAGATGAATTAAATAAAAAGAACGACAACAATGCACTCAGCAAAGACGAATTGAAAAAGCAACAGGATGCTCTTAATAAGGAAATGGAAGACATTAAAAAGGACATTGCACAGCTGGAAAAAGTGAATGAAAGCATGAAGAATAAGATGGATATGAGTGACATGAAAAAAGATGAAGCAGTGGCATCAGAAAGTATGTCTAAAAGCTCCAATCAATTAAGTAGCGGTGATAAATCAGGAGCCTCCAAGTCGGGAAAAAATGCCAAGGAAGCCCTTGAAAAGATGGCACAAAAAATGAAAGAAGCAGCAGGTGGTGGAGGCCCCGACCAAATTGAAGTGGATATCAAAGCCACCCGTCAAATATTGCAGAACCTAATCAGGATGTCCTTTTCACAAGAGGATTTGATTAATGTAGTCAAGAAAACGTCTATAGCTGATCCAAAGTATGTGGAAAATACCCAGCAACAAAATAAACTGAAAAAGGACAGTAAAATGATAGCCGACAGTTTGTTCGCACTTAGTAAGCGCCTTCCAAAATTAGCCTCTACTGTGAATAAGGAAATTGATGCAGTCAATCGCAATATGGAAAGTGCTATTAATTATTTGGAGTTTAGAGCAGTACCCCAAGCTACTTCTAACCAGCAATATGTAATGACCGGTGCCAATAATCTCGCATTGATGCTCAATGAAGTTTTGCAGCAATTGATGCAACAACAAGCCGAAAGCCAAAGCCAGGCAAGTGGTTCATGTAGCAAACCTGGAAGTAAACCGGGTAAAAAGCCCGGCAAAAAACCGGGAAAAGGTGCAGGTATGCAATTGGGAGATGTAATTTCGCAACAACAAAAACTCGGAGATGCTATGAAGCAACTCATGGACAAAATGGCTAAGAAAGGTAAAGACGGAGAAGGGAAGGAAGGGAAGCAAGGACAGGGCAAGGAAGGCAAAAAACCGGGAGAAAATGGAAGTGGAGGCGGTAGTGGCGGTCAGGGCGAGCAATCGCAAGGGGAGTCCGAACAGATGGCCCGCATCGCTGCACAACAATCTGCTTTGCGCAAACAATTGAATGATATTAATAACGAATTGCGCAAGGAAGGAAAGAGTAGCGAAACCCTCAATAAAATACAACAAGATATGGATCGCAATGAAACGGATATTGTGAATAAGCGTTTGACCAATGAAATCTTGAATCGCCAATCAGAAATTATGAGCCGTTTGTTAGAAGCCAAGGAAGCTATGAGACAACAAGAGCAAGGCGAACAACGCGAATCGAACTCCGCAAAGGAACTCAATAGAGAAATTCCACAACAGCTGAAGGACATTTTGAAAAGTAAGCAATCTGTTATTGACTATTACAAAACCGTACCCGCCGAACTGAAGCCACAATACAAAAAAATGGTAGAGGATTATTATCAGTTGATAAAATAGTGTTGCCTTGTGGTAATGTCATTCTTAAACCAATAGATTGTGCCAATATAATATTTGAAATCAACCTTTATCATTCAATATTCATCGTTACATTTGCGCCATGGCAAATAAAATTAACCTAAAAAGTATCCTTATTGGGGGATTTTTTAGTGCATTTGTACCCCTGGGTGCTTTTTTGTTTCTCAAGTATAAAGGCCATGACGGGCATATCAAATTACCAAAAACCTATGGCATCGATCGTATTGACAGTCAACAGGTAGAAGGTAACATGCGTTATGATACTACCTATCATACGGTTGGAGACATCACCCTCATCAACCAGGTAGGTGATACCGTATCTTTGAATGAAACACTAAAAGGAAAAATACTTATGGTCAATTTCTTTTTTACTTCTTGTGCTACTATCTGTCCCGAATTGAGCAAAAACATGAAACTCCTGAATAGAGCATATCGAAAGAACGACACGGCTATTCGATTTTTATCAATTAGTGTAGATCCGGAAACAGACTCTGTTGCCCGCCTTCGCCAATATGCCGACAAGCTGGGTGTGAATCATGATAAGTGGTTTTTTCTGACAGGGAATAAGCAAGAAATATATGCCTTTGCGCGAAAAGAATTGTTTTTAGATTTGCCCAAAGGTGACGGTGGAAAAGACGATTTTATTCACCCCGACCAATTTGTACTCATAGATAAATATCGAAATATTAGAGGCTATTATAATGGACTGGATTCAAATATTGTCAGATTGTGTGCTGAGGATGCAGCCTACCTGATAGTGGAAAAAAACGCCATCCATGAAAAGAAACGATAAATACTAATTACAACCATTCTTTCTAGGTAAAGATTAAAGGGAAAAATCTAAAAAAGTATACACAAAGCAACCATTTTTCAAAACAATACAATCCTTTATGAAAGCAGCATTACAACAAAACGATCGGAAGGCACATTGGCTGATCTGGATATTTTCCTCCATTGTTTTTCTGGCAGTAACGGTTCTCGATCGAATTACGTTGGATATTCACTTAGGTTTTGACCCCCATATCTTTGCCAAATTAAGCGCCTTGGTGAATTCCCTAGTAGCAGTTTTGCTTGTGGTTGCATTGGTTTTTGTAAAGAAACGAAAACTAGAATTGCACAAAAATACGATGCTGTTTACCATGATGTTGTCGGTACTCTTTTTAGTGTTTTATATAGCCCATCATCTGTTTACCGGCGAAACTAAGTATGGAGATCTCAACCATGATGGATCGTTGAGCGACGATGAAAAAGGATTGGCCGGAGCCTTGAGATATGTTTATTATTTTATTATCAGTACCCATATTGTTTTGGCAGGTATTGTGATGCCCTTTGTATTATACAGTGCGTATCGCGGCCTAACGGCTGAGTACGCACAACATAAGAAATTGGTGCGTTTTACCTTTCCTATTTGGCTGTATGTGGCTGTCACCGGTGTTTTGGTGTACATCATGATTTCTCCTTTCTATACTTAATCGCCCGGTTAATACAATGAGTAACTTGGAATGGCACACTCGTAACGTGGTGGAAATTCTTGACGAAACACCCAATACGCGTCGCTTATTTATTGAAGTGCCATCCGTACAGCGTTTTGATTTTACTCCCGGTCAATTTGTGACCCTTAATTTGCCAATCTCTGAAAAGAAAAACAAGCGACTTCGCAGTTATTCCATATCCTCAGCACCTGATGCTTCCAATAGGTTTGAGTTGATTATTGTGCTGGTAGATGATGGAAGCGGCTCTCATTATATTTTTAATAATCTAACGGTGGGAGACGAAGTTGTTTTTAGAGGTCCGAGCGGAGTTTTTTTATTGCCCGAAAAAATGGAACAAGATCTTTTTATGATTTGCACGGGTACCGGCATTGCTCCGTTTAGAAGTATGATTCAGTATGTATTGAAGGAGGGAAAACCCAGCAAAAATATTTTTTTAGTTTTCGGAACCCGAACAAAAAGTGATTTGCTTTATCATACTGAAATGAATGAACTGCAACAGAATTACCCGCAGTTTCATTATATACCGGTTCTCTCTCGCGAAGACTGGGATGGCAAAACCGGATATGTCCACGCAGCTTATAAAGAAATTGCGATCCATACACCTCAAGCCCACTTTATGATATGCGGGTGGAAAAAATGGTGGATGAGGCCAAAGGTCAATTACTGGAAATGGGATTTGACAAAAAGCAAATTCATTTTGAGTTGTACGGATAAAATGAAGTATTTTTGTCTGTACAATTATCTCTTTTGATGAAGAAAATCGCTCTCCTGTCCTTCTTGCTTTTGGCTTTTTTATCGAATCATGCGCAGGGAATTGCCTTTGTGAAAATTGCACAACGGGGAGATACCTATGTTGGCAACAGCTGGAAGGGCAAAGATTCCTTTTTGTTTACCTATATCAACGATACCATCCGTACCGGTTTGCATGCGATTCAGTATTCAGCCAATAATACCTGGGACAATTGGTACAAGTATACCTATACCATCAATCCCTTTGGAAAAGTTAGTACTCAGCTACGCGAAAATTGGTCTGCCGGCAATTGGGTCAACTCCACTCGATACACTTATAATTATGATGCAGATAGTAATAATACCGAAATACTATATGATGTATGGAATGCGAATAACTGGAATCCGACCGGGAAAATAGAGTATACAGGTTATAACAATCTACATAAATATCAAAATGAATTGGTTTCCGGTTATTCAGGTGGGTCCTGGGTGTATCAAACTCGAAAAACCTATGCCTATCTCAATAATGATACCTTAAAATCCGAAGAAGATCGATATACTTGGGATATTCCTTTAAACAATTGGGTCAAATCCGAACGATTATTTTACACGTATGTTCAAAATCAGATTGGAAGCATTACCCGCTTTTTACCTGATACCGCAAATATTTGGCAGCCCAAAGAAAATTTGTGTATAGTTATAATTTGGCCCCCTTACATATTTTAGAATATTTGGCACAAAAGTATGATTCCATTACCAACGTATGGTATGCTACCAACAGAGTTACTTACAGCTATCTCAATAATGTTTTAGATAAAACACAAAATGAGGTATATGCAAATAATGCCTGGAATCCTACCGCCAGAGCGCAGTATTTATATAATGAGAATAGCGAATTGTCAGAATATTTCACGAAACTTTTTAATATCGGCAATTAGGTTAAAAATACGAGAAGCACTTACCTCTACAATAATTCAAAATTGTCGGAAGAAAATAAATTTATTGCCGCTGGAAATGCCTGGGAGCAAAACAAAAGACTCACCTATAATTACGATGGAAATAAAAATGTAATTTATGATAAGAATGAAAATGTAGTGGCGGGTAATTTTATTCCGGTGTCTCAAAATTTTTATTACTATACATCATATGCACTTTCATTTTCAGATCGTATTGCTGCATTTTCGAATTTGATGGTTTACCCTAATCCGGCGCTGGATAAGCTTACGGTGGAAATAGATGCAAAACAAAACACCCACATTCAAATCAATATTTTAGATACCTACGGCAAGGTGCAACTAGTAATTACACAGCCTGTTTTCGCGAATCGCAATCAGATTCAAATACCTTGCTCCTCTTTAGGAACCGGATGCTACTTTGCACAAATTATTGATGCCCATTCCGGTAGGCAACAAATTGAAAAATTTCAAATCAGCAAATAATGGAACGGTCTTCCGACTTTGAACCCTATTATGCAGTCATCTTTACTTCGATAAAAAAATGAAGAGGCAGAAGGCTATTCCGAAATGGCCAACTATATACAATTGCTGGCCGAACAACAAGAGGGTTATTTGGGTTTCGAAAGTGCTAGAAATGAGTTAGGAATCTCTGTATCCTACTGGAAATCATTAGAAGATATCAAAAATTGGAAACAACAATCAGAACATCAGCTGGCGCAAAAATTTGGGAAAGCAACGTGGTATCGCTTTTACAAAGTGCGTATCTGCAAAGTTGAAAGAGAGTATGAGTATGGTTCTTAAACTTGATGCCAATGTATTGAATGCAATGGCATCGCTGTACTAGTACCAAAAGATGACCGCCCTTTATTTTTTTCCGCCGAACGAATATGCTTTTTAGACAAATTTCGAAAGCCTTGACTTTTTGCTCCACTTTTATGTTAAAGCCTGTCCCGATCGAAACATCGGGAACAAAAGAGGAAATCACTAAGGCTCCAATATTTTAGTTTTTTCTTTTTTATTATCTACCCTGCTTCGCAAAATATTCAATCTCCTTTTGTAAATCAAGATGCGGAAAACGAGTCTTCAAAGCAATGGTTTTCTCCAAATAGCTATGCAAAAATTTTTGATGAGCAAGGCTTTCATCACTTTTGGGTTTATGTCGCATCGCTTTTGATAGATCCTCCATTTCTTTGATGAGAGGATAACATGCCGAATCCATACAATGTGTCATAAATTGTTCCCAGACAAATTGTGTGGCTGCAAAATTAGGATGTACTAAATCGATATCATAAAATCGATGATCGCGCAATTGGTCAATCACTATTTCATAGGAAGGGAAATAGTAGGAGTCGCTCATACTATGCACAGCCTCTATCAGTCGTGCCTTGCTTCTGTTGTTTTCAATAAGGCCGTCGCGGCTATGTCGTACCGGACTAATGGTGAAAATAATTTTACATCCCTTGTTAAATGCAGACAAGCTGGTTTGAAGCTTCAGCAATTCATTTTTTATCGTATCAATCGACAAAAGGTCTTTACGAAACCAATGATGCGGAGCGCGGTGATTATTGCTGACATAAATATCTTGTTCGAGATGCTTGTAGGCAAACGCTGAGCCAAGAGTGATTATCAAGAATTTGGTTTCCTTCAAAAATTGGTGATGTTCTTCAATCGTTTTGTTGATTTTGCGCAATACAATTTCTTTGCTCAAATCAGAAAAATCGGAATGGTGATACCAGCTATGCCAGTACTCCTCTATGGAAAATAGGTCTTGCTCGGTATACACTTTTTTGTGAATGACATCCTGTACCGATTTCACTACGGATATTGGATTAAATAAGATGCCGTGTGCATTTTCCGCCACCTGAAATTTTGCATTGCCTAAAAACCGAGTCATATGCTCTGTGAAGCATGAGCCGAGCAAATAGATCTTGTCTTGATATGTAATTGCAGGTTGTAGGTTCGGTATGTCAAATGGTAGAAAAAAATGCATGGCTTGCAAAAGTACGAAATCGAAAATTGAATTTTGCAGATTGACTGACTTCGCTGATCTACTTTTTAATTACTTGAAAAGCTTGTTTGCTGTGGTCGCCAATATGCAACCAATAGCTGCCACTCGACAATGGATGCAATTTTATTGCACTACTCTCCGAATGAATGCGGCCTGATACAAGCGGCCTGCCTATAATATCATAAATGGTATAGTTTTCGCCAATGCGATTCGAAGCTACCTGTAGGTTCAAACATTCAGATGCCGGGTTTGGATATATTGAAATATTCTTATCAGTAGAAACCGTATGGTTTAAACCTGTAGCATACGGAGGGCCAACATATACTATCAAATAATTGGATGCTGAAATCTTTAGTACACTAGGGTCTCCTCCCTGAATATTGGTATTGGTATATCCGTTCCAAACACCTCCATTTGGCGATGAATTGTACCAGATACCCATATTGCCGGCTCCATAAAATCGCAATTCGTTGGTATCATTCATCATATAATTTCCCGTCCAATTATGATTCATATCCGATGGGATATTGGCCACCTTCGTAAAATTAATGCCGTCGGGCGAAACATAATGATAGGCACCTTGCTGAGGGCTGCCAATAGGAGAGGCGTAATGGTACGCATTTTTAAAATACAAAACAGCAGGATCAATTACTCTATTATTCAGTTCGTCAACTCTTGCATTGGTTTCAAAACTATAATGGATGCCATCATTGCTTACTGCGGAGTAGGTATTGACGGTTGAATCTAAACCGCCAACAGGGATTCCATCACTTGAAGAATAGTACATGCGAATACTATCGCTATTTATCACCACCAAGGTCGGATCGAATGGTCTTTGATAATTGGCAGGGAGTCCGTTAATGATAATAGGAGTTGGCTGTGTCCAATTCATACCATTGTCATATGAAAATTTTACCGCAACTCGATCCCAACTGGGCGAACCTAGTGGTAATCGAAACCATTGAAAGGCGGCAATCAGTGTGTCGCCTTTCCACCTAGTAATTGAAGGCACTCCTGAAGAATCCTGAAAAGTACTTGGTGTATTAAAAGTTGTACCGTCTGCAGACCAGGCCATGCTTAGGGGTCGTTCCCATGGGTAATTTTGACTATACAATTGATGGGTCAATGATAAAAGTATAAATAAGACGATGGTTTTCATATGATTGAATGGTTAAAAAATGCTTGCATAAATTTTTTTCTGATAGGTTTGCGCTACTATCCATTTAGTATGCTACATATCCTAATATGAATGCAAAGATATTGGATACGTGATTTATTTTTTTTGTAAATTATAGAATAGTGAAATGGATTCGTTTTTTCAAAAAGTGTTCCTGAGGCATTTCCATTGTGTACCACTCACCTTGATGAATGTTCTGAAACAACATTTTTTGTTTTTCCTTCAAAATAGTGTTTCAAAACGGTCGCTTTACTTTTTCCGATTACATTCTCTATCTCCTCACTACTTGCTACTTTTATTTTGGCAACAGATTTAAAGGTTTTTAATAATAATTCGGCTGTCTTTTCGCCAATGCCATGAATGGTTTGCAATTCATTTTTGATGACGCCCTTGCTACGACTGTTTCTATGAAACGTAATGCCAAAGCGGTGTACCTCATCGCGGATCCGCTTTAATAAATTCAAGCTGGCGCTTTGGAAATTCAGTTTGAGCGATTCGCTATCATTGGGATAAAAGATTTCCTCAACATTTTTTGCTAAACCAATCACTGTTGTTTTGCCTACTAAATCTAAGGCTTTGATGCTTTGCATAGCAGCGCTCAATTGTCCTTTACCACCATCTATTATGATCAGTTGCGGGATGGGTTTCTTTTCGTCGAGTAATCTTTTATACCGACGAAAAACGACCTCTTCCATACTGGCAAAATCATTGATGCCTTCTACCGTTTTGATATGAAAGTGGCGATAGTCTTTTTTGGAAGCTAGTGCATTTTTAAAGCAAACCATAGCGGCCACCGGAAAGCTGCCTTGAAAATTACTATTGTCAAAACACTCAATATGAATGGGTAAGGTCGTTAAACGTAAATCAGTTTGCAATTGTTGCAATAACGCCACATTTTGACCTTCGCTATTTTCTTTGCAGGAGCAACGCTTTTTTTTCTCTTGAAGTCGTGCAAGGCATGCTGCGCATTCTGAAAAGACAATTCCAGCAATTTCTTCTTATCTCCTGATTTCGGAATGGTTACAGTAATTTCGGGGTCAAATTCTATCATAAAGGGGAGTACAATTTCCTGCGAATGGCTTTTAAACTTTTCGCGAAGTTGTATCAAGGCAAATTGTACAATTTCTTCATCGGCCTCCGCCAATTTTTTTTCAATGGTGATGGTATGTGTATGTACGATACTGCCTTGTACAATTACCATATAATTGATAAAGGCCGCTTCCTCAATAGAAATTAAAGAGCAAATATCGGTATTGTCTAATTTGGTACTCACCACCACCGATTTACTTTGATAGTTGCTAATAAATTCTAGTTTCTTTTTAATGATTTCAGCTTTTTCGAATTGCATATTTGCAGCATAAGCATTCATTTCTGATTTGTAATGTCTGGTAATTTCGCCCAGTTTTCCTTTAAAAATTTCTCGGACCTGTTGCACCTGCCAAGCATATTCCGCTTCGCTTTGCAAGCCCACACAAGGTGCCTTGCAGTTTCCCAAATGATATTCAAGACAAGGTTTGAATTTTCCTTTTTCTATATTTTCTTTACTTAATGCAAGATTGCAATTTCTGAAGGGAAGGGTTTGTTTGATTAAATCTAAAATACCTCTTACCTGATCCACAGAGGTATAGGGGCCCAAATATTCGGAACCATCTTTTATTTTTCGGCGAGTTAAAAAGATACGAGGAAAGCGTTCATTTTTGATAACCAGATGCGGATACGATTTATCGTCTTTCAGCATCATATTATACTTGGGTTGGTATTGTTTGATGAGCGAATTTTCTAAAAGCAGGGCATCCTGCTCGCTATTCACGATTGAAAATTCAAGGCGATCGATTTCCGATACCAGCTTGTATGTTTTATAATTATCGGTGTTTTTGTTAAAGTAGGAATAAACTCTCTTTTTTAGGTTTTTGGCTTTGCCCACATAAATAATGACTCCTTCTTTATTATAGTATTTATAGATACCCGGATTAGAGGGTATGGACGAGGAAATTAGTAAAAATTCTGTTTTGGTCACAAATACAAAACTACGATTAGAAGCGGTATACTAGGAGTTTAAAAACACATACTGGATAATTTTTTTCTTTGCTGCCGAAAAAGGCTTTTTGGTAGTATTTTGTATTTGAAGGGTTCTTCCCACTACATAAAGCACTTTTTTTTCTTCACTGTTAAAAAATCCGTTATCCCTGGTTTCCATATAAATGGATTTTATTTTATTATCCATGTTTTCGGCATTGATGCTAAGTTTTTGTGTAAAATTCTTGGGATTAATACTGGTGTATAGTAAGGTCATGATAGGATTCAAAGTATCGCTTATCACTGTAATGCTATATTGTTTGTCCAATTCTTTTTGATATAAATTTGCCCGGTCAAAATAGGTATGAATTTCTTCCCAGTTGATATCGGTTGCTTTAATGTAAGAGGAATCTTTTTTGCCGTTTTCAATTTCCAATTTGAGAAAGGTATGTGGCAATTTTTCATATTCCAATAAATAATCTTTTACCACAAGATTCAAATCAGGATAATTCATCATGGAATCGCCCTGATATTTACCACTATCACTACACGAAATGGCTAGGGTTGCGAACAGGAAAAGGAGCGTCGTAAATTTCATATTAAAAATAATAGTGCTAAGATACCTTGTATTGTAATTGCTGCAAAAGTTGCACCACTTTATTTTTATAATCACCTTGAATGAGTATGTTTCCCTCCTTCACCGAACCACCCGTGCCACATTTTGTTTTGAGCAGTTTGCCCAAAATTTCTAAATCCTCTAATTTTCCAACAAATCCTTCTATCATTGTTACTACTTTACCGCCACGTGCCTTGGTATCTAATTTTACTTTTAATTTTTGCTGGGCAGGTGGCAGTGTTTCTTCCTCTTCGTGCGTGCTTTCCTTCATGAGCTCCGGATTAGTACTGTATAAAAAGGGACCTGTTTGATTCCACTGTTTTTTTGACATCTTTTTATAAATTTTGTGTGAGCTGTGGTACCAGCAATTGAACACCATCTTTTATTATTTCTATTTCACAACGTCCATTGCAGGTATGCGCATCTCCATCTGTTTGAAAATACTGTAATCGTTTGCCTTCTATTATTATTTTTTTGACCGAAAAGCAAATACAATTATTATTGATATGAAGACGTTGTCGCCATCCATCTATTACAAAACGAACACCAGCAGCCACATTCATATTTTTTACCAACACTACATCCAGCAGCCCGTCTTGCATAGAAGCAAGGGGAGCTATTTGAAACCCGTAGCCAAATTCTTTGCCATTCGCAATATTTAAAAAAAAGGCTTTTTGTTGAAAGGTACGTTCGTCAGATATTAGGGTATATTCATCTTTTTTATAGCGAAAATACTTTTTGATGACATTGATGATATACATTTTCAGCCCTCTGCTTTTGGTTTCCTGAATAGCATGGCAAACCAGAGCGTCAAAGCCAACTCCGGCATTGCTGATGAAATACGTTGCATTGGCTCGTCCTAAATCAATGGGAACAATTTGGGCATTGCGCAACAGCGCCACCGCTTGCTCGGTGTTTAATGGAATACCGCAATGCCGGGCCAAACCGTTGCCTGAGCCGGTGGGGATGATTGCAAGTGGGGTAGAAGTAGTAGCCAGCACCTGCACAATTTCGTTTACCGTGCCATCGCCGCCTACAGCCACCACAATATTATTGGAATTCAATAGGGCTTCTTGCGCTAGTACAGTGGCATGACCGCCGTATTCCGTTTTCTTTACAATGCAGGACGCTGTGGGCAAGTATTTTTGAATCAGGGTTTCAATCTGTTGAATACGCTGTTGCCCAATTCGTGTATTTACAATAAAAAAAAATGACCGCATAGGTATTTATTTTACTGCTTTTAAACTTAAATCCATGCTCACAGCATGATGAATAATGGCTCCCACAGAAATATAATCAACCTGCGATTTTGCATACGATTCAATGGTGTCGAGATTGATACCTCCACTGGCTTCGGTTTCATATTTCGTATCGATGAGTTGTACGGCTTCTGTTAAGGCCTCGGGGGTAAAGTTGTCAAGCATAATGCGATGAATGCCCCCATGTGCCAAAATCCTGCGAACATCTTCTAAGCTTCTTGCTTCTATTTCAATTTTTAGGTCAAGTTGATTCTCTGATAGGTAGCGGTTGGTTTTGTCAATCGCATTTTCAATACTTCCGCAATAATCGATATGATTGTCTTTCAGCATAATCATATCGTATAAGCCCATTCTATGATTTTGTCCACCGCCAATTACTACCGCCTGTTTTTCAAACCATCTGAAGTTGGGAGTTGTTTTACGGGTATCCAGTATGTGAGCCGGATATTCTTTTATGCGTTCCACGTAGCGTCTGGTAAGGGTGGCAATACCACTCATTCGTTGCATGATATTGAGTACAAGCCGTTCTGCACTGAGGATGGTATGCACTTTAGCACGGACTTCAAAAGCAATTTCGCCGTAGCTTACCTGGCTTCCATCTTCAATAAATACTTGTATCTGACAATCGGGTTCTAGCATCAAAAAAATTTCGGTAGCGACTTCTATACCAGCTAAAATCCCTGCTTCTTTAATTTTCAATACAGCCTTACCAACTTCCGATGTATCAATACATGCTAATGTCGAATGATCGCCGGTTCCGATATCTTCATTTAGTGCTGAAGTAATGAATGCCTTAATGTCCATTGTTGTTTCCTAAATTAGTAATGAAGGTATGATTATTCTTTTTCAAATCGAAGCTCTTTTAAATAGTAGGTGGCATTTCGAATCAGAAAAACATATACACTTGATACGTGCCATTGCTGGTAGAGAGGGTGCCTATGTAATAAATGGTATTGTTGGTATGTGAAATTCCCTTATTTATTTTTGAAAAATCCTTGGGCTCCACCTTCGAAAAGAATTTTTGAATAATGATTTCAGCTTGCTTTTTACTATAAGTATTTGTATTTTCCGAAAACGTTAAATCAATGTACTTGTCAGAATAAACACAAATTTTTTTCGCATTTCCGGTTCTGATTGCATTCTCTATATTAATTAAGAACTCCTGGCCCAACGTTATTTGATTTGAAACAATGAGCAGTACCCCTATGAGAAAAACTTTTCTACATAGGTATTTTACTAATATAGCAATATTAAATTTCAATTAGTGTTTTTAATCAATTACGTTACAAATTTGCATTATTTTTGCGACTATGTCAAGAAAAGCTCTATTATTAATCATGGATGGATGGGGCCATGGCGCTATCAAAGAATCAGATGCCATTCAAAATGCCGCAGTTCCCTATGTAAAATCACTCTATCAAAGCTATCCAAATGCTGAATTGGTGACCTATGGAGAAAAGGTGGGCCTTCCGATGGGTCAGATGGGTAATAGTGAGGTAGGGCATTTGAATATAGGTGCCGGTCGTATTGTATATCAGGAGTTGCAACGTATCAATGTGGCCATAGCCTCTGGCGAATTGGAGCAAAATGTTCGTTTTCAGGAATTGCTTCAATATGCAGTTTCACAGCAAAAGACCCTGCATTTAATGGGGCTGGTAAGTGATGGAGGGGTGCATTCGCATATCAGTCATCTAAAAGCCCTAGTTGATTTCTGCAACAAGCAACCAGATCTCAACGTGCGGATTCATGCCTTTACAGACGGCAGAGATACAGATCCTAAAAGCGGATATGGTTTTATAAAGGAATTGCAAGAACATCTTATAGGAACCAAGGCACAGATTGCCACCGTGACAGGTCGATATTTTGCTATGGATCGGGATAAGCGCTGGGAGCGAGTGAAAACAGCCTATGAAGCAATGGTGCATGGAGTTGGCAAGGCTAGTACTAATATTTTAGAGTATTGAGCATGATTATGCCCAAGGGGAAACCGACGAATTTCTACATCCTATCATTCACGTTGATAGAAGGCGGAGCGCCCATTAGCACAATGCAAAATGGGGATGCCGTTTTTGTTTTAACTTTCGAACCGATCGTTGCCGCGAGATTACAGAGGTGCTTACCCAGCAAGATTTTCCGGAGTTGGGTATGAAAACCCTGTCCCTTCACTATTGTACGATGACGGTTTATGATAAAAACTTTCGCAATGTGGCCGTTCTTTTCCAGAATGATGATTTAAAAAATACATTGGGAGAGGTGCTTGAAAAGCAGGGAAAGAGGCAAATCAGAATTGCTGAAACGGAGAAGTATCCACATGTTACCTTTTTCTTTAGTGGTGGTCGAGAAAAGGAGTTTGAGGGCGAAAAACGAATTATGTGTCCTTCTCCACGCGACGTGGCAACCTATGATTTGAAACCGGAGATGAGTGCATGGGACATCACCAATGCCATACTGCCTGAAATAGAGCATGAAACGGCCGATTTTATTTGCCTAAATTTTGCCAATACCGATATGGTGGGTCATACGGGTGTTTGGGATGCAGTCAGAAAGCTGCTGAAAAGGTCAATGCCTGTGTTGAAAAAATAATACCCTTGGCTTTACAAAAAGAGTATGTTATTTTTCTAACAGCGGACCATGGTAATAGCGACTATATGATTAATGAAGATGGCACACCCAATACGGCACATACCATGAACCCCGTTCCATTTTTTATTATTTCCAATGATTTTCACGGAAAAATCCGAGATGGGAAGTTGGCCGATATTGCACCTACCATTTTACATTTTATGGGATTGGAAATTCCAAAAGAAATGAGTGGCGAGGTGCTTGTGTAATTATTTTATTTGCAGGCCCCCTTATATACGACATCGATATCAGCACATGCTGCCTCGCAGGCATTTCCATAGGTTTTTCCGTCGCAGCCGCATACCGGTTCATACTGTTTCGTGCACATGCAATCCGGATCATGATGTGCCACACAATTTTTTCGATTGCAGGAAAATAAAGCAATGGTAATAATGCAGTAAGCAATACTGAATGCTAGCAGACCTGAAGAAATATACTTTTTCATAAACGGGTATTTTTAGGTGATGAATGATTTATTAAAAAAGCGATTCAATTTATAGACGTTTCATTTATTAGGAATGTTAAGGCAAGGGCAATATTTTTCAATATATCTCGATTAACCGCTATATTTGACTGTTAAACGAAAAAGCTCCAAGGCAAATTGTATTTACAAAAATCCAGCATCGCCAACATTTTGTTAATACTTTTTATAAGTATTCAGGGCGTTCTATTGCTTGGCAAGTGGCAAATTATTCGACATAAACAAACAATACATCATACCAAAGTCAAAAAGAATATTTGGCTGACGTTTTCGTATGACCAATGGCAATCGGTAGAAAAAATGAATGCATCCGAGATTCGTATTGAAGGAAAAATGTTTGACATCAAAACTCTGCGATTCAACAAGAATCAGGTTTTGGTGTTTGGTCATTTTGATACCAAAGAAGATAGGCTACTCTCAAAAGAAAGAGACTTGCAGAAGAAAAACAAAAGTCAGAATAGTCTCACACTGGACCTGCAATTATTTTATGAAGAGCCAATAGTTCCATCTTTTCACTCGCCAACATTTAGCAGTTTGAATCATACTGCTCGCTTTTTGGCCTATTATAGCTTTTGTTATTATAAGGTTGAAATGCCACCACCACAATTTTATGTGTAAGGTTCACATTTCAAGCCAATTTTCTCTTACGATTGGTGTTTACTTTTTTTCGTAAATGTATGGCAAGACTCCATTGGAAGTCTACTGCATGCATTTGCAATTCATTATTTAAAAATAAAGATATGACAAAACAAATTTCATTAATACTAATATTCTTATGGACAGCCGGTGCACAAAATTCCTTTGCACAATCAACAGAACAGAAGGACTCTATCAAACAGGTTAGCCTCAATGAGGTACTTATTTCGGGAAATAAGTTTGCTGAAAAAAGAAAAAATATTGTTCAAAAAATAGACCTCATTTCTGCAAAGGAAATGTCTGGAATGAATGCACAAAATTCGGCAGATGTACTGCTCAATACCGGAAAGGTATTTGTGCAAAAGAGCCAACAAGGTGGCGGAAGCCCTGTTATCAGAGGGTTTGAAGCAAGCCGAATTCAGCTCAATATAGATGGCATCCGGCAAAACAATGCCATTTCGCGTACCGGTCATTTGCAAAATCTCATTTCGATAGATAATAATGCCTTGCAACAAATAGAGGTGCTAAACGGTCCGGCATCTACCATACATGGAAGCGATGCATTGGGAGGCATTATTTTGCTAAAAACAAAGGATCCCAAGTTTGCCAAAACCCGCAATGTAGCACTCACCGGAGCTAATGCACTGGTACGGTATGCTTCGGCAAATCAGGAGAAAACTGCAGGGGTGGGTATTACATTCGGCAATAATCATGTTGCATCGCTTACACAATTGACCTTTTCGAATTTTGATGATTTGCTTCAAGGAAAAAATGGGGTAGATTCCATACTGAATTTATGGAAGAAGACCTATGTTGTGGAGCAGATAAATGGGGTGGATTCTATAATCAAAAATCCCGATCCATATAAGCAGGTTTCTACAGGATACAGTCAATTCGACCTCCTTCAAAAGTTTAGTTTTTTGCAAAGCAAAAACAGAAAGCATGGCATCAATCTGCAACTTTCTAACTCAACAAATATCCCGCGCTACGACAGATTAACCGATCAGTCAAACGGCGTTTTACGAAACGCAGAGTGGTATTACGGTCCACAATTCAGAACCTTGGCAGCGTATCAATTTGATGCCAATAAAATGAAGGGATTCTTTAATGATTTTACCATGAATCTCAATCATCAGTTTTGGGAGGAAAGTCGACATAATAGAGGATATCGAAAAACGGATGCCTTTCATCGTACCGAAAAAATTCATGTACTTGGTTATAATTTTGCAGTGCGTCACAAGGATGAATACAATGAATTGACTATCGGAACCGATGCGCAATTTAATTTCCTCAAATCGGAAGCCTATCAGCAAAATATCAAAACAGGATTGCAAAGTAAAACTGATACCCGTTATCCGGATGGCAATAATCAAATGCATTTATTGGGATTGTTTTTTCAACATATTCTCAAATTAGATGAAGGACGAATTATTTTGAATGATGGCATTCGTGTAAGTGCTTCCACACTTCATTCAACTATTGTAGATACTTCTATTTTGTTTAAACTACCCTTCACTTCGCTAAAGCAAAATAATCAAGCGGTGACAGGCAACTTAGGTGTGGCCTATATGCCCACTGATGCATTGCGTTTGACCTTGAATCTTTCAAGTGGATTTCGTTCACCAAATTTTGATGATATGACCAAGGTATTTGAATCGGTTTCAGGCCAACGGCTCATCGTGCCGAATGAAAATTTGAAGCCTGAAATGACCAAGAATCTTGACGCAGGTTTTCGGTATAACGATGGTACTATTGACTTGGAGGGTTACGGATTTTATACCCATTTCACCAATGCCATAGTAACTGACTTTTTTACATTTAATGGACAGGACTCGGTATTGTATAACGGAAGCATGACAAGAGTGTATGCAAGTCAGAACAAAGCAAAGGCATTTATTTATGGAGGCGGGCTATCTGCTACATACCGGCCTACTATTCATTTTTCATTGTTTGGAAATTTGAATTATACCTATGGGCGATTTAATAGCGATACCACTTTGGTGCCGCTCGATCATATACCGCCTGTAACCGGAAAGGTGGGACTTCGATATGATAATCGGATATGGTATGCCGAATTGATGAGTCTGTTTAATGGACAAAAAAAATTAGCAGATTACAACCCGGGTGGAGAGGATAATCTACAATATAGTACCCCATCAGGCACTCCTTCATGGTATACCATCAATTTCAGAACCGGCTATACATTTTCGAAATACGTACAGATTCAGGTGGGAGTAGAAAATATTTTGGATCGAAATTATCGGTATTTTGCTTCCGGAATGAGTGCAGCCGGTCGAAATTTTGTAGTAGCTTTTCGGTTCAATTATTGATAAAGAATCCCATTTTATTCGCTTGATGGGTGCAATTGGGCACTTGTTAATGTGTCAATTCCTTGTGCGAAATATGCCCCTTTTGCTTAAATATAAACTATTTTTGTAAGATAAAGATTTTGTCCATTGAAAACAGTATTGCATAAAAATTCGCAAAGAGGTTTCGCCGATCATGGTTGGCTCAAAGCTCGACATTCATTTAGTTTTGCCGGGTATTACAATCCGGAGAAAAATCATTTTGGAGTTTTGCGGGTGCTTAATGATGATATTGTGGCAGCTGGTATGGGTTTTGGATTGCATCCTCACGATAATATGGAAATTATCACCATTCCCCTTCAAGGCACTTTAGAACATAAAGACAGTATGGGAAATACCGGTGTCATTAGTTTTGGTGAAGTACAGGTAATGAGTGCCGGAAGTGGAATATCACATAGCGAGTTTAATCACAGCAAAATACAAGAGGTTCGCTTATTGCAAATTTGGCTTTTTCCCAATAAGAAAAATGTTACACCCCGTTACGATCAAATTCAATATCAGTTGAAGGAGATGAACAATCAATGGGTTCAAATTGTATCTCCCAATCCTGATGATGAGGGAAGTTGGATCCATCAGGACGCTTGGTTTCATTTAGGGAAATTTTCAAAAGATGCGTACAGCCAATACCAAATTCAAAAAGAAGGGAACGGCTTGTATATCTTTGTAATTAGTGGTGCTGTTGAAGTTTTTGATTTTAAACTTGAAAGCCGAGATGCATTGGGAATCTGGGAAATGGGCAAAATTCCTTTTGTAGTTTTAGAAGAATCTTTGATTTTAATAATGGATATTCCCATGGAAATATAGAAAGGGAGCTGGTAACCTGACGTCCAGCCAATGTGTGTAATTTCCTAGGTAAACATAAAAAAACATCAGCAACAATTGCTGATGTTTTTTTATAGTAAAGTATTGTGAGATTATGCCAAGGCCGGGATTCTCAAAACCTGACCGGGATAAATTTCATCGGCATCTTTAATCATCGGGGTATTGGCCTCAAATATTACCGGATATTTACTGCCATCCTGGTAGCATTTTTCAGCAATTTTCCAAAGACTGTCGCCTTTTTCAACGGTATGATAGGTGCTTTCTTTTTCCGCAGTTGCCGTTTCGGAAGTAATGCTCATATTATTGTCTACTTCCATTACACCTGCAATATTTCCTGCGGTTAAGGCTACTTTTTCATAATCGGCTCTAGTGGCGCATTCTCCGGTAAGTGTTAATTTTCCGGCACCGTCTAAGGTAAAGTCGAAATGGTTGATATTGAGTCCCACACTGTCAATATATCGTCTGACAGCATCTTTTTGATTTTGTGCTATTACATCAGGTTGTACGGCCGGATTTTCGGCTATTTCTTCATCATTGCTTTTAAAGATTTTTTTACCTGCTTCTTTAATAAAGGAAAAGAGTCCCATGGTTATTTTTATTTTTAGTGAACTGCAAATATATTTTGTTTTGGATAAAAACCGGAAAAAATTAAATCCCCCAGTTAAATACTTTATAAGCTCATATTGTCCTTGAATTTAACGGCTT
Organism: Bacteroidota bacterium; assembly: GCA_016712665.1. Classification (GTDB taxonomy): domain Bacteria; phylum Bacteroidota; class Bacteroidia; order Chitinophagales; family Chitinophagaceae; genus OLB11. Next base: position 853,551 of record JADJQP010000001.1, read on the forward strand.
GTCTGCGTGAAATTTCAATTTCCTCACCACCAGTGAGGGTCACCTTAAGCCCTCCATTAAAATGACCATCAATTTTATGAATCATTTGAAGATTGATGATATGCTTTCGATTGGCACGAAAGAAGATTTTATCGTCCAGACGCTCTTCCAAGGCGTTCAATGATTTTAAAATCAGCGGTTTGTTATTTCCAAAAAATACTTTTGCATAATTGCCTACCGATTCAAAAAGGCGGACTTCTGCTAATTTTACAAACCAGCAGCGTTCCCCATCCTTTACAAAAACCTGATCATTCACTCCCAATCTATTTTTGTGTGCTTGGGTATCCTGATCCATTTGCTTTTTCACCTTTACAATGGCATCATGTAACCGCTTATGGTCGATGGGTTTTAATAAGTAATCAAGTGCATTGTATTCAAATGCTTTTATTGCAAATTCATTATAGGCAGTGGTAAATACTACTTTTGGGGTGTATTCTAGCAATTCTAATAAATCAAAACCGCTTTTACCGCCGGGCATCTGTATATCCAGGAAAATAAGCTCCGGTTGCATCAATTCGATTTTTTCTTGTGCATCCTGCACATTGACGGCTTCGTCGAGAATTTCTATTTCGGGAAATTCCTTAAGCAACTTTCGAATCTCATTGCGAGCGAGACGTTCATCATCAACAATAATTGTTTTTATCATGTGAATTTAATTTAGACGGTTTTGTTTGTGATGCCGGGTAGGGTGGGTATCAAAATTAAGACTCGGGCTGTATTATTAATGGATTCAAAAGAGAACTGCGCTTTTTCACCATATATTAATTTGAGTCGTTGTTTGGTGCTATTTAACCCAAAACCAAGATTGTTTTCTTTCTTAATTTCTTGCTGGCTATTGGTATCATTTGCTATTTGTATTTCCAGCTGCTTTGCAGGATTGATGCGAGCACTGAGAAAAATATTGCCACCGGCTTCCAAACTTGAAATGCCATGTTTTATAGCATTTTCAATTAATGTTTGCAGCATCACGGTGGGAATTGGTACGGTCAATGCTGCTACATCTATATCTTTTTTAAAATCCAAACGCTCTTCAAATCGTATTTTTTCAAGCGCTAAATAGTCTTCTACCAAGGCTAGCTCATTTTCGAGGGTATCAGTCGGATCTTGTTTTGTGATGGTATTTCGAAGGATATTTGAAATTTTGGTAATGGCATTTCTGGCAAGTTCCGGGTTTTCATCTATGAGGGCTCTGATGCTGTTTAGCGAGTTGAATATAAAATGGGGTTGCAAATTTGCCCTGATGGTTATGATTTCCAAGTCCTTTAAGGCGGATTCCATTTTTAGGGTATCAATTTGAATGCGCTTATTTTTTTCGATAAAATGCCAAGCGAAGTAGACTAAGTTCCACGATGACAATAACAAGTAAGTGGCAATAAAGGTGCTGAAATATTCTTCCTGAGTGCGGATGCCTAATGTCAAAATTAGCAGATGATAGCCAATGTAATACACGATGGTAGGTACAAAAGTGGCCAGGAGGGCCTTCTTTATCAATTGTTCAGTTTCTAATAAAATCCATTGATGCTTTTTTAAATAGTTTCGGTACCAATGACTGATGCCAAAACCCATTAGAGAGAGCAAAATGTCGGTAAGAAATATTTTGAAGGTGAGCTCCTGCAAGATATAGGCTACATAAATATTAAATACAGCAAAGGCACTCCATCCAAATGCTTGAAAAAGAAAATATTTCGACAATTTTAGCACCAGTCAAAGTTACTAACTTGCAAGGGAATCAGATGCAGAACTTGATAAGTGGTTTGGAATGAGTATGAGCGAATTTTCAGGTTTGCGGGTATTTTAACGCTTTGTTATAACCTTGAATCAATATATTTGCGCCCAATTACATTGTATGACAAAATATATTTACACGCTTTTGGTACTTTTTATGGTTGTAAAAAGCAATGCCCAAACGGGTGCCACCGAAAGCAATAAGTCAGCGTACTCCATGCCCTCTCGAGATTATGTAATGATTCAGGTTGGATATGAGGGCTGGTCCGGTGCTCCTGATAGTATAAAAATAGGTGGAATCGGAAGAGCCATCAATGCCTATTTATGTTATGATTTTCCCTTGGCAAAATCGAATTTTAGTTTTGCAGCAGGTGCCGGTGTTGGCGTGAGTAATATTTATTTAAACAATCAAATGATTCGTCTAAGCGATACCAATACGGCCATTCGATTTGTGCCTGAGGCTAATAATTACAAGAAGTACAAAATGACCACCGCCTATGTGGAGGCCCCTTTTGAACTACGATTTTTCTCCGATAAAAATAATCGCAACAAGGGCATTAAAGCGGCCATTGGTTTAAAAGTGGGAGCCTTGATATCGTCACATACCAAAGGAAAATATACGGTAAATAATAAACCCATTATTGAAAAGGTAAGTACCAAAAGGTATTTGGAAACGATTCGATACTCAGGAACACTGCGATTGGGTTATGGTAATTTTTCAGTGTATGGACAATACAGCATCGGCAGTTTGTTTAAAGTAAACAATGGACCCGAAAATATCCGTCCTTTCCAAATTGGTATCAGTATCAACGGTATGTAAGGAGCTGCTCTATCCTTACTGAATCAGTAGCTCAATTTCTTTGTGCTGATAATTTCTGACTTTTTGTTTTTCTTCAATTTCAATGGCACCGTTCTTGTTGACTCCTTTGAGGAGGCCGGCTTTCAATTCATATTTTCGCATAAACTGAATTTGCCTACCCACCTGCAGTAGGTAATTATTGTACAAAACCAAAAAGTACTCCGGTTCGCGGTTAAAGGTGTTGATATTGAAGCTCATTTTCTTTAGTAATTGTTTCAATACCTGAATAATTTTTACCTCCTTTTGCAGTTCGTTTTTCATAGAGGTAGCATTATTCAGATAGGAAAAAGTAGATTGATTTACATTGAGACCAATACCAATTACGGCATTGGTCCAGATAGATCCTCTGATATTATTTTCGATTAAAATGCCTGCAATCTTGTTTTTTCCTGCATATATGTCATTTGGCCACTTAATACTGACATTTGGGATATTATACTGTTGCATCAATATTTCGGTGATGGAAACACAGGTGAGGCAGTTAAGCAAGAACTGCTCCTCTATCTCAAGTGCCCTGGTATCAAGTATTACAGAGCATAATAGGTTTTTACTTTCTTCGGCAATCCATACATTCCCATGCTGGCCTTTGCCATGAGTTTGAAAGTCGGCTTTGATTACCAGTCCATGTTCTGCCATTCCTTCATTTATCAGTCGCATGGCATAGTTGTTGGTACTATCAATTTCATTCAATTCAATAATAGTTTCACCAAATGCCGAATTTTGAATCATTAGCGTTTTTTGTTTTAGCTTTGTAAATTATTTAATTATTACCACACCACAAAAAAATACTTTTTTTATATTGAAAACAGTTACGGACGCCAAAGCCAAACAAAAGACCAGACTTACTACCAACAGCAAAATCATCAAAACGATTATAGCCGCTATACAAGAAAAAAAGGGTACGGAAGTAATTTCTTTGAATCTGAAGAAAATACCTGAAGCCGTTGCTGATTTTTTGTGATTTGCGAAGCCAATAATCCCAATTTGGTGAAGGCTATTGCAGATAATGTAGAAAAAAGAGTGCAGGAGAATTGTGGTGAAAAACCCTATAAGTTTGAAGGGAAGTCGGGTGAAAAATGGATATTGATTGATTATGTAGATGTAGTGGTACATTGCATGATGAGTGATGTGCGTGGATTTTATAATCTGGAGGATTTGTGGCAGGATGCCGAGAAAAAAGAGTATGCAGATTAATCCACTTGTGGTGAAGAAGAATTAAAATATACAAATAGAAATACTAGAATTACATGGAAGATAAAAATAAAAGTGATTTGTCAGGTGGAGGCCGAAACCCTAATTCGCCTATGAAGAAGGGTCCGAAATTCAATATTTGGTGGGTATATGCTCTCTTTGCCGGGGCTTTGCTCGTGTTGAATTTTTGGGGCAAAGATTTTTCACAAAGTGCTAAAGAGCATACGTTTCAAGACGTCAATCTCAATTATATCAGCAAGAATTTGGTGGATAGCATGGTAGTATATCCGAAGTCAGTAGAGGTTTTTCTAAAAATGGACAGCCTTCGATTGCCAAGTTACGAACCCTTATTGAAGTCATTTAAAGGAAATGAAAAAGGGCCTCATTTCACCTTTACCATCGGAAATGTAGAACAGTTCAGCAATGATATGAAGGAAGTGCAAAAAGATGTGCCCTTACAGGATAGAATTCAGGTAACCTTTGCAGATGATTCAAGAAGTGGTATTATTTCTTTTTTAATCCAGTTTATATTGCCGGTAATTTTTATCATTGGTATTTGGGTCTTATTGATGCGAAAAATGGGTGGAGGCGCCAGCGGAGGAGGACCGGGCGGTATTTTTAATATTGGTAAATCGAAAGCGCAGTTATATGACAAGGGCACCAAAGTGAATATTACGTTTAACGATGTAGCCGGATTAGATGAGGCGAAAGTGGAAGTGATGGAAATTGTTGATTTTTTGAAAAATCCCAAAAAATACACGGCTTTAGGAGGTAAAATACCCAAAGGTTGTTTGTTGGTAGGGCCTCCGGGTACGGGCAAAACCTTATTAGCCAAGGCGATGGCCGGTGAAGCACAAGTGCCTTTTTTCAGTATGAGTGGTTCCGATTTTGTGGAGATGTTTGTGGGTGTAGGGGCCAGTAGGGTAAGAGATTTGTTTAAGCAAGCTCGTGAAAAATCACCTTGTATTATTTTTATTGATGAAATAGATGCCATTGGCCGTGCACGTGGTAAAAATCAAATGATGACCAATGATGAACGTGAAAATACCCTCAACCAAATGTTGGTAGAAATGGATGGTTTTAGTGGAGATAGTGGTATCATCGTACTTGCAGCCACCAATCGACCCGATGTATTAGATACCGCGTTGCTACGTCCGGGCCGTTTCGATCGTCAAATTTCTATTGATATTCCCGATTTAGCAGGACGCGAAGATATTTTTAAAGTGCATTTAAAGGGGTTGAAGAAAGCCGATAATTTGGATATACATAAACTTGCAGCGCAAACTCCCGGCTTTGCAGGAGCAGATATCGCTAATGTTTGTAATGAGGCGGCGCTCATTGCAGCCCGAAAAGGAAAAACGGAAGTCAATCTAGATGATTTTAATGATGCAGTAGACCGAATTGTTGGAGGTCTGGAAAAGAAGAATAAAATCATTTCTCCAGAAGAAAAGAAAGTGATTGCCTATCATGAAGCGGGTCATGCTGTATCGGGATGGTTTTTAGAGCATGCCTACCCATTGGTAAAAGTGACCATCGTACCACGTGGAGAAGCGGCCTTGGGCTATGCACAGTATTTGCCCAAAGAAAAGTACTTAACCCTACGTGAAGAGCTGGAAGATAGAATGGCCATGGCCTTAGGTGGAAGAGCTGTTGAAGATTTAGTATTTGGTAGAATTTCCACTGGCGCTCTTTCTGATTTACAACAAGTAACCAAAATGGCATATGCGATGGTAAGTGTATATGGCATGAATGATCGAATTGGGAATGTTTCCTTTTATGATCCGCAAAGTGAGGGAAGTTTTCAAAAGCCCTATTCTGAGGAAACCGGTAAAATAATAGACAATGAGGTACGCTTGCTTTCTGAAAATGCGTATAATAGAGTTAAAAAATTATTGTCTGAAAAAATGAGTGATGTGAAAGCGATTGCAGAAGCGCTTTTAGAAAAGGAAGTACTATACAAAGACGACCTCGAACAATTGATTGGTAAACGACCATTTGATGATACCGTTTTTGACAGCCGATCCTTATTGGTAGACAATTACGAAAAGGACGTAACGGATACACCTACTTCAGAAACTACTGTTCAATCCAATTTGTAAACCCATTTTTTTATGTCAGGACAGGCAAGAGAAAATATTTTAGGAAAAATTAGAAAAGCCCTCAGCGAACATTCAGTGGAGATGCCGTTTCCGGAAGCAGATAAGGCAAGCGATTTTTTTGTCAAAGAGGAATTAACAGCCGAGGAAAAATTTGCAAAAGAATTTACCTTGCTTGGTGGTAAATTTGTGTATTGCGGCAATGAAGCTGAGTTACTTGAACATTTACAAGCACTCGCGGATACCATGAAGTGGCCCACCATTCACTCAAAAGATAGTTATTTAATTCATCTGTTTTCCGAAAAAAATATTGAGTTGGTTCAGGACGTACGTCCAAAAAATGGACAGGACAATGATATGCATGATATTGCTGTGGGACTTTCATTGTGTGAATGTTTGGTGGCACGTACAGGTAGCGTCATCTTAAGTTCAGGACAAGAGCATGGCAGAAGCTTACCGGTATACGCCCCCATTCATATAGCAGTTGCATTTACCAGTCAGGTAGTTTGGAATATTTCGGATGGGATACAGCTCATGCAAAAAAAATATGACGGCAATATCCCTTCAATGATAAGCCTCACCACAGGGCCTAGCCGCACGGCCGATATTGAAAAGACATTGGTTGTTGGCGTACACGGTCCTAAGGAAGTATATGTGTTTTTAGTAGAAAATGAATAGGAGCAATTGACTAGATTCACCTCCCTTTATGGCACAAAACGCACTCCCTTCCTCACAATGTAGGCATGATAAAAATACAAGCAGGCAATACTTTGCATTGGGCTAAACTGCGCAATGAATTCTTTTGCCGTTTCATTATCCATTTTATTTCCATCAAAATTTTCATGTGCAATACTCTTAATCAATGCTACATCAAAATCGGGATAGATATCAATTCTGTTTAATGCAATCAACATGTATACATTAGCTGTCCAATGGCCAATGCCTTTCAAAGAAATCAATTTTTCCAGAGCAGTTTGATTTTTCATTTTTTTCTAATGAAATAGAAAAATCAGGCTCCGTCAATAATCTTTGAGAAAGTAAAGTTAGATAAGAGGCTTTTTGTTTGGTAATGCTGCAACTTCTATATTCTTCAATAGTTAATGAAGAAAGTTTCATGGGATTAATACTACCGCAAATTTTTTCAGTCTTTCAAAGCTTGATTGTGCAGAAGCCAAGGAAACCTGCTGTTCAATGATCGTTTTACAAAGTGATTCAAAACCATTTTCACGTTTCCAGTAAGGAGGATATCCATATTGCAGATGCAATTTTTCTATTGCATTATGCTCGCTTCGCACTACATCACAATGCTTTTTAAAAGAATTTTTTGAATAGGTTTTCAAAGGGAATATTTAGGGTTTTGTTTGTGAAATGAAAAAACCACATAGAAACATAGCCTTTCATTATTTATCTATGTTTCTATGTGGTTTGAAATATTATTATAGATATGACAGTCCTATTTAATTTTGCGGTAACAAGATAGTGTATGTCCGTCCCTTGGAATTATTTAAGGAGTTGCTTCTTATCCATGGATTCAGCATTCTGATGCTCTTATAATCGGTACCCTTACTTTTTGCGTAAGCTACTAAATTGCCGATGCCATAACTAATGGTTTCTTTCCGTAAATTGAGTGGATGATACACTACATCATTGGTCAATCTAAAACCAAATTTATCTTGATTATCTAGAATATACTTCAAGGCAGCGATTCTAAAAATATAACGCATGGTTTCTTCGGGTAATAATATTTTGTAAAAGCTTGTTTCACCTTGTGTGGTCATCGCACCATTATATCCGCCCATGCCGCAATTGTACGAAGCAGCAGCTGCGGTCCAATTGCCAAATTTGTTGTAGGCTTGTTTTAAATATTTACAGGCTGCGTCGGTTGCTTTTACCGGGTCATATCTTTCATCTACTTCATGGTCGATGTACAAGCCAAAGAGCGGGGCAGTGCCACTCATAAATTGCCAAAAACCGACGGCGCCGGCCTTCGAAATTTGATTTTGTAAAGCACTTTCGGCTACACATAAATATTTAAAATCGTCGGGAACTCCATTGGCTTTTAGCCTTTCTTCTATCATATGCATCCATCTACCCATATGTTTGATAATATAGGAGGTACTGCCTTGCATATAAGTATTTACCAAAAGTTCGCGGTCAAATCGTTCACGCACATCCCATATTTCGAGTGGCATTTTTTCACCAAACAAGGAAAAGGATTTCGGCAATTCAGGGGCCATCACATTGATGGGTGTATAACTTCCTTTATAAAAAGTACTCACCTGTTTTTCCTGTCTCTCTACAACCTTTGGTGCTTCTGCTTCGTCACTATCATTCTTGAAGTAACGGGGATTATTATAAACTTGTGCGTTTGCAACCACTACATGGGCAATAAAAAACAAGAGGGATAAGATTTTTTTCATGTTAAATATATAAGGGGTGAAATTTTTTTGTATTCAGATCAGGTTACAATTTTGCCTCTAATTTCTTTTTATAGATAGGCACAGTGCTACAAGGCTCGCCATACATGATGCTTTTGGCTACAGGCCGTAGTTTGAAAGTAATAGCCGCATAAGCCTCGTCCGGTATGGGTATCTCGCCACAGCCTTTGATTACAATTCGTTGGTCGTTGTATTGACTAGCATCCATTTTTTCAATGTTTTGTAACATCAGTTGTTTTTTTGCCTGTACCTCATCTGCAAGTACGGCAAATTGCGCAACGGTTTGCAAATTACTCATCACCAACATATAAGCCCAAACAGGTATGATAGCATCAGCAGTGCAGGTTACAAACACATTTTTATTTTGGTACTGTAGCCAATCGTGATCAAGCAAAGCGGCTCTAAAATCTTTTTCTTTCAGAATAAGTTCCATAAACAAAAACGATTTCAAATCAAACATCATCAAATCTTTAGGTAAAAATTCTTCGAGATTGATGGTGATTAAACTGCTTTCTGTTACTTTATTGATGATGGCTTCCATGAAATACAAAAGTACATTTTTTGAAAAGCTATTATGTTAATGTTTCCTTTATTTTCTTGAATGAATCTATATTGAATCTTGAAGGAATTTTTCAATCTCGGTAGTTCGAATGTAAATTAAGCATGTTGGCTGGCAATGGTTTTCTGTTAGCTTGTCTTTTAAGCAGATCATCGTAAAGGATAAATCCTACTATGAAGACCGAGTACGATTTTTTAATACGACGATACTTTGAAGATAAAATAATTTTCCTGTCATTGAAGATTTGTCAAGAAACCATCCTCGGGTAAAGGTTAAATTAGCATAGCTAGCAACTTTCCAAAATACCATTATATTTGAAGAGGACTTATTCATACAAATTTTGCTTTATGAGATCTCGGCAAGTGTCGTACTAAATAAAGTTATTTTCGGAACTACGGGTTCGCACAGTCCACTGAGGAATAAAAAAAAGACCACTAAGAAAGCGGTCTTTGTAAATTGATGCGTATACAGACTATTTGTGATAGAATGTTTCATGTACGATAAAGTCGCCATCCCATTTTTGAACGGATACTTGTTCCATTTTTACTCGACTGCCATCTTGAAATGTCAAATCCATCCAGTTTTCAATCATTACAACTCCATTTTCTTCGTCTGATGCTATAGCAGTTATTCCCGCACCATGTACATCTTTTACCATGGATAGGAATTTTAATTCGTAGGCACGATTCACTTCCTTTCCGGCACGAGGTTCCTCGCCGATTTCTCTCATGGTAACATCTTGATGGTAAAATTTTTCGAATGCGTCCATCAATTGACCAGCGAAGATCATGTCGTGCAACGCTTGTGATTTTTGTTTGTATGTCATTGTTTAAAGTTTATTTACGCAAATATATGTTTCAACACATAATTTTTACGTTAATAGTCAGTTTATTTTAGAGATTTATCTTAATAGGTATAAATTAGTATCGAATCCCATCAATTTATTGGATTACAAATCTTCCGGATTGATGGCGATTAATCTGCTTTCGCTTACTTTATTGAGGAAAGTGTCCATGCATCACAAAAATACATTTTTTGAATGGCTAATAAGTTAATGTTTCCTTTTTTCGGTCAAGGGTGTTTAGTGCTGACAGAAAAATTTTGCATCAAATTTTGTGAGTTTTATGCAGCAATGAGCGCATTTTTAATAGGATTCATGCATCCACTTGTAACCAAATTCAACCATTCGTAATTATTTAAGCAAGATTCAAACTTTTGCCATTATTTTTGCCCCCATAATTTTTTTACATGCGAAAAATCCTTTTTTCTTTAGTGGCCCTTTGCGCAATGCAGGCAACCTGGGCACAATCAGTCAATATTAAATTTACTGAGTACGATTTACCCAATGGTCTCCATGTGATTCTTCATGAAGATCATACCGTACCAACGGTTGCAGTTTCTGTATTGTATCATGTGGGCTCAAAAAATGAAGACCCGTCACGAACCGGATTTGCCCACTTTTTCGAACATCTTTTGTTTGAAGGTACCGAAAATATTGCTCGGGGTGAATACATGAAACTCATTCAAAACAACGGAGGGGTCATTAATGCTAATACCTCCTTCGATCGAACGTTTTATTTCGAAACCCTTCCGTCAAACAAGCTAGAACAGGCCATCTGGATGGAAAGTGAAAGAATGCTACATGCAAAAATTGACGATATCGGTCTCGAAACCCAACGAAAAGTAGTAAAGGAGAGAAAAAACAACGGTATGAAAATACGCCCTACGGACATTTGTTGGAGCAAATTTTTAAGAATGCCTATACAAAGCATCCCTATCAATGGACTCCTATCGGAGAGGCGCAATATATCGATCAGGCAACCTTGCCCGAATTTATTGATTTTTATAAAACCTTTTATGTCCCCAATAATGCCACCCTCAGCATTGGTGGTGATTTGAATATCGAGCAAACCAAAGCATGGGTTGAAAAGTACTTTGCTACCATCCCTAAAGGTACTAAACCAATACCGCGACCAAATATTGTAGAACCCGCCCAAACAGAAGAAAAAAGAGTTACCTATTTAGATAAAGTGCAACTGCCTGCGGTAGTTTTCGCCTATCACTCACCATCGCAAGGAACCCCCGAAGCCTATGCGTTGGAAATGGTGGCCAAAATATTATCCGAAGGTAAAAGTTCACGATTGCAAAAGCAAGTGGTAGACAAAGACCAAAAAGCGGTAGCTGCCGGAGCCTTCAATTTACCTTCTGAAGATCCGGGATTGGCCATGATGTTTGGCATTGGTAATATGGGGGTTACTCCCGAAGATTTGGAAAAATCGATGAACGCTGAAGTAGATAAATTATTGAGCGCCGGCATCACGGAAGAGGAATTGATGAAATGTAAAAACCAAATTGAAAAAGATTTTGTAACCCAAAACCAACGTGTTTTAGGTATTGTTGAAAATTTGGCCAATTATCATGTGTACTATGGCAATGCCAATTTAATCAATACCGAATTGGAGCGTTATATGAAGGTGACCACGGCCGATATGATGGCCGCCGCCAAAAAGTATTTCACAAAAAACAATCGTTTGGTTCTTTATTATTTACCGGATAGCAGAAAATAATATTCTCTAGCTAATTGATTTTCACATTTTCACATTTTACCACATTTTCAAATTAAAAATAATGATCAAAAAAATAATATTCTCCATCATAGCGCTACTTTCAATTGGGATGTCGGCGCATTCACAAACGCTCGATCGCAGCATCAGACCCAAAGCGGGTCCGGCCCCAGAAGTGCAAATGGGTACTGCACAATCTTTTGTTGCCAGTAACGGCATCAAAGTGTATGTGGTAGAAAACCATAAATTGCCGGTAGTCAATTATTCTATCGACTTCGATATTCGTCCTGAAATGCAAGGCGATATGGTAGGCTTCAAAGATATGGTAGGCGAGTTGTTAACCTCAGGTACCAAAACAAAAAGCAAAGACCAATTTAATGAAGAGTTAGATCGATTGGGAGCCACATTGGCCATAGGAAGCGATGGCATTTATATGCAAGCTCTGAAAAAAAATGCCGATAAATTGTTGGCACTTGCCGGAGAAGTACTTACACAACCTAATTTTACTCAGGTGGAATTAGATAAATTGAAAAAGCAGACCAAATCAGGATTGGCGCAACAACAAGATGATCCGGAAGCTATGAGTGCGAATATTACACGAGTGCTGAATTATGGCAAAAATCATCCGTATGGTGAAATAACCAGCGAAAAGTCGGTAGAAAAAATTACACTAGACCGATGCAAAAAATATTTTGAAACCTATTTTAGACCCAATGTGGCCTATATGGCAATAGTGGGTGATATCACATTGGCTGAGGCAAAAGCTCAAGTAGAAAAGCATTTTGGGGCATGGGCCAAAAAAGATGTACCACGAGCAAACTACCCAATGCCAAAAAAACCACAAGGTGCTACTGTGGCTGTGGTTAATAAGTCAGGTGCTGTGCAAAGTGTAGTAGATGTTACCTATCCCATCGATATGAAGCAAGGTCACCCGGATGAAATTAAATTGAAGGTGGCCAATGGTATTTTGGGTGGTGGCAGCACCGGTCGCTTATTTCAAAGCCTGAGAGAAAAACATGCTTGGACCTATGGTTCCTATTCTTCGTTCCGATCTGATGAATTGCCGGGTGCCGGAAGTTTTTCTGCTACTTCAAACAGTAGTACCAATGCAACCGATAGTTCCGTTGCAGAAATACTAAAGGAAATGAATCGTTTACGCAGCGAACCGGTAACTAAGGAAGAACTGGAAGGCTATAAAAATTACATGGCGGGCACCTTCGCATTGGGTCTTGAAGATCCTCGTACCTTGGCTCGTTATGCCATCAGCGAACGAAAATTTAATATGCCAAAAGATTACTACAAAAACTATTTAAAGAATGTGGAAGCCGTGACAGCAAATGATGTAATGGAAGTTTCCAAAAAGTATATTACGCCCGGTATTGCCACTATTACAGTTGCAGGAGATAAAAAGCAGGTAGCCGAAAAGTTGAAACAATTTGGACCGGTTACTGTCTATGATTTATATGGCAATGTGCAAAAAGACGAGCCGCTTGCAGCCATGCCGGCCAATTTAAATGCCGCTGAAATCATCAAAAAGCATATTCAAGCTACGGGAGGCGAAGCCAATTGGAATGCCGTTAAAGACATGACCATCAATATGACCACCGAAATGCAGGGTATGAGTATTAATATCAAAACCATTCGTAAGGCACCCAATAAAATGCTGTTGGATGTAAATGCAATGGGACAATCGTTTCAGAAAATAGTATTTGACGGTACCAAGGGCTATACCAGTATGCAAGGACAAAAGAAAGATTTTGATGCAGCCGAAACCAAAGAGTATGCCGACGAAGCGGCCATGATCCGCGATATGGCCTATTTGAATCCCGATCATAAACTGGCCTTAAAAGGCATGGAAAAGGTTAATGATAATGCAGCCTTTCAAATTGAAATCACAAAGCCAAGTGGTGAAAAAGTAAATGAGTACTATGATACCAAAACCGGATTTAAGGTAAAATCCGAGCAAACGCAGACTTCTCCAGAGGGAAGTAGTACCCAAACCACCTACTACATGGATTACAAGGAGGTGCCGGTGGACTTAAATACCCCAACATGATTAAACAAAGTATGGGACCTCAAATGATGGAAATGAAACTCAAAAGTGTAGAAGTCAATACAGGAGTTAAGGACGAGGAATTTCAATAATACCCATGCGTTTACTAACTATTCCCATATTTTAGTAAACTTGTAGCGGAAAATGCCGACTGATGCAAATGCTTAGTGCAGAAGAAGGAACGCTATTTTGGACGCAAATAGGTGTCATTTAGGTATAAAATATAAAATTCAGATTTTACAGGGTTGCGATCATTCGCAACCCTTTTTTTATGCCAAAATTATTAATGTGTAAATATTGTTAGTATTTTTTGTTTTGTAGTGTGCGATACGATAAATTTGTCCTCTAATTGTAATAATAAGTATGTCAAAATCAAGAGATGTACAAGATTTGATTGCAGAATTTGTAAGTTCCAAAAATCAATTGCTTCACGAAGAAATAATTTCCTCTATCAAAAGGGAAAGTTTCGCGCATTTGGAAGATCAGGAGGCAGTGCATCAAGACCCGCTTCAAGAAATCATTTCTGAGGAGTTGCCAATAGAGCTTACCGATACTCACAAAAATAGGGAGCCAATACAGGAGGAAAGCCTGAAGGAGGTAGTGGCAGGTCCGATAAATATACCCCTTGAAATGAAGAGCAACTTGGAAGACACCATTCGCGATTTGACCCGCCAAAATACCTTACTTAGAGAAGAACTAGCCAAAATGAACGCGCCATCGCTTGGTGATTCTTTACCTCAAAAGGCCATGAGTTCTGATGATTTGCGAATGGAATTTCTCAATTTTACCAGTGCTCATATTCAGCAGTTTAATCATCGAATTAAAAAAACTGAAGAGCTCATTGAAGCCCTAGGTCAAAAGTCACAACAGCAGCCTGAAAAGAAGGCAGGGAGTGGATTTCCGGTGTGGTTGCAATGGGCAAATATGATTGCCTTGCTATTAATCGCCAGTTATTTTATTATTCAATTTTTTACAAAGTCAACCAGTGAGCCAGTGACAGATACTGGCAAGCACTTGTCAAAACAATCAGTAGTAGCGGCCGCTCCGGTATCAAAGTCGGCTGTATCCAGGGTAACACCCAACAAGGAAACGCCAATAGCTAAAAGCATTTCCACGCCGCAGCAGCCGTCCACACCCTTTCAAACGCCGCAGGCACCTGCTCCGACACCTTTTAGAAAAAATGCAGCATCAGCGCCGCAAACAGCTTCTGCTGCCATGAAAGTCCCAAATGTTCCTACGCAGGTAGCACAAGAGGTGGCAAGCAGCAGAAAGAATACACCTATTACAACCTCATCGCCTTTTTCAAAAGGGCCGATCAATACCCCAGTGCTTGCTAAGGCAGTACCTTCAAAGGGTTCTGTACCGCCACCCACTGCCAATCCGCTTTTACTGCAAAAGGCACCTGTTAATAAGCCTGCGAAAAGTGCGTCTAAGGTAGCATCCATTTATCCAAACAAGTCTGCAACCACCGTAAGCAAGGTTCTTCCGGATCATCGAACGGCAAAAACCAATCCGCAAGCGAGTGCACCGATGCCTCCAAAAGAAAAAGTAGCTCCAAAACGAATTGTGGAAGCACCAGCCAAATTGCCCAACATCGTTAGGAACCAAAGTGTTTCAAAACCTGCATCTTTACCTGCAAAGGAATATAAGCCGGGCAATACCGCAAAGCAGCAGTTGGCAAGTACACAGGCATCAAACACGAAAAGAGCCACCGCGAATCTTCCGAAACCGACCGTTCCAAACACGGCCTCTATAGTAAATGCGAAACCTGCCGCTGAAAAGAAAGTGCTTAACAAGGAAAAAGTTTACTTCGGGGAAGATTAATCAGAATTATGAATAAATATTTTTTGGCTTTTCCATTGATAGCCCTTTTCGCTAGTGGATGTAATGTATTGCAAGTGAGAGAGCTTCCTGCAAGTGATATCCCTGCAAAAAAAAGTACTAGAATTCCCGCCAATGAGGTGCCATCGATTTTTACGAAGTCGTATCAGTTTAAGACAGGTCAATCTTATACACGGGCTGTTGAACGCACTTTTTATGGCAAGCAGGTAGAAATGCAACCTGAATTAAGCAAATATGATATTCGGAAAGGGTTTAATATTGAACAGTACAACAAATATAATAAGGCTTCTTTTTTTCAAACGGATGTGTATAAAATACCCGACGATTTGAAAGTGGCAGCAATTGACCTTTTTGCGCCCTTATTGGATACCGTCTTTTTATCCTTACAAAGTAAAAAAGCACTTCATGCAGAAATATTGGTACTGGGGTATACCGATGAAGCAGCCATACCCTATGATGCACCTGTATACAACGAATTGCTGACATTCAGTAAACAGCGTGAATTTGTAAATAACGATTATTACAATACCCTATCCTTTTATCGAGCTGTGGAAGTGGCTCAGTTGCTTACCTCCATACTTAATAATAAGAAAGATGCATTTTTGGAATTTGAGAAAGCCTCTATCGACATTATTATTGAAGGCCGAGGTATCGAATATCCTGACGCCAAGCGAACGTATGAATTAGAAGACGATAAACGAAAAATTACAAAGGTGTACTGGAAAGTATACTAAGTATTACAATTCCAGTTTACCAAATATCCATATCTAGTGTTTTTCAAATCGATTTGATTGATTATTCATCGACGAAGGTATTAACATATGTTAATGAGTATCATTGGATATAATAAATGGTTAACTTCACTCAATAATATTCAAACTATGAAGAAAGTAACCACAAACCACAAACCACAAACCACAAACCACAAACCACTACCTTAATCTTATTTCCTAGGGTAATTTTACCCTTGCTGCTAATAATGATTTCTATTTTCACAACTAACAAGGCAGGAGCACAGGCACCTACTACATGGTGGTATAATAACGGAGTCCCTGATAGTGTTTTCTTACAAACAGATGTATTTTCCTTTAGATGTTTTGGCGGTGTTGCCTACAATGGTGGATATGATACAACAGTGATTGATTCTATCATCCATCGCAGTACAAGACCTGATGCCGCAAATGACGTATTTTTTGATACAAGTAGCACTTTGCCGCAACGTCTAGCTGCCGTGCAAAGCATTGATAGTACAGGACAATTAGAAATATGTTTATTTGAATATTTCTACTACCACAGGCTCATATTCCTCAAATAATTGGTACACACTCGATGATAAGATACTTGTAAATTTTTCTACTGCTTATCCTGATAGTTTAGCTATTGATTCATTTATGAATAAATATAGTTTATCGCTTTTATATGAACCTCTGGACAGTTTGCCGATAACTACTGGCTGCAGTTACACATATATTTTCAAATATAATTTGCCGTCAAACCAGCCAAATGGCTTTATGTATGTGCCGGAGCTTTTGCAGGATATGTTTGAAGATAGTAGCAATGTAGTTTGCGTTGTTTCGCCAAATGTGGTAAATATTAGAAGGACAATGGCTACAAACGCCGGTGTGCCATTCGAACCAAATCCAGAAGTAACCTACGATGTTTGTGGTGTGAACGATGCTTATGCACAGCATCAGTGGTTTCTACATAATGATTTTTATGATACAAACAACGGTATACCATGTTCTCCACCTATTGCACCCGGTACTGTGGGTGCAGATGCCCATATTTGCGAATGCTGGAATCAAGGATTAACCGGTAACGGAATCAAGGTATGTACAATCGCAACAGGAGATGTTGATTTTGTAACTCCAAATAATGATTATGTAAATCAGCCCTTTGACCCTAGCACAATGTGGGATTGCACTGTACAACCCTGTGTGCCCTTAGTTTCAAATCCGGCGACAGGAGCGGCTATGAGTATGTGGAGCTATATAGCAGCACTCAGAAATAATAATTTTGGAACTGCGGGCATTGCTGAAGAGTGTATTCTTTCACATATTAAGATATCAGATAATATTTTTCTTGCCGATGCAAGTATGATAAGAGCCTTACAAAAGGCTCTTGAAATGGATGTCGATGTAATAGCTACAGATTATGTTTCCCCTGTATCCAACGGAAGTATCAAAGAAGAATTGTATAAGCACTACCAATTAGGCCGACCCATGCATCCAGGCGCTCTTGGTACAGTTATTATAGCAGCAAGCGGCCACACCGAAACAAATCCGACAGGGACTACTATGTCGCATTTTCCTGCTTGTTTTAATCTTGATATCAATAACAAAGAACCGGAGGTAATTGGAGTAATCGCCAGCAATGTCTATGATAAATTGGAATCAGGGTGGCAAGGCGGTTGCCAAACACCGTATGTACCAAATAATACGTATTATTCATATCCTGCAAATTATGGCTCTCAGTATGATGTTGCCAGCCCTGCAGCAGGATGCTACGATGCAACAGTACAATCTGGCATCACTCCGCAAGATGTTACCCAAGTTGCAGTAGTAGCCGGTGTAGTGGCTTTATTACTTGGTGACAATCCTTATTTATCCAGCATTCAAATAAGGGACCAAATTCGCAGTGGTGCTGATAAGGTGGGCGGATATAACTATACCGGTCCATTACAACATAGTACCGAATTTGCCGCAGGAAGAATCAATTGTATGAATTCCTATCTCGGTTGGGCTTTACATTCAAATTCATTGACTCAGACTGATGATTTAGTAAAGATTGCTACCTATAGTAATTCTTGGGAGCTTTTATTTAAAAAGCAAACTGCTGAAGATTATGATGGATTGTTACTGGATATGAGTGGCAATCTGATAAAAAAAATGAAAATTCCAAAGGGGGTACAAAACTATGGAATTAGTAATATTGAAATTTCCACAGGTATCTATTTTATTAAATTGCAGAGTAGTAAATCCTCAGTTGTTCTTAAAATTTCAAAATAAGATCGTATGAAATTTCCATCCATAATTTTCTTTCTCCTATATTCTTTATCTTGTCATGCACAAGTTACAGTATTCAATAAAATTGTCAATCAGATTGATTTTCCATACAATATTTTTAGATGCGGTAGCAATTATTTGATCGCGCATGGTAAGGGTTTTTCAGATGATTTTGCCATGGCGGTACTTGATTCAAATGGAAATTTGACTAGCAATTATTTCTATGGAAATCCACTAGAAAGTGAAGTATTGTCTTATGCCAGAAAACAAGATAACGGCGAAATTTTGATGTTTGGTCATAATTTTTGGGATGACAGCCTACAGGCAAATATCAGTAACTATAAAGCATATGTAATGGTAACAGATACAATGGGTCTATTTAAAAAATCGTTTAGATTAAGGAGAAATACGACGGAATTTAATCGAGTTTATAACGGCATCTATTTAGAAGGTAGCTATTACTTTTCAGGCGAGGAACATGATTCAATTATGAATGGCAATACATTCACAAATATTTTTTTATGCAAAACCGATACTTCAGGAAACATTCTGTGGTATAAATCTTACCCTCAGTTTGATGGTTCTGTTGGTTTTACAATGTGGTTAGACCGTAGCTATGATCAATCTCAAATTTTGGTGGGCGCGCTTGCCATTGATTCTGCCAACGTAAATACGGCATATTATTCTTACTTATTAATGCAAATTGATACCAATGGCAATTTTTTAAGTAGAATTCCTATGCCTGAATTTTCGAATAATCTGCAATATACTAGTGTGAATATGATTACCCAAATTAGTCAAATTTTCAATAATAAGTATTTGATTTGTGGCAACCGTGAGCATTATATACTCGATGATCAATTGAATATTATCGATTCAATTGATATGGCAGTAAAAATACATCCTGCCAGTTTTGGCTATCAAAATTTGTATGATAATAACTACACTGTAGAGGGACTCAATGGCTTTTCAAAAATGTATGCGGGAAATACCATTTATGAGAGAAATTGGAGCACTCTACCTGACATGGTAAAAATAAAGGATTTGATCCCTACTTATGACGGTGGTTATATTGCAATTATTTTAAATTACTTTTCAGCATCTCGCATTATTAAAACCGATTGCGATGGAAATTATGTAAACCCGATTAATTGTTGGCCAAGTAGTATTGATAATTTAACTAAAGTGGATTTTGATATGAATTATTATAGCGGTCGTTATACCTTTCGTAACAATTCAGGAAATATCCTCTCGGGAGTTCTATACGATATGCAAGGGAGGCCTTTGGAGCAGCTAATAATACAAAAAGGAACTAGTAAGTTTGAAATAGGTGGGTATGCAAGTGGAATTTATATTATGGCCATAAATAAGGATGGAAAAATGCTAAAATCTGAAAAGATATTCATTGAGTAACATAAGTTATTTGGTACGTTCACATTACAATTCAATCCACTGCACTTTCTTTTCAATTCCCGCAAAAGCATCTTGTAATCTTTCTATATGCGTGTCGGTAATAAATACTTGCGTATCTTGGTTACTGATAAATTGTATTAATTTTTCACCGCGCTTTTCGTCCAACTTTTCAAAGATATCATCGAGTAATAGCAAGGGCGTCGTATCGAGATTTGCTTTTAATATTTCAAACTGCGCAAATTTAATCCCAAATAAAAAAGATTTCCGTTGGCCTTGTGAAGCTGCAATTTTCAATGGCATCTCATTGAGTGTTAGGTACAAATCATCTTTGTGAATGCCATAGTTGCTACGTTGTGTTACAATATCTTTTTGTCGGTTTTGTCTTAGCAACTCTATCAATTCTATCTGGTGCAACTGAGTCTGATACTCTATTTCGATGTTTTCGCTCGCTTCGCTGATAAAGTTGTAAATGGTATTGGTTTTTTGTTTCAATTGAGCAATATATAATTTCCGGGCTGTATAGATAGGTCTTGCATACTCATTTAGCTGATCGTCATAAATATCAAGTACTGCATAATCTTTGTCAGCCAGTTCATGCCACTTCTTAAGCAATGAATTTCGCTGTTGCAATACCTTATTATAGGCCATGAGATTTCGCATATAATTTTCATCTAATTGCGAAATCAATATATCTACAAACTTTCTTCTCACTTCACTTCCTTCGGTAATCAGTTGTGTGTCGTCGGGTGTAATAATCACCACTGGAAATTTGCCAATATGCTTCGAAAATTGTGTGTAGGGTAACTCATTAATAGCAAATTCTTTTTTACCATTTTCTCTAAGGATGCATTGCACCTGATAGCTATTTTCCTTTTCAAATTCGGCTTTTATTCTCATGCCTTGTTTTTCGTGCATTACACAATAGGCATCGCTATGCACAAAATAACTTTTTGTAAAACATAAAAAATAAATGGCATCCAGCAAGCTTGTTTTGCCACTTCCATTTTTCCCGGTTATGCATACAATCTGTTCATGAAAATGAAATTCATGTTCGGCATAATTTTTAAATTGATATAAATAAAGTTGTTGAACCCGCATCTGCGTTGCGAAGATAATGGTTTCGACTCGCTCCAAATAAATTTTCAAAAAACAAAACCCGCCTTCCAACTCTTTTATATAATTTTACCCCAATGGCAAAACAATTGATGGTGATAGGAGGCGGCGCAGCCGGTTTTTTTTGTGCGGTAAATGCTGCCAAAGAAAGTCCATCATTATCAGTGAGCATTTTAGAAAAGCAAAGTAAAGTACTTCAAAAAGTGAAGGTAAGTGGAGGAGGACGATGTAACGTAACCCATGCCTGTTTTAAAATCGCTGTTTTGGTGAAGAAATACCCTCGCGGGGTTTCCTTTTTGAAAAAAGCCTTCACACATTTTTCTACGCAAGATACCATCAATTGGTTTGAAAGTAGGGGAGTGCCCTTGCATGCAGAAGCCGATGGACGTATGTTTCCTAAAAGTAATCATTCGCAAACCATTATCGATTGCTTGCTGGATGAGGCCGCAAAGTATCGGGTGAAAATTCAATTGAATACCGAAATTATTTCTATACAAAAAAAGGGTACTCAATTTATTTTGGAGGATAAAAAAGGAAATGTTTATACAGCCGATTACCTCATGATTGCCTCTGGTGGTTTTCCTAAGCCTGAGCAATATCAATGGTTGCAGGCACTTGGTCATAGCATTCAACAGCCGGCACCTTCTTTATTTACCTTCAATATGCAACAGCATCCTATTTGTCAATTGATGGGAGTAAGTGTAGAACAGGTAAGCGTGAAAATAGTAGGCAGTAAATTGTCGACCTCTGGCCCCATCCTGATTACACATTGGGGCTTAAGTGGTCCTGCCATTTTAAAACTATCGGCCTGGGGTGCTCGGGAAATGCAGCGTAGCAATTATCATTTTACAGTATTGTTGAATTGGATCGATACCCCAGAGAATCAATTGCGTGAGGAATGGACAAGCATTCGGCTGCACCAAGGAGGATTGCCATTAGGTAGCAAAAATCCATTTAAAATCCCACAGCGATTATGGGATTTTCTACTGAATAGCTGTCAAATTTCCAACGATACTAAATGGAGCGAACTTCCTGCTAAGGAACAAAATAAACTCATGCATATTCTTACCACGCATGAATTAATTGTGCAAGGAAAAACCACCTTTAAGGAAGAGTTTGTAACCTGCGGTGGTATTGATTTAAGTGAAATAGACGCGCATACCATGCAAAGCAAAATAGTTCCCAATTTATTTTTTGGTGGCGAAATATTAGATGTTGATGGAATTACCGGAGGCTTTAATTTTCAACATGCTTGGACAAGCGGGTATGTGGCTTCAAAAAAGATTGTAGAAATGAGTTTGGTTTTCTAGGGTTATTCCAAAATTTTCAAACTCTTCTCAATAATTTCAACACATTCATCTATGTCACCTTTTGAAATCAGCAGTGGAGGCGCAAATCGTATTTTGTCGCCATGAGTAGGTTTCGCCAGAAGCCCATTATGCATCATTTCCATACAAAGATTCCATGCCGCTTCTTTATTTTCATGTTTAATGACAATGGCATTCAGCAAACCTTTTCCTCTAATGATGTCGATGAAGGGACTTTGCAATGCAGTTAATTGCTGTCTAAAATAGGCTCCCATATTTTCAGCGTTTTCGCACATGTTTTCATCTTTTAATACCTGTAGAGCAGTCATGGCTACAGCGCAAGCCAAGGGATTGCCTCCATAAGTAGACCCATGTTCGCCGGGTTTAATTTGCAACATGATTTCATCACTACACAACACCGCACTAATTGGGAGAGTGCCTCCACTTAATGCTTTGCCTAAAATCAAAATATCTGGCTTTACTTCCTCATGATCACAAGCCAGCATTTTGCCGGTACGAGCCAAACCGGTTTGTATTTCATCTGCAATAAAGAGCACATTGGCTACTTTACACATTTCATAACAGGTTTTTAAATAGCCTGCGTCTGGCACTACCACTCCGGCTTCGCCTTGAATGGGTTCTAATAGAAAGGCGCAAACGTTTTTATTTTGAAGGGCTTCTGCCAATGCCCCGATATTGTTGTATTCCACTATTTCATAGCCATGAGTGAATGGTCCGAATCCATTTTTTGAAGACTCGTCGGTACTAAATGAAATGACATTGATGGTGCGACCATGGAAGTTTTCGCTACAAACAATCACAACCGCTTCATTATTTTCGATACCCTTATTAACGTAGCCCCATTTGCGGGCAAGTTTTAAGGCGGTTTCTACAGCTTCTACCCCGGTATTCATCGGTAGTACCTTATCGTAACCAAAAAATTTGGTAATATATTCAGCATATTCACCCAATAAGCTACTATGAAATGCCCTAGAAGTTAAGGTCAATTTTTGTGCTTGTGCTGTTAGTGTGGCAATAATTTTGGGATGACAATGCCCTTGGTTAATAGCAGAGTAGCCACTTAAAAAATCGAAATATTTTTTACCCTCCACATCCCATACAAACAGGCCTTCGCCACGCTCTAACATCACCGGTAATGGATGATAATTATGCGCATTGTATTTTTCTTCTCGTGCTATTAATTGTTCAGACAAGGTGTGAGGCAGTACCATAAAAAGGGAAATTTAAGCTTGGTAGCAAAGTTAGGGGAATATGCAATTGATTCAAAATTAATGCCACGTTCATTCAGAAATATGAATGTACATTAAAATGATTTTTCACCAAGTGAAATGCAATGGAGTCAATGAATTTACTTGGCTATTGCAAGCACGGGAATTTTTTTCTTTGCTAGGAAGTAAATGCCAAAGGCAATAAATGAAAAGCATAAGTCGCCCATAAAGCTATTCATAAAAAAGGTATTGGCCATTTCATTTTTGTAAAATGGAATCGCGAGGGTAAAACAGGTAGTAAAACCTTCCCACGAATATCCATAATACCCGCTTAAAAAGGTTCCAAAATTTGAAAGTAGAAAGAATATCAATGAACCTCCAATGGTAAATCCTGCTATGTTCAGCATAGAACGTTTTGAAAGATGGGTGCCCACAAACGTTACCAAAGCCAACGCGCCATAATTGACAAATTGCGAAATGCCATAAAAACCTTCCATATTGGTAAATAGGGCAATGCCAATGTCTGAAAGCAACATGGCAAATAATGGAATTAAATAGGCTTGATATTTATTTTTTAGAATGGAACCGCTAAAAATACCTAAAGCTGCCACGGGTACTAAATTATAAATATGAAACTCATTATTGATACATCGCATGGTAGCAGTAAGCAATATGACCGCAGCCACCAATATTAGTTTTGTTGTTTGTTTGTTCATTTTCTGTTTGTGTTATTTGAAGACCTTGTTTGCAAATTTCAACTATGCAAGTGACATTTGCAACATTATTTTAGCGACATTTTTTTTAATTGATCAATTACCTTCACCTCCAAGGTGCTATTGCCATTCAGGTCGGCAAGATACACGGAAACCCAATCGCTGAGGTGGATGAAATATAGGGCTTTTTCCCAAAACGAGGTTCCTTTAATAATCAAGTCGTGACTGCCGGATGTATATTTATTGATTACTTTTTTTAAGTATTGAAGCCGTTTGATATTTTTTGGATAATCGTCTTTCCCATAACAAAACAGCACCACCACTTCTTCTTGCTTTTTTTTCCAACCCACAATTTCATTATGGGTCATTTCGGGTATTACATTATGCCAGGCCAAAACCTTACTGTTTTCGTTCAATTGTTGTCGATATCGCACGGCAAGTCCTTCATATCCTATATTTGCATAGATGGCAACAAATTTATTGAGAAGTTTTTTGGCAATACTAGCGGCTTCTTTATGGATATTTTTGGTTTCTTTTGCAATCAATTGAAGCCCATCCGTCAATTCTTTCTCAAAATTGGCTTTTAGGAGTCTACTGTGTTTTAATATATATAGTAGCTGTACCATCGAATAACCCAAGCATGAACGAGGAGGCATACCGGGTGGTATCAAAAGGAGTGGGAGTTTGTGTTTTCTTGCAAAGGTCTCCAATAAACCGCCGGAGGTGATACATACGATTGTGGCTTTGCGTTTTTTGGCTTCCGAAGCAGCGTGCAGGGTTTCTTCCGTATTCCCTGAATAGGAGCAGGCAATAAACAAGGTGTCCGCATCCACATTTTTTGGAATAAAATAACCCTTATTAACTACTAAAGGAACCGTTAAAAGGTCAAAACAATAATCAGCTACGATACTCGCTGCAATGCCACTGCCACCTAATCCTGAAATAAGTACCTTATTATATTTTCCGACCTTTACCATTGCTGCAGCCTTTTTGCCAATTTGAATGGCTTCCAAAACTTGAGTCGGAAAATTTGAAATTAATTCTTTCATAGGATAATAAACTCTCAAAAAAAGAGGGTAAATTTAATCAATTAATGAATACTAATCGTAAAATAGGTGAAAAAGGTGAATCTTTAGCGGAATCCTTTCTGATAGAGAAGGGATATCAGGTGGTATAGCGGAATTGGCGTAGTGGTCATAAAGAAATTGATCTGATTTGTACCTACGATGATTTATATATTTTTGTAGAGGTAAAAACCCGAACCAATGTACGGCAGGGAATGCCTGAGGAGTCAATTTCGGAGCGCAAAATAAAAAGTGTAACCGAGGCAGCCCAGGTCTATTTACGTGAGAGGCAATACAAGGATATTCGCTTTGATGTGGTGGCCATTCTTTTAAAAAATGGACACGCTGAAATATTGCATATTAAAGATGCCTTTTACTAAAAGGGACCCCTTAATTTCGTACAATGGTAATTTTTGTATAGCCCGGTTTGATTATTTTTGAAAGCTCTTCAATGTCTTTATTTTTGAGGGCTACGCAACCATCAGTCCAGTTATGCTTTAAGTCAATGACATTATCGCCCTTTGGCCATATACCGTGAATGCCTACAGAGCCTCCAATACGAGCCGATTCAGGAATTTCTCTGTTGCTTTTGCAAATCTCAAAATTGCAGTACGACTCCTTATTCGGATAATCAAGCAACATAAATAAATCCCATTTATCATGCTTTTTTATATCCAAAATGGTGAAGGTGCCCTCAGGTGTTCGACGGTCACCCTCTTGTTGCTTTTGCAGAAGGTGATTGGGGCCAAAAACACTTTTATACATGGTAAGCAATTTGCCCTTATAATATACTTGAAGTCGGTATTTGGCCTTAATAACCTTTAACGTGATGGAATCTTTGTCGATGGTATCAGGGTCAAAGGGCTTATTAAAAGCCGCAGGCATTTTAATGGTAGTAGTGGTTATTTTTTCGCCGTTGTTGGTTTTATACGTTTCCACCTTATTGCCCCTACTGTCGTAACTCACCACCACAAAGGCCTTATCATTATTCTTTTTGGCATCGGCGGCACGCTTTGCTTTGGCGTCTTCCAATACCTTATTATTGTACTGAATTTGCTTGAGTCGTAAAGAATCTGCCTGTCGTCGCTGTGCCTCCATTTGAGTGCATAAAATCAATAAGGCAAAAAAGGCGATCGTTTTTTTCATAGACTATGAACTGCGAATTTAAAAAAAGTTTTCCCAAATAAAATGATAAAATTTTTAGAGATATTCCTTTGCCAAATGCCACATTACAATACCGGCACTTACAGAAATATTGAGGGAATGTTTACTCCCCAATTGAGGTATTTCAATAGCACCATCACACAATGCCAAAGCCGCTTCGGATACGCCATTTACTTCATTGCCAAAAATAAGTGCTACTTTCTTATTTTTTTCTACGGCAAATGTATTGAGAGCAATGCTCTGATGCACCTGTTCGACCGCATAAATGGTGTATTGCGACTCCTTTAATTGATGAATACAATCCAAAATATTTTGTTGGTACTCCCAACTTACCGTTTCGGTAGCACCTAAGGCCGTTTTGTGAATATCGCGATGTGGTGGGCTGGGTGTTAGACCACATAGATACATTTTTTCAATTAAAAAGCTGTCAGCGGTTCTAAAAACCGAACCGACATTATGCATGCTTCTTACATCATCCAGCAAAACCACCAGGGGTATTTTCGCACTATTTTTGAAGTCACGTGTAGATTTTCGCTCCAGTTCCGACATGGTTTTTTTAATCGAAGTCATCGTCCAAAAGTACACTAAAAAATATAGATGAAATTGATAATGACCTAAAAATAAATCATTAGAGCAAGCTTTGAATTGGTTAACTTTGTCCTCTAATTTTTCAATCATTTCATTACTAAAAAACTACAATTATGGCATTTACATTACCAAGCTTACCCTATTCACACGATGCGTTGGAACCGCATTTCGATACATTAACCATGCAAATCCATCATGGAAAACATCACCAGGCCTATGTCGACAATTTGAATAAGGCCTTAGCAGGCACCGAACATGAAAGCAAAACCTTAGAGGAATTAATGGCCAGTATGTCTTCTTTACCAATGGCTGTTCGTAATAATGGTGGCGGGCATTACAACCATTCCCTTTTTTGGGAAATTTTATCACCAAATGGTGGCGGTGCTCCAACCGGTCCACTAGCTGATGCCATTGAAGCCCAATTGGGCGGGCTTGAAAAAATGAAAGCCGATTTTGCTAATGCTGGAATGACTCGTTTCGGTAGTGGCTGGGCTTGGCTTTGTGTAAAGGCAGATAAAAGTCTTTGTATCTGTTCGACGCCCAATCAAGACAATCCCTTAATGGATTTGGCCGAATGCAAAGCCACTCCTATTTTAGGAATGGATGTTTGGGAACACGCCTATTATTTACATTATCAAAATCGCAGGGCCGATTATATCGCCTCTTTTTGGAATGTCGTTAATTGGAATGAGGTTCAAAAAAGATACGAAGCCTTGGCTTAAAATATCGTTTAGAAGGAAAAAAGTGCAGCACCCGCTGCACTTTTTTTGATTGAGTATTTGGACTAATCTTCTGAAAAGTATGCAATAATATGTTGCTTCAGCAAAATTTCTTGTTTTTGTAAACTTTCAGCAGGAGGGTTTTCAATTAGTTTGTAGTGAGGCCATCCATCCGCATCGTGCCCGTCATATTCATAATAACCGCTTTGCGATAGGAGGGCACAAGTAGCAATATGCATGAGGTCTTGCTTTTGCTCCTTGGTAAATTCTACAGGTGGAATATCGCCTAATTCATTGATGCCAATTAGGTATAAAATGCCTTCCATATCGGGCTTTTTGCCAAAACGATCGATGAACATTTGTTCAATACGATGCCAGTTTTCAGTAAATTCTACTTCTTCTAAAAGATTCACAAGGGCAAATATAGTGGAACCCCTCTTACGCAATAGGATTTTGTGAAATATAATTCTAGAATATTAGTTGGGTGTATCCCACCATACCCTTACTTGGTGATTTAGAAATTGTAATGCTTAATTTGGGTAGCATTTCATCATTGACAAATTATCTAATTGCCGTACCTTTGCGCGCAATATGAACAATAAAACCTCTCTTTTTCTCCTAGTCTTTTTTATGCTGTTGGGTGTTGGCTTCTTAAGTTATTACTATTTTCAATACAAACAGGTGCCAAAGCACTTGCCCACCTATGGAAATCCGGGGCACCATGTAGAGCCGTTCTCTTTTACCAATCAGGAAGGAAAAACCATCACCGAAAAAGATTTGGAGGGAAAAATCTACGTAGTGGAATATTTTTTCACTACCTGTGAAGGTATTTGCCCCAAAATGAATGATAATATGGCTAAAGTGTATGCCACGTTTCGAGGTCAAAACGATGTGGCTATTTTGTCGCATACCGTAGATCCTGAAACCGATACCGTAGAACAACTTAAACGGTATTCGTTGAAATTTGACGCCGACCAGACTCAATGGAATTTTGTGACCGGCGATAAGATGGAATTATATAAAATGGCGATTAATAGTTATTTGGTAACCGCCGTGGAGGATACTACGCAAAAAGATATTATGCCTGATTTCATTCACTCTGAAAAGTTTGTATTGGTAGATAAGGAAAAGCATATCAGGGGTAGCTATGATGGAACCTCACCCGCTGAAGTTGCCAAATTGATTAGCGATATAAAAGAATTGCAAAAAGAATATGCAGAGTAATCTTTTTTTTCTTACTTTCATAGAGCCTAATACATTGAAAAATGGAAGAAAATCTGAATGAGGAAGAACGAGAAAAACTTCGGCTTGAAAACGAAATTCGAAGAATAAAATTGGAGTTAGAAAAAGGGGCGAAATTTTATGAAAGCAGTGACATGCCGTCTCTGCCTCCTGAAATTGAAAACGAATTTCTAAACTATATTGAGCAATTTGAAAAAATTAGCGAAAACGCAAGCAAAATTACCGTCTACGAAAAATTGGGGAAGCCGCCCATAGTCAATATTTCTGAGTATACCGACGATGAGTTGAGTGTGGAATTGGATGATTTATTTGAGCAATTAAACGACCACAATATTTTTGTAAACAGCACGCATGAAGTGGAAGACGCGGAGATGTATCGCTTTATTACCGAAGATATTTTTAAGCAAGAGTTATTTGCAATCGATACCATGGAAGGGGTGATTACGCATTTTAATTATGAAGAATTCTATCCCGATGATATCAAAGATATAATTGCCTGTATTGATGATTTTACCGAACGATTGCTGAATTTGTCTGATCCCGATATTTTATTTGAAGAAAACGTTTTAGAAATGGAAGCAAGCAATAAATGGTTGTATGATTTTCGGGCTGCATATGCTAAATTTGATTTTCATCGAATCAATGTGTTTGAAGTTCAGGTGAGCGAAGCAGATGAAAAAGCGGCTACTGCAGTTTTTGATATTTCCTTTGATGCCTATACCGAAGGGAAAACGGAGAGGCATCATTATGAAGGAAAGGGGACGGCTGAATTGCTTTTGCTTAGTATCGGCTGGATGATCGAAAAGATATCATTACCCACACCCATATAATAAGTACAGAGGCTTTATAAGCAATGAATTAAGCATTCTCCATAAAAAGCCTTGCAATGATAAATAGTAAATAATTATGGCCTATAATGAAATTACAGCTCAACGAATTGCGCAAGTATTGATAGAGAAAAACGTATCATTTACCGATAAAAAAATGTTTAGCGGTATCTGTTTTTTGCTTGATGATAAGATGTTATGCGGAACCCATATTGACAAAAAATCGGGTGAGGAATTATTGCTTTGTAGAGTGGGTGAAGAAGCGTATGCAACTGTTATTGAAAGAGACGATTGTATACCCATGCAATTTACGGGTAAGCCAATGGTGGGTTTTGTATTTGTATTGGAAAGTGGCTGCCGCAGCGATAAGGACCTCGCCTATTGGATTCAACTATGTTTGGATTTTAATCCCCTGGCCAAAAAGAGTAAAAAGAAAAAGTAGATCTATTGTGGAAATCCCCTTTGTAAATCAACAGTATTTACTTGAAAAATTTCAAGGAAAAGGGGGATGGACCTACGCGCAAATTCCTGAAATTCGACCGGACAAACATGCGCATTTTGGATGGGTGCGTGTTCGAGGGCATATCGATTCCTATGAAATCAAAGGCTATCACCTCATGCCAATGGGTAATGGAAATTTGTTTTTACCGGTGAAAGCACAAATCAGAAAGCATATCAAAAAGCAAGCAGGTGATTGGGTGCATATCATTTTGTATGCCGATAATGCACCCACCGAAATTCCTGCCGATTTTTTGTGGTTCCTCCAGGATGAACCCGAATTGTATCAAAATTTTATGACCTTCAGCGATGCCGAAAGAAAGGCCTATATTGAATGGATTGAGGCTGCCAAGACGGTACAAACGAAAGCAAATCGTATGGCTGTTGCCCTACAAAAAATTCAAAAGAAACAAAAAATTCAAGAAGCAACGAAATAACATTTTCGACCTACTTCTGTACTTTTTATTTTTTGATCATTTTTAAAACCTTCTCCTTTCTATTCAAAGCCATCAACATCATTACCGGTACAATAAGCAAGGTAATTAGGGTTGCAAATCCTAAACCAAAAATCATGGTCCATGATAAGGGTCCCCAAAATGCCACGCTATCGCCTCCAAAAAACAAGTGTGGGTTTCCGGTTTGAAACAATAAGGCGAAATCCATATTGAGTCCAACAGCAAGTGGTATCAAGCCCAACATGGTAGCGGTGGCGGTTAATACCACCGGGGTCATCCGGGTACGCCCTGCCTCTATCAGCGCTTGTCGTGGAGGCATGCCTTCGTTTAATTTAATATCAGCAAATTCAATCAATAGAATACCGTTTCTAACCACTATACCCG
This sequence comes from Bacteroidota bacterium, assembly GCA_016712665.1. GTDB lineage: Bacteria > Bacteroidota > Bacteroidia > Chitinophagales > Chitinophagaceae > OLB11. The sequence goes on from JADJQP010000001.1 coordinate 884,638, forward strand.
CTAAGGCTACAATACCAATTCCGGTCATAACAATCACAAAGTCCATTTTAAAAATTCCAATCCCCAGTAAAACACCAATGATACTTAAAATAATTTCGCTCATGATAATGATGGTTCGGCTAAAGGAATTGAATTGCGTAATCAATATCAGAAAAATCAAAATCATGGATATCAACATGGCCGTGCCAAGGAATGCTCCGGTTTCTGCCTGTTCTTCCTGCTCACCACCCATTCGGATGCTGACACCAGCAGGAGGATTGAATTGATTGATTTCGTTTTGAATCTCGGCCACAACCTCATTGGCATTAAATGCGCTGAGTACATTAGACGACAATGAAATGATTCTTTTTCGTCTTTTCGTTTGATGCCACCATAGGTATTTCCATATTTTAAATCAACAAAACTACCGATGGGTACTTGTCTTACAGCACCACCCATACCCATATCCCGATAGGTCATATTGATATTTTTTACAATGTCAATATTATTTCGTTGTTCGCGATTTAAACGAAGCGTAATTGGATAATCATCATTTGCATCTCTGAATCTGCTGATTTCCATGCCAAACATGGCGGTACGTAAATCCTGGGCAATCATGCCGGTGCTGATTCCTTCAATATTCATTCGCGAACGGCTGATATCGAATATTATCTCTGGTTTGTTTGCTTGAAAGTCACTTTTTAATTCTTCAATACCCGCAATTTGTTTATCGTCTAAATATTTTTTTAATTTTTTAGAGGCAGAGATAAGCGTATCCAAATGCTCGCCGGTTATTTCAATAAGGATGGGTTTCGCTGTTGGCGGGCCATTGCTTTCTTTATCAACGGTTATTTTGGCACCCGGAATATCTCGTACATTTTCTCGAATTTTATCGAGCAAAACCTGTGTGCTTTTGCCATGTCGCTCCGCAAATTTTACAAAGGATACTGTAATTTTTCCTCGATTGGGGTAGTCGCCAATTTCACCACTGTTTTGATCGGTGGCTCCCACTTTTACGTTTGAAATGACTGAAGTGACCAGTGGATTTTTTCGTTGCGTTTGCAAATCAATATCCAATGCTTGAAATACTTTGGCTTCCAACTGTTTGAGCACTTCATTCGTTTTTTCTTGATCGGTACCCTCAGGCATCGTTAAGTATACATACGCAAAGTTGGGTTCTGATGAAGGAAAGAATACCACCTTTGGACTTCGTACTGCAATAAGCATAATGGAGATTATCAATAAAACGATTACCGAAGTAAACGAAATGCCCCGATGATCTAGGGCCCAGGTTAGTGCTTTGATATATCCATTTTGAACACGTGGCCAAATTTTCGTTTGAAACGCATGAATCCACTTTGTTAGAATAAATTTATTTAATAAAAACAAGAGATACATGACTACCACAAAATTTCCAAAACCAAAACTTCCGGTAAGGTACGCAATTAAAGCCACCACCAAAAAACCAATGGTGGTTACGGATATGCCTTTGGTCCAGCGAATTTTTTCCTTTCCGTCATATTCTTTTTCCTTCATAAAATCAACAGCAAATACGGGATTGATAATATAGGCAACCAATAGGGATGCTAGTAAGGTAATGATTAAGGTAATGGGTAAATAAAACATAAAACTACCGATGACACCCTTCCAGAACGCTAGTGGGATAAAGGGTAGTAGCGTGGTAATGGTACCGGTTAATACCGGCAAAAAGACTTCACCGGTTGCTTTTTTTACAGCTTCTTTAATCGGTATTTTTTCTTCATGAAATATTCGATGCGAATTTTCGATTACCACAATCGCATCATCTACTACAATACCCAAGGCAAGAAGAAACGAAAAGAGTACAATCATATTTAAGGTGAAGCCAATGGAGGGCAATACCATAAATGCAATGGCACAGGAAAGCGGAACCGACATGGCCACAAATATGGCATTGGTGGTTCCCATAAAAAACATCAAAATAAATGTAACTAATATGAATCCGATTATGATGGTGTTTATTAAATCGTGCAAAGTGGTACGGGTGGCATCAGACTGATCGCCGGTAACCACTACACTTAAATCTTTAGGCAACTCACTTTTTTTCATTTCCGTAATGATGTCGTCAATTTTGTCGGAGGCGTCAATCAAATTTTTACCGCTAGCTTTGATTACATTTAGGGTAATTACATTCTTCATGTCTAATCGGGCAAAACTCTCCTGATCTTTATAGGTATCATTTACCTCGGCAATGTCTTTCAAATATACCGTAGCGCCTTGCGGGGATTTGATGACTACATTGCCAATTTCCTCGGCAGTCTTAAATATTTTTTTCACGCTGATGATTCGTTGCTCCCCTTCTACTTTTACAATTCCGGGAGTGGCTTCAATATTTTCGTACGCAATAGCCGACTGAATATCTCTGAATGAAAGTTGCGCAGCCTGCATCCTGTATAGGTCTACATTGATTTGAATTTCTCTGTCTAGGCCGCCCACTTTGTCTACCCGCTTAATTTCTTTTAATCCTTCTATTCGGTCTTTGATTCGGTCTGCGTATTCTTCCAATCGATTCACATCATAGTTTCCGTAAATATTTACAAATCGAATGGGAATTCCGACACATCGATATCTTTTACTTCAGGGTCGTTCGGTAAATTTTTAGGAAGGCCATTCGGGTCCGACTTGGCTTTGTCTACTGCATCGCTAACATCTTGTTTGGCTTTTTCTACTTTTACATCTGTATTAAATTCTGCAATAACCACCGAAAAATCTTGAAACGAATTGCTGGTCACTTTTTTAATGCCCGAAATATTTTTCAGCTGTTTTTCAATAGGTTTTGATACCAGATTTTCCATGTTTTCCGGGGACGTACCTGGATTGATGGTTTGTACAATAATTTGCGGAAATTTGACCTCCGGAAATTGTTCTTTTGGCAAATTCATATAACTGAAAAGGCCAATGAGGGTAATAATAATAGTCAACACATAAATACTAGTGCGATTATTTATGGGCCAAATCGATGGATTAAATTTCATGTTGTTTTGTTTTGTAGTTACAAATGCGTAGGTTGACTTCAGATAGACGAGGTGGTAAAATGCTGATTCAATGGGACGACCTCTTCTGTATAGAAATCATACAATGTTTCTTATTGTTCAATCTTTAATTTATCTCCTTCATTGAGTTCTTCATAACCGGTAGTAATAACTCGATCGCCTAGCGCAAGTCCCGATAAAATTTCCACTTTGCTTTCGTATGAATTTCCCAAGGTCACTTCTCTTAATTTTGATTGGTCTTTTTCATCCACCACGTACACAAAGTTTCCATTTTCTGTTTTTTGGATTACCGAAACAGGCAGCACAAATGCTCTGGCATTTTGGTAGGTTGCAATCTTTACCAAAGCTGTCATATTGGGTTGGAATTTTGAATTGGAAGCGAGGGGAATATAGGCGGTATAGGTTCGCGACACTTCATTAATGATTCGCTCTGCATAATTTATTTTAGTAAGTAAGGTATCGCGCGTGTCCGGAAAAATCAGCATGACATTGCTTCCGGTTTTTACGATACCGGCATAATTTTCAGAGATTTGCGCTTTTATTTTTAGCTTGCCGGTGTTGATAATTTTAATAATCGGTGGGTTCATGGGCGAGGCATAGGACTGGCCTACGGTAGCATCTACTGCGTCTACAACCCCGTTGATGGGTGAGAAAACAGAAAACGATTTTTTGTTTTCGAGTGAAGTTGCCTTTTGTTTTAATAAGGCTTCATACTGTGTTTTAGCTTGAAGCAGTTGTATTTCAGTGCCAATTTCCTGATCCCAAAGTCTCTTTTGTTTTTCATACAACACTTTCGCTAAATTGATTTGTACATCTAGTTGTTCGATACCACTATTTACGGTTTCAGAACGCAAGGCGGCTACTACTTGCCCTTTGCGAACATACTGCCCCGGCTTTACATAGATGGCGCTGATAATGCCCGGTGCTTCAGGAATGGCATTTACAACCTCATCCACATCTACCTTGCCTTGCACCGAGATGAAATTATTGAAATTGCTCAGGGTCATATTGGTAATACCCACAGGAATTACTCGGGTGTTCTTTTTGCTGGTGTCGCTACTTTCTAACTGTGCGATTTTTGATTGCAATTCTTTTTGCTGTTTCTTTAATTCAGCCAACTCTTCTTTGCTGTTTTTGGTTTCTTTAGAGCCACATGCCGTGAAGAGTATGGATCCCAGGATGACTATTGAAATGCGAATACGTGATTTCATATATTTTTGTTTTGTAATTAAGATAGATTTTATTTTAAAAGACCTAATGATTGTTGCAAATCAATTTTTGAAATGATGGCTTCATATAAGGAATTGAAATAGTTTGTTTGCGCGTCTTTCAATGCCGTTTCTGCCTGCAAAATTTCGATATTGGTGCCCACACCTTCTTTGTATTTTTTTTGAGCGATGCTATATACTTTTTGAGCGAGTTCAATATTCTTGTTTTGATTTTCGAGACTCATAATACTATTCCTCAATTGTGTTTTGGCATTATTGCTTTCGAGGTCCACGGCCTGCTTAAAGGCAATCATATCATTTTCATTTTTTAGGATATTGATTCGAGCCTGGTTCATTTTCGCAAGTCGGGTACCTCCATCATACAACGGCATGGTGGCACTTAGTACAAATGCACCAGTAGGAAAATAGGGCAAGGTGAACAATTCTTTGAAGGCAATGGTTTGTGTGGCGTAGCTGCCTGAAATTACTGCGGCTACCGTGGGCAGGTATCCCTTTTTATAGCGTTTGTAGTCATATCCATTCAGCTTTTTGGCTGTTTGCAGCAAATTCATTTCCACTCTATTGTTATAGTCAACTACTCTGTCAAGGTCGAGGTCTTTTTTCACTTCATCAATATCCAATTCATCTGTGAGTTGAATACGTTCTGATAGGGGCATTCCCATCTGAAATTTTAGTAGCGCGTAACTCAGATCCACCAGATTTTGAATTTTATCTTTTTCGGTTTGCAAATTATTTTTTTGAACTGTAAGTCGATCGGCATCAATTTTTTCGGCAAATCCTTCATTATATAATTTTTGAGTCATGTCGCTTAGGGAAGCGAGCAAGCGGATATTTTCATCAATCAATGCGATCCGTTTTTCTGCGATTACACAATTGTAATAGGCTTTGGAAACGGCTATTTTTACATCTTGTTCTGTTCTTTTGGTATTCAGAACCGACAATTCTTCCAAACTTTTTCGGGCTTTAATGGCAATCAGAACGCCTGCATCAAATAGAATTTGTGAAGCTTGTATACCCAGTGAGGCATTTAAGGGAAGACCAAATTTCAGTTCACTATATTTTTCTTTAGGTTGGCTTTGATAGGCAATGTAAGCGGGTGTATCAATTTTAAAGAAGCTGAGACTGGATGCAAAATTAAAGGCACCCGCATCGGCTCTTTGTTTAGGTATTACAAACAGATATTGAAATTGGCCTGAGGCGGAAATTTGGGGGCGGGCAATGCCAATGATTTCCTTATTTTTTTCCAATTGCAACTGTTCATCCAACAAAGCGCTTTTTATTTTCGGTTGATTCTTCAGAGCATATTCAATACAATTTCGCAGGCTTAAACGTTCTATGTTTTGGGCCATTGCTTGGGAGGAAAGAAACATGAGAAGGATGAAATGTTTTACATTCATTGTGCTATTTTTTATTAATTTCATTGATGTATTGGGTGATTAATTTATGGCCCTTTAGGGAGGCAATGCCATACATATAATTGGCAAATATTTGCGCGTTTACTTTTACGATATCATATTGGTCCTGCGGAAAAATATTATTTTGAAATACAATCAGAGCGGATTCCAAACGAAATTTGGAGATGATTTCAATATCGATATCTTCTCGAAACAGGCCTTCAGCAACGCCTTGTTTCAGATTATTAGAAATGCATGTATAGAGAAAATCTTGTTTGTGCTTGCTCAAATACTTAAAAGCACTTGGATAGTATTTCTGCAAATCCATATAACATACCATATTCATGCCCCGCATCATGGCCTCCATTAATTGCAGAATTTGAATGATTTGTTCAACCGCGTTTTTAGATTGCGCAAAGGCCTTTTCGGTTTTCTCTTGATTGGTGAGTAACATGTATTTGACCGACTCTAATACCAATTCATCTTTGTCCTTAAAAAGTTCATAGAGGGTTTTTTTTGAGATCCCGATATTTCGTGCCAAGTCATCCATGGTCACATTTTTAAAACCGTAGGTTCTAAAATGATCAAAGGCCTGAATAACGATTTCTTGTCGATGTGAACTCACCGCGCAAAACTATGGAAACTTTTAGAAGTTTTAAAGTTTTTTTGATATCATTCACAATTTGATAATAAATGGGGGTAAATTCGCACTCAAAATAAAAACAATATGAAAAAATTAATTTTTACACTTCTACTCTCCGTTTCTGCCCTCACGTATAGCACAACGGCTGCGCAAGCACAATGCCAAGCTATTTTTAATGTGTATCAAGACACCACATTAGGAGCGCCATTGCATCATTATTTCGGTAATAACAATTGTCAGGGTGCCAATTTTATGGGTATTGACACTATCAACTATACATATACTTGGACATGGGGTGACGGTACCAGTACCACGGCTCCTTTTCCATCTCATACCTATGCTACTACCGGTAATTATACCATCTGTCTTTTCATGAATGCGATAAATCCTGCAGGATGTAACGATTCGCTTTGCATTAATGCAACGATTAATAAAAATGCGGCGATGGCCTATATCACCATCAAAAATCCATATGTAGTAGCTGGAACGGCTGATGTAGTTGCAAGTCCTTTTAGCCTTCATCCAAATCCGGCTTCAGATAAAATTTTTGTAAACGGATTGCGCAATGAAGCATACTCTTTCACTCTATTTAGCGTGGATGGTCGCCAAATTTCAAATCCTATTTTGCAACAAAATCAATGTATTGATATTGCCCACTTATCAAAAGGAAATTACTTTTTGAAAATTAGCGGTGCAAACAATAAATCTACGACGTTGAAGTTTTTCAAAAACTAAAATCTGTTCAAGAAATTCATGAAGCCGTTCACTCTCAGTGGACGGCTTCTTTTTTTTAAAAGCTGTATCCAATATGGATTCCAAACATTCGCAATCCCAACGTAAATCCCGATCCTGAATTACCGAATCCCGTGTTGCTCCATTGGTATGTATTGTCTAAGGCAAATCGGTCATTATATCCTTCTGTTACCGATTCGATATAAGCCTTATCAAATTCATTGAGCGAAGCTGCAGGGATTTCGCTGCTATTTTTAGTAAATTGTATACCGGCCCAGGGACCTAAAAACCAAAAATCTATCGTTACTTTCTTTTTGGTCAATACCTGCAGACCAAACAAAATGCCGGCGCCAAAGGCATCGGACCTATTTTTATAAACACCTGTTTTGAGAATGCCCCCATTAGCACTTTCTTGATAGCGAAAATTGGAACTTAGCATCTCATGCTTGTACCGAAGAAATGGTGCCAGATATAAGCCCCTTGGAGTTTTCTTTTTAAAATAAAAACGAAATTCGGGTGTCAACATCAATGAACGATATCTGGATGATTTGAGCATCATTAGGGTTTCGGCACTGGCCGTAAAATTGGTATCCTGCATAATGATATTGAGAATGGGTGTTTTAAAATTGGGTCGATAAATGACGCCCATTGCAAAGCTCTTCGAACGATTCAATTTTCGTTCGTATTGTGCCCCAAAGGAGCGCACTAATAATCCTGGGATATTCAATTTCACCACATTGTGTACCAATTGATACACCTCCTTTTTTTTCTTGATTGCTTTGGGCTTCGCTATCCTTGGACGATCTTGACTCCAAACAGAAAATGACAATAACGTAAGAAAAAGCACCGTAGCGTAATATTTGATAAAACGATTCATACACCGAAATTACACAAAAAATGCTGCATCTATTCAATCCAAAATGAATATTAAATGGAACCCTATTTATAAACCCAGTTCCTTCCGTTGTTTTGCATCAATGTTTCCGGGTGCGTCTAACATCATATCCCTTCCGGCATTGTTTTTCGGAAAGGCAATAAAATCGCGTATAGAATCAGAACCACCCAGTACTGCGCAAAGTCGGTCAAAGCCTAAGGCAATACCGCCATGGGGAGGAGTGCCATATTCGAAGGCACTTAATAAAAATCCAAATTTTTCAGTGGCTTCTTCTTTAGTCATCCCAAGGGCTTCAAACATCAATTCCTGAATATCTTTATTGAAAATTCGAATAGAGCCACCACCTATTTCGGTGCCATTGATTACCAAATCATAGGCATTGGCTTTGATATCTGCATATTTAGATTTGTCGCGCATCCATTCAAGATGCTCAGGCTTGGGTGAGGTAAAGGGGTGATGACAAGCGATAAATCGTTCGCCCTCCGCATCATATTCAAACAAGGGGAAATCCGTAACCCACAAAGGTTTCATAATGGCAGCATTTCGCAATCCCAGCCGTTTACCCATTTCTAATCGCAATTCACTGATGGCTTTTCGGGTTAGATTTTTTTCGCCGGCCAATATCAAAATCAAATCACCGGCTTGCGCACCGCAAGTTGTGGCGATTGTTTTTAGGTGTGCCTCATTATAAAATTTGTCGACAGAACTTTTGAAACTACCATCGGCATTTACCTTGATAAAAACAAGACCTTTCATGCCAATTTGAGGACGCTTTACCCATTCCGTCAATTCGTCGGTTTGTTTGCGAGTATACTCACTGCAACCGTTTGCTGCAATGCCAATTACCAATTCCGCATCATCAAACACACTGAATCCATTTCCTTTTACCACTTCATTCAAGGTTTTGAGCTTCATCTCAAATCGTATATCCGGTTTGTCATTCCCATATTCTTCCATGGCCACATCATAGGTCATTCGTGGAAAATCGTCCGTAAATTCATGGCCACTCACATCTTTAATGATTTGCCTGGTCATGCCTTCAAACGTTTTTAAAATATCTTCCTGCTCTACAAAACTCATTTCACAATCAATCTGTGTGAATTCAGGTTGTCTATCGGCGCGTAAATCCTCATCACGAAAGCATTTTACAATTTGGTAGTATTTGTCGTAACCTGCCACCATGAGCAATTGTTTAAACAACTGGGGCGACTGGGGCAATGCGTAAAACTGCCCTGCATGCATACGACTGGGTACCACAAAATCGCGGGCACCTTCCGGTGTCGATTTGATCAGCATGGGCGTTTCAACTTCCATAAAATGCTGGGCATCCAAAAAATTACGAGCGGCACGACTTACCTTATAACGAAGTTCCATATTTTTTTTGATGGCATCTCGACGCAAATCCAAAAAGCGATATTTCATTCGCAATTCGTCGCCTCCATCGGTCTCATCCTCAAGGGTAAAGGGGGGTGTAAGAGAGGCGTTCAAAATGGTATATTTCTCTACCGCAATTTCAATATCACCGGTGGCCATATTGGGATTTTTATTGCTTCGTTCCTGCACATTTCCTTCCACTTGTACTACATATTCGCGCCCAATTCCTGCGGTTTCCAGTACTTGGGTCATCGATTCATTAAAAAACAACTGCGTAATTCCATAACGGTCTCTTAAATCGACAAAGGTGATACTGCCAAATTTGCGTATGGTTTTTACCCAACCGGCAAGGGTTACAGGTGTTTTCGTATTCGAAATCGTTAATTCGCCACAATGATGCGTTCGGTACATGTTTGTATAATTAGTAAGGGCGCAAAAGTAAGGATTAATGCCGAATGAGTAATTTGAAAATTTGAGAATTTGAAAGCGAGGAAGGGCTATTGATGGAATTATTAGGACCATAAATAGCTTTTGAATCTACAAGCGGTTCTGCTTCTTTATTGTATATTCTTGTAACTGAGGCAAAATTACGAGAAGAATCGAGTGTATTTTTTTACCCTACTTTTGGCAGCGAATACACAAGTGATATTTGCTACATAGATTGTATTGTTTTTAGAGGAAAAATCAAGCAGGTGAAGCAGGGATAGAATAGCACGCACCGTCTTACTCCGCAATCCTAAGCAAAAATTACCTGTCAATAAATGGAATGTAGCACTTGAAGGCGGCAAATCGGTTCTAAGCAAAAGAATATTGGCACTAACAAAATTCCCTTTTTGCGCGTCTTATTTCTGAAAATACCGTATTTTTAACTGTAAATCGTTCAATTATGCAATATCAAATCAAAAAGCAATGGGTGGTTTTTGTAAGCATCTTAGCCTTGGTAGGGGTTTTATCTTGTAATAAATATCAAAAGACGCTTGTAAAAGAGCAGTATTTAGATGCGGAAATACCCTCGTATGGTGTCGGGAACCCAATTACCGTGGATGCACAAATCCACTTGGGAAGGGTTTTGTTTTATGAAAAAAGCCTTTCGGTCAACAACTCTGTTTCCTGTGCTTCTTGTCACAAACAACAAGTTGCTTTTGCCGATAATGTAGCCTTGAGCCCAGGTTTCGAAAACCGATTAACCAAACGAAATTCAATCGCTATTCAAAATTTAACCTTTGGAGGCGTTTTCTTTGAACCGGCCCCCTTATTTTGGGATGGAAGAGAGTTTGACTTAACATCATTAATCTCAAAACCCATTGCCAATCATATTGAAATGGGTATGGATAATGAGGAGCAACTTATTGCCAAATTGAATGCCCTACCTTATATTCAAGATTTAGTGCATAAAGCCTATGGCGAAAATGAAAAATTGGATATGAACCGTTTGTCTACTTCTATGGCGTCTTTCTTAATGTTGATTAATACCAACAAATCGCGCTTCGATCAATCCATAATCATGGGTACAAAAGAGTTTGCCTTAAGCCCGATGGAACTTCGTGGACAGCAACTTTTTCAAACCACTTATCAATGCAATAATTGTCATAATCCTACGGTGGGCGGGTATAATAATAGCCAATTTATTAATATCGGTCTCGAAGTAAATTCAAGCGATAAAGGAAGAATGAATATCACCAACGCCAGTCAAGATGAAGGAGCCTTTAAGGTGCCCGATTTGCATAATGTAGCCCTTACCGCTCCATACATGCGCGATGGCCGTTTTAAAACCTTATCGGAGGTGCTCGATCATTACAGTCATGGTATTCAGGATAACAAAAACGTGAGCCCTCGCTTACGAAATAATGACGGCAGTACTAAGAAATTGAATATTTCGGATGAAGATAAATCGGCTCTTATTGCCTTTTTGAATTCAATGACCGATTATACGGTATTGACAAACCCCTTGTTTTCTAATCCATTCAAATATAAATAAATGATTCAAAGAATTTTGTTATTAAGCAGTCTCTGCTTGTTTTTGGCTATACCCCTCTTTTCGCAAGAAATGAAAGCCGATACAGGGAGTCATAAAAATAAATCGATACATATAGTTGGCATTCAAGCAAACGCCCTTTTTAGACAAATTTTCAATTTTGGAAACGCAAATAATCCTGTAAACAATCCCTATTTGTTGACCTATAATTTTATCCATAGAAAATCGAAAATAGGAGCAGAAGTTGGTTTGGGCTATACGCTAAATACTATTTATGAAAATGATGGAAACACTAAAAAAAATAATGATATCAATGATTTGTATTTGCGTGTTGGCCTCTCCAGACTGGTGCCTTTAAATCGTCTTTTTACCATGACCCTACATATGCACCTATTGATGGATCTGCTCAATAGCAAAACAGCTACAGAAACCAATTTCGGTTCGCAAATTACAAAAGTCAATTCCAATACCAGTTCGTTACGATATGGAGCTGGTCCTACATTAGCCCTGCGCTTTAGATTAAGCAATCGGGTATTTTTAGGAACCGAAGCTAGTTATTATTTCAAAACCGGTAACAATAAAACTAAATTCAATTCCGTTACCATTGTCAATGGGGTGCCTATGGATATACAAGAAACAGAGTCTGACAACGATCTTACTCAGTTTCTTTTTAATGTGCCGACAGCTATTTTTCTCTCTGTAAGACTATAATCGGTTGAAGCACTTATTGCCCCAATAATAATTGCCATCCTTCAATAGTATAGCAATAGTGCAAAAACAACAAGTCTGGTAAGGCCTTCCATTTCAACAGAAGCTTATCTATTCATTGGTGAATATTTCATACAAGCATATTTCTCAAATATTATTTTACTTTTACACCAATGTCGAAGAAAAAATCGAGTTCCACTTTTTGGCAAAAATTGAAAAGATTTTTATTCATTTTGATTCTTGCCAATATTGCCTATATCGCTATTTGTAAATGGGTGAATCCTCCCATCACTGCGGTGATGATTGCTTCTCTATTGAAAGGAAATGGTCTGCAAAAAGAATATCTTCCCTATAGTGAGATGGGCAAAAATTGTAAGCTAGCAGTTATCTGTTCAGAAGATCAACTGTTTCACGACCACAATGGCTTTGATGTGGATGCTATTAAAAAGGCCATTAAGTATAATAAGGATCCCAAACATAAGAAAGTATTAGGCGCCAGTACCATCTCACAACAAGTTGCCAAAAATGTTTTTCTTTGGAATGGGAGAAATTGGCTTCGCAAGGGTTTGGAAGTGTATCATACGTTTATGATTGAATGGATATGGGGGTAAAAAAAGAATTTTGGAAACCTATCTCAATGTCGCGGAAATGGGTAAAGGCATTTTTGGCATTCAAGCGGCTGCAAGGCATTACTTTAAGAAAGATGCCAAAGATTTAAGCAAAAATGAAGCAGCTTGGATAGCCGCTATATTGCCCAATCCGATTGTGTTTCACATCAAAAATCCGGCACCTATTATCGTTCGAAAACATCAATGGATTTTGCGACAAATGAATAATTTGGAAGATGATCCTGAAACCATGAAAGTGATTTTGAATGAATAATGATTAATGTTTAATGCTTAATGGGAATTGCTTAATGTGGAATGATTGATGGTGAGTAAAATTATTTACTTTTGAATGTCAAAATGAAAGAAATTATAGTAAAATTGAAAAGCTACTTCTATGCCTTAGAAATAATTAAAATAAATCAGTGTATAAAAAAGGAGAATGAATGGGTAATTTCAAAACAGGTACTTCGCTCTGGAACAAGTATTGGAGCAAATGTGGAAGCGGCAGACGCAGGAGTTAGCAAAAGGGATTTTGCCAGTAAAATGAGTTTAGCAAGTAAGGAGGCCAGAGAAACATTATATTGGTTAAGACTCATTAAAAATTCGGATTTGACTTCAATATGATTTAAATAATTTAACAGATAGTTCCCATGAATGAATCAGACTTTTAACCTCAGTAGTGAAAACGGCTCAAAATAATGTAAATCAATAATTTCAACATTCAACATTAATCATTAAACATTATTAAAACAATGAAAGTATGTGTTGTAGGTGCAACTGGTCTGGTAGGCACAAAAATGCTGCAGGTTTTGGCAGAAAGAAATTTTCCGGTAACGGAACTGATTCCCGTTGCATCAGAGAAATCGATTGGCAAGGAAATCGTTTTTAAGGGGACCTCCTATAAAATTGTTTCCTATCAAGATGCGATTGCAGCGAAACCGGCCATTGCACTATTTTCAGCCGGAGGCGCCACATCGATGGCCTTGGCCCCTTTATTTGCAGAGGCGGGTATCCGTGTGATAGACAATTCCTCTGCCTGGCGTATGCATCCCGATAAAAAATTAGTAGTGCCGGAGGTGAATGGCGAAGTACTAAGCGCCAATGATTTTATCATCGCCAATCCAAATTGCTCCACCATTCAATTGGTGATGGTACTGAAGCCCCTGCATGAAAAGTACAAAATCAAACGAGTGGTGGTTTCTACCTATCAGTCCGTAACAGGTACAGGAGTAAAGGCTGTGAATCAACTGCAAAATGAAAGAAACAAAATAGAGGGAGAAAAATTTATCCTTATGAAATTGATATGAATATTATTCCTCAAATTGATGTTTTTACCGAAAATGGATATACCAAAGAGGAAATGAAAATGACGCTGGAAACCAAAAAAATCATGCAGGACGATAGCATTCGACTGACAGCGACTTGTGTGAGACTTCCTGTAATGGGTGGTCACAGTGAAAGTGTTAATATTGAATTTGAGAAGGACTTTGAGGTGGAAGAAGTAAATCGTTTGTTGGAGCAATTTGAAGGGGTTAGCGTGGTTGATGATATCGCTAATCTGAAATACCCAATGCCACTGCATGCCCACGACAAGGATGCCGTATTTGTGGGAAGAATCAGACGAGACGAAACCCAAGCCAATACACTGAATTGCTGGATTGTTTCAGATAATTTACGTAAAGGTGCAGCCACCAATGCCGTGCAAATTGCCGAATGGCTTTTGAAAAAACACTTTATTTAAATCGCTATTTCATTATGAAAAATACGGGCATACTCCTATTGATTTTATTGTGCACGCAGTCAGCCTTTTCAGCAAAAAAGAGAGCTACAAAGCTGGTCAGTATTCAAGGGCAAATTACACAAACTGCCGATTATTGCGGAGGGGCACAGCCATCTGAGGAAATGCTGGCGGAAATGGCAAGGCCCAAACCACTACCGAATAAGGAAATCGTGATTAAAATTGGACCCAAAAACAAGGTGGGCAATGCAGTTTATAAGAAAATCGTCACCGATCAAAACGGTAAATTTATAGTACGATTACAATCAAACATGGTGTATTGTTTTATTGAGGATTGGAAAGCGAAACCTTTTAAAGTACCGCAAAATACCGAATTTGTGACATGGGACGCAGCTTGCCTCTATGAGCGTTATTTGCTGGCAGATTATGTTTTAAAGGTACAAAATAAGGAGAATGCCTTGGTGCAAATCAATTTTCACAAACCCTGTTTTTTTAAGCCCTATTGCGGCACGTATTCAGGTCCATTGCCGCCTTAATATACCTTGGAAATTAGGGCGTTGCGTTTTGTCATACAATTGTCATATTATCATCTAAATGAATGTTTTGGAAGCTATCATAATGCTTTCAAAATTACCTTTGTTGCCTAAAAAATCAGTAAATTTATTATGAAAAAACTCTTATTCTCAATGCTTGTCCTTGGCGGAATCTGTTCTAATGTAATGGCACAGAATCCATGGGTAAACGACTCTGTGTCAATGGGTACAGGAAGCGGTAATGATGTGTACTATAGCATGAGCACCGGAACGGTAAAATCAGAAAACAATAAGAACTGGCATTTGGCTTTTAGCATGAAAGCAGGCGATAGCTCAGCAATATGGGCAAATCACAATGCGGGCAATGCCTTTGTACAGGTGTACAATATTCACAAAGATAAATCGCAATGGGCTAGTGTGGGTCTAGCAGACACCGGCACCGGCACTCCATGTTTCAATATGGACAAATCATGGTCGCAAGGTGCACTCAATGATATACCCAGTGGCGATCCCTTCAATTTTGGCTGGGGCACCTATAATCAGGTAAATCATAACTTATATGGGGATAGTATTTTCATTGTAAAAGCCAATAATATTTACTACAAAATTCTGATTGATTCCTTGCAAGCCACTTTGATGACGTATCATTTCCGCGTGGGCGATATTGCTGCCAATACAACAGCTACCTACACACTTGCAAAAGGAACCAAATATGCCAACGCTATTTTTGCGCATTTTGACCTGGCAAGTGGCATGGACACCTTACGCGAACCAAATATTGCCTCTTGGGATATTTTGTTTAACCGCTATAACTCATTGGTTGCACAAGGAGGTCCCGCACAGCCATATTCAGTTGTAGGAGCCTTGGGCAATAGAGGGGTTACCTTTGGTAAAGCCGCTATGGTACATGTCGATACCGCCAACATTAATTACGCTACGTATACCACACCATGGCTTACCAGTATTTCCGGAATCGGATATGATTGGAAATCGTTTATACCACCGGGAGGTCCTTGGGTTGTGCCGGATTCTTTATCTTATTTTATAAAGGATTTAAGCGGCAAAATCTATCAATTGCAGTTTACAGGATACAGTGGTACTGGAACCGGTAATATCAATTTCAGGAAACGAGAGGTGACTCCTACCGCAGTAAACGATATTCATTCAGTAGTTACCCAATACCAACTATTTCCGAATCCTGCGCAAAATGCTTTGTCAGTGTTGATTGATACCAAAGAATATACCGAAGGAAGTATTCAGCTGTTAGACATCAGCGGTAAAATGCTTTCTTCTTCTGCAGTAAAATTGCAAAGTGGAATCAATGCCTTTACCATTTCAACAAATGCGCTGGCTAACGGAACCTATATTTTGTTTATCAGTGGACAGAATATGCTAATAAAAGAAAAAATAATAATTTCAAAGTAGATGCATCCTTGATTGAATAAAATATTTATACATATTGCACTATTCTTATTAGTGGCTTCCTCCTTGAAGGCCACTAATTTGATTTTGCATGTACAAGATAAATCAAGTAACAAAGCCATTGGCAATGCATCTGTGCAGTATTTTGTTTCAGGGAATGCAAGTAGTAAAATAGCCAATTCGGAGGGGGTATTGATACTGTCCAATATCCATTTTCCGCTTCGTATATCTTGCACTGCACTTGGCTATGAAGCCATTAAAGTAAGCATTGCTGAAAAAGATGTAAAGCAACAGGCCAATGATTTTCTATTTGAAATTAAAATGGAAAAAAGTGCTGTGTTGATGCACGACGTGGTTGTTACTGCGCAGAATACGCCTGTTTTAGCAACCCAATCTGTTTATAAAGTAAATACCATTTCTGCAGCTCAAATTGGGCAGCGAGGCGCGGTTTCTTTAAACGATGTGCTGAACTATGAGATGAATAATTTTGTATCCAATGACAATATTTTAGGGTCATCTCTGAGTATCGGTGGTATCGGTGGGCAAAATGTAAAAATTCTCTTGAATGGCATTCCAGTTACCGGTCGCGAAAATGGCAATATTGATCTTGGGCAAATCAATATGAACAACGTAAAACGTATTGAAACCATTCAAGGCCCGATGAGTGTTATTTATGGTTCGAATGCTTTGGGAGGAGTTATTAATGTAATCACTAACCAATCAAACAAAAAGCTTACCGGCACCCTTAAATCCTATTTTGAAAGTATCGGCAGGTATAACCTCTCCGGAAATATCAGTGTGAGTAAAAAAAGACATTCCTTGCAAACTTCCCTTACACGAAATTTCTTTCAAGGGTGGACCCCAAAAGCGACTGAAGACCGCTTTCAATTGTGGAAACCAAAAACACAATATATTGCTGATTTGCAGTATACGTTTTCCTTCAAACAAGGGAAGTTAAACTATTACGGTTCCCATCTCAATGAAAAAATTACCAATAAGGGGAGTGCTATCGTAAATCCGTATGAAGGGTATGCTTTTGATGAATATTATCGAACTCAGCGGAATATTCAATCACTAGGTGCCGAAGTATCCCTCAATGAATTTGAAAAACTAAATCTGCTACAAAGTTATTCTTCGTATTATCGCACCAAAAACCGCTTTAAGAAAAATTTGGTGACCTTAGAAGAATCGGAAACCAAAAGTGCAGGAGATCAGGATACTACGATTTTTAATAATTTGAATCTACGCGGTACCCTAGTTTCAAACCGAATAAAAAATACCGATGTACTCGGTGGGTATGAATATACCTATGAAGTAGGAAAAAGTTTTAAATTGGCTGATGAGATACAAAAAATGAGTGAACTGGGTTTGTTCCTATCAGCCCTTTACCATTATAAGAAAATCAATGTTCAGCCTTCTTTTCGCTATATTTATAATAGCAGATATGCTTCTGCCTTCTCACCGGCCCTGCATACCAAATTTGATATCACATCCCGAACACAAATGAGGGCTTCTTATGCCAGAGGGTTTAGAACCCCTACTATGAAGGAACTTTATTTGCAGTTTATTGATCAAAATCATACCATAATCGGGAATCCGGAATTAAAACCTGAAATTGGAGATCATTTTGAGTTGGGGTTAGACCATCAGCAAAAATTAGATCGTTCGACTCTAAGCCTGTCCTTTAATGCCACACATAATAAAATAAAGAACCTGATTTCATTGGCTGTTATCAGCACTCACGGCCAGCTTCGCAAGTATAATAATATAGCCCAGTATAGCAATTGGATGTTAAATACTCAGGCCAAATGGAAAAACAAACATATTGCTTTAAGCGCTGGTATCGGTTATATCTATGTCGAAAAATCAACCATTATACCGCAGCACGAAATCTTCGAGTTGACCAACACAGTTTCGTATACCTTTGAGCAGTACAAAGCCGGTATCAACTTCAATTACAAGTATAATAGCAAACAACCGGTAATAACTGTCGATAATCAATTTTTATATACCAATCCACTGCATATTGCCAATATTTCTTTACAAAAAGGATTTATAAAACAGGCTCTGCAATGCCAATTGGGTGTCAAAAATCTCTTTAATATTCAAAATACTACGTTGAATGGTGCCGTTACCAACAGTGGTACGCCGCACAGTTCCAGCACAGGAATGCAACTTTTCCCCGCACGAAGTGTATTTAATTTATTTAATTAATTTAAATTGATATTATACGTATGTATTTGATTTCCAATATATAATGAAAATTTTCGATAAGTACTTCGATTCAGTGGATGAGTTTGTAAGATTTGGCACAATGTTTGCCAATAAATACATTGAATGAACAAAAATTAGCGTAAGATGGGAAATAGTAACAGTGAAATATTATTCAATAAAAAAAATTTGAAAGCACCTCTTGAGCAGTCTCCGAGCACAGCCAAGAAGATTCTATATATTTTAGACGAAGGCAAAGTGGTAGAAAAGGCAGAAGATTCTGCCGAACTCATAAATCTCTATACAAAGAGGATTAACAAGCCATCGCATTCCTTATCGAAGAAAATCAGTTCCAACGATTTTCGACCCTTTGAATTTTTGGTGGTTCGAAATTAATCACTTACCTTTACGGCAACATTAACATCTTTCTTCTGAGGAAATTTTACCTGCTATAATTATTGTACTGCATCTTTCTAAAAAAAAGTGAAAGTTTATACAATAAAATCATAAAGACTTCGTTTATGAAAGTAAACCCTTTCATATTGGACAGAAAATAACACAACGGACCCTTTTAAACGGTAGAAACGGTAAAATAGTATAGCAAAAAATTTATTTAACAAAAAATAGCAAAACGCCTATAGCAAGTACTTCTACATGATTGTTTTTATTTAATTATTGTTCACTCAATAAAACAAAAAATTAGAAGATTATGCTAAGTTTAAAAAATCAAACAGACGAGGTGCTTTTTGACCTGATTCGAAAGAATGATGTAAAGGCAACTGCAGAATTGCTAAACAGATACAAAGGGAAATTTTACACAGCCATTTTTTTATTGACCAAGGATAAGTATCTCACCCAAGATATTTTTCAGGAAACCTGTATAAAAATTATACAAAATATACGATTGGGCAAGTATACCGAAGATGGCAAATTTTTGCCTTGGGCTATGCGGATTGCGCGCAACCTGGCTATCGATCATATTCGTGCCGCCAAGCGGGCCCCGCGTGTAACCTTACCTGATGGGAACGATATTTTTACCATTTTGGATTTCAAGGAAAAAAATATCGAAGATCAAACCATGCACTTTCAAAGTAGCAAGCGAGCTCGAATGATGCTCGATTTAATTCCCTATGAGCAACGAGAGGTGATTGTGATGCGTTTATACGGCGATTTGAGTTTTAAACAAATTGCTGCATTGACCGAAGTAAGCGTCAATACCGCATTGGGACGTATGCGCTACGGCTTATTAAGCTTACGCAAGATTGCGGATGAAAGAGGGATATTGTTGTAAATGCCGAATCCTTTCGCGATTGCTACTGCAGGCTTATCGCACTTTCCATAGCGTTTCCACACCACCTTCTTGATGTAAAATGTATCGTGACAATGTAAAGAGATAATCGGAAAGTCGATTGAGGTACACAAGTACACCATCATCTACAAATTGTCCTTCTTGCGTCATGGCCACACAAATACGTTCAGCCCTTCGGCACACGCAACGGGCTACATGACAATGGGAGGCAGTGGCATTTCCGCCCGGAAGTACAAAATTTTTCAACTCGGGCAGCGTCCCATCCATTCGATCTATTTCTTGCTCGAGCAATGTAATATCCGCGTCGTGCAAATCAGGGATCAACATTTTGGTGTCTTTATCCGGATCGCAAGCAAGCGATGAACCCACGGTAAAGAGTATGTTTTGTATCTGCTTCAGAAGTGCCTTTTCTGCAGAATGCGTGGTAAGAAAGTCAGCAATAATGCCTATCCACGAATTGAGTTCGTCCACAGTGCCATAGGCCTCAATACGGATATGACTTTTAGGAATTCGCGTACCACCGATAAGGGCAGTGGTGCCGTCATCTCCGGTTTTGGTATATATTTTAAAGGACATTTTTTTGGGTAAAGATACGGCTTGACAAATTGAAAAATGGTAGATATTGCCAAAAATGCTTAGATTTACTATTCCTATGCGAAGTCGATTTTTAATAGTTTGTATCCTATTGCTACGTACTGTTGCCGAAGCACAAAATTATGTGGTGGAGATGGTAAGTAATTTACATACGGGTACAGGAGGCAATCCGCGCTGGTTGACTGTTTATAATAATCAATTATTCTTCTTCGCAAGCGATAATGTAAATCCCAATAAGTTGTTTTCAATGGCCCCAAATGGCGTACCACTTCTTTGTCCCAACGTGGCCGGAAGCGCAGTGTTTGGCGATGGTACTATCAGTACCAATCAAAGTATGGGTGTACTCAATAATAAACTGTACCTACCCATTTTGGTAACTGCAAGCGGTCGTGAATTGTATTCCTACGATAATGTAAATATTCCTAATTTGGTTGCCAATATCAATCCGGGGACCGCAAGCTCCAATCCTACTTTTTTTACGCCCTACAATAATAAATTATATTTTCAGGCTAAAACAGATAGTTTGGGCGCTGAACTATGGGCACATGATCCGGTGCTGCAAACCACCCAATGCCTCAGCGACATCAATCCGGGTGCTTTACATAGTACCATTGCATTTATTACGGTGTACAACAATAAGCTTTATTTTGCGGGGTCCAATGGAAATGATACCACAGCAGGCAATACCGGCATAGAGTTGTATGTCTATGATCCGGTCTTGAATACCATCAATCTGGTATCTGATATTTATCCAGGATTCATAGGATCGAACCCGACCGCCCTCATGGTTGCCAACAATAAATTGTATTTTGTAGCCACCGATCCCCTTTACGGCAAAGAGCTATATGAATATGATGGAAACAATGTAAGCAGGTTGACCGATATCAATCCGGGACCGGCTCAAGGAGTATATACCAGCGACCAATCGTACCCCACTTTTTTTAATGGAAAAATTTATTTTGCAGCCAATGAAGTAAACAATATGATCAATTTGGGGGTATATGATGTCAGCAACAATACCAGTACCGTTTTGTATTGTGCCGGTCCGAATGTCAATGGAATTCCCCGTTATTTTAAACAGTGGGATCAAAAAATATTTTTTTCCAATTATTCAGACACTGCCGGCACTGAGTTATGGGCTACAGATGGTGTCAATCCGCCCTTTCAGGTATGGGATATACATCCAGGTGCACTAGGGGGGCTTGCTTATGGAGGATATCCAAAATTTTTTACAGAGTTTAATGGTGCATTGTACTTCAATGCAATGAACGATACATCAAGTGCTGAAGAATTATTTAGGCTAAAGGTACAGACCGATACCATCATTCAGCCGAATGGGATAAATGAATTTAGCAAACAGGTAGTTGCCACAGTGACGCCTAATCCTGTAAGCGAGCAACTGAGACTGCATATTCAAACGAGTAGCGATGTTTTGTACTCATATCAAATAGTAGATTTCTTGGGAAGGTGTATGGTCCAATCTCAAAGAATGTTATGTAAAAGGGAGACACTTACCACCATTGTCATTGACTTCTCAAATCTGGCTAAGGGGGCTATTTTTTGATGCTTAAAGATGAGCAAATGGCAGTCATTTATTCTGAAAAGTAATTAAGCAGTAACATTTATAACTTTATGAATTTCAATATTTCTTTTTGATTTTCAATTTGAACAAAATATGCTCCAACTGAAAAATTGGAAATGTCCAATTTGTTAAGAGAAGAATTTAGCAATCCACTGGAAATATATTGTCCAGATTGGTTTAAAATTTTATAACTTCTTTTTCTCTGCTTATTCTATTTTCAATAAAAATGTGGTTTACAGATAGAGTTGGATATAATTCAAAAGTATTTTCTAAGTTGAAAACTATATTCTTAGAAACATATTTTTGAGTTTTATCACTTATTACTCTTAATTGATATACCGCCTCTGCCTGGTTGTTATCCTCTTTGAAGGAGTACTCATTTATTTGATTATTCGGAGTGCCATCTATTGTAGCAATTTTTTGAAATGCGCTGCTACCGATACTTTTCCATATTTCAAAGGTGGCATTCTTAGTAGAGGGTATTGCACACTTCCAAGTAATTTGGTTCTCATTATTTACCAGAAAATATTCAAGATATGAAAGATTAAAGTCATATTCTTTAAAATGTATAACCGCCCCTGTACCTTGAACATTATTTGCAATTCTTCTGCTAGAGCAAAATGCAGGCATTGTCTCATTTGTAATTTGAAATAGCACCATTCCTTTTTCATCTGCAATTTTTTCTTGCATAAATTTTCCACCACCAGGTTTACTATAAAAGTCTATTGTTGATTTTGGCACACAATTGACCACTTCGATATTTGAAATGCCATCTACAATAAAGTAGCTCAGCGAGTGTTTTTTGTTTTGGGCTAATAGGCCTAGGTTATATGTTAGTCCTATTGCGAATAATATTATTATTTTATTTTTCATCGTAATTTATTTTTAATGTTGAATAATTATTTTTTGCTGATACATTTTATTTTTTGCTGTTATTTTAAAAAAATAAAGACCTGAATTGAATGATGAGCAGTCAATAGTGAAAATGCTTCTTTTATTGGTAGAGGAATATATCTTTTGATAGAAAATATTAAATAGGTCAATTTTTATCTCTTCGCCTGAATAGGATTCAATAAAAATTTTATCTATGGCAGGATTGGGATAAATTTTGAAACTTGCTTTTTCTATTCCCTGTATGAAGGTTGGGGTTTTTGACAATTTGGCTAGATATATATTTGAGGCTCCAGTGGGATTGGTATTTAGATTGTCAAATTCCATAAAATTGCTGTTGGTAGTTCCTAAAATATATAAATCATTACTGCTGTCAAATTCAATACCTTGTATGCTTTCATTCAAATTACCTTTAATACTATTGTTGGTTATTGCATTGCCAACACTATCCATTTTGGAAATAAGTAAATCCCAAATTCCATTCGAATGCAGCGTATCGCTTTTAATGCAAACAGTTCCCTTGAAACTTGAGGTGAAATATATATTACTTGAATCTATAGCGAGCCTACTATGTGAAACATCCCCTGCAAAGTTGTTAAATATATTTTTTACCCACAACAAGTTCCCGAAGGTGTCTAAAGAGGTAATGTACCCGTTGGTAAAACCACTAGGGTTTGCTAAAGTAATATTTTCAAAATGCACCACTTGATTTGAATTACAAGCGTAGCCACCGGCCACAAGAATATTATTGTTATAAAAAAGGATTGAATTATTCGAAATCTGATCTGCCAATCCATCAACGGCAAAATACCTAACCCAAATAGCCTTCCCATTTTTATTATATTTTGCAATAAATGTGACAGCATTATATATTGCTGGAAACAAAATGTGAATTGTATCAAACCATGCATCTGCAATCGGAAGTTGACCGATGATATAGTAGTTACTAAAAGAATCGCTAGCTATGGAAGTACCACTAGTGTTTTCACCACCATCGTTTCTTGCCCATATCAAATTGCCAGATGGATTATATTTAACAATAAACATTTTGGGAACTGCGGAGGCTAAGGTGATTCCTCCAAAATCACAAAAAGCAGTATCTGTGTAGGGTGGAAACGCTACGCCACCACCGAATGAACCAATAATAATAATATTATTTTCGTTATCAATGTCAAGGCACTTAGAAGTAATGTCTTCATCAAAATTGCCGATAATCGATTTTTGCCATAATAGATTTCCTGCAGTGTCAAGTTTACATAAATTAATATTTTTATATATACTTACATATTGATTAGTATTGGGGTCAATGAAGCCGGGACTATAATAGTTATTACCAAAGGAGGCGACTGAATCAAAGTAAGTATAGGCAATGACAGGCATATCGTTCATATCCAAAGACAATGAAAAGTTTGTTGGCAAGGAAGTTTGCCAATCACCAGTAGCAATTATTTTTAGCCAAATCAAACTATCGTTCGCGGATAATTTAAGTAAATAGTAATTATGCAATTGGTTACTATTAAAACCTGTATTCAAAATATTAAAATTATACTGCATATCGCCAATAATGTATTTATTGCCATAATCGTCAATTGACAAAGCGCATGGCTTATAAACATCTACATTATAGCCAAAAATGATATTTGGGCTAAAATGAAGATTTTGACAAATAGAATTTGAAAAATGAAATAGTAAGCAAATGAGTATAAATAGCCTTTTCATTAATGTGCTCCTTGAGGTAATGGAATGAAATCTGTCAGTGCAACCAATTGTAATGTATGAGCTGGTATGGTGTTAGCTGGACCATTATAACTCATACTTAATAAAATGCATAAGTCTTTTTTTCTTCGTTCCAAGTCATTAAAGCCCCATTTTTGGTCATGTAATTTAGGATAATCTCCATCTATTTGTCCAGCTGAAAGGTTGTTGTTGTGAGGATCGTTAACAAAAAATAGGCCTTTCAAATCTTGATCCTTAAACCCAAGTATATTATCTGAATTCAAAGGATTAGCCAATACATTATTATTATCAAGTTCATCATCTTCCCAATTATTACCACCGCTATACCTTCTCCCTGTTAAAAACGGTGAAACCATTTGGAAAGGACCACTTGCAACATTGCTTAAATAGGCATTTTTGACACCATTGTTAAGGAAATTATCGAATGTAATGCCGCCATTTCCCAATTAAGACCCTAGCGCTATAGTATAAGTATTGTAAAATAAGCCGGTAAATCTGTTGTCAAAGAAACCATCTGAAGCAGGAGCAACATCTGGAATGGTAGTCCAATATTTCGCTGGTTGCCCATATGTAGCTGGGCGCACTTGTGTAAAGATAGTTTTATTATTGCTTCCATGGCATCCTTGGCAAGTATTGAGCGATAGTTGATTTTCAATTTCTTTGGTTTCTAAAGAAGAATTATTTTGATAATAATTTGGTATGCCTGCATAATCGAACCCATATATATCAACTAATTCCTTTTCTAGCGTTGCAAAATTTGCTAAGAGATTATTATTATTAAAAATATTTGGGATATTGTAATTCCCTAATCTAATTCTGTTTTTAATAACATTACTGCTAAAAGCCCAGTCAATAATATTTTGTGATTCGCTACCATTCCTACTAATATTCACTGCTGCATTTGCATCGTTAAAATTATTAGGGTCTGAAACAGGTACATTTGTTACTGAAGCATGCTCAAATAAATGTGTGCCGGTATTCAGCTCCATTTGCCTTAGCTGCCAATCTGCTGCGGCCCAAGCACCATTAGTTTGAGCAGCAATGCTAGAAAAACATTTTTCATTGGTACGAATTCTATTTATGGCACTACCATTGGGTCTGCTAGGAGCTACGTTGGGTAATGTCACTGAATTTGTTATTAATTCCAACGCATCTAAATAGTCAGTAGATCCTAAGGTTAAAGATGAAAGATTATACCATTGAAGCGCAAAATTTTGTAAATCACATAAGTTGGTTTGTATGTTTCCGTACTCAAAAATAACGTTGAATCCTTTCCAGTCGATAAAATTTTGGCTAGTAAAATCATTGTTATCCAAAAGAGGAATTTGGCCAGTATAAGGGTTTACCATAGTAAAAATAAACCTTTTTTCGGCCGTATTGTTCATATTTTGCATATAGGCAACATTCTGCTGCAAATCAATTCTATTCACAATTGCAGTCAATTTGAAGGGCGCATTTTGTAGTAGGCCTTCTTCTGTAGTTAAGGCGTTATCCCATTCCGTTTCCCAAATATTAGCAGCCTGCATGTCCTTTTGTACATTAATAGGTGTATTTAAACCTCTTGCCTTGCTAATCCAAGGGCCGATAAATTGGTTCATTGCTACGACATTATCTAATCTTAGAAGCTTAACCCACGATTTCAAAAAATCTTTTACCCCATTATTTGCATTCGTATTGGCAATATTTTTCATCATCTCACCAAATGTCCATACACCCGTTGCATTTCCGGTCCCTGCAACCACATTATAGGTTCTGTTAATATCTTCTACCACACTGAGGTCGGTAATAAGTAGGGAGTTTTCTTTTTTTAAATCATCTAGGCATGTGATTGCATCTACCAATAAAGCGTTTATTGACACTTCGTCAAAATTATTAAATGACGTTTTGTCAAAAAAAGCAAAATCTGCTGCTTTCATTGCTTTGCCAATGTGACCTTGAAAATGTAAAAATTGAGAGTCAGCAATAATTTTGCTTTCTAAAATATCAATTTTACTTAACAAGGACGGTATGCTGTCTAAAGTGTAGGCACTATAAATAAAATCATTGGCTATAATGTCAGGAAAATTACCATCGTCCTTTAGAGTGTAAATAATATTGCCATTATGATAAATATCTATGTTTTGTGGCATTGTTGTATCCGCAAAGTATTTTACTCTAAAAATTAAATTCTGACCGCCAGATAATGGGTTTTTCAATTTTTGTATTGTATACCTCTGTGGCATTGGGGGATACTGTGCGTAGGCGGCTTGCACATTGCGGACTTTACCATTCGTGAAAAAGATTGTTACCCCCCCCCCCCAATTATGATAATTGCTAACGATATTAGTTTATTTTTCATAAGTAATTTTTATCGAAGATATTCAATTTTACCCAAATTAACAAAAAATTAGTTTTTATTTTTTTGCTCTATTTACTGTTACACCATATCATTTTATTCATTACCTTCGCACCCCTTATTTAAACAAACAATATTTATTAACCCGTTGAATAGGTCTGTTTTGTGGTTTCGCAGCTGACTTAGGAGACACAAAAAAAACAAATGGACGAAATAACATTGAATGATGATGCCGCTTCAAACGAAGAGGTAAACCCGGTAGAAACATCTACCCCAACAGCAGAAACGCCCGTTGCGGAAATGGCAATGGAAGAAAAGCCCAAGGCCGCAAAAAAGGCAAAAGCAGTAACTAATGAAATGCATGCCGAAGCTGCTAATAATGGTGCGCATGACGATTTTGACTGGAGTGTAGACAAACGAAACGTTTCTATCTATAATCCGAACGATCGCGAAACATATGACAAACTTTACGAAGATACTTTTAAGGCTGTCAACGACAATGAAATGGTAAAAGGCTCTATAGTGGGTCTTACCAAAACAGATGTAGTGGTTAATATTGGTTATAAAAGTGACGGTTTGATTTCTCTTAACGAATTCAGAGATCTTGCCGAAGTGAAAGTGGGCGACGAAATTGAAGTACTTATTGTACAAAAAGAAGATCGAGATGGCCACTTAAACCTAAGCCGTAAACTAGCTCGTCAACAAAGAGCTTGGGAACGAATCGTAGATGTGTACAAAACAGGTGAAATAGTAACCGGTTATGTTACTTCAAAAACCAAAGGAGGCCTTATTGTTGACCTGTATGGTATGGAAACCTTCTTACCCGGTTCACAAATTGACGTGAAGCCGGTTACAGACTATGATCAGTTTGTAAACAAAACCATGGAGTTTAAAGTTGTAAAAATCAATGAAATTATTCGCAACGCAGTGGTTTCTCACAAAGCACTTATCGAAAGCGATTTGGAAGCACAACGTACCGAAATTATTTCTAAATTGGAAAAAGGACAAGTACTTGAAGGAACCATCAAAAATGTTACCGACTTCGGTGCATTCATTGACTTGGGCGGCTTAGACGGTCTATTGTACATTACCGATATTTCATGGGGACGTATTAATCATCCAAGTGAAGTATTGCAAAATGGTCAAAAATTAAATGTGGCTGTTCTTGATTTTGATGATGAGAAAAAACGTATTTCTTTAGGATTGAAGCAATTAACGCCACATCCTTGGGATACATTACCTGGTACGGTTGCCGTAGGTAATAAAGTAAAAGGTAAAGTAGTAAATATCGAAGACTATGGTGCATTTTTAGAATTGGAACCAGGTATCGAAGGTTTGGTGCATGTATCTGAAATTACTTGGAGCAACCAACCTATCAATGCGAAAGAATTCTTTAAAATGGGAGATGAGCATGAAGCCGTAATCGTATCCATTGATAAAGATGAACGCAAAATGAGCTTCTCTATTAAAAAAATGACTCCTGACCCTTGGGATGAAATTGAAAACAAATTTGCAGTTGGTAGCCAACATACCGGTGTGGTAAAGAATTTGACCCCATACGGTGTATTTGTAGAATTGGAGTCCGGCATCGGCGGTATGATTCATATCTCTGACTTAAGTTGGGTAAAACGATTTAATCATCCAAGCGACTTTACGAAAGTGGGCGAAAACCTACAAGTAGTGGTTTTGGGTGTTGATAAAGAAACCCGCAAACTTTCATTAGGACATAAACAAATTGAAGAAGACCCTTGGAATACGTTTGAATCTATTTTCCCTATCGGTTCTATACATGATGGTGTGATGGTTCGTAAAGAAGAGAAAGGAGCTATTATTCAATTGCAATACGGATTGGAAGCATTTGCACCTACTCGTCACCTCAAAAAAGCTGATGAAAAAATGGTGGCTTTAGAAGAAACCAATCCATTTATGATTCTTGAGTTTGACCGAAACGAAAAGCGAATCTTAGTTTCTCATTCTAAAGTGTGGGAACAAGGCATCGAGGAAGAAAAGGAAGCAGCTCGAAAAGAAGCCGGAATCGAAATCGATAATACTAAAAAAGCTGTAAAAAACCTTCAATCAAAGGTTGAAAAGGCTACTTTAGGTGATATCGGTGCGTTGGCCGATTTGAAGAAGAAGATGGATGCTGGTGAATAAAATCACCTGTAACTAAATGAATACACCATAAAAGAGGTTGTCATGTAAATGGCGGCCTCTTTTTTTTAATTTTTTTGAAATTGTTGTAATAATGTTAAAGGCTTTAGTATCTTTATATCGACAATGGCATTTTGCCAATCACTATTACTAATTTAAAACTACAATGCGTATGAGAAATTATTTACAAATTTTATTTTTTATTGCTCTAGGATTTTCTGCAAAGGCGATTACCTACAATGTTACCGTTCAAAATTTCAGCTTCACACCATCTGTATTGGTTATTAATCAGGGAGATGTGGTTACTTGGACAAATGTCGGAGGATTTCATAATGTGAATGGAGGTTTAGGAGCGTTTCCACTAAATCCTGAAGGATTTACCTCAGGGGCAGCTGGTGCCGGTTGGACCTTTTCTAAAACGTTTACCATTCCCGGAACGTACGGCTATCAATGCGACCCGCATGCCCCCAATATGGCTGGCTCTATTACTGTTAATGGTCCCTTACCTATTGAGTTAAAATCAATTTCTGCTGTCGTAAATGAGGGCATTTGCAAGGTCGAATGGAAAACAGATAAGGAGGAAAGCATTAGTATGTTTACTTTGCAAAAAAGTACCAATGCATTAGACTTTAAGGACGTAGTAGATATTAATGCAAGCCATATGCCTTCTACCTATAGCTATATGGACGATATGGGTGCTGACCAATATGTTTACTATCGAGTGAAAATTCGGGATGATAATAATGCAATAAAGTACACTCCAATTCGCTTGGCACAAAATGATGTAAAAATACAAAAACACCTTGACCCTTCTACCGAACCCTTTTGTAGATCATTTTCACATTAGTGTTCAGGCAGTCAAATCGTGGTAGGTGCCATTATGGTTTATGATATAACCGGAAGGGTTATTTATAGCGAGAAATACAATTTTGAAGAAGGTCATAATTATTTTCATATCGAAAATAGCGATCAATTTCCAAAAGGACATTATATAGTGGCAGTTCGAAATACCAATAATAAAGAAGTACTCAGCGCTTCCATTATTAAACAGTAGCACACGATGCTCTGGCACGGCACTTTTTGCCCTTACAAAAAGGTAGAAACCCAAAACAAAAGATATTTTTTTGTTTTGGGTTTTTTGCTGATAGCATGAATCCTTTTCCTTCGATTATTATCCCATTTCAACAATTATTATTGATAAATTTGCAATTCAATTCCCGGCATGAACAGACAGACAATAATCAGTGAAATACGAAAAAAGAAATCCTATCTATGTATTGGACTGGATAGCGATGCGAGCAAAATACCGTCCCATTTACTATCTGCAGAAGATCCGGTTTTTGAATTCAATAAAGCTATTATTGATAGTACCCATGATGTATGTGTCAGCTACAAAATAAACACCGCATTTTATGAATCAAACGGATTGCAAGGATGGCAGAGTATGGAAAAAACACTTCGCTATATTCCGAATAATATTTTTACCATAGCAGATGCCAAGCGGGGTGATATTGGCAATACCTCAACACAATATGCCAAAGCCTTCTTTCAATCATTGCCCTTCGACAGTATCACAGTGGCACCGTATATGGGCCAAGATAGCGTGCAACCTTTTCTCGATTTTGAAGGCAAGTGGACCATCGTATTAGCTTTGACCTCCAATGAAGGGGCTTACGATTTTCAATATTTATCTACCGCTGAAGGATCGACTGAAAGTCAGGAGTTATTTAAACAAGTGATTCAAAAAGTAAGCAGTTGGGGCAGCGAAGAAAATCTGATGTTTGTGGTAGGCGCCACCAAAACGGCTCAATTACAAGAAGTGCGACAACTGATACCGAATCACTTTTTGCTCGTACCGGGTGTAGGGGCACAAGGTGGGAGCCTTGAGGAAGTAAGCAAAATTGGAATGAATGCCGATATTGGATTGCTCGTAAATGCATCGCGTCAAATTATTTTTGCAAGTAGTGGAGAGGATTTTGCAATAAAGGCTCGGGAAGAGGCATTGAAATTGCAACATGAAATGGCCAAATATCTGCAATCCAAATAATGAATACCATCCGAGTCCTTATTCTTATATGACAGCCCAACAAATCATCTCACATCTCAAGTCGCTTGAAAATGTAGCGAATCAGGAAGGAATGAAGCGCTACGCCATCGGAAATGACAATACCTTAGGCATCGGATTGCCTGTGCTGAGAAATCTGGCCAAGACCTATAAGAAAGTAGCCAACAGACATTCTATTGCCAAAGAATTATGGGATAGCACCATTCATGAAGCAATGATATTGAGCGGAATGGTGGCAGATCCAAAACTTCTCACAAAGGAGGAAATGGATGCCATGACACACCAATTTTATAGCTGGGATTTATGTGACCAAACATGCAATAATTTATTTCAAAAAACTGATTTCTTTATTGAGAAAGCATTTGAGTATTCGCATTCCGATAAAGAATTTGTAAAACGTACCGGGTTTGTATTGATGGTGCAATATGCAGTTCATCATAAAAAATCAAATGATGATTTGTGCATTCGATTTTTGAAGCGGATGGAGGAAGAATCGAGTGATGCGCGCAATTTTGTGCGTAAGGCAGTTAATTGGTGCTTGCGACAAATCGGAAAGAGAAATGCATATCTGCATCCAATCGCCCTAGAGGCTGCCTACCGAATTCTCGAACAAGACACCCCATCTGCAAAATGGATTGCACGGGATGCCATCCGAGAATTGGAAAATGAAAAAATTATCAAACGATTGAAATAGGCATTGCTGGTTTTAGGCAATAGTTGATTGGCGGTTGAAAAAAATGAAAGGCCGTTTGCTTTTGTTTTTAGATTGATTTTTTTTCTTCCATTTGAAATTTACCTCAAAAAAGGCCACTTTATTTTTAAAGTTTTTATCTTTATGATATGATCATCTGAAACCTGTTACTACAGGGCAAGGATTCACTAACATATTGGAAAAGCAATGACAGAAAACCTACTACAATTTATCTGGCAGCACCGGCTTTATGCAAGCAAAGAGCCACTCAAAACCGCAGAGGGTGAAACCCTTTTGGTGCTGCATCCTGGAACCCTCAACACCCATGCGGGTCCCGATTTTTTAGAAGCCCGAATTATACTCAATAGTACCCTGTGGGCTGGTAACATCGAAGTACATGTAAAAAGCAGTGATTGGATTTTACATCAACATCAGAAAGATGCAAACTATGATCGCTTAATTTTACATGTTGTATACCTACATGATGCAACGATAAGCACCTCACAGGGTACTGTTTTTTCAACCATAGAACTGAAATCGTATGTCGAAGAGTCACTCTTTGAACGCTATCGGCAATTGATGGAAAGCAATCGCTTTATTCCATGCGACAGTCGTATTGCCACTGTTTCAACGCTTACCGTTCAAATGCAACTTGAACGAATGTTGGCAGAGCGTCTCGAAGAGAAAACCGGTCGCATAATAGAGCTATTGAACTTGAAGAAGAATAATTGGCACGAAGTATTTTATATTCAATTGGCACGTGCTTTTGGTCTTCATATAAACCAAGATGCCTTTGAAAGAGTAGCCTTGCAAACACCCCTTCATTTATTTGAAAAATATAAAAATCAGCAACCCATTATTGAAGCCTTGCTATTTGGGCAAGCCGGCTTTCTATCTGATTATTTTGATGAACCGTACCCCGATGTACTTCATAGTGAATATCAATACCTAAAAAAATTGTATGCCCTAGAGCCCATTTCGGTTCATTTGTGGAAATTTTTACGATTGCGCCCTGCCAATTTTCCAACTATCAGACTGGCACAGTTTGCGCAATTGATTGTTCAATCGACTCACCTCTTTTCAAAAATCCTGAATGCACAGTCGCTCAGCGAACTCGAAGATTTATTTGATGTAGAGGTAAGTGGATTCTGGTTAAACCATTATACCTTTAGAGATGAGTCGGCTCAAAAGAAAAAACATTTAGGAAAATCATTTATTCATACACTCATAAGCAATGCAGTAGTGCCTTCCTTGTTTATCTATGGAAAATTACAAGGCCAAAACCACTTGTGTGAAAGTGCTATCTATTTTTTGCAGCAACTACCTGCAGAAACCAATCAGATTATCAGAAAATGGGAATCTAAAATGGGTGTGGCAAAAAATGCGGCAGACACCCAAGCACGATTACAATTGTATAAAAAATATTGTCTCCCCAAAAAATGCCTTTCATGTGGCATTGGGTACGAAATTTTAAAACGCGGCGATAAAAAATAAAAAATCACTATTCATTAAAAATGAACTTACCGGCTTTTGCTTCACTTCCATCAGCATTGGTCACAAAAACATAAAACACTCCTGTGCGGGGCCTTACGCCCAAATAATTTAGTCCATTCCAGGTAGCCTGTCCACCTTGTGCTTTGGTACGGTATACCAATTGTCCTGCAGCATCGGTAATTCGAACATCGGCATTGCCAACCAATCCTTTAATGGCAATAATCCCACTATAGTCAGCAGCAACTGGATTGGGGAATACCGTGATTTGGTCGTTGTTTTCACTTCCTTCGGTGGCGACCCCTCTATACGAAACCAAACCTGCATTGGTAGCAATAAATACGTCCCCTGTTTTGGGATGTACTACAATCTTATTGATTTCATTGCTTGGAAGGGGGCTGTTATTGATATGAAATCGTTGAATAATTTTTTCGGCATCATCACTGATAAGCCAAATCCCATTATTGGTACCAATCCATTTATTGTTGCCTCCATCTACTGCAATGGTGCGTACGTTTTCGCGTTGAAAAAGCAGGCCGGCATTCAAATCATACTTTACAATTTTTAGTTCTGCATCGCAACCACTTACATCCATAATGCTTTCAGCACAATTAATGATGCCAATACCATCGGCCGTACCAATCCATAACTTTCCATCTAAATCTTTGGCAATGCAATTGACTTCATTGGAAGGTAAATTGCCTAAGCCTAAACCGGTTCGAATAAATTTAATTTTATCATCATTTTTATTGTCGATGGTATTGTTATCATTCAAAACATAAATGCCTACACCTCTGG
This sequence comes from Bacteroidota bacterium, assembly GCA_016712665.1. Classification (GTDB taxonomy): domain Bacteria; phylum Bacteroidota; class Bacteroidia; order Chitinophagales; family Chitinophagaceae; genus OLB11. Next base: position 918,755 of record JADJQP010000001.1, read on the forward strand.
GTGCAACCATCCACTTCTGGTCGGCATTATCAATTACAATTTGACTGGCTGTTTTTTCGCTAACCGAATAAGGAAATGCAAATTTTTGCCAGCTTCCATCAGCTTTCTTCACTACTAGTTGATCGGCTGCGCCGTAATTACTCATCCAAAGATTATTATTGCTATCCATAGCCAAACCAGCAATACGATAGGAATTATCGCCCAATTGAGGTTGTATATACGGTGTGTTTTTGTAAACCACCGACGTATTATCCGGATGTAACTCTAGCAAACCACTTTGAAAGGAGGCGGCATATAAATAGTTGTTTCGCTTATCCACTGCAATATCCATGATGTCTAAAATGCTATCCATACTACTGGTGCCTACCGTACGGTTATAGGGAGTCCAATTGCCATTCGAATATTTCGAAAAACCGTCGCCATTAAAGGTGTAAATCCATCCATTTTCTCCACCGGCAATGGCATACAATTCATCATTTTGAATTTGTAAATTGTAGGTAGCATTCGAGTAAATGGCATTGGGCCTTATGAGTTCTTTATTTTTTCTGTTTGATAATTTTATCATGCCTTCCCAATAATCGGCTTCCCAAATTTCGTTGGCGGAAATTTCTACTACATCGCGCGGATTAATATTTCCTGCTGAATCGATTAGGTTGGCATTTTGATCAAATATTTTAATGGATCGAATGCTATTGTTCGATTCGCATACATAAAAATCATTGATTCCCGTTCGGATACTCAAAATGGGGGCACTGCTTTTATAAATGCCAGTAAGAACATTGTTATTTATTTTGAATAGAGAATCGGATGTGGTACCATACAAACTTCCTTTGTGTAAAAATATGGAACGACAGGTATGATTATCAATGGAAGTCCAGTTGGCAAAATTCTGTAAAACAGGATTGGATTCATCTGCGGTAAAAATGCCTTCAGAGGTAGCCGCATAAAATTTTCCGTTAAATGAAGCCAAGGCCTGGATACCTAACAGTTTTGCATTTTGCTGCAGTACATACGTTTCTTTGATTTCCCTTTTGATAGGGTCTAATACCACAATACCAAAATCGGTACTGAGATACATCTTGTTATTATTAAAGAGAACATGATTTATCTTTTTACTTCCTGTTACGTTCAGATTTTTGATTTCAGGCATGTTGTAGAAATTATTCCCTTGCATCAGGTCAATATTGCTGTTGCCGTAAATAATAATCATAAAGTCGGTGACCGCATCATATCGTATCAAACTGATGTTTACATCACTGAGGCCATTACCTTAGAGTACACGCTATAATCGTTTTCGGTTAATGAATAGGCCCATAGATGGGTACCTGCTGCAAAAATTTTTTCACCCACCCGTTCAAAGGTGTTTGCAGTGCCATATGCAAAGTGACTTTGCCAGCTACCAATTGGTACTTGCTGTGCCAATACAGTGCGAAACAAAGAAAAGCAAAAGAATATAATGGAGACCGTCTTTTGTACCATACTTCAAAAATACAGGAATTAATAACGACCACAAAGAAAGAATATTTGAAATACTTAGCACATTTTTTTATTAAGTGGATATATTTGCGGTATGATTTGGCAACGCCTTGCGCAGTTTATCCTTAAATACAGGACCCCCATACTCGTTATTGTTTCATTGTTGACCATTGGTATGGGATATTTTGCCTTGCAGGCTAAAATGCGTTATGACCTTACCAGTGCCATTCCTGAAGACAATCCTGAGTATATTAAACATCAAAACTTCATGAAGAAATTTGGAGAGGATGGTACTATGTTGGTGATTGGGTTCGACAAGGAGAATGTATTTGAACCGGCTTTTTTTACTGCGTTTACCCGCTGGCAAAATGAACTTAAAACAATTCCGGGTGTGGTAAATATATTAAGTATACCAAGCGCTATTTCTGTGCGAAAGTATGAAAGTGATAGTGTGACAAAACTCGTGTCGGAGTCTATTTTTTTATCGGGTAAAAATTTTGATTCGGCTGTTACTACCTTTCAAAACCTGCCCTTTTATCGAAATTTATTATATAACCCCATTACGCATGCAAACCTTACTGCTGTTTATTTAAATGCAAAAGTGATTAAGTCAATTGAGCGTATTGCCTTAATTAAATCGATTCGAGAGGTAACGCAAAAGTTTGCGATTGAAACAAAAATTACTCCGCACTTTTCGGGTTTGCCGTATATCCGCACCGAATTTGCTGAAAGTGTCCGCTATGAAATGAAATTGATTTTGGTGGCTTCTTTACTTTTAACCGCCATCATATTGCTTTTATTTTTCAGATCCTTTAGTGCGGTAATTTTTTCTGTCTTAATCGTCTTTGCCGGTGTGATATGGGCAGTAGGAATTATTTATTTATGCGACTATAAAATATCTATTTTAACGGCTCTGATTGCGCCTTTAGTGGTAGTAATCGGAATACCGAATTGTATTTACTTTTTAAATAAATATCATACCCAGTATGCCTTATATCAAGATAAACGTCTGGCACTTACCAGTATGGTGGAGCGAATGGGCATCGTAACCCTTTTTACAAATCTTACTGCAGCCATTGGCTTTGGCGTTTTTTATTTTACCAAAAGTCAGGTGCTAAAAGAATTTGGATTAGTGGCAGGCATCAGCATTTTGGTAGTATTTTTTATATCCCTATTTTCTATTCCTTCCATTTTTAGTTTTTTACCGGCTCCTAAAACGAAACACACCAAGTATTTAGAAAATAAGTTTCTGACGGGTATTCTACTACAGTTTGAATCATGGGTTTCTCACCATCGTAAAACCGTTTTTGCACTTTCGGTAGCAATAGTAGCCGTTTCTATAGTAGGCATTGTGCAACTTCGGAGTATCGGACATATTGTAGATGATTTGCCGAAAGATAATACCTTGTATACCGACCTTAAATATTTCGAGAAGCACTTTCATGGAGTTATGCCACTTGAAATTGTGATTGATACCCGTAAAAAAAATGGGGCTACCACACTAAGTACTATTCAAAAAATAGACCAGCTCACTGCGGTGTTATCGAGCGTGCCAGAGCTTTCTAAACCCTTATCTTTTGTTGAAGCCATAAAATTTGCCAGGCAAGCCTATTACGATGGCGATAGTAGCAGCTATGCAGTACCCAATAGTTTTGATATAGCTTTTCTATTGCCCTATTTACGGATGAAGACGGATACCGGCAAGTCGCAGTTGGCAGGTCTTATCAATTCCTTTGTAGATAGTAACAAACAGGTAGCCCGAATCAGCGTAGGTATTGAAGATGTAGGTTCAGTGCGCTTGCCGTCCATTTTAGATTCTATACAAAAGAGTGCTGCGGCTATTTTTGACACCTCTCGCTACGATGTTTCGTATACCGGCACCAGTATTGTATTTTTAGAAGGTAGTAAATTTATCATCAATAGTTTACGCGATAGTTTATTGTTGGCCTTGGTGATGATTATTCTCTGTATGGTATTTTTATTTAAGTCGTGGCGCATTGTTGTGATCTCTATTGTCACTAATTTGATTCCGCTGATTGTAACGGCAGGTGTAATGGGATTTTGTAAGATACCGCTCAAACCATCTACTGTACTGGTATTCAGTATCGCCTTGGGTATTGCAATTGATGTTACCATACGTTTTTTGGTCAATTACAAACAAGACTTGCCAAAGAATGATTTTGAAATTGAAAAGACGGTACAAATGACTATACAGGAAACAGGCATCAGCATTATTTATACCTCCCTAATTTTGTCGGCCGGCTTTATTGTGTTTTTAATGTCTGATTTTGATGGAACGAAAGCTCTGGGATATTTGACTGCCTTAACATTGTTTTTGGCCATGATTACCAATCTTACCATTCTTCCCGCTTTGTTGGTGTGGTTTGACCGTAAGAAGAAGTAGGGCATTCGGTTTTGCATTTACTTTGCATTTTTATTCGCGAATCGTTCGTACCTTTATATAAATACTTACAACATGAAAAAGCTACTGCATCAAAAATTGAAACCCATTTTATTTTTGTTATTCGTGCAATTGTCGGTGACTCCGCTATGGGCGCAAAATGAATCTAAAGGACTTGGAATGCCGGGCGATAATCTCAACTTATCTGCGGTACTCGATATGTTTCAACAATCCAAAACCCTTGAGGCATTTGAATCTTCATTGAATTCAAATGGAGTAAAATCAATAATCTCCCGATTTGAATGCAGATGGGATGGTCGATTATATTAAAGTACTAGACTTCAAGGAAGGCCGACTCCATTCCATCGTTCTGCAAACCGATCTCAGCAGCAATGAATCGCAGGATTTGGCAGTGATATATGTAAAGAAAAAATTAAATGGAGATGTCGATATACAAATTGTGGGTGATGAAGATTTATATGGACAAGATTATGTAATTGATGTCAGCGATCAAGATGAGGAAGGTACTCCGAATCCGGGATATGTTGGAAATAATTATGATAACGTGTATTACAATAATTATGGTGCGTATTACAATTGGCCCATTATTACTTACATGTATGATCCATTTTACGACCCTTGGTATTCGCCCTTTCGATGGGGATATTATCCAAGCGGTTGGTACGGATGGAGTCCCTTTTTCTGGAACGATTATTATTTTCATTGTTACAATGTTTATTCTTGGTATTGGCCCCATTATTATTATTCCGGCAGAAACCGGTTTTATCGGCAGCATCGCAACTACTCTCTCGAAAACAGAAAACAATCACGCATTGTTGCCCAAAACCGACAAAATGGTATTTATGAAAAATCATATCAAGGCAACCTGCCGGTACGAAAACCAATGGCAGGCGGACGGGTGGGTGAACAACCTGCCAGAATTATTCGCAATGAACCTATAGCACAGCCTAAGCAAGATAATTTGAATAGAAATATCAGTCCAAGTGGCACCCAACCAGAGCGACGACCTGCAGGTACTATTTCGCAACCTATTGCACCACGACAAGAATACAAGAGAGAGGAACAAAAGCAAGTACAACCTCGTCGGGAGAGCGCGCCACGTCAGATGGAAACACGTCCGAGCAGGCCGGTGGAACGATCTCCTCAGCCAACGTTTACGCCTCCACCTCGACAAGAACCGCAACAAGCCCCTCGACAGGCTCCAGTACCCGCAAACAACGGATCTTCCGAAAGGAGAGGCCGACGGTAGGTTTGGTAGTCGCTATTGCTTTTTTAGGAACTTCAATGGATAGTCAATGGTAAAATTCAATTTCATTGGATTGTAGTTGATTCGTTTAGTATTTTTACGCGATGAATCCATCTCCTATTTGGCTTGAACGAACCGAATTATTAATTACCGAAGAAAATCTTCAAAAGTTACAGCAGCTTAATATCCTGATAGTGGGTTTGGGTGGGGTGGGTAGCTTTGCCGCTGAATTTCTGGCGCGAGCTGGGGTTGGAAGTATGACCATTGTAGATGGCGATGTGGTAGATATTACCAATACCAATCGGCAATTACCCGCATTGCATTCCACGGTGGGCAAGGGCAAGGCTCTTTTGATGCAAGAGCGTATACAAGATATTAATCCGAAAATGAAATTGCGAACCATTACGCAGTTTATCAATCCCGATGAAACCTTTGAACTGGTAAATAGCGAAGCGTATGACTATGTGCTAGATTGCATTGATTCGGTAACGCCTAAATTATTATTAATAAAAGCAGCTCGTGAAAAAGGGTGTAAAATTATCAGCAGTATGGGTGCAGGAGGTAAAGTAGATTCCATGATGATAAAGTATGCTGATATTTCCAAAACCCATATTTGTCCCTTTGCCTATTATATTCGAAAGCGCTTACGGCATGAAGGAATTTATGGGGGCGTTATGACTGTTTTTTCCGAAGAAAAACCGATTAAAGAATCGATAAAAGTAACGGAAGGGCTCAATTACAAACGCTCTTTTTATGGAACCATCTCCTATATCCCGGCGCTTTTTGGTTTGCATATGGCTTCATGGGTAGTGCGTGATGCATGTGGCATGTTTGAGCCAACTCCTCTTTGTATTCCCAAGAAGGAAAAGAAAAGGGGAGGGGAGTAAAATGGAGTATAAACTGATGAAAGTGAAACAAATTGTTTCCTATCCCTGGGCCTCATGATATACCGAACTGAATTTTCCAATGATTTTGTCTTTTGATTGTACGATTTTTAATAAACCCAAATCGTCTATATCACTTTGTTTTACGCGTCTATGAATCGGATATAACGTACCTCCTTTTTGGCCTGAAGCCACATTGGGGTCATACTGATATTCGGCGTTTACCAGAGTCCCTCTTGGAAACATAATGCCCGGTATGCCTTTGCCTCTGATATCCATATCTTCAGGATGCGGTAAGCCTAGGGTGTGACCATATTCATGTGCCGCGGTGGTACTTCCTTTGTATAAGTTTTCGAGCTTGAAATAGCCGGTATTGCAACCAAGTCCATCCACAAACGAAATATTTCCATGCGCATATTCCTCAATACGAAAATAATTATTGCGTGGATTGGTATTGCTGATTACATCTTGGACCTGTAAATTGGGATACAAAAACACCTTCACCACAAACTCTACGAGAAAGGGTTTTTTTTCAAGCCATAGCAAGGCTCTTGGTTCATTCCACATCCAATTGATTTCCTCTTCCATGTCTCGTCGTACTTCCTCACTTATTGCATTTCCATAAATGAAAATATTGGAGACAATCTGCAGCAATTGTTTGTGATAATCGGTTTCTATTATACCCATTTTGTATTTCAAATTAAATAATACCCCTTGAACGATTCAGGTGCTTGCTGATTGTAAAGCCGTATTGTTTGCTAAGATTTTATGGACACCTTGTATGGTATTATTTCAAAATTAGACAAAAAAAAGAAGTCCTGCATAGAACTTCTTTTTTTGTAAAATATTGTTTAGAAAAATTATTTTTTCTTGGCGTATCGTTTGTTGAACTTGTCAATACGGCCTGCAGTATCTAATAATACATTTTTGCCGGTATAAAATGGATGTGACGTATTGGAAACCTCCAGTTTAATTACTGGATATTCATTGCCATCTTCCCAAGTCATAGTCTCACTTGATTTAGCGGTAGAACGTGATAAAAAAGAACTTTCATTACTCATATCTTTAAAGATTACAAGTCTGTAGTTTTCGGGATGAATACCTTGTTTCATATAATTTTTGTTTTTTAGTGCATGATACTAACCATGCTGTTAATTATTTTTTGGAGTGCAAATGTAGCGGTTTTTTTGTAATTTGCCTAAAATGAACATTTAAAATCCGGGTATTTCTTTGGATTTTTACTCCATTTCGTGCCTTTTTACTCATTTTTGCTCCAAATCTGGTATAATCCTGCGTTTCATTTCAGAACAAGAGTTTATATTTAGTTGTGTAAATCTGTTAAATCTGCGTTCTATCCACTATTCCCCAAATCCTTACTTCAGCACGGTTGTTTGCATTTATCTGCGTAAATCCGCTCAATCCGCTCAATCCGCGTTCCATCCACTATTTCGCAAATCCCCACTTCAGAATGGTCGTTTGTATTTATCTGCATTAATCCGCTCAATCCGTTAAATCCGCGTTCCATACTTTCTTCCCCAAACCCCCACTTCAGCACGATAGTTTGTATTTATCTGCGTTAATCCGCTCAATCCGCTCAATCCGCGTTCCATCCACTTTTTCCCAAATCCCCACTTCATAATGGTCGTTTGTATTTATCTGCGTAAATCCGCTCAATCCGCGTTCCATACTTTCTTCCCTAAATCCTCACTTCAGCACGGTCGTTTGTATTTATCTGCGCAAATCCGCTCAATCCGTTAAATCCGCGTTCCATCCACTTTTTCCCAAATCCCCACTTCATAATGGTCGTTTGTATTTATCTGCGTTAATCCGCTCAATCCGCGTTCCATACTTTCTTCCCTAAATCCTCACTTCAGCACGATTGTTTGTATTTATCTGCGTTAATCCGCTCAATCCGCGTTCCATACTTTCTTCCCCAAATCCCCACTTCAGAATGGTCGTTTGTATTTATCTGTGTAAATCCGCTCAATCCGCTCAATCCGCGTTCCATCCACTTTTTCCCAAATCCCCACTTCAGAACAATTGTTTATATTTATCTGCGCAAATCCGCTCAATCCGCTCAATCCGCGTTCCATCCACTATTTCGGAAATCCCCACTTCAGAATGGTCGTTTGTATTTATCTGTGTAAATCCGCACAATCCGCTCAATCCGCGTTCCATCCACTATTTCGCAAATCCCCACTTCAGCACGGTTGTTTGTATTTATCTGCGTAAATCCGCTAAATCCGCTCAATCTGCGTTCCATCCACTTTTTCCCAAATCCCCACTTCAGAATGGTCGTTTGTATTTATCTGCGCAAATCCGCTCAATCCGCTCAATCCGCGTTCCATACTTTCTTGCCCAAATCCCCACTTCATAATGGTCGTTTGTATTTATCTGTGTAAATCCGCTCAATCCGCTCAATCCGCGTTCCATACTTTCTTGCCCAAATCCCCACTTCAGCACAATTGTATGTATTTATCTGTGTAAATCCGCTCAATCCGTCAAATCTGCGTTCTATCCATTCTACTATTTCATATTTACATACTGCAAGGGGATTTTAAAATCACTGGTTTTGCAGAGTTGAATGACCTCTTGTAAATCATCTATTTTTTTGCCTGTAACACGAATAATATCATCCATGATGGCCACCTGGACTTTTAAGCCACTGTCCTTGATATGTTTTACAATTTTTTTTGAGTCGTCTTGTGCTAATCCATTTTTTACAGGGACTTCCTTTTTTACCACTTTGCCCGAAGGATATACCTCTTTACTTAAATCAAAGCAATTGGCATCCAATCCTTGTCGCATCGAGCGGCTAATGAGTACATCCACAATTTGTTCCATTTTCATGTCGCTGTCGGCTTCGAGTTGTACCTTGAATTCTTTTTTTTGCAGTTCAATCACTACATGCGATCCCTTAAAATCGAAGCGATTGGTTATTTCCTTTTTAACGGTATTCACTGCATTGTCTAAGGTTTGTAAATCTACTTTACTACTGATGTCAAATGAAGGCATGGTATCATAATTTTAAGAAGTGCAAAGTTAACGTATCCTCTTTTATATGCAACCAACCCAAGGCACATCATTTTTTTATTAAAGTTCCATTTTCATCCGCTACGGTGTATCAAAATTTCCCCATCTTCAAATTTAATCCGATATTTACAGTTCAAAAAAATACCCTTCATTATGTCTTTTATCCTTTTTGAAAAAATAGATTCCATTGCCAAAATTTCATTGAACAGAGCGGAGAAATACAATAGTTTTTGCCGAGAGATGGCCTTAGACATGCAAGCGGCGCTGGATGCGGCTGCCGAAGATAAAAGCATACGATGTGTGTATATCACAGGTATTGGCAAAGCATTTTGTGCCGGACAAGATTTGGCCGAAGCGATTGAAGACAATGGCATCGAACTATCGCAAATTGTTACAGAACATTATAATCCCATTATTGAAAAAATGCGATTACTGGCCAAGCCGGTTGTATGTGCGGTAAATGGGGTAGCAGCAGGTGCCGGAGCCAATATTGCATTGGCAGGTGATATTGTGGTTGCAGTGGATAGCGCCTCTTTTATTCAAGCCTTTAGCAAAATAGGATTGATACCTGATAGCGGTGGAACGTATTTTTTGCCTCGTTTAATTGGAATGCAACAAGCTAGTGCCTTAATGATGTTGGGTGATAAAGTAATGGCATCTGAGGCCCTGGCAATGGGCATGATTTACAAATGTTATAGTGAAGAAACCTTTATGGATGAAAGTTGGAAACTAGCGCAAAACCTGGCGTCTATGCCTACCAAAGGACTTGCCTTGACCAAACAATTATTGAATGAATCATATGCGAATACCCTTTCGCAGCAACTTGTTTTGGAAGGACAAATACAAGTAGTGGCGGCACAAAGCTATGATTATAAGGAGGGGGTTAATGCCTTTTTAGAAAAAAGGAAACCTGAGTTTAAAGGAGAATAACATCCAACCTTATTTGATAAAATCTTCCAATTCACGAAATGCTTGTCTGCACACAATTTCAAGATTTTTTATCAGCGAGTTTATTTCGAGATGTTTATGAGAGTGTGTAGCCATTTGTTCCAATTCAAAAACATGCGAGAGTTCCTCTTTTACGCCCATATAATTGAGTTGGGTTTTTAGAGAATGCGCCGATATTTTAATCATCTCATAGTTTTTTTGTGACCAACCGGTTTGGAGTTGTGATAGCAGGGTAGGTGCATTTTGCAAAAAGATGTTTACATACTTTTTTTGTTTTTCTGTATCATTTCCGGCAAAGGAAATAAGAAATCGAGGGTCTGTTATATTTCCCTCAAAAATCGGCGCTGCATCTTTCGAAGGCTCTGTCAATCTATCTGTATTCTGATTATTGAAAGCATCTGGCGATTCGCTCTTTAGAATACTACGAGGGCCAATGGCCGTTTTGTCGAGATGACGTAGCAATTTTCGAATCAATTCTTCCTTTTTGAAGGGTTTGGGAATATGATCATTCATGCCCGTTTGCATATAAAGTTCAATATCATTTTTCATGACATTGGCTGTCATTGCAATTATTTTAATTTGTGAAAGGGGCGCCTCCAAGGTAGTTCGAATCATTCTCGTGGCTTCGGTGCCACTCATCATTGGCATTTGAATATCCATCAACACAATATCGAAGGGTTGTTTCTTAATAAAGTCGATTGCCATTTGTCCACTCGATGCTTCTGTAATTTGAATATGTGGTGCAATTGCTTTTAAGGTATCTACAGCCAGTATGGTATTGAATTCATTGTCGTCTACTAATAATAATTTGGTTTTGTTTAGAATGTCGATATCGCTTTCCGAAAATATGAATTCTTCCTTTTGTTGGAGTTGTTTTTCATTACCAATTTCAAAGGGTAGAAGAAAAGAGAATGTAGTGCCCTCTCCTATTTTACTTTCAACAGCAATACTGCCATTCATTAATTCCACCAATTGTTTAGATATGGTAAGTCCTAAACCGGTACCTCCATATTTGCGGGCCACATCGGTACCTGCTTGTGTAAAGCTTTCAAAAATATTTTGTACATATTCTTCAGAAATGCCGATACCAGTGTCCACAATCCTAAAATCAATGGTAAGGTGGTTTTGTTCCAAAGAGATTTGATTGCAAATAATTTTTACACTTCCTTTTTCTGTAAATTTTACGGCATTGCCGGCCAAATTCATCAATACTTGCGACAGACGGGTGGGGTCGCCGATAAGGGTATCCGGTACGGAGTCCTGAATATCAAATCGAAGGGCGATGCCTTTTTCTTCGGCTTTAAAACGCAATAGGTGTACCACATTGCGAAGTACGCTTCTTAGCGAAAATTCAATATATTCTACAGTTATTTTTCCTGCTTCAATTTTTGAAAAATCCAGTATGTCGTTGATGATGACCAACAAATTATCAGCACTTTGTGTAATTGCATTTAAATATTTTAGTTGATCGGCTCGAGGGTTTTTTTCAAGTAATAGACGAGTCATGCCCACTATCGCGTTCATTGGGGTGCGTATTTCATGACTCATGTTGGCGATAAACTGTTGTTTTAATTTTGCTGATTGCTCCGCAATTTCTTTTTCTTTTACTGCAAATTCTATTTCATGTCTGATTTGTAAGTTGTGTAACTTGTTGATTGTATTTTGTTGAAAAATTTCTTCTTTGAGGGCTTCATATTTTTTTAGGTTTTCGAAGGCTTCGGTGATGTCACCTATTTTTTCATACACCTTCGCAAACATTTCATGAATACTCATAATATCTTGCTTGCGCGAATGTTCATTAGCAGTATCAAAGGCACGATCAAAATGTAGCAATGCTTCACGGTAATTCCCTTCATCAAAATGGACTCTACCCAAATAAAATTCCGAAATAATTTGCGCTTCGATATTTGAAAGTTCAACAGCCTGCACCAATACGGCATTTAAATATTTTCGGGCCTTGTCAAAGATGCCTTGTTTGTAATATACTTTTCCGATACCGCTATTGGCCATCATATGTCCGACAGTATTTGCTTCGGTTAGTTCGAGACTTTTTTTAAAGTGAATCAGTGCATTGTCATTATCTTCTTTTTTTAAATAAATATTTCCCAAGTTGTGGTAAACGCTGATGAGTCGGTTTTTGGCTTCATATTTTTTGAAAATTTCCAGACATCTATTTGCATAATCTAAAGCGTTTTCATAATCCAGTAAGTCGAAATGTAAATTTGAAATACTAATTAAAACCGAAGCTTGTGCCAATTCATCACCGAGCTCTTCATTAATTTCAAGAGCCCATTGATAATATTTAGACGCATTGGATAAATCTCCTAAATCGCGGTGGATATTTCCGAAGTTGATATAAATTCTTGCTTTGATGGCATCAAACCCGTATTCTTTCGCCATTTTTTGCGCTTCACGCAATGTGTCTAATCCCTTGTCGTATTCGCCTTTGAGCCAATAGATCGCGCCTTTATTATTGAGTCCGCGACATTCCCCAATTTTATAATTGATTTTTCGGGAACGTTCCAGAATTTCATCGCTTAGTTGCTGTGCCTCGTCAATATCATAGTTTCTTATTTCCAATACGATATCAAGCAGACAGTCGATTTTTTCATTCTCCTCTGTTAAGGTATTATAGTGCTTTTTGAGCTCATGATATTTTTCGGTCGACATACTGGTTTACTTTTTTAATTGCAAAATTTTTATTTGCTGGGTATTCGGTACTACTTTAAATCGTTCGTCTATTCGTATTCCTACTAACCAGACTATTTTTTTGTTTGATTCCACTACCCATATTTTTTCCTTATCTACTGCCGAAACTTTTTGGTCAATTAAAATACGCGCAATTTTCTTCTTTTTTTTCATACCCAATGGGTACATATAATCGCCTACACGATACTTGCGTAAAATTAGAGGATATTCGAGTAGGCTTTCGTCTATTTGACAAAGGCAATGATCTTTTTGAAGATGAAAGGATTCTTTGGCAATACTGCTAATGCGAAGTTCAAAATGTGCAGTCGTCAGTTGGTGTGTATTATTTTCGATCAGAATGATTTCAGATGCTTTGGTATCTTTTTCGGAAAGAATCAAGAAATCTCTATTTTTTAGAATACGATACCGATCGTTTTCAATAAAGTGCCCTGACTCACTGTGAAGCAACAAAATGGTTTGTCTGGTTTGTGAAATATTGAATCCATACGGTTTTATAAGTTCAAAAAGTACTGTCAGTATAGGTTTGACATGAATTAATTTCAGGATGGGTATATAATAATCGCTCCCTCTTTTTTCAATGAGCTTTTTTCGGTACGTTTCAATTTGTTGTGTATAGACTTCGTTGGCCTCTTCAAAGCGTTTAATATTTTCAGCAATATTATTTTTGAACTGTGGAAATAATTCTTCCAGTTGGGGGATGATACTATTTCGTAATTTATTTCTGGTATAATCTTGTTTTAGATTGCTGCTATCTTCTCTATAAGCGATATGATGTGTTGTTGCGTATGCAATAATTTCTTCTTTATTAAAATTGAGTAGCGGTCGAATTGTTTGGTTGATTTCAGCTGGGATTCCTTTTAATCCCGCAATGCCACTACCTCTAAAAAAGTGGAATAGTGTGGTTTCGATGGCGTCGTCTTGATGATGTGCCGTAACCAGTGTGTCAAGCGCTTCCGTCTTGAGGGTTTCATAAAAAAAGGCATATCTCAAATTTCGTGCTGCCACTTGAATTGACAATTTATTGGCCTCAGCATATGTTTTGGTATCAAATCTTTTTGCATAAAAAGGAATTTCATGCTGTTTACACCAGTCGGCAACAAACGCTTCATCCTGTTTTGATTCCTCTCCCCTAAGTTGGAAATTGCAATGCGCAACGGAGAATGACAAATTGTTTTTTACAAACAAATCGCATAGGACCATAGAATCAATGCCACCACTAACGGCGAGAAGATATTTTTGTTCTTTTCTAAGTCCTAATTTCATTTTCAAATTTTCAAATTCCAAAATTTTCACATTGTCAAATCCTCCAGCGCCATCTGGAGCTCATTTTTTGCATGCTGATCTTTAAGTAGTATCGCCACTTGAATGCCATTTTCATATGTTTCTATTGCTTTTGCCGCATTTCCGATTTTTTCATACCCCTTTGCCAAATGATAATAGGTACCCACATAATTTTTATCCGAAGCTATTACTTTTTTCAAAATAATTTAGGGCATTGTTAAGCTCTCCAAGTTTTATATACTCTAAACCAAGCGCGTGTAGCAAGAAGCAATCCCTAGGACTTGCTTCCAGCATTTGTGTAAGTTTTTGTATTCGATCCATATGCCGATAATGTTGCAAACTTAATCGATTTGTCTAGAAATGCATCCGGATTTCGCAAAGGCAATTGCTTTTTTAGAGTAAAAAAATCAGAAATAACCATTTAACATTTCTTAATTATATTTGCGGTCCAAAAAAGTGAGAGACATGAAAATATTAGTTTGCATTACCAAGGCTCCTGATACCACCACCAAAATATCATTTGCCGACAATAATTCGACCTTTAATGAGGCGGGTGTGCAATGGATTATTAACCCCTATTATGAATGGTATGCATTGGTGAGGGCGCTTGAGTTGAAGGAAGCGGGTATTGCCACAGATATTCACTTGATCAGCGTTGGAAAAGCAGATATTGAGCCCGTAATACGGAAGGCCCTTGCATTAGGAGGCGACGAGGCGGTACGTGTGGATGCAGACAGTAGGGATAGTTACTTTGTGGCTTCACAAATAGCAGAATACGCAAAAGCAAATCATTATGATTTACTATTGACAGGAAAAGAAAGTATTGATTATAATAATGCAAGCATGGGTGCTATGTTAGCCGAACTGTTAGATTTGTCCTATATCACACATGTTTCAAAACTGGACGTTGCAAATGGTGTTGTAACCGTGAACCGTGAAATTGAAGGAGGAGAAGAAACCGATACGTGCCCAATGCCATTGGTACTATCTTGTCAGAAGGGAATGGCAGAAGCCCGTATTCCTAATATGCGGGGTATTATGGCCGCCCGAACCAAACCCTTAAAGGTAGTGCCAGCAAGTACTGTAGAAACACTGACTGAAATCGTACAGTATGACATGCCCCCTCAAAAAACGGGTGTAAAAATGATTGACGCTGAAAATATGGATGAATTGGTGAGATTATTGCACGAGGAGGCAAAGGTGCTGTAAGAATTTGAGTGTACGGGCACTGAGAAAAATTAATAAAAATAAAAGAAACTTTATGATAATAGTATTTGCAGAGCAAAATAATGGAACGTTTAAAAAGGCCACTTGCGAAGCCATTCATTATGCATCAAAAATTGCCAAGCAAAGCAGCAGTGGCGTTTGTGCTGTTGTTTTGGGTGAAGCCAATGATCTTGCCGGATTGGGTAATTACGGAGCTGACAAAGTAATACATGTCAACGATGCCCGATTAAATAATTTGGAAGCAAAAGCATATGCAAAAGCAATTGCCGATATTGCCTCAACAGAAAATGCAAGTGTGGTTGTTTTTTCGAATAATAATACGGCCAAGGCGGTAGCGCCAAGAGTAGCAGTACGTCTAAAGGCCGGTCTGGTGGCTGGAGCGCTATCTTTGCCGGAAACTGATAATGGATTTGTGGTCAAAAAATCAGTTTTCTCAGGAAAAGCTTTTGCCTTTGTTCGTGTCAAATCGCCCATTAAAGTAATTTCATTGACACCCAATGCATTTGGTGTCGAAAAATCGGAAAATCAAGCAGAGGTTGTAAGTCATAGCATCGAATTTGCTGCCACTGATTTCAATGTGAAGGTTGAAAGCGTAAATAAGGTGCAAGGGATTGTACCACTGGGTGAAGCCGAGTTGGTGGTTAGTGGAGGCCGTGGCTTGAAAGGTCCAGAAAACTGGGGAATAATTGAAGAATTGGCCAATAGCATTGGAGCCACCTTGGCTTGCTCGCGACCGGTTGCCGATTCGCATTGGCGTCCGCATCACGAACATGTAGGTCAAACCGGTGGAACCATTCGTCCGAATTTATATATAGCTGTGGGTATTAGCGGAGCCATTCAACATCTTGCGGGAGTGAATAGTTCCAAAACAATAGTGGTGATTAATAAAGATGTAGAGGCGCCCTTTTTTAAGGCTGCTGATTACGGGGTTTTGGGCGATGCGTTTGAGATCGTACCAAGGTTGACAGCAGCATTCAAAAAGTATAAGGCGAGTCAGCAAGCTTAACAATTTCATTTATATTTGCGTCGCAAATTATGAGCAGTAAAAAATTAGAATTAGAAATAGTAGCCTTGTCGCACAGTGTTACCCAAGCACATTCCTATGCAGTGGTATTGGGCGAAGTAAATGGTGTGCGCAAGTTGCCTATTGTAATTGGAGGTTTTGAGGCACAGGCCATTGCAGTGGCTTTAGAGAATATGCAACCAACTAGGCCCCTTACTCATGATTTAATGAAGAATATGATGTTGGCCACCCATTTACAACTTTTGGAGGTTTTAATTCATCGAATTCATGAAGGAATCTTTTACGCTAAGTTGATTTGCCAATCCGGTGCCGATACACTGGAAATAGATTCACGCACCTCTGATGCACTGGCATTGGCTGTTCGATTTGACACGCCGATTTATACCTTTGAATCTATTTTAGATTCTGCCGGTTTGCAGATGGATGAAAGTGTGCCCAAAAAGGCCGCAGCAGAGGAAGAAAAGAAATCTAAGATTAAAGCAAGTGCCACCGACACTGATTTAAAAAAGTTGACATTGGCTGAACTAAATAAGCAGCTCAATGCGGTACTAGAAACAGAAGACTACATCAAGGCTGCGCAAATCAGAGATGAAATCAATAGCCGAAAATAGCATGCAATCCACGACTAGGATTTTTGCGATGCCATGTCCGTTTTTGTTATAGGAAATACTAAAATTACACAAACCAGTAAATTTTGATACATATGTCACTAGAAATTTCAATTAACGCCGCTATCAAAACTGCCATGCTGGCAAAAAATGAGGCCGATTTACGGGGGCTACGAGCGATTAAATCTGCTATATTACTTGCAAAAACTGCTGACGGTAAGCAGGGTGAAATAGCACCAGAAGATGAAATTAAGCTTTTGCAAAAATTGGCCAAGCAACGAAGAGATTCATTGGATGTTTTTATTGCCCAAAATCGTGAAGACCTCGCACAGAAGGAGCGAGAAGAATTGACTCTTATCGAACAATATTTGCCAAAACAAATGGATGAAGCAGAACTAAAGGAAGTACTTCAAAGTATTATTCAACAAGTAGGCGCCACTTCAGCTGCCGATATGGGCAAAGTAATGGGGCTTGCCTCCAAACAACTTGCCGGAAAAGCAGATGGAAAAGCGATTTCTGCTGTGGTAAAAGCCTTGTTGGGGTAAAAAACAATTGATTCAATATAGTAGCATCTTTAAGGAGAATGGAAACCTCCGGTATTAGCAGTACCGAGGCTATTCGTACCGCAAACTCTCTATTGCATTTAAACGGGACGCTTTTAGTGCAGGGTAAATCCCGGCACTTAATCCTACGATAATGCATATCGCAAAACCAGTTAGTATCCAAAACCAGGGTATTACCATTGGGGAGCCAAAAATCAATGAAAGTATATTACCGCTTAGGATACCGATGCTGATTCCCAGTACACCGCCTGTCAGGCTGATTAAAATGGCCTCCATTAGAAATTGTTGTAAAATCACCTGATTCGTTGCGCCTACAGATTTGGCCAGTCCTATTTCACGCGTACGCTCGGCCACCGAAACAAGCATAATATTCATTAAACCGATGGCGGCTCCTAATAAGGTAATGAACCCAATGACACTCGCTGAAAGGGTCACGTATTGAATATTACTGATTAAAGTATTGGCAATTTCATCGTTTTTGTTTATGGCAAAATTATTTTCTTTTCCTACCTGTAGTTTTCTGATACTGCGCATGAGCCCTTCAGCCTCACCCATTGCAAAATCAATATTCTTCTGAGCATCTACCAATGAGCTGATAACACAGGATGTCTCTGCCACCGTATAGTTTTTGGCTCCATTAAACAAGGGAATTAGTACCATGTTATCCATTCGATTGATCAAACTAGCGCCCTTACTTTCCATCACTCCAAGCACCCTGTATTGAATGGCTCCAATCGAAATTTCAGCATTTTCAGCATGGGATATTTTAGGAAATAGTTTTTTTGCAATGCCATATCCAAGCACACAAAGGTTTGAATGGCCATACATTTCACGCAGACTAAAATTGCGGCCAACCAAAAGATTAGTTGCTGAAACCTTCATGTAGTTTTCGTCGCATGCCATTACGAGTACATTTGGACTGGTTTTCTTGCTTCGGTATTTTAAAATGCTTCCATTTTCAGCCAAAAGGGATATGCTGATGACCGATGGGAAGCGGTATCTTTTTTTAAAATGTAATGCCTGGTCTAAGCTAATGATTTGTCTCGGTTCTGCTATTTTATTGGTTCGTCCTTTGCCCGATCGTTTGCTCATTATGGTAAAGGTATTCGCACCCATTCCATTTAGGTTGTTGTAAATATTCCATTTTAGGACCTCTATCACTGTCAAAATGCTGATTAAGGCGGTAATGCCAACCGTTATGATGGCTATGGTAAGATTGGTGCGCATCCGATTCCCATTCATCGCATTCCGTGACAGCAATAAAATATCTCCCCATTTCATATCTTTCAAAACTAAACATAAATTTATATTCTTTATTGATTCTATAGTAGGAGTTTGTATCATACAATAGAAAGTATGTAGGGAAACGAATGTACCACCTCATACAGAGGAATTTACAAATAGCTCTTGTGATGGGCAAGAGAACTCCATATTCAACAATTAATACTACTTTTGCAACTTCAAATGCAAGAAATTACAGTACAAAAGGGCAAAAAAATCTACTTTGCTTCTGATTTTCATTTTGGCATTCCAGATTATGCAGCCACGCGTAAGCGCGAAGAATTGGTTTGCAAATGGTTGGATTCCATAAAAGCGGATGCACAAATGGTATTTCTTTTAGGAGATATCTTTGATTCTTGGATGGAATACAAAAGGGTGGTACCCAAAGGCAGTATACGATTTTTAGGGAAATTGGCTGAATTATCTGATGCGGGCATACAACTGGTATTTTTTACAGGTAACCATGACCTTTGGATGCATGGCTATTTTCAAAAGGAAATCAATGCAACGGTTTACAAAGAGCCTCTGTTTGTTACAATTAATGGGAAGGTATTTCATCTCGCTCATGGTGACGGCTTGTGTGCGGCAGAACGTAGGTATCGATTCATGAAATCGATTCTTCAACATCCACTAAGCCAGTTTATTTATAGACAATTGCATCCGGATGTTGGTTTGCGCTTAGCCGATTATTTTAGCCGACTCGGGCCTAAGCATAAATACCAAGATTTGCAGCTAAAAGGGGTTGATGAGGAGTATCAAATGATGTACGCAAATAAGCTCCTAAAAAGGGAGAGGATTCACTATTTTATTTTTGGACACCGACACATTCCCATTCTTTTAAAACTCAATATTGAAAGCACTTTTATTAACGTTGGCGACTGGCTTTCATACAACACGTTTGCCGTTTTTGATGGTAAGGAAGTCGTTCTTACAAAATATTGAAATAAAATGACATAAAGTTTTTGATACACCCAACTATTGAGTTTAATTTAGCGCTCTGTAACGAAGAAAACACTCTTTTCGAACAACAATTTTGATATGAATAAAATTATTACAACACTACTAATTATTGCATCTTTTTGTTTCCAAAGTCAGGCTCAGGTAATAAACAACGCATTTGAAAGCCAGTCGCCATGCAATGCCATGCCCATTTGTGGGGTGAATACCCTCACAGTCCCATACACATACAGTACCACAGCACCGTTCAATGTGAATCCAGGTGGGGCGGCAAATTGCAACAACGCCATCGGAGGTGTTGTGGCCTATACACCCAATTGGGTTTTCTATCGATTTAAATGCTTTGGTGCTGGTACGCTACAGTTTACCATCACTCCAAATGACCCTGTTGCAGATATGGACTGGGCTATTTGGGATATTACCGTTTCAGGTTGTGGCAATTTGAATGCTGGTAATATTTTAGAATGTAATTCGTTCGCTGGAGCGGGTGGAACAGGTATGGCAGGTGCTGCAGCGCCAGGATTTGAAACACCCTTAGCATTGACAGCAGGGAATACATATATTTTAGGGATTTCACGAAAGGTGGGTGGTTTGGTGACTACCGGTTATTCAATTAATTTTACGGGCACTACTGCAAATCTTACCGACAATACACCCCCTGCATTAGGTTCCATACTCCCTTTCAATGCTTGTGGAGTAGTGAATCAACTCAAAGTTAAATTAACCAAACCGGTTCGTTGTACGGGAATCCAAACGGCGGATTTTAGCATTACCGGTAATCCGACATTTACTGCAACAGCAGGCATACCTTGTCCGGGCAATGTAAATGCTCCTATCAATACAGGTATCAACTATAGCAATGCAACGGATACCGTTATTTTAGATTTTCCAACCCCATTAGCGCCAGGAACCTATACCTTATCTCTTAATGGCGGGGTGCCTCCCCAGCCCTTTTTTGACTTATGTGCCAATCTAGCGAATGTGGTCCCGACTCTGGTATTTACCGTGCCTAATTCCTTAGATCTCACCATTGGCACCTCCATAAACTGTGCCAATGGTCAGTATATCGATACCGCAAAAGCCGCATTTGGTGCGGGACCTTATCAGTATAAAATTGCAGGACCTGGACAACCAAATACTTACGGGTTGTTTACTTTTGGAGTAAATGTTTTTTCGGGACTTGTGGGTGGTAATACCTACACCATTACAGTACGTGATGCAAATCTATGCTTAGATAGTGTGGTTATTTTTCATCCGGTATATTTTCCGATGAATATTTTAACGTTCAAGAAAAATCCTCCTTGTAATAACCAGTTCATGAATGATACATTACGTGTAACTACTGTTAATGGAGGTTCAGGACCCTTTACCTTTTCGTTGGCAAGTTTTCCTCCTGCAGGCGCTGCCGGGTGCCATACAGTATGCCTTGGGTAGTTGGAATAATTTACTGGCGGGCAATTATACCATTACAGTCACGGATGCATATGGTTGCACAGCAACAGCTACGGCAAATATAGCCAATCCAGCAGCTCTTGTTTTGCCGACGCCTATATCTACCAATCCTGGGTGTTTTGGTGATAGTACCGGAACTATAACCTGTGCAGCAACAGGTGGTACTCCTCCTGTAAATAATTATGTCATCAATCCTATTTATGGCAATACGGTGATTTCCGGAGTAAACAATAATATATTCAGTAACCTGCCGGGTCCTGGTACATACACTATTGTAGTGACCGATGCAAATGGTTGTACTGCTTCCAATACACGGACTTTGACCACTCCATCGCAAATAGTTATTTACACCGGAAATATTCCTGCCTCAAAAATAAATCCAACCTGTACCAATCCATGTGGCGGATCTATTATTGCCAATGCTATCGGAGGAACCGGTGCAAAGAAATTTTATAAATTTCCATTGGTAGTTCCTCCAAATACCTATTCAGATTCGGTTTTGGTGGCAGGAGGATCCTTTCTGAATTTATGTGCGGGCATCTATACAATTATGGCTAAAGACGTATTGGGTTGTACCAGTACCGCAACCTTTTCTTTGGCATTGCCGCCCATTCCGGATATAACCGTAACAAATATTATACCCCCTTTATGTAATGGAGGGGTTGGAACCATTGTAACCGGAGTGGTTGGAGGTACAGGGCCATATACCAACGCCTCGTACACCTTTTCGCCTCCAACCGGAGGGATGACTGCTACAGCATCTGGTGTCGGAGGCATTATTGGAACTTATAACGGCGTTCCTGTCGGAACCTATACACTTCGAGTAACGGATGTGAATAATTGTAAAGATTCCGTAGTTGGCGTTGTGATGAGCCAACCCCCTGCATTGGTATGGAATAATACCAACGCAACCAATGTTTTATGTAATGGTGCTAATACGGGTTCCGTAAGTGTTAATGTGACTGGCGGTACAGGTGTAATTACTTATACAATTAGTCCATTAGGACCACAGGCAAATGTTGTAGGAAATTTTGTGAATTTGACTGCTCAATGCTATACCATTACAGCAACTGATGCCAACCTATGTTCTATCACCTCCACAGTGTGTCTTACCCAACCACCTGTACTAAGCCTTGGGATAACAAATATCACCAATGTGACTTGTAACCCTCTTTGCAATGGTACTGCCCAAGCAACAGGAGCCGGTGGAACCCCTGCCTATACATATGCCATTACCGCCCCCGGTATTATCAATGCCAACACAGGTGCAATTAGTGGTCTATGTGCCGGCACGTATACCGTAACCGTAACAGACGCAAATTTGTGTACGGCCACTACCACCTTTACCATAACACAACCGGCAGTACTCTCCGTAGCGGTATCCAATATCACGAATGTAACCTGTAATGGACTTTGTAACGGTAGTGCCCAAGCTACAGGAGCCGGTGGAACGGTAGCCTATACGTATGCTATTACGGCACCTGGTGTAATCGATGTCAATACTGGAGCCATTACAGCACTTTGTGCCGGCACCTACACGGTAACGGTAACAGATGCTAATTTATGCACTGCTACTACTTCCTTTACCATAACCCAACCTTTAGTACTTACCGTAAGTACCTCCAATATTACGAATGTTACTTGTAACGGACTTTGTAATGGCACCGCACAGGCAACAGGAGCCGGTGGAACGCCAGCTTATACGTACGCGATTACCGCACCCGGTATAATCAATGCAAACACTGGTGCAATCACGGGTCTATGTGCCGGAACTTATACGGTAACGGTAACCGATGCAAATCTTTGCAACGGTACCACTACCTTTAGTGTAAGTGAACCAACAGTTTTAAGTGTAACCATATCTAATATCACCAACGTAACTTGTAATCCACTTTGCAATGGCACGGCCCAAGCAAACGGATCCGGTGGTACAGCAGCTTATACGTATGCAATCAACGCCCCTGGTATTATCAATGCCAACACGGGTGCGATTAGCGGTCTATGTGCGGGTACCTACACCGTAACGGTTACAGATGCAAACCTATGTACAGCTACCACAAGCTTTACGATTACCCAACCACTTGTACTAAGCCTTGCAGTAACGAATATTACCAATGTGACTTGTAATCCACTTTGCAATGGTACTGCCCAAGCAACCGGAGCCGGTGGAACCCCTGCTTATACGTATGCCATTAGCGCCCCCGGTATTATTAATGCCAACACGGGAGCAATAAGTGGTCTTTGTGCGGGAACGTATACTGTAACGGTGACGGATGCAAATTTGTGTACGGCCACCACAACCTTTACCATAACACAACCGGCGGTACTATCCGTAGCGGTATCCAATATCACGAATGTAACCTGTAATGGACTTTGTAACGGTACGGCACAAGCTACAGGAGCCGGTGGAACGGTAGCCTATACGTATGCTATTACGGCACCTGGTGTAATCGATGTGAATACCGGAGCGATTACAGCCCTTTGTGCCGGCACCTACACGGTAACGGTAACCGATGCTAATTTATGTACCGCTACTACCTCCTTTACCATAACCCAACCTTTAGTACTTAGTGTAAGTACCTCCAATATTACGAATGTTACTTGTAATGGACTTTGTAATGGCACCGCACAGGCGACAGGAGCGGGTGGAACCCCTGCTTATACGTATGCCATTACTGCACCGGGTATTATCAATGCAAACACTGGCGCAATCACGGGTCTATGTGCAGGTACCTATACGGTAACGGTAACAGATGCAAATCTTTGTACGGGTACCACTACCTTTAATGTAAGTGAACCAACTGTATTAAGTGTAACCGTATCTAATATCACCAATGTAACATGTAATCCACTTTGCAATGGCACGGCCCAAGCAAACGGAGCCGGTGGTACAGCAGCCTATACGTATGCAATCAACGCCCCTGGTATTATCAATGCCAACACGGGTGCGATTAGCGGCCTATGTGCGGGAACGTATACCGTAACGGTAACAGATGCAAACCTATGTACAGCTACCACAAGCTTTACGATTACCCAACCACCTGTACTAAGCCTTGGGATAACGAATATTACCAATGTGACTTGTAATCCACTTTGCAATGGTACGGCACAGGCAACCGGAGCCGGTGGAACCCCTGCATATACATATGCCATTAGCGCCCCCGGTATTATCAATGCCAACACGGGAGCGATAAGTGGTCTTTGTGCGGGAACGTATACTGTAACGGTGACGGATGCAAATTTGTGTACGGCCACTACAACCTTTACCATAACACAACCGGCAGTACTATCTGTAGCAGTATCCAATATCACGAATGTAACTTGTAATGGACTTTGTAACGGTAGTGCACAAGCTACAGGAGCCGGTGGAACGGTAGCCTATACGTATGCTATTACGGCACCTGGTGTAATCGATGTGAATACCGGAGCGATTAGCGCACTTTGTGCCGGCACCTACACGGTTACGGTAACCGATGCTAATTTATGTACCGCTACTACCTCCTTTACCATAACCCAACCTTTAGTACTTAGTGTAAGTACCTCCAATATTACGAATGTTACTTGTAACGGACTTTGCAATGGTACGGCACAAGCAACCGGAGCGGGTGGAACCCCTGCTTATACGTATGCGATTACCGCACCCGGTATTATCAATGCAAACACCGGAGCAATCACGGGTTTATGTGCAGGTACCTATACGGTAACGGTAACAGATGCAAATCTTTGTACCGGTACCACTACCTTTAGTGTAAGTGAACCAACTGTATTAAGTGTAACCGTATCTAACATAACCAATGCGATCTGTAATGCTCAGTGTAATGGCACCGCCCAAGCAAACGGTGCCGGTGGTACGGCAGCGTATACGTATGCAATCAACGCCCTGGTATTATCAATGCCAACACGGGAGCTATTACTGGCCTATGTGCGGGTACCTACACCGTAACAGTAGCGGATGCAAACCTATGTACAGCTACCACAAGCTTTACGATTACCGAACCTACAGCAGTAGTAATTACGATTACCAATACCACGAATCCAAGCTGTACACCGGGTTGTGATGGTACTGTTACGGTAAGTGGAGCTGGAGGTAATGGACCTATTGTATTTACGATATCCCCTGCAGCAGGACCTCAGGTACCTGTTGGAACGTTTACCAATTTATGTGCAGGAATCAACTATATAATTACAGGAACGGACGCCAATGGCTGTACCGGTACTACCAATATCAGTTTATCTACTCCCAACTCACCAACTGTATCGGTGTCTAATATTACCTCAGTAAGTTGCTTTGGAGATTGCAATGCCACAGCTCAGGCTACCGCAATAGGCGGAACTCCGGGTTATACCTATTCTATTACAGCACCTGGTATTATAGATGTCAACACCGGAGCGATTAGTGGTTTATGTGTAGGCAGCTATACGGTAACCGTAACAGATGCAAGCTCTTGTGTGGGAACAACCAACTTTGTAGTTAGCGGTCCTGCTTTGTTAACGGTAGATATCAATGTTACTACTACCCCTACGTGTACACCGGGTTGTGATGGTACAGCTACTACGACAACAGCCGGAGGAACAGCAGGTTATACCTATGCGATTAGTGGCGGTGCTGCGATCAATGGGGTAGGAACTGCAAGCAATTTATGTGCAGGTACAACATACACCATTACGGTAACGGATGCGAATAGTTGTAGTGCCACCACAACGGTACAATTAACCGCTCCGAATGCACCAACGATAACTATCAATACCACCACACCGGTTACTTGTGTACCTGGTTGTGACGGAACAGCAACTACCAACACAGCAGGTGGAACCCCAGGTTATACTTATGCGATTAGTGGTGGTGCTATCATTAATGCGGTGGGAACAGCAAGCAATTTATGTGCAGGAATCACCTATACCATAACAGTAAGTGATGCGAACGGTTGTACAGGAACTACCACCGTACAAATAATAGCACCCAACTCACCAACTGTAACGATATCCAATATTACGAATGTCACTTGTAACGGACTTTGCAATGGCACCGCACAGGCAACAGGAGCCGGTGGAACGCCAGCTTATACGTATGCGATTACCGCACCGGGTATTATTAATGCAAACACCGGAGCAATCACGGGTCTATGTGCAGGTACCTATACGGTAACGGTAACAGATGCAAATCTTTGTACCGGTACCACTACCTTTAGTGTAAGTGAACCAACTGTATTAAGTGTAACCGTATCTAACATAACCAATGCGATCTGTAATGCTCAGTGTAATGGCACCGCCCAAGCAAACGGTGCCGGTGGTACGGCAGCGTATACGTATGCAATCAACGCCCCCTGGTATTATCAATGCCAACACGGGAGCGATTACTGGCCTATGTGCGGGTACCTACACCGTAACAGTAGCGGATGCAAACCTATGTACAGCTACCACAAGCTTTACGATTACCGAACCTACAGCAGTAGTAATTACGATTACCAATACCACGAATCCAAGCTGTACACCGGGTTGTGATGGTACTGTTACGGTAAGTGGAGCTGGAGGTAATGGACCTATTGTATTTACGATATCCCCGCGCAGGACCTCAGGTACCTGTTGGAACGTTTACCAATTTATGTGCAGGAATCAACTATATAATTACAGGAACGGACGCCAATGGCTGTACCGGTACTACCAATATCAGTTTATCTACTCCCAACTCACCAACTGTATCGGTGTCTAATATTACCTCAGTAAGTTGCTTTGGAGATTGCAATGCCACAGCTCAGGCTACCGCAATAGGCGGAACTCCGGGTTATACCTATTCTATTACAGCACCTGGTATAATAGATGTCAACACCGGAGCCATTAGTGGTTTATGTGTAGGCAACTATACGGTAACCGTAACAGATGCAAGCTCTTGTGTGGGAACAACCAACTTTGTAGTTAGCGGTCCTGCTTTGTTAACGGTAGATATCAATGTTACTACTACCCCTACGTGTACACCGGGTTGTGATGGTACAGCTACTACGACAACAGCAGGTGGAACAGCAGGTTATACCTATGCGATTAGTGGCGGTGCTGCGATCAATGGGGTAGGCACAGCAAGCAATTTATGTGCAGGTACAACTTACACCATTACGGTAACGGATGCGAATAGTTGTAGTGCGACCACAACGGTACAATTAACCGCACCGAATGCACCAACGATAACTATTAATACCACCACACCGGTTACTTGTGTACCTGGTTGTGACGGAACAGCAACAACCAACACAGCAGGTGGAACCCCAGGTTATACTTATGCGATTAGTGGTGGTGCTATCATTAATGCGGTGGGTACAGCAAGCAATTTATGTGCAGGAATCATTTACACGATTACGGTAACGGACGCGAATAGCTGTAGTGCCACCACAACGGTACAATTAACCGCACCGAATGCACCAACGATTACTATCAATACTACAACCCCAGTTACTTGTGTACCTGGATGTGATGGAACAGCTACAACCAACACAGCAGGTGGTACACCTACCTATACCTATGCGATAAGTGGTGGTGCTATCATCAATGCAGTAGGCACGGCGAGTAACTTATGTGCAGGTATAGTGTATACAATTACTGTAACGGATGCCAATGCTTGTACGGGAACCACAACGGTTCAGTTAACGGCACCGAACGCACCAACGATAACTATCAATACTACAACTGCACCAACTTGTGTACCGGGATGCGATGGAACAGCCACAACGATTACCGCAGGTGGTACCCTGCTTATTCGTATGCGATTAGCGGTGGTGCAGTGATAGATGCTTTAGGAAATGCGAGCAATTTATGCAGGTATCGTTTATACCATCACGGTTACAGATGCCAACAGTTGTAGTGCAACTACTACTGTTCAATTAATTGCACCGAACTCACCAACGATTACAATCAATACCACCACACCGGTTACTTGTGTACCGGGTTGCGATGGAACGGCCACTACCATTACAGCAGGTGGTACACCAGGTTATACGTATGCAATTAGTGGAGGTGCGTTAATAGATGCTCTAGGAAATGCGAGCAACTTATGTGCAGGTATTGTGTATACGATTACTGTTACAGATGCCAATGCTTGTTCAGGTACTACAACGGTACAATTAACAGCACCAAACGCACCAACGATTACTATTAATACCACTACCGCACCAACCTGCGTACCAGGTTGTGATGGAACGGCCACTACGAACACTGTAGGTGGTACACCTGCCTATTCATATGCGATTAGTGGTGGTGCAGTGATAGATGCTTTAGGGAATGCGAGTAACTTATGTGCAGGTACCATTTATACGATTACGGTAACGGATGCGAATAGTTGTAGTGCAACTACTACTGTTCAGTTAACAGCACCGAATGCCCCAACAATAACCACTAATACTACCACGGGTCCTACCTGTGTACCGGGTTGTGATGGCACGGCCACTACGAACACGGTGGGTGGAGCTCCTACTTATACCTATGCTATCAGTGGGGGTGCTACCATAGATGTTGTGGGAGCCGCGACGAATCTATGTGCGGAACTATTTATACGATTACGGTAACGGATGCAAGTGGTTGTACCGGTACTACCACCGTTCAGTTGGCGCACCGAGCTCACCAACGGTCACGATTACCAATACCACGAATCCAAGCTGTACACCTGGTTGTGATGGTACGGCTACAGTAAGTGGAGCTGGTGGTAATGGACCAATTGTATTTACAATATCCCCCTGCAGCAGGACCTCAGGTACCTGTTGGAACGTTTACCAATTTATGTGCAGGAATCAACTATATAATTACGGGAACGGACGCCAATGGCTGTACCGGTACTACCAATATCAGTTTATCTACTCCGAACTCACCAACCGTAACGGTATCTAATATTACCTCGGTAAGTTGCTTTGGAGATTGCAATGCCACAGCTCAGGCCACCGCAATAGGCGGAACTCCGGGTTATACCTATTCAATAACCGCACCTGGTATAATAGATGTCAACACCGGAGCGATTAGTGGTTTATGTGTAGGCAGTTATACGGTAACCGTAACAGATGCAAGCTCTTGTGTGGGAACAACCAACTTTGTAGTTAGCGGTCCTGCTTTGTTAACGGTAGATATCAATGTTACTACTACCCCTACGTGTACACCGGGTTGTGATGGTACAGCTACTACGACAACAGCCGGAGGAACAGCAGGTTATACCTATGCGATTAGTGGCGGTGCTGTGATCAATGGGGTAGGAACTGCAAGCAATTTATGTGCAGGTACAACTTACACCATTACGGTAACGGATGCGAATAGTTGTAGTGCGACCACAACGGTACAATTAACCGCACCGAATGCACCAACGATAACTATTAATACCACCACACCGGTTACTTGTGTACCTGGTTGTGACGGAACAGCAACAACCAACACAGCAGGTGGAACCCCAGGTTATACTTATGCGATTAGTGGTGGTGCTATCATTAATGCGGTGGGTACAGCAAGCAATTTATGTGCAGGAATCATTTACACGATTACGGTAACGGACGCGAATAGCTGTAGTGCCACCACAACGGTACAATTAACCGCACCGAACTCACCAACGATTACTATCAATACTACAACCCCAGTTACTTGTGTACCTGGATGTGATGGAACAGCAACGACCATTACAGCAGGTGGTGTAGCGGGTTATACCTATGCGATAAGTGGTGGTGCTATCATCAATGCAGTAGGCACGGCGAGTAACTTATGTGCAGGTATAGTGTATACCATTACTGTAACGGATGCCAATGCTTGTACGGGAACCACAACGGTTCAGTTAACGGCACCGAACGCACCAACAATTACGATCAATACCACAACGGCACCAACTTGTGTACCTGGATGCGATGGAACAGCCACAACGATTACCGCAGGTGGTACACCGGGTTATATCTATGCCATTAGTGGAGGTGCTGCAATAGATGCTTTAGGAAATGCGAGCAATTTATGTGCAAGTATCGTTTATACGATTACCGTTACAGATGCCAACAGTTGTAGTGCAACTACTACTGTGCAGTTAATTGCACCGAACGCACCAACCATTACGATCAATACCACAACCCCTGTTACTTGTGTACCTGGATGTGATGGAACGGCCACTACCAACACAGCAGGCGGCACACCAACCTATACGTATGCCATTAGCGGCGGTGCTGCGATCAACGCGGTAGGCACAGCAAGCAACTTATGTGCAGGTATTGTGTATACTATCACGGTTACAGATGCGATAGGATGTACAGGGACAACAACAGTACAATTATTCGCACCGAATTCGCCGACAGTTGCTGTTGCAAACCAAACCAATGTATCGTGCTTTGGGGTTTGCGATGGAACGGTTACAGTCAATGGAGTAGGAGGTGTATTACCCTATACGTATTCTATTG
This sequence comes from Bacteroidota bacterium, assembly GCA_016712665.1. Classification (GTDB taxonomy): domain Bacteria; phylum Bacteroidota; class Bacteroidia; order Chitinophagales; family Chitinophagaceae; genus OLB11. The sequence continues at coordinate 949,264 of JADJQP010000001.1, forward strand.
CACCCGTTGCTCCACAAGGACCTGCCGGAACATTTACCGGTTTGTGCGCAGGTAATTACACTGTAACGATAAGCGATGCGGTTGGTTGCAGTGGTACGGTGGCAATAAATATAACGCAGCCAACATTATTAACAGTTACAGTTACTGCGTTTACCAATGTTACCATGTTTGGTGGATCGGACGGAACCATCACCGTAGCGGCTGCAGGCGGAACTCCTGGTTATATTTATACCATTGCACCTGTAATAGGGGCACAAGCTCCTCCAGGAAACTTTACCAATTTAACAGCGACTGGAGGGCAAACATGTTATACAATAACGGCAACAGATGCCAATGGTTGTACAGCAACAACAACGCAGTGTATTACGCAGCCCCTTATAGGTGTATTGACAGCCACCGCGACTGATGAAACTTGTTTTGGGGCATGTGATGGCACTATTACCTCTAGTATCTCAGGTGGAGTTGCACCGTTCAACTTTGTTTTAACTCCGGGAAATATCGGAAACGCAACCGGGTTCTATACTAATTTGTGTGTAGGTACTTATACAATCGTAGCAACGGACGCCAATAATAATACCGTATCAACAACTGCTACCGTAAATGGTCCGCCTCAGATTGTATGGAATAATGCGGTAGCGACCAATATTACGTGCTTTGGCGCTGCCAATGGAGCTATTAATGTAAATGCCAGCGGTGGCGTTGGATTAATCACGTATACAATCAATCCGCTAGGGCCTCAGCCAAATATTACAGGTGTTTATACCGGTCTTACACCACAATGCTATACCGTAACAGCCACGGATGCCAGTGGATGTAGTATCACTACTTCGCTATGTATTGTGGAGCCCGCACCCGTTACCTTTGCAGCAGTAGTTGCTCAAGACAATAGTTGTAATGGAGGTTTGGCAGGTACTATTACAGTGGCAGCCACCGGAGGGAATCCATTACCAAATTATACGTATGTATTAACACCTGGTGGGCAAAACAACCAAACGGGTCAATTTACTGGTTTGGGAGCCGGAACGTATACTGTAACCGTAACCGATGGTAATGGATGTACGGCAACCACAGGTGGAATTGTCATCAACGAACCAGCGGCAATAGTGTACAACACGGTGAATGTTCATGAAGTATATTGCTATGGCGATGCTACTGGTAGTATAGCGGTAGTGGCAAGTGGCGGTACTGGAGCGATTACGTTCTCTATTACTCCAAATGCTACGCAGCTTCCATTAGGCTTCTTTAAAGATCTGCTTGCAGGCAGCTATGTGATTACAGCAACAGATGCGAATGGTTGTACCTTAACTACTCAGGCTACTATCGTACAGAATCCAGCATTGCAAATTACTTCACTTACTGTAGTAGAGCCGATATGTGCTTATGACACCACTGGTGTATTAGACATAAAAGCAACGGGCGGCACGGCACCAATTACCTTCTCACTCAATAATGGAACTCCAAAAATGAGTGGTCTGTTTACAGGCTTACCGGTAGGGGTTTATCAGATTACGTTGTTAGATGATTTGGGATGTAGAAAGGATACGAATTTGGTATTATCCGGACCGACTGCAGTAGGCGCTACAATGGTAATCGATGATCCGAAATGTATTGATTCGAAAGATGGTAGGGTGACAGTAGTGGGTACAGGTGGAAGAGGTGGCTATAAGTACTACATCACACCTGGTTTAAACATCAATAAAACCGGTCAATTCTTTAATATGGCAGCCGGTACGTATACCTTGCGAGTAGTAGATACAGTAGGATGTGAATACATGGTAGAATTTACAATAAACCCACCTGCAAATCCATTGGGTAATACAATGACCAAACAAGATTTGGGTTGTACAGGTAAGGGTAATGAAGGAACAGCAACAGCGAATACATTTGGAGGTCAACCGCCTTATGTATACCAATGGAGCACTTCACCAGTACAAAATTCACCAACGGCCAGTCAACTTTACTTTGGTTGGTATAATGTATTGATTGCAGATGCGAACGGTTGTGAATACCGCGACTCAGTATATATCGAAGAGGGTCCATGTTGCGATGTATCTTTCATACCGAATGCCTTCTCACCAAATGGTGATAATACTAACGATGAGTTTAAGGTCTTCAGTACTGCGGGTATCATACTGATTCAATTGGAAGTGTATGACCGATGGGGTCAGAAGTTATGGAGTACAAGTGATTGGAAACGTGGATGGGATGGTAAGATTGATGGAGAAGATGCAGAGGTATCTACCTATCAATACATATTTAGATATACATGTACCCGAGATGGCAAGACCTATATCCGTAAGGGCGATGTAACATTGATTCGATAAAAATTAGGTTTTATTTGGATAATAAAATCACTATAAGGTTGCACGTACTACGTGCAACCTTTTTTAATTTCGAAAGGTAAACAAGCTTATTTTTGGTAGATGGGGTATTTTTTTAGTAATCCAAAAGAATATTAACTTAATGTGGTTTTGTGTTTCATAATTCAAATGGATACGCTATTTTTGTTCACTTATTTTTGTAAAATGGTTTTACTTGCAATTTCCTTTTCACTTATTATCGAAAAGGTAATTTTGATTGCTATTATATTGGGGGCTTCATTGGGCGTTGCAATGTATAGCACCTGGGCCGAGCGAAAGGTATCGGCGGTAATGCAAGATAGGAGAGGTCCCAACAGAGCGGGAATTTTCGGACTTTTGCAACCCTTTGCTGATGCGGTAAAATTGTTTACCAAGGAAGAAATCATTCCTAATTTCTCTAGCAAATTTTTATTTATTTTAGGGCCCTCCTTAGCTATGTTGATGGCTTGTATGACAAGTGCTGTCATACCTTGGGGTCCGGATATTGTAAAGGAGGACGGCAGTATCATTTCATTGCAAGTAGCTGATATCAGCATTGGCGTATTGTATATATTTGGTGTAGTAAGTTTGGGTGTGTATGGGATTATGTTAGGTGCATGGGCTTCCAACAATAAATTTTCATTATTGAGTGGACTTCGGGCTGCTTCACAGGCCATTTCCTATGAATTGGCTATGGGTATCAGTTTGATAGCAATGGTGATGATGACGGGCAGTTTGAGTATGCGTGAAATAGCAGCACAGCAACATGGTTTTTGGGCGGATGGCTATTTTACCTGGAATTTCTTTAAGCAACCATTGGCATTTATCATTTTTATCGTTTGTTCTTTTGCCGAATTAAATCGCGCGCCTTTCGATTTGGCTGAATGCGAAAGTGAATTGATAGGAGGGTATCATACAGAATATAGTTCAATGAAACTAGGCTTTTACTTGTTTGCTGAGTATATCAATATGTTTATTACTTCCGTTATTTTAAGCACAATGTTTTTTGGTGGTTATAATTATCCGGGAATGGATTGGGTAGCAACGCAAGTGGCGCCCTGGGTTTTTTCTATTATTGGTGTTTTGGTATTATTAGGTAAAGCAATTGCATTCATTATCTTCTTTATGTTTATCAGATGGACGATTCCAAGATTTAGATATGACCAATTAATGAATTTGGGTTGGAAAAGTTTAATTCCACTGGCTCTTATTAATATGCTTATCACCGGTGCGGTCATTTTATATTTTCAAAATTAATAATTTGTATGGCTTATAATATTTCAAAAAAATCACTGGCAGTTGATAGGCATCCAATGACCTTTTTGGAACGTCTCTATATTCCGTCCATTATTAAAGGATTGAGTATCACGCTTAGCCACATTTTTAAGAAGAAGGCTACTATAAATTATCCTGAGGTGGAACGACCTTTTAGCAGTACCTTTCGGGGATTACATATCTTAAACAGAGATGAGGAAGGGCGTGAAAAGTGCACTGCGTGCGGTTTGTGTGCATTGAGTTGTCCGGCCGAGGCCATTACCATGGAGTCTGCCGAACGAAAGGCAGGCGAAGAGCATTTGTATAAAGAGGAAAAATATGCCGCACAATACGAAATCAACATGTTGCGTTGTATCTTTTGCGGATTATGCGAAGAAGCCTGTCCTAAAGATGCCATTTACCTAACACAAACATTTGCACCTGCCAATTATAGTCGGCAGAGTTTTATTTATAAAAAAGACGATTTACTATTACCCTTGTCAGCAAAATCGAAGCAATCCGATTTGTTGAATAAATAGATTACAGTATGGAATTACAACATATTATTTTTTGGATATTGTGTGTTCTCACCTTGGGATTATCTGTGGGTGTAATAATGAGCCGAAATCCCATAAATAGCGTCTTATTTTTGATATTAACTTTTTTTACTATTTCGGCACATTATGTGATGATGAATGCGCAATTTTTGGCAATCGTTAATATCATAGTGTATGCAGGTGCTATCATGGTTTTGTTTTTGTTTGTGATTATGCTGATGAACCTTAATGGTGATACGGAACCTCAAAAGAATACGCTGGTTCAATTTGCGGCGGTTATTTCAGGAGGTGCCTTGTTGTTGATATTCATCGCTGCATTTAAATCGACCATAAGTGGCATTGATGGCAAGCAAATAATGTATGCGCAAGCAACTGATATTGGTTTGATAAAAAACTTAGGAATGGTATTATTTACCGACTATGTTTTCCCTTTTGAAATTGCCAGTGTCTTGTTTTTAAGTGCCATGGTAGGTGCAGTAGTACTAGGCAAACGGGATAAGGATTCTGTGGTAGTGGAAGGCTAATAAGACGTAACAGCGTTTGGTTTTTTCAGGATTTACTGGACTACATCTCCTGCCCTTTCTCGGATTCGTTTTATTAAAAATGTCCCCTCTTAATTTTGAAATTACCCATTGGATTATAGTACCTTTGCCACCGTGCAAGATCAATCCAGTAAAAACGGTTTGTTACCGAAAATCATCTCTACGATTTTACATCCCGTATTTGTACCAACCATGGTATTTATGTTTCTTATTTTTTGGAGTCCAACGTTGTTTTTTGATTAGACCATAAAACTACTTCTTGGTGGTTACCTCATTATTGCGCACATCACCATTTCATTTCCACTGCTAGTGGTTTTTTTGCTGTGGCGACTTAAGTTTATCGAAAGTATTCATATGCATGGTGAGCGGGAGCGATACGGGCCCTTAATTGCCTCCATGTTATTTTACTTTTGGGTATTTTGGTTGTTTCATAAAACCATGCAGGCGCCTGAATTGGTGCAAAGTTTTTTGCTAGGTGTTTTTTTGACCACAGTAGGAATCTTTATGGCTACTATCTTTTATAAAATAAGTATGCATGCTGCAGCATGGGGCGGCGTAGTGGGGTTTGCTCTTATTTGTACCTTTCAAGGAGTTCAAAATTCAATTTTATTTTTAATAGGTTCCATAATAATAGCCGGATTAGTGGGGAGTATCCGTTTATACATCAAGGCACATACCGGACCGCAGGTGTATTCAGGATATATTGTCGGTTTTGTTATGCAATTATTATCACTTTTTGTAGTCAGTAAATTTTTATTTTAAGAATGGCCTTACCCAAAATAGAGACTTGTTTTTCGCCATCTCTACTTCACCTTTATGATATCAAAAAGAGTATCGTGGTGATTATTGACGTGTTTAGAGCTACCTCCACCATTGCTGCTGCATTGGATAATGGGGCCAAACAAATCATACCCATAGACTCGGTAGAAAAATGCATTGAAATGGGGTTGACAAGTTCCAATGCCATTACTGCCGGCGAACGAGATGGGAAGGTGGCACCCGGTTTGGAACATGGCAATTCGCCGCTGGAATACGAAACGGATTTTATTAAGGGTAAAACCTTATTGTTTACCACAACAAATGGTACTCGACTATTGCATATGTGCGGTGAAGCGAGCGAAATTATTTCAGGATCATTTTTGAATCTGGGTGCAGTATGCGACTATTTGAAATCGCAGCAGAAAGATGTTTTACTTGCTTGTGCATCCTGGAAAGATCGATATAATTTGGAGGATTCTCTATTTGCCGGAGCTGTGTACGACCAAATTGGGGAATATTTTGAAATGAATTGTGATAGTACACGTGCTGCGCATCATTTATATAAAGCTGCCAAAAACGACCTCTACGGTTTTATTCAAGACAGTTCGCATTTTCATCGATTATCGAAATTTGGATTGCAATATGATATGGAGTATTGCTGCAAAATTAATAAGCACAATGTGTTAGTTCGGTATATGGACGGTAAATTGGTAATTGCGCCGTAAAGCTGTTGTTTGTAGTAAATCATCGACATTTTTGGCATTCATTTCCTGAACCTAAAACATGGGCTGCCTCTGCTGCTTTTTCTATACTTCTTTAGGGAATCCCTTACATTATGTGTTAATAATAATACTACCTTTGCACCCATTATATGAAAATTTTACTCCATTACCTATCACGATATAAGGGGTTTGTGTTGCTATCGTTTTTATTAGCAGCACTGAATACCGGATTTTCCTTATTAGACCCTGTATTTTTTGGAAAACTTTTTGATTATATCAAAGAAAATTACAACAAGGCCACACAACAAGAGTATATTTTAAATATTCTTCAGTTTATTGCTACCATGATTGGTGTTGCTATGGCATCGCGTATTGCTAAAGCATTTCAAGATTATACGGTAAATACTGTGATTCAACGATTTGGCGCCGATGTGTATACCGACGGACTAAAAAGAGCGTTGCAATTACCCTATCAACAATTTGAAGATCAACGTAGTGGTGAAACCTTGGCGGTGCTTGAAAAAGTTCGGATTGATTCCGAAAAATTTATGACCTTATTTATCAATGTGCTGTTTGGTGTGATAGTAAGTGTAGTATTTGTAATGGTTTACTCTTTTACTACCTACCCAAAGTTGGTATTAATATACATGGTAGGTGCCATATTGTTATCTGCATTAATGAGTGTATTGAGTAAAAAAATTAAATTTATTCAACGTACAATTATTAAGGAAACAACTGCACTAGCTGGAGCTACCACAGAATCTTTACGTAATATTGAATTGATTCGAAGTTTGGGACTTACTAATCAGGAGATCAAACGTCTGAATCTTACCACGCGAAAAATTTTACAACTCGAGTTAAAAAAGGTAAAGAGTATTCGATCCTTAAGTTTTGTTCAGGGCACTTTTGTAAATTTAATGCGGCAAAGTATTTTATTTGTATTGGCTTATTTGGTGTTTAAGAATCACTTATCCATTGGGCAAATGATTACCATGCAATTTTTTTCTTTTTTTATTTTTGGTCCTTTGCAGGAGTTGGGCAATATTATTTTAGCCTATCGAGAAGCTGAAACCTCATTGGGGAATTTTGAAAGCTGATGCATACTCCGGTGGAGGAGCGACCGCTAAACCCAAAATCGATCAATAAAATTGAGAATTTGGAATTTAAAGATGTTTCGTTTAAACATCAGACGGCTCGGCAAAACGCGTTGAGTAATATTTCGTTTTCGGTTAAAAGAGGCGAGACCATAGCTTTTGTAGGACCTTCGGGTTCTGGAAAAACGACGTTGGTAAAATTACTGGTGGGCTTGTACAAACCTTTAGAGGGCGATCTACTTTATAATGGGGTTTCCTTTCGAGATTTGGATATTGAAGAATTTAGGCATCAAATTGGCTTTGTAACTCAAGATACGCAATTGTTTGCAGGAAGTATACGCGAAAATTTGCTCTTTGTAAATCCACGTGCTACAGAAGAGGAGATGATTAAGGCCTTGCAAAAATCAGCAGCCTACACCTTATTGAGTCGTGCTGAAAATGGTTTGGATACAGTAATTGGAGAAGGGGGTATGAAAATTTCGGGTGGTGAAAAGCAACGACTTTCTATAGCGAGGGCATTGCTGCGTCAGCCTCGATTACTGGTATTTGACGAGGCTACTTCAGCACTTGATTCCATTACAGAGGAAGCGATTACCAATACGGTGAAACAAATTTCAGGCGAGAAAGAGCAAATCAATATTTTAATTGCCCATCGTCTTTCAACCATTATGCATGCCGATCGAATTTATGTACTTGAGAAGGGAAAAATAGTTGAAACAGGGGCCCATCAGCAATTGGTAGATGAAAAGGGCTTGTATTATGCAATGTGGAGGCAGCAAATAGGTGAACGGCAATTGGATTTAATTTAAATAAAAATAGTATAGAAATGTTGAACAACGAAAAACCAAATCGATTTATCAGTATGTTAAAAATGAAATGTCCCAATTGCCATCGAGGTGGGATGTTTACAAATAAAAGTGTTTTTCCAATAACGAAATTGATGGACATGCCTGAAAAATGTTCTCATTGTGGCTTGAAGTTTGAAATAGAAACGGGGTTTTGGTTTGGAACAGGCTATGTGAGTTATGCCTTGAGTGTAGCAACCATTTTTATCTCTGCTATTATTTTTTCGCTCACCTATGGTTTTACCTGGCGTGATAATTCCATATTTATTTTTATAGGAGTAATGATATCATCCTTGGTTATTTTACAGCCCTGGATCATGCGACTATCGCGGGTACTGTATATTTACGTATTTGTGAAATACAACAGTGTGGTATCTAAATAGAACTTCATTTTTTGTAAGGCATAAATTTTTTTGGGATAGTACTATTTTAGAAAAGGAAGGTTTGCTCGAATTTTTGTGGTTATCCCAAATGACAAATGCAAAGTCACTGTTTAAGAAATACTAAAAATTATAAACCATTTTTGCTTTCAAAAATAATGGTGTTCCAGCTGTATAATGAATTTCAGAAATAGACGTTTGCTCACCTTTCAATCTGCTTTCCGTTTCAAACTGCGCCTCATTCCATTTTACATTAAAAATATTTTCTGCTGAAAGCGAAAAGGAAGTTTTCTTTAAGGAATATTCAACTATGCCATCAAATAAAGTATAACCTTTTGCGATGCTTGAAAAGTCTTCATTAGCTGCTCTATCGCCCAAATAGCGGTATCGAAAGGAAGTTTTTAAACCGAAGGGAGTTTTGATAGTAAGGCCTCCAATACTTGTAATTGTTGGTGCTAAAGGAATTTTATTTTCAAGACTCGAAACTCCAAGCGAGCGAGGTACAGCATAATTAAAATCAGCATCCGCATACAACCAACTTAAAATATCGTATCGCACCCCAAGGTCAATTCCTATTCGTTGGGATGCCCCACCAGCTTCTACCACAGCCTCATCTCCTACGTAAACAAACTCCTGTTGAAGATAAAGACCCCATAACGAAGCAGACATAAACATTTTATCTAAAGGTTTAAAATGCGAACCAATTTCTGCACCATATGCAGCCGGTAAAATATCCTTGCCATTTTGTGAAACCACCACACGAGTGTCATTTGAATGAAAGCTTTTTCCTGACAATAAAAAGAATTGCAAAGATTCATTTGGAGTAAAATAGAGATTAAGTTTTGGACTAAAAATCCCTTTGCTTACCTGTTGTCGATTATATCCCGAAGGGTCTAATTTATTATTGTAATCAAAGGCAAGTATATCTTGACGCAAGCCTGCATTGATTCTAAAATGATTGCCAAAATCAATATTTTCATCTATATACATTCCTGCGTTGAGTTGGTGAATATCTCCAAGTGAAATATTTCGTACGAAAATATTTCTTCGTTTTACATTACTGAGTTGTGAGTTTTTTATGTCATCATATCGCAATTGAACTCCAATTTCTGTATTAAAGGATACTTTATTTATTTTTCTCACAATGGAATGAACCCTTGTATCCATAAATGTTGCGGTCTTCTACCTGATTAATTTCGTCACCATTTACCGTGTCATTTTTTAAAAAAGTAAAATTAGAAATCAAATCAAATTTGTAATGTGAGAAAAACAATTGGTTCTTAAAATAGTCACCAGTATGTATTCGTGTTGTAAGCATGAGGTTGGCGTTTAACCTCGAGGTCTTACCTCCTTCACTATTATCTATGCTACCAAATCTTGAGATGCTTCCATTTGCAACTGCACGCTCCGGTATTTGACCTGAGGCATTCCAGAAACTTGTGAAATTGGATACCTGAAATGTCAACAATTGGTTTTCTGCAATGGCGCCATGATATTTCGCAAACAAATTTAGCCGATTTAGATTATCAGGATTTTCAAAAAAGCCTTTCTTGAAGAAATATTCTCCAGCCACATAGATTTTGATTTTTAGCCCTGGCTTTTTCTCCTAGAAGGTTCATCATACTAAGTATTCTGTAATGCCCAAATCGACCGGCTTCCAAAGAAATCGAATTTTGATCCATATGATTTTTTGTTTGAAATTGTATAGCGCCTGCTGTACTAAAATCACCAATGGATGCATTGTAAGGACCCTTTTTTACATTGACCTTCTCAATCGTTTCAGGTATCACAAAGTGCAAATCGGCATATCCTTGTCCGTGGGCATGCGACACCATGTTTACTGGCATTCCATCTACTGACAAGTTGATATCTGTGCCATGATCGCAGTCGAAGCCACGTAGAAATATTTGTTCAGCCTTGCCGCCGCCAGCATGTTGTGCAATAAACAAACCGGGTACTATTCGCAAAATATCTTGTGCATTATTAATAGGCCGAGTCGCAATATCTATTTTTGAAATAGCATTGGTGTTCACTTTTTGGTCCGATACAATTTTTACCTCTTTTAAACTGGCAATTTCAGCTTCTAGATTAATATTCAAATCGCTAGTCTCATGGTTTTTCACAGCTACTCTTATTTCTTTTTTCATATACCCTAGTATCGAAATGTACAAGGTGTGGTTGCCCTCTTCAAGGTCGGAAAATGTGAAAATGCCCTCTAAATCTGTAGTAGTTGTCGCTCCATTTTTGTCCAATTGAATTCGTACATATTCAAGAGGAAATTTCTGTTTGCTATCGAGAATGGTACCTTTTATTGTACCATTATGTGCTGTTACAATTTTAAAAGAAAAGGTAAGTAATAATAGGTAGATTAGTTTTTTCATGAGGAATGGTTTATCTATTTTAAATAAAAAAAAATTCGTTCGATCGTCCAGAACAATGCTGTGAGTGCTATGGCAATATTGGACGGAATCACTATTCTGTTTCTGTACCATTCTTTTTTCGAAAATATTTTTGAAACAAGAATATACATTACAAGGATTACTGTCAATTGCCCAAGCTCAACGCCTACGTTAAAGCTAACAAGTGCCGTCGCAAATGCATAAGAAGGCAATCCGAGTTCACTAAGCGCACCAGCGAACCCCATGCCATGTATTAATCCAAATACGAATACCATCAACATACGCCAAGGTTTTATTTGACTGTTATAAATATTTTCTAGAGCTAGTAAAACAATTGAAATGGCAATAAGCGGTTCAATAATGTTGGATGGTGGTGCAATAATTCCATAAACAGCCAGTGCCAAGGTAATGGAGTGGGCAAGTGTAAACATGGTTGCTTGTAAGATGATTTTCTTAATACTTGTATTTAAAAAAAATACGCAGAGAATAAATAATACATGATCGAAACCATAGGGTAGAATATGTGTGAAGCCAAGCTCAAGGTACTTTCTTATTACCTCATCATCCTTCATTTTATCCAACTGATAATTTATGGTATGGGCATGAGAAACAAATACACTAACCAATATAAAACTTAGTGATGCAACTAATTTTTTCATAACAACTATTTCTTAATTATTATTTGGTCGCAACCTGTGTTTTCACTGCGGCATTTAGCAACTGCGGATCTATTTGGGTAGTGATTGCAAGCGCACTTGATTTGTATACATCTGCTTTTGCAATTTCAGCGCTGGCACTATAAATAAGGTAGGCTTTAAATAAAGTGTTTGCATTTTTGACATTTGTTACCAATGATTTTTCTATATGTATTTTTGCATTGGCGAAGTCATTTTTTAAGAAGTAGATCCAGGCTACTAATTCATTCGCGTCGATATTTTCTGGACGAATCGCTAGGTCCTTTTGTGCATAAGTTAGAGCCTCGTTAATTTTGTTTACATGCATATACCCCATGGCGAGTTCTCTGTTTCCATTATGTTTGGCAATACTTTCATTTTCATTTTCTTTTTCGCCTTCAGTTAATAGTCTCAACACATCATTGTGTATTTCATTTGCTTTTGATGCCTCACCTTTTAATTCATGTAGTTCAGCCAATAAGGATACAAAAGCAGATTCACTTAAGATGCGAATAGCCTTTTCGCAATGAGCAATTGCTGAGTCATAATTTTTTTGTGCGCGTGCTAGTTTTGCCAGACCAATTTCAGCGTAGGGATAATTAGGCCTATACACAAGAGCGCTTTCATACATATATTTTGCCGTATCAAGTTTGCCTGTATTCAAGTACAAATCGCCAAGGTTTACCCTTGCCCATTCGGTAGCCTCATAACCTGAAGGTCCGGCATCAACGGCCATTTTCATTGCAGCTTTCGCGCCATTATTATCGCCAAATATTTGCCGGATGTATGAAGCTCTAGAGTAAGAGCGAAGGTCTGGTCTTATGCTAAGCATTTTGTCGCACATCGCAACGGCTTCATTATAGTTTCCTAACTCAACATTGGCATCTACTAACGCGCCATATATATCAGCATTGTAAGGATTTAGTTTTACAGCTTCCGCTGCTGTTCTTTTTGCCTCGGCAAATTGATGTAAGGAAAGCAGCACGGAAGATTTGTAAGTAAGTGCCATAAAGCGGTTATCAATATTAGTATGTGCATTTTCTAATAATTTATTGATTAATTTTAGTGCTGCCTTATAGTAGTACGACTGGTTTCCTCCTATTCGGGCTTCATTTAGGTATAGCGCTATAAGATTTAGGTAGGCAGTTTGGTCATTTTCGTCCTTTGCAATGGCGGTTGTATTGTCATTAAATTGCTTTAGTACATTTTGCCATTCTGTTGATTTTCCTATAGTGTCTGGTCTTTCGAGTAATGCGCTGTATTTGGTATTTTGCGAATGGGCGGTATTGCAAGCATTATAGCTGGCAACTACCAAAGTTAAGAATAGAACTAAGCGTAAAAATTTTAAATTCTGTACCATGAGTGTTGTATTTGTTTGAGATACATACGACACTCACATGAAGTTGGATTGGAAAGTGCATTCTTTTTACGAATTTATTTTTGCGCCTTCCCAACCTAATATTGCTGTTTTCGAGTGTTGCCCCACATATAGCCTCCAATAAGTCCTGTAGATTGTATGACGCGATGGCAAGGTATCAGAAATGCGATGGGATTACTACCAATCGCAGTGCCTACGGCCCTTGAAGCGTTCGGGTTTTCAATGCTCTTAGCTATACTTCCATAGGTAGATAATTGCCCCAAGGGGATTTTTAACAGGGCTTGCCAAACTTTCAACTGAAATTCGGTGCCTTTCAGATGTAATTTTACCTCGCTTAATTTCGAAAAATCATGTGAAAAAATTGATAAGGCATTTTGCTGTATCTGATCTGTCCTCTTTCTGAATTCAGCATTTGGAAATTGACTTTTCAAAACATTAAATGCATTCAGCTCCTCTTCAAAAAACGCCAAATGACAAATTCCTTTTGGTGTAGAAGCTACGATAATATTTCCAAAAGGGCTTTGAACAAAACTGTAATTTATGCTAAGATTTTTTCCGCCATGTTTGTATTCAGCGGGAGTCATGCCTTCAATTTGGATAAATAAATCATGTAACCTACCAGTGCCAGATAACCCAATTTCATTGGCAACATCTACTAAGGAAGCCTCTCTATTTCTTAGTATGTCTTTTGCATACTCTACACTGATATATTGCAAGAATTTCTTGGGACTGGTGCCTGCCCATTCGGTAAATAATTTTTGGAAATGAAAAGGGCTCAAATGAATTTTTTCAGCGATTTCATCAAGGGTAGGTTGTGCTTTGTAATGTTGTTTTAAATAATCTATAGCTGCAGCAATGCGCTCATAATTTATTTTTTCTTGTAGATTCATCTGATCGATTATTATAGAAGCAAATGTAGAATTCATTTTGAAATCCTAAAACCCGAATCTTGCTATAATTTAAATGCGGGACAACAAATTCAAATACTGTACCTTCACGTTCTATATGGGTTGTATGCCACTATAGTCATCAACTTTAGGACGTGCAAACCATATTCGATACCATAATAGATTCGTACCTTGAAAATAAGGTAGGGATAGCAGAAAATTTTCTAAGCCCATTACTTTCCGAGCATCTTAAGCAAAATTTGATGGCCTTGTACTTCGATGAACAATTATTACATGCTGGCACAGGCAATGAAATGGCAATAAATCACAATAGCAAAATGAGGGGTGATAAAATTTATTGGCTCGATCGACTACATAAAAATACCTACGAAAACGATTTTTTTGATTTGATGGATGACTTTATATTGTATCTCAACAGGACTTGCTACACAGGTATTACAGGTTACGAATTTCACTATACCCTATATGAAAAGGGACGATTTTATAAAAAACATCTTGATCAATTTCGCAATAACAAGAGTCGTGCTTTTTCGATGATAATGTACCTCAATACCGATTGGCAAAAGGAAGACGGAGGCGAATTATGCATTCATCATCAGCATCATTTACAAAACATTTCTCCCTTGCAAGGTAAAAGTGTATTTTTCAAAAGTGATGAGCTCGAGCATGAAGTATTACTTACCAATAGATCACGAATGAGTATCACGGGTTGGTTGAAAATTGGTTAGATATTTTTATGCAGTGGTGAATCAATAGAAGTTATTAAAGGTAGATGCAAAGAAAAAGCCTGCAAGATTTTCTCTCACAGGCCTTTCTAACTACTAACTACTAAATACTAATTCTTCGTCAGCTTCAAACTCTTTATCACTTTACCACCACTAATTGCTTTAGCCATATAATTTCCAGTAGGTAGCGTCTCGCCTTTCCAAATTACAGTATTTTCACCAACATCATATGTTCCTTCTACAGCTACAGTCACTAATCTTCCTTGCATATCATAAATTTCTATTTTGAAGTTTTCTGATTGTTTCAAAATAAATTTGAAGGTAATATCATTTACAAAAGGGTTAGGGTAGCAGGTAAGCATCAAGTTTGGCGAGCTGATTCCAAGTATGCCTAAGGGAGCAGCATCTAAGCAGGAAGCTTGTGTAAATGTCGTTGCTAAACCGCCGCCTTCACCAGTACCTCGCCAAGGCATTTGTACATAGGGAAAGCTTGCGCTGAAAGCAATATCATTGGTATCAATGCCTGTATTGTAACCCAGTACACCTATTAATTTTGGTGTTACAGGATTTGGGGCACCTGCTACATAATCATCATACCAAAGTCCGATGGCTGCTAACACAACGCCTCCAACAGCCTGCAGCTCAATACGCGTTACATCGTCTTCCAATCGTCTTCCATTGGGGAAACCGTCCATGTTTGGAATGAATTGGATATTTGTATTCGCATTATACAAAGGATCTGTAAGACCCAATACGGCCGCGTTAATTAAACCTTCTGAACTAAATGCCGGACTATTTCGTGGTGTGATAGGAACCGCCATATTCAAGCGCAACATATCGCCGCCATTAGGTAAAAAGTTATTAATAAATGGTTTGCCATTTGCCAAAGGATTTCCTGCCTTACCGGTTGCCAAATGGTATGGAGCAAGGTTAGGAACTCCGGTGTGAAAGATAGGCCATAAATCAACCGAGCGTGGTGAGCCTGCAGCAGGTAAAAGTAGTGTTCCAAATATGGCATCGTCTAATGCAGTTCCTGCTACTGCTGCTGTGCCTTTTAATCCAAATAAACCATCATGACCATTGCCAAAATCAAAGGACTGCAATGCGTTACGTTGAATTCGCAAAGCCCCAAAAGCAGGTACTGCAGGGCCAAACAAACTATCATCCATATACAAAGCCAATTCAGGATTGTAGAAAAAGTTTTTAAAAGTATCGAGGTATGCTAAATCCTGATAAGGAGTAAGCGAATTCCACAAATCCTTTTTGCCGATAGGTACAACAGCTTCATTAGTTAAGGGCATGCCTAAACGTGATACCTGTACCCAAGGGCCTGAATGGACTTCGGTACCAGTTGCAGATAGTGTTTTTATTTGCTGACGCGAAGCACTTGCCCAAACTCCGATTACAAAATTTCCATCCAGAATATTTGTTGCTGCTGCAACGCCTTGTCCGTTTTTTTGCAAAGTTGCAATATCCACTTGTATGGCAATTACGGAAACATTCAAAATTTTAGCCCGTCTTTTGGACCGCCCCCTTGACGAGGCAAATCGCCTAAATCAAATACCCTCCCAAGTCAACAAAAAATGGATCATCCGCTGAACCGCAAAATACTTTTTCGCCAGAAACAGCTGTTGTGATTGCATTGTTGAACAATGTAGGGTAAGGCGTATTTAAACCGGCTCCACCATCTATGGAGCGAGCGCCAATGTTAGGTGGAGGCACAATGCCATTTGCAATGATGGTAGTCCACGTTACACCACCATTCAAACTTCGCTCTAGGGTATACGTTGTTTTCAAATTTTCGGCACCTAATCGGATATTGAAAAAAGTAGTGGGGTCCTGATTTGTTTTTGTGAACGTAAAGCGATACGTGATATCGTCTCCTGCTGTAGCCGTATTATTATCTACATGAATTTCATACCGGATATGTTCACCAAAGGAATAGTAGTTTGGTCCACCATGAGCTGCTTGCATCGGTACATAGGTTGCAATTAAAGTAATCTTATTCGTATCATTCGGACTTCTGAAGGCATACACATCGGCATTATCTGCCAAGGGGTCGTTTGAAATAAGTGGAGCTTCTCTATGGCTCGAGGCCGAAGCGATTGAAACAGAAACAAGTACAAGGAATGTACAAAGCATGTTTCTTATTTTTTTTATTTTGATATTTTTCATTTTAAATAATTTATTGTTTTAAAAATTTAATTGTTTTAGTCTCATCTTTGGTGCTCATCTTGATGTAATAAACACCTTTCTCAAGGCTCTTTGTATTTACGGTAATATTGTTTGATAAAGAATTTCCGCTACCTACTATTTTACCTTCAACTGTATAGATTGCATACGTAAAATTATTTTCAGACGAAATGATATTCATTTGATCTGTTACCGGATTAGGATATATTGATAATTCAGTAACATCACTAAAAATAATAGTTTTAACAGCGGAATAAAAAAAGCGATTATCGTTATCCAACACTTTTAAACGATAGTAGTATTTACCATTTTCTTTTAGCAAATCCGTAAAACTATAACTATCTTTCTCAGTGGCTTTAATAAAACATATTTGAGAAAAATCGCTACCATTCCTACTTCTTTGTAACTGAAAGCCATTTACATTTTCTTTGTTGGCAGTTTCCCAAGTCAGCAATGCATTGCTGTTTTGTTTTTGTGCCTCAAACGAAAGTAAATTCAGCGGTAAAGGTGTATTGGTGTTTAAGCAAGCAGCTTGGGTAAACGGGGTTGCAAGACCACCACCTTCACCGGTACCTCGCCATGGCATTTGTACATAGGGAAACGAAGATCTAAAACTAGTATCATTAGCATTGATGCCTGTGTTGTAGGTTAATACATCTAACAAATCTTGTGTAACAGGATTAGGACCTCCAGCAAGATAATCGTCATACCAAAGGCCAATAGCTGCTAGCACTACACCACCTACTGCTTGCAACTCAATACGTGTTACATCGTCTTCTAAACGTCTGCCATTGGGAAACCCGTCCATATTGGGAATCCATTCTAAATTGGCGTTTCCATTATAGGGTGCGGTTGTGAGTCCAAGCACTGCAGCTTGCACAAGGCCTAAAGCACTAAATTGTGGATGATTTCGCGGCGTAATGGGTACGGCCATATTGAGTCGAAGCATATCTCCAAATAGTGGCAGAAAATTGTTGATGAATGGCTTCCCCACCGCAAGGGGATTTCCAGCTTTACCTGTTGCCAATTGATAGGGTGCGAGATTCGGAACACCTGTATGAAATATGGGAAGTAAATCGACTGATCGTGGTTGCCCTTGACGCAATAAATAATTTCCAAACAGATTCGTATCGAGTGCTGTACCGGCACCTCCATTTGTAGCACGTATGGGCCATAGGCCATCATGGGTATTTCCAAAATCAAAAGCTTGAAGCGAATTTCGTTGAATTCTCAATGGAGCGAAAGCAGGAACAGCGCCACCAAATAAACTGTTGTCCATGTAAAGTCCCAATTCAGGATTGCAGAAATATGCTTCCATTGCTGGGTCTTCATTGTATGGTGTCAATGAATTCCAACGATCTTTATCACCGATAGGAATAACGGCTTCGTTGATAAGTGGCATGCCTAAACGTGACACCTGCACCCAGGAACCACTATGTGATTCAGAGCCATCTGTATTAAGCGTTTTCATTTGTTGACGTGAAGCACTTGCCCACACACCAATGACATAATCGCTATCCAAAATATTTGCAGCAGAGGCAACACCTAGGCCATTTTTTTGAAGGGTAGCAATATTTACTTGAATCGCTATTACTGAAACGTTCAAAAATTTTAAACCATCTTTTGATCCACCACCTTGACGTGGTAAATCACCCAGGTCAAATACGCCGCCTAAGTCCACAAAAAATGGATCGTCAGCCGAACCGCAAAAGACTTGTTCGCCGGTAAGTGACGTGGTGATGGCACTATTGAATAAACTACTATAACTTGTGTTGAGTCCTGCACCGCCGTCAATGGATCGTGCTCCAATGTTGGGAGGAGGCACAATACCATTAGCAATGATGATTGCAAAGGGTCCGCCGTTTACGCTTCTTTCTAAAGTATAAGTGGTCTTTAAATTTTGAGCACCTAATCTAATATTGAAAAACGTAGTTGGGTCTTGATTTGTTTTGGTGAACGTGAATCTGTAGGTAATATCATCACCCGCAGTGCCATCATTTTCGACATGTATTTCATAACGAATATTTTCTCCAAAGGAATAATAGTTTGGGCCTCCATGAGCTGCTTGCATCGGCACATAAGTTGCTATTAGGGTAATTTTATTCGTATCATTTGGGCTTCTAAATGCGTATACATCTGCATTGTCTGCTAATGGGTCATGCGAAATCATTGGTGCTTCGCGATGGCTTGATGCCGTGACAATTCCTACTGCAAACAACATCAATACTGTGAGCAAGCATTTGATATTATTAATTTTATTTTGTTTCATATTTTTTTTTATTGAGTGAATAAAATGTATTGCAGAAGGCATTAGTTTACTGCGGTTCCTTTCCAGGGAGTTTGCACAAATGGGAATGCCGTTTTGAAAGTGGTGTCATTTTTTTCAACTCCGGTAGAGTAGTTTAACACATTCAGTAAACTATTCGTTACAGGATTCGGGTTTCCGGCTAAATAATCGTCATACCACAAACCTATTGCAGCCAAGGCGACACCAGCTACAGCTTGCAATTCAATACGGGTTACATCATCTTCAAGTCTGCGACCATTTGGGAAGCCATCCATGTTTGGAATAAATTGTAAGGTTGCATTGCCATTATACATTGGATCGGTAAGCCCTAATACAGCTGCGTTAATAAGGCCTTCTGAACTAAATGCAGGATCATTACGTTGTGTCACCGGTGTTGCCATATTGAGGCGAAGCATATCGCCACCATTCGGCAAAAAGTTATTAATAAATGGTTTGCCATTTGCCAATGGGTTTCCTGCTTTGCCCGTCGCTAAATGGTACGGTGCTAAATTAGGGACACCAGTATGGAATATTGGCCACAAATCAACCGAGCGGGGTGAGTTGGCAGCTGGTAAAAGGAGGGTTCCAAATATGGCATCGTCAAGCGCGGTGCCTGCTACTGCCGGGGTACCTTTTAATCCGAATAAACCATTTTTGCCATTGCCAAAATCAAAAGATTGTAACGAATTTCGTTGTACTTTTAACTGGCAAAAGGCAGGAACAGCGCTATGATATAAACTGTCGTCCATATAAAGTGCTAACTCAGGATTGTAAAAATATTTTCCAAATGTATCTATGTATGCTAAATCTTGATAAGGGGTAATCGCATTCCATAAATCTTTTTTACCAACCGGTATTACGGCTTCATTGGTGAGCGGCATGCCAATTCGTGATACTTGAATCCAAGCACCGGCATATGCAGGGTTGCCACCCATATTACTTAAAGTCCTAGTGGCTTGTCGAGAGGCACTTGCCCATACACCAATAACAAAATCTCCATCAAGGATATTCGCTGCTTGGTTTACATTTAAGCCTGTTTTTTGCAAAGTTGAAATGTCTACTTCCAAACAAATAGAGTGTACATTTCTTCGCGCTAATCCATCTCTTACAATACCACCTCCTTGACGTGGGGCATCACCCAAATCAAAAATTCCTCCTAAGTCAACAAAAAAGGCATCATCAGCCGGTCCACAAAAAACAGTTTCGCCTGTATTAGCTATTCCGATGGCAGCAGTAATGAGTGCGTTGTAATTGGCTGCTCCTAAACCCACCACCGGATTATTGATGGAACGATCACCAATATTGGGAGGTGGTACAATACCATTATTTAAAATGGTGGTAAAGCTTACACCGCCATTTGTACTTCGCTCTAGTGTATAGGTTGTTTTTAAATTTTGTTGACCCAATCGAATATTGAAGAATGTGGTTGGATCTTGATTTACTTTATTGAACGTAAAACGATAGGTAATGTCATCTCCGGGCGTTGCCGTATTGTTATCAATGTGAATTTCATAGCGAATATTCTCACCAAAGCTTGTGTAGTTGGGTCCCCCAAATGGCAGTTGTGCCGGAATGTAGTTGGCAATAATGATGACCTTATTCGGATTTGTCGGACTTCTGAAGGCATATAAATCGGTATTGTCTGCAAGTGGGTCGTTTGCAATTAGTGGCGCTTCACGATGACTCGAAGCAATAGAGGGGTTTGTTGCAAATAAGCCAAATGATAGTAATAATACATTACAAATTTGATTTAAAGCAAATGGGAAAATTTTCTGTTTCATATTTTTTAATTTTTTAAGTGAATGAAGAGATGCGTTTATTGTATCTCTATAGTATGTACGAAGTGAATCGAGAATTGGATTTTATTTTTTGCAATATTTTTATTTTCATCATTATAAAATATTAATTATAAATTTGTATTCATTGAAAGATTTTTCAATCATATCAAATTTAATTTTCGCCTTAAAGCAAAAGGATGAAGCCGCATTTTCATTTTTATATGATCATTATTCTGCAGCTTTGTATGGAATTGTATTTAAAATAGTTAATAATGAGAACGATGCCAATGACGTATTACAAGATGTATTTGTGAATATTTGGAAGAACATTGAAACGTATAATGAAGATAAGGGGGGAAGCTTGTTTACCTGGATGTTAAACATTGCTCGAAACAAAGCCATTGATATTTATAGACAAAAGAATAGAATTGCAGAAAACCAAAAGGAGTTTCAGCGCGTAAGTATATCAAATGAAAGCCTTTACGTTCATTCAATAAAAGTGAATACCATTGGTGTAAACAAGTTAGTAGATTCAATAAAGCCGGAATTGAAGCAGTTAATTGATTTGCATTACTATAAGGGCTTTACACATCAAGAAATAGCAGAAATAACAAATATGCCTTTAGGCACAGTAAAAACCAAGATACGGACCGCGATGACACAATTAAAAAATGTATTTGGAACATCATGAACATAGCTGAATATATAGCATCAGGAATTTTGGAGCAATATGTTTCAGGCACCGCTTCGCCGCAGGAAATGCGCGAAGTTGAGTGTATGAGTCATATTTACCCTGAAATTAAACTTGAGCTAGTAGAAATGCAAAACGCACTGGAAGCTCTAGCTATTTCTGAAGCTAAGACGCCTCCTACATTTTTAAAGAATGTGATTTTTACGGCTTTAAACGAATTGCAGAATGAGGACGCTGCAGAAATTTCAAAAGAAGCAATTCAAGATGGCAATACTGGTTTACGTATGGAATTGCCTCCTGTTGAGAAAGAGCAGCTGACGGCAACCATTTTTAATCGTAGCGATACGTATTTAAAAGTAGCGGCCAGTATATTATTGTTGATTAGTGTTGGATTGGGTGTTTATTCAATTGCCACAAATTCAAAACTTAATAGTACCCGTTCGGAGTTGGCACTTGCTCGAAATGAAATAAAAGCTAAGGAGCAAATCATTGTAGCAAGAGGTGAACAAATAGCAGTGGTTTCAAATCTCAATTTTAAACCGGTTTTGATGAAGGGTATTGAAACCAAAAGCCCGGAGAGTGCTGCAACGATCTATTGGAATACAATTTCGCAAGAAGTATATATTTCTATAGCAAGTTTGCCTAGGCCAACTGATGATAAACAGTACCAATTGTGGGCTATAGCTGATGGCAAGCCGGTAGATTTGGGAATGATTGATTCAAAGAATATTGCTGAATCATTTCAAAAAATGAAAGCTATTGGAAACGCCCAAGCCTTTGCAATTACATTAGAAAAGAAAGGCGGCGTACCTCAGCCAACAATGACTGAAATGTATGTAATGGGGGGGGTATAGGTAATGCTTATTTGTTTGCCCTTCAAAAGAAGTATAGGTAGGGCCACCCTGCAGAAGCAGGTTTTGTATGAGAGTCAACCTGCTGTTGTATTGAGGTGCTAGCCCGTCTTCGGCGATAGCGGGTCAATTGTGTACCTAGGCAAATCTGTTGTAAGGGCTCTACGTTTTTGAGTTTCCTGGTTTTACATTAAATAGTGAAAATATGTGAGCATGGTTATTACCACTTTGGTGAGCATGAGTATTAAATTTTAATTGATTTGTAAAGCACAGAACATTTATTTTTTTTTAGGGAACGCTGTCTTAGGAGATAGGCTTCTTAAGTAGGGAAGAGAGAGGAGTAAATAAGAACGTAAAATAGTTTTTCAAATTCTATGTTATTTGTCAAACGCATAGAACGGAAAAGGCTCCGGTTTCGTTGGCGAGATCAAAAATTATTAAAAGTAACTGGTAGTGGACTCAAAAAATAAACTACCTATAATGTACCATTACTTCCTCTTTTCCTTTTCGTTTGATATCGGGTACCCTTACATTTTCAGCTAGGTAGCCGACAGGAATCAGAAGAAATGGTTTTTCATTGATAAAACGGTTTAGGAGTTTGGATAAGAAGTTCATCGGACTGGGAGTATGTGTAAGTGCCACCAAACCACATTGATGGATAGCTTGCAGCAAATAACCACAAGCAAGACCTACTGATTCAGAAACATAATAATTGGTTTTCTTTTGACCTTCTTTCAATTCATAGGATTGTTTAAATACAATAATCAGGGCAGGGGCCTCCTCTAAAAATGGTTTATGCCAGTCAGTGCCGAGATAGCTTAAATCATCTAACCACTCTTGTGGCATTCTACCATTATAGCTTTCATATTCTTCTTTTTCTGCTTCTATTCTAATTTGCGATTTCATAGTGGCATTGGTAACTACGCAAAAAGTCCAGGGTTGCTTATTGGCGCCGGATGGGGCAGTGGATGCGGACATAATAATATTTTCAATGACTTCTATGGCAATAGGTTCGGTAGAAAATTCGCGTACGGTTCTGCGGCTATTCATAAATTCATAATGACGTTTGCTTTCTTGCAATAGGGCGTCATTATAGAGTGACGTTCTGGAGTAGGGGATGAATTGTGCTTGCATAAGTATGATGATTGAAAATTGAAGTTAACTTTATTAGAAATTTTTTAGATAAAACGAGTCTAGAAATTTTGAAGATGGGGAGAGCGTCCAGTGAATTATTTTTTTAATTAATAAAGTAATTGATGAATAAATTTAGTATCTTCGTTAAAGATTTATTAATTATCATTAAATACTTCATTCTATGAAAAAGGCAATATTTGGATTTGTTTTAATCGCAGGGGGGGGGTAATGCTCACTACATTAATGTCTACAGGCGGGGCTACTAGTGGGTAATCGGCCTATGAACAAGAGCCTCCCATTGTTAAAATTTTTTTTGTGCAGAAGTTAGATTCAGTTACTACCAATGGTAATAATATGATATTGCGAGTAGAATATTATGCTGATTCAGCATTACCAGATGCCATTGATATATATGAAGGGGGTACTCATACAAAAACCTTAAAGGATGATGGCATTTTCCCAGACAGCACAGCTGGAGATTTTATTTACGCTACCTATTTAACGCAGAGTATTAGCGGATTTTTGGGTGACATTGCAAGTCGTGAGGCCAAAATTATTTCTGACGGAGGTGTTTATAATTTCGAAGGACATGATGGGGAATTTATTAAAAGTGTTGATATTCCGGCATTTAATGTAACAGCATTTAATAATAATCAACAAGCACAGGTGTATCTACCGATTTTGAATGTAACTTCCTGTGAGCTAGATCTATTAAAGCAAAATTCTTTATTTATTACAGATTTGGCGGTGGTGGAGGACCCTGCTCGTACGTATAAATTTTCCTATACAGAATTTAACAATATAAATGATCCCAATGATGACATACTCGTACCTGCATCTGGTAACTCTTCAGGTGCGTGGACATTTGGTACCTTGATGGGCAATATCGCAAATACCGCCTTGACCGGTGTTAGCACTAAGGAATTTTTAAAGAAGTGGATAAAGACTTGGACCGTAACGCAAAGAGTTGGAACCTTTGCAGATGTAAATAACCATAATTACGATAATGTAGTTGCTAGATCGAATGTAAGATTGCACCTAATAGATCCATGGATTACTAAAGTGTGGACAGTCAGTCCACCAGCAAATCAACCGAATACACCGCCCACATCTCAAGAAATAACAAACAATGGGTGGGAATATTATTGGGATTTGTTAGACGAAACAGATTTAGTGAATAACGCACCCTTTAAATTAATGGCTATAGTCAATAGGGTGGATACGAGAGGAAATGCTGCGTATACTGCTGAAGTTACAAATGCCGGTGAAACACGATTTATTTTTACCTTATTAAACCCAGTAACTGGGAAACCACCACTACATAATGATCCACAGGGAGTTATTTTTGGAGCAAATGCTTCAGGTATTATTGACTGGGTAGGTATGAATGTCATCATCGAGTACGGCAACCCCATTACAAATAATTGCGATCTAAAATCCTTCGTACAACAGTGGTATGATTTATCTTCTTATACTTTAGGTTCTTCACAATATAATGATGCGTTAGAATTGATTACGAATCAAGTTACAGATAAAAATATGGCCGTTGGCAAAAATGTAAATAACAGTGCGTTAAATCAAATACGTAGCAATGAAAGAATATTAAGCCGTAGAATCACCGGACAAGGTTTTGGTCAAACTGGCCTAGCCTGGGATGAAATGGATTGGGAACTGCGTCAATTCCAATTGGAGTCGGGCAATAACGGTGATGGGAATCTTCATTTGTCTGCACTGACCAATACACCTGTGGATGAAACCGCATCAGATCATTATTTATCAAGTACTCACACCTATAATTATGCAGATCAGTACTTGAATAGTACGTTTGGAAATTTGCAGGATAATAATGTCACGGTGGCAATTCCGGATTTATTGCTAAATTGGATATACGGACCAAATGGGAACTCTATTAACAGAATAAGGGTTTCAAAAGGCAATCATAATATTCCTGAGACCTTTTTAGCGGGCGTTGCTCGTCTTTATAAGGAAACCGTACAATATTTTGGATTTGACTGGCAGTATGCACCGCCCACTGTGTATGATCCGAATACGTATGATGAGGCTGCAGATGCACCTGATCTTTTAGCAAAAACAATCCGACATCAAATATCACTTAATACCTGCCAAGGATGCCATGGAGGCGAAAATAAAACAAATTTTACCCATGTATTTCCTCGAGGATATGGAGAGGAGGCTAACTATTGGGATGCGACGCCTTCCATTGTAAATACCAACCCAGGAGGCTTGGCTAATTCTATCGATGATAGATTTGAAGTATTTTTTGAACCAAATAACCAAATTACTTATACTATTCTCAAAAACAATGGGAAAACTTATGAACCTACTGGTGGTGGCTCACATAAGAAAAACTTTGATTTTATCGAAAAAACGACGAATACCACTAATCAAGTGGTATCACCCTTCCTTACAGGTAGAAAATACTCAAATCAGGTAGGGAACAGTTGGGAAGATGATGAATTGAATAATAATACACCAGCTATGTTTCCAAGTGGAAACGAGGCTCCACTAAATTCCATAGACCCTACATACGGAAAATTATCAGATGAAAAATTGACGGGATTATTTTTTGTAAACGACCCAAGCAACCAATCACAGAAAACCATTGGCAATGGCCTAGGGCCTGGCTTGGGGGGGCCATTTCCTCAGCAACATAGTGCACGAAACGGCTTTAACGATTTAGAACGTAGGAAAATAGATTTATGCAAATTTATTAATTTAAATGGCAATGGAAGTGATGTTATAGGTTTAATGGCAAATATTATTTTTACACCATTTCCACTTGGAGGTCATTAATTATGCGGATACTATTAGTTTTAATAACATTGATGGCATTGAATACCGATTCACTTGCGCAAAAGAAATTTGATTTTGATGAAACTGTTTTGATTAGTAAGGATAAGCAAATTTATAGTTATAAATATATGGCAATTGATGGGCAGAATAGTAAATACTTTGTAGGCCTTTTAAAGGGAGTATAACTATTGATACATTTACAATTAGTACTAGCAATTTCATTTCAAATAGTCAGTATATAAATGCTGCAGGGGTGTTTATGGTGAAGTATGATAGCAACAACAATGTAAAATGGCTTAAAAAAATGGCGGAAGCAGATACATTATTTGATGCCAAAATTAGAATTGATAATTCTAATAATTTGGTAATAAATTATTATTTTTTGTCTAAAATATATTTGACCAACGATAGTATAGTTACACAATTAGGGAATTCTAATATTAATTTTGTAAAATATAGTAGCAATGGAGTGCTTATTAATTCAGCATTTTTTCCAGGATTTGCAGCAATTTCCGATTTTGCATTTAGCAGTAATAATAGTATTTATTTTACTGGATATTTTGGTTTACAATCAGATACAAATTATAAGTATTTTATAAATAATGACACTTTGACTGCTGAACGCGGCGATATTATTGTAGGCAAATTAGACACCAATTTTAACAAACTTTGGGTTAAATCTTACGGAGGTAGAGGTGTAGATGGTGCTCTTCAACTTGAACTAGTTGAGAATTAATTATACTTATTAGGTGGGGTGAATTACGATCATTTCGATGTTAACGTCGGCGGGATTATTTTTTCTTACCCATTTAACCAAAATTACTATGATAAATTTTATATAGCTAAGCTTGATTCAGTTGGGAATGGAAAATGGGTGAGGCGTTTTGGCAATATGTATTTTCAAGGTTATCTAGGTTTTTTTGGACCAGGAGATTTAATTGTGAAGGAGAATAGAGTTTACTTTGCTGCAGCAGGTTGGAATGATTATCAGAATGTCTTTATGTTTGATGGAGGACCATCTTATTATGGTTCAATTTTAGGTAGAGAAACTATCTTTATTGCATACGACACCTCAGGAAATTTTCAGTTTAGAACCTTAGTGCCAGGCGTAAGTTCTATTTCACAACTCATCACCGATAGTAATAATAGTGTAGTTGGAGTAGGTGGTGATGAATATTCCTTGAAAGTTGTTAGCTATAATAGCATGGGTAATTTTAATTGGAAAGCAACAAGCGATGCAGACAATCTTTGTACTACAGTTGGCAGTGGCATTGCAACGGATACCCATGGAAAGCTTTATGTAGTAGGAGGTACTAATTGCATTCAATTATATATGGGTAATGATACGCTATATCCACCTGCAAATCAGAGTACGATGTTCTTTTCAAGTCTTGATAGTATAGATGCAAACTGGGCTGTGGGTACAAATGAACTTGCAACTGCAACTGCAAAATTAATTGTGTATCCAAACCCAGCAAGTGATATGCTACAGATACAAATGCCAGTAGGGAATCATAAATCACAAAAAATAGAGATACAAAATACTACTGGTCACGTGGTTTATTCAACTTTATGTAAAACTGAAAAATTGCAGTTAAGTATTGAAAATTTTCCGAATGGAATATATTTTATTACCTATAAAAACAATTGGCAGTCGACTACAAAAAAATTATTAATTCAACATTAAAAAAATGAGCATGAAAAAATCAATAATCATCATAGCAGTATTGCTCTCTTGTATTTCAACGAAAATCGTTGCACAGGAAAACGTAGTATTCTTTCAAGTAGAAAAGGAAAATTATCTTCAGTTTGAAAATTTTGTGCCGAATACGCTTTTTGAATGTTATAGCACAGTTTCAGGGGGTAAACTTATGAGAAACATTCTAATTAATTCAGCAGGCGAGGCCCTTCATAAATTTGATTTTGAGCATACACCTTCTTTTGTGCTTAACAGAAAATCACCGGTTAATACTATGGGTACCAATAGGGTACAGCAGCTTGATTATAAAGAGTTCGTAGCTAAAAATATTTCTATGAAAGTAATTGGACAGCAAGTGCAGATAAACTGGGAAGCACAGGTTGCAAGTGGCAATATCATAGAATTTCAAGTAGTGAAAGAATACAAAGATGGCATTACTAAAATTGCAAAAACTTATGGAGGTCACATAGGCAGTGATTTTAGTAAATATGATTTTTCAGAACCTCATAACCAAAATGTTTCATATAGATTGCAAATAATGAAAGAGGGTAAGAAACTTCGTTATTCCACTAGCAAATTGATGCCGTCATTGCCGCCTAATAATATTAAGGTATATCCTACCATCTGTAGTGATAAGTTGTTTGTGGATTTTGAAATTTTGAATATTGCATGCGATTATACGCTAACTGATATAATGGGTAAGTTTGTTCAAAAAGGACAATTTTTTGATAAGTCTAATACATTGGATATTCATAACTTAGCATCAGGAAATTATATTATTATCATGGGGTACGGAAAGGAAAGGTACAGTGTAAAAATTGCGAAGAAGTAGTACTTTGTAAAAGTTAAGAGTTGCTTCGTATTTTCCTGTTTGTTGTTCTAATATGCTCTGCGTGACAGGCAACTTAGAGTGACAAGCAATGAGGAGTGAGGAGCTATGATGCGTGGCAGGCAATGCATGATATTTTCAAGCGCAAAATATCCCGAACATTTGTTGTTCGGGATATGTGTAAGTTTCAAATTTTAGAACTTGCCATATTGTTATAAGAACAGCTCATTCTCAAATTTTCAAATTGCGTAATTCTCAGATGACTATTATCCAATTTTCATTCTTGAAAAGGCCTTAACGGTTAAATCAGCTTCTACACTTTTCAAAAATTCAGTTACGGTTTTGCTACCATCTTTTACAAAGGGTTGTGCAAGTAATGTATTTTCTTTAAAATAAGCATTGATTTTTCCATCAGCAATTTTAGAAATCATTTCTTCTGGTTTTCCTTCCATTTTTGGATCGGCTTTCATTTGCTCCATAATGATATCTTTTTCACGAGCAATGGTTTCGGCAGGTACGGCAGCAGGATCAACTGCTACAGGATTCATAGCAGCGATTTGCATGGCCACGTCTTTACCGGCAGTTTGATTCGCTTCTGTCATGGGTTTGTTTAAAGAAACCAATACGGCTACTCTGTATCCGGCATGATTGTACGCAACCACGCTTTCTGATTCTAATCGTTCGAAGGAAGTGATGTCAATTTTTTCTCCAATTTTGGCAACCGTTTCCATGATTTTATCGGCAATGGTTAGGTTTTCGTATGGAGTTGCTTTCAGCTCTTCAAGGGTTTGGCAATTATTATTGATAGCCGCATCGCTAAAGCTTAGCGCAAGATTGATGAAGTCTTCATTTTTTGCAACGAAGTCCGTTTCAGAAGTTAGATTCATTACGATACCGAAGGTATTATCAGCAGAAGTTTTGGCTATTACCACACCTTCTTTTGCATCGCGATCGCTACGTTTTGCAGCTACCTTTTGTCCTTTTTTACGTAAGAAGTCAATGGCGGCTTCAAAGTCACCGTTGGTTTCTTGAAGGGCAGCGCGGCAATCCATCATGCCGGCACCTGTTTGTTGTCTTAATTTGTTTACGTCTGAGGCTGTTATTGTTATTGTGCTCATGGTATTTATTGATTTATGTTTTGGGTCTCGAGTCATTCGAGACATGTATGAAATGGCTTTAAAAAATGCTTATAGAAATAAAGAAAGATGAACGGAGCGCCTGTTTGAAACAGACAAGTCGCAACTCAGATGAAAATAGAAAGGGACCCTCATAACCAAATTATGTATGCTACTTTTGACTTACACCTTAGTCCTTACGCCTAATTTATTACTTCTTTGCAGCGGTGGTTCTACGAGTTCCGGTAGCTTTTTTTCTCGGGGCTGATTTTTTACCATCTTCCTGATTGTTTTCGCTGCTATCGCTGATACTCATATTCTCATCCATTGTTTCTGTTTCTTCTTCTGTTTCTTCCATTTTATCTTTTTCGGTTTCACGTTCTTGTAAACCTTCTATGATAGCTGCGGTGATGTAGTTGGTAATGATGGCAATCGATTTGGTAGCATCGTCATTGGCTGGAATGGCAAAATCTACTTTATTCGGATCGCTATTGGTATCTACCATACCCAAGGTAGTGATACCAAGGCGTTTGGCTTCAGACATGGCGATATGCTCATGTGAAATATCTACGATAAATAATGCAGCCGGAGTACGTGCCATATCGGTGATACCGCCTAATACTTTTTGCATTTTATCCTTATCTCTTTTTAAGGTAAGACGTTCTTTTTTATTGATACTGATGCTGGCATCATCGAGCATTTTATCGATGTTTTGCATTTTCTTTACGCTCTTACGGATGGTGCCAAAATTCGTCAACATACCACCTAACCAACGATCTGTTACGTACGGCATATTTACTTTTTGAGCACATTCGGTTACTATTTCTTTTGCTTGTTTTTTGGTGGCAACAAAAAGAATTTTTTTACCGCTTTTTGCGATTTGCTTCATAACGGCTGCCGCTTCGGTAAGACCTTCAACGGTTTTGTTAAGATCAATAATATGAATTCCTTTTTTTTGTGCTTTCTTATGACCAAATTTCTTACGTTCTACAGAGCGTGGGTCACGAGTAAGAAGACCTGCCGGTTTCAAGGCGATTCTCAATTCAACATCTGTATTGCATAACGCACGGGAGATGCCTAATTTGATAGCTTCTGCCTGGCCCTTTTGACCACCACCGTCAACAGTTACTTTTACATCGTATTTATCTAATGCATTGATTGTTTTCAAGGGAAGTTCCACTTGGTTTTGCAAATACATTAAAGGGAAATATTTTTTATAATCGCGGTCGTTTACCATAATAGTACCGTTACCTTTACTTAGGTATACGCGGGCTACAGCTTCTTTTCTACGACCAATTGCTTTTTTTTGTTTTTCCATTATTTAAGAGGGTATAATTATTTGATTATGAAATTAGTTAAGTGAAAGGGGGCTAGGTTTTTGAGCACTGTGCGGGTGGGTATCACCGGCATATACAAATATCTTTTTAAACATGGCACGTCCCAATCTGTTTTTTGGCAACATTCCTTTTACAGCTCTTTCGATGATTTGCTCAGGTCGACGAGCCAATAAATTTTTTGCGGTTTCTTCTTTTTGACCTCCGGGATACCCGCTGAACGTTAAATATGTTTTTTGGTCTAATTTATTACCTGTAAAAACTACTTTGTCTGCATTGATAACAATAACGAAATCACCTGCATCAGCATGTGGAGTATAGGTTGGCTTGTGTTTGCCTCTAAGCACGGATGCTATTCGGGTACACATGCGACCTACAGTCTGGTTTGTTGCGTCTATTACAAACCATTCCGGTTTATGGTTTTGTTTGTTTGCAAACTGTGTTTTGTAACTTAAATGTCTCATTTTGTACTAATTTCTATTTAATTTTATATAAAGGAGTGCGAAGGTAAGGTAAATGGTGGTTTTTTCAATCAATGAAGCCAAATAATTTTTTCAAACGTGCTATAAATCATTGATAATCAGCGCAAAAAAGGATGTATATATATTTTTACAATATAATTAACTAGTGAATTTGGCTATTAGACGAATGTGCAGGGGCTGCCATCTCACTTTTATAAAAATAGTAGCAAGGTGGCGAATAACTTTTCCAAAGTTTGAAACGTTGGAAAACTTTTGCCGAAATATTATTTTTCCAGCAATAAGTCTTTTTCTGAAATCAGCATCTCCGTTTCTGGAATTTGCCAGTCTATTTGTAAGTTGTTATTTAAAACATGCAGCCCACCCTCCGCCGATTTATTATAGTAATTGTCGCATTTATAATGAAAAATGGTATTGTTTTCAAGTACCGAGTAGCCATGCGCAAAACCACGCGGGACAAACAATTGCAAATTATTTTCGGCACTTAATTCAATGCAAAAATGTTGCATGTATGTTGAGGATTGCGGTCGCAAATCAACCGCAACATCTAAAACACGCCCTTGTAAAACACGGACTAACTTTGCCTGAGCGTCGCTACCCCTTTGAAAATGCAAACCTCTTACCGTTCCATATTGCGAGAGGGCTTGATTGTCTTGAACAAATTCAACATCGAATCCACTTAACGCATGAAAAACTCTTTTATTAAAACTCTCAAAAAAATAGCCTCGATCATCTTTATGTAGGGTAGGCTCCAATACGAAACAATCTGCTAAAGGGGTTTGAATCAGTTTCATATAACTATTATAAAATGGTTTTGATTTCAGAAAGGCAATGAATTTCGTAAGTAGGTTGATGATTGTGTGGTATTTTTTTGGGGTTGAAAAAAATTTGTGACATACCCACATTCATGGCACCGGCAATATCTATTTCCAAGGCATCTCCTATCATCAAACTATTATGACAAGTGGCACCAGTTTGGTTGAAAGCGTATTCAAAAATGCCCGCATGTGGCTTCATGCTCATTGCTTGCTCTGAGGTAATCATTTTATCAAAAAAAACATCCAGATTCGCGTTTTTTAGCTTTTGATTTTGTGTCAATTCGAATCCATTGGTAATCAGATGCATTTCATACTTTTTATCTTTACAATATTGCAAAACCTCTACTGTATATGGGAAAACAGAATTCTTAGTAGGAAGTATTTCTAAATATTTTTCGCTCATTTCCTTTGCAAGAGGTACATCATAAATTCCATAATGCAGCAGGGTCTGCCACATACGTTTCCATCGCAAATCTTCACGACTTAATAATCCTTTTCTAAATTCTTCCCAAAGACGATCGTTTATGCTGTGATATACGGCATTGAAATCATCGAAGGATGGAATGCCTTTTTCATCTAATTGACTTTCCTTGTGTAAATCACTCAAAGTGGATACTGAATTGGTTTCAAAGTCCCAAAGCGTATGATCGAGATCAAAAAATAAGTACTTAATTGCAGACATTTAGTTTTTTAATATTTTGAAGAGAATCTGCTTATTTTGTTTGTTAGATATTTTCAAATAATACATACCACTCGAAACCTGTTCAATATTGAATTGATGTTTGCTGGTGCCGGTATTGGTTTGAAAATGTTGTTGAAAGAGGATATGGCCACTCATATCCACAAGCATACAATCATAGATGTTTTGCTTTTCATTTGAAAACACTACTTCAATTTGCTTGTTCACCGGGTTTTCAAGAAGCGAAACATTGTCAATTTCTGGTTGCACATTTTGAGTGGTTACCGGCGTTATCTGCCTCGCAATATCTGTTTGCCAAATGCCCCGACCATAAGTGCCGGCACGTAATTTTCCGGTGGGATAGTAAATTTCCAAATCGCTAACTCTGGTATTCGGCATTCCGGTGCCATAATATTGCCAGTTGATGTCAGAGTCCTTTTTATAGAAAACACCCACATCCGTACCAATATAGATATCTACATTGTTGCTATCACTCTCTGTATCTATCTGCACACAGTTTACCGGTATATTAGGAATATTGAATGAAATATTGCTCCACGTGTGGCCATAGTCAGTTGACTGATACACTTTGCTATTCACTCCATAACCAGTTTTTGTAACGTAGACAATATTCTCTTTTTTAGGATGTGCCAACACGCAACTTACTTTTTCAAAGAAATCACTCAAGCCTGGAATGGTATCTGTGCTCCAGGTAGCACCATGATTTTTTGTTGAATACAAATACTTGCTTCTACCTGTATAAATTACGTTTGGATTGGATTTGGCTACATCCAATACCTCCAGTTTTTTGGTGATATCGCCGGTTAAATTATTGCTGAGTGTAATCCAAGAATCGCCATCAGTGGTGGAGTACCAAACGTCATTGTACGCAGCAATTACATTGCTTGGTTGACCGGGTTCCAGCATATAGGGAGTTACCCAGGCACCTTTAATTGAATCTGGAGTGATTTCATGGTAGGTATCGGCCACCCATTGGTCGTATGAGCGATAAAGGGTTCCACCCCAATAGGTTGTGTACATGGTTTGATCGTTAGTTGGGTGAATGGCCACTTCCATTCCGTCGCCCCCATTGGTGGCACCCCAGCCGTTTATACTTACTCGTTTTCTACCGCCATTGTCTTGTGTACCTCCTATCATAAATACCGAGTCACGCTGAGAGTTGGCAATTTTGTAAAACTCGGTAATGATCAAACCATTCGATAAATCTTTCCACTGATTGGTTTGTTCGTTGAGACGGTATAGGCCACCGTCATTGCAAAAATAAATGTACTTGGTTAGAAGTGGATTTACGGCTGCGTAATGATTGTCGGCATGTACTTCGGGTAAAATACCATCATTATACCAATTGGTAACTTGCGTCCAGGTGCTGCCGGAGTTGGTAGAGCGGTAATTGCTAACGTATCCGCAATACACTTTTGTTTTGGTAGTAGGAGAAATGGTAATGGCCGTATTGTTGTCAATATTATTATTTTTTAACTGAAAACTAATGCCTCCATTGGTAGATAAATAAAATGAGTTAGAAGCACTTCCGTTTATGCCAATACCAATATAATTGCTATCAGCTAAGGTGGTAGTAATTTCCAATGAATTGTAGGTTTGGTTAAAATTGGTAATTTTTGTCCAGGAATTGCCGGTATCCGTTGACTGATAAACTTCACTACTACCATAATAATCATCAAAGGCTGCATAGAGGGTATTGGCATTATACGGTTTAAATTCGAGATCAATATGAGTGCCATTACGCACTTTATACCAGTTGGTACCGCCATCTTGTGTTTTCCATAATCCATTTGATTGTGCTGAATATATAACATCAGGATGATTTGGGTCCAATAACAGTTTATAGTAAACAATGGCCTGCGTAAAATTTGACACTTGTGTGGTAGGTGCCCAGGTTTGCCCGCCATTTGTTGATTTGTAAACGCCTAAACCATAATGACTCCACGATTCATTTTTACCAACTGTAATATAAATGATATTGGGGTTTTGAGGATGAATGGCAATACTTCCTACACTGCAATATGGAAGTTGGTCGCCAAGAGGGGTCCATGAATTGCCTCCGGTAGTGGTTTTCCAAATGCCGCCAATATTGGCCCCTACATAAATAATATTGGTATCTGTTGGATGAAAAGCCACAGTTGCTAAACGCCCCATTCCGCTATACCCACCCGGTGAGGTAGTTTGTGAAATGTTTTGCCAATTGGTGGCTCTTGTTTTTTTATGTAAACCTGCAAGTCCATTGAGGTTTTTATAAATCTCATATTGCGCATTTAAATCCGGAAAACTTCCGTCCGTGTTCAGTCTGCTTTCCCACTGCCATTGCCAACGTCGATATTTCACGTATTCATTATCTTCATAAAGGCCTTTTGTACGAGTATCTCTAGAAGAAAAATATTCATTAGCAATTTGTTCAATTTCTATAAAATTGGTTTTTCCCTGAAGGAGTTTCGAAAGAGTGGGTTGTTGCGCAAAGAGGTAAGTGGCAGAAAGCAAGAAGGATAAAGAAATAAGTGTCGACTTCATTGAAAAGCAATATTATAGTTAGAATACAAAAATACGGTAAAACTAGGATACCGTTTCAAAATATGAGAAGCTTAAGGTGAATCTCATTTTTTTATATTTAGATAGAATTTTGCCGGCCTATCTCTGCTCCCTTGTATTATTTGAAGGTGTATGTATCCATTGGTTTATATGTGAAATAGATTTATTGATATACCATAGCAACTATCATAAATAGTTAGTAGCAGGTTCGCTACCAAGCATGAATTGGCAACTGTCTGTAGAAAGGCGAAAAGCGGCTCCGCATATCTTGTTGATCCCTAATCTGCCATAAATTTGGCCTAACGATAGCTGCGGAAAGCGTCCATATTTATTCTTAAATATTTTTTGAGGACCGCCCTATTTCATAAATCACATTCTTCTTACCTTTGCGCTTATGAAAAATATTTTTATTATTCTCTTCTTAGTTGTTTTTTCCGCTCATTGTTCATCTGCCGAAAAAAGAAAGATATTATTTCTAGGCAATAGCTATACCTATTACAATGATTTGCCAAACACCTTAAAGCAACTTGCCCTATCGCTCGGCGATACCCTGGAAGTAGATAGCTATACTCCCGGTGGCGCTAGTTTTCAATCCTTGTCCAATGATGCCAATACTCTTGCCAAAATTCAAGTGCCCGGTTGGGATTATGTTGTATTACAGGCACAAAGTCAGGAACCTGCCTTTTCGCCTGCACAGGTACAAAGCGATACCTACCCTTTTGCTAAAAAACTAGATAGTTTGATACATGTTGCTAACCCATGTGCCGAGACAATTTTTTATATGACGTGGGGTCGTAAAAATGGGGATGCAGGTAATTGCGCTGCCTATCCTCCCATTTGCACCTATGAAGGCATGCAACAGCGTTTGCGTGAAAGCTATCTTGAAATGAGTCTCAATAATCAAGCGAGCTGCAGCCCGGTAGGTGTAGCATGGCGTACCTTTCGTACAGCACATCCGGCAGTGGAGTTGTACAATCCCGATGAGTCGCATCCTTCTGTGAATGGCACCTATTTGGCAGCCTGTACGTTTTATAGTTCCATATATCATAAGACTACGTTAGGGGCTGCCTATGTACTGGCCGGTGTGGCAGCGGCTGATGCTTCTAGTATGCAAGATATTGCCAGCAATACCGTTTTAGACAGCATCGAAAACTGGCAACAGTATGGCGGTATCCCCGTAGCGGCATTTACCCCCACAGCCAACAATTTGCAAGTGAATTTTACCAATAATAGTATGCGAGCAACTATCTATGAATGGGATTTTGGAGATCTCTCACCTATTGACAACAGCACCAATCCTACACATACGTATGCGACACCCGGTAATTATACGGTGAAACTGCTTGCCAAAACTACTTGTAATAAATATGAAGTAAAAACCAATGCGGTGAATCTAATAGGAATCCCAAACGGATTAGAAGATCAAAAACTAAAAAAAAAGAATAGCATTTTCTATCACAATCAACATTTGAATCTTCCAAAAAACACCAAACAACTTGCTATTATCAACAGTGCCGGCGCACAGATTTGGAACCAAGCCCTTCCATCTGATTCCGATTTTTTTAGATTGTAGGTTTTTACCAAGGGGGCTTTACTTCTATCTGGTTATCGATCAGAATAATGAATTACAAAGTGGGAAATTTATGGTGCAATAAGAAAGCTTAAAACCATCGAATGGGATTGCGCTTGGCCGACAAAATATATTTCTTGATATTGAGCCAAAAAGCAATAATGAAATAGATAATAATAGGCGATCCAAAAGTTAGAAACGAAATGTATATAAACCACATTCGGATACGGGTGATGGAAATATCCAACTTTTCGCCTAAATAGGCGCAAACACCAAAGAGGGTCCACTCGATATTGTTTCTAAAATTGTTCACAAGACAAATATAATAAAATTATCACTTTTATGGAATATTTTCTAATTCCACTACATGATACAAATCATATTTTCCATGTGCTTACATGGCATACATTTGCTTTATAAAACAAACATAAATGAAAGATACATTAGCACATCAACACCTACTTTGCGAGGAATGGAAAAGAGAATTGGACTTTTACAAATCTGAAATGATTTTTTTGAAAAAACGTTTAGAAGAAGTGGCCTCTAAAAATACAGCGATGGACGTGTTAAAAGAGGTGGAGCATTTTGAAAATAAATTCCGAATTATTGGCATTCATATCGATGAATTGGCACATGATGTGAAATTAAAGAATGAAGCCCTCTTACAGGAAGCCTATCAAAAACCCAATTATATTAACGTGAAAATGATAGAGCAAGATGAAAATATGGTGGACCTGATGGCCGATACCTCCAAGGATTTTTATGAAACCAAAAAAGACTTCTATCGATTTTTATCGAGAGTG
Organism: Bacteroidota bacterium; assembly: GCA_016712665.1. GTDB lineage: Bacteria > Bacteroidota > Bacteroidia > Chitinophagales > Chitinophagaceae > OLB11. The sequence continues at coordinate 987,476 of JADJQP010000001.1, forward strand.
ATGTAGAAAATAGTTTTGTAGTTAGAAGAAAAAGTCATTCCCTTCGGGGGGTGGCTTTTTTTTATACTTGTGCGATTCATAAAATAGGCGAATAGTATATGAATCTTACAACGGTACACTAGTGCGCCGTTGGAGCATGCCGGCTTCTGCCGAAATAGAATGGATATGCGGAGGAATTAGCATTACAAATTTTATATTGGCAATGCATACAAATGTTTTGAACAAAATAGGGAACGAAATTTTGGACTATTACATTTGTCCCTTCGGTATTAAGATAGAATACGTCCATCGCTCATTTCGATGATTCGCTGGGTTTTGGAAGCAAATTCATTGTCATGGGTTACTATCAGTAAGGTCTGCTTGAATGTTTCGGCTAAGTTGGTAAAAATATCAAATACGATATCGCTATTTTTTTTATCAAGATTTCCGGTTGGTTCGTCACCCATGATGATAAACGGATCGTTTATTAAAGCGCGAGCAATGGCAACCCGCTGTTTTTGACCACCAGAGAGCTGATTTGGTTTTTTGAGAGCCTCTTTTTCAATATCCAATATTTTTAGTTTTTCGTAGGCGCGATGTTCTATTTCCTGAATACTATACTTTGCCAATTTGATGGCAGGCAGCATTACATTTTTTAAAACACTAAATTCATTTAATAAGTAGTGAAATTGAAAAACAAAGCCAATTTTTTCATTTCGTACCCTTGCCAGTTCTTTTTCTTTTTTGCCGGTCATCAGCTCCTGATCAATATACAATTGTCCTTCATAGTCGGTGTCCATGGTAGATAAAATGTAAAGCAAGGTAGACTTACCGCAACCGGATTTGCCAATTACTGAAACAAAATCGCCCTTATTGATTGAAAAGGATATTTTTTTTAAAATGGGAATGGTAATCGGGTCGTGAAAACTCTTTTCAATATCTTTTGCTTCTAAAATGATTTTGCTCATACTATTTCCCTCTTATTATGTCTACCGGATCTATTTGACTTGCCTTTCGAGCCGGAAGCCATCCGGCAAAATAGGTGGTTATTAATGAAAAGGTGATGCCAATGATATAAAATTTCGGATTATAATTTACCGGAAACGTTTTAATTGTGGGCAATGCAGCGGTATTGAATGGAATTTGGTCTACAGCCAAAGAAGTTAGAAAACCAAAAACCAATCCCAACAAGCCGCCAAATAAACCGATACTCAATGCAATGGTAATAAAGATGCGTTTTACATCTTGTCCTGAGAATCCGGTGGCTTTCAATATTGCAATTGAATCCATTTTTTCATAAATCATCATATTTAAAATATTGTAAATGCCAAAGCCTGCCACTATTAGCAAGGTAACGCCCACCGCATATGAAATGATGCTTCGTACATTACTTCCCGTTTCGAATTGTGCATTGGCTGTCTGGATATCCTCGGCATCTGTTTCGTATATTTTAAGAAACTCTTTCGCCATTGCCGGAGCTTTGGAAATGTCAAAAAGTTTCACACCAATATCAGTAATAAAAGAGTTGGATTTGCCTAGAATTTTTTGAGTGGTCGCCAAAGAAGCATAGCTCTGCACTTTATCAAGTTCTTGTAAACCTGACTGAAAAAAGCCAACTACTTTAAGGGTTTGTCGTTCGCCATTAGGGGACGTTACTTGTATCATATCGCCTATATTTGCAAGCATTTTATCGGCAGCTGCCTTTCCTAAAATAATGCTGTTGGGAATATTTTTTAAATCAATATAGTTGCCGTGACTTACATATTCCTGAAAATGGAATAATTTGTTTTCAGCTTCCACATCAATACCATTAATGACTCCGGTAATATCTACTTTGCCTACATTATAAAATACCTGCGCGGTTACTTTGGGCGTAACACCCATCACCCGACTGTCTTTTTTTAGGGATGCTATGATTGCTAAATTATTATCAATTTCTTGTCCATGCCCATTCGGCTTAATGGAATTGATAAAATGAATATCGTTGCGTAATGCCAAATCAATCGGTTGTATGGTAGATGGTTTGATTTCGTTGAATAGTCTGATATGAGCCGTTCGGTTGAGAATTAAGCCATCCAATAAATCATTGAGCCCATTCATAAAGCCCAGTAACGTAATAAACATGGTAATGCCGAATGTAACGCCAACTGCTGCCACCAAGGTCTGGCGCCACCGTGCTAATAGTAATGATTTGGCAATATCGATGATTAAGGGCTTGATCATTGTATGGGCTTAAAAATGTTGTCTTGTTCGGTAAGTCCTTCCAGTACTTCTACATTCTTATAGTCTTTAAGTCCGGTAATAATTTTCTTCTTTTCCTTTTTTGAAATCCAAACCGAATCTCCGTCTAATAAGTAGACACGTGGAATAATCAAGGCTTTTTCTTTTTTGGTAAGTTCAATATTTGCTTCCACGGTAAGATTGGGATATAGCACTTCCGGTTTTTTTGTAAAACTGGCTTCTACTTCAAAAGTTCGGCTTCGTTCATTCATCAGTGGATTGATTTTATCAATAACAGCTTCAAAAATTTGTTTATGATAACTTTCGAGAGTAACATATACTTTTTGGCCAACTGCAATTTTAACCACATCATTTTCATCTACCTGTAGTAGCAGTCCAAATTGCGTGGCGTCTCCAATGATTGCTAATGGAGGTTGTGTAGTGGCCATTTCACCCTTTTCTTTTAAAATGGTATACACTCTACCATCCAAATTGCTTTTTACGGCATAGTCGCTTAGCATCGATTTGCTGATTGAAACATTGTTTTGACTTTGCTGTGAAGAAAACTTGAGTTGTTTTTGCAAATCATTGAAGCGCAATATAGCGGATTCGTAGCTGGCTCTTGAAGCGGAATATGCCAACTCTCTTTGCTCCAATTCTATACGAGTTCCAATTTGTTCTTTCCATAAATTCAGTTGTCGTGCATATATTAGTGAATCATTTTTGAGTTTTTTGCGGGCCAAATTGATATTGAGCCGGAGCTCATTCAGTTTGTCGCGATTGGCATTAAAATCTGCATTTCTTGCCACCAACTCTGCATTGTCAACATTTAGGAGACTATTTTCATTGGAAATGTAAAAGAGAACTTGCCCTTTTTTTACCGGGTCGCCTTTTTTAACAGGAATCGATGCAATAATGCCATTTGCTTTTGAAAACACTTGATACTGATTGGTGCTCTTGATGATTCCCGATGCATATACCGATTCGGTAATAGAGGCTATGCTAGGACTACAAGATTCAAATTTCTCTTTGCATGAAACCAATGCCATTACGGAAAGTAAAAACGCGAATACTTTTTTCATTCTGCAAAAGTACTCACTTAAAAACCAAACATTCCAAAATTGCGGTTTACATTTACTGATAATTATCAACTTTTTAATCGGAAAGTGAACAGATGCGGACCTTGCAAAAACTTTTTCTTTTGCTTTTTACAGCTCATTTTTTCATTGCGATTGTAGCCGTAGTTCTTTCTTTGGAAACCGCCATTATTCTGCAGCAACCGTTTCAGTCTAAAAGCTTTTATTTTTTCGTATTTTTAGCCACTCATTTTGCATACAATGTCTACTATATACATACAGAAAATGGGCAAGTTCATAAAATGCTTGCATTATTTTCCTTGTTCGGCAGTATAGCGGTTTTGTATTTTGTTCCCCGTCACTTTTATCCGAAACTGCTGCTCATCGCCTTGCCCTCAGCACTATATATCTTGCCTATATTTTTTAAATTGGATTTGAATCGGGGTTTTCGATTTATTAAGTTGATGGTCTTGATTTATGTTTGGGTAGCTACTACCTTCATTCTGCCTATTTCTTCCTTTCTCTATCAATCTCCCATGATACTCTACTTGCTGTATCGGGTGGTATTGCTATCTTTTGCCTGTATCTTATTTTTTATTCGAGACGAATGGGATCAGAGTTCGAAAAGAACTGCGAGTATAGCTGCATGGATACTTCTTCTTTTACAAATTCTCCTTGCAGTTATGGTGACAACTACCCTGAATGTAGAAGTGGGACTTTGTTATATGGGGATTGGTATGGTAAACATCATTTTGGGTATACGATTTTTGAATACAACCCAATCAAATTTGCAGTATCAAATGTTTGTCGATGGGGTTTTATTTCTTCAAGGTTTTATTATCACAATTATTTATTTTCTCAAATTATCCTAATACTTTTACTTCATGAATCTTCATCATTTGCAAAGAAGGCGCCGGGTAGATAATACAGGATTTGACAATACCAATCAGTCGGGTGGCAGAATACTGGCAAAAAACGGCCGGTCAAATGTCGAAAAAACGGGTATTCCTTGGTATCAATTGTATAGTACATTCCATTATTTGCTCGATATTTCGTGGGCAAAATTTCTTCTTTGGGTCTTCTTGTTTTTCTTTGCCGTGAATGGGTTGTTTGCGTGCATCTATTTTTATTTAGGCACCGAGTCTATTGGCGCTGGTCATGATTTGTCAGATTGGGCGAAATTTTCCGAAGCCTTTTTCTTTAGTGCACAAACCATCACTTCGGTAGGTTATGGTCGTTTAAATCCACTCGGCTGGGGCGAGGGATTGGTTTCCAGTATTGAAGCCTTTATCGGGTTGCTGATGTTTGCTGTTTTGACCGGGGTTGTATATGGCCGTTACTCAAAACCCCGTGCCTTTTTGTTATTTAGTAAAGTGGCACTTATCGCACCTTTTAGAGGAGGTAAAGCGTTTATGTTTCGTTTGGCGAGTTATAAATACAATTCGCTTACTGAATTAGAAGCAGAAGTTTTTGTTTCTTTAGAAGTTGAAAATGAAGGAAAAATCATGCGGCAATATTATCCGCTCAAATTAGATTTTGCAAAAGTAACTACCCTGGCGCTGAATTGGACCATTGTACATCCTATAGACGAAGAAAGTCCCATATATGAATTTACCGACGAAAGTTTTGAAAAGGCAAAAGTAGAAATCCTGGTTTTTATCAAAGCCTTTGATGAGCATTTTTCGAATGTTGTAAAAGAAAAAACTTCCTACATTGCCAGTGAAATTGTTCATAACGCTAAGTTCAAACCCATGTTTAAACAAAGTGCTGATGGTACAAAAACCATCCTAGAGCTCGATAAAATTGACGACTATCTTACCTTGTAATGACACGTCATGGCGATTCAAACAACGGAAAGAATGGTGTTAATGAGTATCTTCTTCGTTCTTTAATTTTTGAATATAGGCAAGAGCATCCGTTATTACATCACTACAAATTACGATAAAGGATTCTTTCGGCGCATTTTTTACAGCGTGGTCTATGGCTTCCAACTCTTTAAGAATCACACTTACTTTGATTTCCTTTTGCACCCTATCAATACCTTCTTTTAAGAGCTCTACAATGTTTTCGACCGTGCGGCCCCGTAAATGTTTATCTTGACGGATTATGATTTCATCAAACATTTTGGCGGCCATTTCTCCCAATTCACGTATATCCTCATCCCGTCGGTCGCCTGTGCCGGCAATAATGCCGATTTTATGAGTCGCATCTACTTTATCAACGTATGCTTTTAGCACACCAAAACCTGCAGGATTATGTGCATAGTCTGCAAGGACCTGAAAATTTTTGAATTGAAACAAATTCATACGTCCGGGAGTTTGTGCCGGGCTTGGAATAAATGTTTGCATGGCTTGTCGAATATCTACCACCGTAAAGCCTCGCAAATAACCTGCTAATACCGCCGGCATAATATTCAACACATTAAACGATGCTTTACCACTTTGGGTTAATGGAATGGTATGTGCCTTTTCAATTTGGATTTTCCAGGCGCCCTTTTGAATATAAATCCAATCGGTACTTTCGTCATAAACAGCGGCAATTCCATTTTTATCACAATGTTCCTTGATTCGTTTGCTCTTTGGATTGCAACTGAAAAATGCAATATTGCAATCTAAGCCTTCCCGCATTTTATATACCAAATCATCATCTGCGTTTAATATGGCATACCCGGTACGAACCACACTTTGGGCTACCACGGCTTTTACTCGAGCAAGTTGCTCCACCGTATCAATACCACTCAATCCGAGATGATCGGCGCTTATATTGGTAACGATACCGATATCACATTGATGAAAACCCAGTCCTGCTCTAAGAATACCACCTCTTGCACATTCCAAAACCGCAAAATCGACGGTGGGATCTTTGAGTACAAACTCTGCGCTCATAGGGCCCGTACAATCGCCTTTTACCATCATCAAATTTTGAATATACACACCGTCGCTGGTAGTGAATCCAACTTTATGCCCCATGCTTTTTACCAAGTGGGCGGTCAGTCGGGTAGTAGTGGTTTTTCCGTTTGTACCCGAAACGGCAATAATCGGAATGCATGCTGAAGTGCCAGGAGGATAGAGCATATCAATAACCGGCTCTGCCACATTGCGTGCCAATCCTTCGCTGGGGTCTATATGCATTCTAAAGCCAGGTGCTGCATTTACTTCTAATACCGCACCACCGTTTTCTTCAAGTGGGGTAGACAAGTCGCTGGCCATAATGTCAATGCCGCAAATGTCCAAGCCAATGATGCGAGCAATGCGCTCGGCCAGAAAAATATTGTTAGGATGTACATAGTCTGTCACATCAGTAGAAGTGCCACCGGTGCTGAGATTGGCAGTGGGCTTTAGATACAGAATTTCGCCCTTGGGCAGTACACTTTCTAAGGTCAACTCTTTATCCAATAATATTTTTTCGGTAACGGCATCCACCTTGATTTGGGTCAAAACTTTTTCATGTCCAAAGCCACGTCTCGGATCGCTGTTTACCATATCAATTAAATGCTGCAAGGTGCTTTTGCCATCACCTGTAACACAGGCTGGGGTTCGTTTTGCAGCACAAATAAATTTATAATCTATAACTAGAAGTCTAAAGTCGTATCCGGTAATAAATTTTTCACAAATGATACTACGCGAATGTTGCTTGGCAATTTCAAAAGCTTGCAAGGCACTGTCCCAATCCAAAATATTGGTGGTGGCCCCTCTGCCATGATTGCCATTTATTGGTTTCAATACAATCGGATAACCAATTTTGTGAATGGCTGCTTCCAGATCTTCTATATCATAAATGATTCTTCCGCGGGGAACAGGTACTTCTGCTGCTTCTAAAATATTTTTGGTATCTTCTTTATCACAGGCAATTTCAACGGCAATATTGCTGGTGGTGCTGGCAACAGTCGCTTGGATGCGTCTTTGATTGATGCCATATCCTAATTGCACCAGAGAATTTTTATTTAATCGAATCCACGGAATATTTCTATTGATGGCTTCTGCAACAATAGATCCGGTGCTGGGTCCCAGACGTACTTTTTCTCTTATTACACGTAACTCCTGAATAAAGGTTTCGATATCAAAATCATGTCCTTCAATAAGCCTTTGGGCAATTTCTACAGAAGCTGAGGCGGTTGCTTTGCCTACTGCTTCTTCTACATATGAAAATACAACATGATATACACCTTCTTTGCCTGTTCCGCGGGTGCGCCCGAAGCCGGTTTCCATACCGGCCAATGTTTGCAACTCTAGGGCAATATGTTCTATCACGTGTCCCATCCAGGTACCTTCTTCAACCCGTTTAAAAAATCCGCCTTCAACCCCTTCACTGCAACGATGTGAATACATGGATGGGAACATGGCCTGAATGCGGTCTAAAAATCCCGGAATGGTATTGGTAGGCCTTTGTTCGAGCTCCTCTAAATCCAGTAACATTACAATCAGTTTATGCCGTTTCACACTCCAATAGTTTGGACCATTCATCACCTTAATTTCTAGTATTTTCATTGTTGGTTTTTTTTAAGACTACAATATATAAAGGATAATATTAAACGACAATATTTTTTTTGCTTTTGAGCCTTAAGCAAAAAAAAACGTCCCGGAGTACGGAACGTTTTTAAATCAATTATTTTATAAGAATTATTTTGTTTGGCTCGAACTTGAACTAGCAGGACGTGCAGTTGATGCAGGAGCTACAGTTGAAGTTGAACTTGTTTTTGCGCAACAAGCAGCTTTGCCATTCGCAATACTTTTTTGGCAACATGCCGGCATTACACCACCAGCACTAGAACTGGCAGAAGATTTTGAAGAAACAGTACCATCAGCATTTGCGGCATCGGCACCGGTTGCAGTAGTTGACTTGTTGCAAGAAGAAGCACTTTTGTTACATCCTTTTTTGTCTTTGCAACATTTTTTGTCAGCAAACATTGTAGTTGATACTAATAAACCCAATGCTAGAAATAATATCTTTTTCATATTTTTAGTTTTAAATGAATTACAAATATAGCATATTAATGGTACTTGCAAAATCTATTTTTAAGTTATTTAACAAAACGTAGCTTTAAAAGCAAGACTTTTTCACAAATAAATGTTCATTTTGCAGCTTTATCAAAACCGAGAACAATCATAAGGCACTTTGGGCACTTGTAGCTATTTCATTTTTGTGGGGAACTACCTGGTTTGTATCCAAATTGATAGTAACCCATATGCCCCCCCTTCAAATGGCCGGGCTTCGTCAAACCATTGCAGGTCTTATTGTGGTGATATTCTTTTTGCTGAAAGGAAGTAAGGTGCCAAAAGGAAAGGATTTGCTTTTTTATGTCTTTCTAGGTTTTTTACTAATCAGTTGTAGTAATGGTCTTACCACCTGGGCTATCAAATTTATCCCGTCCTATCTCGGTGCGCTCATCTCGGCATTGATGCCCTTTGTGATGATACTGGCAAATTTCCTTTTCTTTAAGGAAAAAATTAGCCGATGGGCATTATTTGGCCTCATCATTGGCTTTTCGGGAGTTTTATTTTTACTCAGTTCCTTTTTTGAGGAATTGAAAAATAACAATTTCATATTTGGAGTCTTTCTGACCCTTGTGGGGGTCTGCACCTGGACTACCGGAACGCTGCTCACTATTCGAAACAAAAGAAAGTTGGACCCTTATACAGGCATAGGTTGGCAAATGCTATTTGGAGGGCTTATCTTATATTTTGCGTCGTGGGTGGGCGGACAACAAGTACCCCTTCACACAGTTCCTTTACAAACCTGGGGTTTGATTGGGTACCTTATAGTGGTAGGGTCCATTATTTGCTTTATGTGCTATCTGTATGCGTTAAAATACTTGCCAATGGGTATGGTTTCTATTTATGTGTATATGAATCCACTGGTTGCCCTTCTTATGGGAATTTTGTTTTTGGATGAAAAACTCACTTGGTCTATTGTTATTGGAGCCCTAACCATTTTAATTGGTATTTATTTTGTGAAACGGGGCACCAAAAGTTGAGCCCAACTTCTAAATTTATGGCTAAACTTACTATGCTTTAATGCGTACTTCCTATGCCAAAAAAAACGTTCAAAAGCACTAAAGGTGAAATTATGGCAATGGATTGTTACCTATATGGCTGAATTAGGTGGTTTTTCTGTAATAATGTCCTATACAATTAGCTTGGCACATTTAATGATGAATAGGTTCAAATCAGAAAAAACTTTATTAATAAATATTTTAAAACATGGCAAAAGCAACAAAAACAAACATTACACCCTTGCACGACCGAGTAATTGTACGTGCAGCAGAGGCAGAAACGAAAACTGCAGGCGGAATTATTATTCCTGACACAGCCAAAGAAAAACCACAACGCGGTGTTGTTGTAGCAGTAGGAACCGGTAAAAAAGATGAACCAATGACCGTTAAGCCGGGCGACACCGTTCTTTACGGTAAATATGCCGGTACTGAAATCACCGTTGGCACGGAGGAATTACTTATTATGAGAGAAAGCGATATTCTTGCCGTAATCTAAATTTAAAAATGAGGTAATTTGAAAATTTGAAACTTCTAGCGAAAAGCCCTTTCCTTTCAAATATTCAAATAAATCAATTTTCATCAATTACAGATTTACTCATAATTTCCAAATCAAATAATTTTCAAATTTTTAAATTAAATAAATATGTCAAAACAAATTCTTTTTAATATAGACGCCTGCAACAAAATGAAAAAAGGGTGTTGACACACTGGCCGATGCAGTAAAGGTAACCCTTGGACCTAAAGGTCGTAATGTAGTTATTGAAAAAAAAATTCGGTGCTCCGCAAATCACTAAAGATGGTGTAACCGTAGCTAAAGAAATCGAATTGGAAGATCCTATCGAAAATATGGGTGCCCAAATGGCAAAGGAAGTAGCCTCTAAAACGGCAGATGCTGCAGGTGACGGAACTACTACCGCTACCGTGCTCGCTCAGTCTATCATTACAGAAGGGGTACGAAATGTAGCAGCCGGTGCTAATCCTATGGATTTGAAACGTGGGATCGACAAGGCCGTAATAGCTATTGTAAGTGATTTGCATACCCAATCGCAAAAAAGTAGGCAACGACAATAAAAAAATTGAGCAGGTAGCTACTATTTCAGCAAATAATGATAATACTATTGGGAAATTAATAGCCCAGGCAATGGCAAAAGTTGGAAAAGAAGGCGTAATTACTGTTGAAGAAGCTAAAGGTACTGACACCTATGTAGATGTTGTTGAAGGAATGCAATTTGACAGAGGATATCTTTCTCCATACTTTGTAACCAATAGCGAAAAGATGTTGGCCGAATTGAGTAATCCGATGATTTTGATTTATGATAAAAAAATATCTACCATGAAGGATATTTTGCATATCCTTGAAAAAGTAGCACAGGCAGGTCGTCCATTAGTAATTATTTCTGAAGATTTGGAAGGAGAAGCTTTGGCAACGTTGGTAGTAAACAAATTGCGTGGAACCATTAAAGTAGCTGCTGTGAAAGCACCTGGCTTTGGCGATAGAAGAAAAGAAATGTTGGAAGATATTGCCAAATTGACCGGTGGAATTGTGATTAGTGAAGAGCAAGGATTTAAACTTGAAAATGCAGACTTGACTTATTTGGGTTCTTGCGAAAGTATTTCAATAGATAAAGACAATACTACCATCGTAGGTGGTAAAGGTAAAAAAGCCGATATCGTTGCGAGAGTGAATCAAATTAAAGCACAATTGGAAACCACTACCAGCGATTACGATAAAGAAAAATTACAGGAGCGTTTGGCAAAATTAGCCGGTGGTGTAGCGGTACTGTATGTAGGAGCTGCCACTGAAGTAGAAATGAAAGAAAAGAAAGACAGAGTAGATGATGCTTTACATGCAACTCGTGCAGCTGTAGAAGAAGGTATCGTACCTGGAGGAGGCACTGCATTTATTCGTGCAATCGACAGCATTGTAAAATTAAAAGGTGCCAATGAAGATGAAACAACGGGTATCAATATTGTACGTCGTGCATTAGAAGAACCTATTCGTCAAATAGTTGCCAACTGCGGACTGGAAGGATCTATCATTATACAAAAAGTACGTGAAGGTAAAGGCGATTATGGCTTCAACGCCAGAACGGAAGTATATGAAAACCTATACAAGGCGGGTGTTATTGACCCAACTAAGGTAACTCGTGTAGCCTTGGAAAATGCTGCATCAATTGCCGGTATGCTATTAACTACTGAATGTGTTATTGCAGACAAGCCTGAACCTAAATCTGCCGCACCGGCTATGCCTCATGGTGGTGGTATGGGAATGGATTACTAATGCAAGTATTAAGTAGTTAGTATTTAGTATAGTACAATAATATAGAAACCGCTTCGAAAGAGGCGGTTTTTTGATAGAGTGCCAAATTGATTGGTTACATTTGATAAAAGACTTACTATGAAAAAGGCTCTTTTATTTATTTTTTTATTATTTCAAATTGTCTTTGTAAACGCACAATGCTGGAAGTTTGCAGCTTGCGGGCATTTTAGTAGTCATGCCATAAAAAAGGATGGCACACTTTCGGGATGGGGTAATAACGGATCTGGACAGTTAGGTGATGGAACAAATATTGATAGAAATGCACCGATACAAATTGGGGTAGATACAAATTGGGAATCTGTAACATCTGGAGACAGTCATCTCATGCAATAAAAACTGATGGTACACTTTGGTCATGGGGACATAATATTTTTGGTGAGTTGGGAGATGGAACAAATATTTCAAAGAATTCACCAGTTCAAATTGGTACTGATACAGATTGGAAGTTAGTTTATGCAGGAAATACTTCAACAATTGCAATAAAGAAGAATGGAACACTTTGGACTTGGGGACATAATGATTACGGTCAATTAGGTATTGGAAATACTATTGCTCAAAATACACCTATTCAGGTTGGTACCGATACTAACTGGAAATCAGCTACAGGAGGTGCCCTCAATACACATGCAATAAAAACAGACGGCACATTGTGGGCATGGGGGTGGAATCAGTATGGTCAGTTAGGTAATAACACCATCACAGATACAATTAATCCGATACAAATTGGACAGGATACTAACTGGGAATCTGTATCAGACGGAACAGCTCATGTTTTGGCAACTAAAACAGATGGCACCCTTTGGGCTTGGGGCAGAAACTTTTATGGAGAACTGGGTGATAGTACTGTTGTTGATAAACACTTACCTACACAAATTGGAATTGATACAAACTGGCAATCTGTTTCAGCAGGTTTGGCATTCAGCAATGCACTAAAAAAAGATGGAAGCAAATGGGCCTGGGGCTGGAATTATACCGGACAATTAGGAGATAATACTAATATCGATAAATTAGTACCTACGCATATTACACCTGGCAGCAATTGGTTATCGGTTTCAAGCGGTGGATATCACACCCTTGCCATCAAAACAGACAATACACTTTGGTCTGTAGGTAGTAATTTTATGGATCAAATAGGTAATGGAGACACCACAGGAATAGATGTAATTTTACCGGTGCAGGCCGCTGTTTGTTGGGCTACTTCATTAGAAAATTATCAAAATACTTTCTGGTTTAAACTTTTCCCAAATCCAGTTGTAGATATTTTAAAAATAGATTTGCAAGGCAAAGCTGAAGTACAGAAGGTGCGCATTTATACAATGTTAGGAACATTAACTAAAGAAGAAAAGGGAATTGCACAATTAGATATTTCATCTCTAAGCAAGGGCATTTATTTAATAGAAATAAAGACTAACAAGGGTGTACTACATTCAAGATTTTTGAAGGAATAATTATTACCCCAAATCTTCCAACGCAATTCGGATTCTTTTAACCGCCTCCTGCAATTTTTCCATTGAAGTAGCATACGAAATACGAATACAATGCGGATTGCCAAAAGCGTCGCCCGTAACGCAACTTACCTGAGCCTTGTCTAACAAATACATGCACAAATCTTCGGCTGTATGAATATCATTTTTACCAATAAAGGCGCTGATATCCGGAAATACATAAAACGCTCCGGGAGGATTATTAACCTTCATACCCTTTATTTCCTGCAAGGCATGTACCAGGTAATCTCTTCGCTCCTTAAAGGCTGCACACATCATTTTGGTAGGTTGCATATCTCCATTCAATGCCGCAATCGCCGCACGTTGTGTAATGGAGTTGGGACCCGATGTGGATTGACTTTGAATTTTTTCGCAAGCTTTAATAATATCTTTATGAGCCGCCATATATCCCAGTCGCCAACCCGTTATTGCAAATGCTTTTGATAATCCATTGATGACAATCACCCGATCTTTTATTTCTCCAAATTGGGCAATACTCTCATGCGTCGCTTCAAAGTTGATATGTTCATAAATTTCATCCGAAAGGATATATACCTGTGGGTAATCCATAAAAACGTCGACAAGTGCCTTCAGTTCTTCAAAAGAATAAATGGAGCCGGTTGGATTACAGGGCGATGAAAACATAAATAATTTTGTTTTCGATGTAATCGCATTTCGCAACTGTGCAGGTGTAATTTTAAAATCATTTTCGAAACTGCCAAATAGCTGTACCACCGTACCCTCCGATAGTTTGACAATATCAGCATAGGTGACCCAAAATGGAGAGGGGATCAGCACCTCATCCCCATCATTGACAATACTCATTACGGCATTGTAAATACATTGCTTGGCGCCGGTGCTTACCATTACTTCATCTGTAGCATAGCTAAGATTATTTTCTCGTTGAAACTTGTCAACAATAGCTTGTTTCAAATCTAAAAAACCAGCCACAGGAGGATATTTGGTATAGCCTTCTTGCATGGCCTTAATAGCAGCTTCCACAATATGATCAGGCGTTTTGAAATCAGGCTCACCCAAGCTGAGATCTATGATGTCTTTGCCCTGTGCTTTGAGTTCCCGACTCAATTTTGCCATTCGAATAGTTTGGGGCTCTTCTATTTTTGAAAGTCTATCGGCTAGTTTCATAGGGCGTAAAGGTAAGAATTAGAATTGATATCTTATATTAGGGGTAGGAGATAGGGGTAAGGGGATAGGGGTAAGGGGATAGGAGTAAGGAGATAGGGGTAAGGAGATAGGAGTAAGGGGAAGGGGTAAGGAGATAGGGGTAAGGAGTAGGAGTAAGGGGATAGGGATAAGGGGTAAGGGGATAGGGGTAAGGGGTAAGAAAAAAAATAGTTTATGCAAAATTGGCAATCAAAATTTGAATACATCCCACCATAAATCCCAGCACGGCACCTATAATTTCCACAAATCGGAATTCTTTGCTCATAATGGCATTTAAAATTTCTTCTAATTTATCGCTGCTAAAATTGGAAACTTTATCTACTACCATTTTCTCTACATTTAAATCCTGCTTCATGCCGTCGGTCATTTTTTCGATCAATGTCGGAAACAAAGATTCGATTTCGGTCACCATCCCTTTCTTGATGCTATTGAGTGTATCGTCTTTAATAAACATGGAAAGTAGTGGCATTTCTTCCTGAAGTTTTACTTTAATAAAGCCATCAATTTTTTCCTCAATAAAGGGCATAGCCCTTTGCACTATTTTCGGATCATGCAGTTTGGCCGAAATGTCATCAAATGAAATCAATTCCTTTGCCACCAAGGATCCTAATTTTTCGGCAAATTGTTGTTGCCTTTTGGGAAAAATACCCTGCAATTTATAACCCAGAATATTTAAGGGTTCGCGAGGATGAAACAGCATTTTGATGGCCACCCAATTGGTAAACCACCCTATGAATGCAGCAATAAATGGAAGAGAATAAATCATCATAAATTAAAGGAATTAATTAGACGGTGAGGATACGTGTCTGCTACTGGTTTTTATGCCACATATTGACTGTTTCGATTTTTTGAGAAACAAAACAAAAAAGGAGTGCATTGGAAGTACACACTATTCAACTTCTGTTTTGGCATATTCATTTTCATGCATGGCAAGATACTTTCTTTCACTTAAAATATATTTATTGCCCTTGGCCAGAAAATGAACAATTAAATTTTCTATTGAAATTGGGCTACCATCAGCCAAATCAGCAATATTACTATGTCTGATATTGTGCCCATCAATAATAACAATCATGCCCGATCCGATGGCTTCCATATAATTGCCGTCTGTAATAAGAAGCCCGGTATCTTCTCCCAAACCGATACCAATACAGGAAGGATTGGATGCAACAGCTTGAGCCAATCTGCCAAATCGGCCCCGCTTATCGAAATGGGAATCAAAAATTACATCGCGCATAAAAGCCAATCCGGTAGTTACCTTCACTGCGCCCTTTAAATGGGCATTGGCGGCATTCCCTTCATAAATCATGGTATTGCTCATGGCCATGGCTCCGGCACTGGTCCCTGCAATTAAAAAGCCCGTTTCATTATTGTATCTGGAGCGTAAAATATCATAAATTTCGGTGCCTCCAAACGTGGCAGTCAAACGCATTTGATTACCGCCACTAATCATTACCGCATCTGCATTTCTGATCCGCTCTATATATTCCGGGTTTTGGGCTTCCTCTCGATTGCGAATATTAAGTGTATGAACATTATTGCAGGAAAGTTTTGCAAAGGCATCTAAATAATTATCTCCCACTTCAATGGGAATCATAGAGGCAGTGGTGATGACTTCTATTCTGCTGTCATTCTGAAATTTGGTTTCATTCACAATGCGTCTTAAAATGCCCTCCTCAAAAAAATTAAGATTGTTACGCTGTATAAATCCCTGTTCCAAATCGGTGCCTTTGTCTTCTGCGCCGCCTACCGGAATTAGTTTGCCTTTTGGTAAATTCATGTTATAGTAGAATATGCAAATATAAAAGCTTTAGCTTAAAAATGTGGCCAAAAAGGCTTGTGGTGCATAAAGTGTGCAAAGTATTATCTCATGTATTTCATCATCTAGCGAGTGGCTATTCTGAATTGTAACGCCTTTACTATGGAAGCAATTAAGCTTGTTGCTTAAATTCATAGTAGGGCACCTGGTCATTACTGATAGCTTCCTTTTGTTGCCAAAACGCAGCGGTTACCACATGTCCATCCGGTGTTTTTAAACTGCGCCCGTAAATGGCGTTGGTAACATTGAACGTATAATCGCTGACACCAACGGTGAAGGTCTCAGCTACAGGTGCAACAACTATAGGTTCTGCTTCTGATGCCTCAGTGTTTGCTGCCGGTTTTGCAGCGGCTTTTGGTGCCGGAGAGGGAACGACTACCACCGTAAATCGATTGTACTCAAGTAATTTTTTTAGAAAATCGACCCGTTCGGGTTTTACCAGTTTTTCAACGATGCTGCACTTGATACCGTCGAGTTCTTCAAATTCGTGATTCTTATTAATTGCCATAAGTAAATCTTCTTTTTTTCTATTGTATTAAGCTACGTATATAATCATAAATGGAACTAAAAAATCCAATAAACACAATACCGGCACTGCAAATGAGAAGTCCCACTTTTGTACTGAATTGAAGGGGAATAGGGGCCACAGGCGTTTCGTTTTTATCCATAAATACCGCTCTAATTACCCGCAAATAGTAGTACAGTGAAATGATCATATTTACTGCAGCAATTCCTATAAAAACATACGTTCCATTGGATGCACCGGCAGTGAGCAAAAACAATTTTCCAAAAAATCCGGCTGTCGGCGGAATGCCTGCCAATGAAAATAAAGCCAGCGCCAATATCCAACTCAATAGGGGATTGGTTTGATATAGACCCTTGTAGTCGTCAATATTTTCTTTCCCTGAAAAATAGGATATCAAGCCGGCTACACCGAAGGCAGCCAAATTGGAAAAAATATAAATGAAAATAAAATAAATAACGGAGGTGCTTCCTTGTATGGAATTGCTACTGATGCCCACTAAAATGAAACCAACTTGTGCTATGGATGAAAAGGCCAAAAATCGTTTGATGTTTTGTTGACGAAGTGCAAATAGATTGCCAATCAACATGGTGAGTATAGACAAAACCATTATCATCATATACCAGGTGCTGCTATAGGGCTGAAAGACGGTATACAACACCGAAACAAATACAAAAGCAATGGCTCCTTTCGAAATTACTGAAAGAAAGGCAGTTACAGGAATAGGCGCACCCTCATACACATCGGCAGTCCAAAGATGAAAAGGAACGATAGACATTTTAAAGGCAAAGGCGGTAAACAAAAATACAAAGGCCATTATTTGCAAGGGACTTCCATCAAGCAGACCCGGTAGCGATACATAACTGAGTGAGCCGGTGGCGCCATACATCAATGAGATACCAAATAACAAAATGCCTGATGAAAAGGCCGACGATAATATCATTTTCATGCCGGCTTCTGATGATTTTTTTCGGTCGAGGTGTAAGTTGGCCAAGGCTGCAACGGGTATGGTAGCCAACTCTAAGGATAAATAAAACATCAGTAGATTTCCACTGGATATCAAAAAAAACATGCCCAACAGGGAGGATAGCATCAACATGAAAAATTCGCTCAAGTGATCACATTTTTTGAAGCCAGTCGCTAAACAGCATGGCAATCAAAAGTACCCCTCCATTGAGTATATTTTTTTGCAATACCATGATGGCATTGGTTTGATACATATCTTCAAATAGATGTCCTTCATGGTTCAGCACGAATCCGCTTGCAAAATTAAGCGCCAATAAAACCTGAATTACGATGAGCAGGTTATTATTAGAAATGCCCTTGCCTAACTTTAATACAATCAGAAAAAAGAGGATAGCAACTATCATCAGTTCTGGTTTCATCAATATAAAAAAATCATTCATTAACTTGATTTTATTTTGCTCCCAATGAAGATTGAGATATTTTTTGCATTATTATTTCCGTACCTGGTGTTACCAATTCGTTGAGCCAAAAAGGTGCGAGGCCAATTGCCAATATTCCAATCATTAAAATGATACCGGCCAATTTCTCATTCCAACTTGCATCGCCTAATTGCCCAAATTCTTCCTTTAGGGGGCCCATGGCGGTTTTTCCGACAGCCCGTAATATATACACTGCGGTAACCACAATACTGGCACAGGCCAAGATGGTTGCAAGGCGATGAAATAAGTCGGGGTGTTCCCATGAACCCATAAAAATAGTCATTTCTGCTACAAATCCACTAAGACCCGGTAAGCCTAATGAACAAAATCCTACAATAAATAACAAGGTGATGGTAAATGGCATTATTCTTAATAAGCCACCCATTTCGTTCACTTGTCGTGTATGTGTTCGTTCATAAATCATTCCAATCACTGCGAAAAACAAGGCCGTCATTAAGCCATGACTTACCATTTGCATTACCGCTCCTATGATCGCTACTTTTGTGAGCATTCCGATACCCAACAATACAAAGCCGCAATGGCTCACCGAGGAATAGGCATTAATATACTTTAGGTCAGTTTGCATCATAGTGGCAAAAGCTCCGTAAAAAATGGCAATGGTTGAAAGCGCAATAATAATATTTGCATATTCATGTGCAGCTTCGGGCATGAGATAGGTAGCCACCCGCAAACAACCATAACCACCCAGCTTCATCGAGATACCTGCCAAAAACATCGATCCGGCGGTTGGTGCAGAGGAATGCCCATCGGGTACCCATGTATGAAACGGAAATAAAGCGGTGAATATGCCGAAGCCGACAAATAATAGCGGGAAACAAATTTTTTGCGCCATGGGCGGAATGGACACCCGTGCTAATTGTATTAAGTCAAACGTGTTGCCACTACTCATATAAAGGCCTAATAAACCAAGTAATACCAGGGCCGAACCAGCCATCAACATCAAGGCTAATTTATTAGCGCTGTATTCTTTTTTGCCACTACCCCAAATTCCGATTAGTAAATATTTAGGGATGACCGCTATTTCCAAAAAGAAAAATAATATAAACAAATCGAGAGAGATAAAAAAGCCATAGGCACCTAAACTCAATAAAATCAGTAAGAAGTAAAACTCTTTTGTCATTTTTTCAACCTTCCACGACATCAGCACACCGGCTATTACAACAAAGGCAGTGAGTAATATCATGGCTATTGAAATACCATCTACTCCCAGATGAAAACCAATATTCCAACTTTTAAATAAAATCGTTTGTTGCTCAAAAAGCATTTGTGAGGTGTCGCCATGAACTCTTGCTTGATTATAGCAATAATAGAGAAATAAGGATAAACCAAGTTGCGCAGCCGAACCCAAAAAGGCTATCCAGCGAACCTGAGACGGATTGCGCGCCGCCAACACAGCCAGTGCAGTAATAAGCGGAAACAATATGAGTAATAATAAGTTCATTCTTTTTTTTTAAGTCCTGTTTACTTCCATAAATAAAGGGCACACACCACCAAAGCAATCACTCCTGCCAGAAAATAAATACCATACTCCTGCACCTTTCCTGATTGAAGGCCTTTTATCTTTTCTGAAATTTTTTGGGTTGAATTGGCTGTTGCATTCACCATTCCGTCTACTATATTTTTATCGAACCACGCTGCAGGTCGGCCAACTATATTGAACAAAATACTTTTGGTTACAAATAAATACAATTCGTCGATATAAAATTTGTGATAGGCCACTTTGTAAATACTTTTAAGGGCCGCGGCAATAGAATCTGGTTTGCTATTCTCCTTTTTATAAAGGTATAGGGCGAGTAAGATACCTGCCAGTCCTAAGGAAACCGGCAATATGGAAAATTGTAGATGAAAAACACTCACTAAAGGCATACCATCTGAACTCACAAATTTTCCAAATGGAACAAAACCTAAACCGGCCGCGCTAATCGCCAATAAAATGAGTGGCATCATCATGGCAAAACCACCCTCACCATGATGTTCGCCATGAGGATGATACTCTTTTTTCCAAAAAATACTAAAATACAAACGAAACATATAGAAGGCTGTAAGCCCCGAAGTAAGCAAGGCCATCCAATAAATGAGCGGATTGTGATGGAATGCAGCCAGTAAAATTTCCTCCTTACTAAAAAATCCCGCAAAAGGGGGCACTCCCGATATGGCCAAACAAGCGATTAAAAAAGTGATATGGGTAATGGGCATGTATTTTCGCAAACCACCCATATCCTTCATATCATTGCTATGCACAAAATGAATGACAGCACCTGCACCCAAAAACAATAGGGCTTTAAAAATGGCATGGGTAAATAAATGAAACATAGAAGCCGTATAACCAAGGCCTGCCTCACCACCATATTTTGACACCCCAAGGCAAACATCATAAATCCAATTTGCGACATGGTAGAGAAGGCAAGCACCCGCTTAATATCTGTTTGGGTACAAGCAATTATGGCTGCGATTACAGCAGATAGTACACCAACATATGCCACTACCTCCAATGCATCGGGGGCCGACAAAGCAAAAACCGGAAATAGTCGTGCTACTAAAAACACCCCAGCCACTACCATGGTAGCTGCATGAATTAAGGCAGATACCGGAGTAGGACCTTCCATTGCATCCGGAAGCCAAATATGTAACGGAAACATGGCACTTTTACCGGCACCACCTACAAATACCAGCAACATGCCCCAAGTAAGGGCTGAAATGCCGATGAAGGAAGCCGCTAAAGCAGATTTCAATTGAGTTGATTCAGGACTTGTTAAACGCTGAATTAGGGTGGTAAAATCGAGTGTGCCTGAGTAAAAGGCAAGAATCAAAATGCCGATTAAAAATCCAAGATCAGCAAAGCGGGTTACAATGAAGGCCTTTTTACATGCCGCAACAGCGCTGGGTTTTTCAAAATAATATCCGATGAGCAAAAAGGAAGAAACCCCTACCAATTCCCAAAAAATATAAATTTGAAAAATATTGGAGGCAATAACCAAACCCAACATCGAAAAGGTAAAGAGACCCAAAAAGGAGTAATAGGTGGCAAAACGCTCTTCCCCTTTCATATATCCCAAACTGTAGATATGCACCATCAAAGAAATTAAGGTGACTACCACCAGCATCATTGCGGTAATAGGATCTAACAAAATACCCATATCAATAGATAAGCCCTGTGAGAATTCGAGCCAGGTATATTTAAAAGGAATTAATTTTTGATAGACACCGTCTACGTTACCATATTCAAAAAAATAACCGTACGCAACATAAAAGGCAAGACAAGTAGCCATAAACAATAGGGCTGTACTAATCAACCCAGAGAGATTTTTGATATAAGATCGGCCAAATAATCCCATCACCAAAAAACTGGCAAAGGGGAGTAGCAGAATAAGAATAATATAACTGGCGTTCGGCATGTAGATTAATATTTCATTTCGTCCGTACCTTCCACATCAATGGATTGAAAATTACGGGATAAGTTAATAATGATGGCTATGGCAACAGCAGCTTCGGCCGCGGCTATGGCAATAATAAAAATAGTGAAAAACATACCATCGAGTTTATGTGCCCAAAGGTATTTATTGAAGGCTATAAAATTCAGGTTGACACTATTCAAAATCAGCTCAATACTCATAAGCATCGTAATCAAATTTCTGCGGGTAAAAAAACCATACACCCCGATAAAAAAGAGCGCAGTGCTGATAAATAATATATGGTACAGTCCGGGTTGCATTATGATTTTTGAATTTTATTGTGAACAGCAATAACAATACAGCCTATCAAGGCAGCCAATAAGAGGATACTAACCACTTCAAACGGCAGGGCATATCCTCCCTTTTCGACACCCAACATTTGATTGCCAATATTTTCTATAGAAGGTTCAGTACTAGCATTTTTGGTACCTACAAAATGATGCCTGGCCACTTGCAACATAATTAGTGCGAAGCCGCAAAAGGCTGCCAAGCCCGCAAAAAGTTGTCGCCCTATTTTTTGCTCAGGAAGTTTTTCGCCGGTTTGCTGGGTAAGAAAAATAGAAAAAATTATGAGAACGGTGATGCCACCTACATAGACAATAATTTGCACGGCGGCTATAAATTCATACTGCATCCAAAAATACATACCCGCTACGCCAATTAGGGAGAATAATAAGAAGATTGCTGCACGAAATATATGTCGGGTAGTTACGGCCAATAGACCGCATCCGAGTATCAAACCCGCCAACATATAAAAAATAATATCTGCTCCGCTCATTTTTATTGATTCAATTCGTTTAGTTTACTATGTATTTTTTTTATGCCCATTATTCGATACCCTCCATTATTTTGGATCCTTCTTTGTTTAATACCTTTGTTAACTGATTTCGGTCAAATACACTGTGTTCAAATGTTTGGGCCATTACTATGGCATCAGACGGACATGCTGTTATGCATAAATTACACATGGTGCATAGTTCCAGATGATATACCAACTTATCGATAGCTTTTTTCTTTTTACCTTCAGGGGTGATGTCAAATTTGGTAACTACTTTGATGGTGCCGTTGGGGCAAGCCAGTTCGCAAGCTGTGCAACCGGTACAACGATGTTCGTTATTTTCATCATGGGGCATCACTACTTCACCTTTAAATCGATCGGCTAATTTTAAAGTAGCCCTATTATCGGGATATTGCTCGGTAATGATTTGTTTGTGATTGGTAAAATAAAACAGGGTTCGGCGCATACCCACCATAAGGGATTTGAGTGCCCCGAAAATTTCCTTTATATAATTTACTAAAAACATGTTTCAATTTTTTTATTGTGAAAAGCGCCACTACCGGACTATTTTCACAAATGTATTTTTTTTAAAAATGCCAACCCAATATCGCCATCGCTGTTACTATCAATAAATTCACCATACTAATCGGCAATAAATATTTCCATTCTAAATTCAATAATTGATCAATTCTCAATCGCGGGAAGGTCCACCGAAACCACATAATGAGAAATATCAGAAAAAAAGTTTTGCCAAAAAACCAAAGACTGGATGGAATATAATCCATGATATGGTTAAATCCTTCCCAGTTTCCAATATGAAAAGGCATCCATCCACCTAAAAATAGGGTAGCCCCAATGGCGCAGACAATAAAAACATTTACATATTCAGCTAAAAAAAACAGGGCGAATTTCATTCCGGAATATTCGGTATGAAAACCTGCAGTCAGTTCCGATTCCGCCTCTGCCAAATCAAAGGGTGCTCGGTTGGTTTCGGCCGTTACGGCAATAATAAAAATGAGAAAAGAAATAATTATGGGAATATGTCCTTTAAATATCCACCAGCCGTTTTGTTGCGATAAAATGATTTCATTCAAATTCAAAGTGCCTGTCAAAACCACTACGGTCAATATTGCAAGTCCTGCCGACAGCTCGTAGCTCACAATTTGCGCGCCACTACGCATGGCACCTAATAAAGAATATTTATTATTACTTGCCCATCCGGCCATTAAAATACTGATTACTGATAGGGACGATACGGCAGAAACATACAGCACCCCAATGTTGAGATCCCACATGGTAAAGTCTTTGGCAAATACTATGGGTGCCATTAATAACATGGCCACTATAATGGCCAGATACGGTGCAAAATTAAACAAGAATTTATCGGCACCGTTTGGGGTCATGGCTTCCTTCATCAATAGTTTGAGTGTATCAGCTGCCGATTGAAATATACCCTTAGGCCCTACCCGATTGGGTCCCAAACGGATTTGCATCCACGCAGATACTTTTCGTTCCATAATCACCAATATCAAACCCAGAACCGCAAACAAGCTAATGACCAAAACCCCCATTATAACCATTTCGATAATGGTGACAAGGGTGGGGCTGAACGTGTCGTTCAACCAGGTATGAATCATATTTGCTATTTCACTAAAACTCCACATGTATTCTTTTTTTTATCGGTCTATATCCGGTATTACTAAATCCAAGGTGCCCATCATAGCCACCAAATCGCCTATTTTTCCGCCTCTTGCCATATGGTCGAGAGCCGACAAATTCGAAAAGCCCGGTGAGCGAAATTTGATTCGATACGGTGTCGTTCCACCTTCGCTCACGATATAAATTCCAAATTCTCCTCTTGCTGTTTCCACTCGTTGATAAAATTCTCCTTTAGGTAATTTAAGCACAGCTTTTGTTTTAGCTTGAAATTCTCCCTCAGGGATATTGTCAATCAATTGCTCAATTATGCGAATGGATTGTTTCATTTCACGAATTCGAACCATATAGCGCGCAAACGAATCGCCTCCGCTTTCTAAAACCTCTTCAAAATCCAGTTTGTCGTATATCTCATAAGGATATATTTTTCTGACATCGCAACTCACTCCAGATCCTCTAAGGGTAGGCCCGCTGCATCCAAATGAAATGGCATCGGCAGCACTAATGTAACCCACATCTTTCATCCTGCTTTGGAAAATAATATTTCCGGTAACCATTTCATCATATTCATCAATCTTACTTTTAAAAAGTTTGATGAAATCTTTTACTTTACGTTGAAAATTAGGATGAATATCGTCGAGCACACCACCCGGCAATAGATAATTCATGGTAAGACGGGCTCCGCAGGTTTCTTCCATGATGTCGTTAATCACTTCGCGCTCACGAAACGCATGAAAGAAAGGTGTAAAGGCTCCCAGGTCCATAGCCATGGCACCCCACCATAATTCATGAGAGGCAATTCGTGTCAGTTCATCCATTAGTACACGAATTACCTGAGCGCGGGGCGGTACCTCAATTTGTAATCCTTTTTCTACAATTAAGGAGCAAGCGTGATTGTTGATATGCGAAGAAAGATAATCCATTCGGCTGGTTACATAAATGTATTGCCGATAAGTAAGGCTTTCGCACATCTTTTCGATGGAACGATGGATATATCCTAAATGAGGTTCTACTTTTTTGATGGTTTCGCCATGCAGGGTCACCACAAGATGCAATACACCATGTGTCGCAGGATGTTGGGGTCCTATGTTGATTATCAAATCGCCGTCTGCTGTACTACCTACTGTTTCAATCATGTCTTATTTTTGAAGCTTGCTTTTTGCAGTTTTCAAATGAAATGGCTATACTAAATTTTTAATAAGAATTATTTGGGCAGCGGGCACGCTTTTCATTCCAATCTTTTTTCCCTGTCGTCTTCGACTTCGCTCAGACTGACAGAGAAAAAAGGATTTCCACTGCAATCGTTGCTGCAATGCACACCTCTACTATCATTTTTTCTCATCCTTTTTTATTATAGCCAATTTTTTTTATTTTTTTATAGTTTAATCATATTTATCGGGTCATCAAAGTCTTTTAGCATTGGATTTTTTCCTTCCCAACCGTCAGGTAAAATGAGGAGGCGCAAATCGGGATGGTTTAAAAATTGTACGCCAAACATCTCGTATTGTTCACGTTCGTGCAACTCGGCTGTACGCCATATTTTGCTCACTGATTCTATTTCTGGTTTTGCTTTATCCAATTTGGCCTTTACCACCATATTGTGTCGAAAGGTGGTAGAGGAAAGGTGATACACCATACTTACATGCGTTTTCCAATCCACACAGGTAACACAAAACAAATAATCAAACAGGAGAAATTCATCATTACGGAGCTGTTGGGCCAGAGAGAGCCATTCTGTTGGTTCAATATTGATGGTAAGCCACTCGGTTCCCTCTTCTACAGATGCAGAAGGCAACAAGGCAGTAATCGCAATTTTTAAGGCTTCTTGATCCATGTTTACACTTTCGCTGTCTTTATTTGTTCACGTGTTTGTCCACTTTTTATTTTTTCCTGCAAGCTGATAAGGGCGTGCAATAAGGCTTCGGGTCGTGGGGGACAGCCTGCCACATACACATCTACCGGTATGATATGATCGGCGCCTTTTACTACGGAGTAGGTATTGTAAAAAAAGGGTCCACCGCTTATGGCGCAAGCCCCCATGGCAATCACATACTTTGGATCGGTCATCTGGTCGTAAAGGCGCTTGAGTACCGGTGCCATTTTGTTCACGATAGTGCCTGCAATAATAATAACATCTGCCTGACGTGGGGAGGCACGGGCTACCTCAAATCCAAATCGTGAAAAATCGTATTTTGCGCCGGCCACAGACATATATTCAATACCACAGCAACTGGTGGCAAAGGTTAAGGGCCAAAGCGAATTAGACCTTGCCCAGTTGATAATGTCATCAAGTGTGCTGAGTACGATACCGCCTCCGGGTAGTTCGTGTATCTGCCCCGGAAAATTATCTTGTTTTGTTTCAGTACTTACATCCATTTGAGTGCACCTTTTTTATGAGCGTATAAAAACCCGGCAAATAATATTGAGAAGAAAATAATGATTTCGAAGAAGGCCATCCAGCCCACTTTTTGGCAACCACTGCCCAGGGATAAATGAATACCAGTTCCACATCAAAAATTAGAAAGATGAGTGCAAACAGATAATACCCCACATTCAATTGCACCCACGTTTTTCCACTGGTAGGAATCCCACACTCGTAGGGTTCGCCTTTTTGCGGATTGTTAGAGCCTTTATTGAAAATTTTGGCCACCATAATAGCAATTCCGGAAAAGGAAAGTGCCGCTAAAACGAGTACTATCATGGATGCTGCTCCCATACCTAAAGTGTCAAAATGTGTTAGAATGATAAGGACTGCAAGATAATAAATAAATGATATTTAGGTAATTTTTTGAATAATTTGTTGCACATGTGTATAAAATAAATCAATGATTGAAAGGTATTTTTTTGAGTTGTATTCAGCAAGTGAAAAGGCGTCCTTAAAAATGAATAAACACCTTAACTTAGCAGTGTAAAATCGTCAGGATGAATATCCAGGAAATACTAACAGACAAAACAATTCAAGCGAAAGGCAAGGTTACTGCCTTGGGTGATGGCCTGCTCGATCAACAAATTTCGTGCAGTGAAATCATCAAAATAGCAAACATTTCGAATGATGCTAATAAGGGTACCTGCGTAGAGGCGTTGGAATTGGCTACCCGTAAAAATCCCAGATTGGCCCAGCAAGTCTTGTTTGATTTTGCAACGGAATCATTATCTGATAAGGCGCCTCGCGTACGTTGGGAGGCAGCGAAAGTAATTGGCAATATTGCATCCTTATTTCCCACCAAACTTGACAAGGCCATTCCAAAACTACTAATCAATACAGAATATTCAGGAACGGTAGTAAGGTGGGCTGCTGCTTTTGCATTGGGAGAAATTGTAAAACTTTGCACAAAATATAATAAGGATTTGTTGCCCACCATAGAAACCATCCTTATTCGTGAAGAGAACAATGCCATTAAAAAAATATACGAAAAAGCTTTGAAGAATGTTCAGAAAAGCTCTCAATGAGTCACTCCGATTATTCGAAATTCATTTCTCCAAAGTAGGTAACCCTGTTCGGTATTTGCAATGTCGAAGCACTATCGATGGTTTTTAAAAACCGCTAAATGGGATTGTAAAATCCTTAGATGGGGTTTAGGAATTTTAATTTCCAAACCGTGTGGGATATAGAAGAATACAAAATTGAATGCTGGAAGCTAAGTTAAGTGGTGTATGCTTATAATGGGTATTCAGATGGGAAGCATTTCCACCAAGTAATCATAGAGGTATCGGTCGCTCTTTTTAATGTGTGGCAGCCAGTTGAAGTTGCATCCCTTTTACAATGAGAACCAAATGTCGGTCATTTAAATGTTCGTATTACTTGGGAGGAGTTTTCAATGCCATTCTCCCATTAACATATGTTAATAACAGGAATTCATTAGATAATATCAAACAAACAGGTTAGATTTATTAAAAAAAAAAGATGATGCATTTTTTCCAATCCCTCAAACAGCAAAAACTTCATGTAATTATTGCCGTACTTTTTGCAACTATTTTCGTCATTGTTTCTTGCAATAAGGAGCAAATTATTAAAAATTTGGATCCGCAATCAAATGGCTCCTTGGCTGGTAATGAAGTTGTTGCCAGCATCGGTGGTAAGGTAGTGCTAGAGACCGGCGAACCGGCTGCGAATGTGCAATTGCGTATTGGCGACTACACAAGCATTACTGACAATGAGGGCAATTTTTATTTTGAAAATATTACGGCTCCTGAAAAAAATGCACATCTAATTGCAAAATTGGATGGACATTTTGTTGGTCACCGAACCTTGATGCTTACGCAAGGTGTGGCTGAATATACCATCATCCGATTAATGAAAAAGGAATTGTGCGGCTCCTTCGATGCTTCAAAAGGTGGCGAAATAAATGCCATGAATGGGGGAAAAATTTCATTTGCTTCAGGAAGTATTATGAATGCAACTACCAATGTTCAATACGATGGAACTGTGCATGTATACGCCAAGTGGATAGATCCTTCCGGTGCGTTTTTGTCAGAGTTTATGCCTGGTTGCCTAAGAGGTATCAGCGTTGGCAACACAGAAGAACTGTTGGAAACATATGGCATGATGGCGGTGGAGCTTTATGATGAAAGCAATAACTTATTGCAAATATTGGATGGCAAAATGGCCGAACTAAAATTTCCCATACCTGAATCCATGATGATTACAGCTCCTTCAGATATTCCAATGTGGTATCTTGATGAATCGATTGGTTTGTGGAAAGAACAAGGTTCACTTGTTAAAAAAGGCAATGAATACATTGGGCAAGCCAGTCACTTTTCATTTTGGAATTGCGACAAGCCCGGCTATGTGGCTTTTACACTTACTCTTCAAGATTCCATAACGGGATTGCCACTAGTGCAAAAGTATGTAAGAATTACACGTCTGTTTAATAATTCTAGCAGTACAGGCTACACCAATGGCAATGGCTTTGTAACCGGACAAATTCCACCCAATGAAAATTTAAAATTAGAGGTTTTGCATCAATGTGGCGGACAAACGCAGATTTTAAAAACCGTATTTTTTACCACAACAAATGTGGCGGTGAACTATGGGGTGCTTCCGGTACTTGTAGGCAATAATTTGAATGCAACAGTAACCGGAGTTGCTGTAGATGCTAATAATGTACCCTTAGCCAATACTTATGTAACAGCCAAAGTAGCAGCCGGAAATGCTGCACCCATTAAACTTACCACAAATGCATTGGGAGAATTTACGTACATCGTACCCATTTGCAATCCAACCTTAGATATTAGTATTGTAGCGTATGATAATAAGGCGATGTTGAATTCAGGTGTTCAAAATTTTACAGTTCAACCGGGCACGCAAAATATAGGCAGTATTCAAACCAATATCGTAAAAAGTGAGTTTGTTCGTATTTCAACAAATAATAATGGATTGGTACAAGATTACTACATGATTGAGCCCAATGCCAATTTCAATGCCAACTACAACAATAATCTTACTAAATTAAGTATCACCTGCACTTCCACCTTTGTTGGCATTGATTGGTACGCAAACTTTAAAATTAATGGACCTGCTAGCATAGCTGGAGCACATGAATACTCCTATTATTATGATAAAATTAATGCCGTCATCTTAAGTAGCAATAATTCACCACTGGTACCTAGTTTGCCTGTCTATTTTTCAGAGTATGCAACGGTGAAAGGTAATTTTATTGCATGCAGAAGTAATTTGACCTTCCAAAACTTACCAAATGTCTCTCGTGTGGTAGAGGTACGAGTGAGAAGAGATAATAATTAGTATTCAAGTCAATTTTCTGCCATCGGCTAGTTTTTTATTATTGGGTGCCTGTTTTTTAGGGTTTACCGGGGTTTTATTTTTTTAGATGAGAAGAGTAAAATAGAGAGTGAACAGATAGAGTTAATGCGAATTTTTTTATCTAACCTGCACCTTTAGTTTAATTGGCGTCGTCATATTTTGGTGGATACCATTCCGTTCATTGCGAATCGTAATCAGGTGCGCTTTTTGGTCAAGGAAGAAGGACTATTCACCGCCATAATGGGCGTTTACGTTTCCTACCCACAATATACAATCCTGATTTAGTAACATCTTTCAATACATCATAAATAAGTTTGTAAACATCTAGGCGATAACCAAATTTTTCACCACTTCTTCAAACTTCGTCAAGTGTTCATCCGTAAAATCGAGGTGGGTTACAAACCGCACATGTTGTTTACCAAACGCAATGCAATGCACATTTTGCTGCGCCATGCTTTCGACAAATTGAGCGGAAGAAATGTTTTCGGTGAGTTCAAAAATGACAATATTGGTGACAATTGGATAGATACTCTTTGCAAAACTTTTTGTTGAAAGGATTTGCCCAATGGCTTTGGCTCTTTGATGATCGTGCTGAAGGCGTTGAATATTATTTTCCAAAGCAAAAAGTCCAGCTGCTGCCAGATATCCGCCTTGCCGCCATCCGCCACCCATCAATTTACGAAATCGTCTTGCCTTTTTGATAGTATCCGAAGAGCCAATTAATGCGCTCCCCACCGGGCAACCTAATCCTTTCGATAAGCAAATTGAAATACTGTCGAATACCTCGCCATAATCTTTTGGAGTTTCTTTGGTTTCAACCAATGCATTAAATAGGCGTGCACCATCAAGATGTAATTTTAGATCCTGTTGCTTGCAAACATTTTTTATCTTACGGATTTCAGCAAAATCATACAAGCTTCCACCGCCTTTGTTCATAGTATTTTCAAGGGATACTAAACGGGTGATTGGTTGATGGATATCATTTGGATTGTTGATGGATTCAATAACCTGCTCGGCAGAAATCCGACCATAATTGCCCTGCAACACTTTGATGGATGAAAGGGCATTTACCGCCACACCGCCTCCTTCATATAAAAAAATATGCGATAAGGCATCGCAAATCACTTCACTGCCCGGTGCACAATGTACTCGTATTGCCAATTGATTGGTAAGGGTGCCGGAGGTACAAAACAGGGCAGATTCCATTCCAAATAACTGCGCACAATACTCTTCCAAGCGATGTATGCTTGGGTCATCTTGAAATACATCATCGCCCACTTCAGCCTGCATCATGGCTTGCAACATGGCCGCATTGGGTTTGGTAATGGTATCGCTTCGGAGGTCTATTCGTAATGGAGCACGCATCATTTTTTTTATTTTATAAAAAATCAAGTGAGCAAATATAGGATGGTATTTATACAGGTTTAAAAAAAGGAGTCTATTTAATTACGTCCCATTTCAGAATATGGTTGCAATCAAAATTTCGCAATAAAATTTTTGTCCCGTTTGTATTGTTACTTTGTAAAATCAATTTTCGTAAAGCGACATTCTCTATCTGTCATTTTTATTTTTGTCTGCTGCCTTTCATTTCTTCTAAGAGCTTGATAATTTTATCCAATTTTTCGGTTTCAATTTTATCCAATTTAAGGGTTAATGCTTCTATTTCTAGTTTGGCATCAATATTTGTTTGGTAATCTGATAAGGCCTGAATTCGATCACGTTCGCTTTGTCTGTTTTGCGCCATCATAATAATGGGTGCCGCATAGGCAGCTTGTGTAGAGAATACCAGATTGAGCAAAATAAAAGGATATGCATCCCAATGCTGTACGTAGGCAGTAAGATTTAAGCCCATCCATACAACTACAACAACTGATTGTAGAATAATAAAATTCCAAGAACCCATTTTTGCCGCCACATTATCTGCCAGGCGACTTCCAAAACTGAGGGTTTCCGCATGGTTTTCGTGCCAGTTTTTATTGCGTTTATAGTTTTCTAAGTTTGGTAACTGGTTTTTATGGTTTTGTGTCATAGTGTCTTTTTTTGTGAGATAATGAAAGAAAATCTACTTGCTTGCAAAGCAAAACAGGGCTGGAATTATGTTACCAATAAATTAAATTCCGGTAAGTATTTTAAATACAAATATACTTCATTCTGATGCATCAGTAAGCAGGAGAATATAGAATCATTGAGAGATTGACTATTTATTTCGGCACCTCAATGATGCAACGCAATTTCCAAACCAATAGAAATGAATTATTGGAATCTACACTAAACCTTGAATCTGTATTCGAAATGCCTAGGCATTTGGTACTTGGTATTCATCTTATGGAGGGCATATAGAAAACAGTAAGTATATCTTCGAATGACAAAACCAAGAGGGTAAGTCTCACAAGATGGTCGATTTTTCCTTCGTCAAATCACGTTGCATATTGTGGACTAAAATTGTATTTTCACCCAATGAAAAAATGGATCTTCCTTTTATGTCTGATATCTACAACGGATATCTTAGCGCAAGATCGTTATCCGATGGATTCGATTTTATATACCAAATTTCAATATCGAAGTATTGGTCCTTTTAGGGGAGGTAGAGCAAGCGGTGTTTGTGGTGATTACAAAAACAAACAAGTCTTTTATATGGGCGCCACAGGTGGTGGGGTTTGGCAAACAAAAGATGGGGGTAGCAATTGGACCAATATCTCCGATAAATATTTTGGAGGAAGTATAGGTGCGGTAGAAGTTTGTCCAAGCGATCCGCTCTTGATTTATGTGGGCACCGGCGAAAATACCTTACGCGGTAATGTAAGCGAAGGGCATGGTATGTGGAAATCAACCGATGGGGGCAAACGATGGAAACATATTGGATTGGAGGATACCAAGCATATCACAAAAATCATTTTTCACCCTCGAAATGCGAATATCGTTTTTTGTACCGCTACAGGTCATTTATTTGGACCCAATGAGGAACGCGGTATTTTTAAAACAATTGATGGAGGCATTAGCTGGAAAAAACTGCTGTTTGTAAATGATGAAGTGGGCG
Source organism: Bacteroidota bacterium (assembly GCA_016712665.1). Classification (GTDB taxonomy): domain Bacteria; phylum Bacteroidota; class Bacteroidia; order Chitinophagales; family Chitinophagaceae; genus OLB11. Next base: position 1,020,224 of record JADJQP010000001.1, read on the forward strand.
CCATCGATATGGTGATGGATCCTACAAACCCCGATATTTTATTTGCAAGCACTTGGCGCGTAAAACGCACACCCTATAGTATGGAAAGTGGTGGGGAGGGCAGCGGTATCTGGAAAAGCGTAGATGGTGGCGAAACCTGGAAGGATATTTCAAAAAACAAAGGACTGCCAAAAGATACCATGGGTAATATCGGAATTGCAATTGCACCTTCCAATACCGATAAATTGTATGCCATTATAGAAAGTAAATCAGGTGGACTCTATATGAGTGCCGATGCGGGCGAAACATGGAGCAAACAAAATGAAGACAGCAAAATTCGTCAACGAGGTTGGTATTTCAATAAAGTATTTGTGGATCCGAAGAATGAAAATCTGGTTTATGTGTGCAATGTAGAATTTTATAAAAGTACAGATGGTGGTAAGTCCTTTAGCCAGGTGGGTACTCCTCATGGCGATCATCATAATTTGTGGATAGACCCGGATGAAGGTCAGCGAATGATTATTGCGGATGATGGCGGCGCGCAAATTTCATTTGATGGTGGACAACATTGGAGTACGTATCATAACCAGGCTACGGCTCAGTTTTATCGTGTTACCACCGATAATCATTTTCCATATCGTGTACTGGGTTGTCAACAAGATAATTCGAGTGTGCGTATTTTGAGTAGAACCTACGATGGTAGCATCGGCAGTCAGGACTGGAGTAGCAGTGCCGGTTTTGAAAGCGGTCATATAGTGGCCGATCCGTTAAATGATGAGATTGTGGATGGTGGAAATGATGGCGGGGTTGTATCAGGACGGAATGATATAACGGGGGAAAAGGGCAGGATTAGTGTGGAGCCGGTAAGTGGAAGTGGTTCGGGAGCAGATTCGTTAAAATATCGATTTCAATGGAACTTCCCAATTTTCTTTTCACCACATAATCCCAAGCGATTGTATGCAGCGGGGAATCATCTTTTTATGACCGAAAATGAAGGGCAAAGCTGGACACGCATTTCACCGGATTTGACCACGAATGATAAAAGCAAACAACGAGCAAGTGGTGGAAATATCACCAAAGACAATACCACTGTTGAATATTATTGCACCATTTTTGCGGCAGCTGAGAGTCCTGTGGAACGAGATGTAATTTGGTGTGGAAGTGATGATGGTCTTTTACATATTACCCGTGATGCAGGTAAAAATTGGAATCAGGTGACACCCAATAAAATGCCAGAATGGATGATGTTTAATTGTATTGAACCCAGTCCGTATGATGGAGCTACTTGTTATGTTGTGGGTACCCGTTACAAACTGGATGATGAGAATCCGTATATCTACAAAACCACGGATTATGGAATGAGTTGGAAAAAAATAACCAATGGAATTCCTGAAAATCATTTTACGCGTTGCCTTAGAGCCGATCCTGTGGCCAAGGGCGTGCTGTATGCCGGTACTGAACAGGGCATGTATATTAGTTTTGATGATGGAGAACATTGGAGCCCTTTTCAATTGAATTTACCAACCGTGCCTATTACGGATTTGGCAATTAAAGGCAACGATTTAATTGTGGCTACACAAGGTCGCTCCTTTTGGATTTTGGATGATTTGACATTTTTGCATCAGCTACAAAATGAAATTACCCAACAGTCCTTCACCGTTATGAAGCCACGCATTTCTTATCGTACAGATGGATACCGCAATGACAATGTACGAAATGAAGGAATGAATCCTCCTAATGGCGTGGTGTTCAATTATTGGATTAAAAACATGGAAGATAGTTCGGTCATAAGTTTTGAAATATTTGACGCAAAAAATAAGTTCCTTCGAAAGTATGGAAATAAGGTGGACGATAAAGATAATAAAATAAGTGCCGAATCGGGCATGAATCAGTTTGTATGGAGTATGCATGTTAAGGGAGTGGAAAAAATTGACGATATGGTACTATGGAATGGCAATATTGGCGGATACAAAGTGGCACCTGGAAATTATACGGCCAAAGTGAAATTCAATAAGGATTCAAGTATCATTCCTTTTGTGATAAAAAAAGATCCCAATTATGCAGCGAGTGACAAAGATTATCAGGAGCAGTTTGATTTTTTGACGGTTATCAAAAACAAATTTGAGGAAACCCAACAAACCATTAGAGATATTAGAACAACACGGGGCCAAATCAATACTTTAAAAGACAGGTTAGGAAAAGATTACCCTGCCGAATTGGATAGTTTGGGAAAGACCATCCTCAAACAAATGGCAGCGATTGAAGAAAGTCTGTATCAAACAAAAGCAAAAAGTGGTCAGGATGTACTCAATTATCCTATACGTTTGAATGATAAGTTGGCTGGTATTTTTGATGCGGTGAATCAGCATACGGCCCCAACTGCGCAAAGCAAGGAAGCGTATGACGATTTAGTAAAATTCATTGATGTGGAAATTGATCGATTTAAAGCCATTCAAAACAAATACATCAAGCAATACAATCAATTGGTAAGAGACAAGAATATTGACTTTATTTTTTTGAAGAGGAAAGTGGATGAGTATTAATCTAATGGTTGGTGTCACCACCAACCATTCACTAAGTCGCACTGATTAAAAATTACATCCTCTGCAGTGGTTGGTGGAGACACCAACCACTAGCAAAAGAAAAATGTGGGAGAGTAGTTGTTTGAATTGCAAGATTTCATTTACGTTATTAACCTAGTGGTTGGTGTCACCACCAACCATTCTCTAAGTCGCACTGATTAAAGGTTACATCCTCTGCAGTGGTTGGTGGAGGCACCAACCACTAGCAAAAGAAAAATGTGGGAGAGTAGTTGTTTGAATTGCAAGATTTCATTTACGTTATTAACCTAGTGGTTGGTGTCACCACCAACCATTCTCTAAGTCGCACTGATTAAAGGTTACATCCTCTGCAGTGGTTGGTGGAGGCACCAACCACTAGCAAAAGAAAAATGTGGGAGAGTAGTTGTTGAAATGCAAGATCCCATTTACGTTATTAACCTAGTGGTTGGTGTCACCACCAACCATTCTCTAAGTCGCACTGAATAAAGGTTACAACATCTCCAGTTTCTGGTGTTAGTAACAACTAAAATCACTATTCTCTAAAATGAGATAAGAATCCAAATTCATCGTACCCATTTTTATAAAAACTTGCACTACTCCATCTGTACTCCTCGGGTAGTACCGCCAATTTCCACTTTTCCTTTATAGGATTATGGTGTATATATTCTAACTTTTGAATCAAGTTTTCTTCGCTAGTTAACGGAATGGCAAGCGGGTCCCTTTTCCAAAATTGCATTTTTCTATCTATTTTTTCGACTATGAAATTTCGCAATCTAGGATCTTTATGTTCTAATAAAAACTCTCTAAATTTATGAGCAGTAAATTTTGTAAAACTGCCTGCGGGACTTTCTTTCCCATTTAATTTTAGAAATTTCCATATCAAATGAATATGATTCGGCATGATAACAAAAGCAAAAACCTTCACAATGCGTTTGCTTACAAAATATTTTAGAGATTGAACAACCACCATTTTTAGATCATCATCCAATAATAGGTGCTCAAAATTATGGATGGTGTCGGTGTAGAAATAAGGTATTTCCTGGTACATCTGTCCCTGTCTTTTATCGAATACATTCATACAATAAAGATAAAATTAAGTCGGAACAAATTTCAAAAACTGTTTGGAGAAACAATTTCGGTTGGTGGGACACCAACCGATAAGAAATTATTCTCTAGTGGTTGGTGCCACCACCAACCATTAGCAAATGCATGATCCCCATCTCCAGTGCTTGGTGTCACCACCAACCATTCACTAAGTCGCACTGATTACAGGTTACATCCTCTCCAGTGGTTGGTGGAGACATCAACCACTAGCAAAAGAAAAATGTGTGAGAGTAGTTGCTGAAATGCAAGATTCCATTTACGTTATTAACCTAGTGGTTGGTGTCACCACCAACCATTCTCTAAGTCGCACTGAATAAAGGTTACATCCTCTCCAGTGGTTGGTGGAGACACCAACCACTAGCAAAATGCATGATCCCCATCTCCAGTGCTTGGTGTCACCACCAACCATTCTCTAAGTCGCACTGAATAAAGGTTACATCCTCTCCAGTGGTTGGTGGAGACACCAACCACTAGCATAAAAAAAAAGTGGGAGAGTAGTAAGGAACGACTAGGTCTTATATCAACGACTCATACAACTTTTCATACAATGGAATGATATTTCTCTAGTGGTTGGTGTCACCACCAACCATTAGCAAATGCATGATCCCCATTTCCAGTGCTTGGTGTCACCACCAGCCATTATATAAATTTTTCTCTAGTGGTTGGTGTCACCACCAACCATTCTCTAAGTCGCACTGAATAAAGGTTACATCCTCTCCAGTGGTTGGTGGAGACACCAACCACTAGCAAAGAATATTGATTTTATTTTTTTAAAGAGGAAAGTGGAGGAGTAGTTGTTGAAATGTAAGACGCCATATAGTTAATTATTCAATGATTACTTTTCTAATTTTATTGCTGCATTTCAAACAGTACACGCCTTGCGACAAGCCCGCAACATTAAGTTCATTTCCTTCGGTTGACATTATTAATTGTCCAACTGAATTATATAACTCTCTGACTTTATTAAGGTCGGTTTTAATATATAAGATTGTACTGGCTGGATTCGGATAAACCACAAAATCTTCCTCATTTCTTTTCACAGCATCAATACCTAATGGCCAACATGGCAAATCAGCACCCAACTCATAATTTGGCATATTGGGGGGAGTACAATACTTCGTTTTTATAGACAGACTGTAAACATTTTTTGCAAAAATTACACCCTGCTCCTGGCACATCTGGATTGTCTATAGTATTCATTTGCCTGCTAAAGCCGTCTTTATGTCCAATATAAATTTTATTGTCAGGTCCTAATTGCAGAACTATGTATCCCATAAAATAATTATAAGTCGTGTCCATGCCCGTGACTTTATACTGGCTGTTATTCTGGAGGTTTAATTGCACAATATGAGAATACCGGCTCACGTAAAGCATTTTACCGTTGGGAGAAAAGCACAAGCCTGCATTAATAGAATCTGCCTGAAGGTTAGGCAAAGGAAAACCAGTTGGATTAGGCCAAATATTCTTTTTTTCAAAATTACTAAGTACACCTGTACATCTGTCGAAATCTGCGATATATACCTCGCCGTCAGAATTGTTACAAACTGTACTAGCCCACTTTTTACCATCGGGGCTAAAGGCCATTTGTCCCCATAAATCGAAGTAGCCTCTGAAGGGGAAAGGTATGATCTGCATCCCCATATTATAAACACTGTCTTGTGTAAATAAAAACTTATACAGCACATTGCCAATCGTACTGTCGCCTCCTTGCTTGAACAGCCACCAGTCTTTGCCATTGGAGTGTCTACATGCCTGCATGCAAGTTTTAGTCATTTCCTTATTTTCTAATATTGGTACCATTCGTTTGGTTACCTTTCCGTTGCCGCCATTGGCATTCATATCTATCACATTATAAAGAATTTCATTAAATGGCGCTTTCCATGGATGAATATTTTTGCTGTAGTAAAATTGTGTATCATTCATGGTAGGTGTTACAAAATAGTACTTTCGGTTAACCATGGGCAAAAAAACAGAACTCTGAATTGCAGGACTAATACCAAAATATTCATTATACCAGCTAGTAGGAGTCAGGGTATCACCATTTTCAATGAGTCCTCCATCACGGTCGTAAATATTTCCGCCATCGCTCAATAAAATCATACTTCCAGTGCTGTCGCATATATTACTTCGACTTCTTAAAAAGGTTCTAAAAGGAATTTGTAACGTATCATGCTGGTAGTTTGGATTTTCGTATTTTAAATTATAGCCATGTAATCCAATACACATCTCATTACCAAATTTAGTTTGTGCCTGCATCGTATTATGTAGATACAAACTAAAGAGGATAATTATTTTTAACCTATTCATAAATTTACCACTATGGATCATTTCATTTTGTTTGAGGTGTTTTCAAATATACCTAAAATTTCTTATTGCCATCCTGCATTTGCAACACAATATTATTTTTGATTTTTTTGAGATTTAGAATTAAAAAGGAAGTATGTTATTGTTAATGAAGCTCCCAAAAAACTATTGTAGGTTTTAGATCTTTTTACGCTCCCATTTGTTCCATTTTTGTATTTTAAATATTCCCATGGATTTTTTTTCATAGGGAATTGCCCACTGTAAAGTATTTCTGTTTTGTTTTCAACATCCTTTAGGCCCCTATTGTAGGTTCCATTGACTGAAATTGTGCAATTTTGAAAAGCCTCAAATTCGATTCCCAACCTGGTTACCCAACCATAATCAATTTTTGAATAATAGGGTTTGTCTAATTTGTAATCGCTGCTTACCGTGTAATTAATTGCAGATGTAAAATGGGATTGGGTGTAATCTAAATTATTGTAACTAAATTTACTTACATCTTGATTATAAGTATTTATTTGTTCCCATTTATCGCTGTAAGACTTATTAAAAGCGAAATAGCAACCTAATGAAAATGTCGGTCTTATTCGTTTGTTCTTAAACAAAGTATAATTTAATTCCATAGGTATTGTTATGTAATTCAAATTGATTTGACCCTTTATCAAATATATTATGGTAGTGGAATCATTTACTGGGTCAACAATTCTACCTTTGTATTTTTGCCCCACATGCGAATATTTTACACCAACATTTAGCCCGGCGAAGCCTCCTCCTATTTCTTTTCTATACCCCAAATTGCCACCCATTTGGTAACCTGAGGTTGGCACAAAATCCAAAATTTCACCGGCGTTTTTGTCCTCTTTATTTAAAAGAGAAGTTTTGCCGAAATCGCCAGATATACTAATATTAAATCCCTTTTGCGCAATACAAAAAAAGGGAAACAATGTTAAGATGATTATTGTTAATTTCACTACAGTTTATATGGTTGTTAAGGAGTAAATGAATTTGTACTATCTGGCTTTGGAGAAAATTGCTTAAAATGATATATCTCATTTATTGTTTTGGAATCTGTTCCATCTGAATTGGTTTTATTAGTAAAATGTATGGTTGTATCATTAATTATAGTACCAGTTAATATTACGGGATAGTAACAGCTAGCCGCTGATTTAGAAGCAAATACTTCGTATTTTATTGCATTTCCATCAATTTGGTAAAGGCCCCAGCTGTATTTATCACCTTTAACACTTTTGTAATACGTTCCGTCCATTAACTCGGCTTCAAATTGATTTATTTTTGAGGTATCAAAAGCATAACTTAATCTTCTTGAAACAATTCCATTTTTATAAAAAAATATCGGCCAATATGAATCAACTGAATTAAAATAATAATAATACCCATTTAATTTTAATTGTGTACCATTAAATGCATTTTTTGCAAATGTTAGATTTTCGTTTTCATTGCATTTTAATAGTTTTCTACAATTAGTAAAAGACAAGAGAGCAAAAATTAATATTAAGTATTGTTTCTTTAGTGGTTGACGTTTCCACCAAACATTGTAACAGGCAGACACTGTGCCTAAATCTAACTTTCCCTTCCCCGTCTGGAATGCATTCATACTCTAAAGATAAAATAAAGTCAGAACAAATTTCAAAAACGGTTTAGAAAAACATTTTCGGTTGGTGGGACAGCAACTGATAGAAAAATAATTCCCAATTCGGGAACATTGAATTATATTTGTAAAAAAAAGTATTGAGAATAACCGCTAAAAAGATACTGCGCGAATTTTGGATAATCCATAATGACTGTGAAGAACAATTGAAGTCATGGTTTCAGGAATGTAGTAAGGCAGCATGGAGGAACTTAAATGAGGTAAAAGCTGAGTATCCAAGTGCAAGTATTCTGGTAGATAATCGAGTTGTATTTAACATTAAAGGAAATAGTTATCGCTTAATCGTAAAAATTAACTTTGATTATCAAATGATATGGATTCGATTTATTGGCACTCATGCTGAATATGATAAAATTAACGCAAATAAAATTTAATACTCATGGAAATTAAACCAATACGGACCGAAAGAGATTATAAGAATGCTTTAAAGAGGCTCGAGCTCATTTTTGATTCTAAACAAGGTAGCAAAGAGGGGGATGAACTTGAGATATTAGGAATATTAATTGATCAATTTGAAAACGAAAATTTTCCTATTGGCCTACCAGACCCTATAGAAGCAATAAAGTTCAGAATGGAACAAATGGGTTATAATCAATCTGATTTGGCTAGTATTGTAGGCTTGAAAAGTAGAGCAAGCGAAATTCTTAACAGGAAACGAAAATTGTCACTTGAAATGATCAGGCAATTACATGAAAGATTACATATACCTACAGATGTGTTGATTCAGGCATATTAAATAGAATGAACGGCGGCTAATGCAGCCTAAGCTCAATGCGGGGCTGAGTAACTATTTGATCGTTTGAAATTCCAATTCATCTTGAAATACTGATTCTCTGTACTTCTATGGCTCTTTTTACTTATACCTTATGGAAGCAGATAGGTAATTATTTTTCAACCGCATAGAAACATAGATAGTTCATCTGGAAATGTGGGTTCTCTTATTTTTCTATGACCCTATGTGGTTTTATCCTGTACAAAACAAAAGGATGCCTACATTTTATATCAACGACTCATACAACTTTTCATACAATGGAATAATATTATTGATATTAAATTTCTCCGCTTGTGCCAATGCATTCTTTTTGAATTGTCGGAGCTTTTCGTCGTCTTGCAAAAGATCCAAACTAAATGTTGCCATCGCGTCTACATCCCCTACATCGGTGAGGTAACCCGTCACCCCGTGAATATTAATTTCCGGAATACCGCCTGCATTGCTTGATATCACAGGCACTTGACAACCCATGGCTTCCAAAGCGGCCAAACCAAAACTTTCATAAGCACTGGGTAACATAAACAAATCGGTGATGGAAAGAATTTCCTCCAGTTTTTCTTGTTTGCCTAAAAAGCGGATATCTTCGCAGGTGCCCAACTCACGACAAAGTGCCTCCATCGACTGACGTTCTGGTCCATCGCCAATCATCAGTAGTTTGCAAGGAATTACTTTACGTATTTTCTCAAAAGTGTAAATGACATCTTCTACCCGTTTTACTTTTCGGAAATTCGAAACATGCGCTAATATCTTTTCGCCATTGGGCGCCAACCTTTTTCTAAAATGATCTTTATTGCTTTGCGAAAATCGTTTGATGTCGACGAAGTTGGGGATGACATGAATTTCTTTTTCAATATCAAAATATTGCAAAGTCTCTGCCTTCAGATTATCCGACACGGCTGTAATGGCATCCGATTCATTAATCGAAAACGTAACCACCGACTCATACATTTTATCTTTTCCTACCAAGGTAATATCGGTACCATGCAGGGTGGTGATATAAGGAATATTTTTACCGGTTTTTCTCAATATTTGGTTGGCCAAATAAGCGGATGAAGCATGTGGAATGGCATAGTGCACATGCAATATTTCGAGACCTTCGTTTAAAATTACATCCACCATGGTAGAGCTCAACGCTGACTCATAAGGTGGAAAATCAAAAAGCGGATAGGTTGGTACCGTTACCTCATGATAAAATATATTGGGATGAAAGGCATCTAAACGCACCGGCTGCTGATAGGTAATAAAGTGCACTATATGTCCTTTATCTGCCAGCGCCTTACCCAATTCGGTAGCTAATACACCGCTTCCGCCAAAAGTGGGATAACATACTATTCCTATTTTCATCTGTTGGTTAATTATTAAAGATGCAAATTTAAAGGAATATGAGGTAGGAATAAAGGATAAAGTTTACTGGGTATAGAGATTTGTGATAATTGCTGATAACTCGCACGGAACCGAAATGTGGGTAAAGGATGAATGATACCTTGTGATGTTTGCATGAAGTAGCTTTAAGCAGCCTAATAATCCGGTGACGCAAGGAGGTACCGTAAAGCTGCGCCTAATTGGAAATAGCATCCTTCTCTATTTTTTTTGCCTCGCACCATTGCACACAATAGTTTTGTAATATGGTTAAATGATTGATTTTTGGAATTCTCAATAGTTTTTATTTTTTATCTAAGGTTTGGAATTCTCACATCAATATTGATATATCCATTCAATAGAGGTGGTTTTATGAATTCGCACTTATGTGCAGTGAAAGGAATATTTTTTTACCATTTGTCCGTTATATTTGTAAGAGTAAATAACCATATTATGAAACAGCAAATGAAATGGACTATTGGATTGTTTGTTTTGAGTATTTTTTTTGTGCAATGTAGAAAAAGTATTTATAATAATCCGGGTTTGAATGCCGGCACTGAGGTTACTACTACTTTGTGCGGTCTTGTTGTAGATGAAAATGGAGTGCCAATTGACAAAGCATTAGTTCAATGTAATGGTAAAAATTGCATGACCACCAATAAGGGAATTTTCATCCTTAATAAGGTTACTGCTTTTGAAAACAAAACAGATATAAACATAAGCAAAGATGGATTTTTTAAATCCCACAAAACCATTTTGGTAAAAAATGGACAAACCCCATTTACAAAGGTTGTTATGCTAAAAAGGACCTTAGTCAATTATTTGATGCAGGGAATGGGGGTACAGTCACCTTTGGAAATCAACTATCCTTTAATTTTCCTGCCCAGTCGCTGATGTACAAAAGTTCAGGAATTTCTTATTCCGGCCAGGCAGAAATCGTAGTGAAGTATATTGATCCTACTACTAACAATGGCCTGCTAAGTATGCCCGGAAATTTGATGGGAATAGACTCCAATGAAAGTCAAAAGGTTTTGACCAGCTATGGAATGTTTGTGGCGGAACTGTATGATTTGGCGGGTAATCAATTGCAAATTAAAGCAAATGAAAAAGTACAAATGTCAATGGAAATTCCTTCTGGTATGCTGTCTTCCGCTTCGCCATTGATTCCGTTGTGGTATTTTGATGAGAATAAGGAAATTTGGGTTGAGGAGGGTAGTGCGACACGAAATGGAAATAGATATGTTGGGGATATAGGCCATTTTTCTTTTTGGAATTGCGATGCACCAAATGGTTTTATTAAACTGGAAATGACGCTTGTTGACCAGAATAATTTCCCCTTAAGTGGTGTGCTTGTTTTCTTGACCGATCTCTCAACAAATTCAAAATCTCCGGGGACAACAGACTCAAAAGGTTGGGTTGGCGGTATGGTACCTGCCAATGCAAATCTAAAAATGGAAATTTTTACTCCCGATATTTGTGGGCAAGTTCCTATTTCAGTTACTACTTTCAATACCAACAGTATAGATCAAAATTTGGGCAATGTAGTAGTAAGTATCGCAGGCGCCAATTCTTGCCGTATAACGGGTAAATTGGTTAATTGCAATCAGGCAACTGTTAACAATGGCATGGTTTATTTTGAAGAACTGGATGGTGTGGTATTTACAAATCAAACAGGTAATTTCGCAATTACCTTACCCTGCACACCCCCTTCTGCAATTACATTGTTTTGTCACGATTTAAGCAATAATCAATATGACTCCACGACAGTTACTGCTGTTTCCGGGACAAATGATTTTGGCAACCTCAACGCTTGTGGACTTTATGGAAAGTTCTTTAATATTACCGTAAAAAAAGTGAATTCCTGGATTCTTTCAAATACTCGTATATCAGCCCTAAAGACATGCTTTGGTGCAATAGGGCAGATAATGAACCTTTTGTAAATATGTTTTTGATAGGACCCATTGATGCTGTTGCTGGTAATCTTATGCTTCATGTTTATCCTCCAATTACTTTGGGCCAATTCAATGTTACATCAGCTTTGGCTTATGATTTTACTGGACCGGAGAATATATTTGCAGAGGAATTTTTTGATATAGCGCATACCGGAAAAATGACTATTACTAGCAATAGCCCCTTTCCTGGTGATATAACTGGTTACTATGAAATAATAATGAATGGGTTAACATCCAATCAAGAGTATAAAGTCTATGGCGATTTCCGGCTCCCTAAATTGAAAGATTTCTAAATTACGTTGATGGAGTCTCCCATACGGGACCTCTATCAGGACCAATAATCAGTAAGATTCCCGAATGATTAATTGTCTATAACAAATTATCAATAGCAATATGCCACTGTGAAAAGAAAGTGTGCAAAAATGAAAATTGATTGTTGAAATTCCATACTTGCCTTAGTATTTTTACAGTATGCAACAGTATTTAGCTTTACTTGAACATATTTTAGAAAACGGTGTTGAAAAGGCTGACCGAACAGGAACAGGCACTATCAGTACCTTTGGCTATCAAATGCGATTTGATTTGAGCAAGGGCTTTCCCATGGTGACTACCAAAAAACGCATCTCAAGTCGATTATTTATGAACTGCTTTGGTTTATAAAGGGCGATACCAATGTTCACTATTTGCAGGAGCACGGCGTTAAAATATGGGACGAATGGGCCAAAGAAAATGGTGATCTAGGTCCGGTATACGGCAAACAATGGCGCAGCTGGATCGATAAAAATGGCCAAACCCACGATCAATTAATGACTGTGGTAGATTTACTCAAACACAATCCCGATAGTAGAAGAATCCTTATCAACGCCTGGAATGTGGGCGAATTGCATGAAATGGCCTTGATGCCTTGTCATACCCTTTTTCAATTTTATGTCGCCAATGGCAAACTGAGTTGTCAATTATACCAACGCAGCGCCGATGTATTTTTGGGCGTGCCTTTTAATATAGCCTCCTATGCATTACTTACCCTGATGCTGGCTCAGGTATGCAATTTGCAATTGGGCGAATTTGTGCATACGTTTGGTGATGTGCATATTTATACCAATCATCTCGAACAGGTAAAATTACAATTGTCACGTACACCTTTCGAATTACCGACCATGAAATTAAACCCAGATAGAAAGAATATTGAAGATTTTGTATTTGAAGACTTTATACTTGAAAAGTACCAATCGCATCCTGCTATAAAAGGAGCAGTGGCGGTGTAGGGTATTGGGGATAAGGGATGAGGGATGAGGGGTAAGGCATAAGGGATAAGGGATGAGGGGTAAGGGATAAGGGGTAAGGGGTAAGGGATAAGGCATAGGGAGTTTGGGGTGAGTATCAATTGCATTGAACTACTTCGTAATGTGGTAAGAATCTATATCACTGCTGAAAGAAAAAAATCGTCAAAAAACAAAATTCATGAAATTATCTATCATAGTCGCCACTTCATTAAACCATGTCATTGGGGTTAGTAATCAATTGCCTTGGCATTTACCTGCCGATTTAAAGTACTTTAAACAATTAACAAATGGTCATGCCATTGTAATGGGGCGCAAGACCTTTGAGTCCATCGGAAGACCACTGCCCAATCGAATCAATATTGTAATCACCCGTTCCAAATCCTTTGAAGTAGAGGGCGTCATCGTACAACATTCCATTGAGGATGCCCTGCAGTATTGCCAAAATATGGATGAAGTTTTTATAATAGGTGGCGATACCATTTATCAACAAATGATGCATTTGGCACAAACAATTTATGTAACTACCGTACATACCTTTATTGAAAATGGGGATGCCTTTTTCCCGGAATTAGATTTGAAGCAGTGGACACTACGTTCCAACGTATTTCATGAAAAGGATGACAAAAATGCTTTTGACTATACGTTCGAAATTTTTGAAAAAGTCTCGTTACCGAGATAGGGTTTCAACAGCTTTTTTCACCATTTCATCCTCATTGCTGAGTACCATATACTTAGCATTATTGTCAAATCGAAGTTTGGCGAATTCAGATTTTAAAGTTGTAAAAACCTTGGTCTGTATGCCGGCAAATAGGCTATTGTTAAAGCTTTTTACATGAATGCCTAAATAATTGAGTAGATGGTTGGTAATGCTTTGCGTGGGTTGAAAGTCCTTTTCAAATTGTACTTCATTATTATAATTCACAAAATCATTTTTATGTAAATAATAATAATTGGCTGCAAATAACTCTACGATATTATTGTAGTGGATGGTTTCAAGCGTTTGATTAACCGCAAAATCATTTTCAACCAGAATATCGGGCTGCACTCCTTCGCGACCATATACCACTCTCTTTTTGGTAGTGTAGTATTTCGTTTTAGGAGTCTCTTTTGTCGTGTCCTTGTGTGCAGCTATATCTTGCATCGCTCGTTCGTAGATCTCATTTTGATATTCGCTTTTACCCTTGCTATAATCTTTTTGGATGCATCGTCCGCTGGGTAAATAATACCTTGCCACTGTAATTCGTATGGCTGCTTTATTAGGTAGTGTAAACTGCTCTTGTACGAGTCCCTTGCCATAGCTGCGGCGCCCGATTACAGTGCCTCTGTCTAAATCTTGAATGGCCCCGGCTAGGATTTCACTGGCAGATGCTGAATTTTCGTTGATTAAAATGCAGACCTTTCCTGTTTCAAAAATGCCTTCTACATCTGATTTCACCTCGTCGGTGGTGTTCTTGCTTTTTGTCTTGAGCAAAATAGGATCGCCGGCTACCATTTCATCTAAAATAGACGTAACCGCATCCATGTATCCACCGGGATTATTTCGAACATCAATAATCAATTTGCTGATTTTTCGATCTACCAAACGCTGCAGTGCTTGTTTAAATTCTGTATACGTATTTTCTGAAAACATACGTATAGCAATATATCCAATATCTTTTTGATGAGGTAATATATACGAGGCAATGATGCTGTTATAGGTGATGGTTTCACGTTCCAAATCAAGGCTGTTTATTTTGCCGTCCGGTTTTTGAATTTTGAGGTGTACGAGGGTATTTCTCTTTCCCTTGATGAGTTGGATGACCCTTTCCTCATCTATGTGTTTTCCAGCTACCAAACTATCATCAATTTTTAGGATGATATCGCCGGGGTCTATGTCGGCTTTTTTGGCGGGACTGTTCTCCAAAATCGAAATCACGTGAATGGTATCTTGATAAATAAAAAACTCAATACCGATGCCAAATATATTGCCCTCCAGTTCCTCATTGACTCGGTCGGTTTCGGAGGGTGGAATATACACGGTATGGGGGTCAAGGGTGCTGATGATGCCTTCCACGCCATTCTCAAATAAAGTTTCGGTATTTAAAGAATCCACATATTGATCCTTTAACAGGGAAATAAGGTAGTCTAACTGGGTTTTTTCCTTTTGGGAACTTAGAAAATGCGATTGTGAAAAATAATTAGAAGCGACTTTAAAGCCAAAAAACATACCCAATATCAACACCAGAGCGTACAAAAAAGGCTGGTAAAAGGAATGGTTGGGTTGATTTTCCACAGGTTGAATTCACAATAGTTAAGTGGTTTACTCTACTGTAAACGACTTTCGCAATTCGCTACCGGCAATGGTATAATCAGAGGAATAGAAATCATACTCGCCAACATATAAAATAACGTCGAAAGTTCCGGTGCTCATAGGTATTACCATTGAATGTCTGCGAATACTGTCAAGAGTTGGGCCTACGGTAGAAACCCATATAAATTTCTTATAATTTTCAGAACAATTGAGTAGGTATAACGTATCACCCACCTTTACTTTTTCTTTCGAAAAATTGAAGCATGCTTTGGCTGAACCTGTTTTTTTCTTACATGACGAAAATGCAAATAAACTTACAAAAAATAGTAAAAGGGCAGTACGTAACATAGTATTGGATACTTTAATTTAGGGATAAAAGTAATTGTTTTTTTTAATTTTAGAAAATGTATTTAGATTATTAGCAATTGCCTCATTTTCAAGGAGGTAGATTTGATATCGAAGCAAAAGTCGATACCGGGTACTTTTTTAAGGGAAATCGGTAGCTGTGTAATGCTTTCCTGATATTGAATATTCCCTTTTATGAGCCAAATAAAGTCAATATTTTTAGCATCCGGCATCATAAAATCGGTTCCTCGTCGGTTGCAAAAGATAAAATGTTCCATTGCTTTTTTCATCATCAACGAATTCAAAGACCGGAAAATGCCGATCATAGATATGGATTTCAAGTTCATGATTCTTTACAAACCCAAAACCGAGACATTGATTAATGTATGAAATCAACTGATAATATTCAGAGGCGCAAACGATGCCAATCAATTTGACATCCTCAAAAAATTCATCTTCCAAGGCGGAATTATCCAAAACCAGATTTTTAGATTTTATGGATTTCATGAGGGTTGCCAAAAATGTTTTTTAAAGTCTACAATTTTATCATCTATAATTTGGATTCCTTCCGCTTCAAGCAAGTCTTGCATAAGGGTAGGCGTTGCAAAATGATGTTTACCGGTTAGAACTCCATTGCGATTCACCACTCGATGGGCGGGTACCTTTGGTGTTGCTGCATGACTGGCATTCATTGCCCAACCCACCATTCGGGAAGTTGCTTTCACCCCTATATGATCGGCAATGGTTCCATAGTTGGTTACCTTGCCACGGGGTATTTGTCGAACCATGGCATACACCTTTTCGATCCAATTTGTAGACTTCTCGTCAATCGTGCTCATTCTTACTTTCTTGTTTGTTTTTATGGTCTTGAAGTTGCTTCTTTTTATTCAAATCAATAACATTTTTATAATCGTACGGACAATGTAAACATCCATTGCCGCAACAGTAGCCCCTTTTTAACAAGTATTCTGCAGTGAATACAAACAAACCACTGTCATTCACATAAAACTCATCATCATCAAACAGGGTCTTCTTCATGGATTTTCTTTTTTTGCGGTACTATGATGTCGCTTTCCGGCAAACGAAACTGCAAATATTTAATAATTCGATTATCGGCCAAATGCATTCCTTCATAAAAGGTTTGAATGTTTAGCGGAAACTCGGGAGTGCCGTTTTTATAAATATCCGGATTATCCTCCAGCAATTCACACTGATGATGGGCAATCATCTCCTTCGTAAACTGATACAATTCCGTAGAGTCGGTCTTTAAGTGTATCCGACCCTTAGGTTGCAAAATCTGCTGATAGATTGCTAAAAATTTATGGTGAGTGAGCCGATTTTTTGCTTTTGATTCCCGAAGAAAAGGATCCGGAAAGGTTATCCATATTTCACTGATACGTTGCGAAGAAAAATATTGTAAAATGCTTTCAATTCGAATTCGAAGAAAGCAAACATTGGTGATATTTTCTTGAAGGGCTTTTTGAGCTCCCACAAACATTCGATTTCCTTTGATGTCAACCCCAATAAAGTTTTTATCCGGAAAGGCTTTTGCCATATTCACTGTATATTCCCCTTTTCCACATGCCAGCTCTACTACAATTGGATGATTATTTTTGAAGATATCTGACCATTTTTCAGCCATATTTTCAGGAAATTCAAAAACATTTTGAAATTCTTTGATTGCGGCAAAACGTTTTAGCTTTTTTGCTTTCATGTGGTAAAATTACAATTTATACCAATGTGATTTATTAAATAGTCCGCTATTTAGTTAATCTTATCTCAAAAGCTTTAGTGAGTAAATACCGATTGATACAAATGTTTAGACAAAATTGGCAACGAAATTTTGAACTATTACATTTGTCACTTCGGTATTACAAGGTGTATGTTTCTATTTTTATTTCAAAAAATCTAGGCTAGATATGCTACTTCATATTAAATTTGTGCAGAAATCTTTTAGAAATGACTGAAGAAATAGAAAAAATACTGAAGCAAACAGACGATCAAATGAAGAAGGCTATTGCACACCTTGAGATCGAAATCCTTAAAGTAAGAGCCGGCAAAGCCTCCCCGCAAATGTTAGATGGCATCATGGTGGAGTATTATGGCGCTCCCACTCCCATTTCTCAGGTGGCAAACGTTAGTATCGTAGATGCCCGTACCATTACCATACAACCATGGGAAAAAAATATGTTGGCACCTATTGATAGGGCTATCCTTGCAGCAAATATCGGTCTCACTCCACAAAATGATGGCGTGATGATTAAACTATACCTGCCTCCCTTAACTGAGGAACGAAGACGAGAATTTGTAAAGAAGGTGATGTCAGAAGGAGAACACGCCAAAGTAGCCATACGTAATATTCGACGTGATCATATGGAGGCCATCAAAAAATTGCAAAAGGATGGTATGAGTGAGGATCTGGCTAAAGATGCTGAGGGTAAAATACAGGCTATGACCGACAAGAAAATAGTAGAAACCGACTATCATTGTTCTATTAAAGAAAAAGAGTTAATGACTGTATAAAACATGCTCGAAACAGTCAAAGAATACCTACATAATAATTGGCTACTTGCCATTTCGACCCCTATTTATTCCGTACTCATACTATTGGAAGTTGTGGTGAGCAACTACAAAAGAAATCGGTATTATTCTTTTAAGGAGACCGTAATGAATTTCTGGCTGAATATTGCCAATACGACATTGGGTTTAGGTATTAAGGTCGGAATTTTGTTTATTTTAGGTTGGTTTTTTTCATTTCATTTGGTAACATGGCAGCCAAGCATTTTATATTGGGTCGTATTATTTTTTGGGGTGGATATCTGCTTTTATTTTGAGCATAGATGCGAGCATTATTCAAGAATTTTGTGGGCGGTACATGTTACGCATCATTCTTCGCAAGAGTTTAATCTGACCACCGGTTTTCGCTCTTCTGTCTTTCGGCCATTCGTCTCATTTTGGTTTTTTATTCCTCTGGTAATTATTGGCTTTCATCCCTTGGATATTTTATTGATGGATGCCATTTGTCAAATTTATGGCATTATAGTGCATACCCGTTATATCAAAAAAATGCCTCATTGGTTTGAAGCTATTTTTGTCAGTCCTTCACATCATCGCGTGCATCATGCAAGCAACGTACGATACCTCGATAAAAATATGGGAATGGTACTAATCATCTGGGATCGATTCTTTGGAACCTATCAACCAGAACTTGAGGAGGAGGCGGTGGTATATGGATTGACCAAAAATCCCGAACATCCCCATCATCCCATTCGTATTATTACACATGAATGGGAAAGCCTTTTTAAAGATCTTACCAGAAAGGAAATTTCATTTAAAGAGTTTGTTTTGTACTTAGTCAATCCTCCTGGTTGGAGTCATGATGGCAAAACAAAGACTGCAAAACAATTGCGAAAAGAGTCGAGAAAATAACCATTTTTAATATAAGGAGTGTTGCGAACATTGCCCATGTCGCATAACGAATGGTACACCTCGTTTTAATCGTCAGAAAAGGGTAGTCTATCGAATAATGATTCTGAATTTCCTATCCTCTTGATTACTTACCAACTGCATTGCAATTATTCGCGTCTTAAAATTGTTGAGTAAAATTTTTTTAATCAAAAAAGTATAATTATGAAAAAGATTCTTTTCGTTGCCATTATTTCGACCTTCATGTTGGGATTTGCTTCTTGCAAAAAAAACAATCCTTCAAGCAAAGGATCCAATCCATTCGTTACCGCTCCAATTGTAAATGAGCCACCGGTTAACACCTTACCAGTAGGAAGCGTTCCGAAATCATTTACGCAAAAGGCGTTAATTGAGGAGTTTACCGGCGAGTGGTGTGGCGCCTGCCCTGGCGGTGCCTCTTTAATGGAATCCATTATGACCGCCAATCCTGATAAAGTATATGGAGCGGCCATTCACTATGCACAAGGAGGTACCGACCCTTATGGACTGCCATTTTTTAGTACCATCCAAAATTATTTTATAGCAGGATCTGGGATCACTTCAGTTGGTTTTCCAAATGGAATTATTTCTAGAAATCTTAGCATAAGTGCAGGTTATGAAAATTCTGTCCTTAATGGCGCCGGCGACTGGCAAACATTAACCAATACTGTGTTGGCTAAAACTGCCAAGTGCGGACTCGGATTAGTTACCAAAGAAGCAGGTGACAAATTAAGTGTTGACGTATATGTAGGATACAATGCTCCGGTAGTCGCTACTAAGGGGAGTTTGAAAATCACTGTTTATTTGATTGAAAATGATTTGTATCAATCAAGCTGGTGGCGGTGCCGGTTACTTGCATCAACATGTTTTGCGACATGTAATTAGTGGTAATTTGGGTGATGATATTGATTTGAGTTCTGGAGAGAAGTATACAAAAGTTTCTTTTAAAAATGTGGACATTGCCGGTAAGTATAAAAATAAGAACAACTTACATGTTATTGCCTTTGTTAATCAAGATGCTACAGCAGCAAAAGATCTCAACATCTTAAATGTTCAAGAGGCTGGTATCAACGAAACTAAGAAATGGGACTAAGTCCATTTAACTAGCAAAAAAGCACTCCAAATTGGGGTGCTTTTTATTTTAGAAACCTCTTTGTCTATTTCTAAACCGTAGTATTGATTGATTCCATACAGATTCGTAGAAATTCAATTTATGCGCCTTTAAAATTAGTCTTTTCCAATTGGTGCTCCTACCACTTAAGTATGCTGCTTTAATCAACATTCTAATTTATATGGCAGTTATGGATTTCGTAAAATGAGCTATTTTGAAAATAGAATGGTTTCTAAATCCGATAACTTTTTAGTCCAGATTATCAATAAAATAGTCTTGATATTCTATCGGAATTCCTACGTCTTCGTAACACTCAATTGGATACCAAAGAGCATCGTCTATCAAAAAATATTCGAGGCAGTGAGAGCCGATATCCAATTTATAATCCAAATGTGAAAAGCCGGGTACAAAATAGCCAGGGTAATAATATTGGAAATCGTTTTTCTTACAAATTTCTATTTGCAAATAAATGAGATAACGTCCCAAACTGTGTGGTTTATACGCAGGATGATAATAGGCAGCAATTCCTTCTGCGCTTTTGAATCCAATATCAAAATAACTGCATGCTATCAATTGATCCTGGTCGTAAATATTGATTTCGTAGGTATTGTAAATATTAGCTGGTATATACACATAACCATCTAAAAGTTGATGAAGCGATGCGGCGGTATCGAAGGAAACACTGTCCTTATATTTTCAAAAAGTTCGACATGTGTGTCGGTGATGACGGCTCTTTTTAATTCAATACGAAAGTTCTTATTGCGTTTTTTTAAATTGCTGATGGACTTACCGGATTGATACTTTTTTAAATCGTGCCGAAGCCAAATCGTTCGATATACGCACGATTGGAACAAAACGAATTCAGTAGTGAAAATAGACTGGCCCATTCTAAACCATCCTCTAGCTAACAATAAATCAAGCGCTTTTGGATCGAGATTTTGAGGATATTTGACTTGCTCAAACATAGTTGCCAACAAAAATAACATTTGTTACTCGGTATCCGAATTTATATGGAATGAAATGTATGGCTTGACAGTGAAATACTTCTAGTCTAGTTTACCTTGCTATTTCGAATACTTTTTTCAGCAACTTTATGTATGGCAACATTGAAGTACAATAGAGCTCCAAAGAAAGCATAGAAAATGATTCCGCTTTGTCTTGAAAGGATGTTCTCGGTAAGACAGGAAACCATCACTATCAGTAAAAATGCATAATAGAGTACATTCTTTAGAAGGATTGCCTTTTTGATATGAAAAATGAATATGGAAATGAAGAAGAGAAAACCGGCAAGGCCAAAGCAAATCCATTGATTTAGATATTCGTTGTGTGAGTTGTAACTTGTAATCATCTGACCGCTTAGTACTGATACATTGTAATAGACGGCATCCAGATATTCCTGCAACTTGGCAGGTCCTATTCCAAACAACCAGGAGTCATTCAATATTTGCAAGTCTATTTGGTAAATGAGTTTTCTAAAATGCACACTGTTTTCAACTGCGTTGGTATTGCTTTTTGAGAAGTAGGTGAACACCTCTGCTATCCGGTCGTGAAAGTAGGGGAATGCTATATACGAAACCACCAAAACCACTGAAGCAGTCAATAATATCCAAGGGGTCTGCACCCAGTGTGTGAAACGAGAAGAAAAGAAATATACATATAAAATGAAAACGATGAGTAATGATATTTTGGGCGTCAGCAATAGTAAGAACAAGAAAAGTACGATTTGTGCCCCAACGCGGTACCAATTCCTAGCAGTTGCAGCAAATTTATCGAATAGCAGAATCGCCAGTGAAAAGCAAATAAACATTCCATAATAGGTGGGATGAATATCAGTGATTTTTTCAAATAAAAGACGATACGCAACATGACTACTAAGTGCTTGATTCCAATGCGACAATTGAAAAAGTATCATACAATTTACAATGATACCATGGATACAGTTGCCGGCCACAAACCAATGAAGTTCACCTAATGGGGATTTTGAAGAAAGTTTGTACATCAATGGCAGCATAAAAGGAAGCAAAAAGATGGAAATTTTTCGTTCTAGCAATGACTGAAGAATCGGAAGACTTTTTGAGGGCGTTAATGGAATATAGGCCACATAAAAAAGATAGGCACCTCCCAATAAGAGGGCCGCAACTACTTCCCGTCTGCTAAAAGAGATTCTTTGTTGCAGGGCGTGTATTCCAATCCAAATACAACATAGGATTAAGGTTCCAGTTTGAAGTTTAGCCGGTAAAAAAAAGGAGACAAATAGCAATCTGTACAACCATGACTCTAACCGTGCATACATCTCTTGCATTATTGATGTGAATTCTGTTGATGATATTTTTCTAAAACATACTTTTGAAACGCCATTCGGAAATTATCTGCTGCAAAGGTAGCCGCATGTTTACTGATTTCTTCATGATTGCTAAGTGGTGCCTTTTCGAATTTGAGAACCGCTTCGGTAATAGAAGCGACGGTTTGCTCTTCAAAAAAGTATCCGGTGCGACCTTCTACTACTGTTTCCTTATATCCCCCATATTGGAGAGCCAGTACCGGAGTCCCTGTAGACTGAGCTTCTACGCACATAATGCCAAAATCTTCCTTGGCTGCAAAGATGCAGGCTTTTGCATTTTGCATATACAAAATTAATTCATTGTCATGCTGATAACCCAACCACACAATATTATCTGTATCTTGAATCAAGTTTTTTATTTTTTTACTATCATAGCCATCTCCGATAAGTATTAGTTTTTTGTGCGGAAGGTTTTTGAAGGCCTTAATAATGATGTCCATTTTTTTATATGGTACAAATCGCCCTACCGCCAGGTAGAAGTCTTGTCGAGGGTTGATGCTTACGCTAAATTTGTGTGTGTTTACCGGCGGGTAAATCACTACTGAATCTCTCTTGTAAATTTCTTTAATCTGGTGTTGAATATGTTTGGAGTTGGCAATAAAATAATCGACCTGTGTAGCCGATTGTAAATCCCATTTTCGGATATAGGGTAAAATCATCTGAATGAGGCGCAATTTAATACCCGAAAAATCTTGCAAATAATCTTCATTTAAATACCAGGCATACCGCATCGGAGTGTGGCAATAACAAATGTGCAATTTGTTTTTTGGATGGGTGAAGCCTTTTGCAATGGCATGTGATGAGCTGATGTAAATATCCGCTTTTTGAATGCGTAGATGCTTCACCACAAAAGGCATCAGGGGTAATAAGGTTTTGTAGATACGACCTATAAATGGAACATGCTGTAACCAGGATGTGTGGCATGGCAAATTGTGCAGGATGTCTTTTTTTTCCTCCGGTGTCAGCTTATTAAATAAGGTGTACAGATGCACGTCTTCATTCCGAAAAATAGAAAGAATTTCGCTTACCACTTTTTCGGAGCCGGCGTTTACACGCAACCAATCATGTATGAGTGCAATTTTCATGAAGCTTCAATTGGTGAAGAATGGTATCGGCTGATACATGGTAGTCGTATTTTGAATTCAGTTGAGCAATGCTATTTTCGGTTGGTGATGGAATGCTTGCTATCCGATTCAACATTTCGGTAAGCGCTTTTCTGTCAGTGGAACTACAGAAGGAAACAGCGCCGCTAAATAATTCCCTAAAGGCGGGAATATCAGAGCAAATTACCTTGCAGTGAAATTGGAGGGATTCTAACACAGGAATTCCAAAGCCTTCATATAAGGAAAGAAAACAGGCCATTTCGGCTTTCTTATAGTATTCAATTAATTGGGTGTCGGTAGCATCTTCAATCCATTTGATTTTCGGATTAGGCTCTATGGAAATGGATTGGAAAATACCATTTTTTCTACCGATAATTATTAATTGGTAATCTTTAACCAATTCAGAAGCAAGGAAGCCCTCAATAAGGAATTGGGTATTTTTTTGATTCGTTAAAGAGCCCACCGTAAGAATCATTTTTTCTTTTGGTGCACATACATCCAATTTTGATTTCAGCACAGACGCAATGCCATTGTAGGTTACTGAAATGTTTTTCGGATTTAAGTGATAGTATGAAATTAATTCATTTTTGACTGTTTCGCTTACTGTAAACAAGTGGCGGGCTGATTGGCAAAGTTTTGGAATTAAAAAGTTGTACCATTTTCGGAACCAGTAGGAATGAGATGTTTCGAAAATTTTGAAAGCCACATCATGTACGGTCAGGCATTGATTGCTTGACAGCAACGGCCCTATATTGCAGGGCGAAAAGAGGAGTCCCCTTTTCATTCGTCTTAGATAAAGGGGAAGTTCAATCTGCTCCCACAAATGTCCGGTTAGCAAACCAATTGTTTTGACACCCAGTACTTGTTTCCATTCAGGTTGCATCACATTTTTTGGACTGAGAAATATGATACCCGGATTCATTTTTTTCATTTGAATACACACTTCAAAAGCATACCTTTGCACACCTGTAAGGGGTTGTGTAATAAATCGGGCATTTACATAGATCATAATTTCATCTGACGGGGCCTCTTTTTTACTGCAACTTACATATTTAATTAATGTTATGCAATTTTTGAATCAACTTTATGCATTGAGTAAACGGAATGTAATTTTGCGTTACAAGCATTCGTTGATTGGTTTTTTATGGGGATTCATCAAACCACTGATTTACCTATTAATATTTATTGTCATTTTTAGCGCACAATTCAGCTCAGTCAAAAATTACGTACTGTATGCCACCTCTGGCATTCTTGTTTGGTTTTTCTTTTCCAATATTGTTAGTCAAGGGGTGCAAAGTATTATTCAAGCCTCCGGTATTATAAAGTCGGTCAAACTTCCCGTTTTGTTGTTTCCTTTGGCAGAAGTGGCAACCGAACTGTTTAATCTGGCTCTCGCCTTAATGGTTTATTTTGTTGTAATGCATTGGTTTGGGATGGTGTATAGCATTCAACTCATATGGCTCATTCCCATCTTGTTTATTTTTTCGATATTCAGTTTTAGCATCGCCATTTTTCTGGCAGCCTTGAATGTCTATTTTAGAGATATCGGTATTTTGTGGAATACGATACAGCCTGCCATCTTTTACCTTACACCGATCGCCTATACCGAAGCATTGATACCTGAACGTTTTTCATTCGTGATCAAACTCAACCCTATTTATTATTTCATAAAGCTTTTCAGGTATCCCTGTACGATGCCACAGCACCTGATTCACACTTGTTTTTTATCTGTATCTGCATCAGTATAGTTTCCTTGTTGTATAGCCTTTTTATTTTTAACCGATTGAAAAATCAATTTATAACGGCCATATGAGTACCTTGTTGCGTTTGGAGAATGTGTCTGTTCGGTATCGCACCAATCATGCGAGTATTCACTCGGTGAAAGATTTGCTTACTTCATTTGCCAATCCGTTTGCTACGAAGGAAATTCTCTCGGATATACGTTTTACATTGAATGCAGGCAGCAGTCTGGGTATCCTTGGCCGAAATGGCTGTGGAAAGAGCACCTTACTGCGAACCATTGCCGGTATCATTAAACCTTCAAAGGGGCAACTGGTTGTGAATGGTAGTGTAGCGCCTATACTGGCTTTGGGGGCAGGACTTGAAATGGAATTAACCGGATATGAGAATATTGAGTTGCTGCTATCTCTTTACGGAAAAAGAGCAACGCCGGTGTTGGTAGATCAAATAGCGGCCTTTTCAGAACTTGATGACTTTACATTGCGGCAACCCGTGAAAGCGTATTCATCTGGAATGACGGCCCGTCTTACCTTCTCTATTTCGTTTTCGCAGCAATGCGATATATATATCATCGATGAAGTAATGGCTGTTGGTGATATGGGATTTCAGGCTAAGTGTATGCAACGTATTCATGCGTTGCAAGAGGCCGGGAAATCGTTTTTGTTTGTATCTCATTTTCCCGACGAGGTGGAACGAATTTGTGATCAGGCTATTTTATTAGATCAGGGAAAATTAATTTTAAAAGGAAGTTCAGCAAGTATATGTCAAGAGTACAGGAAGTTATTTTAAGTAGCAGGATGAATTTGGGAGAAACTCCTCTCTTTATTGTATCAGAACATGATACCAGCCTGACTTATTTCTCCTTGTTGCTTTCCAATCATCTTTTGCCGCAGCATGAAGGCTATCGTGAACGAGCCCTTTTGCCCTATGATAATTTTTTTACCAGCCCTTTTTTAAATCACCTGCTTCGGCATGATTGGGACAAGCATACCAGCGCTGAATTGGAAAGTATTATCAGTTTGCATTTAGAAGAAGGCTTTGATACGAAGCGCTTATACGGCCTTGCACTGAGTATCGAATCTTTTCAAAAATTGAAAGATACCGAATTGCTTTCTAGGGGACTGGTACTTTTTATTTATTCTGATTTTATAAGTGTAATAGAGATTGAAAGGAAAGTAGATTCAAAGGATTTGCTATTGCAATTGGAACAACACCAATCGATACTATTTTGTAATAACAAACTGGGGCATTTATATGCCAAAGAAGTGATTCATGAATTGAGTCTTTTGTTGAATGCGCAACGAATTGACTCGGAAAAAATCAAGTTGCTTGATTTTAATCCTTCAGACTGTGCTCCATATCATCCTTCCTATCACGAGGTCTGCAGAGCAAAGGATACAATCAGTTCCAAATACCTTCGGAAGCAATCAACAAGTTTTATTCTTTGTCTTGATAAAGAGGTGAATCTACCTACCTTGTCAAATTACCTATCGTCGGTTCTATTATCTAGCAATGAGAAAACAAACATCATTTTGATAAGTGAAAGGGGAGATATCTTAAGGAAAGAACTTCCGGAAATATTTTTTTCAGAATTAAATATGCAAATACATAGCACCGAGCCAAACCTTTCTGCTCAGTTCAATATCTTAATTCGGGAATTGCCAACTGAGTGGATACTAATCGACCATTTGTATCTGCAAGCCGAAGCTACCAAGTGGAATGCACTGATAGAAAGTTCGTCGGTTACATTCTTTGGAAAGCTGGGATGGGAGCATGAGTTGACAGAAATTCATTTAAGTGAATTACTTACCAATGAAAATCCGGAATATAATATAGGTTTTAAGAAATCTAATTTTGTTGAAATCGAAGGTTTTGATGAGCACATTGCGGATAAAAGAACCTATTGGGATTTGGCCTTGCGACTGGTAAATCGCAAACAACAAGAAGCCTGGGTTTATACAACAGAATTAGCCATTGCAAAAAAGCCGGAACTGTTTCCGGAAGAATCCATTTCCAATCGGTACATTATCCAGAAACATGAGGCCTTGCTGCAACATTGTCTCAATGATGTACTACTCAGCATCCGTAAAGATAGTGGTCTGACGCATAGCGAATTGAAAGAAATGCAGCACAAGGTGAGTTCTCTCAATCTGTTGTTGATGCATTCTAAGGATGAGCTGAAATCATTGCATTCACTCAATTTGGAATTGCATCATCGTATTCAATATTTGGAGAATAATTGGTATCAAAAGATAATTCGGAAAGTTCGTCGTATCAAAAAGATATTCTTTAAGAAGAAGTCGCCAGGTACCGGTACTCTGAAACGGATATGGCTTGCATTTCGATTTTTGTTGAGCAAATCGGGTGTCGGTATTCTGCGAAAAGTCTTTGCAAATTTTTTGAAGCATTTGTTTCTGCTTATTGAAAAACGTCCGGTGGAAATTACCTATCTAGATCAACGTAAATCGGATGGCATTCATAATTATCACAATTGGATAATTAATAAACTGGATAAGCAAAAACTAAAGGAAGCCTATCAGGAGGAGGAACCTAGCATTGGTATTCATCCGCTTATTAGTATCGTAATGCCGGTATACAATCCCCCATTGCGTTACCTTAAAGAAGCTCTTGAGTCTGTATTGAATCAGAATTATCTCAATTGGCAGCTCTGTATTGCCGACGACCATTCGCCCAATGAAAGGTGAAAAAATTGCTTCGAGCCTATGCAGTCAAAGACAAACGCATACAAGTTGTCTTCAGATCGGAGAATGGACATATTTCGGCTACCTCCAATTCAGCACTTGAATTGGTAAAAGGGGAGTATGTTTTATTTATGGATCATGATGACTTAATAACACAAAATTGTTTGTGGGAAGTAGTGAAGGCGATCGATGCAAACCCATCTGCCGACATTATATATTCTGATGAAGATAAGTTGGACGAACATCAATTTCATCAAAGCGCTTATTTTAAGCCCGATTGGTCGCCCGATCATCTTCTGGCGAGCAATTATATTGGCCATGTTTGTGTCGTCAAGAAATCACTAATCGATACAATTGGCGGATTTCGAATGGGATATGAAGGCAGTCAGGATTATGATTTGCTGCTTCGTGCTACAGAACATACAGAGAACATTGTTCATATCCCAAAAGTATTATACCATTGGCGAATACACCAATTATCTGCTGCGGCAGGCGAAGATGTGAAACCCTATGCTTATATTGCTGCTAAGAAAGCACTTGAGGATACTTTAGATAGACGGGGGTTACATGGCAAGGTGCGCTATCTGTCCGGATTAAGAGGGTATCGTATCGATTTTGAAATTAAAAGGTTCGATAAGGTCAGTATCATCATTCCTACTAAAGATCAAACAGAACTGTTAAAGAATGCGGTGGATTCTATTTTGTCTACAACCAATTATTCGAATTATGAGATTTTAATTTTGAATAACAACAGTACTACGAAGGAGTTGGAGAATTTTTTACAGGAATATACAGCCAAGTATCCCGATAAAATTCGAAGTATAGATGCACATTTTAGTTTCAACTTCTCAAAACTAATGAATATCGGTGTGAAGGAAACCAACGGTGAGTTTATTTTATTTTTAAACAACGATATTGAGGTGATTGAGCCTGAATGGCTTACTCAGATGGTTGCCTTTGCACAACAAAAACATATAGGTGCGGTGGGCGCTAGGTTGCTCTATCCCGATGATACCATTCAACATGCTGGTGTTATTGTGGGTTTAGGTGGTGTGGCAGGCCATGCCTTTACTGGGTTGTATAAAGATGATCCTGGGTATTTTAACTTGATTCAAACCGTAAATAATTTTTCTGCTGTCACTGCCGCTTGCTTATTATGCCGAAGAGAAATTTTTGAAGAAGTACACGGGATGGATGAGCAATTTGAGGTAGAATATAATGATGTTGATTTTTGTCTGAAAATTATGGAAGCCGGATATTATAATGTGTATATACCACAAGTGGAACTTTATCACTATGAATCGGCTTCGCGTGGCCACCCGCATCAGAGTAAACCATCCTATGAAAGACATTTACGTGAGATGGCCTTATTCAAGCAAAAGTGGCAACATATTATTGATAGAGATCCATACTACAATCCAAATTTGAATTTAGGAGTGCATGATTTTTCTATGGATTTGAATGCGTAGTAGGTGTGGTTAAGTCAGTAGGATTTTGAACCAGCATCGAAAAAAGTACAAAACGCTGCAAGGATTCAAAAACAACAATGTCAGGCTTTTCTTGTTCAATCAAGTGATGCATGAAAATGTAATTCCACACAAATACCGTTTCATCAAACTGAAGATTAAGGAAGGGAACTAGATAGCTTCCAAAAGAGTCTCTAAACATCAACAATTTTCTCTTTGGGTGCGAGCCGGGAATCGTATTGGAAAACTTGAGAATCATTTTTGTGGGAATATTATAATCGAGATGTAGGGAAGTATCTACAGGTTTCATCATAATTTCTTTTCTTTTATTGGTGGCATTCAGTCCAATCATCGACGATAAGTCGCCCTCTTCACTCTCATCGAAAACACGTAAATCACTGAAATCTTTTACGATAGCATGCATCAATTTTTGATAGCCCTTAAAACCTCCGAATGTATTCCAATGCGTGTCGGTTTTGTAGTAAACTTCTTTTCTTCTTCGGGCTGCCAACAAGGAGTCAGAAGGGTCAATGAAAAGTGAAGCCACCAAGTTCCTTTAAATACTTAGCGAGGTAATCTAAGGTATTGTGCCCAAGTCCGTCAATAATTTTTATACGCTTTGGCATATAATCTGGGTAAATTCTTTCTTTATTCGGTGGAACCAAAATATAGAATTTAATCCCTCTTTCCTTCAGCCAATTTTGACGGATTAAAAAATTATTGACAATGTATCGAGCCAAATTTGAGTCAAGGTCCGACATGCGCCGATAATCATTGATAGAACCAATATCATTATAAAAGAACCAACCCTTGTTTCCCATAATTACCTTGTCGAGTAGGGCCGATTCGTTGAAGACTCTGCTTTGAAAATAGGAATTGATGAAGAAAAAAAGATTGCGAAAGGCAAAGTGTTCCGAAACATGTTTGCTCAGTTCATCCGTATACGTAAAGAGGGTATTTCGATTAAGTATAGGTCGCTCAGACATCGCACGATTTTCTTTGATATGTAAATCCGGTATGATGTGCCAGATGGAATTGAGACCGGTTACGCCAAGTATGGCTACTACTGATGGAATCAACAGGGAGCGTGGTTTCCAGCTGAAGTGAAGTTGACATGTTTCTTTGGCATGCTCGGCTTTTGAAAAAATGAACAGAAGAAAGCACGACAAAAGAATTGAAATCAGAATCAAAGAAACATTTTGAATTTTATGATATCTTTTGTAAGCAGCGTTCAGTACCTTATCGAGATTTAACGTAATGAATGCGTTTTCGTTCTCAGTTTGAAATTCCAAGTAGCTACCGTTCTTGTCTGCCACTTTACATCCATGGGTTGAAATAAGTAATTTACGCAGGTCTTGACTGCAATTCCACTTGTATATGGTATCTGAATTTGAAAAGTGATGATGTAGTATGGTAAATTGATCAAAGTACAGTGTATTCTTTGCTTGTGCAAAATGCAGATTTACCGCAGCATATGGAGAGGTTTCAAAATGGCGGAACTTCAGGGGCATAAAAAATTGATTGGCAGGAAGTAGCTTGAAAGAGGTATCTACTTTATCTTCGGCCTGCCCGGGATGTTTACATTCCAGCCCGATATTGGTACTTTCAATCGCTTTTAACGAAAGAACCAACTCTAGAGAATGAGGTTGAAGTTTTTGCAATCCCAGATAAAGAACACAAGAGGACCCGCACAAGAACAGCAAACTCAATAGTATGGAAAGATAGGGTCTCATGCTAAAATCTGAAATAAATGAAGGGATTATAGGTACTGGAAGATAATACGGCTAAGCTCAAAATAAAGAGGAAAACATAGATTATTTCTCTAAACCACTTCAAGTGCATGATCGTCTTGAACCAAGAAGACTGGTGCACGGGAAAAACAAAAAGTATCGCTATTAAAAAAGTGAACAATACATTTGAACGTAAATAATAGAATGGGTAGTATGCCAGAGATGAATAGGTATCGATAAAAAATAATTTTTTTAGGTAGAATTCAATATCAGCAACATGTTCAATTCTAAAAAAGAGCCAAGCAATCACTACAATAAAAAGCGTATAAAGTTGTGATACCATTCGGGGCATTTTCTCAAGCTTTTTGCCCAAGCCTGCCCGTTCTATTATCAGGAAGAAACCATGAAATAAGCCCCAAATTAAGTAATTCCAACTGGCGCCATGCCATAAACCTGTTAGAAAGAAAATGATCAACAAGTGTAGATACGTTCTGCCGACACCTTTTTTGTTGCCACCTAAAGGAATATACACATAATCTCTAAAAAAAGTACTTAAGCTAATATGCCAACGACGCCAGAAATCTTTGATGGAAGTTGCTGAATAAAGGAAATTAAAATTCTCCAAAAATTCAAATCCCATCACACGGGCCAAGCCTATGGCCATATCAGAGTACCCTGAGAAGTCGTAATAAATTTGTAATGTATAGCAAAGCAATGCTAACCAGGTAAGCGAACCGGATACGTGTTTATGTTCTAAGGCAAATATTTGATCGGCAATATTGCCAAGGGTATTTGCGATCAAAACTTTTTTTGCCAATCCGATAATAAATCGAACGGTGCCTGAATAAAGCTTTTCGCTATTAATGCTTCTTCCACGTAATTGCGTATCTATATCCTTGTACCGAACGATGGGTCCAGCTATCAATTGAGGAAAAAACAGCACATACAATCCAACATTGAGCGGATTGCGAGACACTTCCGCCTCCTTTCTATAAATGTCTGTAATGTAAGTGAGTCCATGAAATGTAAAAAATGAAATGCCAAGTGGCAGATGGATCATATCGGAGGGACGTAGTGTTGGCACATCTAGCAATGAATGGAGGATATCATTGATAATAAAATTGTAGTACTTGAAAAAGATTAGGAGTGAAATATTGATTACAATTCCAACGCCTAGAACTATTTTTTTGATGGCGTCCGATCTGGTATCATGAATCCAGATGCCAATAAAATAATTCACCAGAATGGAAAACATTACCAATATGCTGTATTCCTTTTCGCCCCAGAAATAAAACACCAAACTGGCAAAAAACAACACCATGTTTTGCAGGTAAATGCTTCGTTTTGCCAGTAGGTATAGTAGCAGTACAATGGGTAAGAAGTAGAATAAAAAAATGGGCGAACTGAATACCATACAATCGTAAAGGTAGTTTGCAACGGTGTTTTTTACAAACAGAGTTTTGTATTATAAATGATGTCTATAGGAAATTATAGAATACCCTTTCCTTTCAACGCTGCTGCAACTGCAATATCCATCACTCGTTCTGCAAAAGGAGCTGATATGGTGTTCAAATGCTCGCTGGCAGCCATGATTTTGTTTTTATCTTTTTCTGAGATAGCAGTTTGGAGATTCGAAATCGCTCCAGAAGTGGCGTTTTTTTCTTCATCGGATATATGCGCTGCATGTTTGTACATAAAATTTTCGGTGAGTTGCAGCATATTCTCCGCTTCAGTAATTGCTTCTACAAGCGAACGAGTTTGAATATCTTCTTTGGCATGGGTCAACGAAGCCATTAGCATTTCTTCGACAGCCTCATCAGATAGTCCGTATTGCGGCTTTACCTCTATCTGTTGTTCCACACCACTTCGTAATTCAGTGGCTTTTACCTGCAAAATTCCATCGGCATTAATCACAAATTGAATATCTATTTTGGGCAAACCTGTGGGCATGCCTGGAATCCCCTGCAAAATAAATTCTGCTAATTTTCTATTGTCCTTAACGAGGTCTCGCTCTCCCTGATATACCGATACAATGATGCCGGTTTGTCCATCTTTTTGAGTAGTGTATTGTCTGCCCGCTCTGCATGGAATTTTGTTGTTGCGTGGTATTAATACATCCATCAATCCGCCCATGGTTTCAATGCCCAAACTCAGCGGGGTCACATCCAGCAGTAATATATCTTTATTATTTCCGGCCAGTATATCAGCTTGAATAGCAGCGCCCATAGCTACCACTTCGTCAGGATTTACCTGATCGTATAATTCCGTTCCAAAATACGCTTTTACCTGTTGCTTTACATAAGGCACTCTTGTACTGCCGCCTACCATCACCACACCTGAAATCTCACTTTTTTTGCAAACCGCTATCCTTAAGGGCTTGCTCGCAGCATCGAATGGTTTTGTCCACAAGGGGTTCTATCAGATTTTCAAAAGTACCTCTGGATATGGACACGGTCTCCCCCCTGATTTCTGAAGCAAAAAATTCGTTGGAACTTAAATGTTTTTTGGCCGTTTCTGCAGTGAGTCTGATGGTTTGAAGCAGCTCTTTATTTTCAGATAAAATTTCAAAAGACACCTGCAGTTGCTCCATAAAATGTTGCACTATAATGCCATCAAAATCATCACCTCCTAAATACGTATCCCCATTGGTACTCATTACATCAAAAATGCCATCCGTCATTTTTAAAATAGATACATCGAAGGTGCCACCACCTAAGTCATATACGGCTATGTTTTGACTGTCGTTTTGTTGTTTGCCAATTCCGTAGGCAAGACTGGCTGCTGTTGGTTCGTTAATGATGCGTAGCACTTCCAAACCTGCCAGTTTTCCTGCGTCGCGAGTTGCTTGTCGTTGTGCATCATTGAAATAGGCTGGTACGGTTATCACACATTTGCTGATATCCATTTTCAAAACATGCTATGCTCTGTGTTTCAGTTCTTTTAAAATAAGGGCTGATAAGTCAATAGGACTATAAAAGCGATCGCCAATTTGTATTTGTACCAAACTTTCTTTATTGCTATCTGATATTTTATAGGGAAGGTTGTTTCCTAGGCTGCTAAGGTCGTTGTAGGATTTTCCCATGAGTCGCTTAATACTATAAATGGTATTGGCTGCATCTGTTTCCAGAAATGGTTTGGCCTCGTTTCCTACAAGAGTGGTACCGTCCGGTCTGAAATGAATAAGGGATGGTACCAAGGTAGTTTGGTCAATATCCTTCAGTGCAATCGCTTCATGTGTATCGGGATGTATCATTGCCACCAAACTATTGGTAGTGCCCAAATCAATCCCAACAATGACTTCATCCTTCTGAATCGAACCGGTGGCGATATTAATAGATATTTTTGCCATAAATCGTATTAGACCGCAAATGTAAGTTTAAAATTAGAAGTTCTACATCAAGAGGGTTTGATTTGAGCTCAAAACCAATTCAATATGAACAAACTATTAAGTAATTGTTTTATTTTGCATTCTTTTACAAACATTCATTTTGAAGATTACCCTGATTTATATTGCATTTTTGTTTCTTTTTTTGGGAAAAAGTATGGCCCAATCATTGGTCAGGGGGCCTTATATGACTATGACCACTACCAATAGTATCATGATTCATTGGCGAACAGACACGGCTACCAATAGTCAGGTTAAATATGGTATCAATAAAAACAATCTAAATATAGCAGTCAATACTGCCGCAATGGTGACCGATCATGTGATTAAATTGACCAATCTCAATCCGGATACCAAGTATTACTACAGTATTGGAACCTCGTTGATTATGTTTCAAGGCGATTCGCAAAACTATTTTCGAACGGCACCCATCTCCTCCATGACCTATGACAAGCCCATTCGGTTTTGGGCAGTAGGTGATATGGGAAAAAAGACACAGCAGCAGATTAATGTGAGAGAGTCATTTAAAAAGTATGTTGATACCGAATTTGTAGCCGGTTGGATTCTTTTAGGTGATAATGCGTACGATTATGGCACAGACGCTGAGTATCAGTTAGGTTTTTTTAATTATTATCAAAACGACCTTACCAAACATATCACCTTATGGCCGTGTTTAGGGAACCACGATTATGCCAATAACTATAACCTTCGCACCAATTATCAAATTCCGTATTTTGATATTTTTTCAAATCCCCAAAATGCCGAAATGGGCGGTGTAGCAAGTGGCAATGAACGATACTATTCATATAATTATGGAAATGTCCATTTTATTAACCTAGATTCGTATGGATTGGAAAATGTAACGGGGACCTATTATGGGCTTGCGGATACCGCTTTTTCACCACAGGTATTATGGCTTAAGTATGATTTGGCGTTTAATACCTTACCCTGGGTGGTAGTTAGCTTTCACCATCCTCCCTATTGTATGGGTACCCATAATTCGGATGCCGAATATGATTTGGGTCTGATACGAACAAATCTGAATCCACTACTTGAAAAGTATAATGTAGACTTGGTATTAAGTGGCCATTGCCACACCTATCAGCGAAGCAATCTGATAAAAAATCACTTTGGGCTAGAGGCCAGTTTTGACTCCACATTGCATTTGGTGCAAAATTCTTCAGGCCGTTACGACGGAAGCTTTAATTCGTGTACCTATGTCAAAAATAGCGGTTCCAAAAAAGACAGTGGGGTGATTTATATGGTAGTGGGTTCAGGAAGTGCCATACCCGTAGCTCCTCAGTTGAGTTGGCCGCATGCAGCCATGCAATATTCTAATTACGAAGACAATGGCTCTTTGCTGGTAAGGGTTGAAGGTAATGAGTTGGTAGCTGAATGGATTAGTACCGATACCAATTATGTAATTAAGGATCGTTTCACCATTTTAAAAAATGTAAATAAGCGTAAACATATTTATTGCAAGTATCCAGCCATCGTAAGCCTAAAAGCAGGTTGGAACAAAGCACCTTTTCATTGGAGTACAGGTGATAGTACAAAAAGCATTAGTTTTCTCGCCACAAAAGACACTACTATATATGTAAGTGATTTCTGGAATTGCATCGTAGATACGTTTGTGGTGCAGGATTCCATTGTATTATCTCAAAATGCTCTTATGGAGGAATGGCGTTTTTCCATGTATCCGAACCCAACTACCGGCAACATCATTGTGGAAGTAGAACCCAATATTCGATATGAATATATGCTTAGCTCCGAAGAAGGAAAAATAGTGCTGAAAGATTCAGTATGGTCTGCAGAAGGAAAGATGTTGCTGCAATTGTCCGGGAAAATTGCCGCCGGCAACTATTTGCTATCGATAAAAAATGATAAAAATCAGCAGTTTACCCGCAAAATAACACTTTTGAAATAGGTTTTTGGCCTGAAAAGTGCGATATTTGCAGCCATCATTTTATGTCGAAAGTAACTTTTACCAATAATCCACGACCCTTCAAAATGCTCCTGGATGAGCGCATTGAGCAATATTTTATTTCAAACAATATTCCACAACGAGGCAATTGGCAACTTTATGCCAAAACCATCATCTTGCTGGTTTCTCTTTTTGTTGTTTATGGCATTATTTTAGCCA
Source organism: Bacteroidota bacterium (assembly GCA_016712665.1). Lineage (GTDB taxonomy): Bacteria > Bacteroidota > Bacteroidia > Chitinophagales > Chitinophagaceae > OLB11. The sequence continues at coordinate 1,057,007 of JADJQP010000001.1, forward strand.
TTCAGCCTCCAAGCTGGGTGAGTTTGTTACTTTGCGGTTTAGTGGGCTTTATTCAGGCAACCATTGGGTTCAATGTGATGCATGATGCAGCGCACGGCAGCTATAGTAGTAATAACCGGCTAAATAATATCATCGCTTTTTTGGGTGGCGACCTAATGGGTGGCAGTACCTTCCTTTGGAAAATTAAACACAATATTCTCCATCATACGTATACCAATATTGACGGATTGGATGATGATATTGCCAAATATCCTATGTTTCGTTTGCATCCCGAACAAAAAGTGCGCTGGTTTCATCGATTTCAGCATCTGTATTCATTGCCCCTTTATTTTTTTACCACCTTTAACTGGATTCTCTTTGACGATTATTGGAAATTAGTTACCAAAAAAATCAATACCACTGAAATCAGAACCATGAAAACCAGTGACCATGTTGAATTTTGGCTTGGCAAATTATTAAACCTAACCTTATTCTTTTTCATACCCATTTACATTTTTGGATTTTGGAAAGCCCTTTTGGGTTTTTTCATTATGCATGCTGTGTTGGGAGTTACCCTAGCCTTGGTATTTCAGATGGCACATGCTGTGGAAGAGGCTGAATTTCCGGTGCCCAATGATGATAGTAAGATTGAAAATGAATGGGCCCTGCATCAAGTGAATACGACTGTGAACTTTGCCATGAATAATAAAGTCATTTCATGGTTGGTGGGCGGACTCAATTATCAGGTAGAACATCATTTGTTTCCCAAAATTTCACATATTCATTATCCAGCAATCAGCAAAATTGTAAAACAAACCTGCGAAGATTTAAAAATCAAGTACAATGCATTTCCTACGTTTGGAAAGGCCTTGGTATCGCATTTTGTATACTTACGTCAAATGGGATTGCAGTAATTATTATTTGAAGAATAGGTAGTAAGACGGAAACTTATTTATTAAAATTCGGGTTCAAATCCGTGCAGTCTAACCACATCTCTTCAAACGCTACTTCCTTTCTCTTCAAACTTCAATTGGTGCCCCCATCTGCGCCACCGTTAAAGTAAACTAAATACATTTGACCTTTGGACAATTTATTTTTATATTTGCTTTTCTATAATATATGAAATTCAGCTCCCTTGTTTTAGTCTTGTTTTCTTTTTGTCAAGTGGCCTTTGCGCAAAAAGATCAAAAAATTAAAAAAGACCCTTTTAACTCTACCTCTCTTTGAGAACCCATACCCATTAACCGACAGCTTTCGCACGATAAGATTGACCGACTTCAGAAATCAGCCGATGAGTTTGATGAAAAATTGGACAGTAAAATTATTTTAATCAATAATAAAAAAGGAAGCGAATCGCTTACCGAGTCTATCATAAAGAAAGTAGATCAATTGCAATTGGTGATTGAAAATTTGCCACTCGATCATTGGGGAAAGGTAAAGTACTTGATGTATCTCGAGACGGATGTCAAGCAATACTATGATGATATGGCGTCAAGCAAGGTAAATCCAATGTATTACGAAAATTTGATCGAAAATTTCGAAGCGATTTTCAAAAAACAACTAAATAATGAACCTATTGTAGAATATATCAACGCTAATTTTACCCGCTCCATTTACGGAAGCGTTCATATGTTTAAAGAAGACCGTGATGCATTGGAGGCGGTGTATCACAATATGGTTCGTTTGTACCCGGATGAAATGATGAGTAAGTTTTATGAATTTTCTGATAAGGAAGCCGCTGTAACACTGATGACTGTGATAGCACCGATGAAGCCCAACCTCATTCTTACCTACGCAACCAGCACTTCTTTCGAAAAGAAAATTGTTCGAAAAAGTACCGACTCGTTGGTAAAAACTATTGTTGATATTGCTGACAACGCCAAACGACCATTACGCGCCATTGTATTTCTAGAAGATTTGAAGGCAGGACGAAAAACTCTGGCGGAGGTAAATAATATTACAGCCGACAATGCCAATTATTTTCGAAGTTTGGTTACACAAAGATTGATACCCAAAAATGTGTCCAAAAAAATCTTGGAGCGAGAGTTGAAAGAGCAAGCCCTTGAATATGTACGCACCATGAATGAACTGCATGATGCGCAAGACCCTGTTCGCTTTAAATGTATTGAACCGCTAACAGCAAAAGAAATTTACTACCTGTTGGTGATGTGTAGCGATGAAATTTATACAAGTACTTTTGTAGGGGCCTTCAATAGAATGATGACCAAAATGGCGCCCATGCAGGGGGATGTATTTTTGAAGGAATTGGAGATGGATAAATTCAGAACCTTTATACGAATGTGTGCGGGCTACAATAAATTAAGCCAGTTTCTTGCAGCCATCGAGGAAGGAAATCGAAATACCCTCATGGCACGTTTTGTGCATGATATCGATAAAAATGTGGAAACCGACTTGGAAGATGCTGTAGATGTGGCAGATGCCATCGGTAGTATCAATGACGATGTGTTGGTAGACTACCTGCTGGCCGAATTGAAAAAAGATTATGAGCGTACCTATCTTGAAAATGATAAGCGAGGACTCACTATTTACTTTTTATTGCATACTCTAACCGTATCTATCATAAATCCGGATCAAACAAGTGATGATTTGCAAAACGAATTAAAAATTCCACCTATTGCCACCATTCCCAATAAGAATATTTTGAATGATAGTGGACGTGTAGTGGAGCAAGTGTTTTTTTACGGAGATGAAGATGGCAAATCATCCTACAATAGTTTTTTATCGAACTATAAGCCGGAAGACTGGAAAACAGAGAAGAACGATAAGTGGGTAACCCTTACCTCCATTAAAGGAAAGCCGGTTACTGTTTATGCAAACTTACCATTGGATGAACCTGGCGATGAAGAAGCACAACGCCTACTAGTGAAGCATCTCGAACAAAATAATATTCGACCCTCCATTGTAATACATAGGGGGCATAGTTACCATTTGTCAGGTACCCTAAAATACTTAAATCAAGATAATAAAATTATTATTTTAGGTTCTTGTGGTGGTTATCATAATCTATCTACCATCTTAGGTTCTTCAGAAGATGCGCATATTATTTCGAGTAAGCAAACAGGTACCATGTTGGTGACCGATCCTATTATTAAAGCGGTGCAAGAACGATTGCTCGCAGGCAAAGATATTAACTGGATTGAAATTTGGACCGAGCTGGGCCTGTTAATGAAAACACCGGCACTTATGGACAAGTTTAACGACTATGTGCCCCCTCACAAAAATATGGGAGCCTTGTTTCTTAAGGCATTTAAAATTCAAATGCAGGAAAATAAGTTGATGTAGTGCCCATACAGTACTTTTTTGTTGCTGTTTATTGAGGTGTTACACAGCGGGTAGAATATTCAAATGAAACGTATGGCTAGAAGCAATGGTATGTATTCTAGGAGAGTTATTTCTGCCAATGAGAAGGCAGTTAGTTGCCGACTTTTAATTGAAAGCGATTATTTGTTTATTTCTAATTTCCAATGAAACAATGTGTCTGTTTCTCCAATTTTAATAAAGCTGTTTTTTTCCAGAACTTTAAAAGAGGCCGTATTTGTCTTTTCAGTTGAAGCAATAATTGACTTTACCATCGTTTGAGTTTTGGTCCATTCAATAATACCCTGTACCATTTCGGTCATCAGCCCTTTGTTTTGAAATTCATCGTAGGTGCCGTAACCAATTTCAATTTCTCCAACTGCATTGGGTTCGCCAACAATACATAGGTCACCAATCATTATTTTTTCTGATTTTAATATCCCTGTCCAAAGGGTGTAATACAAGTAGTTTTTGGTGTGGTCTGCTACATTTGGCAAGATGCTTTGTTCAAAAGCTTCTTTAAGTTCCGGCGAAAGGGTTCTTGCTGTATTATTCAATTGTAGTTCTGCTTCCAGGGAATGATCACATTGAATATATTTTAGCAATTGCTCATACGTCAGTGGTTTCAAAATCATTCGGGCCGTTTCTATCATGCAATTGGTTGGATTGTTTCCTGGTTATTTGGTTGGTTTTATAGTGACGGCAAACTGATTGGCATACAACAATACAAGGCGCATATATGAATCCAATTTGCGCAATATATTATCCATTACCCAGATTAAATAAAAGAATCAGCTCGAGCTACAATGAAAATAAAAGGAGTCGATTTTTTATAGGCAGATTAAAATGCTACGACAAGAAGCCTCATCCAAATTAATCAATGATAATTTTTTGCACGGCGCTGTGGTTGTCGGCAGTCATTTTTAATAAATAAATACCCTTAGCTACGGATGCAACATTCAATGTTTTTGTGAACGGATTATTAGCTGCAATTTTAGGTATCGCTTCTGTATAAATGATTTTTCCATCAAAAGAAATTAATTCCAATTGGGTATTCCGCCATTCCGTTTCGGCATTCAAATTCAAATGTAATAATCCGTTGCTGGGATTTGGATATACCGATAACTGAGCTGTAGGGTCCTCTGTATTATTGATACCAACGGTTCCGCAATTAGCACAAGTGGCCTTCCAGCTAAACCAATGATGTTCATACGTAGTGTTGGTAAATGCATATGAAGGGATATGCCAGTTATGCCAGCCGGTAGTATCGTTTTTCATGATGGACGATTGGCTATAATAGTTTTTGATATAAGTTTGATACAATCCGGCATTTTCTTCAAACGCAACAAATCTGAAATGGTTGAATTTATAATTGGTATTTCCAGAAATATACAAGGTGTCAACATAGGGAACCCAAGTATCGCCAGATTTAAAGGTGACGCTCACAGCCGGAATATATCCTGCCGGAATTTGCATATTAATGGGGATTTGAAAATAGTTGAATCCATTAGAAAGGGTATCATTCAATGTAGCTGCAGTGAGTGGTATTTTTAGGTTCACCACATTTGCCGGTACCGAGGCCTCAAACGTAAAAAGATTGTTTGATGCTGTATTCAAATTTAAAAATCCATGAAGAAATCGAAGGGTATCTACATTATGATTGGTAGCTGTAGCGGTGGCCGGACCATAATATCGGATTCCCAAATCGGCATTATTGCCACCGCCGTTTCCTTTAATCACCGAAACTACAAGCGTATCTACAACACTAGGTTTTGAAAGGTTTCTACGATAAATAAAAGGAAGAAACAATGAATCTAACGTATAAGTTGAGCTTTTATTGATAGCCACTTCGTTTGGATATTGCGCCGGGTCATTATATCGTGGATCTGAAGGGTCAAAAAAAGCTGCAATCGATTTGATCCAGATTCCATCATACACGGTATTGGCACCGCTACCAAAAGGCGCCAGCAAGGTGGAGTCTTGCCACAAAATATTGTAATTATCATTTTGATAGATGGCACCACCACCTCCTTGATCTTTATCAATTGCATCCACAATATCGTACCAACGCGAACCACCTCTGTTTTTTTTGTTGGCAGCACCATGAAGTGCCTTGAGAGGGGTGGTATTATTTCTAATAAAGGAGTTTTGTTTTTCAGTAATCGGCCGAAGCTCATTTTGTTTTTGTTGAGCGGATACCGAACTGCCAAGCAGTAACAAAAAGAGTGCGAAAGAAACGTTTTTCATGTTCATGAGATTTAGTGATAAATTGCAATAAAGATAATTTTATTTTGAAATGCGTCCAAATTTTAGTGTTTTTTTCTATTGGGTTGTGGTAGCGGTTAACGACAAAGTATTTTGGTGGCGAGGTAGCTAGTTACAAGTTAGTACCTTAGCGACGCAAAGATTAGCATTCTTGCAAAATGGTTATCGTTGATAATGTTCGCACGATGCTCAGTCGCCATTTTATAGTGGCAAGTTGGAGGAAGAAAAGATGGAATTCATTTATTTCCGCCTAATTCCTTTGCTATTGGCTTTAATTCGTATTATTTTCACATTCAAACAAAACTACAAAACATGGAAATGCATTTTAATTGGATTGCGTATGCAGTCGCTGTCGTTGCCCAAATGATGATTGGGTATATTTGGTTTCATCCTGCTGTAATGGGCAAGATGTGGGCAAAGGTTAGAGGAATACCGGTGGAAGAAATTCGACCCAAAAATCCTGGCTTGGTGTATGGCTTAACCGTTGTATACACCTTGTTTATTACCATGTTCTTTATGCTCAATGTAACAGGATTTGGGCAGGAGGATGTAAAATTCCATACCATTCAACATGGTTTATTTCATGCTGTGGGTTTTGGTATGATGGTGATTCTGCCTTTATTAGGAACTCCTACTTTATTTGAAGGCAGGCCAAAGGAGTGGATGATAGTGCAAGGAGGCTATTGGTTTGTGCGCGCGGCAGTGGCAATGAGTATTTTGAGTTTCTGGCGATAATGGTGGGGGCATTTCTTGGTCAGCACCTGCTTTATTTTCGTGGTCCATTTAATGAAAGGATCCTTTGAGAATTTCTGAGCAATTTGCTGTTATGCAAAAGTTGTCGACACAAAAGAGTTGCGAAGCGAATACTATTTGACGCTCTTGTAGTACATTTAGCGCCTCTTTAGAATGTATTATGAAACGAATGAAGCAATTATTATTAGTAATTCTACTTGTGGTGGAGAGTCCGATTCTTTTTGCCCAAAAGGTGCCTGTGAATGAGTTTGCTGCGATAGATAAAATGGCCTTGCAAATGCCTGATTCGTTGACAAAAACAACTAATGCCATTGCTTCCTATATCGATGCTCATTTCACTACGGATCATGAAAAGGCAAGAGCCGCTTTTATATGGGTGGCATCCAATATTCAATATGATATCGCCAATATGTTCGCACTCAATTTTTATGAGAAGCCGCAGGAAAAAGTATCCAAACCGCTTCGTGAACGAAAAGGAATTTGCGAAAATTATGCTGCATTATTTACCGAGATTTGCAATAAGTCTGGATTGAAAGCCTATGTGGTAGAAGGGTATACCAAGCAAAATGGATTTGCAGATTATATCCCCCATGCATGGAGTGCTGCACAAATAGGGGATACTTGGTTTTTGTTTGATCCCACATGGGGTTCAGGATATGCCAATGGAGGGAAATTTTATAAAAAATCAACAATAGTTATTTTATAGTAGAACCTTCTATTTTTATAAAGTCGCATATGCCCTTTGATTATATGTGGCAATTTTTGCCGTATCCGGTCACCAATCAGGAATTTTATGAGGGCAAAACACAGGAGAATAAGACCAAGCCATTTTTTGATTTTCGAGATTCGATTCGTGTGCATCTTAGCAAAGATTCCATGGAACAATGGATTAGTACTGCTAACCGAATTGAAAAAAATGGCATGAAGAATTCCATGATATTTGATCGATTTCACCACTTGAAGTCTGAAATTGAAATGAGCAAACAAAAAGGGTGATTTCTCTTTACAATGCAGCCGGTGCCGAATTTAATGCAGGAATTCATTTCTTTAATGAATTTATTAATTTTCGAAACAAACAATTTGTACCAAAGAAAACAGACCCCGAGATTCAACAGATGCTAGACACCGTTGCCCATAGTTTTCAAAATGCTTCGTTGAAATTAAACCAAATAGAACCCTTTACCGAAGAACAATCCAATTCAGTCAGTCATTTGCGAAAAGCCGTTGAAGAGGCGAATATACAATTGAAAAAGCAGCAGGCATGGCTTAAAGAATATATGAGTAAGGGAAAGGCAGGTAGAAAGTCTATGTTTTATAAAGTAAGCTGGTTTGGCATTCCGATTAATTAGTTGGGAGGTATCACTTAACTGCTTACTTTCCACAACGCAAAAATCGATTCGAATTATCGCTTCGTGTTGTATCTTTGGAATGTGAAAGGCAGAGAACAAATAGGTCTAGACTTTGAAGTCGACAAACTCACTAATTCCATTGAAAATGTAATTACAGGTGACCGTTTTCAAACTGACATTTCATTAGTTTCCAACATTGAGCTTAAAAGAATTACAAAGAAATCTGGATGGCAATTTGACTGGAACCTAGAAATAAAAGATCCTGCTCGGGATGTTTATAAATTAACTATTGTAAACAATCAACAGATAATTCAAGGGTTGGTAAGTTTAGAAGTAAAACTCGACCATGTATACTTACATTTAGTAGAAAGTGCTCCTTTCAATAAGGGTAAATCAAAGATGTACGCTGGGGTTCCTGGAAATCTTGTAGCGTTCGCTTGCAAACTTTCATTCCAACGAGGACATGAAGGAAACATTTCGTTTATTTCAAAAACACAACTTGTGCAACACTATATTGATACCCTAGGAGCAGTACATTGTGGTGGACGAGTACTGATCATAGACACCAACTCAGCATTAAAATTAATACATAAATATTATCCATCATGAAAACTAAAAATAAAGAATTAGACGTGGATTTTATAGGCGGGCAAGGCCCATTGACAACAGAAGAAGAACATGCAGTTACTGAGTTTATTAAAAACCAGAAGCTTGTAAGGGAGAATAAGCTAAAACGAATAAGAAGATCTAAAAAGAATCTAAAGATTGCTCAATAATTCAAAATATCAGAAGATTTAGAAAATTGCCAACACCTAATACAGGGTAAAGAGTGATATCGGCTGAGTAACTTTTTAATCTTTTGTCATTATTGAACTTGGAATAAATTTTAAGCAGTATAGCAATGATTTCCTCTAGGAACCCTTGCCGCAAGAGGGTTGGGAGGTATCTACAAAAAACCTGCTAGGAGACCTTGCCAAGGCGAATTCGCACCAAATAGTATTATTGCAAAGTATGAATTGAAAATTTGGTAGTGGCTTCGTTTGATAGTGATGGTCGATTCCATTTATAGCATCAACGAAATCACAACCGTGCGTCCATCTTGGTCCATTATTCATCAGCTGCGTCCAGCAATTGAAAAGGCTCATGCGTTTTGGCATCCATAATATCTGCCGATGTACTTGGCATTTGATAGAATAATAGCTTTTTTATTAAGGCATCATTACTAAGTTTGGTTTTGCCAATGATGAAATTTTCTGAGGTGGTTTCAGCAATTGCATACCGTTTATCTTTAATGGTTTGGATATATCCATTTTCTTCAGCAAAATTTCCCAGCACGCCTACATACACATGGTTTTGAAAGTATAATAGGCAATAGGGAATCGCACATTGTTCTAGCAAAGACGCATACAAAGTGGTTTTCGCTGAACAATCGCCATCGCCACTAAGTAATACTTCATGGGCTCTTTTTACAATTTCAGATTCATACCACAAATCTTCATAGCTGTAGGTAATGGTATTGGTTACAAATTGCAATAGGGCTTGTGCCTTTTCTTCATTGCTACTTTTGCCTGCGGTAATTTTTTCTGCAAGCTTTTTGATGGCCTTATCTGTATTTCTTTTTGAGATATAGGCACCAATATTGCTGGCAAATGTTGGGTGTTCGAAGTAGACGCTTAAGTTGACGGCTTTCAGATAATTATTAAAATAGCTGGTATCCAGTTCTTGCATCAATTCGGTAAATGGGAACGCCATTTTAGTTTCGAAATACTTATAATACAACACTTTTCCGGTATCGACTTTTAAATTTTTTGTGGGAATTCGAAATGCATAATAGCCATCAATTTTTCCACGCATTCCTCCAAATTCACAGATTCCGCTGTCGCAGGGTGCATATTCAATCAGGTTGCTATCGATGGTGAGAAGTTGCAACATTTCCGATTTTTTCAACTGCTTTTTGGCGATGAAGTACAACAACTTTTTGGTTTGATCCAAGCCTCTAAAGTCGATATCAGGATGCCAAAGGATTCGCGAAAGGGTGTCTGAAATTAAAGCAGGGTGAAAAAGGTAATGGATAGCGGTTTCTTGTGCTTTTGTTTCGCCGGCTTCCTTTTTGCAGGAATAGAATGCTATTGCCAAAAGTACTGACAGCAATACATATTTAATTGGTTTCATTTTGTGTACCCATTTAGGTTTCAACAGGAATGTTTCAAGTGGATTGGCAAACATTCATTCTCAATTAAGAAGTACCTTCTTTTTTCTCCTGTGGTTTTCCTTGTGTTGTCTGCGGTTTGCGATTTGGCTGTTGTGGTTTTTTGTTTTGTGTATTGGGGGTATTGGGTTTGGTACCACCGGCACCCTGTGCTTTGTTGGCAGGTGGGTTACCTGTATTGGGCTTCGGTTTTGGCTTGTTGTTTTTTTGCTGGGCGTTGGGCTTATTCCCTTGTGCACTAGGGTTTGGCCCTTTCGCATTGGGATTAGGTTTTTGCCCCTGTCCCTCATTGCCCCGTTGATTTTGAGCAGAAGATTTGGCCTTTTCTCGTTTCTTTTTGCTCGCTCTTTCAAGACCCTTCAAGCTAAATTGTCCAACCACATCCACAAAATCCGTTTTTTCCGCAGCAATGGTTTTTCGGGTAACTTCAACTGCCTGAAGGTCATCAGGAAAAATACCTTGTTTGTTTAACTCACTGATTTCTTTTACCCGTTCAATAGTAAGCGGATACAGCGTATTGCTTTTATCATAGCTATACCACATCAGGTTTTTAAAAATATCTTTTTTCTGCAAGAAGGCGGTTCCTGTTTTGGTTTTAATTCGATCAACATTAGTAGGAAATACCCGTAAGGCATCCATATAGGTATCCAATTCATAATTGAGGCAACATTTAAGTCGACCACATTGTCCCGAAAGTTTTGTTTGATTGATGGAGAGATTTTGATATCGGGCGGCAGTAGTACTTACCGACTTGAAATCGTTGAGCCAAGTGCTGCAGCATAATTCTCTTCCACAACTTCCAATTCCACCTACTTTTGCGGCCTCTTGCCTGATACCAATCTGTCGCATTTCCACTTTTACCTTAAAATCAACAGCAAATCGTCTAATCAATTCTCTAAAGTCTACTCTATCATCCGCAGTATAAAAGAAGGTTGCTTTTTTGCCATCTGCCTGCACCTCTACCTCTGCTATTTTCATATCTAAATTGAGCTCTCGCGAAATCACTCGGGCTCGTATCATTTTTTCTTTTTCGCCCTTTTTGTTTTCTTCGAGACGCGCGATTTCATTTTCGGTGCTTTTATGCAGTATTTTTTTTATCTCATCACTTTTTTCCTTAACGCCTTTTTTCTTCATTTGCAGCTTCACCAATTCGCCGGTCAAGCTTACAATGCCGACATCAAAGCCCAAGCTACTTTCAACGGTCACGAAATCGCCTTTCTCATATTGAAGAGGGTTTTGCGCCTTAAAGTATTCCTTTCGGCTTCCATGATTGAAGCTGACTTCCACAAAAGGAAATGGTTTAGAAAAATCGGCTACAGGTATAAGACTTAGCCAATCATGTACATTCAGTCGGTTACAACCCCCACTGCGGCATGACCCATGGTCTTTGCAACCGCCGGGCAAGCCCCCGTTTTTACTACTTCCACAGCTTCCACATCCCATATTCTATCGTTCAGTTTATAGAGTTAATAATAATTCTTGCTTGTAAGCCACTCGTTCTTCTTCAATTGTTTTTTTCATTTGCTAGGTCAGTTTAGACCTTCGCTTTTGGCTTCAAGCAATTTTTCAATTGACAAAAATACACAATTCTGTGGGAATATGCTATTTTTTGGGAAAGGAGGAAATTGGAGTCATTCATCCGAACCAAACCTCATTTTAAAAGGGTTTGTCTATTATTCGTGCCATTTTATTGATACTTACTGCTTCAACAATAAACCTTGCGTTTGCAGGGACACATGGTGAAATAGAATTTTGCTATTGGCATTGCGTTCGATATGGTAAATGGCATCATTGAGTAAACCGGTCATTTGGGGAATTACTTTTTCATCGATACCTTTTTGCAATAAGGTTTGCACCAGTTTTAACTCACCCTCCAATAGTGCCATCTGTTGGCTTCCACTATGTTTTAGACGTAAGGCATGCTCAAGCAATTGAATGATATAGGCTAGAAATTTCTTTTGATGCTCCTTGGTGGAATCCGCCATTTCCATTATCCATTGTACCAATTGCAAGCCATTGTTCGAATACAAATAATTGAGCCAATTTTTGGTCAAAAGGAGTAGCTCGTCTTCAGAATTTTGACTCAGTTTAAGGGCCTCATTAAAATTACCTTCCGCAATGCGGGCACACTGAAGGGCCTTCACCTCATCTACCCCCAATGCTTGCAAGCCTTCTTTTATTTCGATATCAGATAGTCGTTTCAAGGCAAAAAGTTGGGTACGCGATTGAATGGTTAGTAATAAATTATCAACCGATTCCGTTACAAATATCAAAATGGTTTTGGCAGTTGGTTCCTCAATCAATTTCAATAAGATATTGCCTTCTTTGCCCAAATACTCAGGATACCACATAATGAGAATTTTGTATTCACTCTCAAAACTTCGTAATAAAAGCTTTTGAATTATTTCCCTACATTCTAATGCGGTAATATTTCCCTGTTTTTCTTTACCTAAAAAGTCAAGCCAATCAGTTGCAGTTCCATAAGGAGATTGCAGCACAAAGTTTCTAAATGGCACAATAAAATCTTTGCTAGTGGGTGGAGTTTGTTTACCCAAACTTACCGTCGGGAAAGAAAAGTGTACATCCGGATGTTGCAATTTTTTCATTTTGACGCAAGCCGAACAGACGCCACATGAATCTTCAGGAAGTTTTTGTTTGCAATTAATATATTGTGCAATGGCCAAAGCAAGCGGTAAATTGCCACTACCTTCAGCACCTAGTAAATTAATCGCATGAGGCAATCTACCTTCACGGATAAGATAAATAATTTTTTCCTTTAATTCTCTTTGCCCTAAAACCTCCCTAAAAAACATGAATTTTAATTTGAAAAATTTTATTGTGATTGAAAATTATTTTACATTATAATCTTCTTCTTTTCTAATGGTTCCATCCTCATTGTAGTATATCCATTTACCAGTTTTTCTGTCGTTAATTTTTTGACTTCTTAAACTAACCTGACCATTTTCAAAATATTCAACAAATATAAATTCTGATAATTCTTTCCCAATTCTTTTTTCCTCTTTAAATAATTTTCCATTTTTATATAAAAAACTTGTGTAGGTGTGTGGTGAATCGGCGGGCCCCAAACAAGTTCGTATCTGTAATAATTCATCGGCACCATTTTTTGAATAAATTTCACTAATCTTTAAAGTATCAGTTTTAATTATTTTGACTGCAAAAGACCATCCTCAGTGTAGGAAAATGTCGTATTATTTGTAAAGTCATAAACTGTTTTTTGAACACCATTTGCATAATAATGCGTCCAAATGTTAATTGGTTTTCCTTTTTTATAACTACCCTTTGCAAGTACAATATTATTCAGTCCGCTGAATATAAAATCGCCACTTCTTTTTTTTCTAATAATCGATGAAAATTGTCTTAATAGTATTATTTCAAAATTGTTTTTGTCGTTTAAATCAATTCGTTTGCTTAGTTGATCACAAAGGGTAAAACATTGATAGTAGTTTTTGAATTTATCTGAATAGATAAGATAAGTTTGGCCAATAGCTAATCTTGCGCCACCAATAGATGAATTATTACCACCAGTTTGTAAGGAGATGATTTTCGAAGATGGATTTCCGAAAAAAGTTTCAATTACTTCAGCCTTATAAATATCATCTTTGAAACTGTCTTTTTCAGTAGATATCACCCTACAGGTTAATATGATTTGATATACATCTTTATAAAGTTCTTCAGTCAATGTAAAGTCCCTTGTCATACAGCACGACTTAGCATCAAAGTTCAAAGAGACTAAAAGATATAGGAAGGCAATAAGTATTTTCATTACAAAAAAAATATTTTCAACACGAGGATTTTGATAAATAAATTAGGATACCTGAAATAAATTTCTACAACCACTGATTACTAAATACTAGCTACTAACTATTCACCATTCACTATTCACCATTCACTATTCACCATTCACTATTCACCATTCACTATTCACCATTCACTATTCACCATTCACTTTCTACTTCTTACTTCCCGTCACACTCATCAATTCATGCATAGTCCTCTGCATATTGTCTACCGAGCCGTCTAGGAAAATGGTATTGCCCTTTCCTTGTTCGGCAAAATGCTTAATGGATTCGGTCCACATCGAAAATAAGATAAACGAAGCGTCTAATTTAGCGTCTTCCATTTCCTTGGCTGCAGAGGCCATACCACGTGCTACTTCTTCTCTGAAAAGTGCCACCCCTTGTCCACGAAGTTGCGCTGCTTGTTTTTCAGCTTCTGCAGATATTTTGATGGCATGCCCTTCAGCTTCTGCCGATTTGGTTTTAGTAATTAACAAGGCTTGTCCTTCATTTTCGGCCGCGGCCTTTAAGTTATTACTACTCACTACGCGAGCCATCGATTTCATGATTTCTTCATCAAAAGAAATATCATTGATTTGTAAGTCTATTAAATGATAGCCCCAACTTTCTAACTGGGTATCAATTTGATCTTTTACATGAAGAATAATTTCACCGCGCAATCCCAAAATCTCCGATTGACGCTTGGTGGCCACAAAAGCTCTGATTGAGCCTTCAATGGTGCGAATCAATGCTTGCATCAAACTTCTGTCGTCCACAAATTTAAAGGCAACATTTTTGATTGATTCTTCATCTTGATTAAAAACAGCATATAAAAGCATGGCCTTAAAATTTACATTGGCCTGATCCAGTGTAATAGCCTGAAATTGCAATTCAACCGATCGGTTTTGTATGGATATGCGTCTAAAAATTCTTTCAAGAAATGGGATTTTAATATTTAATCCCGGACGGGCAACTCGTCGGTATTTACCGAACATGGTAATTACAGCAATAGTGCCTTGTTGCACCGTATAGATGCCTGAAAAGATGATGGCCAAGACAATGATGAGAAAAATAATACCCGGTGATAATGCAGTCATGTTGTTTTGATTTATTGAACCGTAAAGGTACGATAATTTTAAGTGGAAAAATTATTTCTGATGGATTAGGGGTAAGAGGGTATTTGTTTGTCATACTTGTACAAAAAAAAATAAAAGTATGAAAGGATGTACAAATTTTGGCCGCTATGTATTGCTATTAGGCATCATAGCTTTTTTTCGGCTTGTAAAAAAGTCATTGGCACCGGTCCCACCATTAGCGAAGTAAGAAATGTGGATGGGTTCGATAAAATTTCTTTAGCAATCGACGCTACCGTAAAGCTAACCCAAGACAGCATTTTTAAAGTAGAAGTGGTGGCTCAGCAGAATATTTTACATGAGTTGGTCATAAAAGTAAGTGGTTCTACATTAATCATTATGTACCAACCTGTTACCGCAGTAATCGGCAAGGACGTAGTGATTCACATTTCGATGCCGGCAATTCGAGACTTGAATGTAAGTGGTTCTGGGGCTATTCAGTTGCAAATGGGGATGCTGACAAATGACCTGGATATGCATGTCAGTGGTTCAGGAAAAATACAGATTCCGTCTGTTGAAGCCGCTCATATCACAACAGGGATTAGCGGGTCGGGAGAAATTAGTATTCAAAGCGGTACTGCAACCCAGATTAGCAGTACCATAAGCGGAAGTGGCGATTTAGACGCTTTGAATGTACAAGCGCTTCATGTCAATACCCAAACAAGCGGTTCGGGTACCACCAGAGTATATGCAACGCAGACACTATTCGCAGAGATCAGTGGTAGTGGGAATGTCTATTACAGAGGCAATCCTTCTGTGGATTCTAAAATCAGCGGGTCTGGAAAATTGATTAAACAATAGGATGATTTTTGTAGCGGAGAATGCGGATGCGGTTTGCAATAAAATATCATATTTTTGGCGGGTGGAAGTAAGCGAAAAGCAAACCATACAGCAATTATTGAGTGGCGAAATAGCCACCTATGAAGAGGTATATAAAACCTATTTCAAGGCGCTGTATGTATATGCCTATACCCTGTTGAAAGATGAATTGCAAGCGGAAGAAATTGTTCAAAATTTGTTTCTCAAAATTTGGGATCGAAGAGATCGAATGCAAATTGAAAGCTCCTTAAAAGCCTATTTATATAAATCTGTATATCATGACAGCCTTAATTATTTAAAACACGTGAAGGTAAAAGCAACATACGAACAACATGCCACACATGTCATGAAAAACCAGAGGTCAGAATCGTCCTCCCACAGAACGATGTATAATAATTTGGAAGAAAAACTACGTGCCGCATTAAACGAGTTGCCAGAACAATGTAGAACGGTGTTTCAGTTGAGTAGATATGAAGAATTAAAATACAGAGAAATTGCGGATCGATTGCAGATTTCAGAAAAAACCGTAGAAAATCATATGGGCAAAGCGCTGAAACTATTGAGAGTGAAGTTGGCCGAATTTATTATTTCGGTGGTGGTCCTTTTTTCTTATTTAAAAAACATTTGCCATTGAGCCATGAGATGAAACATATAAGCGATGAATTGCTGGTAAACTATTTACTAGACGAATGCAATGAACAGGAACAAACTGCAGTGGAAAATTGGCTGGCAGAGAATCCTGAAAATCAGTTGTACTTTCATCAGTTTGAACGCATCTGGATCGAGAGTAAAGCCTTGGGAAACATTCCATTGGTAGATACCGAAGCCTCCTGGCAAAGAATGAAGGCGCGAATGCAACATAAAGGAAGATCGGCTGTTCATTATACCATGTATTGGGCTGCAGCCGCCATTCTACTATTAGTAGGTCTTTTCAGCATTTACTCTTATTGGCAAAGAAGCACCCCATCAATACCGGCAGATGCTTTGGTGACCATTCCTTCTATTATCGAGTCTAAATCAGAAACCCTTGTAGATACCCTATCCGATAAGAGCATTGTTACGTTAAACAAAAACGCCAGTCTGCAGTATCCAAAGCAGTTTTCAGAAAAGGAGCGCCGAGTGAAATTACGTAAAAAAGCATTTTTTAATATTTCACCCAATACCCGTCAGCCCTTCTATATAGAGGCTAGCAATGATGTAGAGATTCGAGTAGTGGGCACCTCTTTTAATGTAAAGTCGTTTGATGCCTATACCGAGGTAATTGTAGAAACGGGTATCGTGGAGGTTCGAAAGTTTAATCGTGTACTATTGTTGCATCCGCGCGAAAAAGCACGAATTGATAAAGAGGATTCAACTATTGTGGTGCAACGCAATAGCGATAAGCTTTACAAATATTATCGAAGCAAAGAATTTGAGTGCGACAACACACCTCTTTGGAAAGTGGTGGAAGTATTGAATGAGGCATACGGAGATAGTATTGTCATTGGTCGAAATGATTTGAAAAGCCTGACTCTTACCACCCGCTTTGATAATGAATCCTTAGAAAGTATTTTGGAAGTGATTAGTGAAACCTTTGAAATAAAAGTAGAAAAAAAAGGTAACAAGTATATTTTAAAATAGAACCATGAAGTGTAGAATTTTATCAGTTATAATAGGTATGGCTTTCATGCATCCGGTGTTTTCGCAAAGCCTTCTTTCGAGCACAGTTACCTTACATGCCAAGAATCAGCCTCTGCATGAAGTGCTGACCATTATCAGTAATGAAAGCAATATAAACTTTTTCCTATAATTCAAAATCGATCAAACGCGATTCACTCATAACATTGGATGTCGTCAATAGACCTTTGAACGAGGTGCTGCGTCTGATTTTAACGCATCATATGATTTTAAAGAAAGTGGTAGCTATATAATAATTCGAAGGAAGCCCATCACAACATCAACCGTTCTTAGCAAAGGGCAGAGCAACACCGACTACTATATAGTAGATGGATTCATTATAGACGATGAAACCGGCGCCAAAATTCCGGATGCCACCATTTACGAAAAGCAACATTTATTATCAGCTATGACCGACCAGCAAGGATATTTTTCATTAAAACTGAAGAATAAATATCCGGCAGCCGTCATCCATATTAGTAAGGCCGATTACAAAGACACCTCACTGCAAATTCAATCAAAAATCAATCATAAGGTACGTATCGCATTGACTCATAGCGAACCGACAATTTTTATTACCAAGAATACCGCTCCAAAGTATTTTACTTCCGAAAGTGAAATGACGGATACTGAAGCCGACTATGAAATTATTGAAAGAAGATGGATTGGTAGGGTTTTGTTTAGTTCCAAGCAACATTTGCAAAGTCTCAATTTGAGAAGATTTTACACAACAAAATCATATCAAATTTCAGTATGGCCGGGTGTCGGTACCCATGGAAAATTGAATGCACAGGTTTCCAATAAAACATCAATCAATTTGATTGGGGGATACTCAGGTGGTGTAGAGGTATTTGAGGTTGGTTTGTTATTTAATTTAGTAAAGAAAAATGTAAAACATATCCAATTGGCCGGTTTGTTTAATATGGTTGGTGGCAATGTCGATGGCTTCCAAGCGGCAAATTTGTTTAATCAGGTAGAAGGTAGCGTGGAAGGTGTGCAAATTGCAGGATTGGCGAATGTGGTGAAACGAGATGTAAGTGGCATTCAAATAGCTACGCTTTATAACCGTGCACGGTCCATCAAAGGATTGCAGATTGGATTCATTAATAAAACGGAAACCCAAGACGGAACCAGTATCGGTTTGATTAATATTTCAAAAAACCGCAAGGGGAAAAATCGAATCGGATTTATTGTTAGATTTCCGAGGAAATAATTTGGAACCGATTCTTTGGCCCTAGATTATTTGACACTAAAAGTTAGTTGCAGGATGTGGAGAAACTGCCTTGAAGATGGCGTAACCCTTTTTTAAGAATAACTTGTATTAGTTTTTTACAAACTTTAAGGTAGCCCAATCTGTATCGGCTTCTACTAAACTACAAATACCATTTTCATAAGAGTAACTGGTTTTGTTTCCGTTCGGAAGTTCCAAGGTGTACTTTCTAATTCCCGTAGATTTGACCGGTATCATCTTTTCAAATTTTTCCGAAAAAATGGCATTCACATTTTTAGGTTCAAAAAAGTAAAGGTTGGCGGTGGTGAGATGTATCAAGTGTTTAATAGTAGATTTTTCATCATCTTTATTGTTGAGGTCTTAATGCGAACCATTCCAGGTGGCCACATTGTTTACTTTTACCTTTCCGTTCAAGGTTCGGTATAAATGCGATTGCAACATTTGATTTCCTTGAAAGGTGACCTTCATACGATCATATACCTCGACGCTAACGATAAACCATAATTTTACATTCGATTCGAAAAAATATTCGGTAATATTATTTTTAGTGGTTCGGCTGATATTTATTTTTCCAATTTTATCATTTCCTTTTAATACGGTATAAGAAAGTGATTCGCATTGGCCTGCATGATGATAAAGCATAAAAAGCAAGCCAAGGATACAAACTTTACATAATAGGTGCTGTCGCAATTTTTGAGCTATTCTCATTCGGTACAAATCGTGGATTGTAAAGATACTGTTTTTTTTAAAGTAAAATATAGACTACATGCCTACTGATACTAAGACAACTAACATTTGATTTACCCCTACTGATTGCTTGAATGAAAACGCTTGGAATGATTTTATTCTGCATATTTTGAAGGAAGAAATGCACTCGAAATGTTTACATGGTGGCTATTGAGTTAGGCGATGGGTACTCCGGAATTGAAATAATTTTTTGGAAGGAACTAGGGGTAACTGCTAGAATATGTGTCTTACAGTGAAATCAATAGTATGACAATTTATCGTATTTTGTTTTCTGCGACGTTTTTCTTTATGGCAATGAATTGCTTTTCACAAAATCTGACACAAACCATAAGGGGAACCGTGGTAGATAAAGTGTTGCAAAAGCCGATAATTGGCGCTACCCTTCGTATTGCCGAACTCCAAATAGGAACGGTTACCGACGCAGCGGGATATTTTAAAATGGAGCAAGTGCCGGTCGGCACGCATTCTATCATGGTGAGTGCCATGGGGTATCAAGAAAGTGTGATTCCAAATATTTTGTGCAATAGTGGCAAGGAAGTGGTGCTTGCCATTGCATTGGACGAAAAAATAGTAAAAGGTAGAGAGGTTGTCATCAAGGGAGCAAGACGAAGAAATACACCTCTTAATGAAATGAGTGTAGTGAGTGCCCGTACTTTCTCTGTAGAAGAAACTCAAAAGTATGCCGCTGCGGTGAACGATCCGGCTCGTATGGCTGCAAATTTTGCCGGTGTGATGGCAGGTGACGATGGTAACAATCAAATTGTCATTAGAGGCAATTCGCCTAGTGGATTGCTATGGCGTATGGAAGGAATTGATGTGCCGAATCCCAATCATTTTTCTTCTGCCGGAAGTAGCGGTGGTGGAATCTCTATTTTAAGTACGCAACTTTTATCCAATTCTGATTTCGTCACCGGGGCCTTTGCCGCCGAATACGGAAACGCATTAAGTGGTGTGTTTGATTTAAAATTGCGAAAAGGTAATAATGAAAAGCGTGAGTATACCTTGCAGGCCGGAATATTGGGTTTAAACCTTGCTGCAGAGGGTCCTATTGCTGCTTCCTATGAAGGGTCGTATTTGATTAACTATCGGTATTCTACATTAAGCATACTAGATAAAATTGGGTTACAGTTTACGCCATCCACCACCAATTTTCAGGATCTTTCCTATCATATCTATTTGCCGACGAAGCGATTCGGAAATTTTTCCTTGTTTAGTTTTGGCGGGTTAAGCAATCAATTTTACAATGTAGTGAAGGACAGTACCAAATGGAAGGCTGAGAGCGAAAAGTATGGTTATCAAGTTAATTCGAACACCGGTTTATGGGGTGCCACGCATCAGATGCCGATTGGCACAAAGGGCCTTCTGAAATCGGCACTGGCTTATTCAATCAGTAAAAGTGCCTATAATAGAAATTATGTGCAAGAGGATTATAGCATGTTGAACGTATATATGCAAGAGAATTTGGTTCGCAAATTGACCCTGTCTACAACATACAACCGTAAATTAAATACACGAGCAACTGTACGTTTAGGATTCATATTGAACCATGTGCAAATTGGTTTTGATGAAACCATTCGAGAGGATTATTCGCTACCTCCGAGCAAGCTGGTTGATGTGGAATCGAAGACGCAAACCATTCAGATGTTTTCGCAAATGAAGTATGCATTGACTGAAAAAATTTCGATAACGGGAGGTCTGCATTATTTGCAATTGACCTTAAATGGAACGCAATCACTTGAGCCGAGAATGTCGATAAAATGGGATATAGCACCCAGGCATGCCCTTGCATTTGGTTATGGAAATCATAGCCAATTGCAAGGTTGGGGTGTTTATTTTGCCCAGAAAGCGGATGCTACTGGAGCCATTATTTTACCCAATAAGCAGCTCGGCTTTTCGAAAGCCAATCATTATGTCCTTTCTTATACGGCAAGTTTGAGTCATTCGCTGCGATTCAAAACGGAATTATACTATCAGCAATTGTATAGAATTCCGATTAGTATTTCGGATACCAATACATTTTCAGCTGTCAATTCGCAATATGATTTTGTTCGTGATGAATTGGTGAACAAAGGAACAGGAAAAAATTATGGCATGGAAGTATCATTGGAAAAGCAACTGAGCAAAGGCTTCTATTATATGTTAAGTGCCTCATTGTATCAGTCGAAATATAAGGCTGCAAACGGAAGAGAGTATAATACCAAGTTTAACGGCAATCAAATTTTCAATGTAGCTACCGGTAAAGATTTTGTGTCCAAAAGTGGCCGGCGAACCTTGGGCTGCAATTTGAAATCGGTATATGCAGGCGGCTACCGAACGACACCTATTAATATTTCGCAATCCATTCAGGAGGAAAGCACCGTTTACTTTCAAGACAAAGCCTTCAGCGATCAGTTACCTGCCTATTTTCGAATGGATGTACGCGTGAGTATGAAATGGAATCGGAAACGTCATACCTCAACCCTTTCATTGGATATTCAAAATGTTACCAATAGAAAAAATGTGTACGACCAATTTTATGATGTGGACTCAAAGGGTGTGAAAACCTATTATCAAACCGGTTTCCTGCCTATTTTGAATTATAAGGTTGATTTATAAAAAAAGGACTGTAACCGCTTTTTTTTAGTTACAGTCCTAGAAAAGTTTTAATTTTTATTGTTGACGTAACGGATTGCATTTCTATTAATATCGAAAACAGAAAGAAGCAAAAGACACGATACAATCAGCAGTAGGTGAACCATACTCATTTGTTGACAAAAGGTAAAGAATGCGCCTAAAACCAATACCACAACAATTCCATATAGTACATATTTTATCTCTGCATGGATTATTTTTTTCATTTATTTATTTTTTAAAATGATTCGCGAAATTTGTTGATTAGCATGGTTATTTAATGTCAGTACATAAGTTCCCGATTTTAAATTTTTGTCCACCGGAATACGGTTGTTAATTATGTTGCCGGAAAACAATACTTCACCCAATACATCACTGATTTTATACCATTGCATTGATGCCTTACTGCTAATATATATATCATTGCCAATGGGATTGGGGTAGATCGTCACATCATTAAAGTCCAATTTCTGGTAGGTATCTACGTTTGTTAGCGATGCTACATTATAAAGTGTTACCAGTCCATTGGAGGTGCCTGTTACTAATTTACTTCCATCAGATGAAAAACCAAGACAAATAGGAATGCCGTTATGATGTTGAAGGAAGGAATCTATCGGTGTAAAAGTGCTAGTAGTGAACAATCGAATCAGGTTATCTTTGGATACGGTCGCCATTACCAACCCATTGCTTGTAAGATCCATTGCGTTTACATCTGCATTCGAAACCGCTACGGTTTGAATCAATGTCCCATTTGTGGTATTCCAAACTTTAACCGTATTATCTAAGGAAGACGAAAATAATCGAGTATTATCAGGAGAAAATTTTAGAGACGTAATATCGTCTGTGTGGCCGTTTAGGGAAAATAAAAGGTTGCCCAAGGTGTCCCATATTTTTATTTTATTGTCGTTGCCACCGCTTGCCAGCCATTGGTTATTGGGGGCATAACAAACCGCCGTAACCCATGAACTATGTGCATTGATATCCAAATCAATGGTACCTGAATTTACTTGATAGGTTTGCAATTTGCCGTTTGAACCACCTGCTGCAAATTTTTGTGCATTGGGTGCAAAGTCAATAGAAAATGCATACATGGTGCCCATACTTATGGTATTAATGGAATCGGGAATTGGGATCGAATAATCAAATATGATTACATTTCCCATTTCTTCGATAGAAGCCAAATATTTTCCGTCGCTACTAAAACCAATACCCATTTGGCACATCAAGTTATTAGGAACTTCATAGTCCCAAGTTTGAATTCCATTGGCTGTATGATAAAGTCGAATATGGGCAGGATGACAATTAGTTGCTGAAACGACCTTGGCATTGTCATTTGAAAAACGTACTGCGTTCACTTGTAAGCTATCAGGGTTGGCAAATGCCGTCCACTCAAGTTGTTGCGCTACGGTATGGCTTGCTATAAACAAGACCATTGTACTCAGAAATGATTTCATATACTAAGGGTTTTAAGGTTCTACAAAAAAATCAATAGTTTTTGTTTCTACATTATCACCATGATCGGCAGCCTTGATAATTACCTTCATAGGTACCAAAGAAGCAATACCCGTTGGAATAACATGTTCATGAAACGAAAATACTTTAAGATCATGCACAGTTGGGGTCTCATTCATCAAGGTGTCGGTATTGTTTTTAATAAGTAGCACCGATACATCGTGCAATCCCGTTTCGTCAGTAACCGTAAATTCTACATGAATTTCAGGTTCAACGGCCAGTGATAGGGTGTCATTTGCCATGGGTTCTACCATAGTAATAATAGGTTTAGCAGTGTCGTTGCTATCTGCATGGGTTTTGTGACATGCGTTTAAGCTTATTAAAGTGGCTATCGCAAGGGCTAAAATTTTTGTTGTATTTTTTATGTTTGTCATTGCAATTTTTTTTTTGTTTAAAATAAATAAATAAAGTTTGCCGTCATTCGAGGGCGATTGTTGATATGTCCATCACCAATATGTTGATAGACGGATTTTTGAAAAAGTAGGTTGATCCCGAAATGTTGATAGTAGGTATCCAATCCAAATTGTGCTAAAACGTTTTCACCTCCGGTAAAATCTTGTATCACTGCATTTTGCCGGTCTTGCCGTGCGTATTCATAGGTTATGCCCAAGTTCGGTAAGAGGGATACTTTTTTAAACTCATTCCAAATAAAGGCTCTCAAGGTAGTTGCTGTGCGATTACCATATTGGAAATGCCGTTTGTTGCTGCCATTTTTTGTAAAATTAAATTCGGCATTTGTGCCAAAAGATTTATAGCGCATCGTATAAACAAGATTCATTGGGATGTCGAAAGAGCCGGTTCCCGGTTGCATATTATTATGAAGCATGAGTCCATTTTGTACAACATCACTTTTTCCCGTAGGAAGTTTAATACCGGCGCTCAACTGCAATGCCTGCTTTATCGGGCGAGTCGCATTTTGCGACGTATTAAAAAGGATGATATTCGACAAAAGGGTGATGTCACTTAAGCCACCAACTTTAGTCGTTTCTTTTTCGGTGTTTCGAATAGTGACCTTATACGGCAAAAATGCAAAAACTTGCAATCTCTTTCGTACCACAAATCTGGTCCATAATTGATGTGTATGAAATGTTTCTTGAGTGGGTTTATCGCCTTCAACACTACCATGCGGTAAAGAAGTGAAGCGACTAAATTGGTATTGATACCCAACAAAATGTTTGTTTAATTGTGGAAGTATGCCCAATTGACTTCCTGAAGCTGCACATCCACAACTGTCGCAAGCTTGCACAAATTGGGCACCTAGCATTAAAAATGCCATGCCAATTATTTTTTGCATGAATGAGTGATTAAATCGTTTTTAAATAAGAATATCTATTTAAGCGGCGATTACAATGGGAGGTTTAATGTTTTTGGAATGAAAACAAAAATGGTAATTGTCACTGGTCGGTGCATAAAAAGCTGCACTAGCTATTTGACCAATGGTATGATTTATATTGTAATTATTTTCAGTAAAAAATAGATCCATTGCTCCTGTCTTACTTTTTTCTTCCGTTGATTTTTTATCCTGTTGCGACTCGCTATCCACTTTTTGCAATTGCTTTTTTAATTGGCATTTTCCCTTGCAACACATTTTGGGTTTATCTCTGTTTTCGCAAAGATTTTTGGCAATAGTACCCTGATTTATTTTCCAATTTAAAACGATTCCTAGTTTTAAAAAAATAGAAAAACTGAGTAAAATGAGTAATGCTATGGAAAGAAATTTTTTCAACCCCGCAAAACTACAATAAAATCTAGAAATTGTATGATGATACATGTCATCTTTATCAATTATTCAGATGGATGGCAGCAAAGGCTTATTGGTCAGGACAATGCGTGTTATTCAATCAAAATTTTCCTCGTATAATGTACGTTGTTTTCATCTTGAATAAGCACAAAATAAAGACCCGGACGTAAGGAGGTACAATTGAAGGTAATTTTATTTGGCTGCATATCGGAAGAAAGCTCTACCTGTTGTCCCAATTGGTTGCAAATTTTTATATTGCTTCTATCGATGTTTTTCCCTTCAATAACAAATTGGCTATTAGCAGGATTAGGATATACAGTGATTTCCTTGCTTTCAAATAATTCTTCATAAGAAAGTGGATAATCTATTGTAAAATTGTAGATGAGTGATTTGCCAAAATCGCCTTCAAAATTGATGATGGTTGCTCCTGTAGTTTTTCTAAATCTTGCAAAACCAACGCCATCATTATTGGCCCAAAAATCAATTCCGTCTTCCCCAGCGTCGGTCATTACAAAGGAATAACAGCCCCAGCCTAATTGTAGGGTATCTTTATATTGTGTATTGTTTGCCATGTTATCGCGCATGAAAACCTGATTGCCATTTTCGTCAATAATTTCATATTTACTTTCAGATCCTGATAAATTTGTTTTAAACCATATATAGAAATTACTAGGTACCACATTAGTAATATTAAAGGTGCTATTAAATTTATTGTTGTGAACATAGGCATCTGCACCATTGTTTGGGTCTTTGATTTCTACATGAAAAATATTATTGGTGGCACCTGTAACGGCACCCCACAAATTGTCGCTTCCTGGAAGGGCCACTTCAGCACTTTCCATAAATGCTAAATTGCCTGTCCAGTTAAACATTTCCTTTATGGTATTATTATTAACCCAATATTCAATAGTAAGACTAGTCAGTGCAGTAGATCCGGTATTTCGAATCACAACCAAGGGGTCATTACAAGTAGAATTGGTGCGTGCATATTCTACTTTGGTACTCGGATTTTTTACATCCACAACTGCGGCATCCAATACAAAATTTGGATTGCCATAGGAAACCAACTGGTTACTGACCCAATAGGTGGTAGAACCTGCGGCGGTAACGATACCGTAATCGATGGTATTGGTGCCAGGTATATTGAGGAATGGAGTAATGTCCATTTCCTTTACATCAGTAGCCATTCCGGGGCACCATCCGGCACGATCGTAAATCCAGGTACCACCTTGCGGATACACCGGATTCTCAGCACATTTTTTCCATACGTCCCACGAAAATTCCGGAGCCCCTCCTGCTATATTAATTTGGTGGGTTCTAGGAATAAATTCACCCTCCTGTCCATGTCCGGTAATGGCTGATTTTATTTTAAATGAAGTAGCTGTCGGGGTTAGTGGTACCGAACGAGGCTCATATCGGTCGTCATTGAGAATGGATGTGTATCCGGTGGCTTCCACACGCCAAAGGTTGCTGATATCCTTCACATCACGAGGGGGTGTACCAACGATAAACATAAATTTGATATCCATATCTTCTTGGCGTTCACCTCCACCATTGATAAACATTCGTTTCCAGCCTTTTAGGATTGGTGCATAATCTGTTACATCAAAAACCCAGGTTTTTCCGCTCATGCCCAAATCTAAATTAATGCCATAAGGAGTTACAAAGGATACCAATTGAAAAGCAGACGGGTATCGTTGGAAATAGTCGAGCTGGGTAATGTTGATAGTGCCTTGTGTAGCCACATTTACGGAGTCGATGATGAGGTTGGTAACCCCATCATACACATAGGTATACCCGCTTTGGTAATAGGTATTGGTGTCGAAAGGGAGAATATTATTATTGGCTGCAATAAAACTATAAACGGTATTGCTGTTATTTTGCACAGAATCCATTACGGTAATGGTGGTAATAGTTTGTGTGTAAACCCCTTGCACAAACGTTACCATAGGTCTGTTATCGGTAGCTGTGAAATTCTTGAAAATATCTTTCCCTTTAAAAATCGACCAGGATGGGGTGCCGGCAACGGTAGCGCTCGCATTTGCCGGTGAGGCATCTGCACTGACCGTTCCTGTGCCCTCATTTAATTTGTAATAGGCGGCAAGACTAGCATAATTGGGATGCGACGCATCGATAGATTGATTCATCCATGCTTGAATAGTAGCTTGCGATAGTTCTGTTTTCCACAAACTGAATTCATCCATTTGGCCAAAATACGGATTGGACATATTGGGTGCTCCACCAAGCATAAAATCTGTAATTTCAACAGGTAAGGTTTTACCGGTTCCGGTTTGCCAAAGAACCCCATTGAGGTAAATATTCATGATACCTGTGGTTGCATTTTTTGTAAAGGCCCAATGATTCCACTGACCTTCAAATTCGGGATTGGTGGCCGGTTTTTCAATACGGTCGAAGGGGCCTCCAAATCCTGCATCCCAATAAATGGAGGAGTTTGACCAAGGTAAATGGATATTGGCTTGTCGATGATTTTGAGCATTAGTTGCATATAAAATGGAGGTATTGGCAGGCAGTGCGTTGGCATTACCATAGGTCCAAAAACAAATGCTGATTTGGTTATTAAAGTTACCGAAATTGGCATTTCCAAGACTTACTTGATTATTTCCGGTGAAATTAAAACTATAATCAGTTGCTTCGCTAACCAAACCGGATGTGAAGGGTGTAATATCGCTGAGTACGATGTTGTCGCTACCATTGGCTGCGTTGCTAAAACTAAATTCAACGAGTATATTATCCGTTCCATTCCAATTGAAGTTGTTGTAGAAATTAAGTTGATTGATACCGTTTACAAATGTGGTATTTAAAAAATATACTTCGGTAAACCCAGTGATATCAGGTGTTGCATTATTTAGGCTTGCTTGGGTTACATGTTTGAGTCTGATTTTTAAAAATTGGGTGGCTGATCCTACATTGCTCACATTTAATCGAAGACTACTAATATCACCTGCTACAAGTCCGGCAGCGCTTAGTTCTGTGGCTGTCCATAAATATTGTGATTTAGAAGTGGTAAGATGCGCATTAAGAGGTGCGACA
The DNA here is from genome assembly GCA_016712665.1 of Bacteroidota bacterium. Taxonomy (GTDB): domain Bacteria; phylum Bacteroidota; class Bacteroidia; order Chitinophagales; family Chitinophagaceae; genus OLB11. The sequence goes on from JADJQP010000001.1 coordinate 1,085,177, forward strand.
GAGGTAGTGCTCCCGGCGCCTAGCGTTGCGCTTGTTTCGCTGATGATTGCATTGTTCACCACGTTTTGCTGGTTGTACTGGTAATAGGTGTAGGTGGGATTTGTGGTATAGTTATAGGTTTGTCCGTTAAAGCCGGTAATAATATGCGAAGGATGTTTGGCCTTTACAGAATCTGTTTTGGTAGAATCAACGATATAGGTATTGCAAGTATAATCCCATTCGCCACAGCCAATATTCGTTTGTCCTTGTACACCCGGCGAAACCAGTCCATTTTTACAACGCATATTGTACAGCATGTATATTTTTTCGTACGTCACTCCCGGAATATTCGGAAATTGAATCATCGAATCTCGGCTATGCTGCGTTTGGGTATAATTAAACGTTGAGGTAATAATAGTATCACCGGCAACCTGGGCGGCTGAAAATTTTACGAAACCAATAAGAAGGGTGAAAAGGAGAATAATTCTTTGCATAAAAAAAGGATTGTTTTGCAAATCTATGCAAAAAAATCCTTTTTAATAGAATCATTACGATTCGAATAAGGGTCTGGCTTTATTTCAATTTTCTGATAATTTCAGACGGGATTGCCGCTTCGTTTACCAAAATGACAGTGGTTTTGTAATTAAAAAATGCCTTGGAAACATACAGATATCCTTTATAGTCATTTTTGTCTCCCCAACTATTTTTCACCATATAATATCTCTTTGTCGTTTTGGTCTTTTGCCAAGCCTACTATATGCATGCCATGGTCATCGGTGGTGGTATAATTATCAAAGGCATCTTCACGTACTTCGGGGGTAATATTTTTCTCTTTCTGAGGACCATCAAATATTTTTTTTAACTCGTCAGCTTCCATATCTTCAAATTCTTTTTCGGGTACAATGGCCACTCCATTTTTCCAGCTAAAGCCTTTTTCACTCACATCGGTAGCCCATGCAACGGTGTATCCACTTTGTAAGGCATTGTCTACTATAGAAGTTAAATCGTTGAGGGGTACATTGTATACACTTTGTAAACTCCAGTTGTCGGGCACCATAAGCATGGTGGCTTCGTAATATGGGGCATAGGTAAAGGAGGAGAGTTCAATATATTTTTCAGGTTTTAGTCCTACTACCTGTTCGGCAAACGAGAGGGGTGTATACTCTTTACCCTTCCAGGTAAAGGTTTCGGGTACCTTGCCCAAGTAGGTATCCAATGCTGCTGTAAAGGCCGGCAACCAGTTTTTAGTTAATTTCCCATTTCTATTTTCTACAATCCCTTTCAGCATTCCTTCCAAAGCGGCTTGCATTTCGCCAAATTTATTTTTAGAGGTGCCATAGTTCAGTCCGGTATACACTTCATAAGGCACTGCGCCATACTTTTTATAAATGGTCACTACATCGTGCAATTCGGCACCGTCGCCCCATCCGATATTGCCATGCATACGCACATAGTTTTTTGCTCTTTCAATATAGGCGCAACGAGCAGTATAGATTTCTGAAATATCTACCAATTCTTTGCCTCCTTTCATCATTTCACTTTCAAGAAAGGAATTGCCCGAGTAACTCCAGCAGGTGCCTGAGCTTCCTTGATTTTTTACCGGACTATCCTCCAAATCAATGATGGAAGTGAATTTAAATTTCTTAGCGCTGTCTGATTTATTAGCGTCTAATGATTTTACAAGGTTGTCTTGCGCAATAGAATGCAATGCAATACCAAGACCTAAAAAAGATAGAATTAATTTTTTCATGGCGTGAAAATAATACAGGAAATGAAAATTGTAGAAAAAAATTGGATGAGCGGTTAAATTTTGGCCACAAAGGCCCAAAGACGCGAAGAAGAACAATTTGTATGCTTCAATTAGTACGAATTTTACTCAATCACCACTTTCTTCATACTCTGGCTTTTACCTTGTCTTAATTTCAATAGATATACGCCTTTAGGTAATTCTTTCACCGTTAGCTCAATGGTGTTTTTGCCATTCGTAGTTTTTGCAATTACAGTTTTTACTACTTGTCCCAAAGTATTGCACAGTGTAACCACACTTTGATCTAATGAGTTACTATTAAATTCTATCGTCAGTTTGTCCTTTGCAGGGTTAGGATATACTTTTATTTCCTTGTCTAATTCCTGTGAGGTGACATTCGTAGGAAATGCAATCGTATTGATGGTTGTATTTGTAATAATCGGTGCATTGAAATCAAAATAGATGGCTGCGGTATTATTGATCACATCACCAATTTGGTTGGTATTTTTTTGTTCAATACTGTAGGCGATATATCCGTGACTCAATGGTTCATTGACATTACTATCGGGCAGCATGATATTGTCAAATTTGAATTTAAGGATATTACCATTGAGAATTTCTATTTTGTAGGGGTGGCTAAAACCGGTAACCTTTAAAGTGTGGATATCTAGTTTGTCACTTAAAGTATCAAGGATATATATATTGTGTGCTGAGTCAGTGCCTGTATTTTGAAAACGAATCTGATAATTTAATATAGAATCCTGTAAAGTAATTTTGCCGGTTGGGCCTTCGCCTATAGGGTTTACAGATTTGTCATTGGGGTCAAATGCACCCACAACAACACTTGGTGATGAATAAACATTATTATTCGGATTTGCATCCACAAAATTAATGGGTGTGATTTCAGCAGTACTTATAATATTGGTACCTAGCGGTATGTTTGCTGGGGTAGCAGAAATTACATGAAAAGAAAGATTTGTATATGGATTAATTGTTACATTACTCCAAACTATTGAATCTGCATTCGCAATAGGATACACACCTTGATTCATTGGCATGGTTACATTTAAAACTAAGGGATTTGACAATAAAAAACTTAGATTAAACATTTGTGGATTTGCCGAGGCATTCCAAACATTAATATGAGATGCAGTGTTAAATCCTGGTACGATAGGGTTTGAATAAATATATACACCAAGGTCAATTGCTACATTTGAAGTGTCTTTAAAGTCATTGTTAGAAAGGTTGTTATTAATCGCATTGAGTACAAGCGCACTAGGTTGTGCACAAGCATTGGGAGCACTAAAACCATTGAAGTTATGTGTAAGGCTATAGTTGCCATAAGGCACATTTGAAAATTGATAATTGCCTGACATGTTGGTAAATGCCAAAGCCCCATTAGACAACTGTACTGAAATGTTTGGTAAATTGTAATCATTTGCATCATTTATACAGCTTGAGTTGCCATCATAATATATATTGCCTGAAATTGTTCCGCAATTAAGACCTTGAGCACTCACAGTATTTAAAACATTTAGACAATCTCCATTTGCATTTGAAATTTTAACTTGGTAAGAACCTGAGTTGACATTGACTAGATCTTGCGCTATCGCTCCATTATTCCATAAGTATGTCAAACCATTTGGGTTTGCTGGCACGATATCGATGGCGCCATCACCAGCCAAATGGCATGTTTCGTCATACACTGTGCTCGTTACCGTTATTGGCAAAATGGCAGAAACTTGAACAATATCAAAAGTATCCGACTTGACACACCCGGCAATATTACTTACTGTAAGTGTGTAAGTGGCGGCATTTAAAGAATTAAAAATACCATTGTTATTTGCAATATTTCCAGGTTGTACCGTATAAGTAAAAGGACCTACCGCATTGCCATATGCTTGAAAAGACGCATTTCCTCCAGCACCACAAATGATAGAATCAATTCCAATAACACTGACAATAATTTGAGAGGTATCTATGATGATGCTTGTGATGGTATTGCTACATAAGTTGGCATCTGAAACATGGATTGTATAAGTACCGGCTGCCAAATTATTAAAAACCCCGATGCCGTTAATAACATTTCCTGGATTTAAAGTAAATGAGTATGGTGGCGTGCCAAATAACGCTGTACAGTTAATACTGCCATTATTTACGCCATTACATTGACTATTTGTGGAGTTTGCTGTCAGTTGTATCTGATTAAAATTAAAAATGCTTGTTCCGGTACAGGTGTTGGCGTCAGTGACGGTGATTGTATAAATGCCACCACACATATTATCAAACGTTCCCACAATAGGTTGGTTTGCAGCGGGACTAATCGCATAGGTAAAAGGTGCATTGCCACCCATGACATTTGTGATGCCAATACTTCCAACACAAGTACAAGAAAGGTTGTTTATAGTAGTTATACTAAAATTCAACGAAGGAAGTCCTAAAACTACGATGGTGGTTGCGATACATCCATTAGCATCAGTTGCTACTATCGTATATTGTGAACTCAGTAAATTGCTAAAAATACCAGGTTGATTTTGTATGCCAACTACAGGTAAAATGCTATAATAAGTTGGTGGAGTGCCTCCGATAGCTGTTACGGTAATGATGCCATCTGTTACTCCGACACATGTGGGATTTGAAAAATTGACATTGGAATAACTTAATGGCATGGGTTCACTTATATTAAGCATTGCGGTTGCCGAACAACCACTTGCATCAATAACCAATACAGTATAGGTGCCCGCACATGCTCCAATAATAGATCCGTTATTTTGTATAGCAGCCATTGCAGGGTAAAGGGAATATGAATAAGGCGGGGTGCCGCCTACTACATTTGCTTGGGCGCTACCTGTACATAAACCATTACATATTGGGCTTGTTACGTTTACTAGGTTCATTGTAAGATTGGGAGGGTTGGCCAATTGCGCCGTGGTTGATCCACTACAAGCATTTGCGTCAGTAATTGTTATGGTGTAAACTGTTCCTCCACAAAGTCCAAAAGCATTGCCTAAAATGTCAATTATTGCGCCACCAGTAATATTATATGTATAAGCTGGCAAACCTCCAACTGAAATTGTAGAAACTGTTCCATCACAACCTGGTACACATGATGGCGGTGTTACGGCATTCACAGAGAGAATAGGGGAGTTTGGACCAACAAACTGTATTGTGGTTGTAGCCCAACAAGCATTTGCATCTGAAGCAGTGATAGTGTATACTACTCCTGCACATAAATTGCTGGAATTGCCGTTAATATCGATCAGCGCTCCTCCTGTTATACTGTAAGAATAGGGAGGGGTGCCTCCAATTGCAGTAGCATTAGCAGTAGCATCGCAACCTGGCACACACGTCGGTGTGGTTGCAGGATTAACATTCACAACCAGCATTTGGGGCTCGGTAATGGCAAATGCCGTCGTGCCAATACAGCTATTTGCATCAGTCAAGGTTGCGGTGTAATTTCCAGCACATAATCCATTTACTGCACCTGTATTAACATTAATAACCCCAGGAGCAGTAATGGAGTATATATACGACGGTGCACCACCAACGCCCGATAATTGTGCAGTTCCATCACAAAGACCATTACATGTTACATTTGTAATATTGGAAACAGTGAGTATAGGATTACCTGGTTGGGCCAAATTAACAGTAGTAGTAATAGTACATCCATTTGCGTCTGCACATTGTATGGTGTATGAAGTATTGGCACATAAATACGTACAATTTCCTACAGTATCCACTACGCCACCGTTAAAAATAGAATAGGTAAATGGAGGGACTCCTCCAATGGTACTTGTTGCAGCAGCTCCATCACATCCCGGTACGCAAGATGGCGAAGTGGTAGTGGTAATGTTGAATGAAATCGGAGGACCAGGAGCGCTAACTACAATCATGCTATCCATGCAAGGTGAGGAATCTGTAACATAAATTGTGTAAGTCCCCGCAGGTACACCAACAAAAGTTCCACCTGCTTGAGGTACTCCGTTGTTAAGCTGATAGGTAAATGGAGCAATGCCACCCGACACGCTTACATTTATGGTTCCGCAGTAGGCTGGATTATTGGCATTCATGGTAAATCCACATTGTGAAAACACATTCGATGAAAACAGTATCAACAAGGAAAGCAGTAGGTATTTTTTCATACATTAATTTCTTCTCTAACAAAGATTGGCTTTCCAACAATACAAACAAAAGAAGTTTTGTCATTTTATTCTCATAAACCTTTTTATTACATTGCAATGACAAATTAAAATGCTTTAATACACAAACTCCACAAAATTGTTGGTGCTAATGATTTCAGTACTTGCTTGTGGATACAAGTTTGTAAGTGCTTGTGTCACTTTGTTTTTTTACTACTATTCCAAGCAGGTACAAAAATTTCATTACAAAGAAAAAAGTTTAAAAACTTCCGATATACTAGCAAAATAGATATTAATATTTCCAGTATGGTGGAATTTTCAATAGTTTTTATTAGGCCGGTTTCTATTAAAGAACTGATAGAAAATCAAACGAAATATCAATTTTCTTTATTTCAACTTTATCTTTGATAAAATAATGAAAATTATTTCATCAAAAAAATATTACACTCTGTTTTTATGAAATTTCTATTTACTTCGTTCATCATTTGCCTTATGGGCACCAGTGTTCATGCTCAAAACGCTAACCCCAATTATGATTCGGTACTTGCCCAAAAATTGCAAGCAGATGATTACGGAATGAAATCGTATGTTTTAGTGATTTTGAAAACAGGTAGCAATACTACAAAGGATCAAAAAATCACTGATAGTTGTTTTCAAGGACATATGAATAATATCAAACACTTAGTAAAAATAGAGAAATTATGTGTGGCCGGACCATTAGGTAAAAATGAAGATAGCTATCGTGGTATTTTTATTTTAAATGTAAAGACATTCGAAGAAGCCAATGAATTATTACAAAGCGATCCGGCGATTAGTGCTCAATTGCTTGAACCGGTGCTTTATCATTGGTACGGCTCAGCTGCATTGCCTGAATACTTAAATGCCTCGGATAAAATTTGGAAAAAAAGTCATTGACTTTTCGAACAACAAGCACTGCAGAATGCTACTTTATTGTATTGGATGAATCAATCGAAAATGTAGTCCAGCAGTAACAAATGTATAAATTTGGCAGGAAGTACTCGACACTATTATTCGCCTTGAGCACTGCGTCCAGTTGGAACCACTTATCGAATCCACTCCCTCAATTCCTCTTCAAAATACATCAAGGCATTTTTGATGGGTAAAGGCAGTCCACCACCCAATGCACACAAGCTTCCTATTTCCATGGTTTCGAGCAAATCAGTCAATAAGGTTTTGTCTATCACATACTCTTCATGCAGCGCTTTGTGAAGCATTTCAGCACCCCGTGTGCTACCTAATCGACAAGGGAAACATTTACCGCAACTTTCATGCGCCGTAAACTCAAACAGATGATGCAAATAGTTTATCAAAGGAAAATGCTGTGGTATGCATACCACTGAGGCATGACCTAACAAAAATCCATTTTCATGAAAACTTTCAAAGGAAACATTCAAATCATTGATTTTCGATACCGGTACTAATCCACCCAGAGGTCCGCCAATATGCATCGCCTTAATATCACCTTTAAATCCTTGTCCCAATTCCTCAATCACCGTTTTCAAAGGTGTACCCATATCTACTTCATAAATGCCGGGTCGATTAAAAAAACTATCGAGCGAAACCAATTTGGTACCTGTTGATTTTCCTTTTCCGATGCTCGCAAAAGCATCCCCTCCTTCCGTGAGTATAAAAGGAATACAGGCCAAGGTTTCTACATTATTTACTACAGTCGGTTTGTTGAAAAGTCCAACCTGTGCAGGGTAGGGCGGTCGCACCCTTACCTCAGGTCTTTGTCCTTCTATGGAGGAAAGCAAGGCCGTTTCTTCACCACAGATATAAGCACCTTGTGCATGTATTACTTTAAAGTCAAATGAAAAATTGCTACCTAGAATGTTTTCACCTAATAAATTTTTCTCATAAAGTTTCTTGATTTCTGTTTCACAAATTTCAATACTTTCAGGATACTCACCTCTAATATAAAGAACGCCATGTTGCGCTCCAATTATGTATCCAGCCAGCATCATGCCCAATAACACAGCATGTGGCTGCTGTTCTAAAAGATATCGGTCGCTATAAGCACCAGGGTCACCTTCATCGGCATTGCAAACCACAAATTTTATTTCGCTTGGTGTATTTTTACAACTTTCAAATTTAAATGCAGTAGGGAAACCTGCACCACCACGTCCTCGTAGGCCACTCGTTTTTAGTTGCGCCAGCAAGTTTTCCGGCGATTTTTGTAAACTGCTTTTCAGCAATTCGTAATAGTGATCTATATCTGTAAATGCTTTTGTCAGCACTTGTGTTCCTGAATGCCCCACATGATACGAATCGTTTGCCAACTGCCCACTGCCTACTGCCGAGTGCCCACCGCCAACTACCAACTCATCCACTGCCGTACCCGAATAATTTTTTCCCTGATAAAAGAAGGCACTGTTTTCATGGCATCTTCCTAAACAATACATCATGCCGATTTCCTCCTCTTTGAAATTCTTTTTCAATTTTTCTTTCAATGCACCCTGAGTCCCTGCACACAAGCAAGCACTTCCTTCGCACACATACACTTTCTTGCCTTTATTTTCAGGACGGGTAAAATCGTAAAACGTAGCACTACCATAAGTATTCGCGGTACCTATCAAAAATTCTTTCGCAAGTCTATTGCTATCTTCCACCGACACAGCGCCAGCTTCTCTAGCTGCTTCCCCTAGTTTTTCAAATAGATTTTCAGCTAATCCTTTTCGCCCCGAAAGTTCACTAATATTAAATGACATAGTATAAATTGAATGACGAAGATAAGGAATGGAATCATAAAATTGAAATGCAAGATTTTGTTTGTGTGCACGTTCCCATTCCCTCCCCAATCATCTCATTCAATCCTAAACATTTTTTCTTAGCTTTGTATACCTATTTGTAATGGATTTGTGAAATGATTTATTATTTACACCCTCGAGCTACAAAAATAATATTTATGAAAAAGCTACTAGTACTTTCCATTATTGCTCTACTGGCGCTTAGCAGTTGCAAAAAATGGCAACATAAATACCCTGAAGATACGGAACGAACAAAAGATACTGCTACAGAAAGGCTGACTGACAAGTGGTGGACATTAAAAAGTGCATATGTCAACGGTAGTGATTATACCAACACCATACACGATACATTAGGAAAATTCAGCATTTTTTTTAGTAATAATCTTTATGAAACCAGTCTAAATGGGAACAAAATATTTTATGGAACAATTAATACTGAATTAGATTCGCCTTTTACAATTTTATGGTCATTTATTAATAACGAAACTCAAATTTTTATAGGCCGAATAAATGGAAACACTACAAAATCGGCATTTGTTCCTCAATATTACCCAACCAACAATAACCACACTATTATGAAACTTACGAGCTCCGAAATGAAAATTGTAATCGAGCCAGTTAGCGGATTAACTATAATCAATATTTTTACAATTATCTAAGGAAGAATTATGACAACAAAAGTACCCCCTCTTCAAGGCCTGTGGCTTCCTAGGCTTGATGTACTTCATCCAAAAATAAAAAATTATCCTCTGTGATATCCTCCTCACACTTTGGGTGAAAAAAACCTTCCCCCTTTTGCATGCAAAATCTTTGCGCCCTTTGCAATAAACTCCGCGCTCTTTGCGTGAAAAACTCTTGCACCTTCGCGTGAACCGCAGCGCCCTTTGCAATAAACTCCGCGCTCTTTGCGTGAAAATCTCAACGTAGCATTTGCATGAAATACCTCCGCTCCCATATTTTTTTACATCCGTACTCTCTTATCCATACATTCAATCCATTTATTCATAAAACATCCTTTATTTTGCATATCATGACAGACATCCTTCACAAAAACTCCACTAAACGTATCGCCACGGCCCAGGCCATCCTCCAAGTAAGTGCCCAAGCCACCATCCTTGCCATCCAAAACCGGCAAGTGCCCAAAGGCGATGTGTATGAGTTTGCCCGTGCTGCCGGCTTGCTTGCTGTCAAAAAAACCAGCGACGTCATACCCGACTGCCATCCCATGCCCATCGAGTACACTCAAATTCAATATGAAACCACAGGACTACAAATAAAAATTTTTGTAACCGTAGCCACTATCTACAAAACCGGCGTCGAAGTCGAAGCCATGCACGGCGCCGCCGTTACCGCACTCACCATGTACGATATGCTCAAGCCCATCGACAAAGGCATCGAAATACTATCTGTCAAGCTTGTCGAAAAAACAGGTGGCAAATCCGATTTCAAAGATTCCCTGTCGCAAAATTTAAAAACTGCCGTCATAGTCTGCAGCGATACCATTTTTAAAGAAAAAAAAGAAGACAAAGCAGGCAAAGCCGTCATCGCTATGCTTGAGCAATACCAAGTAAGCAATATCGCCTACCACATCATCCCCGACGAAACCGCGCAAATACAAGAACAATTAAAATCCCTCATAAATCAACAATTCGATCTCGTACTATTTGTAGGCGGCACCGGCCTTTCCCCCCGCGATGTCACTCCGGAGTCTATAGCCCCACTTCTCGATAGAGAAATACCCGGTATTATGGAAGCAGCGCGTCAGTACGGTCAACAACGAACTCCCTACGCCATGTTATCAAGAGGGGTTGCCGGTTATGTTTCGCAAACCCTTGTTTTGACCTTACCCGGTTCTACCAAAGGAGCTGTCGAAACCATGGAAGCTTTGTTTCCTGCTCTTTTTCATATTTTCAAAGTTGCAGAAGGTAGTCGCCACGATTAATTTTTTTTTCTTAAACGAACTTTTATTACTTTCACATTTCACAATAAATAACAAACAGTATGTTAGAACAACTTTTTAATTTAGTAAAAGAAGATTCGCAAGCAGATATTATCAATAACCCTGCGATCCCCAATGAATTTAACGACCAGGCCGTTGGTTTGGCTACAGAGTCTGTATTTAGTGGACTTCAAGGAGCCTTGGCAAATGGCGGATTAAAAGATGTATTGGGTATTTTTGGAGGCCAATCTTCACCAAGCAGTGGAAATCCATTGGTAGGTGGTATCGTAAATAATCTGGTGGGTAGCCTTATGAAAAAATTTGGCATTGATAGTCCAATGGCTACCTCCATTGCCGCCTCTTTGATTCCCTCTGTGTTAGGAAAACTTGTAAACAAAACCAATGACCCATCAGATAGTAGCTTTAATATCAATGATATTATAGGGGCACTTACAGGAGCTAAATCAGACGCAGCGGGTGTACAATTACCCGGTGCTCAAAATGCACCTTCCTCCGGAGGCGGTATTGATTTTGGCGGTATTTTGAAATCCCTTACCAGTGGCGGTTTGGATGCAAATAAGGATGGCAGTATTGGTATCGATGATATTGCTGGGCTTATCGGCGGCGCCGCATCCAATGCTCAAAGTCAACAAGGACAGCAACAACCAGAAGGCGGCGGTGGTATTTTTGGGATGCTTAAAGGCTTGATGGGCTCTTAATATTTTTCATTTTTTTTATTGTAACCTACTATGCAATATATAATAAACAGTATAGCCTTATTGCTATGCGCTACCTTGTGCTTTTCGCAAAACTACAAAAAGAAAACTGCTGAGCAAAAGGCTCGTTTCTATACCGATCAAATGATAGAGGAACTCCAGTTGGATTCCACAACATCCTTGAAAGTGTATGAGTTGAATCTTGTAGTGTCACAACAATTCGATTCCCTTTATGCTACGCATCCCGCAAAGGAGGATGCCCGGAAAGGGGCCATCGCCATCTACAAAAAAAGAGATGCGCGACTTCGGAACGTATTGACTACACAGCAATTCCTAAAGTTTGATGATATTCAACGCGAAAAGCGGGAAAAAAGACGTTTGGAGCGAGAGCAAAGGCGACTACGGAAAAGACGAATAGCCAAATATATCGGAATAGGCGCCAATGCCAAATGGAATAAACCGATGAGACGTGGTTCTACAAAAGAATTATTTTTTCTGGCTTGGATGATTTGCCAAGTATAAATCAAGGGCGGCTACCATTGACGGAACTTTGGGCAGGGGTGCTTTCAACTGCAAATTAAGACCTGCATCTTCTACAGCCTTGGTAGTGATCGGTCCAAAGGCGCCAATAATGGTACCGTTTTGGTTAAATTTGGGATTATTAAAAAACAGCGATTTTACACCGCCGGGTGTGAAAAATACAATCATGTCATGCTTTTTCTTTAAAAGCTCCTTCACATCAGCGCATACTGTTTTATATAAAACCACTTCTGAATATTCCATATCATTTTTTTGAAGACATTCCAAGGTTTCAGCCCTACAGATATCGTTCACCGGTACTAAGTATTTCTCTTTTACCTTGTGTTTGGCAATAACATCTAACATGCTATTGACCGTTCCATCCTCGCCATAAAAAATCTTTCTTTTTCGATAAATGATAAATCGTTGCAGATAAAGGGATATGGCTTCTGTGATGCAAAAATATTTCATCTCCGGAGAGACTTTTATTTTTAATTCTTCACAAATTCTAAAAAAATGGTCAATAGCATTTCTGCTATTAAATATAACCGCACCATGGTCCTTTATTTCTACTTTTTGCTTTCGAAAATCCTTGGATGGTAATCCTTCAACAATAATAAACGGACAAAAATCTAGCTTGACATCATATTTTTTTTCTAACTCAAAGTATGGCGACTTTTCTGATTCGGGTTTCGGTTGAGTAATCAAAATGGTCTTGATAGGAGAAGTTACAGCAGCCTTTTCGGTCTTTTTTACCTCTTTGATTTTAGCAACTTTTGCCATACTCTATTGTTTTCAAATTAAGCGTTTAGTCAATAATGTACTGTACAAATTCAACTGAGCCACTTCAGAAGCAACATCAGGGGAATTATTTCAAAGGCGCAAAGGTACAAAAAAAAATGGAAAAAATGAACTGATAAGAGTTTCTTAATATGTGCCAGGTTTAGCACGTACCTCATTAGTAAAATCGCCAACAGAATGGCTAGGGTCAATTTTAGAATCCAGATAGATAAGGAACCGGACGACAGCAGAAATAGAATGGACATCGGAAAAAGCACGATAGCAGCTATTTTGTATATGAGGGTCACCTTTTGAAAGTATTGCACAAATACCTGCTTTTTATCGAAACACCAAGCTATTAACCATACTAAAAAAACTTTTAGCATGAATAGCACGGTCACAACTGAACAGCATAGTATGATGCCGGCCAACATAGGTAAGCCTTTTGGATGGACTGATAACTTGCTAAATAATTGTAGCTCGCATATCCCAAGGTGAGTAAAAAAAGCCCATAAAAACTAAGCAACGAAATACTGTCAGCCTCTGTTTGACCCTTGTTGTGATTTCTGAGATTTTTTAAAATATCCAAACTGCCTGCAAACTGGTGAGAGAACATGAGCCGTATACCGGCAAATGCATACAACAATAATACGGATAGTAAAAAAAACGCCTGTTTTGTTGCTCGTTTTACGAATTTTTGGAAAGCCCTTTTCAGGATTTTGCCGGTCGCCCAAATAAGTACTTTTACCGAGTAGGCTTTGGTATGTAGATTCAAGATTGATGTGACTACTGTCTTCGAAAGTATGTCCTAAAATATTGAAAGTAAAGGAATTAGCAAACGTATTGCCAATGCCAAAACACAATAAAAACAGGATACAAAATCGGATCATTATTCGAAAAAATCAGAGACAAACTGACATCAAAAGTAGAGAGACCGCAGCGAATGCAAGAATTAATTATTCAACATGAATGTTATTAACTATATTCTGTAATATTTTTCGTTCAAATTACATTTGCGTTCAGCACCATAATAGATATGTCGGAAGAATTAAATAACGAACTGAAGTCAGGCCATAAGAATCATGTGAGTGATATGTATCAAAACTGGTTTCTCGACTATGCCAGTTATGTGATATTGGAACGTGCCGTACCCGCAGGTAGTGATGGTCTCAAACCTGTTCAGCGACGCATCCTTCATGCGCTAAAAGAAATGGACGATGGTCGTTTTAATAAGGTAGCAAATGTCATCGGTCAAACCATGCAGTATCACCCACATGGCGATGCGAGTATTGGTGAGGCCATTATTAATATTGGTCAAAAAGATCTATTGCTCGATACACAGGGCAATTGGGGCGATGTACGTACCGGAGACAGTGCCGCCGCCCCTCGATATATTGAAACACGTCTCTCCAAATTTGCTTTGGAAGTTGCTTTTAATAATAAAATTACGGAATGGCAACTCAGCTATGATGGTCGCAAGAATGAGCCGGTTTTTTTACCCATGAAATTTCCCCTTTTGTTGGCGCAAGGTGCCGAAGGGATTGCAGTGGGTTTGTCTACCAAAATTTTACCCCACAATTTCTGTGAGCTGATAGAGGCTTCTATCAAATATTTAAAAGGCAAAAAGTTTGAAATATTCCCCGATTTCATCACAGGGGGGATGGTAGATGTTTCTAACTACACGGACGGCAAGCGCGGGGGCAAAGTAAGGGTTCGCTGCCATATCGAAAAACTCGATAATAAGGTAGTCCTTATTAAGGATGTACCCTTTGGAGTTACCGTGCCTTCGCTCATCGAAAGTATCGTTAAAGCCAATGATTCCGGAAAAATAAAAATTAAGAAGGTTTCAGATAATACCGCAGCAGAAGTGGAAATCGAAATTCACTTGGCCGTTGGGGTTACCGCCGACCAAACCATCGATGCACTCTATGCCTTTACCAATTGCGAAGTTTCTATTTCGCCCAATATTTGTGTAATTGTAGAAGACAAACCGGTTTTTATAACGGCTTCGGAATTATTAAAAATTTCAACCGATCAAACTAAAGAAACCCTTCGGCTCGAACTAGAGTTGAAATTAAAAGAGCTTGAGGATAATTGGCATTACTCATCGCTCGAAAAAATATTTATTGAAAAAAGAATTTACCGCGATATTGAAGAAGAAGAAACTTGGGAAGGAGTTATCAGTGCCATCGATAAAGGACTTAAGCCTTACAAAAAGCTGTTTAAAAGGGTCATCACCGAAGAGGATATCGTTCGACTTACAGAAATAAAAATTAAACGGATTTCAAAATTTGATGCGTTTAAAGCAGATGAACATATCAAAAGCGTTGAAAAAGCAATTGAAGAAACCCAACATCATTTGGCCCATCTGGTTGACTTCGCTATTGAATATTTCGAAAATCTATTAAAGAAGTATGGTAAAGGAAGAGAACGTAAAACGGAAATTAAAATTTTTGATACCATTCAGGTAGCAGAAATTGCAATAGCCAACTCTAAATTATATGCTAACTGGACCGAAGGATTTATCGGTACGGGATTGAAAAAAGATGAATTTTTGTTCGACTGCTCCGATGTCGATAATATCATTGCCTTTACACGGGAAGGAAAAATGAAGGTTTTTAAAGTAGCCGATAAAGTGTTTGTAGGAAAAGATATCATACATGCTGAAGTGTTTAAAAAGGCCGATGACCGAACCACCTTCAATATGGTGTATGTAGACGGCAAAACGGGTGTGGCTTATGCCAAAAGATTTAATGTAACCGGTATCACCCGCGATAAGGAGTATGATCTTACCAAAGGAAGCCCCAAAAGTAAGGTGTTGTATTTTACCTCCAATGCCAACGGCGAAAGCGAAATTGTAAGCATCTCATTAAGTGCAGCCTGCAAAGCCAAAATTAAAACCTTTGAATTCGACTTTGCCGAATTGGCTATTAAAGGCCGTAGCAGTATGGGAAATCAGGTTACCAAATATCCAGTGAAGGGGATAAAACAAAAACAAAAGGGCTCTTCGTCTTTGGGAGGTAAAAAATTGTGGTATGATGATGTAGTAGGTCGTTTGAACACCGATGAAAAAGGAATGTATCTAGGTAGTTTTGCAGAGGAGGATAAAATCATTACCATGTATAATGATGGAAATTATACGCTAAATAATACGGAACTCTCCAATCGATTTGATGCAGACAAAGTAGTAATGATTGAAAAGTTTAAGCCACAAGCCATCTTGAGTGCAGTGTATTACGATGCCGATAAAAAACAATTCAATGCCAAGCGATTTAAAATAGAAACCCTGACACTGAATACAAAGTTTCAATTTATTAAGGAAGGAGAGGGGAATTATTTGGAATGGATTACTTCCAAAGCCTCGCCTGTTATCAAACTCAAAACCGGCAAAAAGAAATATTTGCCCAGTGAACAAACTATTAATCTCGAAGAGTTTGTGGATGTAATGGGATGGAAGGCTATCGGTACCAAGCTCTGCGAAAAGGACCTTTTGGAAATTAGTCTGCTGAATGAAGAGGAGGACAGTAAGCAAGGAGAATTGTTTTAGTGCCAATATATAGATTCTTCGGTCAAAAAGGGGATTCGAAAATGAAACTTACTTAATATGGAAATGATGTCTTTAGTATTTATCCAAATGGCTGTTTTGTCATGATGCAGTACACACTCAAAAAACAATTGGGACAGCATTTTTTGCACGATGAAGTGGTATGTCAAAAAATTGTAGATGCACTGAGGCCGGGTATTGAAAACTTGCTTGAAATTGGACCTGGTGGCGGTGCCATTACTAAATACCTCATGCACCTTCCTGTCAAAAATTATTTGTGTATTGAACTCGATAAAGATAAAATCGATTATTTGCATCAGCTGTATCCTGCAATGAAGGGTAGCATATTTCACGACGATTTTTTGGATGCAGAACTTCCATTTAGCGAAAAATTTACCATCATTGGTAATTTTCCGTATAATATTTCTACGCAAATCATATTTAAAGTGCTCGATTGGAAAGATCAGGTAGATGGGGTAGTAGGTATGTTTCAAAAAGAGGTGGCACAACGTATTGCGTAGCAACATGGCAGTAAAACCTATGGCATTATGAGTGTATTGGTGCAGTGTTTTTACGATATCGAATATTTGTTTGATGTAGAAGCCAGCAGTTTCACCCCTCCGCCAAAAGTGGTATCAGGGGTTATCAGGCTTACGCGCAACAAAAATCCGTATCATATTTCGGATGAAAAAAAATTCAAGATTTTTGTAAAGGCTGCCTTTAATCAACGACGAAAAACCTTGCGAAATAGCTTGAAGTCAATACTGCCACACGAAAAGCTGCAGGATGACATTTTTTCAAAACGAGCCGAGCAGCTCAGCGTTCAGGAATTTGTAAATGTATTTGAAAGTACTCGTTGAGGTTTTCGAAAATGGGGAAATAAATTTTCAATTGGAATCTGTAAAACTACATCATTGAGTCGACCATCCGGCCTTTTAAAAAATGCGTGAAAAATGACTGAAATGAGGCGTAAAAATTTGTTCTGTCCGAGCAGCGAAGGCTCTGCGCGTGGAGCGAGTTAAGAAATTTTAGCCGAATGAAGCTCATTTTTAGCATTTTTTAAACAGCCTTGAATTTTTTGTTACTTTTTGGTTCAAGGCAAAAAGTAGAAGAAGTGCAATTCTTATTTGGTACTAAATATGCGGATTATCCTTAAATTTTCTCCTTGCTAACCCACATCCGTAGTATATTTGTATGGTGACTCAAGTATTAGTAGCAGCTCCTATTTCAAACTCCTTTCAGCGTTTTCTGGAAGAGAAGAATTATGAACTGATTCCGTACGAAGAAGTCGAATTTGAAAAACCTTCACTTGCGGGCATCTGTGGTATTATTACCTCCAACAAACTCATTTTAGAAGCGCCTACCTTGCAAAAATTTCAAAATCTTAAGTGGATTGCCCGACTGGGCTCTGGTATGGAAATTATTGATGCAGCGTATTGTGATGCACATCAAATAAAATATTATAGTTCTCCGGCCGGTATTGCTAATTCAGTGGCCGAGCATGCTATGGGAATGTTGCTTAGTTTATTGCACAACATTCATTCTTCTAATAATGAAATTCAAAACGGGCAGTGGATACGTGAGCCCAACAGAGGAATTGAGTTGGAAGGCCTTACGGTGGGTATCATTGGATATGGGCATACCGGCAGCTGTTTTGCACAAAAACTTTGCGCCTTTACCAAAAGAATATTGGTGTACGACAAATACAAAACCCGATTTGGAAATGAGACTATTCAGGAATGTGATGTAGCTGCCCTTCAAAAGGAATGTGATATCATCAGTTTTCATGTGCCCCTAAATGAAGAAACCAGACATTATTATACGGATGATTTTTCTTCAAAAATGGCTAAGAATCATATTTTAGTCAATACCTCGCGAGGCGCTGTTGCAGACACAGCCGCTATTTTGAAAGGCTTACAAAGCGGAAAAATAATTGGGGCCTGCCTAGATGTACTCGAGGAAGAAAAGTCAATACATCAGTTGTTCCAAACCGAGAATCATATCGTCAAACAATTGCTCCAACAGAAAGTAATCCTCACTCCACACATAGCAGGTTACTCATGTAATGCCATCGAAAAAATGAGCGATGAGTTGATGCAGCAGCTAAAAGATAATCTTATCTTAACATAGAATTTATTGCATTTACCTTTAAAATGCATTAAATATTAATTTTTTTTGTTCGTTTCACAATTTATTGATATTTTAGCTTTTACAATATTCGAAAATTATTAATGTAAGGTTTGAATAGGTACATATTTTATTCAATTATTTCAAATTATTTATTTATGAAATTATCTAAACTGTCTATCGCCATTCTCATTGCATGCACCTTTTTAGGCGTTCAAAACGTTCAGGCGCAATGTTCCAATGGTATCAATCATTGGGAATCATGCCTTAAAGACAATGAGTCTTGGAAATTTATAGTTCCTGCTGCTGCCATTCCCGGTTGGACAGCCCCCGGCTTTAATGATGCAGCCTGGTCAACAGGTAATGGAGGTATGGGGTATGGTGATGGAGATGACTTAACGGTAGTACCCACCAATACACGATCGGTTTATATGCGACGTGCCTTTAATATAGTGGATACTGCTGCCATAGCTTCTGCTATTTTTTGTATGGATTTTGATGATGGATTTATTGCTTATTTGAATGGGGTAGAAATTGCTCGTTCTAATATGGCTGTTAATCCGGCTTATAATGCTTTGGCCACAGCGGCACATGAAGCACAATTGTACCAAAATTTGCAGCCAAGTTATTTCACTTTATCTGCCGCTGCAATCGATACCTTATTCAAACCAGGCGTAAACGTACTTTGTGTGCAAACACATAATTCAAGTGCCAATAATACGGACCTTACTTCACGCCCCTTTATTCAATTAGGTTTAGCTACCCCTGCAGTTAACTATCAACCGGTACCCGCTTGGTTTTCACCCCCTTATTCCCTTTACACTAAGTTTCCAATCATTGTTATCAATACCTTGGGCCAAAATATCGTAGACGATCCACGTATCATTTGCAATATGGGAATCATAGATAATGGACCCGGAAATATGAATTGCATTTTAGATCCCTACAATAATTATGAAGGTAAAATTTATATTGAAATTCGTGGCGCATATTCTCAATCAGTTACTAAAAAAGGATATGGCTTTACCACTTTGGATGCAGCTAATTTACCGCAAAATGTTTCCTTACTCGGCATGCCTAAAGAAAACGACTGGGTACTGAACGCAACCTATACAGATCGCACGTTCTATCGGGATATGCATATCTACGAATTGGCTCGTTACATGGGTTGGTACACTACTAGATGCCGATTTGTAGAGGTGGTTATTAATGGTACCTACAATGGTTTGTACTGCTTCTACGAAAAAATTAAGCAGGATAAAAATCGTGTGGATGTGGAGAAACTAACCAATACCATGAATTCAGGCGATTCTCTAACAGGAGGATATGTTTATAAAGTTGACTGGAATAATGGCAACCCCGGAGGTGGCTGGAACTCACCCCAAGGAGTGAGCATGCAATTTCATGACCCTTCAGTTGGTGATTTGACAGCAACGCAAGAAACCTATTTAAAAAATTACATCATCGGTTTTGAAAGCGAATTATTTGGTGCAACCTTTACCAACCCTAATACCGGGTATCGAAAAAAAGCGAACCCATTTTCATTTGTTGATGATTTTATTATTCAAGAATGGTCTAATAATATAGACGGTTATCGAGCCAGTAATTATATCCATAAAGATCGAGATAGTAAATGTGGCAGGTTCACCATGGGGCCGTATTGGGATTATAATTTCACATTTGGATCGGCCAACTGGTGTTTTGGACAAGAATCACAAGGATGGCAAATACAAGGAGGATGTGGAAACGAAACCACTCTATGGATTGAAAAAATGTTACAAGATCAGTGGTTTAAAAATATTTTGAATTGTCGTTGGACGGAATTGCGACAAACCTACCTCAATCAAACGGCGCTTTTCAATAGAATCGATTCTGTATATTTAGATATCCATGAAGCCGCCGTTCGTGACTCTGCAAAATGGGGACTTGAATACTGGCCTACCGGTTGGTTGCCTAATAATATACAACATGCAACAGATTCTCTGAAAAGTTGGATGGCATTGCGTTTACAATGGATGGATGCCAATATGTATGCCGGAAATCAAGCATGTAATGCTACGGCAGGTATGAGCTTGGTGTTTGATGAAATTAATTTTCACAGCGACAGTACCACCGATGCCGGCGATTGGATAGAATTATACAATCATGGTGCTGTAGCCCTTGATATTTCTAATGCCATTATAATAGATGGTACTAGTTTTGAAAAATATTGTGTCATACCCAATAATACTACCATACAACCCGGAGCAAGGCTGGTTATATATGCAGATAGCGCTGCATTTGCTACAAGGCATCCTGGTGTAACCAACAAAATTGGACCACTTTGCTTTAAATTAAATAATGCGGGCCAAAAACTTATTATGAAGGATAAGGATAATAAACTGATTTACTCAGTCGATTATATGGAATCATGGCAATGCTCAGCTGATGGAAATGGTAGAACCTTGCAATTGACAGCACCAGCTGCCAATCCAAATTTGGCGGCTTCATGGTATGCCGGTTGTATGGGTGGCTCTCCGGGCGTGGCATATACCCCTTGTGTTGAAAATCTGATTTATTCTGAAATTAACTATAATTCATCATTAGCAAGTGATGCGGGAGACTGGATCGAACTGCATAATAAAAACACCCAGCCATTTTCAATTGCCGGTTGGTCCATTAAAGATGGTAGCAGTAATAATGTGTATACCTTCCCTAATTCCACAAGCATTGCAGCTCAAGGTTATATTGTTGCCTATAGCGATGCTGCTAAATTTACAGCGCAATTTCCAGGCGTAACCAATAAAGTAGGACCTCTTGGATTTGGTTTCGCTTCAACCGGTGATGTAGTGCGTATTTTCGACAATACTGGAAAACTTCGATATAGTGTTTGTTATGGCACCACCAATCCATGGCCTACCACACCCAATGCCGGGGGGTATACCCTAGAAAACGGCCAATATACTGGCAACCACAATGCGGCCACCACTTGGTTTGCCGGATGTCCGAAAGGCTCACCTGGCTTGCCGTACACTCCATGTTGGCCGGCTGGTATTAATGAAAATGTAAAAGATCAGTATATAACCTTATATCCAAATCCTGCAAGCAATGAGCTAAATATTGAATCCTCACTTGCTTTGGATGAGGTAGTTATTTATGATAATATCGGTAGAATGCTGTCTAAATCAAACCTAAAATCAAACAAAATTGATATTTCCGGTCTACCCAATGGCGTATACCATTTGCAATGTAGTGGAGAAGGTCATATCTATAACGTGAAGTTTGTAAAAGCGCAGTAAAAAGCAATTTGTAAGCTCCTATGGTTTTAGTATTAGAGTGGATATGAGTCCATCTGTTACCTTGTATGTATTCATCTATCCGTAAAGGAATGACACTTATACAAATAGTATCATCCTTTACCAATTTTGGCATGGTTTTATGTTAAAACTGTATTGTTTTGTAAGGTTACATCCGCATACGTAAAAATGAATATTTCTATGAAATCTAAATTTCTAATTTTATTTCTGATATTTTACTCAACTCAAAAGTCCTTTGCGCAATGTAGTGGGGGTATTATTAATCATTGGGAGTCCTGCGTATTAGATAACAATACATGGAAATATAAGGTGCCAACTGCCAATATTGCCAATTGGACCAGCCCCGCTTTTAATGATGCCTCCTGGGCCACTGGGAATGGGGGTATTGGTTTTGGCGATGGAGATGATGCCACGGTCATTCCCACCAATTCAATATCGGTATATATGCGAAAGACGTTTAATATAGTAGATACTTCCATGGTTCATTCGGCCATTTTTTGTATGGATTATGATGATGGTTTTATCGCCTATTTAAATGGAGTTGAAATAGCACGCTCTAATATGGTGGTAAATCCTGCCTTCAATGCCACGGCTACCGCAGCGCATGAAGCAAGACTTTATCAGGGGTATCAACCCGATTATTTTACAATTAGTTGGCAGGCCATCGATACATTGCTCAAAAATGGCAGCAATGTTCTTTGCATTCAAACCCATAATTCAGCCCTTAACTCGGATGATTTAAGTTCAAGACCTTTTCTGCAATTATCTATAAAGAATGCGGTATACAATTATTCGCCAACTCCCGGATGGTTTACCCCACCTTACTTTTTACAAACCAATCTTCCTATTATTTCTATCAATACACTGGGACAAACAATAGTGGATGATCCTCGTATTATTTGTGATATGGGTATTATTTACAATGGGCCGGGTCAACAAAATTGCATCCTAGATCCTTTTAATAATTATAGTGGAAAAATCTCCATTGAATTCAGGGGTCCACCTCACAAAATTTCCCTAAAAAGCCCTATGGCTTTTCAACGATAGATGCATTGGGTAATAATGTAAATGTATCGCTCTTGGGATATCCAAAAGAACATGATTTTACCTTACTCAATCCGTACACCGACAAATCATTTATGAGGGATGTAATATTACATGATTTTGGTCGCGCCATGAACTGGTATACCAGCAGAACGCAGTTTGTAGAATTGGTTATAAATGGACAATTGCAAGGTGTTTACGCATTACTCGAAAAAATTAAAGTGGACAAAAACCGAGTGGATGTCGAAAAAATTACTCCGGCCGATAATAGCGGTGATGCCCTTACCGGAGGGTATATTTTTAAAATTGACAAGTATACCGGCAATGCAGGTGGAGGATGGTACTCTTCTCAGAATGTATCCTTGCAAAATCATGATCCCAATTGGCAACAAATAACACCCACACAGCAAAACTACCTCTCAGGGTATATTAATAATTTTGAAAGTATTTTATGGGGACCCAATTTTGCCAATCCCAATATTGGGTATCGAAAATATGCCAATGTATACTCCTTTGTTGATTATTTTATTCTGAACGAAATCAGCAATAATATCGATGGATATCGTTTAAGTACTTTTATGCATAAGGATCGAGATAGCAAGTGCGGGAGGTTTACCATGGGCCCTTATTGGGATTTTAATCTCAGTTTTGGCAATGGCAATTATTGCAATGGGTATCCTACCTCAGGATGGCAAATGTATCAGGGCTGTGGCGATGGTAGCAGTAAGTGGATTGATAAAATGTTGCAAGATCAATGGTTTAAAAATTTGCTAAACTGCAGATGGAATGAATTGAGACAAAACATTTTGAGTACACCCACTATGCTGGCCAAAATTGATACCTATGCTAATTATGTTCGACAAGCATCTGCACGTGATTCGGCAATATGGCAAACCATCGGTAACTATGTTTGGCCCAATGCATGGATTGCAAATACCTGGCAAGGTGAAATCGATTCTATGAAACAATGGGTGGTTGGAAGAATGAATTGGATTGATGCCAATATGTTTCCGGCCAACCAAGCCTGCAACGCTACCGCAGGAATGAGTATCGTTATTGATGAAATTAATTTCCATAGCGATAGTACCACAGATGCAGGAGATTGGCTTGAGCTGTATAATTACGGCGCCACGGCAGTCAATGTATCCAATGCCGTTATTTTAGATGGCGATCAGTATGAGCATTATTGCGTGATTCCTAATAATACCATTCTGCAACCAGGAGGCCGTTTAGTGGTGTATACAGATAGTACTGCCTTTGCCACGCGATTTCCTAGTGTTAGTAATAAAATAGGCCCCCTATGCTTTAAGCTAAGTAATGGCGGACAAAAATTAGTACTTAGAGACAAGGACAATAAGCTTATTTATTCAGTAGATTATATGGATACTTGGCAATGTAGCAGTGATGGAAACGGACGCACGCTGCAATTAACCGCACCGGCTGCAAACCCCAATTTGGCCACATCATGGTATGCCGGTTGTATGGGAGGCTCACCGGGAGTAGCCTACACGCCGTGCGTTGAAAATTTGATTTATTCTGAAATCAATTACAATTCTGCACTTGCAACAGATGCTGGCGATTGGATTGAGTTGCATAATAAAAATACACAGCCTTACCCAATTGCCGGCTGGACTATCAGAGACGGAAGCAGCAATAATGTATATACATTTCCCAACACCTCTAGTATACCCGCTTTAGGCTATCTAGTGGCCTATAGCGACGCCGCCAAATTCAATGCGCAATTTCCGGCACTTACCAATAAGGTAGGTCCTCTGGGCTTTGGTTTTGCAAGTAGTGGCGATATTGTTCGAATTTTTGACAATACAGGTACCCTCCGATACAGTGTATGTTATGGCAATAGCAATCCTTGGCCCACAACCCCTAATGGAGGCGGTACAACCCTTGAAAATGGACAATACAGCGGAAATCAAAATGCGTCCACTACCTGGTTTGCCGGTTGTCCTAAAGGATCGCCTGGTGGTCCGTATATACCCTGTTGGCCGCTTGCTATCAATGAGCAAGTGAAAGATCAATACATTACCCTATACCCAAACCCGGCACAAAATGAGTTGCATATAGAATCATCTTTAGCCATAAGTGAGGTTCACATTTTTGACAATATCGGTAGATTGGTTCTGAAAACCAAAATCAATTTGGGTGCTATAGATATTTCAAAATTGCAAAAGGGAATATACCATTTGCAATGCAGCGGTGAGGGAGCCAGTTACAATGTAAAATTTGTGAAGGTAGAGTAGCAAGGTGCTACTTTACATATTCATTAAATATTTTATTGAGCCATCGCAAAATCAATAGCATAAATCCAAAGGCCGCAACCAACAATACGCAATTTACTAAAAAGAAATTGCCTTTATCCTCGTACATATCCCACATACTTGCCAATACACCGCTTAGTTTGTTGCCGATGGAAGTAGATAAAAACCAGCCACCCATCATGAGGGCAGTGATACGCGGAGGACTCATTTTCGACACGATAGAAAGGCCCATGGGGCTCAACATTAATTCTCCGATAGTGATGACTCCATAACTGGCAATCAACCACCACACGCTGACTTTTTCAGCGCCGTTGCTACCTGCTTTTACCGCTGCATACATTACCAAAGCACTCAGTCCGGATATCAATAAACCCAGAGCAATTTTGGTGGGAGTGGTCGGTTCTTTTTTTCGCATTCGCATAAATGAAAAGAATGCCACCACCAAAGGAGTTAACAATATTACCCAACCTGGATTAATCGATTGACTTAAATTGGTAGACCAAACACTTATTTTGCTTTCGATCGGTGGCAATTTTTCAGGCAGTACATTTCTAAAATAGAGCGGATAATTCATTTCCCTTACAACCACTCCATTTTCTTTTTGCAATCGAAAAAAGGCATCATATTTTTCGGTACTATCAATTTTATAGGTTAATGATTTTGCGAGCTTCAGGTTGTCAAACACTTCTTGTTGCACACCCGATACTTCTCTATCCGTATATCGGTCGGCCCAGGTATTTAAGGCGCTTCCATTTTGTTTAAAAACAGCCCAAAATAGAATCACCACTGCAAAAATGGCCAGCAAGGCACCAATAGGTTTTTTCTCATTTTCCTGTGCTTTGAAATACAAACTAGCGTAAAAGTAAACCACAGGAACACAGGCAAAAATAAAGGCATCGGTGCTGTCACTGCCAAAAATATTAGAAGGAATCAACCACCCCAATACACCAGCTACCACACTAGGAACCAATATTAACAACACAATTTTTGAAAAGGGCATATCGTCAGCGTGAACCTCTTTTTTGACATCAAACGCTTTATAATGTTTTGTCCCAATCATAAAAATAAGAACCCCTAAAAACATCCCAATTCCGGCCGCCATAAACGCATAACTCCATCCCAACATAATTTGCAAGGCTGCCCCAAAAAAGTTACAGATGAAGGCACCAATATTAATACCCATATAAAAGATATTATACCCATCATCTTTCATATGTCTGTGTTCGTCCGTTGAATAAACATTTCCGAGCAATGTGGAGATATTGGGCTTGAAAAATCCATTTCCAAAAATTACTAGGGTCATGGCAATATACAGCATCGGCTTACTATGAATGCCCATTAGACAATAACCAACACCCATCAATAATCCGCCAAAAATAATAGACTTCTGATAGCCGAAAAAACGGTCGGCTAGTAGTCCACCAATAAAGGGCGTCAAAAATACCAGCGCAATAAAGGTGCCATACAAATCTGCTGACTCCGCTTCATTCATCGCAAAACCGTCTTTTACATCCTTCAGGTACAAGGTAAAAATGCCTATCATTAAATAATAGCCAAATCGTTCCCACATTTCTGAAAAAAACAGAAAAGGTAATGCTTTCGGGTGTTTCACTTTTTGTGTATTCATGCGTGAAATATACTATCAATTTGTTGAATACACAAATTAGTAGCAATGCGCTTCTTACAAAAAAAGAGGGGCTTTGGGACGATTTTTTTTTGATGAGTAGTGGTACCGTGTATAGAACCTTGCTAGTAATCGTACTGCTTCCGAAGTGCATTCAGTCGCATACCCGTATAGAATTGTAAACTGTTCATACTAGGATTGCTGCTATGAGTTCCTTTCTCATACCGGAAAGTAGCACCTAGGTCAAAGAATAAATTGTCTTTTATTTCGTAGGCAAAATTCAGATTGGAATAAAAAACATTGGACGGGGCGCCGTTAAACATTTTGACTCCGTAATCAGCATTCCGATTGGTTTGATCCTTAAAAATATTGCCACCAAAGCTAGTATTGGATAGGGTATCACGACCTTGTCTATTGAAAAATGATTTCCAGCAAACGAAGGTGTTTTTCCAAGGTTGATAATTTACAATAAGGTTGCCTTCAATAAAATTGGCTCCGTAGGGGTGCGCCAGTGCTTGATTATAATTAGAATAGTCGCTCACCGAATCATTGTATGAATAAGTATACGGGCGAACCATATTTGCCTCAACTTGAATCATTAAATTTTTAACACCAAATGGATCTGCAAGTTTTAGGCCTAATTGAAATGCATGTTTATTCGCCCACCAACCATTATTGGCCTTTACCTGCGCAAAATTAAATTCATCTAAAATAACCTGACCATAAATCAACGCCTTTATACCTGTATTGATTTTGAAATTCAATCCGATTAAGGCATTATCAGGGCTGCCATTGGTTTGCTCTACACTTCGGTATAAAATAATAGGGTTTAAATACCTGAAATCAAAATGATCTTTACGTGAATAAATGATGGCTTCAAATAAACCAACATTTAACCACCTTGCCGCATTCACACTTAAATGATGCATGGCTGCATACTTTCTCGGGAGATATTGGTCGGCTCCTCTGAAGTATTGAGGGGTGAGTTCCATAAAAAGATTTTGATAATTAAATCGTCCCAAGCGGGTATTTAATTTTAAAAAGGTATAGTTGCTTCCGAAGTCCGACAAGAAGAGGCTTCTATATCCATCACCCAAATGAAATTTGTCGGTTCCGAAGGTCACATTCACTGTATTCTTAATGACATCCGCGTCAATGTACCCTGCTGCATATAAATAATCTTGAGCTAGGCCGGCCTTATTGGTTTTAAAATCCTTGTAGTAGGTAATGCCGGGAACGGCACTGCTATTGCGAATGTAATTCTGATGATGAAGGGGGCCTCGCTCTTGATTGTCGGTGAAAATGGTATAGAATCCAACGCGTTTCCCTAATAGCCCTCTTGCCTCAATTCCTTTTGAATTATAAAATAAATTTTGTTTCAGGTTACCGGTTTCTACTGTTTGCTGGTAATGAATTACCGGATTTAAAACAAAGGTGGCTAATTTGTTTTGGTAATGAATAAAATTCGGTTGCTTTTGATAGAATGTATTAAATAGCGAATAATCGGAAGGAATGGCACCATCGCCACTCTGTGCCCATTCTCCATTCTTTGAGATGATTTTTACCAATTCGCTCCGATCCATAATGCTAATCGATTCCTGATTCTGATTCAAATAATTTTCAAGGTATTGCGTCACATCCTTGTTGCTCATCCCATTCAACGCGGTATGCAATGTATCTGATACAGTTCCACTCAAAATGTCCAATCGCTCAATTTGAAAATAGGAATCCATATTCTTTCGCAAAAAAATACCTTGTGCAATCGTTTGCAAAGCAATCATCACGAATAAGGCAGAGAATAGGATTTTTTTCATATCTGTAAATAAGGGCTAAAATTAAAACATTTTTAATTGTTACATTCACTTTTTTGGAATGGCCAAAGCTTTTGATTTTTTTTCAGTATAATTCAGTTCCGGCTTTTACCTTTGTTGTAACACAGATATATGAATACAATCATTATAAAAGGGATTCAAGTAGTAAATGCGGGTCAAATTGAAACCAAGGATGTTCTTATAAAACGAGGACATTTTGAACGTATTGACAATCACATCGATAGTAAGGAACGAGCTGTTGAAATTGTTGGTGAGGGTTTGCATATGCTACCTGGTCTCATTGATGATCAGGTACACTTCAGAGAACCCGGCCTTACCCATAAGGCAAGTATCTATACCGAATCAAAAGCAGCTGTGGCAGGCGGTGTAACCAGTTTTATGGAAATGCCCAACGTAAAACCACCTACCTTAACACAGGAATTGCTCGAGCAAAAGTATGAAATTGGAAAGCATCAATCGCTGGCAAATTATAGCTTTTTTATGGGTGTAAGCAATGATAATATTGCTGAGGCTTTAAAAGTGAATCAACACAAAAAAGATGTTTGCGGACTCAAAATATTTATGGGCTCCAGTACCGGCAATATGCTGGTAGACAATATTGTGACGCTTGAAAAGTATTTTCGGAAAGCGAAGTCCTCATTGCTACCCATTGCGAACAAGAAAATGTCATACGAAAGAATATTGAAAAACTTGAGGCAGAACATATTTCGTATAATCATGCGCGTTTTCATCCCATCATTCGTGATGTGGAGGCGTGTTATGAATCTTCTATTAGCGCCATTCAACTCGCTAAAAAGCACAATACCCGTTTACATATTTTACACATTAGTACCGAAAAAGAGTTGCAGCTTTTTACCAACTTATTCCCCTTAAAGGAAAAAAGAATCACCGCGGAAGTCTGCGTACATCATTTACATTTTACAGCGGATGATTATACACAATTTGGCAATTTAATAAAGTGCAACCCTGCAATCAAAGAAAAGAGTCACAAAGAGGCGCTGTGGAAGGCCTTGCTGGATGATCGACTGGATATAATCGCTACTGACCATGCACCCCATACCTGGGATGAGAAGCAGCAACCTTACCTGCAAGCACCTGCCGGAATTCCGTTGGTACAGCATAGTTTGTATATCTTACTGCAAGCCTATAAAGAGGGTCGTATTTCACTAGAGAAAATTGTGGAAAAGGCCTGCCATGCACCGGCCATTTGTTTTGAAGTTGAAAAAAGAGGGTATGTACAAGAAGGCTATTTTGCGGATGCGGTTCTTGTAAATTTGCATCAAAACTATACGGTTTCAAAAGAAAATATTTTACATAAGTGTGCATGGAGTCCTTTTGAAGGGCATATATTTCCGGCTTGTATCGAAAAAACCATTGTAAACGGAAATATTGTATATGACAACGGAATCTTTGATGAAGGTACAAAGGGATCTCGTTTGTCCTTTACACGAGCCTAATCTGTGGCATTCACCTGCATTTGGGGTAATTGATGCACAAAAACTTTGTCAAAAAGTATATTTAAATGCTCTATTTCTGCAGGGCTGAGGTTTGATAGTACCGATTTGAATTTTTCATCTGCCACATCAATAGATTGAATCAATTTCATTCCGGCATCACTCAGCGTGATGCTTAATTTTCGCTTGTTCAAATCATTTTCATTTTTTTGAACCAAACCTAATTTTTCCAATCTGCTAACCAACCGCGAAACATCACTTTGCTTATGTAGCATTCGATCTTTTAATAAGGAAAGTTGCACCCCTCGAGGGTACTGCCCCTTTAGAATTCGCAATATATTAAATTGCTGATAGGTTAGTTTGAATTTCGATAAATGATCATCCAGGTCTTGCATGACCCTTGACTCGAGATACAAAATACCTACCACCGCCTTATAATAAGGATTGGCAAAGGGGCTGCTTAATTTAATGAGTTTTTCAAGCGTGCTATGCATCATTGTTTCAAAAATAGGCTAAGCAATCGAATTTTTATAATTATTCAACAAGAAGTCTGTAGCTCCTTTACGGTAAATCAAGTTGTTTGTCAATTAAATCATTCAACTGACGAACTTCTTCAGGTGATAATCTATGTAGAATGCTGGTGGCGCCAAGGCTATCCGTATCAATTTCTTTCAGCAAATTCAAGCCTTTTGCCGAAATGTAAATATCGGCATTTCGTTTGTCAATTATATTCGCCTCCTTGATAATTAAATGCTGTTTATTAAGTCGCTCAATAATACGGGATACATCACTCATTTTATCAAGCATCCGCTCTTTTATGGCATTCAAATTGTACGATTTGGGATACTGGCCTCTCAATATCCGCAGAATATTGTATTGTTGGGGAGATAAATGATACTTCTTGAAATATTGAAAGCTTTGATGGTGAAGCACCGAAGATAAATACATCATGCCTATTTCCGCTTTAATATAGTCTGACCGAAAGGGCACTGATTGTTTTATCAATCTTTCTAAATTGTTCTTCATGCTCCGTGTATTTAAGGACGAAAATAAAAAATATTTCTAACTAAAAAGGTAATTAACGTCCTCTCGGGTTAGTTGTTTTATCATTTGGGCATCATCACTTACAATGTCTTTGACAAGGGTATTTTTTTTATCTTTTAAGATCATGATTTTTTCTTCAACGGTATCTTTACAAATAAGTCGATAGGCAAAAATATTCTTGGTTTGACCGATTCGATGGGTCCGGTCGATGGCCTGTTGCTCAACAGCCGGATTCCACCATGGGTCTACAATGTATACATAATCGGCTGCGGTTAGGTTGAGCCCCATTCCGCCTGCTTTCAATGAAATTAAGAAGCCCTGGCACTTGGGATTGTCTTGAAAAACTCTGATGGTCGTTTCTCTTTGAAGTGCGGTATAGTTTCCGTCAAAATATTGAAACTGAATTTCATTTTGCGTTAATTTCTCTTTTATTAAGGAGAGCATCCCCAGAAATTGAGAAAAAATCAACACTTTATGATCGCCAATGTTTTCTTGCATTTCACGCAACAATTCATCCAGTTTGGTGCTGTGATTTTCGTATTTTGTTTCGTCTTTAAGAATGGCGGGTGAGTCACATATTTGGCGCAATTTCATTAAACCTTGTAAAATGGCAAACTGAGATTTTTCAATTCCCTGGTTTTCGATGGTTCCGAGTATTTGTGCCCGATACATATTCTTATACATATCATAGATGGCTCGTTGCTCTTTACCCATTTCACAATACAAGGTTACTTCCGTTTTTTCCGGCAAATCTTGAGCCACTTGTTCTTTGGTGCGTCGTAATAAAAAAGGATAGATAAGTTTTCGAAGGTGTTGCTTGGTTTCGGTATCCTGAAATTTGTCAACCGGTTTTGCAAATTGCTCCTTGAAGAAATCTTTGGTGCCCAGCATACCGGGGTTCAAAAAATTCATTTGCGAATAGATATCAAAGGTGTTGTTTTGCATGGGAGTGCCGCTTAACGCAAATCTATTTTTTGTAATTAATAGTTGCGCTGCTTTGGCCACTTTACTACTCGGATTCTTTATGGTTTGCGATTCGTCTAAAATAACATAATCTAGTTTTAAATTTTGAAAAAGTAGAATATCCGATCTAAGGGTTCCGTAAGTAGATATAATGATGTTATGTTGTAAAAGGTTGGCCTCTGACGTTGTTCTACCCGGACCATGATGTATTAAATACGTTAACTCAGGCGTAAATTTATTGATTTCATTTTCCCAATTAAAAAGTAGGGTGGTGGGGCATACCACCAGGGAGAGCAATTGTCCATTGATATTTTTGTAATATTGTAAAAAGGTAAGGGTCTGTATGGTTTTTCCCAATCCCATATCATCTGCCAGAAGGCCTCCCCATTTGATTTTATCCAAATAGGCCAGCCATTGAAACCCTGCCGTTTGATACGGACGAAGCTCGGCATTTAATTCAGTTGGGGTAGCTATTTCTTGAAAATTCTCCGGGTTTTGGGCCAACAAATTTTGTTTCTTTTCATTCAACTCATTCTTAATATCCTCGTCATCAATCATGTCATGCAATTCGTCAATGACACTAAAATTGTATTTACTTACCTTCAGCGTTTTGCCATCGGCTTCAGCCATTTTAAATAGCAACGAAAATTTTGCCAGCCATTCTTCTGGAAGCAATCCATAGGTTCCATCTCCCAAGGATACATAATTGACTTTTTTGGATAAGGCTTTTTGGATTTCAGCCAAACTGGCTTTTTGCCCTTCATAGTCAATTTCTACTTCGGTATCAAACCAATCCAGGTTTGAGGAAATAAATATTTTAGTGGAAGGTTTTGCTTTATGAATTTTAAAATTTTTCAGACTTTCATACCCAAGCAGTTCAATCTTTTCTTCCTTCATTTTATCAAAAAACAAGAAGAACCAATTTTTTGTAAGGCATGTTTTGAATGAATCGCGTAATGATTTTCATACTCCGGCTTTTTTAAATGAGTATGCAAACTCTGGAGCATATTGATGAATCCTGCTTCATATTCAACATGTCTTTTGATGATTACTACTTTTCCATTTTGATTGGAGTAAAGACTTAATTCCTGATTCCATTCTACCTTTGTTTGGTCGTACTCAAACATAGGTTTCAATATAAAATAGGAGCCTTGTTCACTCAAATAAATATAGGGTTTGGGTACAAAACTGTCTTTATATTCTACCAAACCTTTACCGAAAGCCACATCAAATGTTTTACTGATTGGAATTATTTTTTCTTGTAAAACAGAAGACCATTTTTCATGAGGAATGGCAGCAAAGTGACTGAGCGAGGAAATAACTGAAGCATTATGAGCTTTTTGCAACAGAAATAATTTCTTGTCTATTAAAAAAAGAATGCTATTACCCAACTCGTTTTTGGCAATATCATATTTGGTATCGTTCAAATTAATATGAATATTGAGGGCAATATGCGCTTTTAATTTTTCAACCCTAAAGGATGTGTCTACAGCATGATGTATTTCATCAATTTTGTAGAAGGAACTGGTTTTGTAGGGTTTTCCCTTGGGTAATACATAGACAGGGTTTCTATTTCCCATCATCGAAAACAGCCGCGACAACTTCGGTTGCAAATATTCGTATAACAGATCCTTCGATTCTTGTGTCCACTCTGTATTGGTATGTACGATATTTTCCCAGATATCGCCAAAGGGTGAATTTTTGGCAATAAATCGATTGATTTCTATTTTTTGCAGTTTACGGATGATGGGCAAAAGCTCTCTGTCGGTACTTGTATAATGTAAGGGTTCAATATACTTTGAGGTATCTACCTTGCTGATATTCCCTGCAAAAGAAGAACCATCTAGTGATAATTCTCCTTCTACTAAATCAATAGCAAAGTAGGGGTAATCAGGCTCTTGCATATTTACCACCACGCCCAAACGCTTCACATAGTCACTCTTTTCAACAACAGGTTTAACCGCATCTAGGATAGGTTCTGGTTTACTTACTACAGACACCTTCTTGATAGATGGGTCCAATACCTTTAAAAATGGTTTTTCTTCTTGATAATAAAATTCAAATTTGCCTGTTAAGTCATCGGCAAGGGAATATCCATAAAGACTCAACAATTTATTCTTTTGATTATCCCAGTTACGGATGGAGTCAAAATATTGAGGACCATGATTATTCAGCAGTTGCAGAAATAAAGCTGTTTTGTGCTTGCAGAGAGGGTGTCTGGTTTCGCTGCAGGTGCAAGACGTATCAAAGGTCTTGTCGTCGTTTCTTTTAATTTTAAGTGAAAATATTTCATCCTCTAGTTTCAAGGTAGCCTCCACTTTCTCATTAGCTGCAGCATCGATTTTAGCCTTATGAAATTTAGATGATTTTTCAGCTTCTTCAAATAATGCATTAGAGGTAAAAAGTCGGAGTGATTTCAAGTCGATACTTAACATGCGAATCACGGTATGCGACTGATTGAAATGTGCTTGCGTACTGTCTAAAGCCTGGTTCACAATCAACTCATTCAGAAAAAATAAGGCGGCTGCTTCGTGACGGCAAATTTCGCCCATATTGTAAGGACATTGGCATCTTGCTGAAATGTTTTTTTCATCGTGATACTTCGTAATGGTTACATTGTATTGATTGTAATACTGGTCATTTCGAACTCGAAATAAAAGTTGGTTTGTCAATTCATCCTTTTTGACCAATTTAACCCCTTGCGTCAAAAATATTCTCTTTCCTCTGCGAATGACTTCGTCGGAGCTATTGTTGTAAATATATTTGACAATGTGCGATATAGCCATACGATAGAATGTATGCCCATCCTTCAGAAAAGGGCAATTTGCAAAGTTAGGGTAAAAAGATGTAGTTCCCAATTTTAATGTCGGGAATTCAATACCCTTAGTTTGTATCTTTTTTGACAACCATTTTATACTTTGGAGATCTTTTATTGCATAGATTCAATGAGCCCTGCATACCATGTAAGTCCCTTTCACCTAATCTGAAAAATTATTTCTGCCTTTTATTGCTTTTTATTAGGCAGTATCGGATTTTTGTTGAAATTTTGTAGATGGGTAGGTTATCAGTAAATACGGCCTTGGCTTTTGATGTATGAATAAAATTCTTTTACTTATTGTTTGGGCACTATGCAGCACAGCAAATGCATTCAGTCAATGTGCAGTGTGCAAAACCACTTTGGCATCCAGTGCTGATAATAAAACAGCCGAAGGACTGAATGGGGGTATTTTGTATTTAGCTGCCATGCCACTTGCCTTCATGCTTTTTCTTGGGTACAAATGGTATAAGCAAGATCGGGAAACCACTTGATTGAAAGCTCCTGTGGCTATGTTACATTGCCGATTCTCAAGTAGGGCTGGCAATTAGTATCTTCAATTCGTATTTCCATCCCTTGATTTGCTTATTTAATATTATATTTAGCGCATAAATTAATAATTGGATTATGTCTTCATCGGTTCTGCTATTTTTTGTACTTGCTTATTTTTCGCTTTTGTTGGTTGTGGCTTATTTCACGTCCAAAAAAAGCAATAACGAATCCTTTTTTATCGGAAACCGCAATTCAAACTGGATGCTCGTTGCCTTCGGTATGATTGGAACCTCACTTAGCGGTGTCACCTTTGTAAGCGTTCCAGGTACAGTAGGAAGCACCGGATTTCAATATTTTCAGGTCGTAATCGGATATTTTTTGGGGTATATCGTAGTTGCCTATGTTTTGCTGCCCTTGTACTACCGATTGCAGCTGACCTCCATTTATACCTATCTGCAACAACGCATTGGAATGACCGCATACAAAACGGGGGCGCTTTTTTTCATTCTGTCACGCACATTGGGTGCCACCGCACGCTTGTATCTGGTGGTTAATATTTTGCAGATTTTTATTCTAGATACGATGGGCATTCCCTTTTGGGTCACGGCTTTTATTATTTTGCTGTTGATCTTATTGTACACTTTTGAGGGAGGCGTTAAAACCATTGTATACACAGATACCTTACAAACCACCTTTATGTTGTTGGGGCTGGTGGTATGTGTGGTGGCGTTGCTCGTGAATATGGATAGCAGTTTTTTAGGATCCTTTGCTGAGATGAAAGAGGCTGGGTATACCAAAATGTTTAACACAGATTATAAATCCGGTGCCTTTTTTTTAAAGCAAATTATTGGTGGGGCTTTCATTACTATTGGCATGACAGGTCTGGATCAGGAAATGATGCAGAAAAATATTAGTGTGCATAAATTGGGAGATTCTCAAAAAAATATGATGACGTTTAGCAGTATTATCGTTTTTGTCAATTTACTGTTTTTATTTTTAGGAGGCTGCTTGTATTTGTTTGCAACCAAATACAACTTGGATATTAAAGGCGATGATTTGTTTCCCCATATTGCATTGGGTGGGGCACTTCCTGCCGCCATTTCTATTTTGTTTATCATTGGATTGATATCTGCTTTGTTTCCGAGTGCCGACGGGGCACTTACTGCCCTTACCTCTTCTTTTTGTATTGATATTTTGGGTATCAAAAGAAATGAAAATCTTGACGAAGCCAAACGAAAGAAAACCCGACTGACCGTTCATTTGAGTTTTGCTATTTTATTTTTTATATGTACCATGATATTTAAATTGATTGATGATCGATCCATTATTGATGTCATTCTAAAACTTGCCGGCTATACATACGGACCGCTATTGGGTCTTTTTGCATTTGGAATTCTCACCAAAAAGACGATTCGCGATACAATGGTATTGCCCATTTGTATCATTGCGCCACTACTTACTTTGGCATTAGATTTAATAAACAACCCGGAGTGGTTTATAAAAAAATTAACATTGAGTGAAGGCGTGCAAAAGGGGCTACTATCAATTTCAACTTCCCTATTTCACGGGTATAAAATCGGAATAGAATTACTGATAATTAATGGGGTTATTACCTTCTTATTTTTAATGATTTTTTCAAATAAGAAAGAGGTGATTGCTCAGGAAAAAGAATAAAACACCACACTTATATGCATCATCTAACATCTGAAGAAATTCATAAATACGCCGAGTTATACACCTCTAAAGAAAGCGAATTATTATATGATTTAAATCGGCAAACTCATTTGCAAACGGAGTTGCCAATAATGTTATCGGGTCATCTACAGGGGCGTTTATTGAGTATGATCAGCAAAATGATTCGTCCGCGCTGTATTCTTGAAATAGGCACTTTTACAGGGTATTCAGCCCTTTGCCTGGCCGAAGGTCTTGCGAGTGAGGGGAAGCTGCTAACCATCGAAAGCAATCAGGAGCAAGCAGCTCTTGCACAAGAATATTTTAACAAATCGCCATACAAAGATCAAATCAGTTTGATAGTGGGAAAAGCATCAGATGTACTGCAATATTTGAATTATGAATATGATTTAGTTTTTATTGATGCTGATAAAATGAATTATAGCAACTACTTTGATTTGGTGATTGAAAAAATGGCCAGCGGGGCCTATATTTTGGCTGACAATGTATTGTACAATGCCGAAGTTTTAGACGCGGAAAGTGGTAGCAAAAATGCCAAAGCAATGCATCAATATAATATTAAAATGAGTTTAGATAATCGTTTAGAAAATGTACTTTTGCCGGTGCGTGATGGTATCATGCTTTCACGTAAAAAGTAACCCATATGATTAAAAAAATTCTTACATGTTTCGCTAGTGTATCAATTTTCTGTTGTCAACACGTTTTTGCTCAAAATGAAAATGATATTCTTGCTTATATTGATAAATTTAAGGGATTTGCTATTGAAGAGCAAAATCGTGTGGGGGTTCCGGCAGCCATCACATTGGCACAAGGAATCCACGAAACGGCTGCAGGAAAAAGTGAGTTGGCTACTGAGGCCA
This sequence comes from Bacteroidota bacterium, assembly GCA_016712665.1. GTDB lineage: Bacteria > Bacteroidota > Bacteroidia > Chitinophagales > Chitinophagaceae > OLB11. Next base: position 1,122,824 of record JADJQP010000001.1, read on the forward strand.
ATAACCATTTTGGAATAAAATGCAAGGCCAATTGGACAGGAGAAACATTTTTGCATGACGATGATAAAAAACAGGAGTGCTTTAGGAAATATTTAAACGCGCAACAATCATATATCGATCACTCCGATTTTTTAAAAGCCGGCAGCCGTTATGCTTTTCTATTTGAATTGGAAATTACTGATTATGTAAGTTGGGCTGCAGGCCTGAAACGTGCCGGGTATGCCACCAACCCTCTGTATGTAAAACGTTTGACAGATTTAGTTGAAAAATATAATCTACAACAGTATACCTATGATGGGCTTCGTTTGGCCTCTACTAAACCGAAAGAGGTAATCCCAAATGTTGATGCAAAGAATCCGGATATTATTGATGATCCCAATTTAAGCTATAAAGGTCTTAAAGGTTTTTGGGCAGCTAAGGGCGACAATTTGCAAGAAAAGGCAACCCAGAATAATATTAAATATGCACGGTTGCTTGAATTTAATGATTTGCCAGATAAGCCTCTTGAAAATGATATGTTCCTTTTTACCGAAAGAAAAAAGAAAATAGGTACTGTAGAATTTCATTTGGTAAAGGAAGGGGAAACGATGCAATTGATTTCACAAAAAGAGGCTATGAGTCTTGATAATTTGTATCAGTTTAATAATTTAAAGCGAGAAGATATGCCGCACGTTGGGGAGCAGCTTTCATTACAATACCGCTCCTATGGTACTCCAAAATTGGTAGCGAAAGCGGTTTCGCAAGAAGTTGTGCCTGTGCCCGTGGAGGCCAAGTCGACGCAAGAAGTACCTGAGGTGGCCAAGCCTGCGGAAGCACCGGTTCAAACCACTACAAATGGAGATATTAAGGATTTGGCAAAAGCCAAGAAAGTAGAATCCATCCTTACCGGAAATCCCGAATCAAAGTCTGAAATACAAATTACCCAGACCCCGGCAACCATCAGTACCACTGCTGAGGTAAAAACCGAAACGCTAAGCACACAAAATCCTATCCTAACTAAGGAAACAGAAAAGACAACAATTGCAGAGATCAAAAAAGAGGAAGCCCAGGTGGTTCCAAAAGTAGAAAAAAAACCGGTGGCTGTAGCGCCAAAACGAACTTATAATGAAAAGGGGGTAAGCGACTCGGTCAAAATGCTAAAAGAAAAATTTGATAATTTGGTATACCGTCCCTTTGAAAGGCGACCAAAACCCGTTCAACCAACCCCTGCGGCAAACCCGAAGACAGAAACGCAAAAGGTGGTGACCCCCACTGCAATAGTCACAAAGAGTAGCTCCGGTATTACCAAAGAGTTGACACCAAAAAACGATACCAAGCCGAATCAAACAGCTAAAGACTCCGTAGCCAAAAAGCCTGCAAGTGCTAAGGAACTTGCTTCTAAGAAATCTACCTCTAAAAAAGATTCTGTCAGCAAAAAAACGACCCCTAAAGCGGACACGGTTAGAAGTAAAGTAGCAACGGCTACCGAACCCAAAAACACGAATGTTGAAAAAACAAAAACAGGAATCGTACGGGATGTTAAAAAAATGGAGGAGGAACGAAAAAAAGCAAAGGAAGCTGCGTTGAAAGCCAAAGAGGCTGCGGATGCAAAGAAGAAATCGGGTAAAGGAGCACCGAAAAAAAAGGAAAACAAAAAATAAACGCTTTCGGAGTTTGCTTGACTGCTCCGTTTTAATCTATTCAAATGAACGGGTTAGATAAAAAATTTATACCTTAGAGCAGGTCCGCAACGATCCAGGATCGCATTGCAACTTTGGCAAAGCAGATTGATGTGGATTATGTAGGCAGAAAACCCTTGTTTCTAGGTATTTTGAACGGGTCCTTTATTTTTGCTGCCGATTTATACAAGCACATCACCATACCATCCACCATTTCATTCATTAAATTGGTTTCCTACAAAGGCACTAGTTCAACTGGTACGGTCATTACCGCCATTGGACTTGAAGAAGATCTTCTGGATAGAGATATAATCATTATTGAGGACATTGTTGATACGGGAAGAACTATGAACGCTTTTTTACCAACGCTTGAAAAATTGCAGCCACATTCCATAAAAATTTGCACCCTATTGCACAAACCAGACGCTTTGCAATGCAACTTGCAACTAGATTATGTTGGGTTTGAAATACCGGATAAGTTTGTGGTAGGTTATGGACTCGATTATGATGGATATGGCAGAAATAGCAAAGACATTTATCAAATTGAAGAATAGTGGCCTTTAGTCCGAAATGCTTGATCGTCAGAGATTTCTAGTGGTGTCGGAAATTCCTTTTTTATTGTTTCATACCTTTGCTCATGACAATCAATACTGCAAACGAACACGATATTCCCGCCATCATTCAGTTGGCAGAAGTAACGTGGAATGAAACGTATCGGCATATTATTTCAGAAGAGCAGATACAGTATATGTTACAATTGTTTTATAGGAAGGATACCCTACTTCAACAAATGCGAAGCCCTGGTCATCATTTTTGGATTTTGCAGCATGATGGAGAAATAAGAGCATATGTGCATTGCATTGAAGATGCCCTGGATACCAACATCTTCAAGATAAGCAAACTGTATGTATTGCCCAATTATCAAGGATTAGGAGTAGGTAAATTATTGTTGATGCATATTGAAAATGAATCCTACTCATTAAAAAGAAACAGGATTCTACTCAATGTGAACCGGCAGAATCCGGCAAAAGAGTTCTATTTAAAAAATGGTTTTGAAATCCTACAAGAGATAGATATCCCACTGGGAAAATTTTGGCTCAATGATTTTGTAATGGAAAAGAAATTGGCGTAATATAACGGTAAGCAGTGTGGGTGAGGGCGTGAAATCAATCCATCCATACGGTGGAGGCGCCAACAACCTCATTATTCCTTAGCCGGTATCATACTTACATAACTGGTATCGCCGTAGTCGATAATCTTAACTCGCAAACTATCCTTACTTAGGGTTAAAATGTTAAACTTCATGGTTTCGCCATATCCCTTAAGTTTAGCTTCGTCAATCACGATATTATTTTCATCGTCAATGCTATACATTGCAGAATCGGTCCCCTGAATAGAAGTGGTATAAATAACCCCATTTGATTTAAACTCCATAATGGTATTCTCCAAGGTTACTTGTTGTTCCCTTATTGCATTATCCAATTCAGCCTTTAAAAGCATTTTTAAACTGTCAATATTAATTTGCTTGGAAAGTGTTGGATCGAGATTCCCTACGGTATCGATGTAGGCTTGCATCGCGCTGATTTCGGCGTCCATTTTTTGGTTAGAGAGGGCCACGCTTTTCCATTTTTTGCAAAGCAAATCATTCTTGTCTGTTTGGCAGGCGCACCAAATAATGGTGCAAAAAAGGACTTTTGTCGCAATGTTTATAAAATGGATTCTCATTGTGTAAAAATAGAACTTCGATTGCAATATAAAAAAGGATTATCCTTTACCTTTGCGAAAATTTTAAACACTATTTATTAAAGAACCCGGACAAAATGAGCACAACGACACTAGAACCTAAATTAGAAAAGGCAATGACTACAGAAAATAATGAGTCTTATGCACAGAATATTAAAAATATTACTGTAATTGGTGCAGGAACCATGGGCAATGGAATTTGCCATGTGTTTGCACAATGTGGCTACAAAGTATGCATGATGGATGTTTCGCAAGACGCTTTAAATAAGGCGATGGCAACGATCTCTAAAAATTTTGATCGACAGATAGCCAAACAAAGCATTTCTGAAGCAGATAAAGAAAAGGCTTTGGCAAATATCGCAACCTATACAACCATGCAGGAGTCCATGGCAAATGCTGATTTAGTAATAGAAGCAGCAACGGAGAATATTGATCTGAAAATCAAAATTTTTAAGGAAATTGATGCCCACGCACCGGAACATTGTATTTTATCTACCAATACCTCTTCTATTTCGATTACCCGTATTTCATCGCACACAAGACGTATGGGCAAAGTAATTGGGATGCATTTTATGAACCCGGTTCCTGTGATGAAATTGGTTGAAATTATTAATGGCTATGCAACTGATAAATCTACCACCAACACAATCATCGAATTGTCAAAATCATTAGGGAAAGTACCTTGCGTGGTAAATGATTATCCAGGCTTTATTTCCAATCGTATTTTACTTCCGATGATTAATGAAGCGATCCTTTCTTTACAAGAAGGTGTTGCAGGTGTAGAAGAAATTGACACGATTATGAAACTAGGGATGGCACATCCGATGGGGCCCCTTCAATTAGCTGATTTTATTGGACTTGATACTTGTTATAGCATTATGAATGTTTTGCACATGGGTTTTGGCAACCAAAAATATGCTCCAGCTACTTTGTTGGCCAATATGGTACAAGCCGGTTTTTTGGGCGTTAAGTCAGGAGAAGGATTTTATAAGTATACACCGGGCAGTAAAGAATTAGTGGTTAGCGAACGATTCGGTAATAAAAAATGGCAACATTAGTATAGCAACAAATTAACTTCAATATGAGGAGAGAAGGCTTGCAGCAATTTAGTTTGTTGCAAGCTTTTTTTATAGCTATAGTGGGAAAGCCCTTTTTGGAGTAGTCCAAATGAAATTGTGAGTAAACATTATTCCATCCGGATTTGTTTGTGGGCATAGGATAGTAACCCCTCTCATTCAGTATTTTGATTTACGTCGAAAGAAGATAGTGGTATCAATATCTTTCTATCTTGAAATCGGGGATCAGGCCTTTCATTACTCCTGTGAAGATACTCATAAACAAAAATGCCTTTACAGTTAAATAGTCAGATAAGGCCATTTTCTGTTGTTTACTAAAACGGTACCAGCGCTTTATTCTTGTCCCTCGTTTAATAGCAACATTAGGTTGAATGCCTAAGAATATATCTGGCTTTCTGAATGTGCCATGAGTCATTGGTACAACTAACGAATAATGAGAATGTATGGCATTTCAACAGATTGGAGGTGTCTATTGCGAAGTACTTTACAGTATTATTTACCTCAAATCCTCAGCATTCTCATGGTCATTCCTATTAAGTGGATCCCTCTCGGAGATTCCTTTGTAAGTGATCTATGACGATAAAATGTTGATCTCAAAAGTATATCAAAAAAGGTGTACATCACGGATTTACAATTTGTGGCGGATAATCCTCTGCTAATTTCTGCAAAAGAAATCCATTATTTTGAGCAAAAAAAAGAGGTTGAAACATTTCAACCTCTTTTTGCATTCAATTTAAAGTGTAAACCTATTGCTTCTTGACTTTGACTACCCAACTTTTTTCTTGTCGAATAAACTTAGCATAGTAAATTCCATTTGCCAAGGCCTCAATATTGATTTTTTCAATTTTACTATCCTTGAACGTTTTTCTTAGTATTGTTTGTCCAACTACATTCGTAAGTATCATTTCATCACCGGCGATGGTCCCATCGATATAAACGACACTGTTACCTGGGTTTGGATACATTACAAATCCATCAGGAACATCTACATCTGCAATGGCTAAAGGAACACGCGGAGCAATGACGTTTGATCGAACGCTATCCGGATCATAACATCCAGTAGGTACAAGGTATGCATAGCAAGAATCTGCCAATGAATTCGGGATATATGATATTGAATTAGCCGGTCCAACTGTAGTGGTATAGTACGTATTGTCTCTGTACCAATTCAATATGTAGTTTGGAATATACGCAGGAACAATGGCAGTTATCTGAGCAAATTGACCAATATAAATAGGTGCCGGATTCGATACGATATTTACATTTGGAGCTTGTGGTGTAATGGTGGTGATTGCAATTGAAGCAGTGGCGTCGCATCCATTACCATTTGAACCGGTAACTGTATACGTTGCGTTTGCAACTGGATAAAACTGTGCACCATTTACCACACCACCAGTCCAGGTGTAGATAGTGGCACCATTTCCACTTAAGGTTAATGGGTCTCCAATACAAATAGGTCCTGCAGGGCTAGCTGTAATGGTTACAACCGGTGGCTGCGTTACAGTTACCAAAACGGTGGCCACACCAGTACAACCATTAGGATCTGAGCCAGATATGGTATAAATGGTGGATGTAGCTGGTGAAACATTCTGATTTGCACCATTTAAATTACCCGGTGTCCAAACATAGGTAACAGCACCTGTTGCTGAAAGGGCAGAAACGCCACCCGCACAAATGGTATTTGGTGTTGCTGTAGCCACAATTGGTAAATTATTGGTAACGGTAACGGTTACAGTGGTAATAGCAGTACAACCTGCAGCACTGGTTCCTGTAATGGTGTAAGTAGTTGTGGCCATTGGATTGATGTTTTGTGTGGGTCCCACCAAACCGCCTGGTTGCCAAACATAGGTTGCTGCACCGGTTGCTTGTAACACCACATTACCTCCTGGGCAAATGGTTGCAGGAGAAGCAGTTGCTACTACCGTTGGTGGCACATTTAAAGTAAAGGCAAACGTAGCAGTAGAAGAACAACCATTAACAGTTGCCGTTACTGTATAAATTCCGGTTGCATTTGGTACAATGTATTGTCCATTTACATTACCTGGCTGCCAGTTATAAATAATTGGCGGAACGGGTAGAGGTGAACCTGCCACGTAGAACAACATATTTTTTCTTAAATTAACGGCATGTACGTTTTGCAAAGGTGCAGGGTTATTGTGCCAGTTGGTAGTGGTCATTCCCCCAAACATTACTAGGCCGGTTCCCCATGTCATTTCAGAACAAACGGATAATGCTGGATTTGCTGCTGCATGCATTACAATGGTACCGCCATTCACAACATCAGCATGTGCATAATAATTTCCAGTATATTCACCATTAGGATCAACCGGTAAATACGGTCCTAGATTGATTGGATGCAACATATTGGTCATCAATGCGCCCGGTACTGCATTTGCTGCTGCCGGTATCAAATTCATATAGTTTAAAGTTACCCCGCCAAAACCCCAGTTTTGGACTCCTCCATTATTAGGTGCTGCATTCAAAAAGAGTCGACCTCCTTGATTTACCCAGCCCTCAATAAGACTCATATTGGCATTCATGTAATTGGTACAAGCCACTCCATTTCCATCACCACCCTCGATAAATACAAATTGAGTGCCTGGTACAAAAATGGTTGCCGGATTTGCACCGAAGTTTGATTGAATCCAGTTTCCGACGCCAAATACAGCGTTCATCTCATTTACATTGTTTGGAGAACCCCAAGGTGTTTGATCTACGATATAATATTTGTCACCAACAGGTACACCACCTCCACCGCCAGTAGCAGTTGCCACAGCGTATAAGGTATCATTACATGGCGTACCAGACTGTGTGATTACAAGAGTTTGGATTCCATTTACAAAAACAGTGAATACGGTTGTTCCGGTACAGCCCGCACCATTTGAACCTGTTACGGTATACGTAGTGGTAGCTGCTGGGGATACAATAACAGATGCACCAACTAATCCACCTGGATTCCAAGTATAGGTTAATGCTCCGGTTGCGGTTAATGTATCCGCACCTCCAGGACAAACACCTGGTGAGGTTGCCGTTACTGTAATTGGAAGTTGATTTGAAACGGTAACTGTTACAGTAGAAGTAGCAGTACATCCGTTGGCACCAGTTCCTGTAACAGTGTAGGTGCCGGTAGCAGCTGGGAAGTAAGGAACACCATTGGTTACCCCTCCGCTCCATGCGTAGGTTATTGCGTTTCCGCCACCAGTCATGATGGTACTACCTCCAGGGCAAACAGAAGTTGGAGTTGCAGTGGCCGTTACTGTTGGTGGAGGACTTACAACTACGTTAATAGTTGCAGTGCTGGTACATCCATTATTTGAAACAGTCACTGTATAAATACCTGATACTACAGGAACAATACTTTGCGTGGTAGCGCCAGTTGGTTGCCATAGGTATGTGTAAGCTACTCCAATTGGAGCACCTGATGCGTAGGATAAAATATTTCTTCTAAAGTTTTGAGCTTTTATTTGAGGAGTATGGTAAAATGGGGTTGTCATACCACCAAACATTACCAATCCTGAGCCCCAAGGTTTGCTACTTAATTCTACATCGCCAAAACCTTCAAGTAATGAAGTAGTACCGCCACCTACGATACGGGCATGAGTGAAATTACTACCTGTATAGGCTGTGGTAACCGGTACAAATGGTCCAATAAATATTGGATGTCCTGGAACAACAGCATTTCCGGTCGCTTGTCCACCATTATAATCTAACGTAACACCACCAAAGCCCCAGTTCATGTTACCACCAAGATTAGGAGCCGCATTTAAAAAGAGACGACCACCTTGATTCACCCAGTTTTCAATAAGGGCAATATTTCCACTAATAAAACCGTCCATTGCCACAGCATTGCCATCCGAACCGTCAATGAATACAAATTGCGTTCCTGGTACAAAAATACTTGCTGCAACAGCTCCGAAATTCGCTTGAATCCATCCGCCAACACCAAACACATCATTCATTGCATTTACATTATCAGGCTGTCCCCATGGCGCGGTATTGGTTATATAATATTTATCTCCATTTGCTGGGCCACCAATAGCTCCACCAGTAGCAATAGCTGTCAACGTATCTACACAGTTTACCGTAACCTGATTTATGGTAACGGTTGGTGTAGTATTGATCGTAATATTTGCACCATTGTCAGAGCCAACCAAAACCGGATTTGAACTCACCACGCGAATTCTATAGCCCGTTCCATTTGGGGTATTGCAAGGAATCGTACAGGCTATACTTCCAGCTAATGCATTCCCAACTAAGGTACCAATGGTAACTGGTGAGGCGAAATTGCCACTTGGGTCAGACAACTGAGCTGTAAATACGTTTCCAGCATTAATAGGTGTTGATGAAAAATAGCCAACGTTTAACGTTGCACAAGAACAATAATTTAATACGGGAATAGGATCAGTAACTAAACTACCACCAACTGGGGTACTTAAAGCGATATCATCTACTGCAAAAGAAGGATCGGTACCAATGCCATCATCATTGTTGATCCAACCAAATCCAATTTTGACATTGGGATTATTATTTGCCGAAGCAGGTAATACTACTGAATAAGAAGTCCATAAACCTTGACCACCACAACCTGTAAGTGTTTTTGGCATATTAGACAAAATGGCCCATGTGGTACCATCATAATACCAAAAATTGGCATCATCAATGGCTCCATCTCCATTTTCAATGTAGTTGAAGTCAACGGTAATATTGTATTTACCGGTACAGTTGATTACTGGCGACTCAGATCGAACATTGGTAGTAACACAGATACCCAAAGCGCAAAAACCACCTGAGTTATAAGCAGCACCACCGGCTGCAAAGGTACTGGTCACAAATAATGTATTGTTGCCATTCAAAGCAACTCCACAACTCGCAGGGGCGCCAAGATTGGGCGTAATCCCTCCTCCTTCAGCATCTGAAATAGCAAAAAAGTTTGCATCTAAGTCATTAACGCCTGTAGGAACATTCAAATTCCAACCGGGTACTGTAAAGTTTTCCGTCCAAAAAATTTGGGCGCTACCTTGTTTGGCAAAAAATAATGTTAGGGCAAGAATCAAAAAAGTTGATTTTCTTGACAGAAACTTGGATAAAAGTGTGGTCATGATGGTTTATTTTAAAGGTCTAAATTATAACTTTTCTTGTAATTAACTGAGATTTGGATTGTTTTTTTTTTAACATTGTAAAAAATGACAAATAATTGACATGATTTCTGTAAAAGACGCAAAAAATTATATTCTGGTTGGTACGCAGGCACTTAACGAAATCAGGGTTCGTTTATCGGATAGTGCGGGTTTTGCCCTAGCTTCAGACATTTATGCACCAACCGATTTTCCCGATTTTGATCAGTCTGCCATGGATGGATATGGGATTTACTATGAAATGGGACAACGGGAGCCATTGTATCGCTTGAAGGGAGTGGCACAAGCTGGAAATGTTGATTCAACAAATAAGATCCAAAAAGGAGAGGCCGTTCGAATTTTTACTGGAGCTAAAATTCCATCGGGTGTTAACACCGTGATTCAGCAAGAATTTGTTCAAAGCAGGGAAGAGGGCGTTTTCATCGAAGATCAGCCCATTTTTGTAGGAATGAATATTAGAAAAGCAGGTTCCCAAACCCAACAAAATGAATTGCTACTTCCGGCGGGCGCGGCTTTGCATCCTGCTGCAGTATCTTGTTTAGCGGGGTTTGGCTTGGATACGCTGCCGGTCATTCGAAAACCGAACATTATCATTCTTTACACAGGAAAAGAAATAGTAGCGCCCGGTACCATTAAGCAAATGGGGCAGGTCTTTGAGAGTAATACATATGCATTGATAAACGCCCTAAAGGGAATGCAAATTGAGCCGAAAGAAATTACCTGGGTAGATGATGATGAGAAGCAATTGACAGATGAAATATCCCTCGCCTTACCAAAATGTGATTTGCTATTAATTACAGGTGGAGTATCAGTAGGTGATTACGATTATGTAGTACGATCATTGCACAACAATGGTGTGCAGCAAATTTTTCATAAACTGAAACAAAAGCCGGGAAAACCATTATACTTCGGAAAAAAAGCGGAGAAATTAATTTTTGGCCTTCCAGGAAATCCGGCATCTGTCTTGACCTGTTTTTATGAGTATGTTTTTCCTTGTATCCGAAAATTGATGGGCTTTTCGCAGGTGGCATTGATGGAAGTACATCTAATGGCCTCAAATAGTTATCAGAAAAAAATAGGAATGACCCATTTTCTAAAGGCATATGTGCGAGATTCAAAAGTGGAAATAGTGGACCATCAAGAATCCTATAAAATGAATTCATTTTGCTACCGCCAATGCCATTATTCAATTGGATGAAGAAGAAACCGATATCGTACCAAATCAACTGGTTAAAGTACATTTGTTACCCTTATGATGAGCGAGTTGCCATACCACTTATTGCCCGTACTTTTTTTGGTTGCTGTCATTTTTTCGTCCGTAGGTCACGGAGGTGCTAGTGGATATTTGGCACTGATGGCACTTGCAGGGTGTTCTTTAACCTACGCAAAGCCGGTGGCACTTATTTTAAATTGTTTGGTGTCAATTATTGCCTTTATTCAATTTTACAGAGCAGGGCATTTCAATTTCACTTTATTTATAAAACTGGCCATGGTGTCGGTTCCGTTCGCCTATCTGGGAGGATTCATCCAATTGGATGATATCCTATACAAACGAATATTAGGCGCAGTCTTATTACTTATCGCAATCCGATTCTATTTCAATTTTGAAGTGAAAGAGGTAGCTACCCAACCCAAAGGTCTATCGGTAGCGATAATGGGTATGCTTATTGGTTTTGTTTCAGGTCTTATTGGGATTGGAGGGGGCGTTTTTTTGACACCCTTATTATTAATTTTGGGATGGAGCAATATGCGAACCGCTGCCGGTGTCAGTGCGCTCTTTATTTTTGTGAATTCGGGAGCCGGTTTGATAGCTCAACTAGAAAGAGGCATCGAATGGCCGTTTCAAAATAATTTGGTGCTGGCAGTTGCCTTGGCAGGTGGTTTGCTTGGATCGTACTATGGCGCAAAAAAGTGGAATGCCATGTGGTTAAAGAAATTGCTGGCAGTTGCGCTTCTTATTGCCTCCCTTAAATTAATTTTTATATGACAGCCCAATTTTCAGCTTCTATTTTGGCCGGGGGAAAAGCTCTAGATTAGGACGCGATAAGGGTTTGGTGCTACTTCACGGAAAACCAATTATTGGGTATATCGTGGATGAAATTCTGAAACTAAGCAAGGACATTACAATTATTTCCGCTAACAAACAATATGACGTATTTAATTGCAGGCGGTGTGAGGATTTACACAAAGATATTGGTCCTGCAGCTGGCATTTCAGCGGCCCTTCAATGTGCGGCGAATGATCTGGTGTTTATTACCAGTTGTGATATGCCATTTATCAAAGCGGCTTCCATCCTATATCTGTATGAAAAAAGTGCGGATTTCGATATTACATTGTATACGCACGATCAATTTATTGAACCTATGTTTGCCATCTTTCGATCCTGTTTTGCCAAATGGGATGCATTTTTACAAAAGGAAATCATAAACTACTTGACTTCTTTGATCAATTTGATACTAACTTTGTGGACGCACAAGAGGTGTTACAAAATAACCCATTACTATTTTACAATATCAATACACTACATGAACTAAATCAGGCAACGCAATGGATGAATACATAAAAATATTGTTATTTGGAAATCTAGTAGAAATAGTGGGTGGTTGCGAATTGACGTTCCCATATGTTGCTGATACCGAGACATTGATTGAAGCCCTGTATGCAAAGTATGAAAACCTCCGCGCGCAGACTTTTTCTATTGCAGTTAATAAATCTATTATTTTGGAGAATACAAAAATTGAGAATCGAGATGAAGTAGCCTTGCTACCTCCATTTTCGGGCGGATAAGTATTATGATGCAAGATCAGCATATTTCCCAAAGATTTCACACGCAACTAGTGCTTCCAAATTTTGGAATAGAAGCTCAAAAACAATTGCTGCAAGCGAAGGTGTTGGTGATAGGGGCCGGCGGCCTGGGGTGTCCTTGCATCCAGTACTTGCTAGCAGCTGGTATCGGTAGTATTGGTGTTTGTGATGGTGACGTAGTGGTATTGTCAAATTTGCATCGTCAAATACTATTTACGGCGGCGGATGTTGGAAAAAAAAAGGCAGAGCTTATTAAGGAGAGATATTTAACAGAGGATTCTGCCTGTCAAGTAGTTGCCTACAACTCGTATTTAGATACAGAGCAAGCGCTTTCGATTTTTCCGCTTTATGATATCATTGTGGATTGCACTGATGATTTGGCAACTCGCTATCTAATAAATGACGCTTCGAAATTATTGTCAAAGCCATTAGTATTTGCAGCTATTTATCAATATCAAGCGCAATTGGCTGTATTCAATACTTCTAAAAGTTCGATACAACTTCGTGATGTTTTTGAAGAACAGTCTTTGAATCCATCCACTACCTGTAACGAAGCCGGCGTGCTGGGAGCAGTGACCGGCCTGGTAGGTACTTTGCAAGCTCTTGAAGTAATAAAATATTTGGCCAACTTGCCTGGGCAGCTTTGTAATGAAATGTTGGTATGCGACTTTAGTAGCTATCAATTTTCTAAAATGAAAATAAACAATTCCAACAAAAAAGACAAGGGGCCTAAGGATATAGAAGAATTTTCAAAAAGAGACTATCGACAAGCTTGCCTATCCAAACAGTTGGCATCGAAGCAATTAGATCAGGCAGCATTTGTGAATCTGATTGAAAAAGGCAATACACAAATTGTAGATGTACGAAATGCCGGGGAGCTCCCACAAGTTTTGCCATTTGATGCTGAAAATATTCCACTTGATGTACTTTTAAAATTTCCGGAGAAAATAAGCAGCGAAAAGACGATTTTGCTCTTTTGCCATTCTGGAATACGAAGTCAAATCGCGTTGGACTTTTTGAGCGATGAATGCCAAATTAATAATGTATTTCATCTAAAAGGTGGGATATTAAAATGGAACCATTATGACTGAAAAGAAACCAAAGAAGGTATTTGTGAACGGAGGTATCAGCCCTGATTTCATTGCACAAAGTATTGCAAAGCACGCCAACAAAAAAGAGATTGGCGCGCATAGTATTTTTTTGGGGCAGGTACGAAACGATCTCATCGAAAATAAAAAGGTAGTGGCCATCGATTACAGTACTTATGAAAGTATGGCCGAATTGAGTTTTCATGCAATTCGTGAGGAGGTTATACAAAGCTATGATTTAACTTGTATGCATATTTACCACAGTTTGGGACTTGTGCAGGCAGGTGAAATTTCCCTTTTCGTCTTTACTTCCTCTGTCCATCGAAAAGCAGCTGTGAAAGCTTGTGAAGAAATCGTGGAGCGTATCAAAAAGGCGGTGCCTGTGTGGGGGAAAGAAATTTTTGAAGACGAAACCCATCGCTGGAAAGAAAATATTGTTTAATGAATTACTAAAGCGAGTTTATTGTTACGAAATGTGAATGCTCGTTTTATCTTTGTTGAAACATTCGCATTTCCTTATGAATCCACAATACAAACGCATCCTTCTGAAGTTGTCTGGCGAGAGCCTTATGGGCGACAAAAGTTTCGGTTTAGATCCTTTAATGCTGGAGCAGTATGCCAAAGATATCAAGACGGTTATAGATTTAGGAGTGCAGGTGGCTCTTGTAATTGGTGGTGGTAATATTTACCGAGGCATGAATGAGAAGGAAAGTGGCATTGAACGTGCGCAGGGAGACTATATGGGAATGCTGGCAACTGTGATTAATGGTATTGCCATGCAGAGTATGTTAGAGAAGGTAGGTGTGCAAACACGTTTGCAAACTGCTATAAAGATGGATCAGGTGGCCGAACCCTTTATTCGCCGAAGGGCCATTCGTCATCTGGAAAAAGGACGGGTCGTTATTTTTGGTGCCGGTACTGGTAATCCCTATTTTACTACAGATACTGCAGGTTCCTTGCGAGCTGTTGAAATAAAAGCTGATGCCATTATTAAAGGTACGCGGGTTGACGGTATTTATGATAGCGATCCGGAGAAAAATCCTGCAGCTATAAAGTTTGAAAACATATCATTTTCGGATGCCATCAGTAAAAATTTAAAGGTGATGGATATGACAGCCTTTACACTTTGCCAGGAAAACAAAATGCCGATAGTAGTATTTGACATGAATACCCCAGGAAATTTGCTTCGCATTGTTCAAGGGGAACGAATCGGAACGGTAGTTGAAAATTAGGTTATGTATGCGTGTCTTGTTCGCATCGAAAAAACGTATACACTAGAGGATAAAAAAGATGATGTGTAAAAAGACCTAAAAAAAAGAGGCTACCAAAATGATAGCCTCTTTTTTTATTGAAAGAAGAAAAATTATTTACTTCTGGTACCACCCGGGTTGGAGGCAGGAGCAACGTCTTTAATTCCTAATTTACTTTTTACGTCTTTAAGGATATTGTCAGTTGGTGTTGCAAAAACCAATGCGCCGGTGCTTGCGTCCAAAATATAGGTATATCCTTTTTCTTTAGCCACGTCTTGAATAGCTTTGTCTGCCTTCTCTGTAATGGGTTTTAATAATTCTTGTCTTTTAGCAGCTACTTTTTCTTCTGCACTTTGTTGTGTTGATTGGATTCTACCTTGTAAATCTTGCAATTCTTTTTGCTTTACATCCAACATGGCTTCCGACATGGTTTTGGCACCTGCTTCATAGGCCTTATATTTGGTTTCCAATTCCTTTTGCATGGTGGTTAATTGATCTTGAAAGGTTTTTGCATAAGCACTAATGTCTGCATCAGCTTTTTTTGCTTCGGGCATTGAGAGGATTAGTTCTTCAGAATTAATGTAACCAATTTTTTGTTGTCCGAAAGACAAAATGGTGGTAAGAAGTAATGCAATGGTTAAAAAAAATTGTTTGTTCATCTTGTTTAGGTTCGTTTTTTGTTTTGGTTTAAATTAAATTTTGAGGACGCAAATATAGGGAAATAATCAAAAAATTGGGGGATAATGCGTTATTTTTTGCCGGGAGAGCTTATTCCCAATTCTTTTAAAACATCATCACTTTTATCAATTTTGCTGTCTGCAAAAAATACACTCAAATCGGCAGATTTATCAAAAATAATGTCATACGCTTTGTTGGCAGCCATTTTTTGAACGGCATTGTATACTTTGTCTTGAACAGGTTTCACCAACTCCTGACGTTTCTTAAATAATTCGCCTTCAAATCCAAACTTCTTTTTTGCAGATCTTTTGCTTCTTTTTCTTTCTTGATTATTTCATCTTCTCTTTTCTTCTTCATGTCGTCGCTAAGCATCACCTGTTCAGACTGATAGGATTTGTACATTCGGTCTACATCTTGCAGTTTGGCATCTACTTCTTTTTGCCACTGCGCCGAAATTTCATCCAATTTTGTTTGTGCTTGTTTGTATTCGGGAAGATTTTCAAGAATATATTTCGAATCGATTACACAATATCGTTGTGCAAACGAAGCCGTAAAAAAGGAGGTGAGGGTAAGTAGCGTCAAAAATAGTTTTTTTCATGATAATTTTTTTTTTGTTTGAGGTTTGACTATTATCTGATTGAAGAAGTTTGAACGAGGAGTTTGATTTAACGTTTATTTATATTCTATTAATCCGGTTCAAAGCCCAGCATAAAGGTGAATTTAGTGGCCTGCCCAAATTTGGTTCCGGGCGTTAAGCGATCAATTCCCAATCCATAGTCGAGCCCTAGCAACCCAAACATTGGTAAGAAAATTCGAACACCCAAACCAACCGAACGTTTCAATTCAAACGGGTTAAAACTTTTGAAACTACTCCATGCGTTGGCTGCTTCAAAGAATGCCAATCCATAAATGGTGGAGGAGGGGTTTAGCGAAAAGGGATAACGTGCCTCTGCAGTATACTTGTTGAAAATAGTAGAACCAGACGTTGCTGAGTAGATTTCGTATCCACGATGCGCGATAATATCTCTACCGTAAATTGTAAAGCCTTGCAAACCATCACCACCCACCTGAAATCTTTCAAAAGGTGATTGAACATTTTGATTATAGTATCCTAAGTAGCCATGTTTGGTGGCAAGTTTTAAAATCAAATTGCCTTTAATACGTTGATACCACTCAGCTGTGAATCGATACTTATGATACTCTATCCATTTGTATCTTTCTGCAGCAGAAATGGTGGTATAGTCTTTATCAGAGAAATAAAAATAAGGAAGGGTAAACTGTGCACTTAAATTGATATTGGAACCACTTCTCGGAAAGAGAGGTTGATCTACCGAATACCTACCCAAATTGAGTTTTAAACTTAAATTATTGGCTACACCATTATTAAAATCTTCAAAGAAGGTGTAGTTTATGATATTGTATCGTTGGTAATTCAAGCCATACGAGAATACGAAATTGTCGTCCGGCCATTTAAGTCGTTTGCTGAGTGATAAACCGGCTCCTAAAGTGGTCATATGACCTGTTGTGGTGGTTCCGAAGGCTCCGGCAAAAAAGGTTCGGTAAATATTAATTGACAGCGATGTGGGTTTTTTTCCACCGAGCCAAGGCTCTGTAAAGCTACCGGTAATAGAATTGTACCATTTGCCATTTGCTTGTCCTCTGATAGATAGTTTTTGACCATCGCCCATTGGAAGGGGATCCCATTCCTTAATTTTTCCAATATTTTTTAAGGCGAAATTATTAAAGGAAACACCAATGGTGCCGGTAATACCAAGTCCGCCTCCAAATCCTGCTTGAAGTTCCAATTGATCGGCAGATTTTTCCGTCAAGGTATAGTCTATGTCAACGGTGCCATCATTGTGAGGAACCGGCACAATACCAATTTTTTCAGCATCAAAAAAGCCAAGGTTCGAAATTTCTCTTTGTGAGCGAATAATATCTGCTCGGCTAAATTTGCTACCTGGAAGGGTGTATAAGGCACGTCGTATTACATGCTCATGCGTTTTATCGTTGCCTGCAATATGGATGTTTCGGATGGTGTATTGCTCGCCTTCTACTACACGAACTTCAAAGTTGATGGTATCGCCAATAATCGATTTTTCGGATACATCGGTATTAAATGCCAGATAACCATCATCTAAGTAAAGCGATCCAATATCATCGGCATCAGCTGAAGGTATTTTACCAAGGCGCTTATCAAGCAATTCACTATTGTATATATCCCCTTTTTTTATACCCACCAATTTTTTCAATTCATCATCTGTATACTTGGTATTTCCCTTAAATTCGATATCTCCAAAATAATAGCGATTCCCTTCAGCCACTTCAACATCAATATTCATATGTCCATTGGAAGCATTGTAAAGGGTATCCCTCAAAATATTTGCATCCCGATAGCCGATCGAATTATAATAATCGACAATACTTTGTTTGTCCTCAGTAAATTTCTTTTCATTAAATTTAGATGCAGAAAATATTCCATATCGAACATAAGGGTCTAACAGCATTAATGTTTTCGAAAGAGATAAGAAACCGATTCCTTTAAAATAATTGGAGGTTTGATTTTCGTTTACGCCCAAAACACTTTCATCCGCAGCACTTTTTAGAGAAAGTCTGGCCATTTCCTTGCTGCCTTTCATTTTCTTTTTAAGTTTATAGGCAGTCGCATTTTCATTTCCGAAAACATTGACTTGATTAATTTTTACCTTTATCCCTTTGGAAATTACAAAGGTCAATATGATGGTATTGATAAAGGAAGTATCTGGTTTTTCAATAATGGAAACGGCAATATTGGTATACCCTTTCTCAACAAAATATTTTTTTATTCGTTCTATGGCGTTTTGTTTGGTGGATTCTGTTACCACTCTTGACTTTACCAAGGCTACTTTTTCTTTCAGCTCCTTGGCCTCATTGTCTTTAATACCTTTAAAATTAAATTTTGACAAACGCGGTCTTTCGGTAATATGAATATCTAAAAATATTTTATCGCCACTGATTCTTTCTGCGTTGATTTCAATATCGGAGAATAGGTTTTGTTTCCAGAGATTTTGAATGGCTTTGGTAATCTTTGGGTCAGAAGGCAATTTGATTTTGTCGCCGGGTGACAATCCTGATATGGAAATGAGTAATTCTTCATCTAAATATTTTGAACCACTTACCACAATACCCCCTATGGTATATTCTGAATCCGGACTGAGAACTTTTTGCTTTTCATTTTTTTTCGTTTTGAGCCCAATCTGTGCCTGCGCTTCGGAAAACGAAAAAATAGTCGCTATAATAAATACTACGAAATGGGAGATGAATTTCATGCTTGCTTTAATTGTTCACTTATTTTGCCAAATCGGCGTTCCCTGTTTTGATAATTGAGTATGGCTTCAAAAAGGTTTTCTTTTCGAAAATCAGGCCAATGGGTTGGGGTAAAATACAACTCTGCGTAGGCTAGTTGATATAATAGAAAATTACTGATTCTATGTTCTCCGCTAGTTCGTATCATCAATTCAGGATCCGGAAAATTAGCTGTTGTGAGATGTTGTTTAAAGGTATCCTCATTGATATCAGCTAAATCCAGTTCATTGTTTTTTACTTTTTGTGCAATTCTACTGGTGGCATTACAGATTTCCCATTTAGAACTGTAACTGAGTGCAAGAATCAAATTCAACCGGTTGTTATGCTCTGTAACTTGCATGGCCTCGTTGAGTTCTTCCACACAATTAGGGGGTAAACTAGCCATATCGCCAATGACAAAAAGTCGAACCCCATTTTTTTTAAGGGTTTCGGCCTCTTTTCTGATTGTGGAAACCAATAATTCCATTAATCCATTAACTTCACTTTCGGGTCTGTTCCAGTTTTCGGTAGAAAATGCGTACAAGGTTATATTCTTAATTCCAATTTCTGCACTTCCTTCTACTACTTCTCTAACACTGATTACTCCTTGTTGATGACCAAAAAGTCGGTCTTTTCCTCTTTCTTTTGCCCATCTTCCATTACCGTCCATAATGATGGCGACATGTTTAGGTAGTTTCAATTTGTCTATTAAGTCGAGCATGTGTAAAAAAAGGAAGCAAAAGTACTAAATTGAAATTTGAACTAAAGTTAAAATATAGGCTAATCAATAGTTTAACAGAGTTTTCACAGAGTGTAGCCTAGGTGAAATGCTTGATAATACTTGTTTTAAAACAACTTATTTTAATCGGGCTATAAAAATAGAGGAAGGTCTAAAAAACGTTTTTAGTGGTGTTTTTTAAAAATCACACTTGCATTATGTCCTCCAAATCCAAAGGTATTACTAAGCGCGGCATTAACCACTCTCTTTTGGGCAGTATGAAACGTGAAATTTAATTTTGGGTCCAACAACTCATCATCTGTAAAATGATTGATGGTAGGGGGGACTATATCATTTTGAACAGCCAAAATGGATGCAATGGCTTCGATGGCTCCGGCGGCACCAAGCAAGTGGCCGGTCATCGATTTGGTGCTACTGATATTTAAATTGTAGGCGTGCTCTTGAAATACTTTTTGAATGGCGGTAACCTCTGCAATATCACCTAATGGAGTAGAGGTGCCATGCACATTTATATAATCAATTTCAGTTGCAAGGTTCATTTTGCATCCTCTAAGGCACTGTTCATCACTAAAATCACACCCGCGCCTTCAGGATGCGGTGCGGTAATATGATGAGCATCTGCTGTGCAGGCGCTACCTGCAAGTTCGGCATAAATTTTGCACCTCTTTTACGGCGTGTTCATATTCTTCGAGTACAATGGCCCCGGCTCCTTCACCCAATACAAAACCATCTCTACCTTTATCAAAGGGTCGAGAGGCGGTTTTAGGCGAATCATTATTTTCGCTCAAGGCTTTCATAGCATTAAAGCCACCCACCCCGGGTATGGTGATGGCAGCCTCCGAACCGCCACACACAATCACATCTGCTTTGCCCAAACGGATAAAATTGAAGCATCTATTAGAGCATGGGAAGAAGAAGCACAAGCACTTACGGTACAATAGTTGGGTCCTCTGAATCCATAATTCATTGAAATATGCCCTGCGGCAATATCCTGAAATCATTTTAGGAATAAAGAATGGATTGAAACGAGGCGTACCATCTCCTGCGAAGAAACCTTTCATTTCTTCGTAGAAGGTACCTATACCCACCATACCTGAAGCCCAAATAACACCCACTCTATCCTTATTGATACCCTCCTGGGTAAGGTTTGCGTCGGCTATTGCCTGATTACTACTGACAATGGCTAATTGCGAGAATCGATCTAATTTTCGGGCTTCTTTTCGGTCTAGAAAATCTTCAGGATTGAAGTTTTTGAGTTCACATGCAAAACGAGTCTTGAACTTTTCGGCATCGAAAAGTGTTATATAATCGGCCCCGACTCACCTTCACACAAACCATTCCAATAATCTTGAATGTTATTGCCTAATAGGAGTTAAGCGCTCCGAGACCTGTAACAACTACACGTTTTAATTGCATGTGGTAGCTTAAGGGTATATTATTTAGCGTATTCTTCTAAATAAGAAACAGCCTGACCAACGGTAGCAATACTTTCTGCTTGTTCGTCCGGAATCGAAATATTGAATTCTTTTTCAAATTCCATAATTAATTCCACTGTGTCCAGTGAATCTGCGCCAAGATCGTTTGTAAAACTTGCTTCATTTACCACTTCTGCTTCGTCAACGCCTAATTTGTCAACGATAATTTTTTTAACGCGTGCTGCTATTTCTGACATTTTTAAATAGTTTAGAGTGCAAAAATATACTTTTAGTTGAAATCTTCAACTATTATTGATACTTTGTTAGTAAACTCTCTAAAATAGTTTTAGGGATGGCGGATGTTTTTTTGTTTTTGCGACCTATAATCCCAGGGTGCAACAGGGTGTGGCTGTATCCAGAGCCCCTTTTTGAGTTGTCGGGCTCTTTGTTCTGCCCGTGCAAATCGTTGGTCGGAGGAGTATTTCGTAAAATGCCAGGCAAGCCCTTAGCTACCATTTCTAGATTAATGGATTGCTTTTGCATAATAAACATGCCCAATATTCGTTTACTTCTATCTAATTTATGGTACTTGACTGTCACCTCTTTTCCCATAATATAGGATGCCAGCTTTTGCTTGCCACAGTCCCGAAATCTTGCTTCTTTTCAGGTGCATCAATATCGGTCAATCTAACTTTGTAGCTTGTTTTATTATCTATTAATAGTTCGAAGGTATCTCCATCTAATATGCGAATGGCTTTACCCTAAGATAGATGTGCCCGAAAGTACCATAAACAAAAACTGATTAGAAACCGATAGAAACATCCCCAACTGTAGTCAGGCCTCATTTTTAATTTTTCCTTAAAATACAAGAGCTTTCGATTTATTTCAAATCCACTGAAATCAGCTTGATTTCACACGAATACCGCCAATTGTTCCTTGAAAGATATTTGACCTACGCCTTGGCATAATAGGTATCACCAGCAATGACGTTATTATTTGGTCCTTTTTTTCCTTGATATATTTTTAATACATTTTTTAAATGTAAATCCATCCAAAGTATAAACAGGGGAATTTTTCCTTCAATGGTATAATAATATGTATCCGTTCCATTTACCCCGCCCACCCAAGTATCATTTACGTTTTTACTTGCATCAATAATCATCAACTCTGTTTTATTGGCAGCTGTAGTTAGTACCAGATAGTATTTATCGCCATCCTGTCTTATATATTGACATCCCTCTATTTCAGCATCAAATACATGGTAGGTTTTGACCATTAAATGTAGTATCATAGCTCAATCGGGTAGAGGCATAAGTTGAATGCAATACGCCATTGAGGGATCGTTGGTAGGTCCATTTTGAACCAGGCACTTTTGGTTGGTAGGTAAGTGAATCCTTACTATTATTGGTGTTTACATTTTGTACGGTTTTCTTTTAGTGCAGGCTGCTAGAAGTAAAAAGGAAACAAATAATAGAGAAAGGTATTTCATTAAAAATTTTAATTGATAAAGATAATTTAGAATACAAACTAATTTCCAAATCAAAAAGTGAAAGTGGATGAAAAATGAGAATTAGGAATCGCTCCACACCTTGGTACCTTCACTGCAATTGGCACAGATATCGATATTTTTTCTACCACTTAATAATTTTTTTCGAAATGATTTATAGGCCTCGCTATGCCATATTTCTTTGAAACTGTCCTTCTTTAAATCACCTAATCGGTAGTCGGCATCTTTATCAAAACAACAGGGAACTACCAGGCCATCCCAACTGATAACGCAGGCGTGCCAGAGTTTCCAACACTGATTGTCGAGGGCATTTTTTATTTCATATTTCCCTTCTGCATTTTTTTTATACCGCGAATATTTATCGATGCTTGGCATCAAAAAGTTGCCGTTTTCATAATCATAAATCTGTGCTGTTTTAAATCGAACATCATCCACGCCAATTTCCTTTGCTAATTTTTTTACGTCTTCAATTTGATGTTCGTTGGGTTTTACCACTAGAAATTGAAAAACACATAAGGGGTTTTTGATTTGAGTTCTTTTTCCATTTTACAATATTGCGTGCTCCCTCAGCACTTTTCGAGGTTTCCGCCGATGCGATATTGCTGATACACCTCCTGGGTTGTGCCATCTATAGAAATTATCAATCGATCGAATCCGCTTTCGATGGTGCGTCGTGCATTCTCATCGTTGAGATAATGGGCATTGGTGCTGGTGGCTGTGTAGATTTTTTTTTGAGTGGCAAATTTCACCATATCGAGGAAATCGGGATTGAGATAGGGCTCACCTTGAAAATAGAAAATGAGATACATCATTTCCTGATGCAGTTCTTCGATGGTTTTGGTAAAAAAATCTTTTTCGAGCATTCCGATAGGTCGTGTAAACGCACGCAAGCCACTGGGGCATTCAGGACATCGCAAATTACAGGAAGTAGTTGGTTCAAACGAAATGGAAAAAGGCACACCCCATTGCACCGGCTTTTGGGTCCACTTGGTCAGGTAAAAACTGGCTAATACCTTGATGCCATTGACAAAGCGTCGCAAGGTAATCTTACAAAGAAAGTTAATGCTATCTTGATAATTGATGTTTGGCATGGAAGTGGCAAATATAAGTGTAAGTTTTTTGATGCAGACCATTTAAACCATTCAAAACTCTAAAACACGTGAAACGAAAAATTAAGCCCAGCGCAGGCCTGATTTTTCGTTTAGGTTGAAAGGCCTTTACTTGACATGTATACCATATATCCAATATTATTGCCATTTGCACAATTTTAGGATTTGGCCTCATTAAAGAATTCTATTTTTGGGGGTTAAATACCATATATGCAAAAATTTCTCCTCACGATATTTCTTTTCAGTTTTGGTTTCACCTCAGTTTTTGCGCAAGATAAATTAATAGTGGGTACAGTGAGGGATACCTTTAATGTAAAACCAGTGGTATTTGCATCCGTTTCTCTTATTCGAAAATCAGACTCAGTATTGGTCCATCATACCCGTTCGAATCAACAAGGGAAATTTCAATTGAAAACAAAAGATGCCGGCAAGTATATTCTCTTAATTGCTCATGGCTCTTTTGCAGATTATGTAGATGATATCGAATTGAAAAATGAGGATACTGAAAAAGACTTGGGTTCTATTGGTTTATTTCAACGAAGCCAAATGCTGAAAGAGGTAATTGTTAAAAATGCAGCCTCGATAAAAATTAAAGGTGATACGCTTGAGTATTTGGCCGACAGCTTTAAGGTAAAGCAAGGTGCTATGGTGGAAGATTTGCTGAAAGTATTGCCCGGAATTCAAGTGAACAAAAAAGGGGAAATTACCGCCATGGGCGAAAAGGTGGAGAAAGTACTGGTAGATGGAGAGGAGTTTTTTGGAGATGACCCTACCATTGCCACACAAAATATTCAATCGAAAGTGGTAGAAAAGGTGCAGGTGTTTGACAAGAAAAGCGATCAGGCTCAGTTTACAGGTTTTGATGATGGGCAGGAGCAAAAGACCATCAATTTAAAACTAAAGGACAATATGAATCGTGGTGAGTTTGGCAAGGTAGAATTGGGAGGAGGATGGAAAGATCGTTGGCAAAATCAGGCCATGTTGAATTCATTTAAGAATAAACGTCAGATGAGTATCTATGGACTCATGAGTAGCAACGGCAAAACGGGCTTGGGTTGGGAAGATAAAAACACCTATACCGGAGATGGGGGCGGCATGCAGATGGATGAAGATGGCGGATTTATGTGGAATTTTTCAGGCGATGATGATGAAGGGGTTGACTGGGGAGGTAGAGGAAATACTGCTGAAGGCATCACCAAAGCTTGGGTAGGAGGTGCGCACTATGCTAATAAATGGAATGATGGGAAACAACACCTAAATACCAATTATTCATTTGGAAGAATCAATAGGAGTAAGCGGGAAACGTCTTTTCGTGAAAATATTTTGCCAAGTGGTAAATATTTTACAACTGATACCTCCTCCTCCTTTAGCAGTAGAAACACGCACCGCATTTCAGGCAGATTTACCTGGATGATTGACAGCAGTTTGACACTCATTTACAATTTGAATAGTCGATTGGCCGTCAATGAGAGCAATTCAAACAGCAATACCATCAATCAGTCTTTTACTGAACAACCTATCAATAGTAGCAAAAGGGATATTGAAAATAAGTCGAATACCACTCGCGTGACGAATACCCTTACCTTGAATAAAAAATTTAAAAAAACAGGTAGAACCATTTCATTGAATGCGTCACATACGTATAATAATAGTGATGGGCTTGGAATGCAAACCGGTAATAATGCTTATACGTTTGGAGGTAGCAGCTTTAATGAAATTTTGGATCAAAAGAAAGATCAAAGTCAATTAAAAAGTAATTTAACGGCCGACCTTACCTATACGGAGCCCCTTTCTAAAAAGTTTTTGTTGAAAACATCTTATGGGTATGCTTCAGACGCTAGTTTGTCTGACAACAGAACTCTGGTACGGCCAAACTTAATAGATGAAGAGTATACGGTTCGCGTGGACTCTCTAAGTACCGAATTTGATTCGAAAGTGTATAGCCATACAGTGGGTGCCGAATTAAAATATAATGAAAAAAAATACAATGTTACTGCTGGCGCCAAAGTACGTTATTCGATGTTTCATCAAGACGATTTGGTTCGCAATTTAAATTACGACTACAATCGAATCAATATATTTCCAACCTTGCGTTTTAATTACAAGTTTGATCAGTTTACAAGATTTTCGTTTACGTATAATGGCTCTACCAGACAGCCCAGCATTACACAGCTACAGCCTGTACAAGACAACAGCAATCCACTGGAAGTGTATGTCGGAAATCCGAATTTGAAAATCGGCTACAATCAAAATTTTAATATTACCTATTTTAATTATAAGGTATTGTCGGGCCGAAGTTTGTATTCAGGACTTGGATTTAGCAATAGCTTCAATAATATTGCATTGAATACCAGTATCGATGCGTTGGGAAGATCGGTTAATCAGTATGTCAATTTGAATGGTGGCTATAATGCTAATTTATGGGGAGGCGTTCGAACCAAAATACCCAAAACACCTTTAGAAGGAAAGGTGGATGTAGGGGGTAATTTTAGTCATACGCCAAATATTACCAATAATGTAAACGGTACCACCAATGCACTCAGCCTTACTGTAACGCCCGGATTGACATATAGTAAAGAAGAGAAATTTTTTACCTCACTTGATTTGGGAACCTTATTTTCCAACAGTACCAATACGATCCAAACATCGCGAAATATTCGGTATATTTCATTTACGCCCTCTGCCTCTGCCGAATTCTATTTACCTTATAATTTAGAATTTGGTACCGATGCAGATTATATCTATACGCCTCCGGTGGCGCCCTACAAAACCAGTTTTACCCGTTTTATTTGGAATGCATATCTTAGTTATAAATTATTGCCTAAGAAGAATCTAGAATTTAGAGCCTCTATCAACGATATCCTAAATCAAAATAAAGGATATGAGCGTACTACCACCAATAATACCAATACCGAAAGATATTTTCAAACACTCGGAAGGTATTGGATGATTTCAGCAGTATGGAATTTTAGCACTGGTCCGATGGCCGAATCCAAAACGCCTGCAAAAGGAAGAGGAATGGGCGGTATGCGTCGTGGCGGTGGCATGAGGAGAATGCGATAGAATAGGGTACTCATACATTTTTTAAAAATAGCTTCAATTGAATATGAATAAACAGAGCCTAACGATTTTGATTTTAATGTTGTTTTCAAGTGCCCTCTTTGCACAAAAGGACGCCGTACCTGTTATCAATTTTAAAGGTAAAATAACGTACGAACGCAAACTGAATCAGCATAAGCAGATGGACGAGATGATGAAGGGTAGGGGAGGAAATAATGCCATGGCTGAAAATATGAAAAAAAGTATTCCGAAGTACAAGATTGATATTTTTGAATTGATGTTTACCGAAAAAGAAAGCTTATATAAGCCCGCTAAGGATGGAATTTCGGAAAGTAAAATGATGTTTGGAAATGTACCTGCCGAAAAGAATGTGGTTTACAATAATTACGAGAGTGATAGTGTGATTGCACAAAAAAGTATTTTTGAAAAAACCTATTTAGTAAAAGATTCCTTGCGAAAATTTGAATGGAAAATCAGCGAAGAATTTCGAAAAATTGCGGGATTTAATTGTCGCAGAGCGGAAACCATCATTATGGATTCGGTATATGTGATTGCGTTTTATACCGACGCCATTATTGCCGAAGGTGGCCCTGAGGGGTTTAATGGATTGCCGGGTATGATATTGGGTGTGGTAATGCCTCGTCTTAATATCACCTATTTTGCTACTAAGGTGGATAATTATTTAGCCAATGAAAAAGAGATGCTAGCACCCACTAAGGGAGAAAAAAAGAATTATGCTGAGTTAGATGTTGACCTTAAGAAGAGCTTGAACAAATGGGGCGACTATGTTCAAAGAATACTGTGGTATATTAATGTGTAAGTTACTTGTATAAACACATAAAGATTTGGCATAACACAAGCGAGAATTGCCCGTTTTTTTTTACTTTGCACCATGCAACATTTGAAATCTCAATTTCTACTCAATCCTGAAATTACCTATCTCAATTTTGGATCGTTTGGAGCCTGTCCAAAGCCGATATTTGAGGATTATATTCGATGGCAATATTTACTAGAAAGCGAACCTGTACAGTTTATCGCCTTCGATGGTGCCAAATATTTACAACAAGCGCGCGAAGCACTGTCGCAATATATTAATTGTGAGGCTGATGATTTGGTATTGGTAACCAATCCTTCTTATGCAGTAAATGCAATTGCCAAAAGCTTTCCCTTGCAAGCCGGCGATGAAATTCTAACCACAAGTATCGAGTATGGTGCCTGTGATAAAACCTGGAATTACTATTGCAAAAAAGCAGGGGCTATTTACCGTCGTCATCCCGTATCCTTTCCAATTGAAAGTAGTGAGCAAATCGTAGAGGATTTTTTCAAAGAAGTGACAGCCAATACCAAATTAATTTTTATCAGTCATATTACCAGCAGCACAGCATTGATATTGCCGGTGGCGGCTATTTGTAAAAGGGCAAAACAGTTGGGTATTCCCACATTTGTAGATGGTGCTCATGCACCGGGACAGATTCCATTAAATCTTCGTGAATTGGATGCCGATTATTATACGGGAGCTTGTCACAAATGGATGATGACACCCAAAGGATGTTCATTTATATATGTACGAAAATCGCTGCAAGCTGCCATTGATCCCTTAATTATTAGTTGGGGTTATGACAGTGCGCAACCTGGCCCATCGCAGTTTTTAGATTATCATCAAATGAATGGAACGCGCGATTTTTCAGCGATGCTTACTATACCAAAGGCGATTGCTTTTATGCAAGAAAATAACTGGGAAGCAGTGGCGCAGCAATGTCGGAAAATGGCACAGGAAAATGCTCCGCGGTTTTGCGAATTGCTGCAGGTTGAACCTTTATGCCCCATTACCGATGAGTTTATCGGGCAACTATATAGTACACGGTTGCAACTCGATGCGCCGGAACTCTTTCAGCGGATGCTATTTGAACGGTATCGTATTGAAGTGCCCATGACACGTTTAGGAAATGAAACCTTTATCAGGTACTCCATAAATGCCTTTAATACGCAAGAGGATTTAGATCATTTGTATGAGGCCTTGAAAACGGAAGTTAGCAGATAATGTTTCCCTCTACTCCTGTATAAAGGATTTGGGTTGTGCAGAGAATGAGGGATAGTGTATCTTGCAGGTCCTAATACCTGAACCGATGAAGCTATTGATTCCTTTGATTTTATTAATGGCATGGAGCAATACCTCAAATGCCCAGTCAGCCAGCACCATTCAAGAGCTACTGATGCTGGGCGAATTTTCTTCAGCAGAAGAGCTAAGTGGAAAAGCAAAAAGCAATGATCCTGAAATGGCTTTTGGATTTATCCGTTCATTGGTGATGCAAGGTAAGATAAGCGATGCAAATAAAGCAGTGATTGAGTTGATGCAAATACATCCCAAAAATGTATGGCTTCAGATTGCAAAAGGCGAAGTGTTGTTGCATGAAGGAAAAACCGCTGAAGCCAAAACCCAATTCAAAGAATGCCTTAACAACGATGCGACAGATAAGGCGGCAATACGTATCGCCATAGGCAGTGCCTACGCACAAGTAGGAATGAAATATTGCGATCCCGATTTTGCGATTTCAATCTTGCATGAGGCAAATAGCTTACAACCCAGCAATGGAATTGGATACATCTATATAGGAGATTGTAATCGTTGCAAGTTGGAAGCTGGGATGGCGGTAGAGGCATATAGCCAGGCGATGAAAGTAGATAAAAAATTAGAAGCGCTAGCCAATTACAAGATAGCCAGTGTGTATGTCACCCAAAAAAATTGCGAAGCAGCTAGCACTAATTTAAACAATTCACTTACAGCTGATCCCTCTTTTTTACCTGCTATAAAAGCGCACTACCAACTTGCGACCTCCTTTGAAAGCGGCTGCTATGATAAAGAAAAGGCCAAATTTTACTACAATGAATATGTAAAAAAAGCGACAGGTAGTTTCGAGACAGAATGCTTTATAGCAACCCATCATTATACTATGCAGGAGTATTCAGTAGCGCTTCAAAGTATTAAGGAAATTCAAAAGAAGTGGCCTGCTCGTTATGACAAAACCTTTTATCTGATAGCGGGTCAATGCTATGCAGCACAAAATGATTTTTCAAATGTAATTCTATCCCTCGAACAATACCTAATTGAAGAAAAGAATGCTGAGGAGATATCAATAGGGGTCTTCATGTTATTGGCAAAAGCGTATTCTGAGACCGGCAATTCGGCTAAGGTCAAGGCTAGCTATATCAAAGCGGCGAGTTTGCAGAACGATTTACCGAAGAAGATTGAATGCTTGGATAAGGCAGCTGCTGAAGATGTCAAGGAGAAGAAGCATACCGATGCTGCTGCTGTCTATGAGCAAATTATTTCCCTAAAGAAGGTGCCTTCAGCTGCTGATTATTTTAAGTGTGGTACCGCTTGGTATCAGGGCGGAGAAATTCAAAAAAGCAAAAAGATATTTCAAACCTATGC
Source organism: Bacteroidota bacterium (assembly GCA_016712665.1). Taxonomy (GTDB): domain Bacteria; phylum Bacteroidota; class Bacteroidia; order Chitinophagales; family Chitinophagaceae; genus OLB11. The sequence goes on from JADJQP010000001.1 coordinate 1,152,844, forward strand.
AGAAAAATTTCCTTCAGACTGGCGTGCCCCCTATTATATTGCCAACAATGAAGCCTTGTTAGATACTACTTTAAGTGTGGGTTCTGCAGTGCCTTTTTATGAAAAGGCGATTGCCTTAGGTGCTAATGACCCTAGCTCCAAAAAAGCCTTGATACAAAGCCATTGGTACCTTTTTGGCTACGCCTACCAGGTAAAGAAAAACACTACCAATGCACTGAAACATCTGGATGCCATACTGGCTATAGAACCGACTCACCCCGAAGCAATCAAGTATAAAAAATTATTAAGTCCTTAAGGTATTTTGGGGATGCATCAGGGTTTAACAAAAGTTCAGGCTACTGTTTTTTACCAGAAAGTAAATTGTTGTTGTATACCCCCCAGCCTTCTGAAAATTTTACATAGACTGAATCGTTGGTACACCATCCACCAAAATAACTTCCAAAATTTTGTCCGCTGCTATCTAATGCATACGACCCAAGAGAACGAAAATCGAGGGCATTTGGATTGGTAAAAATGAGTTCATCCGAATGATTTCCAAATTGAAGGAAATACTGATTATTTATTTTTATAATCTGAAAGGTAGTGTCTTTGTCGTAACAAAGTGAGGGACTGCATTCCTGAAACATACCATGGTAAGTACCCACACGATTATCGGCGGGATTTACATAGGGTGTATACACTATTTGTTTTTTCTTTTTGCAGCCAATGATGCAAAGTAGCCCAAACACCAAAAGTAATAACAAGGAATGGAAACGCATGTGCCAAATTTTGTATTGCGAATATAATACAAAGAAATAAGCCCTTCTGTTAAAATGAATAAAAAAAATAGATGAATGTATAATAGACGTGAAGAGTGTTTGTGTACACATGAGGGAGGGGGTGCTGCAGAGATCGTTTTAGAAGTTATCGTACTCAGAATATAGTTGATGGTAATCCGCTTATCGGTTAACAACTTTCCCTTCGGAAGATGCCTATTGAACGCACCCGAATGCAGTATCATGTTGGAATAGATAGTAAGGTAATAAAGCGGAAAGGTGCTTGCACACAGTATGGAATTGTACATAAGGCGATGGACTCATTCTTTTTTTTAGTTACATTTACGCTTTAATTGGTAAAGGAACGCATCATGAAATGCACACTACTTTTTAGCGTCTTGTTGATTGTAGGATATACAAGCTTACATGCACAAGATTTAGAAAATTGTAAAAACCCTTGTAAGAAAACGCGCATTGTAAAAAGCGGACCCTATATGGGTTTGCGAACCCTCACCTTGCCTGACTCACAATCGGTGCGGGTGGTAGAAGTGGTTAAGAATGGTCCCTCAGTAAAAAATGGAATTTTACTATACGATACCTTGACCCACTTTAATGGGAAAGTCATTCAATGTATGGATTATTTTATTGCTGAGGTAGCCAAACTGAAACCCGATGATACCATAACGGTGAGAGTGGTAAGAAGTGGGGTAGCCACTGTGTATACCTATCCCTTAGGAGCCTTGCGAACCGAAAAGATAACCGAATTTGAGTGCTGCGATGAACCCGAACCCTTGCCCGATTTAAATAGTATCGCGTTTGTGCTCAGCCCGGCTCCTGCCAAAGATTATTTGCGGGTAAGCACCTATGAAGTTTTAAAAATGGAAGTGAATTTTGATATTCAAGACCCGAACGGGAAGGTGGTAAAATCAGAACGAGCCAAAAAAACCAAGGGCAATTTTGATGTGGAATTAGACATCAGCGATTTGCCAAATGGTATTTACTTTTTAAAAATTTATGTTGAGAATACGGAGTATGTGCAACGGTTTGTGAAAGAGAATTGAGGATGGATAGCTCCAGAATGGACCGATGCATAAAATGACGTATTCTTACAATAGAGAGGCTTTTAAAGGATGCTTCCATTTGTATAGCCAAAGGTTACGAAGAACATAAGACTTACGAATGCACAGCCTTCGAAAAGTGGAGTGGTGCCTTTTACTAAAATGAGTATATCCTATTAGCGCTTTCCTTTTCGATCGGCATGCTTGTACCGGTCGCGGCCATTGTTTGACTTAACAGGACCCCTGTTGTGTTGCGGTTTTCGGTTCGTTTGTTGATAGCCATTATGCTTACCCCATTTTTTGTTGCGTGCATTGTAAAACTCTCTCCTATTGGGATAAATACGCCTGTTGTGGCCACTATAGTAGCCATGAGAATTGTAATGATACCCATGCTCAAGCATCCATCTATGTGAATTGCCGAAATAGAGTCGCTCGCTATTACTATACATTCGAACATTAATAGAAATTTGCGCCTGCAAACCTGCGCTCCAAACAAAACAATGAGAAGGAGAAAAGCCTTTCATACTAATTAGGTGTTTATTGCAATCGCACGATTACCATGCAAAGGTCTCTTTTAACTGAGCCAGGACCTTACACAATTCAGAAAAGGGATTGTAAGATTTGTGAATCGCTCGCCGCCGTCTACTTTTTGAAACGGCATGTCGAGCATACGGCGTATCCGCATCATGTTGCGAGTAGCATTGCGATAATAACTGAATTGTAATAGTAGTGGATACTGATATCTTCAACCAAGCTCTTTTACAAAAGTATGTGCAGGGTATTTACAACGTAGAAAGAAGATAAGAATGGAAGGGGCCTTGTTATCGAATAGTGCTTCATTCCATTTTTCATTTACCTTTACCATTTAAACAGTGACAGAACAGCACATGAAATCACTCATACTACTTACGGTCTTTACCATTTTGGGCTATGGTATACTGCAGGGACAAGTTTTGAAAGATTGTAAAAACCCCTGTATGCGAACGCGCATTGTGGAAGGTGGGCCCTTTATTGGTCTACGAACCATTAGTTTGCCTGACTCACAGTCGGTACGAGTTTTAGAAGTTATAAAAAATGGGGCCTCTTTAAAGAATGGAATCTTGCTGGATGATACCCTGACGCATTTTAACGGGAACATCATAAAAAATACCAATTATTTTATGGCTGAAGTGGCCAAATTGCAACCGGGAGATACTATTACTTTATCGGTATATAGAGAAGGTCTTACTACGGTATATAGGTATCCCTTAGGTGCCTTGCGATCGCAAAAAATAACCGAAATCGTTTGTTGCGATGAACCCGAACCCTTACCCGAATTAAATAGTATTGCATTTGTGCTCAGTCCGGCTCCTGCCAAAGATTATTTGCGGGTAAGTACCAATGAAGTTTTAAAAATGGCGGTGCAATTTGAAATCCAGGACCCGAACGGAAAGCTTGTAAAATCTAAAAAGGCCAAAAAACCAAAGGCAATTTTGATGTGGAAATAGACATTAGCGACCTGCCAGATGGGATTTACTTTTTGAAAATTTATGTGGAGAATACGGAGTACGTGCAGCGGTTTGTGAAGGGGGAGTGAGTACGATATAGATTTAAATTTTCCACTTTTTTCTTGATAAAAAAGTGGAGCAAAAAATCAAGGCTGTCGAAAAATAGCTAAAAATGACCGTTTTTTGACGGAAACAAAAAAGCTATGCATCTGGTTCTAAAAATTTGCTGTGGCTTTTAGATTAAGTGACTAGCCATTATTTGACGTATTGTGATTGTTTTTGTTTCTGACGCCAAAAAACAGTCATTTTCTTAACGCTATTTTTCTAAGGCCTGTCCCTGAATGAACTTTGCGTTTCAAAAAGTATATTATGAGTAATACATAATTATAATATTTTGTTTGTTCTAATTCAACATATCCTATCAGGTTTACCAATTCACAACTCAAATAGTCTTTGGACTATTTATCGTTGGCACTGGTATAACACTAACTGCTTTTACAAATCATGATTAACCCAAACGTTTTATTTGTTTTAATAATACAAACATCCATTTGTGGCTCAAAATAGGTAAAAATATAGCTCAAAATAATGGATAAATGAGCCATAAATAGTATTTTATGAGCTACAAACCTGCAAAATATAGGTAAATAAGCGGATGCTTGTTCCAATTTTTGAGTCCGTTTAAGGAAAACTAAACTTAAAAACACTTGAATATGCGCAAACACTTTGTTCCAATTAGCAAGATATTGGTTAACCAAAACCTTTGTATGGTCCAAGCTTTGCATTTGGTTCCTAATACTTAAGATAGCGTCCCTATCCGTTCCAATCTTATCATGGTGCAAGCGTCTCGCTTGTTCCAAATACTAAAATAGCGTCCCGCTATAACCAAAACCTAAATTAAAAAAGACAAATACTACATTATACATAAGCCAAATCCAACAAGCCTTTTCCATTAATAGTAAAATCAATTGCGCTACTATATTTCCAATCTTCAGGTTTTTCTACAAAACCTGCTTCTACCGGATTATTATGTATATATTCTACTTTTTGATCTATCAAAAAATTATTATCAAGTACAATAGGCTGATTATGCTGTTGCCAAAACTGAAAATCAGTATTATTAGCATTACGCTTACCTGCTCTTTGCATCATCCAAAACATCCATTCTCTTCTACTTTCTCCTACTGCATCTTTATCTTCAAGCAATTTCCTAATATGCCTAGACGTATAGCTTTTAGTATCTCGTATTATCCCCGCTAGTGGTAAACCTGCATTAGATGAAACTATCAAATGAGCATGACTTGTCATCAAGCACCATGCATAAATATTCAGTCCTTTATGTTCTTGACAATATTTCAAACTATCAATAAATACATTTCTATATTCGTTTCTAATAAATACATCTATCCAATTTATCACCGTGAAAGTAATAAAATAGGCTTTTTCATTATCCTGAATTTTATAATACCAATGTGATTTGTGTCGTAGACCAAATCTTACAGTGGTAAATGCCGATAGGATAGTTGTTTAGACCAATTTATTGGTATATTACAAATATCACATCGGTATAATTTCTACTCATAAATCAAAAATATAATTTTGTTCAATACTATCCTATAGCGAGACGCTATTCTGTTTTAGGAACAAGCGAGACGCTTGCACCATAGGGTGTAGACTCTGTAGAATATAAAATGGCGTTGCTCCTATTTTATGAACAAAATAATATTTCGGCTTTTAAAGAAATGTATATTCAACAATTTGAATTCGCAGTAAACACTTATTTCTAGACTGGCAATAAATTCGTGTCTAAGGTTTCGTTTTTATGTATATCTATGTAGATTAGGTACTTAATATTTTGGGCGGCACGCACGCTATCCGTTTCAATCTTTTTGCCTCAAAGCAGGCAAAAAGGATTTACACTACTATCGTTGCCGCAATGCAAGCCCATTTTTCTTATTACAGTTTAGATTTCAACAACTCGGTTAATGAAGCAGTAATTGGTTTTGCAGAATTTCTATTTGATTCATAATTAGGTAATTTACGTAAATCAAAATATGCATTGCCAAATTCCAAAGAACATTCTCTTAAAATTTTATAGATTAAATATATATCCCCTTTTGGATTTGGATATTTTTTGCGTTCCATATCATCTTTAGAGAAAATAACAGGACCATTGCTATCTAACTCGTATATTTTATTCGTACTCAATTCCCGTGACCATGTAGTATTAGATATTTTGCATTCGTATTATTATAATTCAATAGAGAAGATCCTTTGTCTGTACCTGTTCTAATTAGCGCAAATGTTTCATCAGGTATCAACTTTCTACCATTTATATATTCTGGCATCGGTTCATTTAAAATATTATCATCTGATTTTGATTCTTTATGAATATCATAAATTTTAGAAGCTGTATTCTCTCTTTGTGAAGCACGATCAATAAAGTTTGCTACAACTTTATTAATAAAATCCTTTAATTCCTTTTTGTCATTGTCATTCTTATTAGGCTTAATTACAAAAGCACCTAAGCCTGGTATCAGTTCATGAAAACCTCTAAATGGCGTTGCACTACCTTCTCCTGGATATAAAACATAAGCTCCACCGGTTCTTCTAATTGCGTCTTTATAAGCATGTTTTTAAGTAAATCCTGATTCTTGAAAGTTCCTTTTTTATTCTCTTCAGCTTCTTCCTCTAATAGCTTATTGTTCTCTTCTTCTGATAATTTTTCGTCTTTCGATTTAGATATTAATTCATAAAAATTCTTGACTTTGTATTTTGCATCAAAGTGAATATGTGAAATCAATTCTGTTCTTTCTGCATCTTTTGCATCCTTTATTTCTTCTGGCCATATTGACAGCGTATAATCTGGTCGAAGAGTAGTTGTATAGCTTCCAGATTTGGGGAACGTTTTACCACCACCAAAAGAACGATTATAGGAAAATTGAATATTCAAATTTCTTGATGGTGATTTATAAACACCTTTCATTGCTATTGCCGTTCCTTGTTTTAAATTTAGTGATAACTGCCCTTTATCGTATTGAATTAGTTCTGCAATATTTTTAGGTTCAATATCAAATACCTCTTTTAATAATTCTAACAATGTAAAAAATAACCAATATTCATAAAGTGTAGCAATATCTTTTTTGCCAGCATCATATACATTGTCTCACCCTTCCAAATCAATTTGGCAGCTAAGTCAAATTTTAACCAAGCATTTAGCACCTCTCTATAGCCACTTTTTCCTTTGAAGGACAGGGCTATTCAGCTTTAATGAACTTGGTCTTGATATTTGTTTGAAAAATGATTGATTTAATAAGTAGATATTTTAGTAGCTAGTATTCCCGATTCAAGCTTTGCTGTTGAATACTTTTCAAATTTGGACTCGCAATTTTCACAGAAAAATAAAAACTCTTCTAAAGCATGTTTAATAAAACGATTTTCAGCAGTGTCTATCGATTCTGTTTTTCTTGTACCATCTAATTTAGTTGGAATTGAGGTTATTCCATAAGACTTATTTAAATAATGGTTTCTACTTATTTCCATTCGATTACTCTTTGCAACTAATTGTTTTAAGTTTTTTTTGATTGAATCTTCGGATTGTTCAAGAATGTCTTTTTCTTGGTGTTCCTCTTCCCATTTGGTGGTAGGGTTAGAAATAATTTTTTGAATCGCTTCTTCAAATTCCAATGAATCGATTAATGATTTTACAAACGAAAAACGTTGATATAAAGTTTGACTATCCGTATCAAAATTTGTTTCAAAATGCTGTGTGATTGGCGAATCAATTTGCATGATTAAATCAGTACATCGTTCAGTTATGTCCTCAAGCATAAAACGATAGTCAGTCCTATAATCGGACTTGACCGATTGAACTTCTAATTTTATTTTATAAAATTTTTCTGGGATATCATTATCGAAAATTTCAAATGTTAAAGCTCCTACATAAATATTAGGAGAAATGACTCCTAAATAGGGCTTTCTGCTATGCGGTTGTATACAATCTGTTTTCTTAAATGCAAAATTTGTTTCCGAAAACTCATAATCATAGAAGCAACCTTCTTTGAGTTGATATCTGCATTCACCTTCTTGTTCTGCATTTATAATATCAAATAAAGTGTCTGTTTTTTTAGCATCTATAGTCAATGACAAGCCCTTTTCAATAGAATCTAGGGGTATTTTTATGAAAGGTAGTGAAGTCATAAATGTCTAATCTGTTTTGTTTTCAATCAACTGTTTCAATTCCTTTTTGCTTGGTGAATTAATTCCACTTACTTGCAAATATTTGATTGTTACTTTCTGGTAAATAACTCTCCACCATCGTATCTTTTATCCTTACATAAATTATGCCTATTGTTTTTGTTCTCCTCTTCCAAGCTTTACATATCTATCGTA
>JADJQP010000002.1:0-517500 GCA_016712665.1 Bacteroidota bacterium
AGGAAGTTAAAGACTACGCTATCATTGACTGCAATCGGTAATAAAATATTGTCGCCTATTGCGTTGGTCATGGCCTTGCGAAATACATCACGGTGCACCGATTCGCCATTACCTGTAGTTTGAAACACGGTATCCTCTGCAGCTCCCATAAACAACAAGGCCTCTACCAAGAAATCAGGAGCTACCTTCTTTATCATTAACCGAACCCATACCGAATCCATTGCAACAAATTCTTGTGTCAAACGCAATTTATAACTGGTTGTATCTACAGCAGCTGTCTGCAACTTGCTATCCAAATTGGCTAAAGTGGTCAATTCGCCGTTCACCAATAATTTGGGAGTACCTCCGTACACGCCATAAAAGTTTGTTCTGGCATCATTTTCAATAGGATTTTGTAGCGAAAAAAAGCAATTGGCATACGGACTGCTGGGATAAAAGGCAATACGTAACACATCCGGAAAATTACTTAATGTATCTGCAATAAAGGGATTGGTATAAGCACAAACCCCGCAACTAGAATTGGTAAAATGCTCCACGAGCGTGGTTTTAGGAATCTGGGCTTCCACATTAACGTTCATTACCATTAAACAGATTAGAAAGAAGTATATTCTCATAATTCAATTTTGTTAGTAGACGAACAAAAACGTCATTACTTACAACGATTCATTAATTTTATTTTGCAAGGTCGCCTTTTTACTTTCCGAAATGAAATTCCCTCATGACTACTCCGTTTCGAAATCGACTGCTGAATCCATTCTACTTGACGGGCGAATTCCAAACAAGGCTTACAAAGGAGCATATGAATTTTTAATTGAATTCGGGCAGCAAACGATAGCGGCTCTTCACGCTGCTTTAGGCAACGTAAAGTGGCTTCCTGACAGCCTATATGTATAAATTTGAATACCTTCATTACGTATTTACCCAGTTTAATTCAAGACATTTCCGCAATTGAATATTCACTCGATGCAAAATGGTCCAATAGTTAGACTTAGAAATGTTAAAATCCTTACAAATTTTTTCAGAATCTGTTTCTTCAAAATATTTTTCGGTTAAAATAGCTTGATGCGTCTCTGACAAATTCGAAACACATTGATGCAAAATACGATAATATTCCTTGGTTACCATACCCTCAATGGCGCTATTTTCCCATGGATGCGGATATTGGTCGCTACGCCAGTGAGCGGACTGGTCTTCATTTATATCAAAAAATTGCGAATAAAAAATGTCGTCGCTCACCGCCTCGGGTCGACGGTCCTTCTTGCGATACGCATCAATAATTTTATTTTTGAGAATGCTAGTCAACCAAGTTTTCTCATTACTATTACCCTTGAAATTTTCTTTGGCTTTTAAGGCAGATAAAAAAGTTTCCTGCACAAGGTCCTCGCATTGCGCTTGATCATTAAGTCGAAACATCGCATACCGGAGCAAGTAATCAGCGTAACGCTCCACCCAATATGTTGGTTCCAATTTGTTCATCCTCAGATGCCAAATATAGACAATAAATTAAAATGGCTTACCATGTGCCTGCTTTATGATGATTTTTCGTAGGTAGCTACTGATTTTTAATAAATATAAAAACGTTGGGTCAAATACGAATTGCAAAAGAAGTGTTGCATGAATTTTCCGCTTCGGATTCTATTTTAAAATTGAGATTCCATTGCTTTTCGTATCGATGTTTTAATGTTGTAAAGGAAATCTTATCCTCCAAAAAATCAGCAAGTTCCTTACTTAATAGCCAGGCACTGCGCATGGCATTGCTCATACCATTGCCAGTTAAAGGGGCAATGGCACCTGCGCTGTCACCTAAATAAAACACATCATCTACTACCGGTTTTTTGGCATCAAATGTAATGTTAGATACCGTCACCGGCTTTTCAAATAGAAAGGTAGCTTTCGAAAATATATCGTGCAAGACGGGGTTTTTATACAGCTCGCCTTTCTCCATTTCTTGGATATTATTGTGATAGGAATTCAGTAACGAAGCCCTTACCAGATAGCACAAACAGTATTGTTGCCCTTCAATCTTTGAAATTCCACAATATCCATCCTTGAAAGTATGGAGGGCTATGCAATCGTCAGGAAAGGCATATTGAATATGATATTTAACTCCAATCCAATTTTCAGATTCTTTTGTCGATTTAAAAAAATTCCCAGAGGCATGACGACCGAAACTTCCCACCAACACTTTACTTCTAAACGTGCCAGCCGAGCTTGCTATTTCAAAAAGGGAAGACTCTCGCGAGTATTTGTGGCAGGTAGTTGCTTGCAGAAGGTGTACCCCAGAAGCAATGGCCTTTTCGGCCAACAATTGATCTAAACAATATCGGCTGATTCCAAATCCACCCAAGCGCATGTTTTCAGACACTTGCTGTCCTTTCACACCGGTAAGCTGCACCGTTTGTATTTGTGGCAGGTCCATACTGTTTACAGGAATTCCAAGGCGAAGCAAGAAATCGCGACTTTCATTGGAAATATATTCGCCGCATACTTTGTGATAGGGATAAGATTTTTTTTCAATCAGCAAAACCGAATAATTCTTTTGCGCCAAAAGGATAGATAATGAAAGCCCTGCAAGTCCGCCCCCTACAATTACTACATCAAATATCGTTTCTTTAGTAGGCATGCTTAAACGTAATTAGGTATCTAAAAGCCCATTTCCATTCAATCGTAACATTTTGAATTCCTGCTTTTTCAAATAATCGCTTCCAATCATTTTTTACAAAACTACGTGCAACCGAAAGCGGCGCATCGTTCTTTACTAAATAAGACTTGAAAAAAACGTGTGTAAGAAATTTGATGGCGTAATAAGCAAAAGGATGTCGATGTAAATCATTGATAAAAAACCTTGAACCGAATGATCCTTCATCCATTGAATTTGTTCCACCAGTTCATCATCTGTAAAATGATGGCAAAACAATGAAGAAAAATAATATCCGGGTTTGGTATTAAAATGGGTATGCCTATAGTCGCCGCAGATCCACTCAAATGTTGGGTTTTGAGTCTTTCCAAAGTGAATACATTCCTTTTTGATATCGATACCTATTAACTGCTGCTGCACGTTCCGCTTTTGTAAAAACTTATGAATAGCATCTAGGTTGTCCCCTCCGCCACATCCAATTTCTGCAATACGTAGTGATTGGTTTCCTTTCCATTTTGAAACACCTGCTACGGTAATTCCATGGCCTCCTAAATAGGTATTGATAAAATTCAATTCTTTCAAATTTTGCTGAATATCCTTCCATGGAATCCCTTCCATATCTAATAGCTCTTTTTGCTTGCTTCTTTTAGAAAATTCTAACATGATTTCAAAAATAAGGATTCAATGGTTAGACCAGGTCCAAAGGCTACCGCATACACGTTTTCATCGGTTGCTGTTATACCTTGCTGCATTTGCTTAAGCAGGTACAAAATAGTAACCGAAGACATATTTCCATAGTTCTTTAAAATAGAGCGACTCATTGCGAGATCGTTGTCTGTAAGTAACAAGGCCTTTTGTACTTCACTAATAATTTTTTTTCCTCCGGGATGAATTGCCCAGTGTTGAATGTCTGTTTTTGAAAGATTCATATGAGCCAAGGAATTCATCAACATGGGCCCAATATTTTCGGCGATAATGGAAGGGACATAAGCACTTAGTGTCATTAAGAATCCTTCTGAGGAAATATTCCATGCCATGTCGTTATAACCAGCAATGGCGACTTCTGAGTAAAAATTTTCGATAGAATAGATGCCTGGTTCATTGCTAACCAACACGGCAGCAGCACCATCAGCAAACAAGAGGGATGCTGCCACATTTTCCATTGAGTAAGTATTTTGAAAATGCAAGGTGCACAATTCAATATCTACAATTAGGACCTTTGCGTTTGAATGGGCAGTGCAAATATCCTTAGCTTGCTTTAACGCATGAATTGCCGCATAGCAACCCATGAAATTGATCGAGAATCGCTGTATATTGGGCTTCAATTTTAAGCGCTGCATCAGCTGAATATCGAGACCAGGTGCCGATAGACCCGTACAACTCACGGTGATTAAATGGGTGATTTCATTCCACTCGCTGGCATCCGGAATACATTGTCGAATGGCCTTTTCACAAAGAGCAGGCGCGATTTCAAAAAACTTCTCCATTCGCTTCTCCACAGAAACCGTTTGCTCTGTATCAATAAATGTCCACTGATTTTTTGGAAGGGCAAAATCTTGAATAGCTGAGTACCGGGTTTCAATTTCACTCCGATCATAGAGTCGTTTTACCTTATCTACATCATCAGAGGGAACATGATACATCTCCAACATAAAGTTGAATATTTCACTCTGAGAATGTGAAAAGGGTGCATCTGCGGTTCCTATGGATTGGATATATGCCAAATGTTCAAAATCTATTTATGAAAAAAATGAAGTGTTCTGTTTGGCAAATATATGTTTAGACGTTTAATTTTGAATATAATTACATAATTGGCCTATTTTCAAATAAAATAGATGCCATTTTATGATTGGAGGGAATGAGCAAAAAAACTTCCAGCCATTGGTTTGAGTTGACTAGTATTCCCTACATATTTTCTCCATTTTTTTTCCCTTAGCCAATTCATCTACCAATTTATCTAGGTATCGAACCTGTTTTGTAAGTGGATTGTCGATATCTTCAATACGATAGCCACAAATCATTCCTTTAATAAGCACTGCATTGGGGTTCAAATGCGCTCTCTTGAAAAACGTTTCAAAACCTACCTTTTCAGCAATGAGTTGTTGAAGCGCCGATTCATCAAAGCCTGTCAACCATTCAATTACCTGATGTAATTCTTCTTTAGTACGGCCCTTTTTTTCTACCTTTTCTATATAATGAGGGTATACAGAGGCAAACGTTAGTTTTGCCATGCGTTGATTATGTTCCTCGCTTACATTCATTTTATTTCAACTTTAGGAGTTGCCCTTTTCGTTTGACAATATTTTTATAGTCCCATTGAATTTCTATGGATTTGCGCAACCAACGTTTCACTTCGTAAGCATCAATTTGCGCACTATCTGAATAGAAAATGGAGGCATCTTTGAATTTACCTCCGCTACTTTTTAATTTTTCCTCATCAAAATCAGCACCGCTCCAAAACATCAGACGCAAGCCAGCTTTTTGTTTGCTAAAGCCAACAATTGGGTTTCCTTCAAGAAACCAAACCGGATGTGCATGCCACACTTTACTCTCTGCTTCAACAAGAGTCTCGTCGATGCATTGAACTAGCATTTTACAGATTTCTTGATCTATCGGATGCCGCTGGTCAATATATAGTTGAATTTCTGGATTCATAAATAAGATGATGTGCCTGTTTGGTGCCACTCAACTTGCCGCCAAAAGTAACCATTTTTGAGAATCCTTAGATAATTTAACAAATTGCCTACTACGTAAAAACATATTAATTTGAAAACTAGGAATAAAAATAGCATTCCATTTGATTGAATGCTATTATTTATAATTTTAGAAAATCAGCGATTTCTTGTATTATTCAGATTGTTTTTAATTTCGAAAGAAAATATCTCCCTCTTACGATATTCAAGACCGTGCTGCATAATGTTGCCACTGTGTTGACAGACCAAGACTGTGGTACCTCCCCTTGCAGATTGGCTCCTATCCTACTTTCTATCGTGCATTCTCGCACTTCATTTTTTTAGGACTATACGGATCATCCAGCATTTTCAAATTATTGCTGTAGGAGCCTCCACCAGCGTAATCCTGAACAAATATTCTTCTTTGCAACTCGCAATGCCCGTCCGGAAAAGTAGCCACAAAAGCAGTCATAATCGTTCTATCGGTGATGATTCCTAAATTGTTTTTATTGATGCCCCAATCGGAAGAAAGGATTCTGGGTTTCGCATACTTTTCTCCCTTAGTAGCATACTTACTAACCAACTTCAACATTTCGGCTTCCAATGCCGCATTCTTCATCAATCCTTCAGGGAGTTTTACCTCACCAGCCATTGCTTCTTCTAATTTTGCTGTAATTTTTTCGCTATACTCCGACCCATCTGATAAATCATAATTAAAACTGCCTTCAATTTTTTCGTTGGTTTTTGAAAACTCGAAGGACAAGCTAATTTTATACGACATGGGTCCTTTTTGCGTCATTAGTTCATTAAACTCTTTCAGCGTTTTATTCCCATCTCTTGTTTCCAATGATAAATCATCGGATAGAGAAGGAACTAATGCGAAATGAACAAATGAATGTTGTTTCATCTCTTCCGTTACAGCAATATACGGGTCGTAGAAATGAATTTTTTGATCATCTACTTTAATGGTTAAATACAGTTTAGTACCACCTGGGCGAATTCTATCGATCAATTTGGCAGATAAAAAGGCAGTGCCGTAAATGGTTTCGCCCGATTTGAAGGAGGTTTTTATATCATTTGCTGTTTGGGGTCCATTTGGAAATTTTTTAGTGCTCCAGACAATTTTATTTTTGTTTTCACTATGTAAGGAACCGGTTGTCGCACCCGCCATAGAGGCATTGGCGTTGGTATACGCTTTTTCTGCAAATACTAATATTTCTGTAGCCTCTAGGTTGTTAGGAGACAAGGCCAATACCCCATTACAATAGCCTTTCGCATCTTCCGCAAGTTCTAAGGCTTTTACCTCGTTTTTCTTTTTCATTTCTTCATAACTTAGCCCCGCCAATTTTTTGGCGTGTATAAGAATGCCTGATCGTGAAATATAATTTTCATAATCTTCTAACCTGGCTTTAAAATCTTGGGCAGTGCTTGCAGAACCTCCTTTAAATTTGTCGGGATCTGCAAGTACCCGCGTAATTTTTCACGAGGAAAATCTTTGGCGGCTTCATAGTATTCTTTTCCACGAACCGGTATTGGGTTTGAGTTGCTCCTAGATGACATCCTCGTTTCGCTGGCTGTTTCATATAATTTTCTGTAAATTACAGAATGCTGGTATACAAATTGCCAATCATCATTTCCCCCTCCGCCTCTAGAAACTTGGTTTGAATTAGATTTGTCTTCCTTCGCCCCTCTCTCTTTGCCTGATGCGTTATTTGCTTTGCTTTCTTGCGGATTATCCTCAGATTCTCTTTTTCTATTGTTATCCGTATTTTCTGTTTTATTCTCAACTTTTCTTTTTACTTTCTTTACATCGGATAGATTAAACTGTGCATCGCTATTCTTTGGAGTTACAAATAGACTAATTATGGACAGGATGGTAAGAACACCTACTACCTTTTTCATTTGATTCTTTATTGTATTCATTTTGTGTATTTTTTGATTTAAGATTTTATAAAATAGCAAGACATTGTGTATTTCAAGGTTTTGTAGTATCTCTCTGTATACTCCCTATGCTGATAAATTTATAGTCGGCATATTTGCGCATTTGCATTTCATAACTTGATACACTATTAATATGATGACATGTACAAGTGCTAACAACTTCTACGCAATTGCAAAGGAACAAAACCACCTAAAGCAGTTTGGGGAACTTTGGTATGTGTGCTGTGATACTTGGCAAATGACAGGGTCTCACTAATAAGTGCGAAGCTGAGATGGTGGCAAATGTGAAGTCAACTAAGCTCCAAATATATATATCAATGAATCAGTTGATAATTACAAATAGCTCATCAATAGCAGAAATCCAAAACATACATTCATACATACAGCAGAAATGATATTCATGTACATCGTATTTTTGAAATTTGCCTGGACCGAATCTTTGGATACACGATAAAACCAATAGAGAAAAAAAGTGACAACAGGCAATTGACAGATACCATATAGTGAAAAGGCAAGAAGGTTTTCTTCATTTAAAAAACCAAACGAAATAAGTGCGCTTGCCAATACAAATTGCAAACCTGAAAAAAGAAACGTATTTCTATATCCCAATGCAGCACTTATTGTCAAGACCCCGTCCTCTTTATCTTGCTGATGCTGATAAATTTGAGAAAGAGGATACATACTTCCGATAAAAGAGAAGCAATAGCTGCATGTGTTGCATGATATTTATCAAATACAATCCCTAAATTTTTTAGCATCGTCCCTGAGTGAATCTGCGAATCGAACGATTGATTTGTTGCACATTGTACCAAATAATACACCAAAGCACCTTGACAAATGAATACAGTCAGAAAGCCGATAATCGGATATTGTTTTAAACGAACCGTTCGCCAGCTATAAAGTCGTGAAGCCATTATATATGCAATCACTAAATAGGTGGTTGTTGCATTAATAAGCAGACTTCCGAAAACAGCCAGCATATCCAATATCATGGTAATTCTGCTGAGTTCGTTTGGTATTGGTAAAGGACTTTCAATAAGTCCCACGCTACCTGTGTCGTGGTCTTGGGTGCTATTGTAGGCATTACTTGCCGGATATACAAACAGATGAAGAATGATCCATAATATCCAAGCATTTTGTACATTCAATTGCGCTACAGGAACACAATAGATTGAAAACAAAAAAACAGGCAACAGCAAAAAAGAAAATGGGAAGCGAAGATGCTGTAAAATGCCTTTCATACATTGAATTAAGAAAATAAAACACTGCGCATACTCATACTACCCATGTCGAGTGAGTCATTAAAAAATTGAAAATTATCTTTTGCATCACGAAGGCCTAACGTGTACATCAAGGGTAAATAATGATCGTTGGTGGGATGCGCCATGCTGGCTATTTTGCCTAATTTTTGATATTCAATCAACGGAACCGGATGATTCTCTTCAATACTTTTCTTTACCAAATTATCAAACTCTATTGCCCAGTCGTAGGGTTGCGAGTTGGCATCCCATTGTATCATACCTAGGTTGTGTACTACATTACCGCTCGAAATAATCAAAACGCCCTTACTTCGTAAACCGGCAAGTTCTTTGGCCAAATTAAAATGATATTGTGGTGATTTTTGATAATCAATACTCATTTGAAAAATAGGTACGTTTGCCTGCGGATACATATTTTTGAGAACACTCCATGCACCATGATCGAGGCCCCATTCAAAATCTTCGTGAACCTTTATTGACTGAATACTGGAAGCTGCCATTTTAGCATAATCAGGCGCACCGGGTGCAGGATACTGCACATCAAATAATTCTTTAGGTAAACCTCCAAAATCATGAATGGTCTTTGGTTTGTCGGTCATGGCTATAGAAGTACCATTGGTAAGCCAATGGGCCGAAATGCATAATATCGCTTTTGGGTGTGGGAGATTTTTTCCCATTTCCTCCCATGCCTTTTTATACTTATTTTCTGAAATGGCATACATCGGATTGCCATGACCTACAAACAGTAAGGGCATTTTATCTGTGGGCGTTTCACCATCTATCATCTTCCCAAATTCATTAATATTCATAGCGCAACTACTTAATGGAAGCAAGGTAAGATATTTCAGAAAGGTTTTACGAGTCAATTTATAACCATTTAAAAAGTAAGCAATTCTTGTATGGCCGTCGCCACTTTTTCAACGTTTGGTAACATGGCCTGCTCTAAAATGACATTCATTGGAACAGCAGGAAGGTCCATAGCTCCGAGGGTTTTAACCGGTGCATCTAACTGATAAAAACAATGTTGCGCGATACGGCAAGCCATTGCCTCAGCAAATGAATTGCGTAACGCCTCTTCGGTCAGCACCAAACATTTTCCGTGCCGTTTTACTGTATCATAAATCAAGACTTCATCCAATGGATACAGTGTACGAATATCAATTACCTCCACACAATTCGAAAATTGTTGGGCTGCATTTTGCCCAGTAGACGCCCATTCCGTATGTGATGATACAAATCGAATTGCCAGCGTTAATATTGGATTCACTAGCTTGTAGGACGCTTAAGCCTTTTCCTAAAGGCAATATATATTCGGCATCCGGTTCTATGGTCTTAGCTTCTTCGGTGCCGGGCACTTTGCTCCAATACAAGCCTTTATGTTCAAGCATAATTACCGGATTGGGATCATAATAGGCTGCTTTCAACAATCCCTTTAAATCAGCGGCATTAGAAGGATAGCAAACCTTGATACCTTTGATATTTGCTAAAATAGATTCAACGCAACCACTATGATAGGGTCCACCTCCCCCATAAACACCAATAGGCACCCGAAGAACCATACTAACCGGAAATTTCCCACAACTTAAAAAGCAAGATTTCGAAATTTCGGTCACCAATTGATTGATTCCCGGATAGATATAATCGGCAAATTGTACTTCTACAAAAGCTTTTAAACCCAGTGCACTCAAACCTATCGTGCTACCAATAATGTAGGCTTCCTGAATAGCTGTATTAAAAACTCGATCGTCACCAAATTTGTCGGCCAAGGTAGCGGCTTCTCTAAAAACACCTCCCAGTCTTTTACCGACGTCTTGACCATAAAACAAACATTCGGGATGTTTACGCATCAACTCTTCAATAGCGTGCAGGGCAGCATCCACCATCACCACTTTTTCGCCCCCTTCCGGCATTCGATTCCCTTTTTCTTCCTGAACGGACGTATCGATAAAGACAAAATCACTTACTGTTGCAGGATTCGGTTCAGGAGCATTTACAGCTTGTTGAAATTCTCGTTCGATATACTCTTTTTCCTCGTAGGTAATTTGGTTTAGTTCCTCTTCACTACTTCCTAATTCTAACAAATGTTGCCGAAGTTTTACGGCAGGATCATTCTTCAAATGTTTTTGCATATCTTCTTCCGAACGATACCACTCTTTACGTACTCCGCTAGTATGATGCCCTAATAATGGCACTCTGGCATGCACCAATATTGGTTTCCTATTGACTCTTACATAATGAATCGCATTTTCAATGCATTCATAACTTTTTTCAAAATCACTACCATCTACCTGCAAACGTTCGATTCCCTTGAATCCGGCAATAAACTCATAGGCATTCATGGTACGTGCTTCGTCACTGCTAACACTGATGCCCCAATCATTATCTTCAACGAGGTAAATAATCGGCAATTGCTTTAGGGCAGCAAATTGAAAGGCTTCACTCACTTCACCTTCTGTTACACTTCCATCACCAAAACAACATACCACTACCGGTGCCAATTCTGCACCACCTTCCGCAAATGCTGATGGAATCATCGTTTTTTCAATGTATTGAATGCCTTGTGCAATTCCTGTGGTGGGAATTGCCTGCATTCCGGTTGCACTGCTCTGATGAATTATTTTTGGAAAATTTTCTCTGCGACTATTCGGATGATTGTAATATTCTCTTCCTCCGGTAAAAGGATCTTCGCCCTTTGCCAGCAGCTGCAGCATCATTTCATAAGGGCGCCATCCCATACCCAACATCACACTTTCATCGCGGTAATAGGGGCTCACCCAATCCTGCTTTTTTAATTGAAATCCTAAAGCAAGTTGTATTGCTTCATGCCCTCGGGAGGTACTATGAACATATTTGCAAACGGCTCGATTTTCCTCGTATATGTCAGCCATTGCCTTCGCGGTCATCATAAGCCGAAAGGCGCGCAATAAAGTCTGTTTATCCATTATCAAAAAGTGGGTAAAGGTAAAAAAGGAATATCTAAATTAGTAATTATTAATTTATAGGAAAAAATGACAAATTCATGGCATTATTGTTGTAACAATTTCACCGGTCAAATTATATTTACAACATAAAACTCAAAAATATGAAAAAACTGATTTTACTTTCCGGATTTGCCTTCATGATGGCTACTGAAACCTTTGCACAGCTATACTCTAGTGGCAACAATGTCATTGCAGGTAACAATGTAGGTATTGGTTTGGCTAGCCCTGCAAGCAAACTACATATATATCAAAATTCAAATTCGGTAGTGAATCATCTTCAAATGCAAAATGTTGGACCCACCGGGGCTGGTAGGTTTACAATGTATAACGATATTCCGGGTAACTATTTCACTTTTACCAAATATGGCTCGGCTACTGTAGGAGGTTATTCAGGCATTTCAGGATTTTTTCCGTACGCAAATCTGGTTGCCTTTGGAAACAATGGCGGTGGCATGTTGATGAGCAATGCAGGCAATATCGGCATCAGCACATTGGTTGGAGGGACTTCCACACTCAAATTTTTTGTCGAATATGCTACCGGAAAAGTAGGCTTAGGAGGCAATGCCTCCCCAACAGCCCAAGTTCATATTAATACATCTGCAGCAAATGATACCATGCGAATCACCAACGGTAATACAGGACAAACGAAAACAGACGGTTTGATATTTGCCACTACTGGAACAGCAGCCTCAATTATTAATATGGAGGCCAACACCTTATCCTTGGGAACCAGCAATTTAAGCCGAATGACCATATTGGCAAACGGGGCTGTGCAAATTGGCACCTCTACTACTCCTGCTGGATATAAATTATATGTTGAGACAGGAATTTTAACTGAAAAGGTAAAAGTTGCTTTGAAGGCAAGTGCTAATTGGGCTGATTATGTTTTTGCAGAAGATTACAAATTACAACCGTTACACGAAGTAGAAACTTACATTAGAGAGCACAAACATTTACCGGGTATCCCATCAGCTGATGAGGTGGTTAGTAATGGTATAGATTTAGGTTCAATGGATGCTAAACTTCTCGAAAAAATTGAAGAACTTACCCTACATCTGATTCGTTTAGAAAAAGAGGTAAACACCTTGAAATCGCAAAATGAAATTTTAAGCAAGCAAGTAAACTCTAAATAATCGTAAAAAAAAAATAATATGAAAAAGATTATTTTGGTATGCAGTGCACTAATGTGTCACTTCATCATAGTTGCACAAGGAAGATATATTCAGGGTAAAATTGATATGATTCCTCAAGAAGGTTTCGTAATCAAAAATCTATTTAAGCCGATATCTGTTTCTACGGAAAATTACGATTTTACCAAAGACCTAAGCGAATATACCTTGGCAACCGTGGCTGCTGATGTATTAAAGGATTTGGTCAACTCTTATGAATACGCACTGGAAGTGGATATTCCTTTTGAAGGTAGTTTTTTAACCCTTCAATTAATGAAAAGTAATTTTGTTACGGAGAATTCGGTATTCACTGCACAAAATGCCCGAGGAAAGGAAAATTTCGATTATCCGTTGGGGGCTTATTATTATGGAGTTGTAAAAAATATGCCGGGAACCTGTGTGGGAATCAGTTTTTTTGCCAATGATATCATTGGAATGATTGCGATGCCTGAAGGCAATGTTGTGATCGGAAAAAGTAACGTAAGAAATGCTGGTAGCGAGGAATATATTATTTATAATGACAAATATCTAAAAATTGAAAATACATCGCATTGTGGTGCTGACGATAGCCGATTAAAACCCTTATTCCTAAATACGATACAAGGAAGGCAGTGAGAACCATTACCACTAATTGCGTAAAATTTTATGTTGAATGTGATTACCAAACCTATCAGGACTTTGGTAATAGTGTAGTCAATACAACCAATTTTGCAACCGGTTTATTTAACTTGGTTTCCACTTTATACCTTAACGATTCCGTTTCAACTGCTGTTCAGCAAGTGAATGTATGGACGGTAACCGATCCATATGCAGCAGATATGAATACCTATGATGCATTAGTAAGTTTTAGTACCCAAATGCAAGGAGGATTTAATGGGGATTTAGCCCATCTTCTTTCCAAGAGAAGTTTAGGTGGTGGTATTGCTTGGCTAGATGTATTATGTGATGCAGCCTACTATCGAAGTGCCGTTTCGGCAAGTTTGAGTGCGAATCTAACTCCCTTGCCAACATACTCTTGGAATACGATGGTTGTCACTCATGAGGCAGGTCATAATATGGCATCGCCACATACTCATGCTTGCGCGTGGAATGGCGACAATACACGTATTGATAATTGTGCCGGAAATTATAATGTACAATATCAGGAAGGCAATTGCAATTCCTTTCCGCCCAATCCTGTTGCCGGAGGCACTATTATGAGTTATTGTCATTTACAAAATGTCGGAATTAATTTGAGCTTGGGTTTTGGTCCTCAACCAGGTGCTCTTATTCGATTAAGAGTAAATAGCGGGGCTTGTTTAAGTGAATGTGTAAATTGCAATGGCGGAATTACCATTACAGGCGTTTTTTCTGATACCTTAACAGAATCCAATACATGGATTAAATCCTCAGGCCAAACTACCATTTCAAGTACCGCAAAAGTAAAATTGGATCCGAATCCGTATGCCGGTTATGCCTTATTTTTACCGGCAAATAATAATGATTTTTTTGTAGCAAGTCCATCGAATACGACAGCCTTTTTTGTTTCTCAAGCCTATGATGGATGTTCGGGCAATGCCCCTCAATTACCAAACAATAAATATAATGAAGAGGAACCTCAGACCCAAGCAATCCTTTCAAATGCATTTTCACTATATCCGAATCCAACCCGCGGAAATTTGACGATAGAAAATGGATTATTGGTAGATGCAACGGTTCGGGTGGAAGTGTACTCGGTTGAAGGAAAATTACTATTTTCAAAAAGCGACATCCCTTTTAATAGAAGTCACTTGCTTGATGTAAACAACCTTTCTTCAGGATTATACTTTATTAAATTAGAGAGCAAAGGGGAAGTGCATACCCTAAAATTTGAGAAGTACTAAATACCTGCTGCGTTTTTTTATTGCAGTAATAATGCTAAATTTGCAGCATTTAAATTTCATATAGTAATGTACGACTACTATTAATGAGGTTTTATAAATTAGTATTATTATGAGTAAAAGAAATGATATAGTAAACATTCGCGTTGGATTCTCCATTTTATTTTTCTTGTGTGTAACCGGATTGCAAGGTTTTTCGCAAGTATCTGTTGCCAGAAAGTGGAATGAAATACTGCTTGAAACCATTCGGAATGATTTTGCACGTCCTCCAGTGCAGGCACGCAACTTATTTCATTTTTCGGTAGCAATCTATGATGCATGGGCGGTTTATGACCCGGTAGCAGCACCCTATGTTTTAGGAAATACCATTGATGGCATCACGTATACCTTTACCGGAATACCGCCAGTAAATGCAGGCGATACCTTGGCATCGATGAATATGGCCATTAGCTATGCAGCTTATCGTTTTTTATCACATCGTTTTTCATCGGTTCCCACTCCAACTCCTTTGTCAATAAAAGCTCGTTTTGATTCCTTAATGATAAATTTGGGTTATGATACCTCCTACCATGGTACCAATTATAGTGGCGGTACACCTGCAGATTTGGGAAACTATATTGCTGAAAAAGTAATTGAAATGGGTTTAAACGACAATTCGCATCAAATTCAAAATTATACCTACTTTGACTACCTTCCTGTAAATACGCCTTTGGTAGTGAAGGACACTGGTATAACTATGCAAAATGTAAACCGATGGCAGCCCTTATATATTGTAGGTGCTTTAGACCAAGGAGGAAATCCCATTAACCCTACACAAAAATTTCTACAACCCGAATGGGGAAGAGTTACTCCTTTCGCGATGACCCCATTGGATGCAGTTTATTATTTTCGAAATGGAATTATTTATGCCGTGTATCACGACCCCGGCATGATGCCCAAACTTAGCTTAACAGATACCAGTGACGTGTCGAGTCAATTATTTAAATGGGGACATAGTATGGTTTCTATCTGGTCAAGTCACTTAGATCCAAACGATACTACTACTATTGATATTTCACCGGCAAGTAAGGGAAACGGAAACTACTATCCTTCCAATTTCAGTGCACAACAGGCCTTTTATCACTATTTTGAAGGTGGTGATACTTCCAAAGGATATCCATTGAACCCCATAACCAATTTGCCATACACTCCGCAACTCGTTAAAAGAGGAGATTATACCAGAGTAGTGTCACAATTTTGGGCGGACGGCCCGCGATCAGAAACCCCACCGGGTCACTGGTATTATATTCTAAATCAAGTAAGTGATCACCCACTCTTTGTAAAAAAGTATGAAGGCGTGGGTCCAGTACTTTCCAATTTAGAGTGGGACGTCAAATCTTACTTTGCATTAGGTGGTGCCATGCATGATGCCGCTATTGCTGCTTGGAGTGTAAAGGGATGGTATGACAGTCCAAGACCTATTTCAGCCATACGTTTGATGTCGCAACTTGGACAATGTACCGACAGTTTGCTTCCGCATTTTCATAGAGGTGGACTTCCTTTGATTCCAGGATATATTGAATTGATACAAGCGGGCGACCCCTTAGCAGGTGCCTCCAATGAGCATGTAAACAAAATCAAATTATATACTTGGCGAGGATTCCCCTATATCGCAGATAGCTCCACTGATGTGGCAGGTGCCGGATGGATATTGGGCGAAAGTTGGATGCCTTATCAACGAAAAACTTTTGTTACGCCACCCTTTGCCGGTTATGTTTCAGGACATTCTACTTACTCAAGAGCAGCGGCCGAATTGCTAACCTTACTTACAGGATCGCCCTTCTTTCCGGGTGGTTTATCAGAAACTGTTATACCACCTAATAATGGATTTTTAGTTATTGAAAAAGGCCCAAGTACAGCAATAAATTTGCAATGGGCCGCCTATAGAGATGCTTCTGACGAATCGAGCTTGTCAAGGATTTGGGGTGGCATACACCCTCCCTTTGACGACATTAAAGGTAGACGAATGGGAGAACAAATTGCTGCAAATGCGCATTTTCTGTCAAAAAATTATTTTAGTAATGTGGCATTGCCTGTAAA
Source organism: Bacteroidota bacterium (assembly GCA_016712665.1). Classification (GTDB taxonomy): domain Bacteria; phylum Bacteroidota; class Bacteroidia; order Chitinophagales; family Chitinophagaceae; genus OLB11. Next base: position 16,599 of record JADJQP010000002.1, read on the forward strand.
CCTTTCATACTTCCACGCCAGTGAAGATCGCTGTGAAATAAAAATTGAATGGAGTACACTTAACGAAAAGAATACTGCTCATTTTGAAATTTGGAAAAGTACGGACGGATTTGACTATAAAAAATTGGCAGAGATTCAAGCTGCGCCAAATGGCGAGCTAGCAAACTCTTATCGATTTATAGATCGAGATATTCAAAAAATTAATTTCTATCAATTAAAATCAAAGGATATTGACGGACAAATATATCTCTATGGCGTTCGAGACGTAAATGGAATGAAGTGCTTGGAAGGTCTTAAAACCTTTATCAGCGCTGCGTATCCGAATCCGGTTTTGTCGGATGAATTGTATTTTGATATTAATATGAACCAGTCAAATGAAACCGTTTTGGTGCAATTATTAGACAACAAAGGCAGCATATTTTATAGTAAAGCATCCAATTTGATGAAGGGGCTTAATAAAATGTACTATAAGTTTTCGGCGATACCAAAAGGAAATTATATTTTGCAGATTGAGGTAAGTGACGGGACAAAATCCACACAAAAAATAAGTGTAAACTAAAAAATTGATTGCAGTACTTTTCAACCACGGTGTACTATGAAAAAAAGTAAACTCAATATATTTATCTCCTATGCGCACGAAGATGAGGCCATGAAGAACGATTTGGATAAGCATTTGATAATGCTGAAGCGTAGCGATAAAATTGAGGTGTGGACCGACAAAGCCATTTTGCAGGTGATGAATGGGATAAAAATATTTTGGATGCAATGGAGAAGGCGGACATCATCTTATTGCTTATTAGTGTTGATTTTAATAATTCAAAATATATTTGGGAAAAGGAATTAAAGTTTGCATTGGATAAGCACGAAAAAGGTTTAGTTAGAGTGATACCTATTCTCTTACGCAATTGCGAATGGCGCGATATGCCCTACTCCAAATTACAAGCAATACCTGCGGGCAATAAACCGGTAAAAAGTTTTTCCGACCAAGATGAAGCGTATACCTCCATTGCGAAAAGTATCAGAGATGTAGTCAATTTTATGACTAACTAATTTTTTTTATTCTTAGGACTAATCATCGTTTTAGAAAGCATATCCTGAAAAAACTGATGTTTAGCCGCATAAAAGGCTATTTGCGCAATTATATAAATTAGCGAAAGCACTGGGTTTATGGTAAGAAAAAGAATTCCATATTTAATTAAATTTCGTACCAAGGCCTTGCCATACGTAAGTCGCTCGCTATGCGCATCTACGATAATCAGTCCCAGTATTTTTTTACCGGGTGAGGCCATATTATTTCCCGATTCGAAAAACGAGTAGACAATAGCTGCAATAGCAAACCATAAAAATGCCTGTCCTAGCACAAAGTCGCTGTCTTGAACTAAATATTGGTACTCATCCTGATAAATCAAAAACATCAAAATATAAAATGGGATTCCTAAAATCAAATTATCGAGCATATAGGCAAAGGTTCGTTTCCAAAAAATACCCCAATAATACCCAGACCTAAAATCCGTTTTTAAGGTAATACTGGCCTCCACTGGTTTAAAAGTAGATTTCCCAGACTGGTATTCCTGTTCTTTCTTATAATATACTTCGATGGAATTTTTGATTTCGCTCACTACATTTGAAAACGAATCATCTTCACTCTCCCACGATTTTTTACTGTAAAGTGGCTCCAAATTTTTTGGCAACAAGGGCAGCAAGGAGAATGGCGTATCTTTCCACATACAACGTCGTGTAAGGATGGGAAGCAACAGAGATTTCCCCTTATTGTGATTGTCGATTGCCAGCATGGTTTTTGCATAAGACGCTTCATTGGCTATTAAGTCGGCACTAATAAACACCAAAATGATATTTGCATTCTTCAACAAATCGGTATCATTACTTCTATCATCGCCTGCCTTTCGGTTAAAATCTCCAATGACTTCTATGGGAATTTTCTGGTTATGTTTTAATGCCGCTAAATGCTTGTCTAAAAATATAGCAGCCTGTTCATCCTCTGAGGCATACAAACAGTAAATTTGCAAAATCGTGTTTTTGGAAGATTCCTGTTTAGGTTCATCTCTCTGATTTTCATTCGGCTCACGTTTCATTCCTTCGGCTGAAGAATTGGTTTGAGATGAGAAATGATTGGATTGTGAACGTTCTTGTTTGTCCGTTGGAACCGTTTGTCCAGCGTCAAAGGCTGACTTTAATTGAAATATTTTTGACCCGATAGACACAAAGTCGTTTTCATTGATTTCCTTATGAGAAATTTTTTCATTGTTAACAAAGGTGCCGTGCCTACTGCCTAAATCAGCGATCAAATATCGGCTATCACCAATGGAAGATATTTGGCAGTGCTTTTCATCAATGAGAAAATCTTCGAGTACCCAATCACAAGTGGAACTGCTGCCCACCACAATTACTTTCTTTTGTTCAATAAGTTCTTTGATAGATTGCATTGCTTGGTTGATTTGAATGCAAAATATGAAAAAATCAAGAATAATTCATCAATGTTTGTTGATCTGGTTTGCAATCCATCCTTTAGGGATTATTTCTCATAGTCTCTCTTTTCTGCCACAATTTCTCAAGAGATTCATTTGTTTTTATTGGATGTGATTTTTGGGAGATAAGTTGTTCGAGATACTGAATCCTCTTCTGGGTTGCGGGATGTGTACTTAAAAATTCCAGATGTTTTTCCGAATGATGTGAATCTGCCATCAAAATTTTAAACAATCGAAGCATTCCGTTTGGGTTCAGCTGATTTTTATATAAAATTTCTAATCCGGCTTTATCAGCATCTTCTTCAAGGCTTCTTGAGTAGGAAAGAGTTGTAAACTTATTGGCATTATCTAGTAAAACGGTGGTAATACCGTTCACATCACTTAATAGCACTGAGATAAAAACGTAAGAGGCCAGATTTCTAAAAATAGATCGCAGCGAATGCTGCAAATTGATATGAGATACTTCGTGAGCAAGGAGTGCGGCAAGTTCATACGGGTCTTGAATTTTTTGCAACAATTCTGAAAAAATAACGATATGTCCACCTGGAAGGGCAAACGCATTTTTTTCGTCATGTGTAACTACCGTTATTTTTATAGGATACTTCGAATGAAAATCAATTTGGCCTGCCATTGCGTTGACAAGGGCGGTTTGGGCAGAGTCAATTTTGTACGACTTTATAATTCCCTCATACAGCGTTTGCCCCAATTTAATTTCATGCTCTTTGCGAATCAAATGGGTGGACATTTCGCCGACAAAAGGAACCACAAAAAAATATATCCCTAACATCAGTGCAATGAAACCTACTAGTAGAAGGGCCATTGCCCTATTACTAACACCTGCAACTTTCGATACAAATGACTTTTTAGCAGCAACAGGATAGCGATTATAAAAAACAGGAACGATATTTTCAAAGGTTATATCGACGGCTTCCTTATTGGTGTGCTGAAAGCTTACAATAATTCTATTATTCCCAATTGCTCGAATTTCGGTAATTTCCTGCAACAAAATACTTTTTGACACGGCCTTCTCAATGGAAAATAAATAGATGTCTTCTGCCTTGAAAGTTACCTCTACAGGTATTGCATGGGCACTTTCACCATCAAAGTAGGTACCGAAATAATTTGTAAACATAGGAATTATAGAATTAGCCGAAGCTTGGTCTTAAATGATGACATCAAAATCGAAAAAATCAGCAAGGTCTTCAGCAGTAGCATCTGTATAACTGTCTTCCGTTTGCACTAGTTTATTTAAATCAAGATTTCCTTCCAGTTCGATATTATTAAAAATAAATTGTAAGGTGCGCATCACTACCCAGGGTGTGGCTAGGCCGATAGTAAAAATAATCAGCAAAACATTTACAACTAATAAGGAAAAGAAGCCGCCTGCAGTGGCTTTCGATTTAAAACGAATCGCTTCCCCATCATTTTCTATGGTCATATTATCGATATAATAGGCAAACAAATTTTTCTGCCACCAAAATCCATATATACCTAAGGTAACAATCGTAAGCAAGTATCCCACTAAATTCAATACAAAGAAGTCGGTTCCATTTCCTCTATACTGAAACTTTCCATTTCCAATTTTGATATTTGAAATCACATAATTTCGTAATTCGATAACAAACCAAGAACCATAAATTCCAAATGTGACAAGTGTCAGTAAAATCCCTTTAATAAAAGCCAATATAATTGCTTTCTATCCCCACGGTATCCAAATCGGATACCACGCCAGGAGGTGCGCGACATTCGGTACCGATAAGCACCATGAATCATCAAAGGAATAATGGCCGTAAAGCAAAGAAAAAAAATGGTGGCGCCAATAATTGGAAAACCAGCATAGGCCGTCAAAAAAAAGATTCCATAAATAAGTATCAAAAATAAAAGGGCTTTAATAAAGCCAATAAACATTTCTTTTCCGGTACCGGTAAATTGAAAAGGATCCTCTTCAAAAAGTGTATTTTCATACAAATATTTCAATTGATTTGCTTTGCCCCAAGGATAATACAATCCCAGAGTAACAATCTGTAAAAGAAGGTTTACAATCCAAATTTTGAATAGTTCAGATCCCTGTCCAATGGATCGGAGTGAATACGTTTTGTTTTCCATGTTGATTTGTTTTGGTTGGTAGTTAAAAGAAAATTTTACTACAAATATAAGCAAGCATTTGGTGTTTCAATGACTGTGCCATTAGCGTAGCTTTAGTGCGACATTAATACCATCCATTGCAGCACTTACAATTCCACCTGCATATCCTGCACCCTCTGCGCAGGGGAATAGGTTTGCGATTTGTGTATGACAAAGACTATCTGCATTTCTTGGTATACGCACCGGCGAGGAGGTTCTACTTTCTATTGCTACCACAACGGCATCCTCTGTGTAATACCCCTTCATTTTTTTTCCAAATAATACAAATGCCTGTTGCAAACTTTTATATACAAAATCAGGAAGTACCTCGCAGAGTAAGGCACTTTTGATACCCGGAATATACGAGCATAAGGGTAAGCTTGTAGATAGGGTATTATGAACAAAATCTGTCATGCGCATAGCGGGTGCCACAAATTTACCCCCACCCGCAGCAAAGGCTTTCTGCTCTATTTTATGTTGAAAATACAAACCGCTTAATGAATGGGTGCCGGCAAAATCAGTTTCGTTAACCGCAACCACAATTCCACTATTGGCAAAGCGATTATTGCGTTTAGAGGGACTCCATCCATTAACTACCAAGGCATTCTGTTGCGTAGAAGCCGTGGCAATAATACCTCCTGGGCACATGCAAAAGGAGAAGACACCCCGCCCATTTACCTGCTCTACCAAACTGTAACTAGAAGCAGGTAAATGCGCAGGACTACTCACAATGGTATTGCGATGCATCAATAATTTCTTGTGGATGTTCCACCCGAACCCCTAATGCAAACGATTTGGCCTCCAACTGAATATTTTGCGTATGCAATAATTGATACACATCTCCCGCTGAGTGGCCGGTTGCTAGCACCAATTTTTGAACGGGTAATTTACCATGATTATTAATGGTGATTGACTGGATGCTTTGGCCGGTATGTTCCAGATTGCTAAGTTTCGAATTAAAATGCACCTCGCCCCGCATGAAAGGATGCTGTTTCGAATCCGCTCAATGATTTGAGGCAATTTATTGGTACCGATATGAGGATGTGCTTCATATAGGATACGCTGGTTGGCACCAAAATAGCAAAGCCATTCGAGTACCTTTCTTACATTTCCTCTTTTATTGCTTCTGGTGTATAATTTGCCATCGCTATATGTACCGGCACCACCTTCACCAAAACAATAATTACTTTCTTCATTTAATATTCCTTCCTTATTCAAAAGCGCCAAATCTCTTCTACGTTCTTTAACGTCCTTCCCTCTTTCAAAAAGTATTGGTTTTAAGCCCAATTCAATGCATTGAAGGGCACAAAAAAGGCCGGCAGGTCCTGCACCAATAATATGTACCTCGGGAGCATTCGTTACATTCTGAAACAAAGGACTTGAAATTGGAGTAGGGATGGGAACTTCATTGACAAAAACTCGCAGTTTCAGATTATACTTAATACTTCTTCCCTTGCATCGAGCGATTTTTTCAGAATTTCAAACTGAAGACTTTCCTGCTTGCTAATGCCTAAATACTGACGCAAACTATTTATGAAAAATGCTTCATCCTGAAAAAGGGCACTCTCAATAGTAAATTGTATTTCTTGAATCATATTTCGGTGTTAGGTATTTATCCTAATAAACTATGGCCAAATATATCAAAATTAATGTAGCGGCCTACCTTTTTGAGGCAATGTTAAAATAAAATCAAAAAAAAGATATTGTTACACGAAGCCTCTATTTTTGTGCTGTGAAGAAAATTTTCCCCGTAATTATCGCACTCATTGTAGTTTCCCTATTGGGACTTATTTATTTACAGGTAGATTGGATTAGCGGTACCATGAAATTGAAGAGGGAGCAATATGATCATGATATCCACTCGAGTTTCAATGAAATAAGAACAGCCATCAATAAACGAAAAGACAAATCCATCTTAGGTTTTTCGATACGATTTCAACCCATGTCCTTTGGAAATTATATTCCGACCAATACCGTTATTAAGGATTATGAAATGAAGGAATTGATTAAAACAGAATTCAAGAAACACAATATCAAACAACCCTTCGAGTATTGCATCCGAAATGAAATGTCAGATTATTTAATGTTCAGCTCAGGTTTCAAAAATGAATACTTTGAATCAGAAAATATTTACACGTCTCTGTTAACGCAAGATGGCTATGTAAATTCAGAAATGCTTTATGTATATATCGAACCCGATAATTATTTCCAAAATCACCTGGCCATTTTATTACTGTTTGCTGCATTGTTTACTTCAGTTATTATTGCTGCCTTTGTTTTGACGTTGAAAACTATGTTAAGTCAGAATAAATTATCTGAAATTAAATCTGATTTTATTAATAACATGACGCATGAATTTAAAACCCCCATTGCCACCATACAATTGGCCACGGATGCGCTAAATAATGATAAAGTCATTTCAAATCAACAACAAATTAAGTACTATAGCAGTATTATTAAAGAAGAGAACCGCCGGATGAATAAGCAGGTTGAAAAAATTCTTCAGGCAGCGCAATTGGAAAAGGACGAGATTAAACTGCAGTACAAAAAAATTAATGTACATGATATTTTAACGAAGGTTGCTGAGTATACCAAATTGCAAATGGAAGAAATAGGGGCCACATTCACCTTGCATCTAACGGCACAGCAATATATCATAAATGCCGATGAGGTGCATTTTACAAATATCATCTTCAATTTGGTTGATAATGCCACCAAATATTCAAACGAAAATCCAATTATTGATATTAGCACTTCCAATGCAGATGGTGCCATTCAAATTCATATTAAAGACAACGGCATAGGAATGGACAAAGAAACCCAAAACCATATCTTCGAAAAGTTTTATCGAGCCCATACCGGTAATTTGCACAATGTGAAGGGTTTTGGATTGGGACTCACCTATGTAAAGAACATTGTGGATGCCCATTCAGGAAAAATATCTGTATATAGCGAATTAGGTAAAGGAAGTACGTTTACACTAACCTTTTCCATAGCTTAAAAAGTTTACATCGTTTTACTAAATCGTTTCAAATCAGAAAAAAATTGCTTTTCTGCCTGATAGATTTCCATCAACAAATTCGACAGCTCATTACAACCCAATACATCTGTTTTTCTAGCTTTACAAACTCTGGCTGTTTGATACGCAAAATTTCTCCATTGATCACCAATGGCAGTTAAGCGCATTGAAAAATCGGCTAATTCCTTCTGTTGTGTAATGGCCGCAGCTTCCTGTAGAAAAGCAGCGTATAAAAATCGAAATCCTGCTCCTCCCGTACCAATTTCTTCCTGCATCCGAATAATATTTCCTAAGTATAAGGTAGATTTTCGCGCATCTAATTTAGTTGGATATTTGGCGATTTGCTTTCCTAAAAATCGAATGCCATTTACGCCAAACCAAGGCACCGGTGGCGACGACATAAAAAAGCAAGTACTTTTGATGCCCTTTTTAATCGCTTCTTTCAGATTGAGTTCCTGAGGTACTGATTTTATATAATACATCCTCCCTTTGGGCTCCGGATACCCCTTCGCAAATCGTGCCTTTGCTAAGTCGTCATAGGCAATTTCTGTTACATTTTCCATTACTGGATCACTAATAAAATAGGTTCGGTTTTCTTCACCATATACAATCAAATTGTGCGCATTAAAATGAAACCGAAATACTTCAGGAAGAAACGGGAGAAAAAATACACTGACTTGACAGCCGGAAGGGATTCCTTTCTCTATATTCTTGTTTAAGGCTGCCATTGCCTCATGCATGTTGTTAAATTTTACACTTTCATATTGTACGTTTAATCGGTTACACGCATTTTTAAAAACTTGACCCGGATAAATTCGATAGGTAGTACCGGGCACACCGTTCACCTTTACAAAAGGCAAATGGCCAAAAAATATACCGCTACCAATGCCAAATGCCAAGGGCTCTGAAATAGGCAAACCATAATGCTTGAGCAAATTAGAGGTCACACCACTTTCACAGTGCGCTTGCGCTTGATGTTTAAAGGGAATAATCATGTTGTAAAGATGAAAAAAAAAAGCGAAAGGACTGCATCAAATTTAAATAGCATTTCGATTCGACCAGGCAAGAAAAAAACCATCTTGCGATGGTTTCTTTCTTGTTTGTTTGCATTGATTATTTTTTATCGGCTTTTGCTGCTTCCGTTGCTTCTTGTTTCAAAGCACGAGTGGTTACAACAGCTGCAATCGGAATTCTCTTATTGTGCATGATTTCGGTATTGGCAACCACCACATCTTCGATACGTAGATTTTTTCCGATTTCTAAATTGGTGATGTCTACATCAATATGTGAAGATAGATTTTCTGGGGTAGTGCGAACCTTGATTGTATTCATTTTGATTACAAAACGGCCACCAGATTTTACCCCAGTCGACTGACCCACAAAACGCAAGGGGACATTGGCATTGAGACGCTTTCCGGAAACAAGCTCCAGAAAATCCACATGAGTAACTTCGTCAGTTGTTTTGTGCATTTGCAAATCTTTCAGGATACAGGTGTATTCCTTACCATCAATTTTAATAATTGCTTTGTTAAATTCAGGTGTATATACAATTGCCTTTAACTCTTTTGGAGTTGTGGTAAAATGTATATTACTTGACCCACCATAAATTACACAAGGCACTTTGCCCTCAGAACGGATGTGACGGGATGCTTTTTTGCCAAATTCGCTTCTGAGTTGTCCTTCAATTGTAATTAATTTCATAAAATACTTCGAGTTATAGACATCGATAGTCTTTTTGTTTTTTAAAAAGAGCGCAAAGGTAATGAAAATTGCTTGAATATTGAGGATTTTATTAGCAAAAAATGACAATTATGCCCTAATGGGCGCGCTTTCTCTGATTTTCGGTTTGAAAAGCATCCCTCCGCACATTCCCCAAAACTAAGTGAAAGCCCAGTAACAATGGCTAGCTCGGTGGGGCATTACTCCAGAAATTCCTATCTAGGTTTAAAAGAAGGAGATTTGCAAACAAGCATCAGGTGCATTACATTTACTATCTAAATCAAAAAAGTTCGCTTTTTGTTATAGGCTATTCGATTTATAAACTCTTATTAAAATACAATGATTTTCTTTCCATGACAACACTTCAACGCATCCTATACAACACAATAGGCATCTTATTACCTGTATTCGCTTCCGTTACAGCAGAGGCACAGCTTACAGAAAAGAATTATCGAATCTACTCAACAAGTTTACAAAAAGAGGTAAGTATCAATGACATTGCTGATGCGATGGAAGAAAATGATGTGCTATTTTTTGGAGAAGAACACAATGATTCGGTGACCCATTTTCTCGAAAATAAAATCTTTGAAACCCTATTTTCAAAATATGGTACGCAGGTTGCCCTTTCCCTAGAAATGTTTGACAGAGATGTGCAGACGGTAATGAATGAGTACCTTGACGGGCATATCCGTGAAAAGAATTTTAAAAAGGATGCACGAGTATGGAGTAACTATGCCGATTATAGACCAATGATAGAATTTGCCAAAACAAATAATCTTGATGTTATTTGCGCAAATGCCCCCAGTAGGTATACCAATTTAGCCGGAAGAAAAGGACAAGAAGCCCTTCGTAATTTATCGGACGAGGCTAAAAATTATTTTGCGCCCCTGCCCTACGATACGGCCTCGGGTGGATATTATGAAAAATTGATGGGTTTATCGTCGCACGACCCTGGCCCTTCAAAAGATACTGCTCTAAAAAAAGCGCCCCTACCTGCCATGGCTATGGGTGGTTTTAGTTTAATAGTAGCCCAATCCTTATGGGACGCCACTATGGCCTATTCCATCTACGAATATTTGCAAGTGCACAGACGACAAAAAATAATGCAGGTAAATGGGAGGTTTCACAGCGATGACCGTTTTGCAGTAGTAACCCAATTGGAAAACTATCGTCCCCAAACTAAAAGCTTGGTGATTTCGTCCGGAAGCGACGAGGCCTTCCCGAATATCCAATGGGAGCAATATAAGCATCTCGGCGACTATATCATTATTACGGATCCCCAGGTACCCAAAACCTACAAAGAGTAGCTTACTATTTAGGAAATTTCTTCCTCTTGCTTCTTTATCAAACCAAATCTGCGAAGAATCTTTTTTTCGTAATTCCAAAAGAAATGAAATTGACCAAAGGGAATACTTACTAGTAGAATAATAAATTGGTATCCAAAATCAGTACCAAATCCCTTAATCCGGCACGCTGCCACAGAGGAGATTCAGGGGTAAGTCCTACCCATGTAGTAATGGCCTTAGAAATAAAGGCAGTTGTAGTACCGGTAATTGCAAAAACACAGAGTATTAAAAAAAGTTGTGTACCACTAACCTTCCAGCGCTGCTTTAATTTTTCGAACATTACGAATTGAGGTATTATTAAAATGAGTTCCTGATTGATATCTGGAGAATTCTAGCAAAAGCCAGAATCAGACACCGTTCTATTTATTGACATCGCTTACGTTATGGATATCCATGAGCAATTTCGGGTCGCGACCACCCATTACCCTAGTTATTGTTTCCTGACCATTTATGGCTTTCACATAATGTCCTTGTGATATAACGCTATGACGCTGTACCTTCATTGGGCCTTCAACTACCCAGTCGGCTGTTTGCTTTTTATCAAAGCGGCAGGTATTACAAATCCATCCGGGTTTACCATCTTTTGCTACTATTTTCCACCTCACCCCACTGATCCTTGCGGGCGGTTACTATCATTACATCGTCGCCTCTGTACCAAAGGGTAACTTCTCCGCAACAGCTATCACAATTTCGATGAGCCAATACCGGCTTGGTAAACCAAACCCTATTTTTAAATCGAAATGTCTTATCTGTTAATGCTCCTACCGGACAAACATCAATCATATTTCCACTAAAATCATTATCAATCGCTTTGGAAATCAGTGTGGAAATTTCGGCCTTATCGCCTCGCTCCAAAATACCGTGCTGCCGTTCATTGGTCAACTGATCGGCCACATAGGTGCACCGATAGCAAAGAATGCAACGGGTCATATGCAGTTGAATATAGGGACCAATGTCCTCTTTTTCAAAGGTTCTACGGTCAAATTCATATCGTGTACCCTCCTTACCATGTTCATACCCCAAATCTTGCAAATGGCCTTCACCGGCTTGATCACAAACCGGACAATCACGGGGATGATTCATCAATAAAAATTCAACCCCTCCTGCCCTGGCATCCTTTACTTTTTCGCTGGTAATATTTTTTACCACCATACCATCCATCACTCCAGTGCGACAACTGGCTTGCAATTTTGGCATCGGACGGGGATCTTTAGCAGATCCGGCCGCAATTTCTACCAAACAAGTACGACATTTGCCACCGCTACCTTCCAGTTTACTGTAATAACACATGGCGGGTGGCGTCACATCACCACCAATCATACGAGCAGCCTGCAACACAGACGTTCCAGGATTTACTTCAATGGTAATATTATCAATGGTAACCGTTAAGGTATCTTTGGCAGGAGTTTGGGCTTCGCTCATGAATAGAAAATAATGAGCAAATATAGTGATTTTTTGTAAAGTGAAATAGCGGAATACAGATTCCTCTATAGATTCTTCCGAATCTCAACTACCCTACATACTTAGTTAGGAAATGGGTAATTAATTGAGCGCCTTTTGCATTCATATAGGGTTGCAACCTTTCTGTTCGTTCTGTTACCGCATCCATTGAAAAATCCATATTCATGAGCAGCAGTACAGTTTCTTTAAATGTAGTGGTATTCGTGGCAATGGACAGTCCATTTACACTTCCCAATTCCCTATTCGATTCGTTTAACAGAACAAAGCGACCGGCAAATAGCGAGTCGATCAATTTCAATTTCATTCCGGTATTTTGAAAGCTTGGCAAAACCAGTACTTGCGCCTGTTGTATAAGGGTATACATTTCAGATTCGGTGGGATTGGGTACTATTTTTATGGTATCTGTTGCAGCGGCTAGCATTTCTACACTAGGGTTTTTGCCGGCAATAATCAGCGGAACGGGTAAATCGGCAAATATTTCCTTTGCCAGAAATTGCACTGATTTGACATTTTCTGCTACACTTAAATTTCCATGATATAGGCAGTATGTGCCCTTTCCTGCTTTCGAAGTGACCGAATCGTGTGCATGAAACGCAGGAACATAAGATACCGGAATGGACGGATATGTAGTTGAAAAATAATTCGCATCTGCTTCTGAAATGGCCAGGATAGCGTCAAGTTCTTTCAAGGAATTTTCATAGCGCAACAATCTGTTTGATTCTAAATAGTAATATAACTTCTTAAAAAAGGAGGAGGTATTTTGTGCCAATTGCCGATAATACTCCGATTCAATATTATGGGCTCGTAATAATTTGACTCGATTCCGCAATAAGGGATGATTGAAAAAAAAGCAAGTGTGTAAGCCATCAAATAATATTGGAGAATCATCCATTACCAAATTTTTTAATAGGGCCTGATTATTCCGCGATGAAATAATATAGGGAAGAGAGAAATGCAGACCTCTGACACCGGTCTTTCTTTTATAATAATACACATTTTTACACAAGCGATTCAATTCCTGTGAAGGTTGGCGTTGGCCATATTGAAAACAATGGAGGGTGATTTCCACACCCAGTTGATGAAGGGATTTCAATTTATAAAATACATCAATCATACCTCCATAATCGGGAGGATACGGAATATCCAATGAAACGATATGTACTTTTAGAATCAAAATAGTTGTCGATAAAAGGATACTAATTTTTCTCTTCTTGCTGCCAGCAATATACTTCGCGTGCCTTCAAACAATTTTTGCGCATGGCCGCCAAAGCGGTTGGGTTATTTAATAAATTATTCAAAGCAGTGCTAATGGTGAGCGAGCTTGTGTCCTCAATTAAACAGGCAATTTCAAAAGTAGCGTTCACCTTTTTGTATTCCGGAAAGTTGACGCACAACTGTGGAACGGCATGATGCATATAGTCAAAAAACCGATTGGCCATCGAAAGAAAATTGCTCTTTCCTGCATTGGTAAATAATGTAATGCCAATTAATGCATTTTCGGTATAATGCTGTAGGCGGGAAGGCTCTATATAGCCCATAAATGAAATCTTATCACTTAAACCATGTTCCAAAACCAATTTCTTTGCTTGATCAAAAAAATTCCCTTCACCGCAGACTATCAATTTACAATTTACCTCTTTCATGGCCGGTATTAAGGTTTCAAAACTCCTACCCTCGTTTACAGCACCCTGGTACAATATATAATCTTTGGTAGATTTCTTATTTGGGTCAAAAGGTTTCAAAACCGTCGCATTTCTAATCACTTCATAGTGTACCTGGTAAGCATTTGCAAATTCCTTTGCATAACAATCACCGATTGTATAACCATGTTGAAATTGCGGAACGGCATATTTTTCAATTCCTTTCCATATTTTATGAATTATCGGTCTTGAAACAATTTCCTCCATTTCGCAAAAAAGCTCATGTGCATCATACACCCGTAATTTGCTTCTCAGTTTTGATACCCATAAATTTGGCAGGATGGTATCGAGGTCAATAGCGCAAAAAACATCTGATTTTACAAAGAGCAGATACAAAAACAGACGGAGATTGCACTCAATATAAAATATTTTCCCCTTCTGAAAAAAAACAGGGAAGTCTTTTTGCGTAAATGCTTTCTCTTCCAGTGGCTTTGAGTTCCTCTTCTTTCTTCCGACTAACCGTACCTGATAACCTGCCTGTTGCAAGGAGGTACAAATTCGAATCATTCGTTGATCAAAATTCAAATCGTTGGTTACGGTACAAGTAATGATTTTTACTGCCATTTTCAGTGAAATACACCTTTTTTTGGTTAATGATAGTGTATGGCGGTTCAAAACCAGGCATTGAAGTAGCTCGTATATGCCGTTCAATTTTTTCGGAAGCCCAATCTAGGTCAATATGCTTTATGTCATTAATTTCTTTACGAAAGTGCAATTGAGTGCCTCTTTCAGCAATAAGCGATGCCTGTGTTACAGGTATATAATTTCCGTTGACGATATCCTTCAAGGTTTCTTTAAACAACTCTAACGATGCTTGATAGGTAATATGGTACAGTTCGTCAATCCAGCAATCGACGGGAATGGAAAATCGTTTTTCAAATAAAATATCGCCGTTATCAATTTGAGCATCCAGTTGATGAATGGTAGTACCAAATTCTATCTTCCCATCTATAATAGCAAAAGAAAATTGATTGCATCCACGATACTCTGGTAACGGCGCCATATGAAGATTTACGGCAATTTGGTTTGCTTTGCTAATATGTTTTGGTTTCAATATTTCATGATATTGTACAGAATATAAAATATCAACCGAAGGCATTTCATCCAGAGTCTTAAATATAGGAATTTGATGTTGCTCTGCTAGGGCTTTCAAACTATTCGCAGAGGCAAAGGATGTGTTTTCATGACATAATATTCCTTTCAGTTCCAATTGCAAATCACTTTGTTGAGCAATTAAATATTCAAGACAATGATATCCGATGGGTTTGGATCCCAAAAAAATAATACTGCGTTTAGCCATTTGGCAAAAATAATCAACTATTTTATCTTATTTTCGACAATCGAATATGGCCCTACGAATTTTGATACTTACCCCACGAATCCCATTTCCGCTGAAAGATGGTGGGGCTATCGCAATGAATCAAACTATTGAAAAATATATTGACGAGGGCTGTGTAGTCAGTTTGTTGGCATTAAACACCTCCAGAAGCTGGGTAGATGAGGCCACTTTGCCTGCCGTTTATAGCAAATTGAAGCATTTTGAGTCGGTATATGTAAAAACAGACGTGAACCCGCTTTCTGCTTTTTTTAATTTATTTACGGATAAGTCATACAATGTAGAGCGATTCATTAATAAGCAGGTGGAGCAACGTTTACTGCAGCTTCTTCAGAAAGAAACCTTCGATATCATACAATTTGAAAGTATTTATACCTCCCCATATTTAAAAACAGCTCGAAAATTTTCACAAGCAACCTGTGTCTGTAGGGTTCATAATATTGAACATTTAATTTGGCAAAGGCTTAGTGAGCACGAAACGTCGTTTCTGAAACGGAAGTATCTAAAACTCTTAACCAACAGACTTTGCAACTACGAGCTTGACATCCTAAAACAATTTGATTTGTTGTTGCCCATCTCCAAACGAGAAGAGCTTTACTTCAATACGGAAAAATTAAATCGTTGCATATACCTTCCTTTTGGGATAGATGAAAAGAACATTGATGTACGTAAAGGAACGTACGACCCGAATAGTTGCTATCACATTGGCAGTATGGATTGGGCCCCCAATATTGAAGGGGTGCAGTGGTTTTTAGATGAGGTGTGGAGCAAAGCCTGTCATGAATTGCCGGACATTACCTTATATCTCGCAGGAAAAAATATGCCTCCCTCCCTACTTTCAAAGGAAAATAAACAAACCGATGTGGTGGGCGAAGTTGATGATTTTGTGCAATTTAGCCTTGAAAAAAATATCATGATTGTTCCCTTACTGGCTGGAGCAGGAATCCGGGTTAAAATATTAGAGGCCATGAGTCTGGGTAAAACCATTATTACTACTAGTATTGGCGCCGAAGGAATTGGTGCTATTGATGGTGTTCATATTCTGATAAGCGATACCGTAGATTCTTTTATTCAAAATTTGAAATTGTGTTTTTCAAATCCGGAAAACGCCCGACAAATGGGCCTCAATGCAAAATCTTTTGTTGAAATGAATTTTCAAAAGAAAAAAATTTATGCAGAAATGGTTGCCCAGTTACAGGAAATTGCATCAAAGGAACCTAGTGAATGAGAAAGAAAATTGCCGTAATATTATCAAGATTCCCGTTTCCATTAGATAAGGGTGACAAATTGCGAGCCTATCATCAGATAAAGTACTTATCGCAGGATTTTGATATTTACCTATTTAGCCTGCACACGGAAAAGGTGCCCCTTTGTCACTCAAGGAAGTGGAGCCCTTTTGTAAAGAAATTTTCTTGTACCCTATCAGTTATGTCGACATCCTAAAGGGAATTCTTTTCAGTATGATCCATCACTTGCCTATACAGGTAGGTTACTTTTTCTCAAAACGAATCAAAAAGGAGATTGCAAACCGAATTAATAGTTTGCAGATTTCCACTGCATATTGCCAGTTGTCGCGTACGGCACTGTATGCTGAAGACCTACGTTGCAAGAAAGTGCTCGATCTTCAGGATGCCTTTTCAACCAATTACGAACGTTTATCTGAAAATACCGGTGGCATTCAAAAATATTCTATAAGAGAGAATATAAGACGATGCTTGCCTTTGAAAAGAAGTTGCTTGGAAGTTTTGATAAGTGCACCATTATTTCCGCATTTGATAAATCGCAAATTGACGACCCATCGCATGCTATAATAGTGATTCCTAATGGTGTGGATACCGGATATTACGCTACTTCCAACAATGTAGAAGCCTATGATTTGTTATTTGTTGGAAATTTGTCGTATTTGCCCAATAAAAATGCAGTGTATTACTTGGTTCAAAATATTTTGCCACATCTATTAAAAACACATCCTAACATAAGGGTTCGCATTGTGGTGCAGACACTCCAAAAGAAATCTTTGCCTTAGCCAGTGCAAGCGTGCTGGTGAGTGGCTTTGTTGCAGAAATCAGAGAGGTATATGATACTGCCAAAATATTTGTGGCACCGCTTTTTACAGGTGCCGGATTACAAAATAAAATTTTGGAAGCCATGAGTATGCACATCCCTTGTATTACTACATCTGTTGTAAATAAGTCGCTAGATGCACAGCACCAGACCCACCTTCTGATTGCCAATAATGAACAAGAATTTGTGACACAAATCGAATTGCTGCTTGCATCAGAAGACATGCGCATTCACTTATCTTCAAAGGCACGTCAATTTGTAGAACAACAATTCAGTTGGGATACGGCCAATAAAAAACTAAAAGAAATACTGTAATCTATCTTGCAGCTATCATCGAAATTTCAACATGCACCCTTTGGCAAACCAAGAACGGCCACGGTTTCACGGGCAGGAAAATCTTTTGAAAAATAGCTGGCATAAATGGTATTGACTACCGAAAACAAATTCATATCACTTAAAAAAATGGTAGTTTTCAATACATTTGAAAAATCAAGATTGGCCTCCGTTAAAATGGCCTTCAAATTCTCCATCACCTGCATGGTTTCTCCTTCAATATTGGAAGTATTTAGTTCGTCGGTGCCCGGTATGAGTGCTATTTGTCCTGAAATGAAAATCATTCCATTTGCCTCTGTGGCTTGATTATAGGGTCCAATGGGTGCCGGAGCGTTTTTTGCGTTGATAATTTTTTTCATAGGAAAGCACAATAATTTGCAACAAAAATAGAAACATTCTGCATTTATTCTACGGTTGCGTATACTTTTGCAGAGTCAATGGGAAAAATTTTATACATAGATACCAGCGGAAAATATTCATCCATTATTCTGTTTGACCCATTGGGTGTAATAGCACAACGAAATTCTACAGCGTTAAACATGCACGCCCAAACGCTAAACATCCATATTGAAGAAATACTGCATGAAACGCAGACTACTTGGCAGGACCTTGAAGCCATTGCTGTAATGAATGGACCGGGCTCCTATACCGGATTGCGCATCGGACTTTCTAGTGCCAAGGGTTTTTGCTATGCACATGATATTCCCTTGCTTTTATTCAATAGATTTCAATTAATGCAGTCCAATTCTGCTACCGATACCGAAAATGGCTATATCATATTTGCACGTGAAAATGAATTCTTTTTTCAGGTACAGCATACGCAAGGCCAAGAAATTGGCCTACCCACAATTGTTAATTCCGAAGAAATTACCCGTATTCAAAAGGAAAATTCCCTGCATTTGTATGCCGACGATGAGCTTGTTATACCCTTATTTGACAATGTCAAACTCCTTCAAGCTGACCCATTGTGTATCAAAAAACTGGTTTATGCAGGCTTTGCAGAGAATAATTTCGCCAATTTGATGCATTCTGAGCCTTTTTATCTAAAAAATGTCCATATTAACAAAATAAACAAGTTATAAACATTTGATTTTTTAATAATATTTGTATTTTTACCTTCCGAATAAAATATATATACAATCGTATTCATTAAGCGCGGTGTACATATTTTTATTTTTATGATTTAAAAAAACATCTTAAAAAATCAGTAACATGGATCAAAATAGCTTTTCTTCAAACATTTTTTCACTGAATGATTCTAAGGGAAATTCTTTCACACGAATTAACTATTTGGATGTAAAAAAATCAGCTACGATTTTGCGAGCCATTAATCATAAACTACGCCAATCAATTATCAAACTTCTGGAAGAAAAATCAAATTTGACTGTTACAGAAATCTATGTAAAACTGCGCGTGGAACAATCCGTAGCGTCTCAGCATTTAGCTATTTTAAGAAGAGCGGATATTGTTAAGACCGTGCGTGAAGGAAAAAACATCCATTACAATCTGAATATCCATCGGCTGGAGGAACTGAATAAATTTGTAAAAGATTTATTAGCCCAGGACGAAGAATAACTTGCTGCTTCGTCAATCCAAAGCTACTTTACATTAGTCATTACTCGTGTCAGGATTGTAATCTACAGGATTCACTTCTACCAACTCCCCTGTTTGATCTACCACCAATTGCAGGTCGCTTTCGGGTATAGCCTCTTGCGCGCTGGTAGGTGCAAGCATTTCTTCGGTTTGAATTTCATGCAATTTCGGCAAATCATCGATGGTGTTAATGCCTAAATAATCCATAAAGGATTTTGAAGTATTATAGGTAAGTGGTTTGCCAACCATATCTTCCATTCGTCCGGAAATTACAATCAGTTCTTTCTCTAATAATTTTTGCACCGAATAGTCAGAATTCACCCCTCTGATTTGCTCAATTTCACTTTTGGTAATAGGTTGCTTATACGCAATAATAGCAAGTGTTTCTAAGGAGGCAGTCGATAGCTTCTTGGTATACTTTTCACCATTTAATTTGGCCAAGGCCGGATAAAATTGCTTCTTACTTAAAAATTGGTATCCGCCTCCAATTTGCTTTACTTCGAAAGGATAAAAATCTGAGGCATATTTTTCAACAATTGCTTCTAAAGCCAGGGGCAATTTCTCCATATCTAAGGCATCTTCTGAATGTGCATCTGCCAGTAATTGAGCAATGCTGACAAGACTCAAGGGCTTGTCTGAACTAAAAATGAGCGCTTCACTCTGCAACATGATTTCTTCTATAGTCATATCGGTACTTCTATTTTTTGTTTTCCAAATGTAAACCCTGCATCCTTCAAATGAGGTAAATAGAAATTCACACGTGTTAGTAACTTTTAAGAAAATAGGTTGAAATATTGTCCTCAAGGGAAGACCATTATCAAATTCTATCCTAAATCGTTTGTATTTAAACACTTTTTTTTTATAATTAAGTTTTATATAAATACATTTGCTCCTATTAAAAAATTTGAACTGTTTGCTATGAATAAGATTAAAGTACTGAACCCCGTTGTAGAAATAGATGGCGACGAAATGACGCGCATTATTTGGAAATTTATTAAAGAAAAATTAATTCTTCCGTATGTGGAGGTACCCATTCAATATTATGATTTGGGGATAGAAAATAGAGATGCTACTAACGATCAAATTACCATTGACTGTGCCAACGCCATTAAAGCGTGCGGTGTGGGTATCAAATGTGCTACCATTACTCCTGATGAAGAACGAGTGAAGGAATTTAATCTAAAGCAAATGTGGAAATCACCCAATGGCACCATCCGAAATATTCTTGACGGAACGGTGTTTCGTGAACCCATCGTAATGAAAAATGTTCCTAGATTAGTACCCAATTGGACCGCGCCCATTATTGTGGGTCGTCACGCTTTTGGCGACCAATATCGTGCAACGGATACCGTTATTAAAGGAAAGGGAAAACTTACCATGACCTTTACTCCTGAGGATGGCGGAGAACCGCAAGTATTTGAAGTCTTTAATTTTAAGGGGGATGGTGTTGCACTTAGTATGTATAATACCGATGAAAGTATTACCGGTTTTGCGCGCAGCTGTTTTAATATGGCCCTTAGTAAGAAATGGCCTCTGTATCTGTCAACAAAAAATACCATTCTGAAAAAATATGATGGTCGATTCAAAGACATCTTTGAAGATATTTATCAAAAAGAATTCAAATCACAATTTGTAGAAGCAGGCATTACCTATGAACATCGTTTGATTGATGATATGGTTGCAGCTGCACTCAAATGGAATGGAAATTTTGTTTGGGCCTGCAAAAATTATGATGGGGATGTGCAAAGCGATACGGTTGCCCAGGGCTTTGGCTCATTAGGACTGATGACCTCCGTATTAATTACACCTGATGGAAATACGATGGAGGCCGAAGCAGCACATGGTACAGTGACCCGACATTACCGCGATCATCAAGCAGGAAAGCCTACTAGCACCAATCCCATTGCGTCCATTTTTGCGTGGACCAGAGGACTTGCTTTTAGAGGAAAACTCGATAACAATTCAGAACTTATTGACTTTTGCAATCATATCGAAAAAGTCTGCATCGAAACCGTAGAGAGTGGCATTATGACTAAAGATTTAGCCGTTTGTATCCATGGAAATTCTGTAAAACATGGCGAACACTATGTTTATACCGAAGAGTTTCTAGAGGCATTAAATTCCAACCTTAAGCGTAAGATGGGGGCCTAGCCCACTTTTTCTCTATAGAATAAGCGAATTTTTTTCTGTCACTTTATAGCAGGTTTTGGATGGCTGAAAAGCACATTAGAAGATAAATCGTTTGAATTAATACGATCATAGTTTGTTTTATTTCAAAAAAAAGGTTGTTCAAAATGCTTTTTATTCAGAACACAGCTACCCATTTACGTATTACGTTATTTCATTATTGAGAGAGCCTCTATTTGTCTGTGGAGGAGTGCGCGCAATAATGGTTTTAATATTGTCTTGCAATAGTATTGGAACCATTTTTTGGGTTAACCACAAATACATTTTTTTGGTTTCCATCTAAGACTGTTTTCTAGTAATATTCGGCCATAACAAGGGTGTTTTGGCATCCAAGGTAAGGTCTTGAGTGGCCTTGTAGCTTACCCTAGCAAAGAGGCTTAATCAGTCTAATAGTTTGATTATAAAACGATTAAATAGTAGTAAATAGTTCGTTTTTATACCAATTCTCAACTATCACTTATTAAAGAGATAATATCAGTTACTAAGTGTTTCACTTCAAGTATCAATTGCCCCCAAAGCCACTCAATACGGTTTTGTTGCTTTGTGTTGGAAATAAGTTTTTTCTACTAAAAATATCTCAAATGAAAAAAAATAAAAACATCTTACTAATCCTTATGCTGTTGATCTTCTCTGCCACAGGTTATAGTCAACAATCCTTTACGGTAGCAAGTAATTCTGCTACTATTAATAATATGAAGTTTGATTATTCTATTGGCGAAATGACCTTGGTAAGCACAGAGCGAAATGCTTCCATTATTGTAACTCAAGGTCAACTTCAATTAATACATTCAAACACTAGTGCTTCTCCACAAAACGAAAATGCATCTGCACTCCTTGCAAATCGAATCAAAGTATTTCCGAATCCAACTGAAAATATTCTAAATATTGAATCGTTTGAAGATCAAGAAGCGACCATTAACTATCAACTATTTGATGGTAGTGGTAAACTTATCATCAACAAGTCGCTTCTATGGGAAAAGGGACCTAACAAAGTTATCATTGAATTGAAATCCTACGCAGCCGGAGCGTATTATTTATTAATTAGCAAACCTGGTGCCACCGGTACTCTTGAAAATTTCTCTTATAAGATTCAAAAAACAAATTAAAATTAAATTAATTTGGACTGTACTCTCTTCAAATTGGGAATGGCACCACAAAATCCATCAAGAGCTTGAACGACGTAAGGTGGGAATCTGGAAACAAATATATTAATGTTGGAATCGATTTAAGCGGAGACCAAAACTTTGTTGATATTGGTACGAATCAGCTTCTCTCTGTTCCTTATGCCCTATACGCAAACCAAGCCGGTATGGTAGCATCGGATGCAAAAAATGATAAAACCCGAGCTCCCGGCACTATTAGTGCTGCTGCCACTCATCTTCCTTCTGACGCCAATTACTTAACGAAGTTTACGGCTGAAAATACCATTGGAAAATCTGTTCTGTATGAAAACGGATTGGGCAATATTGGCCTTGGAACCATATTTCCCGGTGCTAAATTATCAATTTATACTGCCGACCCCGGAACCATTGATCACCTTCGTATGCAAGATGTAAATGCTACCGGCGCAGGACGATTTATTTTATATAATAATGATGTGAATGCATATGCCAGTTTTACAAAATATGGTACGCAAATAGGTGGAGGTTACCCTGGAGTGGCAACTTTATACCCGTATGCCAACTTATTAGCGTTTGGCAATAACAGTACAGGTGTGGGGGATGGAAATTTTTTGGTTAGTAACGCTGGCAATGCAGGAATCGGAATATTAAAAAATGGAAGCACCCAACTGAAGTTTCATGCGGATTTCGCTACAGAAAATGTTGGAATTGGAGGAAATGCCACACCGGTTAGTAGACTACATGCCAACAATACAAGCGGAACCAGTATGGATATCCGCCTTACAAATAATACCACCGGACATACCATTGGAGATGGTCTCGAAATTAGCAATGTAGGAATCAATGCAGGTATTTATAATAGAGAAAATGCCACCTTAACGCTTGGTGTGAACAGCAATCCTACCATGGTTACCATTCATCCAAACAGCAATGTTGAATTTGCCGGACAAGTAAAAATAAATGGTGGATCTCCTGCATTAGGTAGCGTTTTGGTATCAGACGCAACTGGTTTGGCAACTTGGCAAGCCCCACCATTAGGACCACAAGGTCCAGCTGGTCCCACAGGTCCTACAGGCCCACAAGGTCCTACCGGTCCTACGGGGTCTCGGTCCTACGGGGTCTCAGGGGCCCACAGGTCCGCAAGGTCCCACCGGAGCAGCAGGTCCACAAGGTCCCGCTGGATTGCTTCCAAATGGTGCAAGTGCTGGAAATACCCCGTATTGGAATGGATTGACATGGGTGGTAAATAATAGCAATGTGTTCAATAATGGTGCAAATGTGGGCATTGGCACAAGTACACCCGGTGCCAAATTAGAAGTGGCCGGACAAGTAAAAATTACAGGAGGAACTCCAGGAGCAGGCAAAATCTTAACCTCCGATGCCACCAGATTAGCTTCTTGGACAACACCTTCAGCAAGCCCAATTAATCCGGGCGTTGTAAACAAAGTAGCTAAATATGTTACCACTTCAACTATTGATGACGGCTCCATTTATGATGCAAGTGGTCTGGTAGGTTTAGGAGTTGCAGCTCCTCATGCGCCCCTTCAGTTTACCAATGGACTTGCAAATCGAAAATTGGTGCTTTATGAATACAACGATAATGATAATGAATTTTACGGATTTGGAGTACAAACTTCAATCCTAAGATATCAAGTACCCCACAACGTGGATGATCATATTTTTTATGCAGGAAACGGTGGTTTAGCTTCCACCGAATTGATGAGAATTCGCGGTAATGGAAATGTTGGCATTGGTACCGGAGCACCCACTGCAAAACTTTCTGTAAATGGCGATGCTAACAAACCCGGGGGTGGCTCATGGACTGTTTTTTCAGATGCTAGATTGAAAAATGTTAGTGGAAAATATGAAGATGGGCTAAGCACCTTACTTAAAATTTCTCCCGTAAAATATCACTACAATGAAAAATCTGGTGTAGATAGCAAGCCGGAATATGTAGGTGTGATTGCACAAGAGCTACAAAAAGTAGCACCCTACATGGTTAGCAATTTTACAAAAGACAATACCGAGTACTTGCAGGTAGACAATAGTGCTATGACTTATATGCTCATTAATGCAGTGAAAGAACAACAAAAACAAATTAATGAATTACAAAAAAAGATAGAAACCTTAGAAAATAAAAAATAATCATTCCTAAATTAAAAAACTAAAAATCATGAAATCAAAAATCCAATTTCTTATTGCATTGGCAGTAATGCTTGTCATGCTGAGCGCAGTAGAAGCAAAAGCCCAAGCGCCCCAATTATTTAATTACCAGGGCATTGCCCGAGATGCTAAGGGCAACCCCTTAAGTAATCAAACCATGACACTCAAATTATCTGTACTCCCCACTTCAGATGCAACTGATTTTGAATACGAAGAAATTCAAACCGTAAAAACGAATGAATTTGGCCTCTATACGCTCCAGATCGGGAATGGTTCATCCACCTCTGCAAAAAAGATGAAGGATGTAAAATGGGAAACCGGCAATAAATATATCAAAGTGGGCGTTGACCCAAAAGGTGGACAGCATTTTGAGGAAGCAGGTACCAATCAATTATTATCTGTTCCGTATGCTATCTATGCCGATAAATCAGGAGTTGCAATCAAAACAGAAACGGACAAAACCCGTACCGGTGCTGTCAATTCAAATGCAGCCCACGTTGCCGGTGATGCCAATTATATTTCTAAATTTACAGCATTTAACGAAATTGGAAAATCCCTTTTGTACGACAACGGGTCTGCAATTGGTATTGGTACAACCAGTCCATCTGCACGTTTTCAAATAAGTCAGAATGTGGCTGCAGTACAAGAGCATATTCGAATGCAAAATGCCTCACCAACTGGTGCCGGTCGTTTCACCATGTATAATGATGGAGCCTCATCGTATGCCACGTTCACTAAATATGGTTCCGGATATGCCGGAGGTTATGCTGGTATTCCTGCTCTGTATCCATTAGCAAACTTACTGGCTTTTGGCAATAATGGCGTCGCAGCAAATGACGGCTTAGGACGCTTCTTAATTAGCTCAGGAGGAAATATCGGAATCAGTATCGCCAAATCAGGTACTAGTAAATTGAAATTTCATGCCGACTTCAGTACTGAAAATGTGGGAATTGGAGGTAGTGCTTCACCTGCAAATCGGGTTCATTTAAACAATTCGGATGGAGCCGATATGACCGTAGGCGTAACCAACAACACAAGTGGCCATTTGGCAACAGACGGATTGGTTATCAGAGAAAATGGAAATGCTGCCTCTATCATTAATATGGAAAACAGTACCCTAGCTTTGGGAACCAATAGTACCACACGATTGACCATTACAGCTGCGGGTAATACGGAATTGACCGGACAAATTAAAATTGCAGGTGGTGCACCCGGTGCCGGTAAGGTACTTACTTCAGACGCCAACGGTTTAGCCACATGGGCAACTGCTGCAGGAGGCGGAAATATCTCAGGAACCGGTACAACCAATTATCTTCCTGTGTTTAGTGGCGCAAATAATATCGTTGCGAGTACTATATATCAAGATGGTGCAAATATTGGAATTGGAAATGCTACTCCCAATGCACCTTTACACTTTGCAAATGTGGCAGCTAATCGAAAAGCGGTTTTATATGAAGTAGCTGATAATGATCATCAATTTTTCGGCTTAGGTATTAATTCTGGCTTGATGAGATATCAGGTTGGTGATGTGGTGAATAACCATGTGTTTTATGCAGGTGCCACAGCAGTCACATCCAATGAATTGATGAGAATTCAAGGAAATGGTAATGTGGGTATTGGAACGGCTTCACCTGTTGCAAAATTAGATGTTGCAGGTCAAATTAAAATTAGTGGCGGATCACCGGGCGCCGGCAAGGTGCTAACCTCTGATGCTGCAGGTTTGGCTACATGGGCAACACCGGCCGCAGGAGGCATTTCTGGAAGTGGTACTGCAAATCGGGTGGCTCGATTTATTACCCCAAGTTCAATCGGAAATGGAATCATTTTCGACAATGGAACTAATGTAGGACTTGAAGGAAATACAGCACCAAATGCACCGCTACAGTTTGCAAATTCTCCAGCGAACAGAAAAATAGTGCTATTTGAAGGTGGAAATAACGATCATCAATTTTTGGATTGGGCAACCTGTTCAGTGCTAAGATATCAAATAGGGGCAACCCTCGGCAGTCACATTTTTTATGCAGGAGCAACAGCAGCAACATCTAATGAATTAATGCGTATTCAAGGTGATGGTAATGTAGGAATCGGTACTGCTACACCGAATGCCCCACTACAATTTTCTAATGCACAGGCAAGCAGAAAAATTGTATTGTATGAAAACGCAAATAACGATCATAGTTTTTACGGTTTTGGCATTAACGCTGGTATGATTCGATACCAAGTAGGTGCAGTTGGTGGCAACCATGTATTCTTTTCTGGAATCAATGGAAGTAGTTCAAAAGAACTCATGAGAATTCAAGGAAATGGAAATGTGGGAATCGGTACCGACACAGCAAATGCTCCATTACAATTTGCAAACGCAGCAGCCAACCGTAAAATTGTAATGTATGAAAACGCCAACAATGATAATGAATACTATGGGTTTGGAATAAATTCCGCAGCCGTTAGATACCAAGTTGCAACTGCAGCAAGTAGTCATATTTTCTTTGCCGGAACAGGGGCTGCTTCCTCAGCGGAATTGATGCGTATTAAAGGCGACGGCAATATTGGCATCGGCACATCCACACCAAATGCTCCCCTGCAATTTGGCAATACAAATGCAAATAGAAAAATTGTACTTTATGAGTTGGCTAATAATGATCATAATTTTATGGGATTCGGGGTGAACGGAGGAGCCTTGAGATATCAAGTCCAAAGTTCAGCGCAAAATCATATTTTTTACGCCGGTAATGGGGTGTCAGCTTCTACTGAAATTATGCGTATTCAAGGAAACGGGAATGTGGGTATCGGAATTGCTGCACCTACTCAAAAACTGCATGTATTTAATGGAACTACTAATGGAACCTATACAACAACCGGCTGGGTTCACTCTTCTGATGCACGTTTAAAAACCAATATCAAACCGCTTGAAAACTCACTTAACAAAATTCTTAGCTTAAAAGGAGTTTCCTATAATTGGAAGGCCTCACCAAACACCAATACCCAAGTTGGCTTTATAGCACAGGATGTTGAAAAAGTATTTCCTGAAGTGGTAGTGGTGGATAGCGATGGAAAATATGGTATGGCTTATCAAAATTTGGTAGCACCAATGGTAGAAGCCATAAAAGAACTACACCAACAAAATGAAGACCAGAAAAAATTAATTGAAGATCAACAAAAAATAAACCTCGATTTGATGAAAAGACTTGAGGCTTTAGAAAAGAAATAATAGGTAGCTAAGGCACCTACCTTCTTCTTCCTTAACCAGTCGAGAATTGCATTGAACATTGTTTCAGTGCAATTCTTTTTTAACTAAATGCGAGCCCTACTTCAGTGAATATGGAGAACTGGTTCAGTAGGCAATCCACTTGATGTAATCTAAATTTGAATGAATTCACTTAAATATTTTGCGACCTATCAATTCATTGTATATTTAATCATTAATTATACCCACCTGCAAACAAAAACAAACATATCATTTCGTATAAAGCGGCTTATTACGCAATCTAAGCCTTTTTGGTTCCTTTTTCAGGTCGTCATTTTCGTTTGCTTTTCGATAGTTACGCTTGCACAACAACCAACTTATGTCAACTACACTGTAAAGGAAGGACTTCCCAGTAATACAGTCTATTCATGTCTTCAAGACAACAATGGATATATATGGTTTGGAACTGACAGGGGCGTTGCTAAGTACGACGGCTATACATTTAAAGTCTTTACCACCATTGACGGTTTGGCTGCGAATGTCATTTATGATATTTTCCAAGATTCGAAGCAAAGAATTTGGTTTGCTTGCAATAACGGGGAGGCCTGCTATTTTCTGAATGATACATTTTATAGTAAAAAGAACAAACCCCTATTAAATAAGATTGTTGCAAACGGCTCCGGGGCTCAAAACGCTGGAGGACAAAAACCATAATATCTATTTGTTACTGGCCTTCAATATCGTTCGGATCAGCCCAAACAACCAAGTTCAGGAAATTGGTCCCAAAGCCGTAAAGTACTTTTCCGGAATGAGCTTGAATGAGAAAGGAGAAGTGATTGTACTTGGCAATACCGGTATATATAATAGCAGCACAGGAAAATCCATCGAATTTGAAAAAACATCAAAAAATAAACCTTTGGGTCATTCAAAAACCATGGTATTTAATAATAGACTGTTTCATACGCAAAATTTTGAAATGGCTTGCAATGCCCTACCTAATGATGATTACTTTACAGAGGTATATAAAATCAGTGACGCAAACAGCTTAACCCAAAGTCTCATTCTAGATCGAAATCAAAATATTCTGATTGGGACCCAAAATGGTCTCTATCAATGGGATATGCAAAAGAAATGCATTGTCTCACGTTCATTTGATAAAACATCCATTAGTTCGATGTTGATTGACAATGAAAGTAATTTGTGGATTACCAGTTTAAACAATGGCATCTTTTTATCAATCAATCCCAATATCAAAGTACTAAATAATAAATCACGTTTAGAATTTAACTATAGCAATTTTGTGGATCGTTTGTCTGATGGCACCATAGCATTAGGATCGAATCAGTATAACCTTGCCTTTTTAAGAGGAGACCACATTTACAATATTAAATTACCCGTACAATTTGGCGAAGGAAAAGTGGAAAAAGTTCGCATTGGAACCGATGGGAATTATTATGTTGCCCTGGGTTCTATTTTAATGAAGGTAAACAAAACCAACTTTACAGTCTCCATAATTCAGATTGCAGCTCGCGACATACTTTTTGATAAAAAAGGGCGAATATTAGTGGTAGCGGGTACCAGTTTGTTGGATATGAATGTGGAACAACCTGAAACCATTAGAGAAGCCTCTAAAATGCCGATGAGTAGAACCAATGGTCTAATGATCAAGAACATTATAGCCAATGGAATTTATAAGGGAAGTTTCTCAAATAGAATTTATTTGTATGGACTTTTTGGCGTAAAGTATTACGAAAATGATAGCCTCAAAGAGTTACTTCCAAATCACGATTATCTATCCAAAAATATTTATCGGGTTTTAGAAACACCTGATGGATTGGTTTGGATGGCCTCCAATATTTACGGGGTAATGGCCATTTATAATAACCAATTGTTCTGCCTAGATCAGTCTGCTGGTCTTCCATCCAATTTCATCAATTCAATCTTGCCGACCCGCAAAATCAAATTTGGGTGGCTAGTGTGTGGAGGTCTTAGCAAAATAACGTACAACATTGCGCATAATGATTTGAAGTTTCAAGTATTAAATTTTAATCAAAGTGATGGCCTGGTGGCAAAAAATGTGAATGATATTACCATGGATGGCAAAACGATTTATGCATCTACGGAGGAAGGAATTTGCGTTTTCACCGAAGCCGATTTACAATCGCGAAGCAAAGAGCCCACATTAATTATCGAAAGCGTTTCATTTAATGAGGTTCCCCAATTCAAAACAAAACAATACAAAAGCACCTATCGAAACAATACCTTACGTATTCAATATGTTGGCTTATCTTATAGTTCCTTCGGTAAAATAAAATATAAATACCGTATTAAGGGTTTGGAAAATAATTGGACCTATACCGACAACCGAATCATAGACCACCCTGCTCTTCCACCTGGCAATTATACCTTCGAATTAATGGCTTTTAATTCAAAAGGAATCTGCTCTGAAATTCAAAGTATTGTTATCATCATTTCGCCACCTTTTTGGCAAACCTGGTGGTTCCTATTATTCGCTGCATTGTTTATTCTATTTCTAATTTATGTCCTCGTACAACGACGACTCAATAACATAAAGAGCCGGCATCAAACCAGAGAGCAATTACTTAACCTTGAAAATCAAAATTTAGAGGCTCAGAAAAAACAAGCCATTTATGAACGCGAACTAGTTGATATCAAGAATCAAGCACTGAGATTGCACATGAATCCTCATTTCATTTTCAATGCCATCAATTCCATACAAGGCTTCTATGCTTCAGGCGAAATTGAAATTGCCAGAAATTATATTGGAAAATTCTCAACCCTACTCCGTCTAATTCTCGATCAAAGCAATAAGGAATGTATTGCTATTCAAGAAGAAATAAAAACCATCACCCTCTATTTAGAACTCAATAAATTGCGTTTTGATAATAAATTTACGTACGAAATCGAAATTGATGATTCATTAATCGACAATAAAGAGGAAGTGGCCCCTATGTTACTGCAGCCATTTATCGAGAATGCCATCTTGCATGGAATTGCCCCTTTAAAGACAGTAGGAAAAATTACAGTGCGAATGTTAGATAAGGGCCATTATATCCAATGCGAGATTGAAGATAATGGCGTTGGTCGAGATTTTTCTCGTACGTTAAATCAAAATAGAATGTATAAATCAACGGGAATTCAGGTTACTCAAAAACGAATCGATTTGGTAAATGGCCCCAATAACTTAAACGAACCGGAGCGGTTTCAAATCATTGACCTCTATGACGAAACCAAGAATTCGATAGGAACAAAAATCATTTTCAACGTATTAAAAAATAGTATATAAAATTATGACCACCCTCATTATAGACGATGAAAAACAGGCAAGAAACGCCATCCGTTCCCTACTAGAAGGTGATTTCAATGATTTAGAAATATTGGCAGAGGCCGATGGAGTACAAGCTGCGGTCACTGCCATCGATACCTACAAACCGGACCTGATTTTTTTGGATATTAATCTAGGTGATGGAACCGGGTTTCAAGTATTGGAAAAAGTAAGCTGGAAAAACTTTATGGTCATTTTTACCACCGCTTACGACGAATACGCCGTTCTGGCCTTCAAACTCAGCGCCATCGATTATTTGCTGAAACCCGTAATTAAGGAGGACCTGCAAACTGCCATAGAAAAAGCACAACATAAATACTCTGAAAAGCGCACGGCGCAACAACTTGAATGGTTTAAAGATATGATGCAAGGAAATAAAAACCAGGATAAGAAGATTATCCTTTCTGACAATGAAACCATCTATTTTGTAAAAGTTCAGGATATCGTGCGCTGCCAAGCAGAAGGAACCTATACGGAATTTTATATACTTCCGAATCAAAAAATTACCGTTTCAAGAAGTTTGAAGGAATTCGAAGACATGCTCACCCCATTCGGCTTTATTCGGGTACACCATTCCCATTTGGTAAACAAAGAAAAAATTCAAAAATTTCAAAAAAGCGACGGTGGCAGTCTATTAATGGAAAATAATCATGAAGTACCGGTATCGCAAAGACGAAAAGGAATTGTATTATCCGAACTAAAATTAGAATAATGTAATCTTCAAATAAAACAAAAGAGCCCTGAATAATCAAGGCTCTCTGTGTTTTCATAATAAACGACTACATATAAAACTCTTAGGAGTGGGGAGAGTTCAGTCATAAGGACGAAGCACCTTTTCGATCCGTTAGCGCTTTTCAAAAAATATTTTGGAAATTTTTTTAAGCCCTGATCCGTTTTGTAGCAAAACCTGATACATGCCGGCAGGAAGGTCAAGATCCTCAAAAGACAGCCGTTGTTTTCCGGCCTGCAAATGAAAGTTCCGTTCTCGTAATTTTCTACCCTTACTCCTGAATAAGGAAATGTGAATCTGTTCAGCTTTCTCGAGCGAAAAATACAAACGAATGCTATTACCCTCCACCTTGGTAAGTAATTGAAAATCAGGAATGAACACTTCTTCAACTCGAGTATTGATTTGATAGGGAAACCAATTTTTGGTACCAAAGCCATATAATTTTGGTGCCACATCAACGGGTGCAATCGGATTAAAATGTTCATTGCTAGCAAAACCACGGTTCGAATCGGCAAAACAAATGGCTTCCACCTGACCTAAAAGTAAGGCATCTCCTAGGGTAATTTTCCGTTTATTACCCTTAATAAATATAGAATCAGAGGCATCAAAATCGTAAATATACCATAAGGCGCATTCTGCAGTACCAGCGTTTTGGTAACCAATCATCATCAACTGCTTATTTGAAGCAAAATCAGCTGCGGTTATCAGCGTTCCTAAGGTATTGATACTATCGATACGAACGGCCGTGTAATTTCCAGCCGTATTTGGAATAGTATAATGCACGCAAGCACCTAAGGTCCAATTTTTTGTAAATAGGTGAAGTGCATTGTTACGAAAAGCAATGGCTTCACAATCAAAAGGGGTATTATATGGATTGCTGGCAAAATTGACTTGATCGGGATAGCTAAACTGAATGATCTCGATTTCATTGGCCCATACGGTATCGTAATAGGCGGGTCCGATAGTGGCCTTCGGAAATTTATAAATTCGGAGATCCGTACGGTCGCCGGCATTATTGCCCACATCAGCGATATAGAAATGAGTATTATCTTGCGCAATATCTTCCCAATCCACATTATTCACGCCCTGCAAAAATACCTCCTTGGTAATAGTTCCAGTAGTAGTATCTGTTTCAAAAACAATGGCCGGATTGCCACTATCTGCATGCGCATACAATTTCCCATTCCAATATACCATACCACTGATTTCGGATAAAGCGTTTGCAAATGAGTCTTTTACAGCAAGAGCGTAATACGTGGCATTATACAAACAAGAGCCATCATTGATACTTGCGGCAGCATTGTAATTTGTGGCCTGAGGGTCCATACAGTTATATTGCGCCTGTATACTATTTGATAATACCAAAAAAAATAAGAGTAACTGGCACTTCATCACTCAAAGATACAGTTATTCGTTGAAATTTCTGAAGAGAGCCTCTACCTTCTTAACTGAATATTACTATTGTACTTGGGTAATATCTACTTTCAAAATCCCTTCGGTAATATTTTTTGTACCGGTTCCATTACTGCCAATAAAATCAAAGGTGCCTTCAATCTTCTTCGTAAGGGTATCACAAAGGCTTATTTTTAAGGTTCCTGAACTTGAATGGTAGTAATCATCCGGAAATACATTTCCCGCTTTATAGGTTAACCACGAATTGGTAAAGGTTCCATCTGCAACCGACGTTCCGGTAATGGGCCTAAAATGAAATTCTAAAACTTCAATCCCACCTTTAAAGGCATAAACATCTATCATTCGTCCAAAAGGGGCAATACCGAGCGTGTATAACGTTGCTTTCGCGGAATCAACTTTGATAGCTGTTCCATCTACCTTAAATGTAAATTCAGTAGTGGCAGGTGGATTGGTAGTGCTGGTTTTCTTTTTACAGGCTACCATGCTTACTAAAAAAAGAAGTAAAAAAAATACTTGTGAATTCATAATAATCTAATTTTTCGGTAAAGATACAGATATTCAAAATATCACATATACCCTAAAGAAGGTAATTAATCTTAATAATAGCCGGGCTAATTAAAGGCCATAAAATCACATAGGACCTCAATCCGATTTCAAATGCTATCAGAATTTTATTCTATTACCCAATTTGGTAGTATAAATAATTCAATACTGCTTTACTTTTGTGCCAAACCGAATACTATGAACAACAACAAAATCAGGGTAATCATTTTTGATGACAATCTAACGTTAGGGCAATCCCTGGTTGAAATAATCAACGATTCGGATAGCTGCATTGCCATACAACATTTTAGTAGCACAGAGAATGCAATCGAAAATATCATTGTAACAGAACCAGATGTGGTGATCATGGATATCAATATGCCGGACGAAAATGGCATAGCGGCAACCAAACGAATTAAATCGGAATTTCCAACGATTCAAATTCTAATGCAAACGGTATTTGATGACGACAAAAATATTTTTGATGCTATTGCTGCAGGTGCCTGTGGATATATCCTAAAAGATGTGTCTTTTTCACACCTAATTCAAAGTATTATTGATATTCACAATGGAGGTTCCGCCATGTCGCCATATATTGCCAAGAAAGTAATGAACTATCTACAACAACAGAAAATAGAAGAGAGTAACTTCAAGTTAAGTTTAAGAGAAAAAGAGGTACTTGAATTGCTGGTGTATGGTTTGCCTTATAAACAAATCGCAGATAAAATGGATATTACCTACGATACAGTGCGAGCCCACATGAAAAAAATTTATGAAAAATTGCATGTCTCTTCCATGACCGAAGCAGTGGTAAAGGCATTGAAATACAAACTATTTTAAATTCCTTGCTAACACAAAATACATTTTTGAGATTCTTACTCTGTTTCTATTTTTTGATCACTCTCATTCAAAGCGGGTACACTCAAAAGAAGGATGTAGATTCACTGATTGCAGAAATACCCCGATATGTTAATCAGGATACCCTAAAATCCAAACTACTACTAGAAATTGCCCGAAAATATTATGAAAATACGGATTATGACAAGGCAAAAGATTATTTAAACCAATCGTACGACATTGCGCAAAAATTGAATTATACACCTGGCATGATCGATTACTACTTTGTAAACGGAAGACTTTTAAAAAATACTGGGAAATATCATGAAGCAAAAAATCAATATGAATTAGGCCTCGGGCTAGGTGGTGAAATAAATGATAGTAATCGCATGGCCAGTGGATACAACCACCTTGGCAATCTTTTTGTAACCATGCATGATAATACACAAGCCTTTGGTTACTTAAAGAAATCGGCACAGTTATTTGAAAAAATCCATGATATCAAAAAGATGGCCTATCCCCTAAGTAATATCGGTAAAATATACTATGATGCCAATCAATTTGACTCTGCCATCTATTTCTACAATAGAACCATCGGAATTTCGACAAAATTCCTTGACTATTACGAGTTGGCACAATCCTATAAACGACTGGCTCAAATCTATAATCAAATGGAACAGTACCCTTTGGCCTTCCAATACTGCGATTCTTCGCTAAACATTAGTACGATACACGATTATCGATATCTTATTGCTGATATATACGAAATTCAGGCACAAATATTTTTTAAAACAAAAGGAATACAAAAAATCAAAACAAAAATTTGAAAACTGTTTAGCCATCTTTCTTCAATTGAAAGTCAAACCGTCCATCGAGCATACGTATAAGCAATTAAGTCAAATTGACACCCTAGAAGGCAATTACAAGGAGGCCTATAATCATTATAAACTGTATCATAAATATCACGATAGCACGGTTGATTTAGAAAACCGAATTAAGTTTGAAAAACAATTAGTAAATAGTAAAGCAGCGTTAAATGAATTGGCTGCCACACGAAAACGAAATATTCTATACTTGGTAATAGGCTTTCTAGCCATACTGAGCATTATATCGATTTTGGCCATCAGACAGCATAATATTTCAAAACAAAAAATTGCCATAGCACAAACCAAGAATCGAATCAGTCAAGATTTACACGATGAAATTGGAAGTGCATTAAGTAGTATTTCGATGCAAACCGAGGTACTAAAAAAGCGGGTTCGGAATAATGAAAATATAGGAGAGTTGGTAGAATTAATCAAAAATGAATCCAGGAAAACCATGAGTAATATGAATGACTTGGTTTGGAGTTTAAATACGAATAACGACAACTTTCCACAGTTCATCAATAGATTACGTAATTACTGCTCTACTAGTATCGGAACGCAGGGACTTTCTTATGAAATAAATGTGGAAGAAAATTTAATTGTCAAAAATACCGACTTATATCTATTTAAAAAGTGTACCTAATTGCAAAAGAGTTTATTAACAATAGTCTCAAGTATGCCAATTGTCAGCAAATTCGAATGGACATTTTCAAAAAATCAGACCACATTTATTTTCATATTCAAGATGATGGAATCGGATTTGACCTGAGCCATATCCCCTCTTCTATGGGCGGTACCGGACTTAAAAACATGCGTCAACGTGCCAATTTTATTAAAGCCCAATTTAATTTCCAATCGAAAGTAGGCGTGGGTACTTATCTTCATTTATCATGGAATGATACCAAAAAAAGCTAGAAAGCCTGGTAAACCATTCGCTAGTATTTCCAACCGAATCCGCATAATAATTTTAAATACGGAATTACTTGATGATGAATTACATCAGTATAAACGGACGGTAAAATTATGTCCTTCAAAAAATTGAATGTTTCGACTGTAAGCATTTTAACGAACATACAGAAAGCATTCATATCCTTTTGCTAATAACTACTTACCATTCAAGTCATCATAGGTATGAGACTAAAATTGCCTCATCCCTAGAAGCCAATACCCATAAGCATTTGAACAACCATTAGGGACACCTCAACGGATGTCCTTCGTTGCATTTGTTAAAAGGTAAGGTTCACCATTTAAACAGAAAAAAAATCGTACTACCAGTTTTGGTAATTGTGGTGCACTTGATCACATTATAAGTTTGCAATGAAAATAAAAATATTTCATCACCACAAAAACAAAAAATCTATGAAAAAAAATCAAAAAGCACGCTTTATTAGTTTGGCTGTTTTGGCGCTGATGTCATCAGACGCATTTTGTCAACACACATTAAATTCAAGCAGTCACTCAGCTACAATCAACGGCGCTACCTTCGATTATTCGATTGGCGAAATGACCTTGGTAAGTACCGAACGAAATGCTAATCTCATTGTAACACAAGGCCTGTTACAACCTAATCGTTCTAGGAGTGGAACCCAAGCGCAACCGGAAATACTCAAATCGCTACCGGCGATTTAATGAAAGTATATCCAAATCCTACCGAAAACATTTTGAATGTGGAATCATTCGAAAATGTGGAAACTTCAATAAGCTATCAACTATTTGATGCTACTGGTAAAGTAGTACGTAGCGAAAACCTAATCTGGCATGCTGGAACCAATAAGGTGTCACTCGATCTTAAAAATTATGCTGCGGGCTCCTACTATCTTATAATTCGCAAGCCAAATGCTAACGGAATCCTCGAAAATTTCTCATACAAAATTCAAAAAACAAATTAAACTTTTAAATCCTTACAACATGAAATCAAAAATTCAATTTTTAATCGCAATGGCAGTAATGCTTGTCATGCTGAACACAGTAGAGACACTAGCCCAAGTGCCCCAATTATTTAACTATCAAGGCATTGCTCGTGATGCCAAGGGAAATCCTTTGAGCAATCAAACAATGACTTTAAAACTTTCGGTACTTCCTACCTCTGATGCGTCCGTAGCGGAATACGAAGAAACTCAAACCGTAAAAACCAATGAATTTGGTTTGTACACGCTTCAAATTGGTAATGGTACCGCAGTTACCGGTGCCATGAAAACCGTAAAGTGGGAAACAGGTAACAAATACATCAAAGTAGGAATCGACCCCAATGGCGGTAACAACTTTGTAGATGCCGGAACCAATCAACTATTGTCTGTACCTTATGCTATCTATGCCGACAAAGCAGGTGTAGCTGCCAATGGAGGTACTGACAAAACACGTACCGGTGCTGTAAACTCAGAACCTGCACACGTGGCTGGTGATAACCGCTACCTAACTCGTTTCTACGGCTTAAACCTTATTGGCAAATCAGCCTTGTATGAATCAGCCGCAGGCAATATCGGTTTGGGTACTATCGCGCCAGGAGCGAAATTTTCAATTTTTGCCAATTCAGCTACCAACTTCGAACATCTTCGTTTACAAAATGTAAGTGCTACCGGATCCGGTAAATTTATCATGTATAATGATGGTGCTGCTTCATACGCTACCTTTACCAAATACGGCTCTGCTGTTGCCGGTGATCAAATTCCAGGTTTATATCCAAATGCCAATACCCTAGCTTTCGGAAATAATGGAACCGCTGCGGGAGATGGTCTAGGAAAATTCTTAATCAGTACTGGAGGTAATTTAGGACTTGCCATTTTAAAAGGTAGTTCAAAATTAAAATTCCACGTTGACTACACTACAGAAAATGTAGGTATTGGTGGTAATTCAGTACCGGTTTCTCGGGTGCATTTCAACAATACAGATGGTACTACCACCGATTTACGTTTGACAAATAATACCACAGGACACCTTGTGGGTGATGGTTTAGAAATTAAAAATGTGGGTACGAACGCATCTATTATCAATAAAGAAGCTGGTGTACTTGCATTGGGATCAAGCAATGTGCCTGCCATGACTATCATAGCCAACAACAATATTGGCATTGGAACAGCGCTTCCATCTCATAATGTTACGATGGATTTTAATAAAAATGCTAAAACAAATGATTCAGTAGATGTATCGGAATTAATCATGAAATTTGGAAATGCAGCAGAAGTTTTTGGCTCAGCTAATGGTATTGGTTTTGGCAATTCAAGTTTCCCAGAGAATGTGGGTGCTGCCATAATGTTTGAAAGAACAGGATTACAATCCAATGGAAAATTGCATTTTGCCACAAAAAATTCTTCAATACTCGGTGGCAACATACCTATCAAATTAACCTTGGATGAGATCGGTAATTTAGGATTAGGAACAATTAATCCAGCGCACAAACTTCATATTAAATCAGAAGGAAATAGTACGACACCCATTTTTGTAGAAAATAGTGCTACACTAAATCCATTATTTTCTTTGACCCAAAACGCAAGCGGGCATGGATACATCTCTGTATTTGACAACGCGGGTGGTGAAGGTGCGAAAATAACCGGTAATGTAAATAACAATAGCTGGATACTTGGCGATGTGGGTATTGGAACGAATGCACCGACCTACAAATTGGATGTTCAAGAATCCTCCACAGCAAGGGTTTTAAATGTGTTAAGTACCGCAGTGGCCGGATCACCACAAACAATGAATATCGAGAGAACAAATCCACCTTCAGGAGCCAATGACATGTTGCAAATAACAGTTCCTGCTGGTTCACCAGACAATTTTCAGTTTGTGGAATTCGATAGAGGTGGCATCAATTCATTTTCGGTGGATGGTGATGGAGCCGTTTCATTTGAAAGTGCCTTAAGACCTAATGGAAATGCCGGCACCTCTGGTCAAGTTCTTGTATCCAAAGGGGCATCCGTAGCACCCGTTTGGAGCAATTCAATTGGATTTTCAGCTAGTGGCTCCAACAGCGTAGCCGATGGGGTCATTTCACTAAGAACCTATCCAACAGAAAACTATGATGATGGAGGTAATAATTATAATCCAGCAACCGGCATTTTTACGGCACCTGAAGCAGGAATATACTTCTTTTCAGTGGAGGAAGCATACAATCCAATTGGTGGTGCGCCCACCGGCCATGTGAATGTTTCGTTCACAGTCAATGGAACCATCGTTGGAAGTAATAATTATACGCTTGCTAATTTCTTTTGCGGAATAAGCCACCACAATCAATACAAATTAAATGCCGGCGACCAAGTACGTGCCAGAATATTTAATAATTGTGGGTTTACAATTGCTCCAACTGGTGCAACCAATACTACATTCTCAGGTCATAAAGTTCGATAACCAAACTATTTAATAATATGAAAGCAACAGTGCTTTTACAATCAAAAACTATAAAAATAAAATAAAATGAAAAAGATAATAATAATTGCGATTACACTTTTGGGAAGTGCTCCCTTATTTGCTCAAAACAACAACAAACTAAATG
The DNA here is from genome assembly GCA_016712665.1 of Bacteroidota bacterium. Taxonomy (GTDB): domain Bacteria; phylum Bacteroidota; class Bacteroidia; order Chitinophagales; family Chitinophagaceae; genus OLB11. The sequence continues at coordinate 56,659 of JADJQP010000002.1, forward strand.
ACTGCGGTCTCACTCCCGCGCAGGCAATTGCAAACGAACAAATGATATTGGCACGCAACGAGAATCTAAGACAGATAGAATCGGAGAAAATCCAAACCGAGCTTTTGAGAAATAATCAAACTGCCATTAATCAAAATAATGAAAATGTCGATGGTATTGGACAAAGCAAAAAGTTGCCCGAGACAAAACCAGAAGAGGCCATAAACACCGAAAAACCTAAAATGGATGCAGTTAGAAATCCAATATCATCCTCTAAGGCTAAAACCGATACGTACCCAAAGAGATGATCAATCTGGCGCAGCACCTCAAAAAAAAATAACCTTTAAAACCAAATGCAATCGACAAAACGCCCCAAGTATTTGGGGCGTTTTAATTTTTCATGCGAGTAAATCGCCTTCATATCATTTTACCAAGAAAGGAATATTCTATCTACATCGATCATTAAATGGAGGAATCCTATCTCCTCTTCACATATAGCCTATTGCAAAAAAGTATCCAGCACAATAGTTCTCAATTTGTAAACCATTTGCATTGTACAATATGCAGTGCAAATCTATAAACGGTAGTAAATCACACCTCTATATTTATAAATCACAAGATCCAAAAAGCAACGCAACGTTCCGGCAGTTAGTTAGACATTCTCCTGAATTTCATCATCATGCTCATTGGGTACTAGGGCTTTCTCCTTTAATGAATATTTCAACATCACAAATCCCAAAAAGCCCGCTATCAGCGACGATATTAAAATTACTATTTTCGAGCTATTTACAATGGTATCATCGCTATAGGCAAGCAAGGTAACAAAAATAGACATGGTAAATCCAATGCCACCTAATACGCCGACACCAATAATTGATTTCCAATTAATATCTTTCGGGAGTGTGGCATACCCCGCCGTGACTACAAAAAAAGTGGCTAGAAAAATCCCCAATGGCTTTCCAATAAGTAGGCCCAGTGCAATTCCAATAGTATTATTTCCAGACACTAATTCTGAAATATCACCCGCAAAAATTATAACTGTATTGGCCATCGCAAACAGTGGCAGTATTACAAAAGCCACCGGTTTATGCAAAAAATGTTGCAAAGTGTATGAGGTAGATTTTTGATCTCCGTTTCCAAATGGAATGGCAAAAGCCAACAAAACTCCTGTAAGTGTGGCATGTACTCCAGATTGTAGCATAAAAATACCACATCATCATTCCTCCAAATATGTATGGAATCAGATTGCGTACTTTCATTCGGTTGAGAATCAATAACAGCGCAAAAATGAGCAATGCTATTAACAAGTGAGACCAAAATAAATTCTTGGTATAAAAAATAGCAATGACAAGGATGGCTCCTAGATCGTCAATTACGGCCAAAGCTGTCAAAAATACTTTCAATGAGGTGGGCACTTTCTTACCTAATAAAGATAAAATTCCTAAAGCAAAAGCAATATCGGTAGCCATTGGAATGCCTGCACCCGCCTGTGTTGTCGTTCCAAAATTTAACAATAAAAAGATGCCTGCCGGTACAAACATGCCGCCAAGCGCTCCAACAATAGGCAATACAGCATCTTTAATTTTAGACAGTTCGCCCAGATAAATTTCCCTTTCTAATTCTAACCCAATCAACAAAAAGAAAATGGTCATCAATCCATCATTGATCCAATGCACTGCACTATGGCCGAAAAATTGCATCTGCCAAAAATCTAAATATGCTGCACCAATGCTTGAATTGGCAAGTATCAACGATAAAAGTGTACAAGAAATAAGAACCAGGCCACCTGATTTTTCACTGTTGAAGAACTCTGTAAATAATTTGGTTGCTCTCATAGGCTAATTAATTTTTAGGATTTTGATATTTCATTAAACCAATCATCATAACCAAAGCAGACAAAATGATTACCTGAATGATTAGAGACTTATTAATCTGTGCTATTTGTTGACTTACCGGTATGGATAAAAACAAGAGTATGGTAATCAAACCTCGAGGTGCAATAAAAACTAAGGGATTCGCAGGCAATTTGAATATTTTGAGGACTATATATCTAATCAAAAAAATTCCTATGGTAATGCAAAGTGCCAATATAATGGTTTCAGAATTCAACACTTCTGGCATCTCAATCAAACATCCGAATAGTATAAAAAACAAGGCACGAATAAGAAATGCCAATTCTGTGGTGATTTCTCTAAACCTATGTACCTCTGTATTGAAATTAACCGGATGTAACCTTTGAATCAGTTTCAAATGCCTTAATTCATCAATGTTGCCAATAAATAAACCAAATAGTAAAATGAAAATGAGTGCTGGCAGATGAAATAATTTTGATAATCCATAAATTAATAGAACCAAAATAATAATCGGAACAAATTTTATATGGTGTTTGATTTTATTTAATAATCCTGCCAACAGAATGGTTGCAATAAATGAAATAGCCAACATGATCAGCAATTCTAGTACAAATCGTCCAAATGTTTGCGTCCCAATATTATCATTCAAGGTAATGAAATTAAATAAAATCACTCCAAAAATATCGGATAAACTACTTTCATATGTAATGAAGTCCTTCTCATTATTTAGTAAATTTCTTGCACTAGGTATCGCAATGGCACTACTTATTATTCCGATCGGAATCGCACTTCCCAAAGCTAATTTCAAAGGCAATTGTTCAACCAAGTGTAGATAATACGCAAGGCCAAAACTTATTATGAGGAGGGGGAATATGGCAACCAGTGAAGATTTAAAGATAAGAGGTACTTTAGATCTGTTTATTTCTAATTCTAACGAACCTTCTAACACAATAAGAATGAGGCCAACCGTTCCTAAAATTGGTAAAACCGGATTTAAGTTTGGAACGGAAAAATGCAAACCTTCAGATAGTCGTTTTGCGATAAATCCAAGAACCAATAATAGGATAACAGATGGTATTTTGGTTTTAGAAGCAGATATATCAAAAACATAGGCTAATAAAAGCAATATGCAAAGGGTGATAATAATTGAAATAGTCATATCCTAGGAAGCAAAGTAAGGCAATAAAACATCTTCAAAATTATACAATCCAGCTTTACGATTTACCAAGTTTTGTGCAACAAATATAGCACCATTTCCGAATGCTTCCCGTGAAATACTTTCATGTATTAATCGAACCGTCTGATATGGAAATCCAAAAATTACTTCATGTTTTCCAACAATACCACCAGCTCGAATAGTCTTTATTTCATCATTACCAATATCTAATGCAGTAGCAATTTTAATGGCAGTTCCAGAAAGTCCCTGTTTATCCTTAAAATGTTCTTCAATTATTTCAATATCCACCCAAGGTGCAATCTTCTTTAAGTATCTTGAAGCAAAAAGTAAATAATTCACACCTAAGGTAATATTGGGTGACCAAAACACAACGCTTGATTTCGAAAGTTCCTTCAACAATGCGGTTTCCTTCTCACTATAGTGCGAAATCGCTGAAATAATAATAATCCCTCGTTCGTTTGCAATTTTGCCATAGTGATAAATGCCTTCTGATGAAGAAAAGTCTATAATAAAATCAACTGGGTGTTTGTCAAGCAACGAATTTAAGTTTGTGCTTGCCAAGGAAAAAATTTTACCCGGCTCATCAGAGGCAATACCTAAAAATTCGGGTACACTTCTATTTTCAAGTAAGGAGCTTTGTCGTAATACCCACTCCAAGGAAAAGGATTGATTCTGCAAAATTACGTTTGCGACAGCTTTTCCAGTCTTACCAAATCCCATAAGACCAACTTTTTGTTTCATACGCGAATATACGCTTTATTGAACAATTGACTAAAACGAATGAATAAGGGGACAGTTTTAAACCGCATCAAAAATAAAAATTAAATGAATTCGAAACTAAATTCAAAGACTTGCCGCCAGTGATAAATCACGGTTTCTTACAAATAATAACCCTTACCATAATTCATATCACCGAAATAAAGGTTATACTACATTTATATGGCTATAAAAAAAGGTTTTTTGAGAATCAATAGATCCTTTTACAAGCCATTGTCCCTTCTCTCAAAAGGTTGCATTTTTGGATAATAAAAGAAAACTAAGCTGAGAATTATTTGAGAGTAAATCTCCAAAAGCCTTATTCGGTGCTATTTTACCGAATTCAACAAATTTTGCATTTCCGTGCTCTTATCAGCCTTGTCAGTAACCATATAGGATTGTGCCAAACCGGATAGAATTTGTTTGTACATAGTCTTTTTATCTTCTCTCACGCCTTCCGCTTCAATCAAACTTTTAGCTTTTAATAAAAAGGGAATTCCTAACTCGATTTTTGCATTTCGTTTTGGCTCCATTTCTTTATACTTTTTATCGTCTGCTTTATTCATTTCATCGGTCATTATTTTGGCTGCATTGTAATGAACAACACCTGAATAAAATTGAGGATATGGATCATTCATATCTATATCAATTGCTTTTGCATAATTAGCCAAAGCATTGGCTTCTAACTCCGCTGCATTTGCTGGGCTTGCCATCACCTTTCCTTCTTTATCAATTGGATTGGCCTTATTATAGTAAGTTTGCCCTAAGACAATGTAATTGTATCCTTTTTTTGGCTCTGCGGAAACAGCCTCTTTTAATTTTGCAATTAATTCATCAACCCTTCCCGTTTTATTGTAGAACGATATCTCATTGTCAATAATTCGTTTCTCAGCGGGATATTTTACTTTTGCCAATTTCATAATTTCATTCCATTTTGCCTCGTTATTTTTACGTTCATAAATTTCGGTTAGAATAACATAACTGTCAACATCTTCAATAAGCGGGTTTCTTATTGCTTCTTCAAACATAGGAATTGCTAAATCCTCCTGATTTGCTTGGTAGTAACTTTTTGCCTGATATAATTTAGTATTAGCAAAAATTGTATCATAGCCGCCGATTCCTTGAAAGGGCTTTCCTCCATCAATTTTTGATACATTAATTACATCCTCAAAGGATTTGATAGCATCATTAAATTTGCTTGAATGCATATTTGCAATGCCAGTATTATGTGCTAATATTACGAGGCCTCCAAGTAATGGAAGTATTTCCTGCTTTTCATATTTCGAATCCAATGAAAGTGCTTTTTTATAACTTTCAACAGCTTCTGATGCAGCATTCGGATTGGCTCCCTTTAAGGTATTTGCTGCCGCCATATCAATCATGTATGGATTTTCATTGAGTATAAAATTCAATTTCGGCATAAATTCAGCAGGCGTGGCTATCGCTTGATTAATGACTCCTCTTAGCAACCACGCCTTAGCACTTGACTTGGTGCTTTCATTATTCACAGCCTCATCAATCATCTTTTTAGCATTCGCGATATCATTATCTTTCAAATAATTGATGGCGCTCTGGATATTTGCTTTTTGTGAAAAGCCATGTGTTGTAATGAAAAAACATCCAACAAGAAATAGTAGTTTTTGAATATTCATGATTTTTATTTTTAAATTTCAAAGCGGTTTGTGCCACCGCGTGATGATGGGTTTATAAGTATTTTACGAAATTATTCCTTTTCGGAATCATCTTCTGTTATTGAATTATTATTATCTGTTTCGGCATCATTTCCTTTTTCTTCTGCCTCGATGGGATTAACTGAATCCAATTCGGCGGTTTCAGCTTGCACGGCTTCCGTATCATCTTCTTCTTGTTCGGCAATTTTAGCAATGGCAGCTATTTCATCCCCCTCATCTAAATTGATCAACTTCACGCCCTGCGTTGCTCTGCCGGCCACTCTGATATTTTTGACATGGGTTCGAATGGTAACGCCGGAAACACAGGTTATAAACAAATCATCGGTTTCATCCACTGCAAGGAATCCAATCAAGCGACCGGTCTTTTTCGGTAACATTCAGGGTTTTAACGCCCTTGCCTCCCCCTATTGGTTATACGATACATATCTTCGTATTCACCGGTTTCTTCATTCAGTTCTACAATATTGCTACGTTTTCCGATTCCCCGTTCACTCACTACCAAAATGGTTTTATTTTTATCATCCTTATTCACACAGAGCATACCAATCACCTCGTCGTTCAAGTCATCTACCTCAATACCACTCACTCCAATGGCACCTCTACCCGTTGGTCTCACTTTCGCTTCAGGAAAACGGATAGCCCGACCAGATTTTACTGCCATCATAATATAACTTTCTCCATCGGTTAATGAGGCATCAAGTAACATATCGCCTTCGTTGATGGTAATCGCATTGACCCCATTTTGACGCGGACGACTGAAATCTTTCAACTTGGTTTTTTTGACAATTCCTTGTTTGGTACAAAGGACAATATAATGTTTTTCGATATACTCCTCATCCGTAAGATTCGGAACAATGATAATGGTCTTAATCTTTTCGTCCTGAGGCAATTGTAAAAGATTTTGAATAGCCCTTCCTTTACTGTTCTTCTCCCCTTCCGGAATTTCATACACCTTCAGCCAGTGGCATCTTCCCTTGTCGGTAAAAATGAGCAACGTGGCATGAGTGGAGGCAATAAATAGTTGATCAATATAATCCTCTTCACGGGTTTTTCCGCCCATTGCGCCCCTGCCACCCCGACGTTGGGTATGGTACTCTGTATGTGATGTTCGTTTAATATAGCCAAGGTGTGATACGGTAATCACCATATCTTCTTTCTCAATCAAATCTTCAATACTAATATCGGTAGCAAGATATTCGATATGGGATTTTCGCTCATCACCAAATTTCTTCTTCACATCCTGCATTTCCGTTTTGATTAATGCAAAACGCAACCCTTCATTGGCCAACAGTTCTTTTAATCCTTCAATAACCTTCATGATCGCTTCATATTCTTCATGAATTTTTTCGCGCTCCATGCCGGTAAGCCGTTGCAACCTTAATTCGAGGATTGCCTTTGCCTGAATTTCACTTAACTCGAAATTGGCCATCAAGCCCTCTTTGGCAATATCGGGTGTACGAGATTCTCTAATTAATTTGATTACGGCATCCAAATTGTCGAGGGCTATTAAATAGCCTTGCAAAATATGAGCTCTTTCTTCTGCCTTTTTCAACTCGTATTGAGCTCGACGAACTACCACCTCATGTCGGAACTTTACAAATTCGACAATCAAATCTTTCATATTTAAAATGCGGGGGCGTCCGTTCACCAAGGCCACATTGTTGATACCAAATGAAGTTTGTAGCTCTGTAAATTTGTATAGTTGATTTACAATCACATTGGCAATAGCATCTTTCTTCAAATCGACCACCAGGCGCATTCCATCACGATCACTTTCATCGCGCACATCGCTCACCCCTTCAATGGCTTTATCATTTACCAATTGAGCAATTTTTGATGCAATACAGCCTTATTGACCTGATAAGGCAATTCATATATAATGATGCTTTCTTTTTCCGTTTTTATTGGTTTCGATATTTACACGACCTCGAACCACCACTCTGCCTCTTCCGGTTTCAAATCCTTGCTTTACCCCTTCCATTCCGTATACAATACCACCGGTAGGGAAATCCGGCGCTTTGATATGCTTCATGATTCCGTCGATACTGATATCATTATCGTCGATATAGGCACAAATCGCATCGATGGTTTCGCTTAAATTGTGTGGCACCATATTGGTAGCCATACCTACTGCAATTCCTGAGGCTCCATTTACAATTAGCTGTGGAATACGTGTTGGCATTACCGTCGGTTCCAGCAAGGTATCGTCAAAGTTATTTTGAAAATCAACCGTGTCTTTTTCAAGATCTTCCAGCATGGCCTCTGCAATTTTTTGCAAACGCACCTCTGTATAACGCATAGCCGCCGGACTATCACCATCCACCGATCCAAAATTACCTTGACCATCAATCATCATATACCGTAAACTCCAAGGTTGTGCCATACGAACCATGGTATCATACACACTACTGTCGCCGTGAGGATGGTATTTACCCAACACCTCACCCACAATACGCGCTGATTTTTTATAGGGTTTATTGAAGGTATTTCCCAATTCATGCATTCCAAAAAGAACTCTTCGGTGAACGGGTTTTAATCCATCTCTTACATCCGGAAGGGCACGTCCCACAATAACCGACATCGAATAGTCGATATAGCAGGATTTCATTTGCTCTTCAATATTAATTTTAATGATTTTGTCGTTGGTATTCTCTGACTCCGGGTTTTGTATTTGCTCGTTTTCCATGTATTTTTATGTGGTGCGAAGCTACGAAAAAAAATCGTGTAGCTGCTATGTTTTTTATCACAAAAATGAGGGAGTTTTACACATAAAATAGCTGATTAGCAGCACCATTTAAAAGCGCCTATTATATACTCCTTGAAGGTCCATTTCAATCTCTCAACTGTATTTTCTGATGATGCGCTCACAACAGCGTTTTATCAGCTTAAAAACCGGATAATAGCCCTCTTTTCCGCCATACCAAGGATCGGGAACTGATTGCTTTTCTTCCGGGAAAATTACTTCTAGCAAGAGAGTAGCCTTTGAAGGATTGGCTTCATCGTATGGGAAACCACCTATTTCAAATAAGACATCCACAGAAACGGCATAAACCAAATCAAAATCCTGGTACTTTTCCGCGTTGTATTGTTGCGCTCTTTGCATGGAGATATCAATTCCATTTTCAAGACAAACTTCTTGCGAAAATAAATGTGGTGGATTCCCAATATGGTACGATTGGGTTCCTGCACTTTCTACATGCCAGTTGAGCCCATTCTTTATTACCATATCTTTTAAAATACCCTCTGCCATTGGCGAGCGGCAAATATTTCCTAAACAAACAAATACGATCTTCATCTTTGAACTTAACTAATAATCCAACTGAATTTTAACTCTCGTTCCGGAATAACCATACGCCTCAGAAATTTTGGTTAACCGATCAGGCAGTTTCATCAAATAGTCTCGTGCCTTTTCTCCGTTTTCTTTGAGGCCGGTAATGGATTCAATTTTCCAGAAATCGATTAACTCCTTCATAATATTGACGTAATCGACAGCGGTATATACGCCCAGTCGTTGCGCAGCATCCGAAAAATTCGAAAACGTATTCAATTGCCCCCCTAACTCTCGTAAGCACTGTGCGGGCATTACTATTTTCTTGCGCATCATATCTTCAAACGCCAGCATCATTTCGTTGGTATCAATTTCAAAAATACGACTGATAAACGTTTTATAGGCAGAAGCATGTCGTGCTTCATCCGCAGCAATCAATCCACAAATTTTGGATAATACGGTATTGCCGCATTTCTTCGACAATGTAGCTACACGCCGATGCGAAATATTGGTTGCTAGTTCTTGAAAACTGGTATAGCAAAAGGTTCTATAAGGGTCATTATTAGTATCTAAATCAAATCCATCTGCAATCAAAAATTGGGTAGATGCTTCAAATTTCGGCATGTCAATGCGTCCACTTAAGTAAAGATACCGATTCAGCAAGTCGCCATGTCGATTTTCTTCAGCAGTCCAGGCACGTATCCATTTCATCCATCCCGATTTCAAATTCGCACGAACACCATCTAAGGCACCGAGCCAGGTTTCATAGGTTGGCAAGGCCTCTTCCGTAATGGTATCACCCACCAAAACAGCCAGTAAGTCATAACTCATATTTTCGGCTTGCCCTTGAATATCCTTTAAGTCGTCTAAAAAGGATTCACTGTTGGTAGCAGGTAATAAATCGCCCGGTTGCCAATTGGTTTCAATCGGACTCAGGTAAGAAATACCGGTTTCATCTATTTCTTTCTCCAAAAATAACATGACTTCTTGGCGCGAAGGTGTAAGTGCCTGATTCATCTATACGTTGTAAATATTGCGCTCAAAGATAAGTGCTGAATTCATTTTATACTATTGATTTTTTGAATAGTTTGTCATTTTTGCAGAAGAGCCACTGATAAGGTAGCATTATTGTAAATGATTTGTTTAATCGGTCATTCTTTTTAGCATTTCAAAATAGATTCATGATAGGGATATTGAAACGGCAGGCTGTTTAAATAAAAACCCAAATTGTAAACGAAAAGTTTACCTTTGAGCGATCACCATTTCCAAAAATTATCATATTTCATGAAATCACTCTTTTTCGGAATCCTGCTTCTACTCGGTTCCTTTTCAGTACAGGCACAAAGCAGTCCCGAGCAAATTATCGACAAATTTTTTCAAGATTTGGTGACCGAAAAGCCGGAAAAGGCTTTGGATAATTTATACACCCATTTACCTTGGCTTGCCAATATCAAAGGTGATGTAGACAAATTAAAAACGCAGTTTATTACCCTGCAAACATACTTTGGAAAATACTGCGGCAATGCGATGATTGCTAAAAAGGACATTGCGAATACCTTTATTATTTATAGCTATTTGGTTAAATATGAACGTCAACCGGTGCGCTTTACATTCAAGTTTTACAAACCGAAAGATAGCTACATCGTTTTTAGCTTTTCATACGATATGAACCTCGAGGAGGAACTCGATAAATGTATGAAAATGGATCAAATCAAATAGTAAATTAGCGCCCACGCCTAACCCCTGCTCCTACCGGCTGCATGTTGTGAAAATGAAGGGAGTGCTGCTTTAGGTAATGGTTTTCCCAGAAAGGCCTCAATTCTCTTAAATTTCAATTTATCCACATCATTTACAAAAGTGATGGCCTCCCCCTTTGAACTAGCCCGAGCCGTTCTGCCAATACGATGGATATAATCTTCCGCATCATTGGGTACATCATAATTAATCACTAAACTAATATCTTGAATATCGATACCCCTTGATAGAATATCTGTGGCAACTATAATCTGAATTTTTTTTGCTTTAAATTCTCTCAAAACCTCTTCGCGTTCGGGCTGTTCAAGGTCAGAATGAATTGCTTTTGCCTTCATCTCTGCTCGTTGCAATTCCTTGTTGAGATTTTTTACGTTTTGTTTGGTTGATGAAAAAATCAATACGCTTTGATGTTCTTTCTCTGATAAAATATACTTAATCAAATCATTTTTTTGAGCATTCGCCACCAGATAAACACTTTGTGTAACTCCCTCTGCCGGTTTAGAGACTGCAATATTGATTTGAGCGGGCAGATGAAGTAATTTTTCACCCAACTTCCTAAAGGCAGGTGGCATGGTGGCCGAAAACAAAAGAGTTTGTTTCTGCTTTGGTAAATACGTAGCAATTTTTGCAATATCATCTACAAATCCCATATCCAGCATTTTATCGGCCTCGTCTAAAATAAAATGTCGGATATTATTAAATTTTACGTAACCCATATTAAGATGCGACATGAGTCGGCCGGGAGTGGCAATGATGATGTTGGCGCCTTGTGTTAATGCACGTTTTTCATTCTCAAACGACATTCCATCTCCTCCTCCGTAAATAGCCAATGAACTGGCTCCTGTAAAATAGGCAAATCCCTGCACCGCCTGATCAATTTGTAAGGCAAGTTCTCTGGTAGGCACTATCACCAAGGTATCTGTTACACTACGTTGACTTTGAGCCAATTTATTTAAAATAGGAAGCAAAAAAGCAGCCGTTTTTCCGGTTCCTGTTTGCGCTACCGCTATCAAATCGCGGTTGCTCAAAATAATCGGGATGGCCTGCTCCTGAATGGGCGTGGTATTTTCAAATCGCATGGCATCGAGCCCTTCTTGCAAACTGGATTCAAATTGGTAATCAGTAAATTTCAACTATCGAAACGTTTTATGATGAAAGTCCAAAGGTAGTGTAAATAATGCTGTATAGGTACAACAAAAAGCATTCGTACGTCGATTTCGTACACATTTGTATTTTGGCCTATATAGATGGTGCTGCACCCACAAAAGGTCACTCAAAAAATATCGGGAGTATCATACTGGTATTGACAGCATTTCCATTTTGAAATCCCGGTTTCCAATTGGGCATACCCTGTATAAGGCGCAATGCCTCTTCGTTGGCGCCGTATCCAATTCCTTCTAAAACGGAAGCACTCATAATTTTACCGCTACGATCTACTACAAAACGGCACATCACTTTTCCTTTAACACCTTTATCACGCGCAGCAGCCGGGTAACGCATATTATTTTGAATATAATCTCGGAGGGCCATTTCGCCACCCGGAAATTCAGGCATTTGTTCTGCTTGCTCGTATATAAAATTTGGATCATTGACATCAGTCACATTTTCTAAGGGTGGAGGTGGATTTCCTTTATCGCCAATCCATCGTAAACTTTCAACTTTTTCATCTATATCTGCAGCAATTTGTGTTAAAACCGCGGTCCTGCGTCTGCATGTATGATATTTTTTCGTTTTCCATTTACTACCACCGAGATATTCATTCCGGGTAAATCTTGGGCCAATACTTCATATTTAGATGACAATTTGCCGTATGAATACGTTTCAAATTGTCGGAAAAATGCATTCAATTGCGCCTTGTTCATTTTGGCTCTAAAGGTCCCCAACATTTTGGTATTCTTTTTACCAAAATAAATGACCTGTCCGGTTTTCAAAAATTCTACCGTATAACTAGGACACTTTCCATAGCAAGGTGTTCTTTCTAATTTCAAATAGGTAATTTTGTTTTTTGCATCACTGGATACCGCGGTGAAAAAACATAAAATACCAAGTACAAATTTCATCATCAGTAACGATTTTATATGCGAAGGTATCATTTTTTAAAATGGAACAACAGCAAAGCTTCAAAAAATAAAAAAAGAAAAATTAAGATTTTCATTGCAGGGGTTTGTACATTTAACCACTCAAAACTTTAATGGTATCGTCATGAAAAAAATTCTCTGCTTATCTCTTTTGCTTGCCTTTCAGAAATTGACAATTGCTCAAAACTATAAAAAAGACAGCACCACTATGAAGGAGATGTCAAATTATATACTAAGCAATTACGAATGCTATAATGACCTACGCTATTTATGCAAACAAATCGGACATCGAATTTCAGGGTCTCCGCAAGCTGCTAAAGCAGTAGAATGGGGAAAAAGTGTGCTCGAAAAAACCGGTTGCGATCGGGTTTACCTGCAAGAAGTAATGGTTCCACATTGGGTCAGAGGCGAAGAAGAAGCTGCCATTATTAATGAAAAGGGACATCGCAGCAAGGTGGTCATCTCTTCTATGGGAAATGCAGTTGGAACGGGTGCAAAAGGAATTGAAGCCCAGCTATTAAAAATTAATACTATTGAACAATTGCAGCGGATGAATCCAAAGGATGTAAAGGGCAAAATTGTATTTTTCAACTATCGTTTCAATCAAACCAATATCAATACCTTTGAAAGCTACGGTCCCTGCGTATATTACCGTTGGGGCGCTCCCAGCGAAGCCGCCAAAATGGGTGCAGCTGCTGTGGTAATTCGCTCGGTATCCTCAGCATTTGACGACAAGCCGCATACCGGCAGTATTTCATACAACAAAAAATATCCATCGATTCCTTCCGTTGCTATTTCAAATGTAGCTGCCGACCAGCTTGAAAAGTTACTGATTACAGAACCCCGCTCCAAAATGTATATCCGAACGATGTGCGAAATGCTACCCGATGTACAATCGTATAATGTAGTAGGCGAAATCACAGGTAGTGAAATACCTAACGAAATTGTTTGTTTTGGAGGTCATCTCGATAGCTGGGATATTGGCGAAGGTGCCCATGACGACGGCGCAGGGGTGGTACAAAGTATTGAAGTATTACGCACTTTTGCCAATTAGGCATTCGTCCGAAACGAACGATACGAGCGATTTTATTTATGAATGAGGAAAACGGACTGAAAGGTGGGCAGAAATATGCAGAACTTGCCGGTCAAAACAAAGAAAATCATATATTAGCTATTGAAACAGACGCCGGAGGTGCCACGCCTTTTGGGTTTTCGATGTCTATGAGCGCTGCGAAACGGAACAAGGTAACATCCTGGTTGCCCTTGTTTTTACCGTATGGAATTTATAGCTTTCAACGTGAGGGCGGTGGTGCCGACATTGGCCCATTACAACGAAAATTTGGAACACCGGTAATGGGTTTACTTCCCGATTCGCAACGTTATTTTGATATGCATCATAGTGAAAATGATGTTTTTGAAAATGTACACAGACGGGAACTTTGTTTGGGTTCTGTTGCAATGACACTCATGGTGTATATGGTATCGATGTACGGATTATAGTACCTACATAGCAAGCCCCCTTATTAGTTTGCTATTGTTTGGTGCCCAAAAATTGTTTCCATTTCGGCCCATTTTAAACGATACCGACCCACTTCCGGTTTATTTCGAATTAGATAAGGGGTTTATTTCATTTTTATACTTTAGTTTCTTACTTTTGCGCCCTTTAAAAAAACAATATCATTCATGAATTATTTATTTTATTTAGTACCCCTATTTGGTGTCGTAGCCCTTTTATATACCTTTATTCAAAGTGCATGGGTTAGTAAACAGCCCGCAGGCAACGATCGTATGAAAGAAATTGCCGGTTATATTGCTGACGGAGCCATGGCGTTTTTGAAGGCAGAATACAAAGTAATGGGTTATTTTGTGGTAATTGCGGCCTTGTTGTTAGGCGTGATGGGTTATAGCGATAAAAATAGTCATTGGACCATTGCCTTAGCCTTTATCTTCGGTGCTTTTTTTAGCGCATTAGCCGGATTTTTAGGTATGCGTATTGCTACTAAAAGTAATGTTCGTACTGCCGAAGCTGCTCGTACCAGTTTAAGTAAAGCCTTAAAAGTGTCTTTTACCGGTGGATCGGTAATGGGTATGGGTGTGGCCGGATTGGCTGTTTTAGGGTTAGGCAGTCTTTTTATTATTCTTAAAATGATGTTTGCGCCTGATGCTGCAGTTGATAGCGAAGAAATGAAACGGGCTATTGAGGTCTTAACCGGATTTTCATTAGGAGCTGAAAGTATTGCCTTATTTGCCCGTGTTGGTGGCGGTATTTATACGAAAGCAGCAGACGTTGGTGCGGACTTAGTAGGAAAAGTGGAAGCAGGGATTCCTGAAGATGATCCACGTAATCCGGCTACCATTGCCGATAATGTAGGTGATAATGTAGGTGATGTGGCCGGTATGGGAGCTGATTTATTTGGTTCGTATGTAGCAACCGTGTTGGCTACTATGGTATTAGGTCGTGAAACCACTTCTGCAGCAGGCGCCGATATGTTTGGTGGCTTGGCTCCTATTTTACTACCAATGTTGATAGCTGGTGTAGGTATTATCCTTTCTATTATCGGTACCTTTTTTGTACGAATTTCGGAAAGCGCGGGTTTAAGCACTACGAAAGTTCAAAATGCGTTGAACATGGGTAATTATGGCTCTATCGTTTTAACCGCTATTGCTTGTTTCTTTTTAACCTCCTATATTCTTCCCGCAGAAATGACGTTGCGTGGATTTACATTTAGTAATACGCAGGTTTTTTATTCCATTTTGGTAGGCCTTGTAGTGGGTACTTTAATGAGTGTCATTACCGAGTATTACACTGCTATGGGCAAACGTCCGTAATGAGTATAGTGAAGCAAAGTGCTACCGGACATGCAACCAATATTATCGGTGGATTGGCCATGGGTATGGAAAGTACCTTTTTACCGATTCTGGTATTAGCTGGAGGTATTTTCGGATCTTATTATTTTGCGGGTCTGTATGGTGTGGCCATTGCCGCTGCGGGGATGATGGCTACTACTGCCATGCAATTAGCTATTGATGCCTTTGGCCCTATTGCAGATAATGCGGGTGGTATTGCTGAGATGAGTGAATTGCCCTCTGATGTACGTGAAAAAACCGATATTTTAGATGCAGTAGGAAATACCACAGCAGCTACCGGTAAAGGCTTTGCTATTGCTTCTGCAGCGTTGACTGCCTTAGCATTATTTGCGGCTTTTGTGGGTATTGCAGGTATCGATGGTATTGATATTTACAGAGCGGATGTGTTGGCAGGATTATTTGTAGGGGCCATGATTCCATTTATCTTTTCATCCTTGGCAATCCGTGCGGTAGGACAAGCTGCCATGGCAATGGTGGAAGAGGTTCGTCGACAGTTCAGAGAAATTCCGGGTATTATGGAAGGAACCGGAAAACCTCAGTACGATAAATGTGTAGCGATTTCAACCGAAGCCTCCATTAAAAAAATGATGTTGCCGGGTGCCATCGCCATTATTTCCCCCTTAATTGTCGGGTTTTCATTAGGACCAGAAGTTTTGGGTGGATTTTTAGCAGGTGCTACCGTAAGTGGTGTGCTCATGGGAATGTTTCAAAACAATGCCGGCGGTGCTTGGGACAACGCAAAAAAATCGTTCGAAAAAGGTGTTGAAATCAACGGAGAAGTATACTACAAAAAATCAGAACCACACAAGGCTTCCGTAACCGGTGACACAGTAGGTGATCCATTTAAAGACACCTCAGGACCGTCAATGAATATCTTAATCAAATTAATGAGTATTGTAAGTTTGGTAATTGCCCCCACCCTTTCTTCTTTACATGCCGATAGTATTCAGGAGCATCGTATCCAACGATTGGAAACCAGTATGGCAGCTTGCAAAAAAGCAGGTTGCACTGAGGAGCAATGTGCAAAAGTAATGAGTGGTTGTGAAGCAAGTGGCGAAAAATCATGTTGTTCAAAAGATAAGGCTGCTTCTTGCGATGGAGAAAGTGCCGAATGTAAGGAGAAATGTAAAGGTGCCTGCGATCGTGCCACCTGTGATATGCCTTGTTGCAATAAACCTGAAATTGTAGAGTCAGGTAAAGATTCAGTAATGGTGAGCAAACCTGAGGCTGAACAGAAGGCAGAAGCACCGGAAAGAAAATAATAATTTATTAAAATTTGTAAGCGACAATTCATTTTTGAGTTGTCGCTTTTTTTTAAAAAATATATATATTTATTCTGAACAATGTACTCACGGCAATTCTACAAAAGCGGATTAGAGTTATTGTCCACAAAATACAACTACTCCACTTCCATCTTACGGATTTACTAATCGCATATGGCGAAATATCTTTCATCAAGGCGAGGAATAGTGTTTAGCAAAATTCGATGAAAATTTATGACAAGAAAGGTGACGATTTAGATAAATGTATTAGTAAAAATTAATGAGTACCTTTACCGATAAGATGAATAAGTTATGGAATTAACCAGCGGATATTCTAAAATAATTATTGCATTTTGCCTTGCAACGCTATTTTTTCAAGAAGGATTTTCGCAAGCCGGCTCTCTCGATAGTAGCTTTGGATGGTCGGGCGTTGTGGAAACGCCCATATTTTATCGGTCCGTAGGAAGGGATGTTGCTATCCAGGCCGATGGCAAAATAGTTGTTGTTGGACATTCAACAACTAATTCTTCATCATATTTTGTCGTCGCTCGCTATAATTCTAATGGCAGTTTAGATCCTACATGGGACGTGGATGGTGTAGTTACTACATCCGTAATACCTTGGGTTGCTTGTTCCGCGACAGGCGTAGCACTGCAATCTGATGGCAAAATAGTTGTAGTAGGAAATTCAGACAGCGGTTTTGCATTGGTTCGCTACCAAATCGATGGCTCAATAGATAGTAGCTTTGGCTTGGCGGGCATTGTAATTTCGCCAATAGCCTCAGCTGATGCAAAATCTGTTGCAATTCAATCCGATGGGAAAATTGTTGTAGCTGGTAGTATATATGATGGTTCAAATTTCGATTTTATGATCTCACGCTACCATTCCGATGGTTCAGTTGATAGCACGTTTGACTTGGATGGAATGGTAATAACTGCTATTGGAAAAGGTTTCGATGGAGCACGATCGGTTGCCATTCAAGTCGATGGGAAAATTGTTGTAGCAGGACCAAGTTCTGTTGGAGCTTGTACAATCCTTCGTTATAATACCAATGGTGCATTGGATTCAACTTTTGACTATGATGGTATGGCTACAACTAGTATTGCGCTTGGATTTAGTGCAAATTCCATCGCGTTACAATCCGATGGAAAAATAGTAGCCGCAGGAAATTCATATAATGGTCAATACGCTGTTTATGCATTGGCTCGTTTTATTAACAATGGAGCATTAGATAATACTTTCGATACTGACGGCGTGGTCACCACGGAAATTGGCCCTTATAGTACGCCCTCTTCAGTTGCCATTCATGCAGATGGCAAAATAGTTGTGGCTGGATCGATATCTTATGCGGGTAGCTATGCCGATTTTGTTATTACACGTTATCTTATCAATGGTACTTTAGATAGTACCTTTGACAGCGATGGAATTACTACAACTTACATTATGGGGTCTCCAACAAACATTGCCTATGCTGTAGCCATTCAAAAGGACGGAAATATTGTGGTAGCCGGATCAGCAGATCACGCATCCCTTCATCCAATCGCAGTTGTGAGATATATTGGTGTAACATCGAAAATCATTGATTCAACAACTCAAAACAACTCAATAAGCATCTACCCTAATCCCGCCAACAACGAAATTCAATTATCGAATATTGACGACCTCAAAACAATAAAAATATACGCAGTAGATGGACGCGTGGTCATGCAGATAAATCAACCAACAAGCAATACCATATCAATTGAACAATTAGCAAGAGGGCATTATCTTATTTCATTTGAAACTAGCAATAGTGTTAAAAATGCGCGTTTTGTGAAGCAGTAACATTTGCAGGATTCCCATGAAATGTTATTCCATTTTTGGTTATTTGTCTTACTTCACCACCCTTTTCATAATAATCACGGGCTTGGCGTCTCCAATCAATTCGAGCGTATTTTCATTAATATTATATCGCTTTATCGAATTTAAATAGTCCACAAAAAGCTTTTCTCCCATTGCATTGCACGACATTCTTGTCATGATATAAGGTTGTGTAAACGACAGTTCATTGCCATTTAATACAAAGCCTCCGCTAATATTATTGCATCCTCCTTTGCCTGAAAACTTTTTAGTCTTGGTATCAAAATGGAGCATGGGGACTTCCATTGGAAACAAAATAGTTTTACTGGTATTGACCATGGTAAAATTATCAAACTCCCAACTACCTTGTATGGACAAGGCATTGGTAGCTCCTTTGTCTGTAGGCGAGTCCTTGGCTGCGGGCGCATTTGCCGTGGCGTTATGACTACCGGTATTTGCACTCTTCTTTTTGGGTACGCTACATTGAAAACAGCAAATACCGAATATAAAAAGATAAAGGGAAAATTGAAAAGAATTCTTGAACATTTTACGAAGTTAATTTTTTTTTTAGAAAGTAAATTAGCTAACTTTTAAATAGGTTAAGTTTTGCTGAAGGCCTATATACTTTTTCTGTTGTTTGTTGGTATATCCATTGAGGACTCTTTTCAGACGCGGGTAGGTAACCTCTGTACAAAGGTTGTATTCATTGTTGGTGCAAAGGATACTACTTTGCGTAAAATTATTATCTTGATTCCACTCCATAACTGCCTGACCGGTAGATCCGCTTCCTGCAAAAAAATCCAACACAATAGAGTTGTCTTTAGCAGCCAAAGCAAGTATATACTTAATAAGTGCTACCGGCTTTACATTATTGAATTCCAAATCAAATTGCTTAATTTCTAAACTCCCATTTACAGAAGGAATATCAATAAAGTTTCCGGCATTTTGTAGCTCATTGGCTTGTTCGAGTTGCAGTATTTTATATTGATTTGTTTTTATATTCTTGCTCGCTTTTAATTCGCCATTCTTGAGTCGTTTGGTAGTTGTTTCGTAGCCATTTTCCCAAAAACCTTTTTCCCCCTGAGCATTTTGCGGAATGATTTCAATGGGAAAAGCTTTGCTTTTTTTCAAAGACAATTCATCCGTTTCTTCGTTATAATAAAACGGAAAATGCTGTTTAGGTCTATATCTTTGTTGCCACTGCCCTCCTGATTTTCTAAAATCGCGCCATTTTAAATTCCCTGAATTTGGATTATGAATTTTATTCAATCGCGCAACTTTTTTGTTTTTCGCGTAAATCAAAATGAACTCTGTTTGCGAAATGATTGAACCATCTTTTACTTGCCCACCGGTACTTCGCTTTTTCCAAATCAAATAGTGAACAAAATTTTCCTCTGAAAAAATTTCATCACATAATAATTTCAACTGTGCCAATTCATTTTCATCAATAGAAATAAAAATAAAGGCATCTGTACTCATTAATTTCTTTGCCAGAAAAAGGCGATGGTACATAAAATTTATCCAGGACGAATGTTTGTATTTATGATGTTTTTCCGTTCGCTTATCATTATAGAAAAACCCCTCTTGATCTTGCTTGAAACCGGTATTGTAGGGTGGATCGATATAAATGAGTTGGATTTTTTCGGCATACTCTTTTTGCAAATATTGTAAGGACAAATAATTTTCTCCTTAGATCAAGATATGAGAGGTTGCTTTCTTTCGATGAATTATATTTTTTTCTTTTTGATTCTCTATATAATACAATTCATTCTGTATGGGCTCAAATTCCCAATTCAGTCCCAATCGGCATTTCGATTTTTTTGCTTTACCGTTTTGCTTCATGACTCTGTACGTATTTCAGAAATGATGTGACCCGCTTGTCGAATAATAAGATCTGTTGGTATTTGGTTCATACAATTAAAATGACCTTTGGGGCATTTTTTGTACCCTATTTTACTGCAAGGTCTGCATGACACCTTTTTATTTTCTACAATATGAAGTTGAGGCGCCAAGGTAGATTTTAAATTATTATAGCCATAATAGGGATACATACCCAGTTCAGGTACCGTATTTCCCCAGATACTAATGATATGCTTTTTGAAGGCGGCCGCAATATGCATCAATCCGGTATCATGCGAAATTACGAATCGCGATTTCTTAATAATATGCACACTTTCATTGAGCGAAAATTTTCCACAAGCGTTGTAAATTTTTACTGGATCTATTAAACGTATTTTCTCCGCATTTTCAGCATCTTCTTTGCCGCCCATCAATACTATAGGGAACTCAATTCTCTGACAAACTTCCTTCCATTTTTCAACGGGCATTTTCTTGGTTTCGTGCGCACCACCAATACTGCATGCTACAAAACCAAGTACATGACTGAAGGGCAAATCATCTTTTTCTATTTGGTCACTTTCTGCAATAAAATAATCTAAGCCTTGTCCATCATTCTTTACACCAAGTTTCTTTACCGCATCAAAATATCTGTCCACAATACTCTTATCCGGCATCAGATTCCATTTCAAATTGGTAAAAAACCATTTACGCATATTTAACTTTGAAAAGGTATAGCAATTTACCTGCGAGTTAAACGCTTGTCTCAAAATGGATTTCACATATAAAGAGCGAAGATTATGATGCAAATCCACCACATGATCAAATTTCTCTTTCAATAATTGAATCAAAACCGGTTGTACCTCATCTACTATGGTATGAATTTTTGAAATGTGGGGATTGTGCGCCACTACATCTACAAATTTCTCCTTAACCAAAAAATGGATCTCTGCTTGGGGCAATTGTTTCTTGATGCAGCGTACAATGGCACTAGTAAGTACAATATCTCCAATAGATGAAAACCGGATTACAAGTATCTTCATAGACAAAATTAGAATCCCATAAATGTACTTAAAAGGAATTAATAATTCACTTTCACCGAAAAGGATTTATTACTTTGTCCTAATGGTAATTTGGCATTATCACTTAATTTCAGCAGTAGCCCCCTCTTCACATCTGATGAAGGAAGCGCATCCATTACTTCTGCCAATAATGATTTACCATTTTGTGTGTTGATGACTTTAATAACCTCTCCTTTTAAAGCCAAATTGGTTACCACATAAAATTTCCCAAATGAAGCACCTGAAAAGAAATACGCTGCAGTACCGGAAGCGGTTCGGGTTAGGGACAAGGGTTGTATTTCATTTCGTATCGTATTGTCAGGTACTACAGGGGCAACAGCTTTCGGTTTGGCTTCTGCCAGCACTTTGGGCTTCAAATCGGCTGCAGGTTTTGGTTTCACTTCGGCAATAACCTTCGGTTTCGAATCTACGGAAGCGGTTGGTTTCATTTCTGAAATTTTCGGTATTGCCTCCGGAGTCGGTTTTGATTTTACTTCTGTCGCCTTAAGCTCTTTGAATTGAGATTCGATAGTTGATTTCGGTGCAAGCTTTTGTTTTGAGGTTGCAAGGGCAGGATTTGCGGGCTGAACCGAAGCAGCAATGGATTTAGAAGGTGCCTGTATGGGCTTTGAGTCATTCGGATGTAAGCCCTGTTCAGACTTTGGAGCAATAACATCCGATTTTGTTACGCTGAAATTTTGCTGCTTCGGTCCTTTAGAAGGGCTATTGGCATCAGCATTCCTCGAAACAGGTACCTTTGTGTTCTTAGTATAGTTGATATTATCGGCCTTATTCAAATTGGGTTTGACCTCTGGTTTTTTGGATTCTTTTGAAGCCATTAAGTTATTAGTAAGGGGTTGGGCATTGGTTTTGTTGAGGCTATTTACATTCTCCTTATTCATTTGTAAAACGGTCCCTTTCTGATGTTGAGTTACGGGTTCGGCGTTTGCCGCTTGTTGCCGTTGCTTTCTTCGGATGGCGCTATAATCTTTTGCAGGTGTGTAGCCTTTACCGTTTACCAGTTCATTCCAAACTTGTGAAAACGATTTTTTCTTCTTTTCGGTGCTCTTTGTTTCTTCATCCACCTTTTGCGTAGGTATTTCATTTGGATTTTCTGAATAGTCAGTAAGGGTATTGTCTCGATCCTTTTTTACCCTTCTGACGTTGCGATTTGGGTCGTTTTTAACCAGCACCGGATCTGAAGATCTTTGCACCTGTTTTTTATCTTTTTTTGGTTTGAAAACACCTTTTACTTTTGACCAAAAATCCTCTTTTTCATTCAACGATTGCTGATACGTACTGACATTTGCTTCGTTATTCGAACGCTGTGAAAAGCCACTGAAAGCAAAAAATAAGAATAAAAAAACAAGGTATGACTGTTTCATAAATAAGTAGTGGAACAAAATTGGCCTAATTTCTTACCATTACAAAATATTTTTTCTTAATATTCTGTAATTAGCCGGATAGTAGTTATTGAACCGATTCCCCATATTTTTGAGCCAGCCAAGGGCGACACCTTCATAAGTAACTAAATACCAACCTTTTGCGGAAAGCACAACATGAAAAGGCTCCTTTTGTAAAAATAAAATGGCATTGGCAAGGTCTAATTCTACTTTATGAAGATCGTACCAATTTTTATGATAAAGAGCCAATTCATGAGATGGAATCAAATCGTCGGATAATTTTTTGCCAATAAGTATTCCCTTTCTTACCAATTTGATACGCGGTGTCAAATAGTCCAAAATTTCTTTATGTTGGAGTTGAATCGCAATCAAATTTTCATTTTTCGAAAAAATATGCATCCCTTCCTGATTAAAATATTTCGAAACATCTACCGATGGTTTTGCATTCATTTTTTTAGATGGAAACTGTGGTCTTTCGCAACCATCCTTTTTTTTAAAGAGTGCTAAAAAAAATCCTTCCCCTTTGATTAAATGAGGAAAAAAACGATACCCATAGGCACCTCGATTTTCACTTTGGGTTTCTACAATACCCATTTTAGGATCTAATTTTATTCGGCACGACTCCACATCAAATGATGTCATGATATAATCGCAGATATCTTCATTTTCGTCTTTGCTCAAACTGCAGGTCATATATACAATAAAGCCATTCTGCGCAACAGCCTCATACACATCCTGTAATATTCGCTTTTGTCGCTGCGCACAAAGATTTACCAAGTCGGTATTCCATGCGTTACAATACTCCGGCATCTTTCTGAACAAACCCGAGCCTGAGCACGGTGCATCCACCAGTACCAAATCAAAAAAGCCTTGCAATTTAGCAAAGTGCGCAACGTCGCTGTTGCTGATCCAGATCGAATCGTATCCCCATTTCAAGACATTTTCACTCAGGATATTTACACGCGAACCAATTACTTCATTGCTCACTAACAGTGAATCTTCGCTCATTAGAGAGGCAATATGGGTACTTTTACCTCCCGGTGCTGCACATAAATCGAGGGCATAGATTGTTTGCGAAAAATCGAGATATTGGCTAAGCGCATATTCAATAAACATTGAAGAAGCTTCCTGCACATAATACGTTCCGGCATGAAAAAGCGGATCAAACGTAAACCGAGGTCGTTCTTGTAAATACCTTCCCGAGTGGCACCATGGAATGTTCTCTTCCAGCTCAAATTGAGGATTTCGTTTTTTAGGATTCATTCTGACCGAAACTACAGGCCCCTTTGTATGAGCTATTTCCAGCTCTTCCCAATATTTCCGGAGAGATTCAGGTAAAGTATTCTTTAAGGGTATCGGCAGCTTACTTTCCAAAAGTATATATTTGCTTAAAAAAAATCCTTTACAAAGATGCGTATTTTTCTGACAGGAATGATGGGTTGTGGCAAATCTTTTTGGGCCCCACGTATTGCTGCAACAGCAGGTTTACAATGTATTGATTTAGACCATTACATCGAAGAAAAAACGCAACAATGTATCTCCGATTTATTTGAAACAAAAGGAGAATCGTATTTTAGACAAATCGAAAATTTTTATCTTCTAGAAATCATCGAAAAATATACGCATTGTATTATTGCAACCGGTGGCGGTACTCCTTGTTTTCATAATAATATGGAACGGATGAAAGGAGCCGGAAAGGTGATATATCTCAAAACGCGTTTGGAGATTTTGGCAGAACGCATAGCAAATTCCGATCGAAAAAGACCCTTACTTAAACAAGCTTCAACAACCGAATTAATAAGGCCCCTTACCGATATCTATGAATCCAGAAAAAATTGTTATGAGAAAAGTGACCATATTATAGATATGAATCACTGTGATGAAACTACCTTTGCCGAAACGTTTCTTAAAAACTATGTATAAACCCTCACTGATAGCCGGAAGCCTTTTTGCATTGCTTGGCGTTATTATTGGTGCCTTTGGCGCACATTATTTAAAAACCATTTTTACTCCCGAAATCTTGCAGAGTTTTGAAACCGGTGTGCGATATCAGTTTTATCATGCCTTTGCACTGCTAATTGCAGGTATCGTTGCGAAGGAAAATCCTCAATACCAAAAAAGTATTCTGTTGCTTTTTAGTGCCGGTATCCTCCTTTTTTCAGGATCTATCTATCTTCTCTGCTGGCTTAAGGCAACCATGAGTATTGGACTGGGAGGATTGGGAATTATCACCCCCATCGGAGGTTTACTATTTATTGCAGCATGGCTGATGTTACTGATTTCACTGTTCAGAGCTAGGAAGTCATAGCATTGTACATTTCCTTCTTTACTTCTTCTATAGGTACCCCTATCTGCAATTTGCCTTGATACGCAATTGCTAATTTTCCGCTTTCCTCCGATACAACAATTACCAAAACGTCATTGTGTTCGGAGGCTCCTACAGCGGAACGGTGACGCAAACCTATATGCGAAGGCAATTCAGCACTGTCACTTATTGGCAACACGATACCGGCTGCAATTAAATTATTTCGATCAATAATAACTGCACCATCATGCAAGGGACTCGATTTTGAAAATATACTTTCTAATAATTTTGCACTTACCGTACCGTTAATAATATTTCCGGTATTGGTATCAAACTCAAAACGTTCAGAATGAGCAATTACAATGATAGCTCCTAATTTTTTTTCTTGAAAAAACTTCAATGCATTGGCAATTTCGTCAATTACGTCTTCTTCCACAATGTATTTATTAAGGGTATTGGCTTGAAATAATCTACTGATAAAACCATTTTTGCCAAGCGGCGAACGACGTCCCAGCACTATGAGAAATTTTCGGATTTCGGGTTGAAACACCACCAATAAGCCAATCAATCCTATACTGACCAAGCGGTCGAGCATTTCGCTCATTAAGGGCATTTCCAACTTTTTTACCAGCAGCCACAACACATATATCACCAAACCGCCGATAAAAATATTAAAGGCGATACTTCCTCTAAGAGCTCGAAACATTTGAAAAATAATCAGCAAAACAAGGGCAATGTCCACCATTTCAATAGCGGTCATATGCTTAAAATATCCGAGGGTTTCTTGAAACATCAGCAACAAATATAATATATTTACGCAGGTGACAAAATATGAGTGCATTAATAGAGATAACAGATTTATTCAAGGACTACAAAATGGAAACGCATGTGGTTTCTGTTTTAAAAGGAATTTCCCTACAGATAAAGAAAAATGAATACGTTGCACTAATGGGGCCATCGGGTTCGGGCAAATCAACCTTAATGAATATATTAGGCTGCCTCGACACGCCCACCTCAGGACACTATATTTTAAACGGCATCGATGTTAGCGGGATGCAGGATGACGAACTGGCAAAAATTCGCAATACCGAAATCGGATTTGTATTTCAACAGTTTAATTTATTGCCACGACTAAGCGCACTCGATAATGTGGCCTTGCCACTGGTATATGCAGGCGTTGCCAAAAAAGAGCGTACAGAGACAGCTCGGCTTATGTTGGAGAAGGTGCATCTAGGTGATCGGACCCATCATAAACCAAACGAACTTTCGGGCGGACAATGTCAACGCGTAGCCATTGCACGGGCGCTAGTAAATAATCCCTCTTTGATATTAGCAGATGAACCCACCGGCAACCTCGATTCGGCCACCTCTGCTGAAATAATGGAAATCTTGGATACTATTCATAAAAATGGAAATACCATTTTGCTGGTAACTCATGAAGAAGACATTGCCAAACATGCTGAGCGAGTGATTCGCTTGAAAGATGGAATGATTGCCTAATGTAGTGGCCATTTTTCAACACCTATTTTTCATGAAGCCATTTCAAAATGTCGTTCTCATAAAGCGTTATGTAATTTGACTCTCGCACCAGAGTGGTATCTTTCACCCACTTAATGGTAGGTAAGGCAATGCCTCCATTAATGGTTTTAAACTGCTCAGCGCCATTAAACATAGAATAGGGTACATTGGTGAGGCGGGTATCTTCAAAAAATGGTTTTAGCATACTACTGTCACCATTCAGCACAATATAAAAGGGAAGTTCCGGATGTTTATCCCTCATTATGCGGATGCGTTTGGCAGCCTTTCTGCAATACTCGCAGGTAAGACTCATAAAGGAAATTACATGTTTTCCTTTTCGCAATTCTTCCGTGGGGGGCGCATTGATTTCAGATTGATATAACATACTTAAAGGTAAAGGCTCATTAATGTCCTGCTCCTTCTCGTAAATATAAATACTTTCGGGAGGGTTCATTAAGAATGGAATCAGTAGACAGGTAAGTAGCAGCAGAATAACCGTTAAGCTTGCAAAGCGAAAGCGCCATTCATGTTGTAGAAAAGAAATAATGCCGATAAGCACTAGCATGGCTAGATTCTTGTAAACAGACTCTAAAGGTGTCATTTGAATGACTTCTCCAAAGCAACCACAATTACCACTACTGCCATGTACCTTTATCACCAATAACAGATAGGCTGTAAAAACAACTAAAAGCAGTACAGATACTGGAATGGCCACCCTACGTAATCGAAGGTGCGTGATAAATAATAAGCCTAAAAAGATTTCCAATCCTATAAGCAATCTTGCGCTCCACTCAGCAAGATCCCAGTTGAGTGGTGTCGTTTCTACAATTGTCCATCCAAATTGTTCGAGCGTAGGAATTTTAGAAATGCCGGAAAAAATAAATACGATACCTATAACGACACAAAGAATCGATGACACTACTTTTGAATAAAAGCTTGCATTACCCGTCATAATGAATTCCTATTTATTTTTTTTCCCTTTTACATGCGCATCTACGGATGCAATAGCCACCATATTTACGATTTGTCGCACACTACTTCCCAATTGCAATACATGCACCGATTTATTTAAACCGAGGAGTATTGGTCCAATGGCTTCTGAATTACCAAGTTCCATCATCAAGTGGTAGGCAATATTTCCGGCCGACAAATTGGGAAAGATTAAAACATTTGGACTATTATCAATGAGCGCACTAAAGGGATAATTTTCTTTCAACAAATCATTATTAAAAGCCACACTCGCTTGTACTTCGCCATCTACTATTAAATCTGGATGATGGGTATGTAAATAATCAACGGCTTCTTTCACAATTTTGGATTCGGTAAGATTGCTGCTTCCAAAATTAGAATACGATAACATGGCCACTTTAGGCTTAATGTTTAGGTTTTTAATTTTTTCGGCTGCCAAAAGGGTAATTTCAACCAAATCAGATGCCGTTGGAAATTCGTTTATAGTGGTATCTGCAAAACAAATGGGGCCCCTTTTGGTAAGCATCAAGTACATACCCGCAATTTTTTTCACATTTGGTTCTACCCCAATAATCTCAAGTACAGGCCGTAAGGTATCCGGGTATTTTCGGGTCAATCCGGTAATCAGTGCATCTGCTTCGCCACATTGAATCATCATACACCCAAAATAATTTCGCTCGCGCATAATCTTTTTGGCTTCGTAGGTATTATACCCCTTTCGATTTCGTCTTTGAAAGAGAATTTCGCCATACTCATTCCGTTTGGCTTCATTATCTTCCGACTTCGGATCGATAATTTCAACACCGGCAAGGTCTAAATTATGTTCCTTAATGATGGCTTTAATTTTTCGCATGTTGCCCAATAATATTGGTATCGCTATCCCCTCTTCTTTCGCAATCTGCGCTGCCTTCAAGGTTTTAAAGTTTTCAGCATCGGCAAATACCACGCGCTTTTTATACTGTTTGGCTTTGTTGATAATCACTTTCAAAATATTATCATCACTACCTAGTCTTTTTTGCAATTCTTCTTCATAAACCTTCCAATCGCCAATTACGCGTTGCGCTACCTTACTTTTTACGGCAGCCTTTGCCACCTCCAACGATACGGTTGAAAGCAAACGAGGATCCATGGGTTTAGGAATGATATAGGTAGGTCCATAACTCAGGTTTTTTTCTTGATAGGCCATGTTCACCATTTCGGGAACCGGCTTTTTGGCCAAGGATGCCAGCGCCTTTACGGCAGCTAATTTCATTTCTTCGTTAATGCTTTTTGCGCGTACATCCAATGCCCCTCTAAAGATATATGGGAAGCCCAATACATTGTTTACCTGATTAGGATAATCGCTTCTACCGGTGGCCATTATTACATCGGGTCGGGTTTTGATAGCGGTTTCATAATCTATTTCCGGATCGGGATTGGCCAATGCGAAAACAATGGGATTGGCAGCCATTCCTTTCAACATTTTGGCATTGACAATACCACCTTTACTCAATCCGATAAATACATCAGCACCTTTCATTGCCTCCTCTAGCGATTTCACTTTTTTGGCACAGGCATACTTCTGTTTCATTTTATCCAAATCCTTTCGGTCTTTGGTAATAGCACCCTTGCTATCAAACATAATAAAATTTTCAACCTTTGCGCCTAATTTAATATAGAGGTTGCAACAAGCCATGGCAGAGGCGCCAGCTCCACTAACCACAATTTTTACTTCACTAATGTTTTTTCCTTGTATCTCCAATGCATTCAACAATGCGGCAGACGAAATAATGGCGGTTCCGTGCTGATCATCGTGCATGATAGGGATATTCAATTCTTTCTTGAGTCGTTCCTCTATCTCAAAACATTCGGGAGCCTTAATATCTTCTAAATTGATACCTCCAAAAGTAGGTTCCAATGATTTTACAATTTTTATAAAATCCTCCACATTATTACAATTCAGCTCGATATCAAATACATCGATATCTGCATAAATTTTAAACAATAAGCCTTTGCCTTCCATTACGGGTTTAGAGGCTAAGGGCCCGATATCGCCCAGTCCTAATACTGCGGTTCCATTTGAAATTACTGCCACCAGATTCCCTTTTGCGGTATATTTATAAACACTTTCGGGCGTTTTATGTATTTCTCTGCAAGGTTCGGCCACTCCGGGAGAATACGCAAGAGCCAAATCACGTTGGGTTTTGGTTTCCTTAGATGGGATTACCTCAATTTTTCCGGGTCTCCCTTTGGAATGATAATCGAGGGCATCCGTTTTTCGTATAGATTTTTGCATATATATTTCCTTTCTAAGCGGTGAAATTAATCAATAAACGCGAAAAGTAATGAATAGAATTGACCGCTACCCAACTAATCTTTTAAAGAAATAGCGTGTTGCTCAAAAGCAGCGATCATGTCTGTTAGCGCGGTGGATTTAATTGAGGTGGCTGTGCTGACCGTATTACTAGTCAACCAATAATAAATGGTAAATTGATACCCGCTTGAAGAAATATCAGACAATTGGACGTTGGGTTTCTGTAAATACTCATTTTGAGCGAGCAATTGGTTCATAACCTCTTCCATCACTTCTTTTGTTTTAATCACATTTGTTCCAACAGGTAAGGTAATGCTAAACTGATATCTATTTGAATTGTCAAGGGTATAATTAATAAGTGCATTTTTGATGAGCACACTATTGGGAATAAAGACATCTTTTCCGTCGGAGGTTTTCATCTCTGTATCTTTTAAATTTAAAGCAGTTACCACTCCTTTAATAGAATTGCATTCAATCAGGTCGCCTACTCGAAAGGGTCTGCTGGAAGCCAACAAAATACCGGATAGAAAATTTTCTCCGATGTCTTTTAGTGCAAATCCAAAAACGAATGCGGATATTCCGGCACCTGCCAAAATACCGGAGGCCAGCTCGTTTAATTGCATAATTTTAATGGCAATAATTAATCCGATTAAATTAATAACCATTCGTATAATATTCGCAATAAAGGTAGAGAGCAAGGGATCTTCATACTTCTTTACCAAACGTGTTTTGGATATTCTTTTTACCAATACACTTAGCAACCAAGCTACCAGAATAATGATTCCTGCAATAATGGTGCGGTGATATAAATCTAAGGAATTAATGGCCACATCAAGTGGTTGGTGCAATACTATTTGAATGATTTCTTTCATGCTACTAAAGAAACAAATGTAGCTCAATTCAAAAAGAATCATATAATTATTCCTTAGAATTCGCACAAATTCTCAACGTATTCAAATGGTTCGAAATTTGAAATTCCGCAGGACTATCTAAGGATTTGTAATCCTATAGAACGGTTTTCAAAACCACCGCTAGCAGTGCGACATTACTAATGTCGAACAGTAGTGGCTATTTTGGAACATTCAGTACGGTCTGTAGAATAAATCGCTTAAGGTGCAATAATTTAACTACGATGTGAGGACGCGTCGCAGAACGGCATCATTAGCTAGGTTGCAAACCATTTAATACTATGTATACGTCTATAATAATAAACATACATTTTATGAAAATTATACTCTTTCTCAGAAACCTAAACGCATTTTTAAATTATTCAAAAATTGCTATTCCCCTATTTTTACTCTTTTGTTTATCAGGGTGCTCAAAAAAACAAAGCACAACAAGCACTCAACCACAAACTGTCAATAATCCTCCTCCAAATGAGATTGGCAATTCATTTTCCTATAAAAAAAATGGGGTTCTACAACCGATTACTTTATTAAAAGTTGCTTATAACCCAAATTGTCTACCAGCTTATATAGCTGTTGAAGTAGAAAATGGCGCAGGCAAGGACGTTCTATTTCTCTATTTACCTCCTGGCATTACTGAAGGCACCCATAATTTTGAAAAAGTAGGCGGAATATTATTTTATTATGTCATTACGGAAGCAACAAATTATAAGGCTAAAGATGGCGTTTTAATCATTGATAAACATGACTTTACCGGCAAAAAAATTGAAGGTAGCATTAGCCTAAATATTTTTGATAAAGCCACAGGCCAAAAAATGATTGCTATCACAGAAGGGAAATTTAAATTAAAGTACTAGGATAGATAATGTACTCTAGTCAATAAGATTTTTATTATTCACCTACTGTTCGAAATTTGAAATTCCAAACTGCTATCTAAGGAATTGTAATCCTATAGAATGGTTTTCAAAACCGCTGATAGTGGTTCGACATGGCAAATGTTGAACGGGGTTAACTACTTTGGAACATCTCGAACAATTGGTCAAAGGTAATTATTTTCCCTCTTTAATAATTTTAGCAATGGCTCTTGCAATACTGGCATATGCTTCATCCTTTTTTGTGAATTTTTGAATAGGTTTGCCATCTAAAGGTAAGGCCTGAAGTTTAGCAAACTCCGATATTTGCCAAAGACAGTCACGCAAAATTATAGGTATCGCCGTTGTTTCATTGTTTTTATGTCTTTTAAGAGCCGTTTTCATTTCAATATCAAAGCAATAATCTGAAGCCAAAAAATTTGAACTTATAAGCAATAAAATTATTCTGGCATTATTGATATTATTATCAATTTGTCCTTTCCATTCTTCCCCTGGTGCAATTTTTCTATCTGTCCAAATACTGATCAGGCCTAGCCTCTGCAAAATTTTGAGGTGGTCTTCCAATTTTAATCTGTCTTTTTCATCTTTATGAGAATACGATATAAATATAGAATCTCCATTATTAGTACTTTTTTTTACCGAATGTTTTGTGGTCTTCTTGTTGGTATCAATGTTCAGAACGGTTGCATTCGAGTTATTATTCAATATACTTCGTTCATTTGAAGAAGAAATGGCAAGGTTTTTTAACAATGAAATAGCGTCGCTGTATAGCAAGGATTCGAATTCTGTTAATTTGTGCTTCTGTATGTATTTTTTGCAATCAGTGCATAAATGCCCTTTCCTCATTCCATCGTCAACTCTTGTTTTGTCAAATAAGAAATCGTTGACACATCCTAATCTTTCACTATGATCTATTGCATCATATGGAATCACTTCATCTAGTAACATTCCACAAATAAAATAAACGAGTCCATTTTCAATCGGCAAAGAGGTTAGATACTTCCACCCAAAAAAAGACAAAATAATCAAATCAGTTTCTCCCTCGAAAAAATAGTTATTGTCGTATTGAAGTTCTGTTAATACGATAAGGAAATCATTTTGAGACCGTTTTGTTTTAACCTGTTTCAAATATTTATTATGCGTCTTAGGAAACATAACATATTCCTCATTTGTTTCGACGATTATTGGAATCTCCTCAAACTTAATATAATTACATTTTGAGTTCAGATATTTCACAACTTTGGATAATTTCAGACTCGTTGTAGAATCTTGTGCAATATATATGGTCATGGTTAGTATGGAATTTTAATCAAACTTCTTTTTTACGTTCTGGAAATGCCTAGTGGCTTGCTACCAATACAAAAATAGACGAAAATTAATAAAGCCGCAACATCTATTAATTTCTGTAAAAGTGAGCCTATTGGTTATTCCCCCCCCTGTTCAGAATTTGAAATTCCAAAAGGGCTATCTTAGGATTTGCAATCCTACATAATGGTTTTCAAGAACGCCGATAGTGATTAAAAAAATTCTTTTAGTCTACATATTTAAGAAAAAACCCACTACCCTCCTTTTTACTCATAAGGACATAATGTTCGTTGTCAATAAAAATGGGACTTGCAGCAGTTTGAAATGCAAAAGGACTACTATTTAACTCCTTATCCATTAAAACACCCGAATTGTCAAACTCTAAAATATGTACCTTTGATTTATACCCATATAGTACTCTGTAGAAGTTGCCACTTGTATAAACTGCATCGTAAATACTTACATACTTCAATTTATGCTCGGGAATATTATGTCCTCTATTTGGACGATTAAGAATATATTTAATCCCTTCAAAAAGACTATCGTGGATAGGAATTTTGATACTCAAATTACTTTCAAAACTATGCAACTCATTTGAAAAAATATTGCTTAATATTCCTGACCGTATTTTTGGCTGCATACAATTATAATAAATTTTATTCTTCACATAATTAGTTGGCAACAACATGGAGGAATAGATTTTTGCAAATTTAAAATTTTTATCAGCCTCAATCAAATTATAAAGAGTATCACTTTCTTTAATTGTCCTTTTCCGAATAAAAAAATATGACTTATCTGAATAGCTGAA
Organism: Bacteroidota bacterium; assembly: GCA_016712665.1. GTDB lineage: Bacteria > Bacteroidota > Bacteroidia > Chitinophagales > Chitinophagaceae > OLB11. The sequence goes on from JADJQP010000002.1 coordinate 90,460, forward strand.
CATTATGGGAAGAATAAAATAATCTCTACTATAAAATTTAGGGAAACTCTCAAATTTAATGGCTTCCTGGCGAATGATATTGTATCGCATAAGAAAATATTCACTATCAATTGTTGTGTCCTTTCCTTGTACCTTAAACTTGGAGAGGGATAGAATACTCTCACATACCGAATCGTTTTTGACTATTGAATACACCGTATGTGGTTCAAAATTTCCAGCACCAATTTTAGAAAGATAACTCATAACCTCCAAATTGTGACTTGCTGAATCACCAAAGCACTTTTCATAGGCGGTTTTAATATCAACTTCATTAAGCTGTACTTCCACAATTTGACCGGAAATAATATCATAAATATAGTCTTTTTCTTCAAAAGCAAATGACAATTTATAGCCTTTATTTCCATAAATATACATTAGCTCCCTTTTAAATTTATCTGGAATGCGAATCAATATTTCACCATCCTCATTTTCTTGAGAATTACATACAAATAAGTACAACTTAGGATTAAAACTTCGAAAGTCATTTCTAAATAAGATGACATTTTTAGACGATATAATAATAATTTCAGACCCAACAGCTAAATTATAGTATTCATAGAGCGAATCAGAAAAGATAACCTGAACTTTTTCAAATTTGCTAATTAAAAATTTATTGGAATATTTGGAAGAATCCTGTTTATACAGTTCCCTAAATACACAAGTAATTCTACTATCGGAATTGCCAGAATGTTGCTGCATATAGCTAATAATTTTGGTGCAGTTAGTACATTCTTCTCCGTTAATTTTAATTATGATTTCTTTTGCAAAAATCTTTCCGCAAGCGCCAATACTAAGGAAAATTGTAATGATTAATTTCAACATGATTAGTCAATAAAAAATTTAAAAATTTAACTTTATTCCCAATATAAGTCGGTAATAACTGCTCCTGTACCCATTGGGCATCCTGAGGTATCAAAAGCGCCCTCTTCGATGCGATCTGGAGTGAAAGTTGGTATTCCGCTCTGATTTACCACTACGTCTCCATTATCTTTAAGGGTGTAGCATAGTGTCTCACATTCGTGAGTACAAGAAACCTTTATGTGATAGTCATTAATCACAACTACTTGAGCAACACCTTTTCTAATTATATCAGCTTTCGCTGAAAAATTCAAAAGGCTGAAAAGCGATGCGCAACTAAGCGCGAAAATCATTTTTTTCATAATTTCATTTTTTTTAGTTAATAATAATTGAAGTAATGATTTAATTTTTACAATAACAAATTATTCGCATTTTTTTTAAATTTTATTTGCATTTCTCAAAACTTTACCAATAGGTTAATAAAAACACCACCCTGTTCAGAATTAAAAATTCCAAACTGCTATCAAATGATTTACCGTCCTCCATAATGGTTTGCAAAACCGCTGATAATGGTTCGACATGGCAATTGTTGAACAGGGTTAACTACTTTGGAACAGTTGGAACAGTTGGGTAGAACAAGCTAGACGATTATACCTAACTGAAGGCGCATCGCAGATTGGCAATTGCGAAAATTTAATGGCCAATCTTATTCTTTCAGCACGTTCTTTACAACTTTGCTGTGATTATAATTTACTTCCATAAAATAAATACCAGCTTCTCCCGGTATGGTTAGTTGGAAGCCATTTACATTCCTATACGATTTCTGTAATACCATTTGTCCAAGTACGTTTTTTATCAGGACGCGTACCTCCTCATAACGAGTATCCAATTCAATGTTCACAGCATCTTTGGTGGGATTTGGGTACATCCTAAAGGTATTTTCGAAACGACTTTCTAAGATACCAGCAGCAGTTTGGCCTAGTTTTAATACAAAAATATCATCTAGTCCGGCACTTGTTAAAGTACTTGTTCCTGCTCCGGGGTCAAAATCCGCTGTTTCACCGAAAAAGCCGGTGGTATAAATATTGTCCAAGTTGTCTATCACAATAGATTGCGCTCTATCGGTGTACGTTCCACCAATGCCCTTTACCCATATAAAATTACCGGCTGCATCTAGCTTTGAAATAAAAATATCAGTGAGTCCCGCACTTGTTATGTTGGTGGTTCCTGGTCCAGGGTCAAAGTCTGCAGTTGCCAAGAAATAGCCGGTGGTGTACACATTACCGGAGCCGTCGAGGGCTATGGAGCAACCCGCATCATTAGAATTGCCGCCCATGCTTTTTGCCCATTGAAAATTGCCGGATGTATCCAGTTTTAAGACGAAAATATCGATTAATCCGGCACTTGTTAAAAGGTTGGTCCCTATGCCGGGATCAAAGTCGACGCTTCCCTCAAAATAGCCGGTGGTGTAAACATTGCCTTGGTGGTCAACGGCTAGAGAGAAACTATTTTCGTTTGAAGGCCCACCCACCCCTTTTGCCCAGATAAAATTGCCGGATGCGTCTAGTTTTGAAATGAAAATATCCATATTCCCGGCACTTGTTAAATTGCTTGTTCCGGGTCCGGGGTCAAAATCGCCGCTGCCCGAAAAAATGCCGGTGGTGTAAATATTTCCAGCTCGGTCTACAACTATAGAAACTCCCCAATCGCTGGCCACACCACCCATACTTTTTGCCCAAACGAAATTGCCTGCTGCGTCCAATTTAGAGATAAAAATATCTAGCGATCCAGCACCTGTTAAATAGTTGGTGCCCACTCCGGGATCAAAGTCGACACTACCCTGAAAATAGCCGGTGGTGTATACATTGCCGGCGCCGTCTACGGCAATAGAACGACCTTCATCGTACGAGCTGGCCCCCATACTTTTTGCCCAAACAAAATTGCCGGCTGCATCTAGTTTGGAGATATAAATATCAAAATCGCCCTCACCGGTAGTTGATAAAATGTTGGTGCCCACTCCGGGATCAAAGTCAGCAGATCCCTCGAAAAAGCCTGTGGTATACACATTTCCTGCGCCGTCCAACGCAATAGAATACCCCCAATCCATATAGATTCCACCCATGCTTTTGCCCAAAGAAAATGGCCCATCGCATCTAGTTTTGAGATGAAAATATCTTTATCTCCTACACAAGTTAGATTGCTTATTCCCGGCCCGGGATCAAAGTCGACGGTACCTGTGAAAAAGCCGGTAGTGTACACATTGCCAGAGCCATCTACAGCAATGGATTTAGACATATCCTCATCCGTTGCTCCGAGGCTTTTGGCCCATTGATAGGTTTGTGCCTTGCCGGTATATAGCGCTAGACAACATATCAATAATAAGGTGCTTGGCATTTTCATAGGTATTGAATTATTTTTTATGTCGTGTTGAAGTATTCAAAAATAGTAGGCGCTGTTTTCTGCAAAGGTCATTAAGCGGTTTCCAGCATGGCAGACTTTTTGTCGAAACAAGGAATCGTACAAACAACATGCATTGGGTGTCGTTAGTACAAAATATACGGATCTGGTAGTTTTTGGTATTGCATTGGTTTCTTTATTATGTCAACAAGCAAGTACATTGCATGAGGCAGTTTGCTGCTTTCGCCAAACTAAACGTTTAATCTAAAAATAATATTGTATGGGTTTCAATAATAATTAAAGTTTCCTTGATTCAAATATTGATTTCACTAACACCGTTTGGAGTTTACATTTCCGAACAACTCATACTGTTCTACATTTGAAATTCTGAAATTCTATCTAAGGATTTGCAAACGTACTTAGCAGTATTCAAAACCGTTGATATGGGTTCGACATTGCAAATGTAGAACCGTGTTCACTACTTTGGAACCTCTCAAACACTTGGTTTATGCTACTCTATCGACAATTTTTCTTGTCAATAAAACGGTCAATGCTCTGGGTACAAATCGTGATGAATTTGCCAATATCCAATCCATAAAACCATGAATGGCAACTGTTTTTCCTTTCATCATGGAATGGTATCCATATGCAGCTACCTCTTTAGATGTTGGTAGTTTTTTGCCTTCAATTAAATTACTTGCTTGCATACCTGCTGCTTCAATAAAGCCGCTTTCGGTGGCTCCGGGACACAGTGCTGTAACCGTTACTCCTTTGTCGCTAACTTCATTATCAACAGCTTCGGAAAAACTCAATACATAGGCCTTTGTTGCAAAATAAACGGCCATGGTAGGCCCAGATTGGAAAGCTGCTGTTGAAGCAACGTTCATTATTCTACCATTTCGGCGTTGAACCATACCTTGCAAATACAGTTTTGTAAATTGTGTCAAAGTGGTAATGTTCAAACTAATCATTTGATATTCTTTGTTCCAGTCGGTTTCCACAAACATCCCAAAGTCGCCAAAACCGGCATTGTTAATTAAATAGTCGATTTGGATATTTTGTTTGGTTGTTTCGTCATACACTTCTTGAGCAGCATCTTTGGCAGAAAGGTCTTTGCCTATGGTGTAAACAGAAACGTTATAGTTTGTTTCCAATTCCATTTTGAGTTCGTCTAATTTTGATTTGTTTCGTGCTACCAAAACCAAATTGCCCCCTTTTGAGGCGTGCACTTTTGCTAATTCGAATCCAATGCCGCTGGACGCTCCGGTAATTAATGCTGTTGCCATTTTATGTATTATTATATTTCATCACAGTACTTGAAATGTCAAATTCCGAACTGCAATGTACGGATTTGCAAACTTAATAGCGGTTTTAAAAAGCGCGGATAAGGGTTCGAGATTGCAAATAGAAAATTGGACTAGATAATTTGGAAGATCGTGAACAATTAGTGCTTAATATCAGGCTTCTACAAAAAAGCGATGCAAGGTCATCGTTATTTTGGCTGTAGGTAATTTGTATAATAAGGTACAAAGCACCCTAACATAAGGTACGAAGCACCCTAACATACGGTACGAAGCACCCTAACATACGGTACGAAGCACCCTAACATACGGTACGAAGCACCCTAACATACGGTACGAAGCACCCTAAGATAAGGTACGAAGCACCCTAACATAAGGTACGAAGCACCCTAACATACGGTACGAAGCACCCTAACATAAGGTACGAAGCACCCTAACATATGGTACGAAGCACCCTAACATAGGGTACGAAGCACCGTAAGATAAGGTACGAAGCACCCTAACATACGGTACGAAGCACCCTAACATACGGTACAAAGCACCCTAACATACGGTACGAAGCACCCTAACATACGGTACGAAGCACCCTAAAAAGAAAATAATACAAAGTGAAATTATGGCGAGATGTTGTAAAATGTAGGCATAAGCGAGACGCATGCACCATACTGAGATTGCAATTGTTGAAAAGTATTAGATAATTTGGAAGGTTCCGAACAATTGGTGATTAATAATTTGAGAAGCAGACTTAGATATATCGGCACAGGTCGCAGACCATGCGCCAGCCAGGACGCTTAAAATACACTTGAGCTGGCGGGGCCAGCCAGCACGCATAAAATACACTCGGGCTAGCGGGGACCTAATTTACTTATAATATAATTTCATTCTGAGGAATTATATTTCTAGAATCCTTGTTAATTAGTCTTCGTCGCATTATGGCCTTATTTTGCGGTTTGAAATGTCTGGATAGCTGTTGTGTAATTTCCTTAAAGTTGTCGGCTCCATCATTCTTTTTGTGATAGAATATTTCAATAGACTTGCAATTTGGATTCTCAAATATTTCACTCAACAACACTCGATCCGAAAGACCACAAGAATGGCCAACAATGGAAACAGAATATTGAGCTGAATCTAGGTATGTCAATAATCGATGATAATTGTTCGTTCTAAAATAGCCAAATGATTTGATATGTTCAAGGTAAAAATTCTCTCCTGTATCTTCTATATTTTGATAGGTCGGGTCAGTTTCGTCGCCGTATCCAAAAATTATAGGATTATTAATCAAATCACTAACTCGGCCGTGAATATGTATTATATCCTCCTCTTTCGAGTAGTCCTTTAGAGTAAGGGTGTCCGTGTAATTGAAATTCAAGAATTTTGTTTCACGATCTTTATTTGGAAATAGTAATTTGCCAATATTGCAAGTGTCTGTATCTATGTTCTATTTTAGAACGTGCACTATAGTATCATTGACCTTTATCAGATATCTTGTAAGATGCTCAATAAGTGAATCAAATTCTATGTTTAATTTACCTATGACCTCTTTCTTATTCGGAAAGGAATTATTAGTGAAGTACGATTTCAATAACGCATAATAATATCTCTCTATATCGATCCAATTTCTTTTTGTTAAAGAATCAACAATTCGTTTGAAGAAATTTGACTTAAAATCTACTTTGTGATGGTTGCTCCCAAGCAAACTAATTACATCCTTAAAGTCCTTAGGCCGTAACTCTGGTTTTATAGCCCCTCGAAGAGAAGGACTTATTCTTATCAATGAATCCTCATAGTATTGAATTCCGTTATACTTTTCGAATGCATCACAAAGATACCAATTTAGGAAACTCTTATAACTTGTCGCAAGGCCATGAGCTAAGTCAAATCCATTACCAACCAAAACAAGTCTATTTACGATCGTGGTATTATTCATTATATTTGTTTAGTTATCTTTTAAGCTTACACTAACGTTTTAACTCTTGGCGAAGGTGGGGTTTAGAAAGTAAAATAGTTCAAACTTAGTACAAAAACTAATAGAAAGACAAATGTTCAGCCTAGCACTAATGCCACACTCTTGCCAAACCCCTGTTAGCGGTATGTGTTTTTTTAATCATCCTTTTTGTCAATTAAATTTTGATATAATAGAATTAGTTTTGTAACAAGAGATTTGAAAACGTCAAGGTCTGTCGATGAAAATGGAATTCCAAGTCTTTCTTTGCACGAATTATATCTTTTTTCAAAACTAATGTCACTTAGATGCCCATGTAATTGGCGAAGGTCGTTAAGCACAAATAATGGTCCAACCATTTCATCAAAGTTTTCCTTTTTCAGTCCGTGTGAAATAAATAAAGTGAGCAGTTTTAAGCTTCCTAATTTCTTTCCATCTTTTTGTAGGTCTTCCTCCTTTAAACCGCACTTTATTAAAATTTCTCTAAGAGATTGTTCCTGTAGATTTTCAATGAAATATTTGTTTAGGCTTAGAAATGAACTAAAAATTTGGTCACGTTCTTCAAGAATTGGCGGTTTGTAGTATTCTGATAGTTGTTCTATGTCAACCTTTGTTAATTCAACTCCAAATTTTTCTCTAGTTTCATTTGTGAAGTCGTTCTTTAAACTAAAAAGTCTTGTTTCATTGTCAGATGATTGAAATGCATCACTTGGTGAGAAGGGATTTTGACTTAAGTAAAATTTTGAAACGATTTCATGGTCTGAAGGAACATTTGAAGCCTGAAACCTTTTTAAATGTGGTTTCATGTTTTCTTCTTTAAAATCAATGTCTAAGTCCAAGCCATTTGAAAAGTTTTCCATAACGGTTAATTCCAAAGCCCCATTCAAACATACTTTCTCCTTTATAAAAAATGTTGCATGAAGAAAAGAAGTAAATCTTACAGTATAATCAGGGTGTCCATTGTAATATAAAAGTAAGTCTTTATCAAAGAAAACTGGTGTCAAATAACCATCATCCCATTCACGATAAAGTCCTGGAATAATATAGTTGTCACGTGAGTCATATTGAAATTCTAAATGGTCAAAATGTATAAATCTTTTTTCAATATCAAGTTTTGAAAATATATATTTTAATGGCATATCAAAAAACATACCGTCTTTAAGTGAAGGCAACATTTCATCCCTAAAACTTAAAAATCTGCCACGAGGCAAAACACTTTCTCTTTGTCCACATGTCTTGCATATAAAAGGGATTTTTACGTCAAGCCCTTTTTTCCTTCTGGGTCTTCAAATCTAACACCTTCATATTCGATGTATCTGTAGTCGCTACAATTTGGACATTTAAGTGGATGTTTCATTTGTCGTCTTTTTTAGCATTACCGCTAACGTTCTCGCGGCAGGCGTTCGTAGCGGAATTCAAAGATACACTGTTTAGAATTTATTCCAAAGCTCAATAAAGAAAAATCAGATTGAATAGCTACTCAGCCGCTATGACGCTTGCCGTGTGTTGGTGGCATGTGCCTTTTGTCACGTTATTGTTCTTTTCAACTTCTTTCTGTTTTTCGATTGTGCTTTTGCTTTGAAGTAGATAAAATATAGCATCGACAAAATAATTGTATTAAGTCCGTAAAATACACTGTTCATAAAAATTCTGTGCTTTGTTTCCCAGAGGTTCCACGTTTTGTCACTATAGATAATATCAACGATTTTGGGGCCAATTATCAATGTTGTTATGAATAAGGAAACAAAGGCAAATAGTATTGAAATTGAAATCCTTTCTTGCCAATGAAGATTGTCAACTGGTAAAGTGATTATAAAAGAGACTGCGGTAACAAATACAGCAATGGCAATATAAAATTCTTGGACAACTCCACCCTTTTGAAAATGTGATGGTGTTAGGATTGTCCATAAAATTAGCAAAGTTAAATTAAGTACTTGTCCATATTTCCTATAAAACTGTTTTGTCATTATGCGGTCACTTTTGAATTCTAGGACGGTCACGCTGCATTGCCACCAACTATCTGATAAGACTACTTTCGCAACCCCTATCCCTTTTGCAATCACTACTTGTCCTTTTGCATTTCTCAAAGTATCTCAAATATACAAAAATTACTAACAAAGCGCACTTTCTGTCGCACAATACTAAAGAATATCAATGTACCAGAGGGTAATTTACCTAGCATGCATGCACTAAATGCTTCACAAATCATAAGAAAGTACCACTTTTCGATCCCCTCAAATCTCATTTATTAAAGAATCCAGACGGAGACTCTGCGGGGAGGAATGTTCAGCACTTGTACTTAAGTCCCACTTTCTTTTTAGCGCATGCTTTCAGTAGGCATATTATTCTTTTGATTTCAAGTCTTTTTTTGTTATAGGTGTATAGGTCTTCTTTTCTTCATCTGTCAACCTTCTTTTCAATAACCAATGATATACATTTTGATTTCCTTCTATTACAACCAAAGCTTGAACAAATTCCCAACCTTTTTCACCCATGTAATTTAGTGCATCTACCATAGAATTAAAATTTTTTACTTTACCTGTTTCTTCATCTCTTATTCTATTGTCTTGGAAGATTGTAGTTTCCTGTCCATAGTCAATTGAAACAGAAACTTTCATACTTAAAATTTTTCTGTACCCTAATAGTTCGCAATATGTATAATCTGGGATTTTGATTTCTTGAGCCATTGTCAAGATAGATTGCAGTAAAAACACCGCTACAAAAACTAACTTTTTCATTATTTTTTATTTTAAGATTTAAGTTTTGATTTAGTTGGTTCTGAAGGGTCCCCTTCAGGATTACCAGCGAAACCATCTGCACCATTTAACCAATGTGAATATACAATTTATTAGTAAAAAGTTCCCAAAGGACTAACAATTCCTTATATACCTCCCAACAAAAAAGCCGTTTCTTTCGAAACGGCTTAAATCTGTACCTCAGGCGGGACTTGAACCCGCACGGACATTGCTGCCCACAGGATTTTAAGTCCTGCGTGTCTACCAATTTCACCACCAAGGTATGTAGACCTTGTTTTGACATTGATGACCATCCCGATTTATCGGGACGTGTCTACCAATTTCACCACCAAGGTATTTCCAATGTGTAGACTTTAGAAAAAAAATCCATCAACCGAAGGAAGATGGACTTGTGGAGCGGAAGACCAGGCTCGAACTGGCCACCCCGACCTTGGCAAGGTCGTGCTCTACCAAATGAGCTACTTCCGCGTTTAGGGTGTGTGTTGACTACTTTTAAGAACTCTTAGGAGTGCAAATATATATTTATTTTCTAAAATTCCAAATAAGAAAAAAATAATTAATAATTATCCGTAAAGCTAGCTTAAAAAAGTAAGTAATCCTTAGCAAATTCTTTTACGTTCCACTTTTGCCTTGATGCAAAGTTGAGCAAAAAATCAAGCCTGTCGAAAACAGCTAAAATGTGTCCAAATAGTCGAAAGCAATTACTTCAACTGGTATTTTTCTCTATTGGAATCAGTGAATGCTTTGCAGTTGAGTCACAACATGAGAACCTATCCCATCGTGTTCGGGACTTTTCACCAAATGATACCGGTCATCATCATGCGGGGAAATTGCTTTTTGCGACTTTTTGGCCACATTTCTTGACGCCATTTTTCTAAGGGCGCTGAAGTAACATGATTCTAAAAATTATCATTAGTAAAACAGCCGCCCCCAGGAACGGGGGGATTTAAAGGGAAATTTTCGGAAAAAAAAAAAATAAAAAAAGAGACGGCCATACACCCTCTATTTATTGCCCTAAAATCCATGCAAAAATCAATGGAACCACGATGGTTGCATCGCTTTCTACAATGAACTTCGGCGTATGAATGTCTAATTTGCCCCAGGTAATTTTTTCATTCGGAACCGCACCACTATAACTTCCGTATGAAGTGGTAGAATCGGATACTTGGCAGAAATAACTCCAAAACGGTACATCATGCCACTCCAAATCCTGATACATCATTGGAACCACACAAATGGGAAAATCACCGGCAATACCGCCCCCAATTTGGAAAAATCCAACGCCTTTTCCACCACTATTTTGTCGATACCAATCTGCCAACCATACCATATACTCTATACCACTTTTCATGGTGCTCGCTTTCATTTCATTTTTGATGATATAAGAGGCAAAAATATTCCCCATGGTGCTATCTTCCCAACCCGGACAAACGATCGGAATATTTTTTTGCGCAGCGGCCAACATCCAACTATCTTTTGGATCAATTTCATAGTACTGCTCAAGCACACCACTTAATAGCATTTTATACATGTATTCATGCGGAAAATATCTTTCTCCTTTATCATCCGCATCTTTCCATATTTTGTGGATATGTGCCTGTAATCGTCTGAACGCTTCTTCTTCAGGTATACAAGTATCGGTGACGCGGTTATAATGATTTTCTAAAAGGTCCCATTCGTCTTGTGGACTCAAATCTCTATAATGAGGTACTCGCTTGTAATGTGAATGGGCAACCAAATTCATGATATCTTCTTCTAAATTGGCCCCTGTGCAAGAAATGATCTGCACCTTGTCTTGTCGAATCATCTCGGCCAATGAAATGCCCAATTCAGCCGTACTCATAGCTCCAGCAAGGGTAATCATCATTTTGCCTCCTTCAAGTAAATGGGTTTCGTACCCCTTGGCAGCATCCATTAAGGCTGCGGCGTTAAAATGTCGATAGTTGTGTTCAATAAAATGGGATATCGGTCCTTTGTTCATAAATTCAATTTAGGATGCAAATATATTTGATTGATTGAAAAGAGGGATGATTTGTTGCAAATAAAAAGACTAGGATACTAAATCAAAATCGATTTGCTTTTTTTGAAGATTCGCAGAAACTACTTTTACCCGAACCGGGTTACCAATTTGATATTTCTTTTTAGTCCGTTTTCCAACAATGGCATACTCCTCTTCTATATGTTTATACTCGTCTGTGTCGGGCAAATGTAAAATAGAAATAAATCCTTCACAACGCTGCAAAACGGTTTGAGCCCAAAATCCAAAGGGAGAAACGCCGCTGATGACCGCATCAAACTCTTCGCCAATATATTTTCGCATAAATTCTACTTGTTTATACTTAGTGGCATCGCGTTCTGCATCCATGGCCTTACGTTCGCGTTCGCTCGTATGCACGCATTGTTCGTCCATATCTGCAATGGGTGTAATTTTCTGCTGCAAACATTGCAATAGAATTCGATGTACCAACACATCAGGATACCGACGTATGGGAGAGGTAAAATGGCAATAATGCTCAAAGGCTAAACCATAATGGCCTATATTTTTGGTAGCGTACACCGCCTTTGCCATGGTTCGAATACCCAACATATGTAATATATGATGTTCGGGATGTGCATCCGTACTCGACAACATTTTATTGAAGGATGCTGAAATGGTTTGCGGATTACTCAAATCAAATGAATACCCAAATTTGGCAGCAAAACGGGTAAAGGGTTCTAAGCGTTCCATATCAGGCGAATCGTGAATACGATACGGAAACGGAATGGATTTTCCCTTGTATTTCTGCCTGCTGACATAAGCCGCTACCGTTTTATTGGCCAATAACATCAACTCTTCAATCAATTGATGCGATTCCTTACTCTCTTTTACCACCACCGCCTCGGGCACACCGTGTTCATCTAATACAAATCGGGCTTCTTCGGACGTAAAATTGATGGCTCCTTTTTGAAACTTCTCCAAACGCAGGGTTTGGGATATTTGATTGAGTATTAAAATAATCTCCTTATGCGGACCTTCTTTGGTTTCAATAATTTCCTGCACTTCTTCGTACGAAAATCGTTTATTAGAATGTATCACGGTCTTGCCAATCCACTGGTTTTTCACTTCTGCGGCATCATTGATATCAAAAATGGCTGAAAAAGTCAATTTATCTTCAAGAGGTCGCAAGGAACACAATTCATTGGAAATTTTTTCGGGGAGCATCGGCAAAACCCTATCCGGTAAATAAACAGAGGTAGCCCTTTTGTAGGCCTCAGCATCTAGAGCCGTACCGGGCAATACATAATGTGCCACGTCGGCAATATGCACACCAATTCGATGTAGGCCATTTTCCAATTTTTCGTACGAAATGGCATCATCAAAATCTTTGGCATCATGCGGATCAATGGTAAGCGTAAGTACCCCACGCATATCCTTTCGTTGGGCAATTTCTTCTTCCGAAATGGTGGTCGGTACAAGGGCAAGTTCCTCCAGTACCTCAGCAGGAAATTCCAATGAAAATCCTTGCTGAAGCAATATTTCCTTCATGGCAATTTCGTTGACCTTTTCGTCTGTCAATACCGCCACAATTTCGCCTTCGGGGTTTTTCTGCTTTTCATTCCAATCTGTAATACGTACTACTACCCGATCGCCTTTTTTTAGATGCTTGCTATTTTTTTCATTGATGAAAATATCCTTGGTAAACGATTTATTGTCGGGTACCACAAAAGCGAAATTCATACTCAATTCTACGGTACCAATCATCTCGTTTTGTCCCCGTTTAATAATTTTGCTCACCAGCCCCTCGGGCTTTTGCCCTGCTTTACCCGGTTTAATAATCACCACTTCCACGGTATCGCCGTGCATGGCATTTTTTACATTTTCTCTTTTAACCTTGATGTCAATATCCTCACCGGGCACTACTACGTAACCCATCCCCTGAGGGGTAATTTCAATTTTACCAAGTACTCCCGGGGCATATACTCTGCGAGATTTGCTATTGGGATTCACTACTTTATTCGTTCTTTTTTTCTTCATTCTTATTATTTGAAAATTAGATACTCGCTTGAATATCAATAAATTATGAGGATTTACTAAATATAAATTTTATACCTCTATTTCGGATACCTCCTCTAGTATAGGTGGAATGTAACCATATACAAAGTTACGGATTTCTGTGTTAAACTGCGCATCTTCGTCAAAAAGGATTTCAACACCTATAGCTTGCGCGAAGAATGGCAATTGGTATTCCAGAATTTTATCTTGTAATAACATCAGTCGGGAAGCATCCTTTTCGGTAGTCACCAAAATTTTATTAGTCGTCGGCATGTTTGAAAAAGCCTCCTGTATTTCTTTTAAATCATCATACGTATAATAATGATGGTCTTTAAACTCTAAATGAAACACGTCCGCAAAATCATTTTGTAGATGTTTGATGAGCGGGGCCGCATTTGCGATTCCGGTAACCAAAACCACCTGGGTATCGGCATTGATAGTTGGAACAATGGAACTAAGCGGATAAATGTTTTTATACCGGATACCCGAAAAATACAATTGCTGCTGTGGAAGCGGCTGTATTTCAGTTGCAATCGCTTTCTTCTCTTCCAATGACATGTCCAAGGGGCATTTTGAAACGATAATGATTTCCGCTCGTTTCGCTCCACTCTTGTTTTCACGTAATAAACCAAATGGCATAATATAATCGCGGGTGTAGAGTCGGTCATAATCTGTCAACAAAATATTGAGCCCCGCCCGAACCGTTCTATGTTGAAAGGCATCATCGAGCAATACAATTTCCGTTTCTGGTCTGTTTTGCAATAATAGAGGAATCGCTGTCATTCGCTCTTCAGCCACAGCCACAGTAATCTGCGGATACTTGCTCTTAAATTGAAAGGGCTCATCCCCTATTTCTCGCGCGTTGGTATTTTCATGGGCAATAATAAAACCGGTGGTATGTCTTCGATATCCTCTACTCAATGTGGCCACTTTGTAAAAGGGAGCCAACAAATCAATCAGGTATTCTATATGAGGACTTTTACCGGTGCCACCAACGGTGATGTTTCCTACACAAATAACCGGCACATTGAATTCAATCGACGAAATGACATTCCAGTCGTACAATTTATTTCTAAGAAATACAATAAATCCATAAAGCAGGGCAAACGGCAGTATCAGATACTTTAAAAAGGACAATACAATTTTCTTCATTATTTTTTATTCAACAATACATTTTTCTTCTGCGTCCAATGAAATTCATTTTTTTGCTTTGGGCTTTCAATCAAATAGAATCCATTCACTTCATCAAGGACTTTTACGGCCGTTTCTTTTTTTAGACTGAATAATTGCTTTGATTCAGCATGCGGCGCAAAATACACCATCGAGGAGTCTACCTGAATGATTCCGCCTTTTTCTGTATATTCTGTCATCCAGGTTACGGGCCGTTTTAGAGAATTTCCGTTCTTTTTATATTGCCCGTCCACTGTAAAATCACTTTTACAACCAGTACTTTGATTTACAGAAATTATAGACTGTTTAAATTCTAATTGTACCTTACAGGAGTCTTTTCTGTAATGCGCCGTCGAGCTGTCAATTCTTAAAAACCCTTTCATATTGGTAAGATTGAAATCAGGAGCACCGGTCATATTACTCAAATAATAAAATACCGTATCAGGTTTAATTTGAAAAACGCATAAGGAACCGTTCGGTTTATTGAGTCCTTTACTAAAGGAATAGATACCTGTATAATCAATCGCACTCAATAGGAAACACTGAAGATTCAACAATAAAAACAGAAATATCCTTGTCATAGAAGTTAAATATATTGAAAGATTTTATTCTGTGTATATTTACAACCTAATTTTATAGAATATTTATCATGCTGCAGCAGATTCTTGACATTGCAAAGTACATTTTACCTTCAGTGGTGGTACTGATAGCCACCTACCTTATTGTCGATAAATTTTTGGTAAAGGAAGTTGAAAAGAAACAACTTGCTATATTTCAACAGAATAGCAACCTCACGGTACAGATGCGTTTGCAAGCCTATGAGCGTTTAGCCATTTTTGTAGAGCGAATGCATGCCACCAGTTTGATTAGCAGGTATTATACCCAAGGGGCGTCGGTGCAGGATTTACAACTGGCCATGGTACAGGGAATCAGGGCAGAATTCGAGCACAATATTTCGCAACAAATTTATGTTTCCAATGAGGTATGGCAAACGGTTAAAACCGTGATGGAGCAAGAAATCACTATGTTAAACCGAATTGGTAGTTCCTTTGAATTAGGAACATCAGCTGCCAACTATATTAAGGCATTATCCGATTTTGTATTGGATCCACATACTACACTGCCTACCAATATTGCGCTTGAAACCATCAACCGAGAGGCAAAAAGTATTTTGTTTTCGCCGGTATAGCCCCCTCAATTATTTCCCATAATTTTAATAGCACTTTTTCATGCAAACGATTCTGGATAAGCAAAATTATTTTTTTATAGGTGTGGCAGGTGCCGGTATGAGCGCCATTGCCCAATATCTTGCCGGTAATGGAAAAACCGTAAAGGGCAGCGACCGTTTGTTTGATTTTGAAGAAAATAATCATACCAAACAACAATTGGAGGCAGAACAGATTCAGTGTTTTTTGCAAGATGGCTCCGGCATTGATGAGCATACTGAAGCGATTATCATTTCTACAGCAATTGAATCGAGTAATCCGGAAATTGCGAAAGCCAATGAACTAAAAATTCCAATTATATTGCGGGCAGACTTATTGGCAGCCATTTGTGAAAGCAAACGAACCATTGCCATTGCCGGTACCTCCGGTAAGTCTACCACCACTGCCATGCTGTTTCATATATTGCATGAAAATGGAGTGAGCCCATCCTTAATCACCGGTGCGGGCTTGGTTCGTTTGCAAAAGGAAGGAAAAATTGGAAACGCTTATTGCGGTACAAGCGATTGGTTGTTGATTGAAGCGGACGAAAGTGATGGCACATTAGTAAAATACAAACCTGAAATTGGTTTACTACTTAGTATTGATAAAGATCACAAAGAACTAGAAGAACTGTTTGACATTTTTGAAACCTTTAAAAGCAATACCCAAAAGCAATTTGTGGTGAATCAATCGCATTTGCTGGCGCAGAAGCTTTCGCAAAATATTCAATTCGATTACGGAGCAGGACGCTCCTTTGAAGGCAGTCATTTTAAGCAAGAGGATTTCATATTTCGTTTGAAGTGCAGGGTATTACTTGCGACATTCCAACAATAGGTCGGCATAATATGGAAAATGCATTGGCTTGTATGGCTGTTGCTTCTTTATTGCAAATCAATGTACCGCAATGTGTACAGGCGCTTTCACATTATGAAGGCATTTATAGACGACATCAATTATTAGGAATTAAAAATAGCATCACACTCATTGATGATTATGCGCATAACCCAGCCAAAATTGCGGCTTCAATAAAGGCATGTCAACCGGCAGGCACTCCATTAGTGGCTTGGTTTCAACCCCATGGATACGGCCCTACCCGCTTTATTCGTAAAGAACTGGTTTCTGAAATCGCCGAAAGTTTGCGCCCGCAAGACCAAATCTGGATGAGTGAAATTTACTATGCCGGTGGAACTGCCGTGAAAGATATTTCTGCAGAAGATATCATCAATGACCTACAGCAACATAAAGTTCAGGCCCATTTTGTGGCAGACAGGACCGCCTTGTTTCAAAAGTTAATTCCGCAACTACAAGCTGGTACGGTACTGCTTTTAATGGGAGCAAGAGATCCCGGATTGGAAAAATTTTCAAAAACGGTTTATGAAATGTTGAGTTCACTTTCAGATACCTAGTCGCAAATTCAATGCTGATGCCAATCAAACTAACCGTACCATTATACAACGTAAAAATCACGGGATTCATAGAAATTTACTATTTGTAAAGGACTTCATATTATCTTTGGGTTAAATAAATATGAAATTTCAAATGATTAAAAAAATATTGATTGCGGTACTACTGCTTGGCTTATTTAACGCCTGTACAAAAGGTCCCGGTGAAGGCGGAAGAGCGTTTATTAAGGGAAAAGTATTTATAAAAAATTACACCGCCCCTCCGGGCCCCTTTGTGTTGCAAGATGAATATTATGCTCAGGGTGAAAATGTATATATTGTTTATGGCGATCAGCCGGGGGTTGGAAAAAATGTAAAAACATCCTATGATGGAAGTTTTCAATTTGAATATTTGCGAAAAGGTAAATACAAAGTTTTTGCTTATTCTGATGATACTTCTTCCACGCTGAATAGCAAAACAAAAGAAATTATTGCAGATGTTGAAATAAAAAGCGCCAACGAAACCGTTACCATTCCCGATATAGTAATAGTAAAATAGTAATCGATCATATGAGTAAAACAATACGAGTATTTTCAATACTATCGCTACTCTTTTGGAATCTGGAAGGATTTTCGCAAGTAGTCTATCCCGACTTTGGGATGTGGAATACGATTTCAATCGAAAAAAAAATAAATAAAAAAGTATCTGTTTCCATTGATCAAGAATTTCGACTTAAAGAAAATTTGTCTCGAATCAATTTATTTTACACCAATCTTGGAGTGAATTATAAATTTTCAAAGAAACTAAAAGCCGCCCTAATTTACCGGAATACACAAAAAAATGCCGATGCCCGAGGCTTTGACATAAAGCATCGTATCATGCTCGACATTATCTACAAAGAGAAATTATCAAAAAAATTCAACTTTACCTTTAGACAGCGTTTCCAGTTTGAGAATGAAAATATTTTTTCAAGCAATGATGGAAAATATATTGAATCGTTTTTAAGAAGTAAGTTTGACCTCAGTTATAATATTACCAAAAAAATCAAAACCTCACTTTCTGAAGAGTTACGATTTCAACTGCATGATCCTCGAAATGACGAGACGGATTATGGATTGCGTCGGTTTCGTCATTGTTTGGGTATCGACTACGACATCAGCTCAAAAGTACTGTTGGCGCTTACTACCTAATTCAAAATGAAATTACCACTTACAAGCCCAATGAACTATATATATTCGGTTTGCAGTATAGTTTCCAACTTTAGAACCGATAGCCCATGGCGAAGCCGGCATTGAAGCTTTGATTGAGATTTAAGGACTGTCATTGTAATAATACTGCCCATTCTTCTGAAGGTCTTTAAAATTATCATAGTAAAGAATTCCCAAACTGGCATCTAACTCCAAAAAGAAATGCTTTGAAATGGTAAAGTTAAGGCTATTGTTCAGCGCAAAGCCAAATTGACGTCTGGTGTCATAAATTCGGGCATTGGAATAGCTACTATAATAATTGTAATAATAATCATTTACAAATGCCACCAAAAATTGAGGCCCTACGGCATACTTCACAATTCCTTGTTTTTTGGGATATAATTTGATGGTGGGCATAAGGAGTACTCCGGTTCTGTCGATGGTAAAATGAATCGGAAGTTTGGCCGATAAATATTCATTGTTAAAAACTCTTTCATAACTGAATCCAACGGTTGCATATCCATATCCATCACCTAACAAGTCGCCGGCTGCAAATCGCATCGGCGAAAAAGCAATGATATTCTTTCCTAAATCCGCAGATTTTAGTTTCACCTTCTTTTTATCGTACGACCTATTTACCATATACTCTTGTGCAAAATTCACTTTACAAAAGGAACTGATGAGCAGAAAAAGAATTACTATTTTATTCATAATATACTGTTTGTTTTCAAATTTAGGGTTCCGCATTTATTTT
The DNA here is from genome assembly GCA_016712665.1 of Bacteroidota bacterium. Classification (GTDB taxonomy): domain Bacteria; phylum Bacteroidota; class Bacteroidia; order Chitinophagales; family Chitinophagaceae; genus OLB11. The sequence continues at coordinate 109,425 of JADJQP010000002.1, forward strand.
AACCATTTTCTACATTGCTTTAACATGGCATTCATATCTTTCGTCATGGGCGCTTCCACTTCAATGGTGGCACCCTTTTCTGTTTTAAAAATCAGTTTATGAGCATGTAGGGCCATTCGACTCAAAATAGGTTTTTCTTCCAATTCATCTTTCGATAAATTGTATTTTTTTTTCAAGGACGAGATAAACACCGGATTTGTTAGTCCATATAAGGCGTCACAAACTATGGGGTGCCCTAAGTTGGCACAATGCAAGCGGATTTGGTGGGTTCTGCCTGTCAATATTTTAAAGGAAACCAAACTATAGGTGCCAAAAGACTCCAGTGTTTCAAATTCAGTTACACTGGGCTTTCCTTGTTTTTGATTGATAATCATTTTCCCCTTAATAACCGGATGTTCCATAATAGCATCCGTTATAACACCACTTTTTTGCTCAAAGCTACCATGGATAATACCCAGATAATACTTTTCAAGGCTACGTTTCTCAAATTGCATGGAAAGAAACTTGTGTGCATTTTCGTTTTTAGCAAAGCAAATGCAACCGCTGGTTTCCCGGTCAATTCGATGGACAATATAAATGTCAGCATAGCGCTCTCGCAGAAGTCCGGCTATTGAAATTAATTCTGCATTGTGTCGGTCCGGTATACTAAGTACACCCGAAGGTTTGTTAACCACTACATAGTCTGCATCTTCATAAATAATTTCTAATTTCATAAACTGATGTGCTATTTCTTAAAATGTTTAAGAAAAAGAATTTCCTTTTCGTCTAATAATCGATAGGTACCGCGTGGGATATTTTTTTTAGTTAAGCCAGCATATACTACCCGGTCAAGCGCTGTAACTTTGTATTGAAGATGTTCAAAAATTCTGCGTACAATTCGATTTCTACCGATATGTATTTGTACGCCGATAACCTTTTTATCTTTTGGATTTACGTAGGCAATTTCATCTACCGGAGCCAAACCATCTTCCAATAGCACTCCTTCTGCAATTTTCTCAAAATCTTTCTTGGTTAATGCCTTATCTAATGTTACCTGATATACCTTTTTAATATTGTATTTAGGATGCGAAAGACGTTGTGCCAATTCGCCATCATTGGTCAATAAGAGCAAACCGGTTGTATTTCGATCAAGACGTCCAACGGGATATAGTCGTGTAGTATCTACTCCTTTAAACAAATCTAAAACCGTATTTCGATCCTCCGGATCTTCTGTGGTAGTTATAAAATTTTTGGGTTTATTCAGTAAGTAATACACCAGATTCTTTTGTGGGAACAAGCGGTTGCCTTCATATAGTACATAATCGGCTTCACTTACTTTAACGGCAGGATTTACCTCTACCAAGCTATTCACCTTTACCTTGCCCTTCTTAATAATTTCTACGGCATCACGACGTGAACAAATGCCACAATGCGCAATAAATTTATTGAGGGGCATAAAACCACCTCCTGTGTCTTGTACCTTTTCTTTAGCGTTTTTAGGCAATTTGATCTCAGAATGAAAGTAGGGTATTTCATTCTCGGGAAATTTCACATCTCCAGCATTGTCTGGTCGTGATTTTCCTGAATTCTTCTTATTCTTTGCAGCCAATGAAAAGGGTTTCTTTACCGAATCAGCGGCAGGTTTTGGCAAAAAGCTTCGTTTGCTTTTTCGATGTTTTTTGGGACTATCGGATGCTTTACCGGCAGCGGAACCAACTGTAGAATCATTTCCGGATGGAGTCGCAACGCGGGAGCTGCCTGTTTTGGGGCGGGTAAAATCGGAAGGAAAATGCTTTACTTTTTTAGCCATATTTCAAAATAAATTAAATCGTAGGGTGATTAATATTCGCCAATTGGCCACAGGCTGCATCGATATCTTTGCCTCTGCTTCTGCGTAACCTGGCGTTCACTCTGTTTCGTTCAAGATACTCCATAAATGCAGTTACTTTTTCCTCAGTTGGTTTTGCAAATTTCGCCAGTTCTATAGGATTGTATTCGATAATGTTTACTTTACTGGGAATTTTTCGGCAAATTTTTATCAACTCATCTGCATCCTCAATATTGTCGTTAAAGTGTGCGAATAATATGTACTCAAACGTAACTGCGTTTTTTGTTTTTTGAAAATAGTACTGTAAGGCTTCTTCCAATACCTCCAAATTATTGGTTTCATTGATGGGCATGATTTCATTCCGCTTTTTATCATTGGCAGCATGTAATGACAACGCCAAATTAAATTTCACCGCATCATCAGCCAATTTCTTTATCATTTTACTGATACCTGCAGTAGAAACCGTAATACGAGAGGGAGACATTCCTAAGCCATCCGGTGAAACAATTTTGTCGATTGACTGTAGTACATGTTGATAGTTTAGCAAGGGCTCCCCCATCCCCATATACACAATATTGCTTAGCTTTTTTCCATAATGCTGCAAGGCTTGTTGATTCAGTAAGAATACTTGATCATAAATTTCGTCATATTCGATGTTTCGCTTGCGATCCATATAACCGGTAGCGCAAAACTTGCAGGTCAAACTGCAACCTACCTGCGAGGAAACGCAAGCTGTCATTCGGGTAGAAGTAGGAATCAATACCCCTTCCACAAAATGACCGTCATGCAACACAAAGCGATTTTTGATGGTAGAATCTTCACTCAATTGTGTATGATGAATACGTACGGCATTTAAGGTAAATTCTTGTTTCAACTTCTCGCGCAAATCCTTTGAAAGATTCAACATTTCATCGATGGATGCAACACCATGTTTCCAAATCCATTCATAAATCTGCTTTGCTCTAAAGGGCTTCTCGCCCCATTGCGCAATCAATGCGGCAATTTCGGCAATACTTAAATGGCGAAGATTTTTCATGAACGTTTCTATAATAAATGCGAAAGTAACAAAATTAAGTGACCTTTTAAGCGATAATCATTACCCAGCCAAACGTGCGTCTTGTTGTATGCATATCAGGTTTTGCAATCTCCAACTTACAATGTCGGCACTTACTGTCCACCGGGCTTTTGCATACCCATTAAACTGGTAAAGCGCATTTCGTTATACAGCTGTCGTATGAGTCCATCAGCGAGGCCAATTTGCGGAACATATATTTCGGTAATTCCTGTCCACCGCAAGATATTATTGTAAATACGCAAAGCCGGTACAATTACATCTGCCCGATCCTCTCTGAATCCATATTTATGGATCCGTTCATTGACAGTCAGTGCATTCATTTCGATATAATAATCTTTTAAAATTTCTGCTGAGATTGGCTTTCCAATCTTCTTTTTTGAAAGGGAAAATATTTTATTGATATTTCCACCGGAACCAATTGCTTGAATAGGCGTATGAATTTTGATATCACTCTTAATAAACAGTTTCATTTCATCCCAGATTTCTTCCTCTACATTATCTTTAATAAGACGTATGGTTCCAATATTAAACGATTTTTTTATCACTTCTTTTCCAACCGTGTATAAAGTCAGTTCTGTACTACCGCCGCCCACATCGATATACAAATAATTGAACTTCGCATCCAAATTATCCGCTAAATGCGTTTCATACAAAATTTGCGCCTCTTCACTACCCGAAATAATATTGATTTCTATATCCGTTTCTTTTAACACTTGCTGTAAAATTTCATTCGAATTTTTGGCATCTCTCATGGCTGAAGTAGCACAAACTTTAATGGCCTGCACTTCGTATATATTCAAGAAGTGTTTAAATGCCTGAATGGTTTCAACCAATTGCTGAATTTTACTATCCGAAATAATACCACTTTCAAATACATCAAAACCCAAACGCAATGGCACCCTTATGAGATTCACCTTGGTAAAGTCTAAACTGCCATCTACATAGGTGGTAATATCCTTAATCAGCAACCTGGCTGCATTCGATCCGATATCAATAGCTGCGAGTCTCATAATCAGTGAAGGGTATTAACGGGCACAAGGTATAGCAAATTTTCTACATAAGCATCTGATTTTTCAGGATATACGTATGAGTATTCAGTCAGGCTTTACTAAATATGCATAGAGTTTCAAAAGGAGAAATGCTTACAAGCTGAAATCTTTCTACGAGAAATGCTCTATAGGTAGGTTTTATTTTTAAGATACTTATATATTTCTACTTGCGAACGAGTATGCTTTTTCTCGTGGACCTCTTGGCACATACTGATTCACTTGCTCATTATCAAGGACTCTTGCCTTTTCATTCTCAGCTAATTGTATTTCCAATATTTGCTTGAGCTCCTCCTTAATATCCATATCGTAAATCGGTGTGGTGGCCTCTATCCGATAATCTAAATTTCGCATCATCCAGTCAGCGCTTGAAATATAATAGTCGTCCTTACCTCCATTCTTAAAATAAAATACACGGGCATGCTCCAGATATTGATCGACGATACTAATTGCGTGAATCGGCTTGGGCCATTTTGCATTGTTAGTAAGGAGGGTGCAAATTCCCCTGATAACCAATTTCACATCCATTGCAGCATTGGCAGCAGATGAAATGGCTTCGATCAATTTCAAATCAGTCAAACTATTTAACTTTATGATACAAGAAGCCTGCTTGGAAGCTTTGTGCCACTTCAACTCATTGTGAATTTTTTCGACAAAAAAGCTACGCGTATTGTATGGCGAAATAAGTAATGATTTGCATTTTTTAAATAGATGAATCTGACTCCGGAAATTCAATCAATTTAAAAATATGTACGATGTCTGCCGTAATCCGTTTATCAGCAGTAAGCAAACAGTGATCGCCATATATTTTAGCGGTGGTTTCATTAAGATTTCCAGTGCTTACAAATCCATAATTTTTAATAAGCTTCCCTACCCTCTTACTGATTAAACAGATTTTGGCATGAATCTTTCGATCTGGTAAACCTACCAGCACCCTAACGCCCTCTTCTTCAAGCAATTTCTTCCATTTAAGATTGGCCTCTTCGTCAAATCGTGCCTTTAATTCGAGCACCACAGTAACTTTTTTTCCATTCCTAAGGGCATTAATAAGGGCGCCCACAATTTTTGATTCCTTGGCTAGGCGATAGCAGGTAATTTTGATCCCTTCTACGTAAGGATCAATGGCTGCTTCGCGCAACAGGTCAATAATGGAATCAAAGGAATGATACGGAAAATGCAACATCACATCGCGCGCATTCAGCACATCAAGTATCCGAACAGGTTGTGTCAGTAAGGGATGTACAAATGGCTGTTCGCGTAGGGTCCTACGTTCAAAAACCTGCATTGGAAAATCCATAAAATCTTTAAAATTATGAATGCGGCCGCCGGGTATCAAATGATCTTTTCGTGAAAGATGTAATAATTTAATTAAATAGTCGAGTAGATTCTTTTGGATGGCTTTGTCATAAACTAATCGCACGGCTTTCCCCTTCTTTCGATTCTTTAATCCCTTCTCAATGCTTTCTATAAAATTGCTATTCAGGTCATTATCCATATCCAATTCTGCATCCCGAGTCACCTTAATAATATAACCTTCAAAGTGATTAAATCCAAATTGGGTAAAAAGATTCGGAAGACAGTATCGAATAATATCCTCGAGTAAAATAATATTTTTTTCGCCTTTGGCAGACGGCAAAATCAAAAATCGGGGAACGGCAAAGGTAGGTACCTCTATTAGCGCATAACTATTCATAAACGAATTTTCGTTATTTGCCAGTACACATGCCAAATAAATGGACTTATCTTGCAGCAGCGGAAGATCCGAAATACTCTCTATCATAAGGGGAGCAATATTGGTCCGAATTTTCTCATTAAAATAGTCGAGCACAAACTTTTTTTGATCCTTATTTAGTTGCTTCTCTGTAATAATAATGACGCCTTCTTTCCGCATTTTGGCCTGCACCTCATTATAAATGCGATTAAACTCCTTTTGCTGTTCCAATACAACCATTTGAATCTGCTTTAAGATAGAAGCAGGTTTACTTTCCATATACATTTTGGCTTGCTTGCCAAATTGCACCATACGGTTGAGTGTTGCCACTCGCACCCTAAAAAATTCATCTAAATTGTTTGAAAAAATACCCAAAAATCGTAAACGGTCAGCAATGGAAACGGTTGGGTCTGTGGCTTCCTGTAAAACTCTTGCATTAAAGGCCAACCAACTAATATCTCTAGATATTTTCGAATGGACAACTTTTTTCTTCATAATATTCCAGAACGCGAAGATAACTGACTCTGCAAAGAATCAATGTTAAGTTTTGTTTATTATTATTGAGGGTTTCTTTGCGTCTCAAAAGTCATTACTGGGGTGAACTATTGAGTAGAAATTGGCATATGCTACTTAATACGCAATACCATTTTCCGAAACGCTGCCAAACGTCCTCCTTGTACTATTCATTACATGTGCTATAAATCAGGTATTCGGTATATTTGCTACCAAATGACTGTTAAATGACCTACAAACAGATAGATGAAGAAGATATCAAGCATTTTCGGGATGTGCTATCGGCTGCGTATGTCATCACAGGTAAAGACCAACTGGAACCCTTTGCACACGATTATACAGAAGACTTGGTGTTTGTACCACGCTCGTCTTACTACCGGCAAATACAAGAGAGATTGCCGCCATAATGAAGTATTGTAATTCAAAACATATTTGCGTAACACCGAGAGGAGCCGGCACCGGATTAAGTGGTGGCGCCCTACCGGTTTATGGTGGTGTGGTGCTGGGTTTACAGCGTATGAACAGTATTGTAAAAGTTGATACTGAAAATTTTCAGGCAATAGTGGAACCCGGCGTTATCAATGAGGTGTTGCAACAGACAGTAAAGGAATACGGTTTGTTTTATCCACCAGACCCTGCAAGTAAGGGAACTTGCTTCATTGGTGGCAATATAGCGCATTGCAGCGGAGGCCCAAGGGCCCTAAAGTATGGCACCACCAGAGATTATGTGTTGAATCTGGAAGTGGTGCTGCCTTCCGGCGACATCATTTGGACTGGCGCCAATACCTTAAAATATGCAAGTGGGTATAATCTTACACATCTAATTATTGGAAGTGAAGGAACTTTGGGCATTGTCACCAAAATTGTATTGAAGTTAATACCCTTCCCCACCCAAAATAGCTTATTGCTGGCATCCTTTGCTTCACCGATAGATGCATGCAGAGCCGTTTCGTCTATTTTTATGGGTGGCTGTTCCCCTTCTGTATGCGAATTTATAGAGCCCCTTGCTTTTCGTTTAGCAGCAGATTATTTACAAGTAGCTTTTGAAACTCCGGAAACAGTGCAAGCCTATTTACTCATCGAAATAGATGGCAATAATGGGGAACTTATTGCCAAAGAATGCGAAAATATGTACACGATACTAACCGAAGGAAATTGTCTGGAAGTTCTCTTGGCCACTACTACATCAGAAAAAGAACACTTATGGAAACTCAGACGAAGTATGGGAGAGGCAAGCAAAAAAAGTACTGTATATAAAGAGGAGGATACCGTGGTGCCAAGGGCTCAACTACCAGAACTCTTTGCTGGCACCAAAACAATTGCGGCCCGCTATGGGCTTAGAACCGTATGCTATGGACATGCCGGTGATGGAAATTTGCATATCAATATTCTTAAAGACGAACATAGTGATGCGTATTGGAATCATGAGGTAAAAGAGGCCATTAAAGAAATTTTTAGGCTTTGCATCTCTTTAGGTGGCACCATCAGTGGAGAACATGGTATTGGTTTGGTGCAAAAGGAATATTTACCGCTTGCCGTTTCAGAAATTCAAATAGATTTGATGCGCAACATTAAGCGCTGCTTCGACCCAAATTTAATTTTAAATCCCGGTAAAATATTTTAATATTCTGGCAACTCTGAAAAATATTATTTTTGATTTCGATTCTCTCTAAAAAAAATCTATGAAACCAATGTACTTTACCCCAGGCCCATCGCAGCTTTATCACAGCTACCAAACGCACCTGCAAGCAGCCTTGGATCAAAATTTGGGATCAATCAATCATCGTTCTTCGAAATTTAGAGAGATTTATAAGTACACAGATACGCAACTCCGCCAGCTACTCAATATACCTTCATCGCATTCTATTTTTTTTGCTTCTTCAGCAACAGAAATTTGGGAACGAATTCTTTTAAATGTAGTGGAACAAAAATCCTTTCATTTCATAAACGGCGCTTTCTCTAAAAGGTTTTATAATTTTTCTTCACAATTGCAAAAGAATCCTTCCTGTACAGTGGTGGCGGATGGACTAGGTTTCGATATAGCAACCATTGACATCCCATCTGATGTCGAGCTCATTTGTACCACACAAAACGAAACCGCTACGGGAGTATATTTCCCTTCCGAAGATTTAGGTCTTCTAAAAAATCGCTATCCCAACCAATTGCTATGTTGCGATTTGGTGTCTATTGCCCCTTATTCAGAAATTGACTACAATGCTGTGGATCTCAGCTTTTTCTCCGTTCAGAAAGCATTTGGAATGCCACCCGGATTGGGAGTGCTAATTGCAAACAAAACCTGCATTGAAAAATCAAATTTCTTAAAAGCTAAAGGCCTCAATATAGGAGCACACAATACGTTTGAAGCTTTTCAATCAAACTATATGCGATTTGAAACGCCCTCCACACCAAATGTGATAGCCATATATATTCTAGGAAAAATTGCAGCCGATTTTAATAGCATTGGTATACACCATATTAGAAAAGAAATGCAAGTAAAAGCTGCAAACCTATATGCCTTCGCAAATACAAGTGACTATTTTAAGCCCTTTGTAACCGAAACAAAACATCAGTCAGAAACCGTAATTGTGCTGAAATCCAAAGTAAATGTAGCAGAGGTCATTTCGTATGTCAAACAATATGGATACATCATAGGCAGTGGCTATGGTATTCATGCAGAGAATCAGTTACGGATCGCGAATTTTCCAGCTACAACCAAACTAGACATGGACCATCTAATTAATGTTTTATCAAACTTCAAACCTTCATAAATTACCATACCGGTCATCAGAGGCTTCCATTCTAAACGAAGGTCGATGCGTAGCTTACCTATTTGGTAAACTAAAAAGAATACACAAATATCTGTACGTGTTGACTACACAGTTGTGGGTGCAGCCACATTTTAGTTGTGGCTACTTCTGCAAATGGAGTGCTAACAAAACCGCGTGTTCCTTTTAGGGTAAGCTACCTTTTTTTATCGGATATTACAGTACTATTCTTAAATATTTTTTCTATTCGCAGAATCTCTTTTTGTGACATTTTCGTATTGCCCTTGATATTCAAATATTCAAGACTTGGTAAGGAAAGAAAATCAAAAGGTAAAGCTGTTAGATCATTATTGCTTAGATCCAAACTAGTCAAGTCTTTCAATTTACCAAGTTCTTTTGGTAGGGCATTCAATTGATTATCTGACAAATCTAATTCTCGTAAACTTTTCATACTTCCTATTTCATTGGGCAAACCAGACAAGGCGTTGAAGCCCAATTTCAAATCTTTCAAACTTGTAAGTTTAAAAATTCCAGACCCAATAGAATGGATTCGATTCTTGGTCAAATCAAGTGATTGCAAGCTTTTCAAATTAAATAATTCATCTGGCAAGGTAGTAATTTGGTTTTCCTGAAGATCGAGAAAACTTAGATTTACCAAATTTCCAATTTCTTTAGGTAGTGCCCCCAATCTGTTTTCACTTAGATTCAGTACTTCAAGTAGTGACAACTCTCCTATGCTGGTTGGCAATGCTGAAATAGTATTTTGGGCAAGTAGCAATTGTGTTAAGCTTTCCAAATTCCCAAATTGCTTTGGTAGTTTCGACAATTTGTTATTATGTAAATCCAAATACGATAATTGCTTCAGCTGTACTATTTCGTTTGGCAGTTCTGAAATATTCAAACCAACTAATTCCATCTTTTTGGTGTGTCGATTTCCGAAAATAGCATCCGGCACATCTCTCCAAAAAGGACCTCCCACAATCGAAATGCTAGTAAGATTTCTGAAATTACGAATTGCTTTCGGCAAAAATTCCAATGAATCGAGCGAAATAGCCAATTCCCTAAGTTGGGTAAGTTGCCAGAATTCATTTGGCAAATTGGATTTTCCCATGTAAGTCAGCGTTAGTTTTTGGAGCTGCTTTAATTTTGCGATATCAGGAGGTAAGGTAAGAAATTCAATATTCAATAGATTTAGACTGATTAAATTCTCTAAATGAAAAATTTCACCCGGAATAAATTCAAAATGATTTTGTCCGATATTCAATTCAGTCAAATTTTTCAAGTTGACAATTTCTCGAGGCAAACTATCCAATATATTATCATATAAATTCAATATGCTCAGCTTTTCCAAATGCTGTATCTCTTTGGGGAGATCTTCCATTCGATTTCCACTAAGGTCTAACGTGTGCAAATGCCTTACATTTCCGATTTCTTTTGGTATAAAACTCAACCGATTGCCGTCTGCATACAAATCAGTAAGATTCGGCAATTGTGTAAGTGCAATGGGTAAACTCGTTAAATTATTATTGCTTATTATCAGAACTTTGAGATTCGTTAGTTTCTTTGGATTGAGAGTCAATTCCGACTGCATTTGACCTGACAAATCTAAAGCCTCAAGGCTTGTATCCACATCCGTAAGATTATAGGCCACCTTATATTTGGCTCCATTCGTATCCAGCAGAAAATCCTTTCTGTCAATCTGCACTTTAGCAAAACCGGTTTTATTATCAAACTGCTCTGCTTCATCCCATTGACCTAATTTATCGACACTTTCGCCCTCCTTATTAATGAAATAAAACTTATTTTCATTATAGGCGATTGCAAATTTATCATCGTAAAAAAAGAAGGATTGAATAATTTTTTTCGACTTCAACAGGGCCGTTCTGATTTCCTCATTCTTTCCATTCAAAATGGTAGTTGCAATAACGGCTGCTAGGCACATTGCAAACAAAAGACCCATAATGGAATATATTAGATAGGATTGCTTTTTCTTTCTTGCTTTTTCAATTCCGATAAGGCGTAGTTGCTCTTGTTCGCTTGCTTCTAAATAGGCAAGACTCTCTACAAACCCATTTTTGTATCGATTGGCCCACACGGCGATGGGCTTAAAACGATTCCGCCAATCTAACATTAATTGCAATTCACTACCCGCCAGTAGATCTTTTTTCTTTAGTTGGTATAAGCGCAATGCCTCCACAAGCTGCAAATAATACGCTGCCGATTCACCTTCCTCATCTACCCAACTTCCTAGTTTATCCCATTGGCGAATAAAACTTTCATGAGAAATATCAATAATTTTATCAGTTGAGTCACCTAAGACACTAATTATCAAAAAGGATCGGCCCTCTTTAATAAAACAATCGATTATGTGTTCAAGTTCCTCTGATGTGGCACCCGTTAATTCTTTTTAATTGACTTAGCAATACCGGACGTCTAATTTTACGACCATTTGAGTCAATAGCGGTTAAGGATTGAAACATCCTTTTTGTAATGAACAACTCCCTATCAGACATGCCTATCAATGCCTCGTCTGCGTGAATACAGAGTGCTTTCTCAAGACCTCCAATACCCAAATAATCGTCAAGGCCCAGGTTGTCATCTTGATGCACTTTAGTTTCATAATCCCAAAGACGCATGAGGGCATGCTGCAAAAGCGGCAATTCATCTTTTACCTTTCCTAAATCATTCAATATTCTAGAGGTAAGCGATGCGTCTAATTTCCCACCAAATAATTTTGCAGGTCCTTCAATAACCGTTTTCAATTGCACGCGGTTGAGACGAGGTACCAAATACTGACTTTCATTCATTGCCTCCGGAAGTCCATAGAAAAGGGAACAATCACCGATAAAATCTGAACGCATTGTGATGACCACAAAAAATGGTACGGTTTGTTGCTTGGCAAGTTCGAGAATACTATTTACAAACTCAATAGCCTCATCTTGTCTTGAAACATCTTTCTGCTCCGCAGCAAACCTAAATAGTTCCTCAAACTGATCAACCAATAAAAAGAAATTAATATTCGTATCTTTTTGAATTTGTTGCATCAAATGGACAATCACTTCGGAACCCACTTCCATTATTTCTTGCACTAATGCTTCAATGGACACCGCATTATTCTTTTCAGGTATTTGCGAAAGAATCGCCTCCGCCAAATTATACAGTGGACTCCGACCGGGTTTCATGATCACAATTAACCACTGGTCGCTATCTTCCATCAAATACCCGGCTTTCAAAGAGGGAATTAATCCGGCACGAATGAGCGATGATTTACCGGAACCACTGCTACCAACCACCGATACGAAGTGATGCTGATGCAGTCTTTGCAATAACTCTAAGGTTTGATTATTTCGTCCAAAAAACAAGAGGCTCTCATCCACATCAAAGGGACGTAAACCAATATATGGATTATTGCTTGTTGCGCTCATTTAGATTTCGATTTTAAATCATGTAAGAATTTTTCTAGCGTCGATGGTTCGGCCATAAGTTGCCGACTACTATCAATGATATTAATTTTTAAAAATCGTTGATTCAATGCAATTCCACTTTTATCTTTTTGCGGTGGAGCCATATAGATAAAAAAATCTTCAATCGGATAATTATTGGTAATGATGAGTTGCAAAGCCACACTCATTCGCTCGAGAATCCACTCCTTGGAAACATTCCCATATAAAAAATCAACTTTCTTACCTGGCTAATTCGATCGCCTAGCATATTAATATTTTTTCGTGGATCATCTTCTTGCGGATTTACAAATGGCTGAATATTATTTTCAAGGAGCATCTTGCTTAAATCCAGTGCGTATATCTGGTCGCTAAAATGGGTATCCAACAAAACGGAAAGCTTTCCATCATCGATATTTTTAATCATTTGGCGGCCCTTCATTTGATCCACAAAATCAATAATTTGTTGAGACAAATTGCCTTTGCTGCCTCGTACAAACTCTAACTCCTTTGCCGAAGCGTTACCAGCCTCTAGTTTTTGTAAAAAAAGACGGTACTTTTCATCCTCAACGGTAGTTGTATCCAATTCTGACGGAACCCATATCATCTGAGGGTTTTCAGTTTCCAAACTTAATTCCACTTGCTTTTGCGGGTACCAGATATCATTACTTCCAACAATTTCTCTTCCCGGATATTCATCGAGTAAATGAATGGCTACATCCGATTTTTTTAGAGCTTCTATTGTTGCTGCTTCATGTGCCTTTGCCTCATCAGGTGGTGGTATGCCGCATATTACAGTATAACCCTTTTTTTCCAGTTCAGAAATTAAACGCTTTCTGGATGTCCTTAAGGTATCTGCCACTTCGCCGATATAAATGCTAAAGTCATTTCCCCCTTCCTCGCGAATCAGTTCTTCGGGCTCATCAATCACAGCTGGTTTTTTGCGGAAATCATTTAATATATTCCAAACGGCATCACGCACTTGTTGCATCTGCGAGCGAAATTCGTTAAAAAAGGGGTCAATGGTATCACCAAAATCATCCGATTCTTCTGCATCATGAAACGGGAAACCGGTAGTCCCACTGAGCTCTGATGGCCATTGCGTATGTGGAATATTATTAAGCAATACATGTACAATTCTTGAACGATCACCCACGTTCAGGCCCTGCGGATCGGCGATGGCTTTCTTATAAAAGGTATCCAATTCCATTTGACAGTACTGAGATGCTACATAACCAGGCGAATTCAGACAAATCATGATAGCCGATTTTTCAATGCCGCTAGCAATGGACTGATTAAATTGCACACTACCATCTAATTTCTTTGAATCCCACCAAACTTTTACTGTATCCATTCTTCCAAATCGTTTGGCTAACATCAACACTAGGTTTTTATAAAATTGTTCGATCCAGCCATCAGCTTGACCAGGAAACGCTACGTTATCTATATGTGCGTAACTAATAAAAATATCATACTCATAACCAGGTACAAAACTCATAGGTAATTTCAATTTTGGTTTCAATGAAGGAAAGGCAAGTCTATTTTGGCTAAGTATTCGGGGTTTTTCTATTTTGCGAGCCTGTGCTTACCTATTTTGTAGCTCCGTGACACAGAAAAAAACGCCCGGCAATTGCTCAAATAAAAATGGCCTAAATCCATTGTGTCTCACAAACATAATCAATCTATCGCAATAACTAAAACTTGTGTCATGATTAGCATAGCGACCAGTAAGGCGGGCATCACTCAATATTTCAAAAACAGAGATGACAGAATAGTTCTATTTTTTTGCAATTGAATTGACATGAAATGCAGCGAGCAAGAAAAAAATTGGGCGGCACAATTGTTTACATACAAAAAGAAATACATAACTTCCTTTACTTGGCCAATACTTTAGAATATTTACTTAAATAAACATTCATAACTAAAAAAGCAGTCACTGTTTATTCAAAATCAGGGTACAATAAGTATTTCTTTCTAACTTTTTTGAATTTAGTAAGACCGGGTTCCCAGCTAGCTCTCATGTCCTCGTCTGATTTGTTTTGCATAATATGGTAGCGAACCCAAACATTACCGGTTAATTTCTCAAAAAAATCATTAAAAAATTTCGTTTTGTCCGGCATTAAGGAATAGGCATTTTTTACAAAGGTGAGATGTAGTTTTTTTCTAATAATTTTTAGCACATCATAAGGTGGTAATCGCAAATTGGCTCCATGACATACTTGATTTTCATATAGTGGCCTTTTGGCACCTTCCGTACTTTTGGGAATAAAGGAAAACCCATTGTCTTTAAACATTGGTGCACCCCATACTTCGAAAGGAGTTTCGGTTCCTCTTCCAACACTCACACATGTGCCCTCAAACAAACAAAGAGATGGATATAAAAAAACAGCGGTGGCCGATTTTAAATTTGGCGAAGGTGGAATGGGTAAATTATATAAGGTATTGTGATCGTAATGTAGGCAAGGAATGACTTTCAATTTGCACGTCATTTTGCCCGTCAACCATTTTTCTCCGTTCAGCATTTGTGCGTATTCCCCCACTGTCATTCCATGAACTATTGGAATGGGTTGCATCCCCACAAAAGATTTATTTTTTGCTTCCATAATAGGCCCATCCACATAAAATCCATTAGGATTGGGCCGGTCTAGAATTACCAATGGAATCTTTGCTTGTGCGCAAGCCTCCATCATATATTGCAAGGAAGAGATATAGGTATAAAAGCGAACCCCTACATCTTGAATATCAAACACTACTACATCAATTCCCTTCATACTCACGGCAGAGGGTTTTTTATTGGCTCCATACATCGAAGAAATGGGAATGCCGGTTTTGGTATCGATGCCGCTTTTTATCTTTTCTCCGGCATCTGCAGTTCCTCTGAATCCATGCTCGGGCGCAAAAATTTTGACAATATTAATTTTGGATGCCAATAGAGTATCTACCAAATGTCGATCTTTTACCATCGAGGTTTGATTGACCAAAAGAGCCACTTTTTTATTTTTTAAAGAGGATATGTATGAATCCATTTGTTCAGCGCCCACTATAACCTTATTTGAAAAAGTCTGTGCGTTTAGGAAATAGCTTTGAAGAACAATTCCCATTAGTAATACGATTTTCAACATAACTATTTTTTTTGAATGATGTAATTATTGCCAGCCTTGAACCAAAACCTCTGCAATATGTGCCGTTTTGATATCCAGCTTTTCATGCTTGATGTATCCATCTAAATGCATTAGGCATGAAATATCGGTCGAAATAATGTACTCGCGCCCACTTCTAGAGCGCTTTTAACTTTGGTCATTGCCATACCAATCGATATCGGTTCGTATTTAATAGCAAAAGTACCTCCAAATCCGCAACACGTTTCGCACTCTTTCATCTCAACCAATTCAAGTCCTTTTACATGCGACAATAAAGTACGGGGCGTTTTCTTTATGCCGCATTCTCGTAAGGATCCACAGGCATCATGATAGGTAGCCTTTGCATTTAGAGTAGCCCCAAAATTTTCGACTTTCAAAATATTTACTAAAAACTCCGTTAGTTCAAAACTATTATTGGACACTCGTTTTGCATCTTGCTGGATGGCGCTATTTTCAAAAATTTCGTCAAAGCAACTACGTACATAACCAATACAGGAACCTGAGGGAGCTACG
Source organism: Bacteroidota bacterium (assembly GCA_016712665.1). Classification (GTDB taxonomy): domain Bacteria; phylum Bacteroidota; class Bacteroidia; order Chitinophagales; family Chitinophagaceae; genus OLB11. The sequence goes on from JADJQP010000002.1 coordinate 125,435, forward strand.
ATATATTCGCTTCCTGAAAAATCTCCGACAAATTTCTCACTAACAGCCTTTGCCTCCTTCATAAACCCTGCATTATACGCAGGCTGCCCACAGCAGGTTTGTTGTGGATTGTAACGAACCTGGCAACCCGCCTTTTCAAGCAATTTAACTGTATTCATCCCTACTTCAGGATAAAGCTGATCTACAAAACAGGGAATAAAGAGTTGCACATTCATAGATAAAATCGTTTATTGGTAGAAAAATTAGTCGATCAGCTCTTAAAGTGATTTTGATTTAAATGAATCATTTTTAAGGCGGCTGTGGCGGCCTCCTTGCCTTTATGTCCATGTACACCGCCGATGCGTTCAAAGGCCTGCTCTTCATTAAGTACGGTTAGCACCCCAAAAATGACCGGTGCCGCTAGGCTACAATTTAATAGGGTAATCCCCTGCGTTACGGATTGGCAAACATACTCAAAATGAGGGGTATCGCCCTTGATAACGCACCCCAAGGCGATATAGGCATCTGCCTTAAGATGATTATAATGTTGCTTAATCGCAAACGGAATTTCAACACATCCCGGCACCACAATTTCCTGAATATCTACTTGAGGATATTGCAATAAGATCTCTTTGGTTCCCCTTCGCAGTTCATTGATAATATGCGGATTCCATTCGGTATAAACGACAACAACCTGCGATTGTTGAATCTGCAGGTTGTCTGTTTGAAGTAAATATTTCGTATCAATGTTAGATGCCATCGTTAGTTGTACTCACCCAAGCGAGCAAGGCTCTTTTTGATATTTTGTGCTTGTGAACTCGAAGGAAATCGGTCAACAATTTTCTTGTAGGTTTTAATAGCCTCTTCCTTGTTGTTTTTTATTTCGTAGGCCATTCCGGCTCTTTTCGAGATAAACCGGTGTCAACAACACATTATTGTCATCAGCTGAGGCGTCCAAATAAGCTTTGATGGCATCGTCTGTCTTATTCTGCTCCATATAGGCATCTCCTAAGGCTCCTTTAGCTACATAACTAACCATCGTTCCTTTACCATCAAATTCCTTCAAATGCTTTTCTGCTTTAGCGAAATCGCCCATTTTTAAATAGCAAACCCCTGCATAATAATGCGATAGGTTGGCTGCTGGAGTGCCGCTGTATTTATCAATAATTTTTAAGAAGCCTAAACTACTACCATCTCCGTTTAATGCCCAGTTGATGGAGTCAATACCGAAATACGTTTGAGCTCTAAAGATAGCATCATTCGATTTCTGAATTTTAGGTGCCTTATAAAAACGAGTATAGGCAAAAATACCGGCAACCACCGCCAAAACACCTATTAGGATATTGTTTATTAGTTTATTGTTATTATGATACCATTTCTCTACGCCCTTTAGTTTTTCCTCTGCTGAAGGCTCATTGTCAATTACAGCCTCAGCGGTCACTTTTCGAGATGCTGTATATAAATCTTGTTTTGCCATTAGTTATAAATTAAAAAAAGTAATATTTGCTCTAAAACGAGCGCGAAGTTAATAAAATAGTTTGATTATTTTGTGAATTTGGTAATTTTATATACTTAAAAGAAATATAAAAGGTCGGAATTAGTAAGGTTTAGGAAAATATTTACTGTTTACATTGTTGGAAAAACATGGACCATGATTCAAAAATCCGTTCACAATAATAGCAAGAATTGAAAAACAGGAGCAAATCATGCGAAATTGCTTATTTAGCTTTTGAAAAAATTAGGTAGGTTCATTAGTAAAATTCCAATGTGGTTTGAGGGCTCAAAAGGCGAAAAAGTCTTATACACGGTTTTCGAATCCTGCGAACATTTATCTTGCACTTAAGCCAGTTTTACACCCTCGATAATTGGCAAGCACTACTGAGCATCCTATTCTTGACAGTACAAACGCTATCCGCACCTATTTCTATTTATATGATGGACCCAGAGGGATTTTTAGTGGTCCGGCAAGTAGCCGAGGAAGTTATGATTGTTGCTACTACCATTCATAAATGGCGTATCAAATTAGATTTTGAACAGGTACCCGTATTGGTGGATCTAAAAGTGGCCAAACTTCCATTGAAGTGGTACCAAGTAATTATTGGCTAAAGACGAAATGCTATATATTTGCATTCCCAATATTATTTTGGCCATTCCATGTTTGAACAAATAGAGAAGCATATCGACGAAACGAAACAAGGAAGCTCCATTATTTCAAAAATAAATGAAGCCTCCAGCAAGAAATTCTATATCGAAAGTTATGGTTGCGCCATGAATTTTAACGATAGCGAAATTGTAGCCTCAATTCTATATGAAAAGGGATACGGCACCACTCCCAATGCCGAAGATGCCAATCTTATTTTAATCAATACTTGCTCTATCCGCGATAAGGCTGAGCAAACCGTTCGTAACCGACTCAAACATTTCAAAGGAATCAAAAAAAGAAACCGAGAAATGCTGGTTGTGATTATGGGATGCATGGCGGAGCGACTGAAAGACCAGCTATTGAGCAGGAAAAATTGGTGGATATTGTAATTGGACCGATGCCTATCGAACATTACCGACTTTAATTGCTGAAACCCAAGACGGACAAAAATCGGTCAATACCCTGCTAAGCCGTGAGGAAACCTATGGGGATATTAATCCGGTTCGTCTCGACGGAAGCGGCGTTACAAGCTTTGTAAGTATCATGCGCGGTTGCAATAACATGTGCAGCTTTTGTGTAGTGCCCTTTACCAGAGGTCGTGAACGAAGTCGCGATGCCCAATCCATTGTGCAAGAAGCGAAACATCTATTTGAAAACGGTTATCGAGAGATGACCCTATTGGGCCAAAACGTAGATAGCTATCGCTGGGAGAATTCGGACGGTACAGAGGTGGTTAGTTTTTCAAAATTACTGGAAATGGTAGCGCAAATTCATCCTCGCTTTCGCATTCGATTCAGCACCTCGCATCCCAAAGATATTACAGACGATGTATTGCATATCATGGCAAAATATGATAATATTTGTAACAATATTCATCTACCCATCCAAAGTGGCAGCACCCGCATTCTGCAGATGATGAATAGAACCTATACAAAGGAGTGGTATTTGCATAAGGTGAAACGAATTCGTGAAATCATTCCAAATTGTGCCATAAGCACCGATCTCATAATTGGCTTTTGTACGGAAACAGATGAAGATCATCAAGAAACTTTAAAGGTAATCGATCAATGTAAGTTTGACCTGGCGTATATGTATACATATAGCGAGCGACCGGGTACTTTGGCTGCACGTCGTTACCCCGATGACATCCCTGATGAGGTAAAAAACCGTCGTCTGACAGAGATAATCACACGGCAACGAATCAATAGTCACCGTAGTAATGTAGAAGATGTAGGTAAAGTGTTTGAAGTATTGGTAGAAGGTCCATCCAAAAAGAACTCAGAAGAATATAGTGGCCGAACCGATAGCAATAAGATGGTTATTTTTCCAAGAGAAAATGTACAGAAAGGAGACTTTGTAAAGGTGGAAATAACCGCTTGTACCTCTGGTACCTTGCTGGGTAAAATGGTTTCCTAAACGATAGCTACTTTTCGCTCCTCTACAAACAAGTCTTCCATAATGAAGTCCATGAGTTTGGCATCCGGTTGCATTTCAAATTGATCTACTTCATCAATAGTCATTTTGAGTGTTTTAATTTCATTTTTGATGCTGAGGTTGGTTTGCATTGCTTTTTCGATAGCAAGCGTAGTATCGCTATTTGCTTCATTTAAAACGTAAAGAAGTAAATCGTTAGAGGTAAAATTGTGCATGTATTTATTTGATTTGGATATAAAACGAGGGTTGGATTGTTTTAGTATGACCAATTATTTCATTTACAAATTATTAACAAATTTCAATTTCATTTCACGTCCTTTGGTAATAAGCCAAGAAATACCTATTTTACAATAATCAATAAACCACCGGAATTGAATTTCAAATATGTCATCCTCCTATTATTCTCAATTATCCCAATAAAGGCTCATTGTCAAAATTATAAAAGTGTGGTTTCAGGCGATACAACCTATTATGCAAGTACGGGCTATTTCTGGCCTTATTCAAATACCCTGCGGATGATTTATATTTCTAATTCCTTAGATATTGGGCCGGATAGTATGTTTTATTTTTATCCAACCGTACGTCCTACAGTCAACTCGCTTTGGTGTTTAGATACCTTGGGACCAACTTGGTTTGGGGAATACTTATTAAGAAATAATTTGGGGGAAGAAAAATACCAAAATATGTTTGGGGACATTATATTATTAAAAACGTTAAGTAATATTAATGACAGTTGGAAAATAGTTACAGATTCCAATAGTGTTGAAATTTGGGGCACTGTAATTCAACAGGACACGATGACTATCGATAATCAGTTGGACAGTATCAAATCAATAAACTTGCAAGCATATATCAATCAAACTCCCCAAGTACATGATTATAATAACAGAAAAATTATCTTAAGTAAAAATCATGGATTTGTTGTAACACTCGATTTTTTTACCTTCCCCTATTCCTATCTTGGAACGTACACAGTACAATCCGAAGATACTGGTTCATACTATCGATTGGAAAGAAAATACACAGAAAGAAAATTAGACGATATTAATTTCATAAAAAAATTTCAATCAGGAAATTATTGGCAGTACGTCGATTCGCTGTATATGGAGGATAATGTTTATTATACTACCATTGTAAAACATATCCAAGATTCAGTTATTTCATCATATGCTTTAAATGCAGAATGCTTCGTTGTTGATTTCTATACTATTTCAAATGAAAATCATAAGCAATTTATCGCTCCCAATCAACAAAATCCCCAGGGTATTTATACAACGGGAGACACGGTTTTGTACACCTTTCACACAGATACTATTTGCAATGCTACCATGCCTATTATTATGAGAGATTCGATTTTCCCGGAAACAAGACATAATGAAGGACTATGGATGCTTTCTTCCTCCGTTCCCATATTTTACTATTTCACCACCTTCGAAGATTCTCTGGCAATGTTTGCATCCTTCTATCACTGGAATAATAATTATGGGTATAATCCAAACTTCAATTGCATAACCAATATGAACACAGTTAGTGGTCAAAAAGACATTTATCTTCAATATCTTGAAGGATTTGGCATCTTCAAAAAAGTCATCTTTAGAGGCAATGCAGGAGGAGGCGCTACTGAGGAAGACAGACATTTTTATCACAATTTCTTTAAAATTGGGAATGATACTTTTGGCACACCGCTCAATTTAAAAGTACTTTCTTTAAATGATAAGCTATCCAACAACGAACTAATCATTTATCCGAATCCAAGTGCTTCTGGTCAATTTAATATACAAACGAACGAAAAAATAAATTGGGAGATTTATAGTTTGGACGGAAAGTTAATTATTTCAGGTACAAAAAATAATATTGACCTTTCAAAATGTAATAAGGGAATTTATTTTCTAAAATTAAATATAAAAGGCACCATTTACTTCAAGAAATTATTCAATAGCTACTAAAATCAATTCAAACTTATTTCTTTACTGTTTCAAACACGATTTTAGTACAATTACTCCTTATTTAATTTATTACTTTTGTCATTCGCAATTTAATAATTTGAAACCATTACTTTTCCTCCTCTTCCTCCTATCCAATCAATCCTTTGCACAAGAAAACAAATGGAGGCATCTATTCACAAATGCAGATACCCTTAATAAAAAAAGACTCAAAACTGTTTCCATTGCGCAGTCAGGTATCTGGGTATCGAGTTTAGTAGGCCTCAATCAGGCCTGGTATGCCAATTACCCGCGATCCGCCTTTCATTTGTTTAACGATGCCGGCGAATGGCAACAAATCGATAAAATTGGTCATGCGTTTAGCGCCAATTGGGGTGCCAATTTATCATCCGGATTATTTAGATGGAGTGGTTTGAAACGAAACAAAGCCGCACTATTGGGCACCGGTATGGGTATCGCGTATGTAAGTGTCATCGAAATTCTAGACGGGTATAGCACCGGATGGGGCTTTAGTATGGCCGATATGGCAGCCAACCTGTCCGGGTCTCTCCTATTTCTAAGTCAAGAACTAGCCTGGCAGGAACAACGAATCCAATTCAAATTTTCATCACATTTGGTAGATTACAAGCAACCAGAATTGATCAAAAAGGCAGATGACTTGTATGGTCACTCCTTGGCCGAACGAATTCTGAAAGATTATAATGGGCAGACTTATTGGTTGAGCCTCAATATTTGGTCTTTTGCTAAAGACCGGTTTCGACCAAAGTGGCTTAATATCGCTTTAGGTTATGGTGGCAGCGGCATGTTAGGTGGGTATAGCAACCAGTGGATGGACAAACAAGGCATTTACCACAATCGGAGTGATGTGCCGCGTGTTACGCAATTCTATCTCGCACCGGACATCGACTTGAGTAAAATTGAAATTAGAGGTCGTAAATTAAAATTATTGAAACTACTCAATGGCCTGCGACTGAAGTTTCCCTTACCTGCCCTGGAGTGGAATACCTATGGGGATGTAAAATTTCACGCCTTGTATTTTTAGTAGGTAGCTTATGTAATATTGGGTGTGCCCCTCCCAAAACCTCGGGTCGGGCTGTCCGTTTCAATCTTTTTTTAGATACGAATTCGCACCTTCAACGAATAAATAAAAAGGATTTCCACTTCCATCCCTCACACAAGTTGGTCCTTGCTGCGGACAAAAATTCTTTACGATGCAGCATGAGCCACGTGTAGGGTCTCCCATAAAACCTCCACCGTTTCAACCACAGCATTGGCATCATAATGACACTCTCGATGCAATTCTGCAGGTTTTCCATGTTCCACAATACGATCGGGAATACCTAACATGGTAACCGTTGGTTTATACTGATGCAAGGCAAAAAATTCCAAACAAGCACTTCCAAAACCACCCACTACGGTGCCGTCCTCAATGGTAATGACCGCATCAAAGTGCTTTCCCACTTCATGTAAAATAGTTTCGTCAATGGGCTTCACAAATCGCATATTGTAATGTGCCGGTTCCATTCCCTTATCAGCTAAACGGGCACATGCTTCTATCACAAAATTTCCGGGATGACCGATTGATAAGATGGCAATTTTACTTCCTCCCTTCACCAGCATGCCTTTGCCGGTCTCCATCATTTCAAAAGGTTGCAGCCAATCGCTCATCACCCCCTCGCCTCTTGGATAGCGAATCACATAAGGCAGTGTATTTTCTTCGCTTTGAGCGGTAAACATCATATTGCGTAATTCCACCTCATTCATAGGGGCAGCCACTATCATATTAGGTATACAACGCATATATGCTATGTCATAAACCCCATGATGGGTAGGACCGTCATCACCTACTAATCCGGCTCTGTCCAAACAAAATATTACAGGCAATTTTTGAATTGCTACATCGTGCACTACCTGATCGTAGGCCCTTTGCATAAAGGATGAATAAATATTGCAAAAAACCTTCATCCCTTGGGTGGCCAATCCGGCACTCAAAGTTACGGCATGTTGCTCGCAGATTCCCACATCAAAAGCCCGGTCCGGCATCTCTGCCATCATATATTTAAGAGAGCAACCAGAAGGCATCGCCGGCGTAACACCCATCACCTTCTTATTTAGTTTAGCCAACTCAATAATACTCTTTCCAAACACATCTTGATATTTCGGCGGTTGCGGAGCATCATACACTACTTTATTAATTTTTCCGGTGGTTTTGTCAAACAGCCCGGGTGCATGCCAAAGGGTCTGATCCTTTTCAGCCAGATCGTACCCTTTTCCTTTTATTGTATTGATATGCAGTATCTTAGGACCTTTTATCTTCTGTAAATCTTTAAGTGTTTCTACTAGCTTCAAAATATTATGCCCGTCCACTTGGCCAAAATATCGCAGACCTAAGGCCTCAAATAAATTACTGGTTTTAGATACCACTCCCTTAATTCCAGCCTCAACTTTGGAAGCTATTTTCTGATTAAAATCTCCTCCCGGCAATTTCCCCAATATTTTCCAAACATCATCCCGTACCTTATTATAGGTCTTAGAAGTGGTGATATCAGTCAGATACTCCTTGAGCGAACCCACATTGGGGTCTATACTCATATTGTTATCATTTAATATTATCAGAATATTAGCCCCGGAGGAACCTACATGTTGCAAGGCCTCAAAGGGCAAACCGGCAGTCATAGCCCCATCACCAATTATGGCAACATGATGTCTATACGTTTCTCCTTTCAATTTAGAAGCAATAGCCATCCCTAATGCTGCCGAAATAGAGGTTGACGAATGCCCTACTCCAAAAGCGTCATATTTACTTTCACTCATCTTAGGAAAGCCACTTAAGCCACCATACTTTCTATTGGTGTGAAATTGTTCTCTACGGCCGGTTAATATTTTATGTCCATAGGCCTGATGCCCCACATCCCATACCAATAAGTCGTCTGGCGTATTAAACACATAATGTAATGCCACACTAAGTTCTACAACACCTAAACTGGCTCCAAAATGACCTCCGTTGACACTTACCGAATCAATGATAAATTGACGCAATTCGGTGCAAACTTCGAGCAAATCCTCTTTGTTTACTTTCTTTAAATCTGATGGGAAATTAATTTTACTTAATAGGGGGCCTGCTTGTAACTTCATTATTCGGATTAGATAAACCAAAAATACATTATTTTTTGAAGTTTCATACCGCTTCCTCATAGATATTACTAACTTTATATATTTATTATAAATATGTCAAAAGCTTGTTTGCATCTGATACCGAATATTTTGGCTGAAAATTCGGCACATAAAATGCCTCAATATCTAGTAGATATTGTACATCAAATCAAAATATTTTATGTAGAGGAGATTCGAAGCGCCAGAAGGTTTCTTAAAATGATTGATAAGCAAATTGTCATTGATGATTTGGAATTTCATATTTTGAATGAGCATCATCAAGAATCCCTTTCTTTAGTAAAAGGATTTCTACATTCAGGAAACAGTATCGGCTATATCAGTGAAGCGGGCTGTCCCGCTGTGGCTGATCCGGGACAAGACTTGGTGAAAATAGCTCATGAAATAAATGTTCAAGTCATTCCCCATATTGGGCCAAACTCCATAATTCTAGCCTTGATGGCCTCAGGTTTTAATGGGCAACAATTTTATTTTCATGGTTATTTACCCAATAAACAACCTATGCTCACGTCCAAAATAAAAGAAATTGAATCGCATAGTCGTTTGCAGAATTGTACAGAAATCTTTATCGAAACGCCCTATAGAAATAATCAGATGATTCAGGAACTTCTCAAACATTGCCATGAGCAAACCCGATTATGTGTAGCGGCAAACCTAACATCTGTAGATGAATTGATCGTCTCAAAAACGGTGAAAGAATGGAAAAAAGTGGAAACATCTTTTCATAAAATCCCGGCTGTATTCCTCCTCTATGCTCACTAAGTACTTTACAAACCTGTATTCACCGGTGTATCTGAAACGCTGATGATTCGATCTACAATATATTGACCATTTTCCTGATTTCTTCCATTATAGTTGTCACCACGCCAAGGCAATGATTTTCGATATTGGATGTAATGGACTTTGACCGTTTTGCTACTTACCTTATCCAAACTATCTGCCAAGGCAATATCAGTAACCGAAAAATAAAAATTATTGGTATTGATACTACCACCCTGAACTGAGCGCAAACCGGGTTGTATCATCTCGCCCTCGTAGGTCTTAAATATATTTCCTTTTCGTGAACATTTTATCAGCAAACCATCCCGCGACCCATCACTATATGCATTGTAATAGAACCAATACACATAACCTGTGGCAAATAAAATCAGTAGCAATACAAATAGAAAAATAAATTTCTTCATAACAATAACTTTAGCTGCAAATTTAATTGAATAAGTGTATGAAGCAATAGATTTTATTTTTATTATATTTGGAATAAAAAAAATGAGATTCCCTCTGATAATAGGCATCTTGCTGTTACATACTTGTCTGATTGCGCAAATCAAAGTAATTACCTTCAATCAAGCAATTCAGGAAAACAATAAAAAATCGCTTCCCTTCTACTTTCAGGAAATCGTTTTTTCAGAAGAGGTTTCCGATACAATTGGCCTATTGGGTATTGAAAAAACCAAAGGAAATACGTATGTGCATTTACCAAAAAGTAGAAGCACAACCGTAATTGATTTTATCCATAGTCAGTATGCAGAAAAAAAGAATGGGGCTCCCATTTCAATGCATATCACTAAACTCAAAATCGCTCCGAATGTAATCAACCAATTTTCACCAAAAGATACCTTCCAATTTCATTGCAAATTTTATGCTGCACATTCAAATGAAAAATCGGAGCTTTTTTCATTTAATGCCAAACACCCCTTTGGCAACTTTAATAATGCGGAGGAAATATTGGCAAACTATATCTGCAGAGCCATAACATCTTCTATTGAGAAATTCAAAGATTTCTATGAAAAAAATGCCAGCTGGATGCAAACAAATACCGAGCCGACCAACTCGGACAAAAAAACAATTCAAGTACAATTAGTTCAAAATAAATTGACATCGCCTGATTCGCTAGCATGTACCCTTGATAGAAAGTTACGTTGGGATGATTTTCAGGAAACCCCTCTACCCAATAAACAACCACCTAATGACCAGACAGACCTTGGTTCAGCAAAATGTATTCTAACCTATCGTGTCATGGCAGAAGAAACCAGTAAGTACTTGAAATTAGAGATTTTTGTCAATGCATTTTTCTATAAAAGAAATAGTTGGAAACCCAAAAACAAAAGTCCTGAATGGCTTGCCTATCAACAAGGACATTTTGATCTCTGCGCAATTTTCGGAAGTCAACTCAGCCGCAAAATGAAAAATCACCCATACAGTCTTGGTACATACAAAGCCGAATTAAACGCTCTCTACAATGAAGTCAATACGGAGCTAATTGCCATGCGAAAACAATATAAAAGCGATACGCAAGAAGGAAAAGATGTCGAGCAGATGGTGGCTTGGCGAAAAAAAATTGATGGCCTGCGTGAAAACAATTAAGCGTTTTGCTATTCTAATTCAAATGATTATGAGCCAAAAAATAGTCCTTCATCAAGGAATGCACCTTTTGCTTCAACATCTCTGTATCCTTAATTTCCAAACCGGTGGTACTTATTTCCGGTAAAAAATGAAACTGCACCTTATGGGGCCATGCCCAAAACTTTTTTGTCGGGTGGAGTATCTTTTTGGTACCAAATATTAATCCTGGTATAATGGGTTTCTGTGCTTCTATGGCTACCTTAAAAGCTCCATCATAAAACCGGGCCAGCGGTTCGGAAGTCTTATTGCGTGTGCCCTCCGGAAATAAACACAAATGCAAGCCCTTGTTAAGAGCCTCAATCATTTTAGGAAAACTATCTTTTCTGCTTTGTGCATCTTGTCTGGTTACTAATATAGAACCAGCCTTATAAATATATCCAAATATCGGGATGCTCGCCATTTCTACTTTTGCCAGTGTGCGATTCGGTCCGGGTATGCCTGGCGACGATACCGGTACATCTGCCAACGTATTGTGATTTAGTGTCACCACATAATTTTTTCCCTTTATAAAATATTCTCTTCCAAAATGTTTTACCGGACAAAAAATTAGGGGCATATAAATGCCCATCCAAACTTGAAAAGACGTTTGCACGGCCTTCGAAAATGCAGCTTCACTGGCAAATGTTTTAAATAAAAAAATAACCAATGCCACTGGTATCATGGTAATGGCAAAAAGCAACATTCCATAAATGAAATAAATGCGAGCAATAATATCTTTAATCAAAATAGGAAACTTAAAATTGTTGGTAAAAATAACTGAATTCCTTCAATAAAAAAACCGCCTACTGAGTAGACGGTCTTTTTTATTCACTAGTTGCCTTTAGTTTTTTCGAATGGTTTGACTAAAGTTCAAACCTTTTTGGTTGCTTACTTTTACCATATAAACGCCATCAGCCAAGCCTTCCATGCTAATGTCGGTCTTGTTGTTGCCGGCTTGCAACTGCATATCGATGGCCTTCACCACCCTACCCGTTGCATCCAATAGTTTCACTTGAGCAATGGTTGCTTTTGGTGTGTTGATTTCAATATTCAGTTGGGTATTCACCGGATTCGGATATAAGGTAACCAAGGTTTCATTGCCATGGTACACATTCACTACTTTGCTATAGCTGATGTTTCCATCCAAATCTACTTGTTGTAGTCGGTAGTAATTATGACCGGCATATGGTGTTGCATCGGTATAATCATATGCTAGCGATACCACACTATTGCCACCTACTGCCTTACTGGCGATTTTGCCTGAAAGGGCCGTAAACGTTTTTCCATCTTTACTGTTTTCCAATACAAAATGACTATTGTTGTGCTCGCTGCTAGTCACCCAGTTTAATAAAGAGGTATTCTCTACTTTCTTACCACTAAAACTCAATAGACTGATCGGTAATGGTACATTGCCCGGATTGGCCGCATGTGCATAGAAATATGAGAAGCTATCTACAGGAAAACAAACCGTCCATACTGTTGTTAATGGATCATAACTGGTGGTAATATTTGCATTCGGTATCACTACTGCCGTATGACCCGGTGTGGTAATATCTCCATTGTCTACTTTCGATATCACCAAATTGGCATTCGGTGTAATTTGAGGCCAGCCATTTAGTAAGGAGAAGGAATTAAACTGTGCAAAATCATCTTCCAAGAAGTACAAGCATACATTCGCATTCGTTTGTGTGCTTGGGGTTATCTGATAATGACGATTTACATACGGTTGACCATTGTGAACCTGCGTACTCGCATCAATCCACTCACAAACAGTTGTGCTGCCTAAACTCGTTGCATTGGCTACATCCGTTATATGAACAATTCGCTTACAGTCAGCAGGATTATATAAGGTATCGGTTATCCCATCGCTTAGTGTCATGGTATTGCATCCCACAAAACCAGGTATGGAGTAATTTAATATGTCCTGATTGGCAATGAGCGCACCAGCCGTTGACAATTCTATTAACGCAATGGCGGTATCTGCACAAACAGGTATGGTATTGGTAGCAAGTACTATATACACCGTATCGGATACCGTTACATTATGAGGGTTGGGATAAGGAATGGTACAAGCTGCGTCTGAAAAGTATAAGGTATCCGTACCCGGTGGAACCGTAGCAAATGGATCTATCAAAGTAGCCACATCGATAGATGCAGGGGCACAAGCATTGCCGGTAACATACAAGGCAGGAAACTCAGGTTGAGGATTCACTTGCAATACCACAGAGTCTGTAGCAGAACAGCCCGCCAAATTAGTCACTTTTGAATACACCACTGTACTAGCTGAAGTATCATTGGTAGGTGTAGGTAATAAATAAAATAATCCCTGATCGCCATAGTACTGTACCGTAACACCCGCAGCAAAACCACTTACAGGACCATCTACAGTAGTTAAATCAAAAATAGCACCATTACTTCCAGCAGGACTTTCGCATAAGGCAATCGTATCTTGAAATACAGAAGGAGATGGATTAATAACCAAACTCACCGGTACACGACAAGAGGACGAACCCACATAAGCTGCATAAAAGGTATACGTACCGGGTGTATTGGAGTTGTTGATACCACTACCAGGGGTAATAATCGGATCAAATGGCGACAAGGAATACAAACTAGCCCCACCACTTGGTACATTATACCATTCATAAGCGGATGGCACATACTGATAATATACTTTTAGTTTCACAACCGTTGGCGCTCCAGCGTTCACACCAATATCAGAGGTGTTTTGATTATCGTTAAATGTCTCAAAATAACCCACATTCAAAGGAGCCAATGGATTGGCTTGTAAATAGCTGAAAATACTTCCCAACTGAGCAGGGGTAATATGACGGGTATTGGTAAAATTTGCATTATTACCGGTTGACAAACCCGCTAATACGATATTACCTGCATTGGCATTATACCCTTGCGGGCAAGGGGCAAATAAAGTAGGAACAACAGGGCTACCGCTATAAAGGATAAACCGAGGTTCGGTAATAAATGAAGAAGACAAGTTAGTTACCGTTAGCACACCATTTTGGGTAAAAGAAGCACCGGGAGGCAAGGCAGGTACAGGGGTCGTATTGGCAAAATTGCCTGCAAACTGATTTGCACAGGCGGCCCCGGGTACTGTTTGACTAGTGCCTATGGCGGTGGCTCCCACATTATCAGGTGTTGGGGTCAATGTAAAGGTAATCTCCAGCGAGTCGTTGATAGGTGTTGCACAACCACTTACGGTGAGTCCCTGACCAAAAGGAATACTGGCATACTGACAAAGATTATAATCCGGACCAGCGGTTGGTCGATAGTTGATACGTATCAAGGGGCTCGAAGTGAATCGTTTTGCAAACTGCCATTCACCACACCACCGGCATTGCCAATGCTTAAGGTACTATTAATATAATACGTACCACCTGCATACAAATTAACACCGGGTATTAATACAGGTACCGTATTAGCTGCATACGGATTAAGGGTTAAAGCAGGGTTCACATTGCCATAATAATAATTCACACCCAAAGGACCTGTTACCGCAAGAGTACAAGTTATTGGATTGGTGGCTACCGTAATCGGCAAAGAACCATAGTTGGTAACGGATAGAACCATATTCACATTCGCAGCATAACAATTGCCTGCGGCACCGGTTATCGCTGTAACAGCTGGATCATGATTAGAAGCCGGAATAATATTTACCAGGTAATCCTCAGCTTCTCCAAACGTAGAATTGGTAGGACCACAAGGCTGTAAATTCGTCATCTGCACATCATCTCCTCCTCGTAAACGCATACGAGTTAAGCCGGGTAAGGAACCGGGAGGGGCTGTAATTGGAAGTACATGCACTCCATTAGGACCGGCATCAGTACCCGGTGAAAAATATTCTGAAGGCTCAAAAGATCCACTATGATTAAAATCAATCCAAACACCTAAATACTGTGTCAAATCCGTACCGTGTGTAACAGACAAATTGGAAGCTAGCCCAATATACAGATTCGGGGTCGCCAGCACATTGGCCACCTGCTGTGCAGTATAATCCACCCAAAAAGGAGCTACATTGCCGGCCAAGGCTGTATTATTTGTAAGGGTTCCTAAAGATACATTCACAATATTATCGCCAGCACCACCATTCACATAGGTAGGAATACACCAGCAATTACCCGTCGGACTCCAAGGTTGCACAATACAAGAACCTGAAGCAATGGAAGTATCAAAGCCACCACCGGGATTGGTACAGGTAACAATGCAACGGAAATAATTAGTAGAACCCGGGGCCGGTGTATAGGAATAGGGAACCGTGGTAGCACCCACTATAGGTGTATAAGTACCAGGTAAACCAGTAGGAGATTGCAACCATTGAAAGGCTAAATTAGCAGCAGCAGTTTGTCCTGCCAAATTTAATACGACAGGCAAACCCGGACAAGGATTTGCCGGTAATGCTGAAGCCGTGCCCGCTGTAGGTGTACCTGCGCAAGGAGTTGCTAAAAGATTTAGGGTAACCGTTCCGGTAAATGACCTGGGATTATTAAGTGGCGTGGGATAAGCACCAGCCCAACCTGCAAATTGCCCGAGGTTTTGAAAGTCACCAACCTGCAAATTAATACCCGTATTGGTAAACACATTTGGTGTTGGCCCCGGAGCTGTGGTATAATTAAGCGTTATGGTAGGTGTAGCTAAATAAAACCGATAGGTGGTATTACCCGGTATGGTAAAAGACAATGCCGGAAATAATACGGTTTGCACGCCGGCAGTAACCGAAACTGGATTGGTAGCAATTAAAGTCCAGTTAGGGCCGGCCACGGTGCCCGGTGCCCCATACAAAGAAGAACTGGAATACCATAGTTCAGCATTACCACTACCGGCCGCTGCAAAATAGTTTGAAACAGAAGTTAAAACCGCAGGGTACGGGTTGGTATTTTGAATCACAAAACAAACACTATTAAAACTATTAAGGCCGTTGTACCCTACGCCCAAAACCTGGGTATTGAAGGATACTACTTGGGCACTGGCCGAAACGCCGACTATCGACAGAATCAGAGAGAAAAAGAATTTTGTAAAATATGTATTCATATAGGAAAATTTTGTTAAAAATAAGTTCAAATCCCATTTAAAAAAAAGAATTAACAAAATAAATCGCGGTGAAACACAGAAATCTTACAACAAAATGACAATCCAACGTTTTGATCCTTAACGAAATGCAGTCTCAATAAGTTGCTTTTGTTCCTCGATATGTTTTGGCATAGCCGGTAGCAGTGGAGGCACTTGCTTGTCTTGCTAAGTAACCCATAGAAAACTCCTTTGGATCGAGATTCATTTTCAAAAAGGAGTAAGCGCCCATATTACTCGGTTCTTCCTGTACCCATATCCACTGAGCGTTGTGATACTTTTTATATTTTAGCTGTAATTGAGCGGACGGCAAAGGATACAACTGCTCCAATCTCAAAATGGCAATATCTCCTCGCGAATGCGTTTCTTTATATTCCAACAAATCAAAATACACTTTTCCTGAACATAGAAGCACGCGCTTGATTACCAAAGGATTCTCCACTGCGTCGTCATCAATTAGTTCTTTAAATCCGCCATTTAGAAAATCAGATTTTTTACTAAACGTTTTTGCTAATCGCAAATTCGCCTTTGGAGAAAAATTAATTAGAGGTTTTCGGAAAGGGTTATGTATTTGACGTCGTAATACATGAAAAAAATTGGCCGCTGTCGTACAATTGGTTACATACATATTTTGTTCGGCACAAAGTTGCAAAAACCTTTCAATTCGTGCACTGGAATGTTCAGGCCCCTGCCCCTCATAGCCATGCGGGAGCAACATCACCATGCCATTCATTCTCCCCCATTTGGTTTCGGCACTTGCAATAAATTGATCTATGATGGTTTGGGCTCCATTGCAAAAATCGCCAAATTGTGCTTCCCAAATTACCAGGGTATTCGGATTGGCCATGGCATAACCATATTCGAAACCCAACACGGCATATTCACTTAATAATGAATTGTAAATTTTAAAACTTCCCTGGTTCAAAGAAATTTGCGAAAGCCGATTGTGCACATTATTATTTACTTCATCATATATAACTGCATGCCGGTGTGAAAAGGTGCCTCGTTGCACATCTTGACCACTGATTCGTACATTATGTCCCTGCAACAACAAACTTCCATAGGCCAGCAATTCCCCTGTGGCCCAATCAATGATATCTTGATTGTGAAATAGTTTTTGTTTTTCGTCGAGCAACTTTCGTACTTTATTGAGTGGGGTAAATGCTTCAGGCAATTTCATAAGAGCGTCAAACACTTGCTGTAGTTCGTTTTCGTTGATAGCGGTGGACACCGAATCTTCAAAATCCTTTTCATTTGATTTACGCAACGCCGACCATGCTATTTCGGGAAGCTGCTTTTTATAAGGCAATGGTTTTTGTTTCACTTCATCTAAACGATCCTGTAAATCGTTCCAAAATAATTTTTCCATTTCTTTGGCGAGCGCATGATCCACTTCACCTGAGGCTGATAATTTATTCGAATAAATTTCACGTGGATTTGGATGTTTTTCAATGATATTATACAGAGCGGGTTGGGTAAATTTCGGATCGTCGCCTTCATTGTGTCCATGTTTACGATAACAAACCATATCAATAAAAACATCCCGATTAAATTGTTGTCGAAATCGCAAGGCTAATTCTGCCACTTTAATAACAGATTCCGGATCGTCGCCATTTACATGAAATACCGGTGCTTGCACCATACTAGCAATGCTGGTACAATAATCGGCACTTCGGGCTTCATCAAAGTTGGTGGTAAATCCGATTTGATTATTGATGACAAAATGAATGGTTCCACCGGTATAGTATCCATCTAAATCACTCATCTGAAGCAATTCGTATACGATGCCCTGCCCGGCAATTGAAGCATCCCCATGAATTAATATCGGTAAAATTTTATCAAAATCACTTTTGTATAAGGTATCGGCTTTGGCCCGTGCAAAACCAGTTACTAGAGGGTTTACGGCTTCCAGATGCGATGGATTTGGCGTCAGTTGCAAGTTAATCGTTTTCCCATCAGGTGTTACCACATCGCTGGTAAATCCCAAATGATACTTCACATCACCACTTCCCATGGTAGAATCCATTGGTGCATTTCCTTCAAATTCTGCGAAAATTTGTTCATAGGTCTTTTGTAATATATTGGCCAAAATATTCAAGCGACCACGATGAGCCATTCCAATCACTACCTCTTCCACCTCATTTTGCGCAGCTTCCGTAATAATAGCATCTAATGCTGCAATGGTACTTTCGCCGCCTTCCAATGAAAACCTTTTTTGTCCAATAAATTTTGTATGTAGAAACTTCTCAAAAATCACGCCCTGGTTAAGCTTTTCGAGAATCCTCTTTTTCTTTTTTAAGGGTAGCGCTTCACTCATTATTTTTTCAAACTCATTTTCTACCCAGGTAAAAATTTCTTCGTTATTGATATAGGTATATTCTACCCCTACTGTGCCGGTATATATTTTTTGTAAATGCGCAATGATATCTGCTAACTTTTCGTAAGGCATTCCGAAGTACTTCGCTGCCACAAAATGTTGTTCTAAATCAGCTTCATTCAACCCAAAATGAACCAAATCGAGTTGTGCATTTCGATCGACTCTTTTTCGGATGGGATTGGTATCACTCAATAAATGCCCGCGTTTCCGGTAGGCTTTAATTAATTTAAAAACGCCAAACTCCTTTTGTAAATGAATTGTTGGTTCTTGATTACTAGTGGAAAATGCATTCTTTGCTTGAGGGGTTGTATTTGACACTTCCTTTTTTTGAGAATACAATTGGGCAAAGTCAAAACCCGTAAAAAAATTTCGAAGTTCCGGATCAACGTTTGAAGGATCTTTTACAAAGTCCTGGTAAATCTGTTCTATAAAAGAGGGATGCGAATTCGTAATAAAGGAAAAATCTTTCATGGCAAGCCGGTTGATCGTTTAATTAGTCAGAAGATATCAAATACCTAGGGTTTTACACCATAAGGCGGGTGCGAAATTAGGTCAATAAACAGATACAAAGGCTTGCTGCTATTGTAAAAAAAATGAAAAGGATGATTTCTATTATTAGCGCTTACTATCTAACAAACGTCTTACTACCTGATTTTTCATTACATTTCCATGCAAGAAAATAGACACCTGTTGGCAATGCCGAAATATCAAGGGTTTCATCCTCATTGGTCAAAACGGTTTTAGATATTATTTGGCCAAAACTATTAAAAATTTTAACTTGATAGGGCATCCCCTCATTAGCCATTTTTAAAGACAGTTGGTTGGCATGTACCCAAATATCCAAAAAGTGATGCTTCTCAATATTGAAGACTGCATTAGGAGCACAACCAATACCGCCCGGCAAATTGCTATAGATAAAATTTAGGGGAGCAGCAAGCGATTTGCCCAAGAGGAAGGTGGGCGGTCCAATATTAGTATCTATTATAGTGGCACCCTGTTCATAAATTAGTTTACCGGTTTGCCTAAAATTCATATCCACTGTGGAGCCATTTTTTGCATAAACGGATGCATAACCGTAACTGATAGCAGAATCAAACCGTAAAGATGCTCCCGGCTCCAATAAAATTGTATCCATGGTACTACTTTCAGCGTATGACAAGGTTGCGCCAGGACAAACCAGGTACGTTTTAAAATTACCTCCACCGATTCCGATAGTAGTATTTGTGGAAATGATTATTGTGTTTGCATTGGGAGCGACAGTAACTAGTTGACTATAGCCTTGAAATGTGGCAAGTATCATTGTTAGTGTACAAAAGGCTTTCATCGTCATAATAGTTAATTTAGGTAAAAAAAATAAACAGAAATTAATCGAGCCTTCTATTCCTTTGCTTCGCTTTTCTTTTCTTTATGTCCGCTTCCTTTTTTTGTAAAAAACAAAAGGGTTTTTTCTGCATTCAGGTCGGCGATAAGGGTTTCGCCCTCTTTCACTCCAAGATTCAGAATTTCCTCAGCCAAGGGTCTTCAAGATACTTTTGGATGGCTCTATGTAAGGGTCTTGCACCAAATTGTTGATCGTATCCTTTTTCAGATAAAAAGATTTGGCACTTTCCGGTAAGTTCAAGCATAAAACCAAGCGTTTGCAAGCGCTTCATAACATCTTTCATCACCAAATCGATAATCTGATGGATGTTTTCCTGTGTCAAAGAATTGAAAATTACAACATCATCAATACGATTTAGAAATTCAGGAGCAAAGGTTCGCTTCAACGCCTTTTCAATAACGGCCTTGCTATTTTCTTCAGTTCCCGAGGTTTTGGTACTGGTGGCAAATCCTACTCCGTCACCAAATTCTTTCAATTGTCGAACCCCAATATTTGAAGTCATGATAATTATAGAATTCTTAAAATCAATTTTGCGTCCCATTCCGTCGGTCAATTGACCATCGTCTAATACCTGCAATAAAATATTGTAAATATCGGGGTGCGCCTTCTCAATTTCGTCTAACAAAATAATACTATATGGTTTACGTCTCACCTTTTCGGTAAGTTGACCACCTTCTTCATACCCCACATATCCGGGAGGAGCGCCTATTAATCGGCTTACTGAAAACTTCTCCATGTATTCACTCATATCGATGCGAATCAGCGCTTCCTCGCTGTCAAACATATTACGCGCTAGGGCACGAGCAAGTTCTGTTTTACCGACACCTGTTGGTCCCAAAAATATGAAGGAGCCAATGGGTTTCTTTGGATCTTTCAAGCCCACTCGATTTCGTTGTATGGCTTTTACGACCTTAGTAATGGCACTTTCTTGTCCAATGACCACACCTTGCAAATCGGTTCCCATATTGCGCAATTTGGTACTTTCTGCAGCAACCATACGGTTTACAGGAATACCGGTCATCATATGAATAACATCGGCTATATGCTCTTCTGTAATCGGGTACCTTTTGCTTTTTACCTCATCTTCCCAATTTACTTTTGCCGCTTCCAACTCTTCTTGTAATTTCTTTTCGCTATCGCGCAAGGCGGCCGCTTTTTCAAAGAGTTGACTTTTTACCACTTTGTTCTTTTCAACCTTAATATCCTCAATTTTTTGCTCTAAGTCTAAAATATTTTGAGGCACATTTATATTTTTCAAATGCACCCGAGCGCCTACCTCATCCATTACGTCGATTGCTTTGTCGGGTAATAATCGGTCGGTGATATACCGGTTGCTTAATTTAACACAAGCATGAATGGCGTCCTCGTTATAACTTACATTGTGAAATTCTTCGTACTTAGACTTTAAGTTTTTAGAATAATAATGGTGTCCTCCACACTAGGCGGTTCCACTAATACTTTTTGAAATCTTCGATCAAGCGCACCATCTTTTTCGATATGCATTCTATATTCATCTAAAGTAGAGGCCCCAATGCACTGAAGTTCACCTCGTGCTAATGCAGGCTTAAAGATATTGGATGCATCGAGAGATCCGCTGGCACCTCCGGCACCCACAATAGTATGAATTTCGTCAATAAATAAAATCACATCCCGATTCTTCTCCAATTCGTTCATAATGGCCTTCATTCGTTCTTCAAACTGACCTCTGTATTTGGTACCGGCTACCAAGGCTGCTAAATCGAGACTAACCACCCTCTTATCGAATAATACCCGGGATACTTTTCGTTGATAAATTCGCAAGGCCAATCCTTCTACAATGGCTGTCTTGCCTACACCCGGTTCACCTATCAAAATCGGGTTGTTCTTTTTTCTACGAGATAATATTTGTGAAACCCTTTCAATTTCAGTTTCTCGTCCTACAATAGGATCTAACTGCCCCATTTCTGCCAATCGGGTAATATCTCTTCCAAAATTATCCAACACCGGTGTTTTAGATTTAATGGTGGTAGAACTAGGCTTTCGTTGATATTGTGAGCGGTCGTCATCCTCATCAAAGGATCCCATATCATCTTTCAACTCATTCGAAATATTGGTAGAAGAATTGCCCATTACAAACTCTAATTCACTTTTGTACAACTCATAATCTACATTAAATTGATTGAGAATTTGACACGCTACATTTTCCTTGCTCTTTAAAATAGACAGTACCAAATGCTCGCTTTCTGCCAAAAAACTTTTTAGGGCCTTTGCTTCAAGAACGGTTATTCGTATCACTTTTTCAGCCTGCTTGGTAAGCGGCAAACTATTAATACTTTGCACATTTTTGTTGACACCCTTATTTTTAATCACCTTCTCCAACTCACGACGAAGGTCAACCATATCTACCTTCAAATTTTGCAATACCTTGATGCCCAGGCCCTGCCCGTCACGTATCATACCCAATAGCAGGTGTTCGGTACCAATAAAATCATTACCCAACCGTAGTGCTTCTTCTCTGCTAAACGAAATTATTTCCTTTACTTTTACCGAAAATTGTGAATCCATATATTGTTTTAAGTTAACAAATTTAAGAATTATTTTTACTTTTAGAAAATCTAATCTTCAACAGCATGCTATTCAAAATAGATACCAAAAATAATTTTGACATTTTAACACCACAAATGTCCCGATTTCATACAAAAATGGCAGAAGAGTTAATAACACTATGTGCGCAACTACAAAAAAATGACAAAAGTGCCATTGTGGATATAGTTAATATTGAGACAATAGATGCAAAAAGCATTCCTTTGCTTGAGCAAGTGCATACCCAATTCTATCAAAATAATTTATCGTTTGCAATCGCCACTGTAATACCTTCTATCAAATCGCAGTTGCCCAAGGATTTAAATTGCCCCTACGCTCATTGAGGCTATTGATATAATAAGTATGGAGGGTTTAGAAAGAGAATTGATGAATGATTTGTAAAAATTCGTTTTTAGGAGTCCAGTTGAATAAGCACGGCAACCTACTGGCTACCTCATGAGAAACTTCTAAAAGCTTCATACAGTTGCAGTACACAAAGGATTTTCATACCAATTTATTACTCCACAATGGGATAGTAGTATCACTTCATTGCGGGGCTTTTCCTTAATATTTACTTAAAGTAATTTGGCTCTGCGTTTATTACCTTATATTCGTTTCGAGATTTCAAAAAATGAGGCTAAGAAAGGCTATTGGCATATTAAAATACTATTTTGAGTTTGTTCCATTCAAAACAAATTTCTTTATTTATTGTTTGGTTGTGTTGGCTTCTTTTAAGATTATCAACTCCTATAAATCCGACACCAATTCCTTCATCACACTTACGCTTCTAATGGCTAAAATCGCAATGATTTTTTCGATAGTTATTGTGATGATCTCTTTTCTGTCAACGCTGATAAGTAGTTTATATTTTTACTTTAGAAACAAGAACAATCCTGAGGAGGCCATTGAAATAGGAATGGAAGTAAACCCACAACAACACAATACGCTTTCCATTGCCACAAAAATACCTCATGCCCTAAAACCTATTCTTGGCTTTGTGCTGGTGAAACTGTTCTACGACAGACAACGGAGTACTGAAAAATACCTATTAACAGATCGAATCAAAAAACAGTTTATTCCCTTCAAAAGTGGACTAGCCGGTCAAAATTCGCTGCTACTACCCGACATAAAGGAATACTACTTTTCGAATGCAATTGTATACTTCGAAGATATGCTACAGTTTTTTGCTTTTGCCTTTCCAGGAAAGGTAAATAGTACAATTCTAAATATGCCCCATTCCCTTTTATATAATCCACAGGAGTTTACTCCAAAAAAAACGGAAGAAGAAAAAATCAGAATTGAACAATTGCGAAAAGTAGAAGGCGAATATCTTAATTATAAAAAATTTGAAGATTCAGATGATGTTCGAAGAATTGTATGGAAAATTTTTGCCAAAAATAAAGAGCTTGTAGTGCGAACCCCTGAAATCATGGATCCTTTTGCTTCGCATATTTTTATGTATGCCTCCTTTTACAATGGATTCTCCTTCGAATTATATGAAAACTATGCCTCCGGAATGCTCAACCATTATAAAAACTGTGTATGGACCATTTTCGAAACTCTTGCCAAACAGGCTTTTGAAATCAAGTTCATTTCCGATCAGCATGTGCTACCCAATAAGCAAGCAATCGATATGGTGAGACGCCAAATAACCGTTTCGGATTGGCATCACGATCAACCCATAGCTGACTATTTCAAACCCAAGCATGCCAGCATTTTATGTATTCATTCCTTTAGTAAATTGGCAGATATTGAAAATCTCATCAGTCGATACGAAGTTGGTACCACCATCTTTTTTGTGCAGTTGAGTAAAGTGTTTAAAAGTTACTATGTATGGAATTGGCTGACTCGAATTTTTCTGAAAGCTCCCGAAAATGAATTTTCAAAATTGAAAGCCAAGTGGGCCATCCATCCGCTGAAATTTAAACTACAATCGAACGAATCAAAAATTATTGAATTATTAAAGCAAGGCGACTTACATTTCGAAATATTATAAATGAGGGTACTTAAAAACATATCAATTTCGCGGTTTTTTGCGCAGATTATTTTTATACTGTTACCTACTGCCTTGGTAGTTACCTTCATCCTTTGGAATAGCAATCAATATTTTAGCTTATTGCGCGAACAGTGGTTTACACAAGCTTGTTATTTTTCAACAGGATTGACAGTATCGTATTTCATTTTTCAATTCAGATTTCGATTTCTGCCTTTGTTTCTTTCGTTGATTTTAGTGCTCATCTCCATCTATAAAATTTTAGACAATTATACTATTGGCGAATTTGATGGCTTCTTTATTTCGGTGCAATTTCTGATATTCTCCTATTTATTTACCTTTGGTTGCCTTATCGGATGGGGATTGCAACGCCTTTCGTATTTTTCAATTATCTTATCAGGTATTCTATTTCTCGTAAGTATTTTTTTAATTTCAAAAACCGGCGAAATTACCGTAGGCAAGTTACTTCAGTACCTCTCCCCTATTGTATTGTACACCATTTATATTGTTTACACCAATGAGTCGTTGCGAAAAATTGAAAATACCACCGGAATATTTTGGTGGCGTTTTAGTAAGCGACTTGTACTTTTCTCCGCCTTTCTTATGTTAATTTTTGGTGCCGTGATTTATTTCTTATACAATGAAATCAATGCTGGTGTGTAAGATTTCGGTGGAAATGCAAAGGAAGGTGAAAATCAGATGTTGCAAACCAAAAAAGACAAATCGGTCAAGAATCGATAATCGATGGGATTGTCAGGCAATAATAATCGCAATAAAAATCCGGCACCTCTCTTTTGTGCACATATTGAAAGTTATTTACCGGGAAGTGATATTCCCAATCCTTTATATCTCACCTCCTATCATTTTACAAAATTTGATACCACTACCGAAACGTTTGAGCGCGACAGTTTGAATAAATTTAATGATGAATTTGTTCCCGACCCCTCGGCAATTCCGCTGTTTTTTACCTATAAAGATAGCAGTCGCATCCGAAAAGCAATGGGGACCAAAAATAAAAAGACCATTGAAATTGAAGTATATAAAAAGCGACTTTCTCCAGATGCCTATATTGCACCCAGCACCTCATTTTTTGTGCAACCGATTACTGTGGAGAAAGATTTTCAAAAAGAATTTTCATCAGGATATAGAGCCAAGAGTTATGTATCGGATTTAAACAGCGCCTACTTTATATACAATACCACCAACCCCGAAATAGTGGCCTTTCAACAACAACGCTTTGAGGTATTGAGAAAGGCAAAAGGATATGGCGATATTGATAAGGAATTTATGAAGTATTATACCTTCTTTCCGGTAAATGGACAATATCGACCGGTAAAAGAATTGGCAGATAGTTTAGCAAACGGAAAGCGAACCACCATTGATAAGGTGCTCGCAATCCGTGATTATTTTTTGGCCCGAAATGAACTCGGTGAACAGATCTACAAATATGCTGATAATCCCGGAATACCAGGATTGCCGGGTGCTTCAAAATTATTGTACTTTTTATTTGAAAGTAAAAAGGGGTATTGCGCGTATTATGCCGCAGCTACCGTTTTTCTTTTGCGATCGATGAATATTCCAAGTAGAGTGGTAACCGGATTTTTGACAGTTGATCGAAGTGATAAAAACAAAGGATGGTACTGGTATTACGAAGACCAATCACATGGTTGGGTTCAGGTATATTTTCCCGAATTTGGATGGATTGATTTTGATACCACTGTTGGCAATGAAGAGGCCGAACAATCGCCTACCCCGGACGGAACACCACCCATGCAGCCACCCAATGCTGTGTTGGCTGCCAATGGAATTATTACCAGTGTAGATACATTAAAAAGAACGGCCACTTTGCAAATTGCCCGCTTTATTTTCAAAGATGTAGAATATGAGAGGATTAAGCAAGAAAAGGGACTTGATTTGCGAATAGCCAATATATGGAAGGATAGTATTAAAGTACCCCTCACCCATCTTCAAAAAGGAAATGAAGTAATGGTGGTATCGTACGCAGAAAAATTAAAGTCTTATTCTCCTGAAAAAGATGGGGCTTCCTTATTACATAAATTGCCGGCATCCTTACCCATTGACGAAGTGTATATTAAGAGCTTGAAAGATGCTCAGAAGAAAAATGATGGAAACGACCAGGAAGACCCAATGAAACCAATAACCTATTACCTCTTGCTAGGAGTATATATTTTACTGGCTTTAATATTGTTTCTTTTTGCAATACCCACATTAGTGTACCGATGGTATAAAATGAAAAGAAGCATGGCAAAGGTTATAAAGAAAATGCATACTATACGTATAAGTCAGCAAGCTTTTTACTCAATCAATTGCAAGTTGACCGATTGAATCATACCCCTCTCTATTATGCACAAAATATTGTAGATAAGCGCTTCCATACCTCCTTTACCGATTTCATGATTACCTATTTAAAATTAAAATATGCCAATCAAGAATTGAACACCGCAGAGCAAGAGATGTTGCAACAATTCTTCAAACCTTTTGAGCAAAAAATAAAAAGTCAATTTACATTTACGAAACGACTAAGCTCCTTTTTAAATTTAAATCAATTTATCAGATATTTCCATTTATCAGAACCCCAAAACAAAGCATCATAATTTTATGGAGAACGAAACATTCGATACCACAGCCACCCATAGCGAAACGAACAATACCGATACCGCTAATCATTCATCGAAACACAAAATTGAATCCCTGATTCAAAATATGGAAAAGGTGATCAAAGGCAAGAGACCACAAATCAAAAATGTAGTAACTTGTCTGTTGGCCAAGGGACATATTTTGATGGAAGATAATCCCGGTACCGGAAAAACAGTTCTGGCCAGAACCTTAGCCGGTTCCATTTCATGTAGCGATGCCGGCAATGCCGTTTTCAAAAGGGTGCAGTTTACACCCGATTTGTTGCCAATGGATTTATTGGGTACTCATATTTTTGATGATGCCCAGCGTGAATTTATTTTTAAGAAAGGCCCCCTATTTTGCAATGTATTACTTGCAGACGAAATCAACCGTGCGTCTCCAAAAGTTCAAAGTGCCTTATTGGAGTGTATGGCGGAAAATCAAATTACGATGGGTGAAACCACCTACAAACTCGAAAAATTATTTTTCACCATTGCTACCCAAAATCCGATCGAGATGGAAGGCACCTATCCCTTACCTGCAGCGCAATTGGATCGGTTTTACATGAAAATATATTTTGGGTATGTAAATGAAGAAACAGAACTTGAAATTTATCAAAATTATTTGAATATTAGTCATAACCTTGATACCATTCAACAGGTATTGTCGCAACAAGAAATTTTAAACCTACAAGAGGAAGCCGAAAAGGCTTTTGTCCATGATGAGATTGTGAAAGCGGTTTCCAATATTGTACGAGCCACCCGTTCCTTTGAGGGTATTTCATTAGGAGCTTCCACAAGAAGCGGTATCACCTTTTAAAATGTTTGAAGGCAAATGCGTTGGTAAATGGAAGAAGTTTTGTGATTGAAGATGATGTAAAAGAAATTGCAGTGGCGGTATTAGATCATCGTTTGATGTATAAAAACAAGGAAGCCAAGCAAAACAGTCTGCAACAAATCATTGCAAAAGAAATTGAACGTTTGGCAAAATTAAAATTGTTTTAGGAAATTTATTCCTTGATTTTTATCATAAGAAAAGCGCCATTTAGTTCATCTAGTTTCGAAAATTTATTGGATGATAATATACTGTCTTTTAGCGGTGATTGGTTTACAATTATGGTATCATGCTTTCTGATAAATTTTAAAGAATTTACAATATCAATATTTGTATTATTATTATAATTGAATAGTTTCTTATAGTAATTAATTACATCATAATGCCTTTCATCCCAAGGAGCAAAATAACACACAATCTTAATATTTTTCGAAGACGGGTACTCCTTAATTACTTTTACAAGCAGATTAGAATCAGATTCCCTCAGTAAATAATGATTTTGCATAATCTTTTGTTTCAATAACAGTAGCACAAGCAGGAGGAGCAAATAATAATAAAATAATTAGAATCATTCCGTATTCATTCAAACATTTTTTATTTTTGAAATAGGTAAATATTTCAAATAATTTCAAACTAATTATTAAAGAAAAAGCAGAATAAAGCGGAGCAATATAAAAATCCATTTTAGAATCGGCAATTGAAATAAATAGGATAAAACCAAAACAAAGTACCAATAAATGTATAATGCACCTTTTATACAAAATATTTTTCTTTGGTATATATAAATATATCGAGCCTAGAATGGTCATCAAAATCAGCTGATACTTAAAAAAACTTGTCCAAAGCGTTTCAAAATAATGATACCATGGAGCAGTATTCAGGGCATTACATTATAAAATAATCGTTTATATTCTGACTCCCAAACGACATTCCAAAATTGTGGGTCAGTGGGAATTCTAACAAAACAATAGCTTAAGCCTACTAATAAAAAAATAAAATCAAAGCAAAGTAGGTGTGCTTATTTTTTAGAAGCCCGTTGAGAGTACCTTCAAAAAGAAAACTTAAAATAAGCGAGGGTAAGATAAAAATGGATGCAAGTGATTTAGTTAAGTAAGAAAGTCCAAAAAATAGTGCAATTAAGTAAATTTCAATTGTTTCAATTTTATTGGAAACCAATTGTTTTGTACGTATTAATATTATAAAATATATAAACACACATAATATGGCATCTAAATCTGCAGTATAAAATACATGTTGTCGCATTACTCCAGTTGTAGTAGTATAAATAGCAATGGTAGCAATTCCAATTATTAGGGAATTGAAATATTTTTTTGAAAAATATATGGTCGTAAACAAAATAACAAAAAGAGATGCATAACTTGAGAATCGTAACGAAAATGTATTTACTCCAAATATATAATAAGATGCTACTTGGGTATAAAGGGCAAGAGGCGGTTTAGTATTATAATAATCAACTTTGTTATTAATTGTGTAGTAACAATATTTTCGGTTTAAAAACATCTCAAGTGCATTATTTGCATAAATCGCTTCATCCCAAATATTCACCACTTTTTCGGATGAAATAAATAACATAAAAAACGCAAAAAGAAATATTAGTATAATTGAAAGAGCACCAAATAACCGATAAATAAATTTATTCCTGTAAAATTTTATAGACCAATTATGAAGCATTTTAAGGCACATAAATTAAAAATTAATATTTTACTAGCTTAAAATAATAATATTTATTTTTCTGAGAATCATCAATGACTAAAAAATATATCCCATTTGCTAAATTACTTATTGAGATTTCAGAAATACTTTGAGTTAGTATACCTTCCAATGCAATTTTACCATCAATTTCATTAATGAAAAATTTCGTGGGTAGGCTTATGAAATCACCTAATTCAAGTGTAAATGATTTAGTTGCAGGATTAGGAAAAATAATTAAATTTCTTGAGTTTTCCGTTTCGGTTGAAGCAGCCATTCTATTGCCCTGATTGGTATCCCCGTCATCCACATAAGTAATTAATATTGATTTGGCAAGCGAATCCTCCCCTTCAAGTATTTGGGTTACCAAGTCAAGTGAATCATTCATAATTTCTTCATCCGTTGGCTCGTATTCCGCCATAGTATCTTGTGGTATTTCATTAGCAACATATCCCGAATCCAAATTATTGTTGTTATAGTATAAATGCTCTCCGTTTTTTTCTAAACCATGATTATCTGAAAACTCTCCTAGAGCATTTCCGCAACATGAATAATCCTCAATATATCCTAGAAATATCGCACCTAATTTGGATTCAAACCCAGGCAGAAGGTCTATATCTTTTGCGCATCTATAAGTTACATCAGCATTGTATTCTAAAATACTCCGAGTCGAAAGATATTCGAGAAATTTATAATAGGCCGGCTGTGAAAAACTACCATAATTTGCAGCGGTCGGAAAGGAGTGATTAAATTCACTTGCATAATAAGGGTTCCAATAAAAACTTGGATAACTACCATCGTTCAGCAAATATAAATTAAAAATCAACATATAATCTAGTCCATTAAAATCCGAATTATTGTCCCGATTTCTCTTATAAGCAGAGGCTAGTCTATCATTGTGCGACCACTGATAGTCATAACTGGTAAAATTTCCTCCACCCAAATCGTACCTGTATGGTCCACAATTTGGTGCCTTGTCAAGTAATTCCTTATATCCGTAAGATATAGTTGGTACATTATTATAAGGTGGATTTTCAGGGTCATACATCGCACCTCCATGCAAAATCCTATATATTAACGGTAAATGGGGAAATCTTAAATCGCATCTTGCGGACTGTTTTAATATATACCTGCGTGATACAGAAATTCCAGCAATTGTCCAAATTTTTGCAAATGTTTCAAAAGTAGTTGGGGCAAATGTTCTAAAGCTCTGATGAAAATCTGTACAAAGAGGAGTTGTTACGTATTTTGAATATTGAAATAAGGGCCAGTGGATCAAGGAAGTACTATTTAGAAATAGTAAGTCTGCTGCCTGAGCGCCCGGTGCCCAGTTAGCATTAATATTTAGCAAGCCCTGTGTCATTCCTGGAGCAATTTGAATAGCAATCGCTCCACCGTCAGAACACTGATCTATTGTGCCATAACTAGTAGGGTGCTGACCAAAAGGACAAAGTAAGTTTACTGGATTTTTTATGATAAAATTAGTAAGTGCTGGCCAAACACAAAGTCTTAATAAAGCCTTTTTCGCATGCTCCTTTATATTTATTCCATTGTATGTTTCAGAAGGAGAAATAAAATTTACCAGTAAGGATAAGCCAAGGTATAATTGTATTGTTTGGTCGAGCGATTCTTCTTCAGGGTAATGAGGTGTATTAGGGTAACAAACGTTCCAATTTTTTTCCGAAATCAACTTGACATCCTGCGCAGTAATAATCAATGTAGCCATTTTGTCTTCTAGCAACACTTCCATAAACTCCTTGTATGTTGTGCCCAGCGCATGTTTTAGGTCTATTAAAATGTTGATAATTATCAGAGACAAAGGTTATAGGTACATCATCCCTAATAAAAATCCATTTAAATCGTCTGTTTGCGGATGTAGGTTTGCACATTCTTGGGTTGCCTCAAAATTTCTACAGTGTTACTCTCCGTACTTGTCAATCCTATTAAATGCTTCTATTGCTAAGTATGTTTCAAAGATAGTTCTTTTTGTGTCCTTATTATTATTTAGAAGAATTTTGTATTCCGTAGCAAGGACCCCCATGTACATACCTAAATCGAAACCTGAGTCCCCCCAATGATTACTTCTTAAGCGTAAGGCTTGATTATCTAATGGAAGTGAAGGAACCTCAAGATAATACCTTCTCCATTCTGTAGGAATTGACATACCGCAATCAATCCCAATTCTCATAAAATCGTTGACAAGTCGATACCTGTACCACCAATACTTAGTAAAATTATCCTCATAACTTTGAGCAAACAAAATGTTTGAACAAAAAATTAAAAAAAATATAATACCACTTCTAAATTGAAAATTTTGCATAATTTATTTAATTATTTTATTTTTTACAATTTCCCATACGTGATATGAAGTATCCGTTTTTACTGAATATTTCAATTGCCCTTGTTCCAAAGAATAATAGCTGGTAAGTGTAGTTGAATCCGATGGATGTAGATTCTGAGCTCCTCTATTGATTGATTGATATACTTTGTAATACATCTTATTGCTGATAAATAATGAGTCGTAGTACTGTTGATAAATAGTATATCCGGAAGCATGCCAATTTTTTGATGCATACGAAACTGGAGTCCCATATACAATACAATTTTGGCTTAATGTATGGAGGTCGCATGCAGGAAATGCGTAAATAAAATAATTTTTCGCATCCATTATTGCAAGCAATGGTTTCAACTTTGCCTAGTATTGAATCGTTATTTATCAAGTGATATTCACTTCTCAACTGCAAATTCATCACCTGAACCTTGATTAATATCGAACATATAATTATAGGTTTGATAAATCCAAATGCTATCAGTAAATCTGAAATTGAATCCTTATAAATAAAATAGCTTCCTTCCCTGAAAGATACTGATTTCTTAATTTCAGCATTATTAATATAATAATACTTCGACCCTCTTTTGCAAGAGTTATTAAGTAATATAATAAAGAATACTAAAAATAATAAATGACTTCATATTGCATTTTTAGCTGTGGACAAATTATTTCATTTAAGCTTATCAATCTCTTTTTTCATAATTTCATTTTCCTTGCTTAATTGAATAACATACAACGTTAATTCCTCAATTTTTTTCATCAATGTAGCATCCATTTCGGCTACATTAATTCCAGTTTCAACTAAATCTGCAGCAGAGGGCACACCTGGTAGGTGCTTATTCTCTATAATAAAATCCTCCACAGAACTTAACAAAGGCAAATTATAATTTTCAGCAAATACATAATCTGCCCAATTTGCGGTCCCACTCAATGCAATTTTTACTTTTTCTGTCAAAATGCCATCCTTAACATATAACTTATAACCACCTGGTAAACTTGATACGTTACCAATCTGAATTTTCCCATCGTTAAGAACTGTAAAATAATCATAGTGATTTACATTATTATCATCTCTGTAAAATAAAGTAAATCTATCTTCAAACTGACCATTGTGAAATGCCCAATACCCACTACCGGCATTCCTTTGAAATTGAATCCAATCACTCCATGATATCTTTAATGCTAAATTTGTTCCTACTGATGTCGTAGTTCCAATACCTAAAGAACTTCCAACATTTGACAAGCGCATTCTCTCGCTACCATTAGTTTTAAATATTAAATCTTTCTGATTAAGTGTTCCTAGGAAATGTGTACCGTTAACATTTGCGTTATCCGTAATATCCCATGTTGTTTGTCCATTGCAAAAATTGCAATAAAAAATGATTCCTAGCGTAAAAATGAGTTTTTGCATTTTGTTAATTTTTTGTAATAATACAAGAAAAATAACAAAATAATTATTATTTTATTGATTATGCTACTCCACGGTAACGCTTTTTGCTAAATTTCTAGGCTGGTCTACGTTACATCCTCTCATCAGAGCGATGTGATAGGACAGCAATTGCAATGGAACAATAGAAACTAATGGAGATAATAATTCATCTGTTTCAGGAACCTCAATGACTTCATCTGCCAATCCGCGAATGACTGTATCTCCTTCCAAGACAATGGCTATTACCTTTCCCTTTCTGGCTTTTACTTCCTGAATATTCGAAACAATTTTTTCGTGCGCACTTTGGTTGGTTGCAATAAAAACTACCGGCATATTCTCATCAATCAACGCAATGGGGCCATGCTTCATTTCAGCAGCCGGATATCCTTCTGCATGAATGTATGAAATTTCTTTAAGTTTTAAGGCACCTTCTAATGCTACCGGAAAATTGAGACCTCTTCCTAGATATAAAAAGTTTTTGGCGTCTTTATATTTTTTGGCAATTTCAACAATTAGGTCATTGGTTTTAAGTGCACCTTCTACTTTACTTGGAATTGATTCCAATTCATACAGTATCTGTCTCATTCGTGATTGAGAAATAGACCCATTGCTTTGAGCCAGTTGCAAGGCGAGCAAGGTCAGAATAGTTACCTGCGCACTAAAGGCCTTTGTAGATGCCACACCTATTTCGGGGCCGGCATGAGTATACGAACCTGCATGTGAGGCTCGTGCAATAGAGGAGCCAATGACATTACAAATTCCATAGATTAATGCTTGTCGATCTTTCGCAATTTGAATAGCAGATAAGGTATCGGCCGTTTCTCCTGATTGGGAGATGGCAATAACCACATCCTTTTCATTCACAATCGGGTTTCGGTATCTGAATTCTGACGCATATTCCACTTCTACCGGAATTCGTGCAAGTTCTTCAATAAGGTATTCAGCAATCAATCCACTATGCCATGAAGTACCACACGCAGTAATAATGATTCGTTTGGCATTGTTGATTCGATTGGCAAATTCGCTAATGCCTCCCAATTTAATCCAACCTTTTTCAGCATTCATTCTTCCACGCATACAATCTCTGATAACCTGTGGCTGTTCATAAATCTCCTTCAACATAAAATAGTCGTATCCACCCTTTTCGATTTTCTCCAAATCCATCTCCAGCTTTTGAATATAGGGTGTCTTTTGAATATTGCCCAAGGTCTTAATCTCTATATTGCCATCACGATGAAGGACAGCAAATTCCTCATCATTTAGATACACTACATTTTTGGTATACTCTATTATTGGGGAAGCATCTGATGCCACAAAAAATTCACCTTTACCAATACCAATTACCAAAGGGCTTCCCTTTCGTGCTGCAATCAGCGTGTCTGGTTTTGATTTTTCAATAACCACAATGGCATAAGCACCTACTACCTCATTCAAAGCAATACGTACTGCTTCTTCGGTACTTATTTTTTCTTCCTTTTGAATATCTTCGATAAGGTTCAATAAAATTTCGGTATCGGTATCACTTTCAAAAGTATATCCTCTAAGCTCCAATTCTGTCTTTAGCGCTGCATAATTTTCAATAATCCCATT
This sequence comes from Bacteroidota bacterium, assembly GCA_016712665.1. GTDB lineage: Bacteria > Bacteroidota > Bacteroidia > Chitinophagales > Chitinophagaceae > OLB11. The sequence continues at coordinate 160,414 of JADJQP010000002.1, forward strand.
GTGTATTATGGCCAAGTTTCCGGAATTGGAAATATGTGGGTGTGCATTTCTATCACAAGGTTCGCCATGTGTGGCCCATCTGGTATGTCCAATACCAACGGTTCCGTCTGTACTTTGTTGTGCCACAAAATTTTCTAAATCGGAAACTTTTCCTTCTTTTTTATAAATCTGCAACGTACCATTAAGTAGCGCTACTCCTGCACTGTCATAGCCTCTGTATTCAAGTCGCTTTAATCCTTTTATCAATATGGGATAGGCATTTTTAGGCCCAATGTAAGCAACGATTCCACACATAAAATTAGTTTTTTATTATTTTGGTATAAATGATCTTTAATTGTGGTTTTACATAAGGCATAGTGGTGCTGCTTCCTCCTAACATTACCCGGTAGGCACCCGGAAAACCATTATTAAGTCCCATAATTTTAAACCTAAAATTAGTATTTTTTTCTGAAATGAACCGTTGAATCGAATATGTAACAGCAAATTTATAGCGAGTTACCGTGAATGGGCCAAAGGATACTTTGTCGTAGGTTCCATCCACGATATTACTTCCGAAGACTGTATAATCAGCAATGACATTATCAACCTGACTGGTATCGGTCTGAAAAATCTGCAAACGAGGAATGGTGCCGTACTTTAAGGTATCGGAAAAATTTGCATACGGTGATATGGAATAAAAAAACAACTCGGCTTTATTTACCACAACATTTTCAAATTGTGTGATATAGGGCATTGAAATTAAAGCTGCCATTCCCGATTCATTTTGCAAAAACAAAATTGAGTCGCCTCAGGGTGCTGTTGAATTCAAAAAATTCTGAGCAACGGTTCCATTGTAATTCCGGGTAATATTATTAAAACGATTGCAGTTATTGGGATCAAACGAAAAAACATCCACCACAGTGTCTAGTTGACCGGATGTATTGGTATATCGATAATAGATATTCATTCGAGCGCTGTATGTATTTAAATAATACAAGGCATTACCATTTAGGCTATCTGCTTGTATATAAAAACCTTTCCACCAACTTAAAAATTTAGAAAAATCGGCAGCAGCTCCATTGGCACCTAAATCAACCTGCGCTTCCAAACTGTCTCTAAAAGCCTTGCTCAGTTGGAAGCGAATTTGAGGAACTACCTTTACACCATTTACTAATTGGGAGTCTTTAATTTGAATATAATTTAGGGTTGTTTCCGCAAGCATTACATTCTCAAAAGAATCCTTCGTAAATTCGAATTGAGCAGAATCTCGATGAAACGCTTTTATCGATCGGAATACCTTAAAATTTTGTGAGATATTACTCACTGCATTTGTATCACCATAAGCTGTTTTAAAAGGAATGGCCAACACAATGGAGTCAATGGTACGACTCGTACCGGAAAAATTGGTTTTAAAAGCAAAATTAGTAACCGGTGGCAATACCTCTAAATGGATATTGGCATTGGTTTTACCAAAAGATGGATCGGAAGTAATGGTGCCCAGTGCCTGAAACAGATTCGGGGAGCTGGAAACCTGTGTAGAATTTCTTTTTCCACCCGTCAGAATGGAATCCTGGTATACATTATTCGTAATAATGGTAAAGGTATCTTGGGCGAAGGTATTGATATTATCAACCGGAGGAATCAGTGAACTTGGTAAAATGGTGTTCTCTTTACAAGCTAAGAAAAAGACATTCAAAAAGAGAACGGCTACTACAATTCGTTGGGAAATGGGACTTGAAAAAGCCATACTATTATTCATGAATGCTATTTGCCTGCCAAGTTATTATATAGTTCCATAATATCCGTCAAATCATCACCTTCTGCATTGAAATTTAACACTTTTTTGGTTCTTGATGGTTTAATGGCATTTGCTAATTTTTCATCCAGCTCTTTAAAAGGCAAAATGGCAACGTCCGAATTTTTTGCTCCACCGATTTGCATATCAATATTGGCACCTTCTTTATAGATTTCAATATCTTTATCTTTTATAGGGGTACTTGCTAGCAACTGCTTGGCAAAAATTTCACCCATTTTTTCAAGCAAAATGCTTTTGGTAGCAGAGTAAATTATTTTCGAATTGGCAAATACCGGTTCTTTTTTGTAGTACGATTTGATATACATCGGAATCAAGGCACTCATCCATCCGTGTACGTGAATGATGTCGGGTGGCCAGCCAAATTTCTTGACGGTTTCAAGCGCTCCCTTGCAAAAGAAAATAGTTCGCTCTGCATTGTCTTTAAATGCATTTCCACTTTCGTCATGAAAATTTTGCTTTCGCTTAAATAAATCTTCATTATCCATGAAATATACCTGTAATCGAGCATTCGGTAAAGAAGCTACTTTAATAACAAGAGGATGATCTTCATTATCGACATTGATGTTGATTCCTGACAGGCGCACCACCTCATGAAGTCGATGTCTGCTTTCATTGATCGAACCAAATCTCGGCATGATCGCTCTCACTTCAAAACCTGTCTCGTTTGATTTCACAGCCAGCATGTTTAGAATTCGAGCAAATTCTGTTTCTTCATTGTAAGGAGCAAACTCATGCGAAATAAATAGGACCTTTTTCTTTTGTATTACAGCCATTCAAGATATTGTTTTAGTTAAATAAGAAACAATGATTCATAGTCACTTTGGGGGTGCAAAAGTACAAAAAAAAAATGAATTTATTATAAAATAGTTTGAAATGGTTATATATTGGGCGCAATGTTTGTATTTAAAACACAAAGAGAACTAAAGGCCTACTTATCAGGCAAAAAATGCGTTGGATTTGTACCTACGATGGGAGCCTTGCATGAAGGCCATATTGCACTCATAAAAACCTCCAAGAGCCAGAATAGCTACACCGGCTGTAGCATCTTTGTCAACCCTACCCAATTTAATAATCAAAACGATTTTAATAAATACCCCATTACAATCGCCAACGATATTTTGCTTTTGATGGAGGCAAATTGCGATTTTCTTTTTTGCCCTCTGTTTTGGAAATGTATCCGGAGGGAATCATCAAGAATAAAAAATATGACTTGGGTTATTTGGACACTGTGCTTGAAGGAACCCATCGACCTGGTCATTTTAACGGGGTTTGTATTATTGTACATAAACTATTGGAGGCTGTGCAACCGGACACCCTTTATTTGGGTGAAAAAGATTATCAGCAATGTATGGTAGTCAAGCACTTAATAGAAACCATTGGGATGGCCATCAATCTAGTAATCTGCCCTACCTTGCGCGACGTAGACGGATTGGCAAAAAGCTCTAGAAATATGCGGCTCACTGCGGAAGCTAGGGAACATGCTACTACTATTTACCAATGCCTTGTATATATCAAAAAAAATAGAGAAAATCATTCGTTCCAAAAATTGCAAACTGAATGTTTAACAAAACTAAGGGAGGCAGGTTTTGAACCGGAATATATTACATTAGCAAAGGCGTCCAATTTACAACTCCTAACCGAATTTGATATGGAAAGCGAAATGGTAGTGCTCATTGCAGCGACTATCGATCATGTTCGGTTGATAGACAATATGCGTCTATAATTACACCGGTCAATATTATTTCAAGGATGTTTCCATAAAGTATACCGCCTTCCCTTTCCGCTAGCTTACATTCTACAAGTTCCTTCAAGGTTTTAAATTTTGAAATGGCGTCCCATCTTTCAAGGTTTCCAAAGGGTAGCCATTTGAAAATGAGGGCTTCCCGGTTTCAACGTTTTCATCATTCAGAACGTGGGAAAATTTGAGCAATAAAACGATGTAATATTTCTTCCAAGCTTGTCATAAATTATAAATAGGTGAAAGGGAATTTCAAGATTGTTAACCTTATGTTTTGTAAACGGCTTATTACAATTGGTACATTTACAGAATTCACTACTGTAGAAATCTTTTGTGTGAACGGCAAATACGTGTGCAAGCAACCGTTGTTTGAATAGAGTGACAAAAAAAATCGCCCACGATATAGCGGGCGATTTTGGAATTCTTATTCAGATCGAAAATTACTTCTTAGTAGCTTTCTTAGTTGGTGCGCTTTTTTTAGCAGGTACAACTGGTTCTAATTCAAGCATACTTTGCAATTGACGAACTTGTGTTTTTAAATCATGAATGGTTTGATACACCTCATCCATTTCGCTTCTTGTAGCTACCGGAACATTGTCAAACATTTTTTCGGTTTGCTTTTGCACCGCCTTTTTGATACGAAGTTCCAATGAACTAACTTCAGACATCAATTTGCTGTATTCATCTGTTTCAAACAAATCCACAAACATTTTGTCGGAAGTATTCAACCATTCTTGATATAATTTAATCATGCTGTTTACATCTTCACCATTTTCTATTTTATGCATAACGGACTCAGCAATACTTTCCATCACTTTAGCACCGTTTTGATAAATCATATGCTGCAATTCCGCATTTTTAATATTGTAAATGTTTACATTATTCATAATTTCGCTCCACTCAGCCATTGTTTTGGAATCTTTGTTAGGCGTCAATAATTTTGCAAACGGAGTAACCGTGCTCATCATTTGCCCTTGCAAATTATTGTAATTGCTCAATAAGGAAGTGAATGGGTTCGCAAATAAAGAAGGCATCACATTTTGCATGCTTCCTTTCATTGTTTCAAACATCTCTTTTGCTTGATTGCCACCGTTTTTCATTGCCTCAGTGTACATCGCTTTTACCTGATTGGTATAGTCTTGTGCTTGTTGTGGCATAAATGAAAAGTACTTATCCATAAATTCTTTGTATTTGCCCATTTCAATGTTTTTAGTAAACATTTCCATGTTGAATGTTTTGTCATTCATCGACTTCATCATAGGCATCCACAATTCATAGAATTTTGCAAAACCATCGGTCATGTTAAACATTCCTTTGTATGAATCCATCAAAGTACCGTTTTGAAATTTTCCGGATAGATCGCTGTAGCTATTGTTCAATATTGTTTGAAACTGGTTAAAAAAAGTCTTTGCTTGTTCTGTTGCTTTATCCATATTCTCTTGAATGGAGGTTGGATTCATCATATTAGTAACAGTTTGCATCGGATTTTGATTAAACATGTTCATCATGTTTTGCATTGGATTTTGGTTCATTGCATTCATCATATTTTGCATAGGATTTTCACCTTTAGAAAAACTGGATAAGAAATTCTTATTCATTTCAGTCATTTGTTGAATCCAACTATTTTGCTGATTGTACCAATTTGTGAAATACTCATTTGCCTTTTCAGTAGTGTTTTTCACTTCTTCTTTGGCGGTGTTTGCAGTTCCGGTTACTTTGTCTAAGGTTTCCTTAGTAGCATTTACTGATTTTTTGTAGAATTCAGTGCTTTTATCAATAGTTTCATTGATAAGTGCATTGCCATTTGTCATTTTCTTGGTATTTTCAACTAGAGTATCCATTACTTGCTGTTGGGTTTCCAAGATGTTTTCAAAAAAATTTTTTGAAGAGTTTGTTTTGTTTGCCATTTTTGTATTTATTTGCGGAGATTTAAATGATTGATTTTTGTTTGAAAATCAAAAAACTTCTTTCTGATTTCGGGTGCAAAGGTATGATTTTTCTGCATGCAGAGCGGTTTGATCTTGTTATTAAATTGTAATATAAATTAAATTAATATGTTAAAAGTAGGAGACAAATTTGAACATGAATACGGCTATACGCAAGAACAGGTAAACCTTTATGCTGAGGTAAGCGGCGACACCAACCCTCTACATATCAATGAAGAAGCGGGCAAAAATAGCCTCTTTGGTCGTTGCATCATTCATGGTTTTTTAGGTGCTAGTGTATTTACTAAAATCTTTGGTGCCCTGTGGTATGCTGATGGTCATATCTATATGAAACAATCCATGATGTGGATGAAACCGATGTTTGTTGATACAAAATACAAAGCAATCATCACGGTAAAGGAAATATTTCCTGAAAAGAATCGAATTTTATACGATTGTGCCGTGTTTGATGCGGAAACAGGTGATCAAACCATTGGTGGTGAGGCATTGCTTATGAACAAGAAACAATACGTTTGGTAGTACCCCAGCTTTCTAATTTCCCAAAAGGCAGCTACTTGTAATTAATGTACCATCCTATTGGCGCAACTACTGCTGGCAAAGGCTTCTGGCTTTGCCTTAAAGGCAAAGCCCATTCCTAAGATATATCCGGTTGCTTCTCGCAAGGCTTCATTACTTTTAAAATGTGGATTGGTATTAATATCGGCATGCACCTCCATATCGATGTGATAGGTGGTAAATAACGCACAAAGGTCATAGGCTATTTCAATACTTTTGCCAACTTCCAACAGCATCCTTTCTTTAATAGTATATCTCATATGAGTCTTTTCATGGTGAATAAACATAAAACCGCCTCTTCCTTCGCGTAAAAAAAACAATAACGGTGGCAAATTCTGTTTCGCCCATTTTGACCTGCGAATCCGTACCAATGCATACTTTCAAACGATTTCCCTGCGCGGTTTCTCTAACAATAACCTCTTCCACCGATTTCTTAATTGGATCTGTTATCAATTCTCCATTGAATTTTCTCCATAGCATTTGGCAATTTTATTATAAATATAGCCAAAATTGCAGATAAATCCCGTAGCCTATTAACTATTAATCAAATGATAATCTTGACAAAAATTTATCCAATCCTGTTTAAGCGTATTATGCGTATGCTATCACTAATTACATTAATCTCATAGTAAGCCGGATGCAAACATTGCAATCGTACATCCGTTCACAATTTCAATGCAATTATTTTTGGCAATTGAAGCCAATTCAGGATTTTCCGTACCCGGGTTAAAAATAATTCGTTTCGGATGTTAGGATAGGATATAATCGTAATATTTTTTTTGACGATCCGGATTTAAGTAAATTGAAATGGTGTCCACAGAATGGATGCTTGCATATTGATCTGATAATTCCAAATCATCAATTTTTCCATTCTTATTGGCAATGGTATACAAGGAAACGCCCTTGTTGTGTAAATATTTGGTGGCAAAATAACTAGACCGGTTAGGATTGGCAGAGGCGCCTATTACCAGGATACTTTCGTGTTCGTTCATACGGTGAATCATTACTGACTAGCCCTAAGACAAATAGCGTGCCAAAAAAAATGGTCGACCTTTTAAGTAACTATAAATGCACTATTTATAGATTCATTATTATTATATATTAAAAAATAATAAAATTAGCCAACATTGAAGCGCTCATGCATTGCTGGTATTTGTACGGATGGAAATCCTTTCTTTTGAAGTCTTTTTTTGAATTCCTTTTGCACCTCATGTTCGCCGTGAACAATAAATAGTTCCTTCACCAGATGAATATCCTGGCATGCTAAAAATTGGCATAAATCGTCATAATCGCCATGAGCGCTCATGCTTCTAATACTTCCCACACTGCATTTCACTTGAAATTCCTCGCGATAAATTTTCACTTCCGTATCGCCCCGCATTAATTTGGCACCTAATGACCGCGGTTCGCAGTAGCCGGTCATCAATATTTTGCATCGTGGATTTTCAATGTTATTGGCAATATGATGTTTCACCCGACCAGCTTCCGCCATGCCAGATGCTGAAATAATGACCATCGGATTTTTATTGTGGTTTAATTCCTTCGATTCGGCAACTTCCTGCACAAACTTAACACCTTTGAAATCAAAAGGATACCGGTCTATCTTCATTAATACTTGTACATGCTTATTAAACAAGTTGGCGTGGTTCTTTATTATATTCGTTGTTTTCAATGAAAGAGGACTGTCTACATAATACGGCAATGGAGGTAGTCGTCCTTCCACCTCCAATTCATTGAGTGCGTACAATATCTCTTGCGTCCTACCTACACTAAAGGCAGGAATAATTAATTTGCCTTTATTTTCAAGACAGGTTTCTACAATATGATCTAGTAAATCTTCTTTTGTATTCCGATAATCCTCGTGTAATGAACTGCCGTAGGTGCTTTCTAATATGATATAATCTGCTTGTGGAAACACCTCAGGTGAACGCAATATGACATCACGATAACGGCCTACATCGCCACTAAAAGTAACTACTTCTGTTTTGCCATTTTCTGTAACACTTACATGCACTGCAGCGCTTCCTAAAATATGACCGGTATCTGTAAAATGAAAGGAAATATCCGGATCTATTTGGCAAACTTGATTATAGGGTACTTCCTCAAATAAAGGGAGTACATTATTGGCATCTGCGATGGTGTACAAAGGTTTAATGTAGGGCAATCCCTGAGCGGCTCTTTTTTTATTTACAAAAGCAACGTCTGCCTCCTGAATAAAAGCAGAATCTTGCAACAAAACAGTCGTTAAATCGGCTGTGGCAGGCGTACAATAAATTTTTCCTTTATATCCTTCTTTCACTAATTTAGGCAGCAGTCCCGAATGATCGATATGCGCATGTGACAATATCATATAGGAAATTTCATTGGGCTCAAAACCAAAATGGGCATTCAATGTAAGGGTTTCGTCACCCATTCCTTGAAAAAGTCCGCAATCCAGTAATACCTTTTTCCCATTTTTTAGATGGATGATATGTTTTGATCCAGTAACGGTTTGAGCGGCACCATGAAACGATATTTTCATATTTCAATTATTTTTATATAAAAAACTAACTATTTAGTATACCTTAGCGTCTATTATTTGTAAATGTACTGGTATTTATTTTAGCAAAAGTAGCTTTGTGAATAGATATTATGCAAAAAATTTATTTAATTTGTAACATATTTGATACACATGAAGATTTTAATACAGTTATTCTTATTTTTCTCGGTCATTTTCTCATTACATTCATGCCAAAAGTATAATCAGATAGACAATACACGTACCATTAAGGTACCGTATACCATGTTTATCGGTGCCCTTAACGGAGCGGTGTACAAGACCAACGATGCCTTGTATTTTAGTACTTTATTTCCGATCGACAATGCAACGATTCGACAAATTTTAGTAGCGGATACCAATATCGCTTACATAAAACAAAATTTTTACTACAGCAAGGATGAAGGAAAATCGTTTAAGGATTCAAAACTAGATGTACTCGATTATTTAGATCCTTTTTACAAATTCTTTATTCCGAATCCTGCTGTATACGACAGAAACAGTAAAAAAATCTACTTATGTACGAAAGCCGGTTTGGTGGTTAGCTCTGATTATGGCGCTACCTGGACACCAGAAGTTAACTGGACCCCAGGCCCGTTCGCCAATAATCTTGTAATGCGATCGCTTACCCAACTTGATAATGGAGATTTATATCTAATGGGCGACCCTCTCAATCAATATTACAAACAAGGATCGGGCAACTGGACACTAGTGGTTCCAACCGCAACTTTGCCTAAAGATACCATTTGGTACGTTGAGCATAGCCATGATACCCTTTTTGCAATTGATTTTTACAATACTACCGGCGTTTATTATAGTACCAATTTGGGTACGAACTGGAATGCTTGTACCGGTTTGCCCAAACGAAAAGAAATCTTATTTGGTAACCGACCTTTTGGAAGCAATACGTTTTATGTAGGTCTTGACAGCGGTGGTTTATACCGATTAAATGGCACCGCTTTTCAATCTACCGGAGCAGGGATTCCATGGTGGGCTAAGGTAAGTTTTATTGAAGGCAAACGTGTTATTTACAGAACTGATGTTACAAAGTACTATCTCTTTTGTGCCACTGATTTAGGTTTGTATATAAGTGAATCTTCAGATGGACGCGATTGGAAACTAATTCGAACTGGCTTGTTCTCTACACTATTTTAGTTTGTATCTTCGTTTAAATATTTAAATGAAGCAAACTTTTTTCTTTATTCTTTTATTTTTGGCTATCTTTTCAAAGGTATTTGCCTCCGACTCCTTGGTTTTAATCAAAAGGGTTCCACTTACCGCAAGACTCTTTGCAACGGATCCAATTGGTAATATATACGTAATCACGGGAAATAATGCCTTAGTAAAATATAATGCAAAAGGGGATAGTATTGGCTTCTTCAATGAAATAAAAAAAGGTAAGATTGTTCAATTGGATGCCTCCAATCCATTGCGAATATTGTTGTATTATAGCGATTATGGAAATATTCTGGTTTTAGACAATGTATTGTCATTAAAAAGTACCATCAAGTTAAATAGCTTAGGTTTGGTAAATGTCCCCTGCATCGCAAATTCTGCCGATGGATCTATCTGGGTCTCCGACCCTGCCGGCTTATTACTAAAAATCAACAACAAGCCCGAAATTAATTTCACCACCTCACTTAGAAATGTACTTGAAAAGGCAATCGATCCACTATATATGACCGAATACGATCGATCATTATATATAGTCGATTCTACAGAAGGAATCTTCAAATTCGATCAATTTGGGCTTTTTAAAACACGATACCCTTTTCATACTAGAGAATTGCAGCTATTCAATTCCTATTTAGTATACTATGAAGCGCCGTATTTAATTTCCTTCAATACCCTTACTTTTCAAGAGAACAAAATCATGCTTCCCAACGTAGAAGATATTAAACAAGTGCGTGTTGAACGGAATGTGCTCTATATACTTGGGAATACATCGTTGGACATTTATTCTTTAGACACCAAAAATGGACAATAAGATTCGTTCATATCTTACCAAGTGGCCGGCACTCAGTATCGTGATTTACTTTCTGTATCCGCAACTAACATTTGCAGATGCAAATACTTCCGACACGGCCGCTACCCCACCCAATTCTAAATGGTTGCATATTCGAACGATTTCATTTATCGGAAATACCATCACGAAACCCAATATTATTTTGCGAGATATGAGTATTCAGAGCGGCGATAGTGTACGATCAGATGAACTTGAATATGAACTGAATCACAACAAAAAAAGAATCCTCAATACGCAGCTATTTTCTACCGTAAAATATTCCTATAATACCGCTGGATCCGATACGATAGATATCAATTACGAAGTGTCTGAATTACTATACTGGTTGGTAAAACCGCTTTTCAGTTTAGCCGATCGAAATTTAAATGTATGGTGGGTTGAACAAAATCGCAGACTAGATAGAACCAATATTGGTGCCGATTTGACGCGGGTCAATTTCCGTGGTCGAAATGAAAAAATTGGCGCATTAATACAAGTTGGATATAATAAGTATTTTGAACTGTATTACTCCATTCCTTTTATCGACAAAAAATGAAACAAGGCTTGGGCGCGAGTATTACCTATGAAACAGGTAGAGAAATTAATTTCATCACAGATCAAAACAAACTCTATTTCTTCAGAAGCGAACATTATCCGTATCAACGTTTTAAAAGTAAGCTAGCCTATACCTACCGAAACCGATATGCTGCCATTCATGAAGCCAATATCAGTTATCATTTTATCAGCATATCAAAACCGCTCTATGAGCTGAGTCCCGGTTTTTTGGGAGGATTGACACGGGTAAATTTTTTTGAACTCAATTATATTTTTAGATTTAATAATACAGATATCCGATTATATCCAATCAATGGAATCGAATTAAAAACGGTATTTTCAAAAAAAGGGCTGGTTGTAGACAAGGATGTAAATCAGTTCAGTATTGCCACCGAAACCTCGTATTATCGATCTATTTACGGAAATGTATCTTCATCGTTCATTTTTAGAGGGCGACTTTCCTTTCCGCAAAATCAACCCTATTATTTCAATAGAGCCATGGGTTTTAAAAGCGAATATATTCGAGGATACGAATATTATGTGATGGACGGAAGCCATTATGCACTGCTCCGAAGCAATCTCAGATTTAAAATTCTGGATAGAATTCTTACGCAAAACATCCTAAAATTTATAAAATACATACCGCTTAAAATTTATAGCAAAGCATATGACGATATTGGATATGTACATAATAGCAATCCGCAAAATAGTAAACTAAATAATAAATTGCTAAATGGATATGGCGTTGGATTGGATGTATTGATTTCCTATTATGTAAGGTTGCGGCTCGAATATAGTTTTAATCACTTACGGGAAAATGCTTTATTTTTACACTCTACTAAAGACTAATTATGCTCATTGCAATATACAATCGTACGTTTGAAATTGAGGATCTCCCTATATTTTTACACCTATTTCAGTCTTTCGAAAACCAAGGTATTACACCGGTACTTTTTGAACCCCTTTACCATAAAATAAAAGACCAATACAGCTTCCAAAAGAATATTGAATTATTTTCAGAATGCAAACCACTACATCCCAAAACAAAATTTGTTTTTAGTTTAGGAGGCGATGGTACCATGCTTGATGTAGTAAAATTTGTGGCAGACAGTGGCAAACCCATATTAGGAATCAATTTGGGCCGATTGGGTTTTCTATCAGCAACCCACCGAGATGATATTGATTTTGCCATCAATTGCCTCGTGAAAGATTCCTATGCATTAGATCCGCGCTCTCTAATACATCTAGACTCCAGTGTTAATTTATTTAATGATGCTCCCTTTGCCCTTAATGAATTTTCATTGCACCGTAAAGACAGTTCTTCCTTAATTAAAATCCGAACCTTCTTAAATGGCGAATTTCTCTGCACGTATTGGGCTGATGGACTAATGGTGTCTACGCCCACCGGATCTACCGGTTATTCACTTAGTTGTGGAGGACCCATTATTTTCCCACAAGCACATAGCTTTGTGATCACACCGGTGGCACCCCATAACCTGAATGTAAGACCCATTATTGTTTCTGATTCCAGCATCATTGCTTTTGAAGTAGAAGGAAGGGCGGAACAATTTTTATGTACCCTAGATGCTCGTTCAGAAGCCATTGACAGCAGTGTTTCTCTTGCTGTTCGAAAAGAAAATTTTGTCATCAATCTCATTCGACTTGAGGGACAAAATTTCTTGCATACGCTTCAATCAAAACTTTACTGGGGTGTAGATATGAGAAATTAATTGCTCTATTCTAAATCAAAATCAGATGCCTTTATGGATTCCGTATGGCTATCTGCATCCATACCCTTTTGATTTTGACTTTCAAGACTCATGGCATCAGACAAGGTGGTTTGCAACCAAGTGCCACGTTGTAATCGAAAAATTTGCGTGTGTAACTGATGAGAATCCTCCAGCATCATCTCACAATCGCCTGTTGACATTTTGGGATCCACTTCCAATTCGATATCCTTATCCACTCCTAATATATCAGCTAAAATAATATTATGAAGGTATTGTTCCTTTTGTGAACTCCCCTCATCGCTACTATGTGGTGCTTTATAAAATTCAATTTTGAGATGACTGAATAATTGTCTGAAATCGTTTTGAAGTTCTTGTATGGTTGCGTTTGCTTTTAAAATCCATTTCATAATTGAATCGTTTAGAATGCAAAGTTACCTACCAAAAATCGTCGAAAATAATGATATAAATCATTTCATCAAGCCTACTTCGGTTGTACATTTAGTCTCAAATTTCACAAATGGAAAAACTACTTTACCAACGATTTATTATTGTAAAAGATAGCTTTTATGAAAATATCGATGAGGTGTTGCAGGCAGCAAAATCAGCGACATACTACGAACCCGAACATGTTACGGGTTTTAGGAGTACAACGGTTTACCATCAAAAAAACATCAGGCGCAAACTGGAACAAATATTAGGTATAAAAATTAATCGCTGGGATACCGACCCCATTCAAGAGAACGGTGTTTTTTATCAGGGGTTTTCAAAGGGAAAACGAAGGGAAATTCCGGGAGTGCATTCTGATGAACCCTATAACGATATTACCATTTTAATATATCTGACACCCGACTTACCAGTTGACTGTGGCACCTCATTGTGGATGCATAAAGAAACGGGATTAATGAATCCCGCCACTCCACAAGATGCTCGAAAATTGGGAATGACCTTATCAGCACTTCGAGAACTGCTCGAAGTAGAAAGTACCGACCGAAGTAAATGGGTTGAAATAGACAGAATCGGTAATCGGCTCAATCGAATGGTTGCGTATCCTTCAGGAGTATTTCATTCGGCCACCAAACATTTTGGAAGTACAATGAGCAATGGACGGCTGTACCAAACATTTCGTGTAGGAGTGGACTGGAACCGGTTTTCAATGAATCAGAAATAAACAGATTGTACAATACTAATAGCATTCTGCTTGCGGTGAAATTACAATACACGTTAAGGTCTTCGAAAGAGAAGGTTTTTATTGGGAAGTCAAATGGAGGGAGCAATACCCTAGTATGATTATCAAGTATGATCCATTTCAAACAATTCTATCAACAAGTCATTGTAGCAGTAAGGATCCCGCGGTTTGGCTCGTATTATTTGTAGCAAAAGATCCACTTCCTTCTTCCGTTTCCATCCCATTGCATGGCACATCAACGCCATTTCATTGCCTCCATCTCGCTCAGCAGCATCATATTGGAGCGTTGTCTTGGCTATATGAAGAAATTGTTCGGTGCTTTTTTCAATGGCCAACACACGGTCAGCTCGATACTTGCTTTGAATCCATTTAGAAATCTTTTTGTAAACAGCACCGTACGACAAGGGAATTGCTTTTTCAAACTTCAATACCATATTGCTATCGGTAAATTGGATGAGTGTTTTTTCCGGAGTACGATAACCATTTATGGATCGTATGTTGTTATGCTCCTTTAGTGCCAATGTTTGCAGGCTTTTACTAATGGGCAAAAACCCATAGCGATAATAAAACCAAAATGCACCCGATCGAATTCCATCCATATTATCACGGCCAAACTGATACGCATCAATTTCAATACTACTCAGTTTGAAAATTTGTTTATACACACGCAACAACTGACACAACGTATATCCTGACTCGCCTCCCCTATAGGTTTCAAAAATGTTCAAACCGAACTGTGCCGATTTCCCGAATATCCAGCTTCCTTCATACGCTACAGGGTAACCATTTTTAAAAAGAGTATAGCCGATATAGGATTGCAACTACGTGGCAGTATCCGTTTCACGCATCGTTAGTAAAAGTGATGATTTAATTACGCTTACCAGATGGCAACGTTGCTTGCTACTTAATTTTGAAGGAGCAGGAAGTTGCTTATGGAGTAATTTCTCATGATCAAATTTCTTAAGAATTTCATGATGCATAAAAATTTTCCGAACCGGCATCCTATTGTAGGTTCTTGAAAATGAATTTTTTTTGGAATAAATAAAGACCCATACTTTCATACACTCCCACAATAAATCTTTGACAAGCGGTTTGTCATTCAATGTTGTAAACTCGCGAAGTAAAAACCGAAGTCTTGAATTTGGTTGGATTCCAAGTACTTGCAATAGTTCCTCGTTTGAAAGGCCTGCCGTGGTTTCAGCTCGTTCTACAGAAGGCAATGTTACATTCAATAAGGTATTCAAATCAGAGGCTCCCTTTTCAAAATGATCTAGGGTAATAGTACACACTCCTGAATCCATTGCCCACAAAAGAATATCGTGCGAAAATCTTGTATTCATTGTAGTAAATGGCAAACCACTGTCAGTATATGCCGGATCTAATTTGGAGCGATTGCTTGAAAGATACTGTGTAATCTGTTTCAATTCTTTTTCAATATGCATCCATTGTTGCAATGACTGCGGATGTGCAGACATAAATTGTAACAGGTCATGATAGGTATTGAGTTGCAAAAAGTCCAATTCCGATTCTTAGAAATCGTATGCATCAAGGCTTCTTTTTGAGCTTCAGATTCGGTCGAATATACCGAAATAAGTCCTTGTAGTTTTTCAATACTTTTCTTGATATTCAATTGCATACACACAAATGTAAAATTCCATTTGAAAAAATTCAACAATAATTCATAGTCATTAATTGTCTTCAGGTGAATCTGTTTGTCGCGTGAAGTTGAAAAGGAACCTAGCTGCTTAGCCGTATGAAATAGCGCAAGTATTTGGGGTAACAAAAATTGGATCCAACTTCCTGGAGCGCCAAGGGGCTGTTCCTCAAAAAGAAAAGGGTTCAAGCCTTTTAACTATCTTTGTACCATGAAAAAAATTTTATAATTTTCTCCCTGTTGGTAGGATTGCTTCCTATGAAAGGTACGGCACAAGCTACGATTTTAAATGAAAATTTTTCAACCTGCAATCCGAATCTACCAGTTGGCTGGCTTACATACAGCGTTTTTGGTGTTGATTCATGGAATTGCACGGCTTCGGGCGTTGTAGGCAATGGAGCGTATATGAATGGTTATAGTGGGGGTGGAAATAATAATAATGAAGACTGGCTAATTTCACCGGAATTGAACCTAGCCAACTATGTCACCCCGCACGTATCGTTTTGGAGCCGTACAAAATTTGCAGGTAGTGCTTTGCAAGTGCTGATTTCATATAATTATTCCGGAATTGGAAATCCTAATTTTGCCACCTGGACCACCCTATCCGTGTCACTGCCAGCGCCCAATTCTGATTATTGGTTCTTATCACAAAATATCGATTTAAGCCCGTATAAATCCCAACCATTTTATGTGGCCTTTAAGTATACCTCAAATGTAAATGCAGCAGCCCTGTGGCGGATTGATGAAGTTAAAGTGGAAGAATCTGCCTTAAGTCTGCAAAAAAAATTTTTAAATGTGGGCCAATGTGTAGCAGGCAGCGCATCCACATCCAGTACTTTTGAATTCACAATGAGTGGCATTTCCGGCAATTTAGAAGTGATAGCCCCCACCCCATTTCAACTATCAAAAGACAATATCAATTTTGGGCCCCAGTTAACCTACAACGCAGCGGCCTCGGGTATTCCACAAACCGTTTATGCACGCATCCAACCGAATGTCCCGGACAAAGTGTATCGCGATTCCATACAATTCGTATACAACGGATTTCCGGTTAAAGAAAGGGCGTATATCCTTGGAACTTCCTTGCCTGATGATCGAACCCTGCGTGTGGTCAACTGGAATATGAGATGGTTTGGTGAACCCAATTTCTGCAACTGCGACACCGCTTTGGCAAGAAGCAATGCTACCTTAGTACTAAAGGATCTGAATGCCGATTTGTATTGCATTCAGGAGTTGGTAAACGTCAATGCGCTTGCACTACTTACAACTGCATTAGGACCTAATTACCAAAGTGTGGTATCGCCCTATTGCTCGGGTGCTACCAACCCAGGTGCCGGTAACTACCCTAGCGGTCAAAAGCTTGCCTATATTTATAATTCCAATAAAATTCAAAATTTAGGGACATTCGGAATACTGGCATCTACATATCCAAACGATACCATGCCCTATTATTGCTTTTCGTCTGGTAGATTTCCCTTTGTACTGAAGGCAAAATTACTGCTAGCCAATGGCGGAAGCGACACCATTATTTTTGCCAACATCCATGGCAAAGCCAGTACAACACAGTCTGACTACGATCGAAGAGTTTGCGCCAGTGAAAGATTGACTGATAGTTTAAATAGCCTTTTCCCACAACAGAAGGTAATGGTAGTAGGCGATTATAATGATTTTCTGGAAGGAAGTACAGTGACAGGCAATGTGAATTCACCATATAAGTATGTACTGGACCATGGATTTACCGGCATTTCATTACCATCCAAATATCCTGGTCAAAGTACCTATACCGGTTCCACTGATTATCTTATCGATAATATCGTAAGCAAATCAAATTTATATAGCAAATATGTTGACAGCAGTTTCTTAATTTTTAATGAGGCAATAAAATATATCAACGACTATAGTAATACCACCAGCGATCATTTTCCTTGCATGACCTATCATAAATTTGTTTTTCCCACTTCCACAACAACGTATCAACAAAATCATTCGCCATTTCATTTCCAATTACAAAATCCTTCATCGAATACGCTTTCCCTATTCGACATGGATGGCTTTTCGGGAAAAGCATCTTTGCGAATTTTTGACCTGTTTGGAAGCATGGTCTTTAGTAAAGAACTTCAAGTGTCTACAAAAAATTGCACGCTTCAAGTACCGGATTTATCCTCAGGAATGTACTTTGTCGAACTCAGCAATCAAAGCGGAAGGAATGTACAAAAATGGATTGTAGAACAATAAAATACGGATTGAATTATGTTTAAGATTGGCGATTACAATAATTTAAAAATAGACAGAAGCACATCCGTTGGTTTATACCTTACAGATGGCGAGGGCAATGATGTATTGTTGCCCAATAAATATGTAAAAAGTAGCTTTACGATTGGAGATGAAATTTGTGTTTTTGTATACAAAGATTATGAACAACGTTGGGTGGCTACCACGCTGACCCCTTGGTTTAAAATCAATGAATTCAGCAGTTTACGAGTTCGCAGTGTTACAGAGCAAGGCGCCTTTGTTGAGTGTGGATTAGAAAAGGATCTGTTTGTGCCGCATCGCGAACAAAGTATCAAAATGAAGGAGGGCTTCCGATATGTGGTATATGTGTATGAAGATACCCAAACCAATCGATTGGTGGCCTCCTCCAAAATCAATAAATATGTGAACAATGAGCTGCTTGACATTGCGGCAGGTGACGAGGTGGACCTTTTAATTTACGAAACCACACCACTTGGATTTAATGCCATCATTAATCAACGTTACAAAGGATTGATTTACCACAATGAAATTTTTGACGAGGTAAAAGTTGGAAACAAGTTAAAGGGGTATATTAAAAATATTCGCGAAGATCATACCATTGATATCAGTTTGCAAGCAAAAGGGATTAAACGCTTAGAGGAAGGTGCAGCTTTCATTTTATCGTATTTGCAAACTCATGAGGGAATCCTCAAATTATCGGATAAGAGTGACCCTGAAAAAATAAGTGCTCTATTAAAAATGAGCAAGAAAAATTTCAAAAAATCAATTGGAATTTTATACAAGCAAAAATTGATACGGATTCTCGAAGATCATATCGAGCTTGTTTGATTAACGTTGTGTAATAAAGGGATTATTCATTCGTTCAAATCCTATATGAGTAATTGGCCCGTGACCGCTATACACCTTTGTCTCATCGGGCAAGGCCATCAAGGTAGAATGAATACTGTTCATGAGGGTTTCATAATTTCCGCCTGGAAAATCTGATCGGCCAATACTCATATGAAAGAGCACATCACCACTAATCAAAAAATTCTGATTCTTATGGTAAAAACATACCGAACCGGGCGAATGACCCGGTGTCAGCAATACCTGAAGGGATTCATTTCCAAAATGAATTTCTTTCATTTCGTCAATAAAAAAGGAAGGCTCTGGCGATTTTTCAAATACCATACCATACATGGCGCCTGCCGAGGATGCGGCATCAAACACTGGTTTGTCTTTGATGTGGAATCCGAATGGAATTGGATACTTCTTTAATACAGCAGCATTTCCAAAAACATGATCGAGATGCGTATGGGTATTTAGTAGTAAAGTCGGTTTTAGATTATTTTTACTTAAATAATCAAAAAATAGATCGAATTCTTCTTCAGTATACATTCCCGGGTCAATGATGAGGGCTTCCTTATTTTCGTTACAAATAATATAGGTATTCTCCTGAAACGGATTAAATGTAAATGATTGAATTGTTAACATAATAGGTAATTGGAGACAAAGTTATATTAAAAAAAAGCGTTAAAAAATATTTCATCATTTGTTTGACGCAGAAATAAGTGTAATTTGCGTCAATTGTCACTTTTTTTTTAAATTTGTATTATTAAATCGTAATTACTTTGTTACCAAAACGCAATCATTATCAGTTGATCGTTTCCAGCTGGAAAGCAGCTTTTAGTGATAAGCTATTTGCTATTAAAGTATTGTTGCTTCCAGGTTTTTTTGTACTGTATTCGGCGGTGACGCAAAAATTAGGAATTTATATTGAATTACGAAAGGGTGTGCAGATAAATGACTCCATTTTAAATTTCATACCCCAGTACGATTTTTCCATCGCTATTTTTTGTTTATTGTACACCAGCTTGTTGCTAGCGATCATCACGCATCTTCATCAACCAAAAATTATATATCGAATTGTTGAAATGCACCTATTGGTGGCCATTATACGACAAATTTGCATTTTTTGTGTAGCGCTGGATCCTCCAGCAGGCATCATAATACTGCGGGATGTATTTCTTGAAAATACGGTATATCCCCGATTTTCGCCGCTTACCAAAGATTTATTTTTTAGCGGACATGTGGCTAGCATTTGGCTCTACTTTTTATGTGTGCAACATAAGTTGGTTAAAAGATATCTCATTTTTGCCACCCTGCTGATGTCATTTATGATCTTATCCATGAGAGTACACTATTCTTTTGATGTGTACGGAGCCGTCCTTATTACTACTTGTATATATTTTGCGCCGGTTTGGATAAAGAACGTTCGAATATCAAAGGATATGGTAGCCGATGCCTCCAATTAATCATTTCATTCTGATAGCATTGAATCGTAAATCTAACATATCAACAGAAACCGATCAGGATTCCGATGTATTAACCGAGGAAGGGCATTTCTTTCATTTGGTTGTTTGGAACGATGATATTAATACCTTTGAATGGGTCACCACAACCCTAATTGAGGTATGTAAACATGAAAAGGAACAGGCAGAACAATGCACCATGTTTATACATTTTAAGGGAAAATACACAGTAAAAGAAGGTGATTATGATACGCTCAAAGCTATGTGTAACTCAATTACGGAACGGGGAATCGGAGCAACCGTAGAAACCTCTGTTGCCTAAATTCGTGGAACTTTTTATCTGGATCCTTAAACTACCGTCAACTGAACGTAGGCATAGCTAAACCGAGCACTTTCAGGAACCATCAGTATAATAACATCCCCTTTTTTGAATGTACCGGCACTGAATAATTCCTCGAGCATGATATACGGCGATGCGCAACCAATATTACCGACTCTTGTAAGATTGGTAAACCACTTTTCTGCAGAAATTGGGTATCCAATTTTTTCAAGCTCTTCCATCACCTTTGGTCTAAAAAACTCCGAGGATAAATGCGGAAGGAAATAGGTAATACGATCTACATCAATTTTATGTTTTTCGCAGACTTTCTTCCACATCACTCCACCCCATTTCACAATGTTTTCTCCCAATAATCGGGTATCTTGCTTAAAAGCAAAAGTGCTCTTGGTAGCCCAATCATGTGGTGTCAACTCAGCCCATCCAGTGATAGAACCGTCTTCATTTTTTTGAGCTCCGGCATACATACAGGAGTCTAATTGATTCGCATACGACAAAATATCGACCCAATCGACCCGCAAGGAAATACCCGATTCATTGGGTTTATTTTCCATCAGCACGGCACCGGCTCCATCGCTTAACATCCATCGTAAAAAGTCCTTCTCAAAAGCAATCATTGGATTTTCTTCCAATTGTTTTAAATCGCCTGCCTCCTCATCAAATTTATCTGCTTTAAGCCATCCCGATACTTTTTCGGATGCTACAGCCACCGCATTTTTACTATTGCCGCTTTTAACACTCATAAAAGCGTACTTAAATGCTTGAATACCAGCACAACAAGCAGTGCTGATAGATACAATTTCGATTGGCTTGCATTTTAGTTCTCCATGAACCATCGCAGCATGGCTTGGCAATAATTGATCAGCCGCCACACAGCCACAAGCCAGTAGTTCAATATCATCTTTTTTAAATTGATTATCGAGCAAACTCTCCACTGCCTTGGTGGCTAGCTGGTAATTGGTATGGGTTGATTTACCGGTACGTTTATCAATGGCGTAATAGCGTGTTTTTATTTGATTATTGCGGAGAATAATCCCTTTTGCCTTGGAAGGCCTCCCATCAATTTTGCCCAAATAATCTTCCATTTCGTCATTAGAAATGGGATTATTAGGCAAATACTTTCCTATTCTATTAATAAAAACATCACTCATCCAAGTTATTATTTCTGCAAATTAACAAAAGTTATATCTAAAAATCTAATAGATTAAATTGCATTTTTTTTATAGCCTATATTCTTAAAATATTCTACCTCTTTTTCGAGAGCTTTTTTCTTAAATAGGACGGTCAATTTAGCAGTAACATTACTGATGGGTGAAAGAATAAAAACGCCTATAATAAGCAATCGCTTAAATAAGACAACCCTCGATTTTCGGGCAATATCCCCTCTGTTCCCTTTTCTAATATAAAGGTCGAAAATTTTCTAAAATTTTTATTCCTCTCTTTTCCAGAACCACTAAACCGGGCTGCAATTCGACCGCATCCCTTTCTAACAGTTGTTGGTGAAGGGTACTAAATTGTTGGTTTTGAATGGCAGAAAGAATCATTTCCCCAAAACGATCTGCATTTTGAATGTCTTTCTGTTGAACACCCGCTTCAGGCATAAATCGTGTGGCCTCTTTCTGCCCTTTAAAACTCCATCGAATAATAGTAAGAATGGATAATAAATTAGGGCTTCTATCAAAAAAAACAATATTTCCAACCAGTTGGGCTTCCAAATCCAATAGTCTCTGCTTCACCTTTTCTTGTGCATTAAGCCACATATTTCGCGAACCAATTATGGTCAACACATTTTGATTACGTAATATCCCCGCATACTCAGATTGTAAGAAACTATTTATCGGTATAGAGGGCGACAAAAACCACGGCTGATATCCTAAAATAACCAGGTCGAAGCTACCTGGCGGCTTCTCAATAGGTTCAATTTCTTCGCTAATAAGTTGCACACTTTCAGGCATACAGTCAAAAAACTTCACTAGTCCATGGAAAGGGAAATGGCTTTTTGGGCTTTACTTCGGCCACCTCAATTTCACAATATTGCGCAATTGGAGACAATAACTGATCAATGATTTTTTTGAGCTGACCTGTTTGGGAATAATAGATAATTAAAATACGAGGTCTCATAACAAGCAAAAGTACAAATTTAAAAGGGTAAACCCAATGCTAGGCGTTGGCCCCCGCAGGACTTAAAATTTTAATTCTGCACCGGAATGATCCCTCAATAATTATAATAAATTAAATATTGTAACTATATTGCTCTTCTAATTATAATACACAATATGAGTTTATTTATTAAAAAGCCCCTAGATAAATTACTAAAGGAGGCCTCAGAATTAGGGGAACATACCCTTAAACGAACCTTGGGCTCAGGTGCTTTGTTGGCCTTGGGTATTGGCGCTATTATTGGCGCAGGAATTTTTGTTCGAACGGCTGCTGCAGCGGGTAACCATGCAGGACCGGGCGTTATGATTTCATATATCATAGCCGGTATTGGATGCGCCTTCGCCGGTTTATGTTATGTTGAATTTGCCTCTATGATTCCTATCGCAGGAAGTGCCTACACATACAGTTATGCTACTATGGGCGAACTTATTGCTTGGATTATTGGCTGGGATTTGATTCTTGAATATGCATTAGGTGCCGCAACCGTAGCCATTGCTTGGAGCGAATATCTAAATAAACTATGTGAGCATTATTTTGGGTTTACCGTCCCGTACGCGCTTTGCCATTCGCCATTTCAGACCTCGATGACTGGCGAACAGGGAATTATCAATATTCCGGCACTACTTATTTTAGGTTTATTGACGTTAATACTTATTAAAGGAACCAAAGAATCTGCCAATGTAAATGGTATTATTGTGGTGGTAAAAGTGGTTATTGTATTAGTGTTCATTGCCCTAGGCTGGCATTTTATTGTTCCGGAAAATCATGCAGTAATTATTCCGCCCAATACAGGAGAAACGGGCATGTTTGGTTGGAGTGGCGTATTACGTGGTGCGGGAATTGTGTTTTTCGCCTATGTAGGCTTTGATGCAGTAAGCACCGCAGCACAGGAAGCAAAAAATCCACAGAAAGGAATGCCAATAGGTATTTTAGGTTCTTTGGCTTTTTGTACGGTACTCTATATTCTATTTTCCTATGTACTTACCGGTGTGGCAAATTATAAAGATTTCAGTGTAACCGGACCTGGTCATGAAGCAGCGGTTGCTTACGCCATTTCGCATTATATGGTTGGTTATGAATGGTTTGCCGGATTAATTACCATAGCCATATTGGCCGGATTTTCATCGGTAATCCTGGTGATGTTATTGGGTCAATCAAGAGTATTCTTTTCAATGAGTAAAGATGGATTATTACCCAAATCTTTTTCAACAGTTCATCCTAAATATAAAACACCTGCCAAGGCCAATATGTGGCTATTTGTGTTAGTGGGCGGTTTTGCAGCATTCGTACCCGGCGATATTGTTGGTGATATGTGCAGCATTGGAACCTTGTTTGCGTTTATTTTGGTTTCTATCGGTGTCATTATAATGCGAAAATCAAATCCTGAAACAGCACGACCCTTTAAGGTACCTTTGGTTCCATTGATTCCTATCCTCGGTGCATTGGTATGTGGTTTTATGGTATTTGGCCTAGGGTGGGAAAACTGGAGTCGACTACTCATTTGGTTGATTATTGGCTTTGATGTCTATTTACTGTACAGTTTAAAAACAGTCACTTAGCAGATACCGCTACCGAAAGTAAAAAATCTAATTTGGTGAGTTTGCTGGGTATGGGTTTGGTAATTATGCTCATCATAATGACGTTCGTTCACTATGCCGACAATCTTTCAGAACTACTTAGCGGTTTTGTAAAAAATGAGGTGTTTTTCTATTTTGTAATTCTCTTCTCAACCCTTCATTTCTTTGCCTATATCTATAAATATATGACAAGTAGAAAATAATTGCGATTTACCATGTATATAGCTGCCATGCTTTGTAAATGAGCACGGTAATTACATAAAAACGAACCTCATTTCAATGTGAATTAATATTTATTTGTAAAAAATATTTGCGAAATTAGTCATTCAAAAATATCTATACATATGCTTTCTGTTAAAACCCCAAAAACAAACGGTATCCCATTCCATTTTCTTTTTCTTAAAAAAATTCTTTTCATTGCCATGGTCGTTACAATGACGACATCTAAAGCGCAAAACAATATTGTGACCTATGCAGGAAACAACGGAAAAGAAACCTTTTACGATGTAGTGGAAATTTCAAACGGAACCTTTCTGGTTTGCGGTTATGCCGATAACCTAAATTGGATTGCGCCCAACGTACCTAAAACCAGTATTAGTTATACAGGTACAATCCCGAATGCCCTAGGCAAAAACAGGTACGGCTTTATTTTGCAATTATCAAGCCATCTGGATAGCATTTTGCATGTAGTGCATTTTCCGCAAGGTGCTGTAGAAGATATCCGATTTATGAAAACAAATTCTAAGCCGTATCAGCCAATCGGTGACCTATATATCAGTTGCAATACCTCAGATACGGATCCAAATAATGGTGGATATATTATTGCGAAATTGAACAATAATTTCATCAGCGGAATTCCAAATGAGTTAAGCTGGTATCAGGTAGTTTGGGCCAAATCGTACGCCAAAACCTACCATCCATGGGATGTAAGCAGTAAGGGGCAAGTGTATTATGTAAGTGGCGAAGCACATGGATACGATTGGAGTGCCATGTATTGTTTAAACAGCAATGGAAAACGTAGAGTCATTAACAATTGGAGAACCCATTGGTTGCGCAATGGCACAGAATGGAAAGGAACACCTGCTTCTGCCAATCCGCAAGGAGGTATTGATTCAGTAAATTATAGTGGAATTGCTTTGAAAATAACCGGACGATGCGAGTTTCGATCATGGACAGTTGCCGATTTCAACCTTACTAGTCCGGATGGCAATGGAGGTACCCGAAAGGGAAAATGGCCCGCTGATTTTCTTTTCAATTCTCCCTGCGATCCTCAAAATCCTACTGCGAACTCACCGGGCTACAACTTATACTCACCAGAAGCTTGTTGTCCGGTATGGGGTGCATCAAGTATTTGCATCGACCGAAGAAATGACGATGTATACCTTGGTATGAATTTCAAAAGTTATTACAATCCCGCCAATTCTCCTGATTTCGAACCAGCCGTTATTGCCTTTGATAGCACAGGTACTATCAAATGGTGGAGTCGGCTTTATCATGAAATTACACCTAATGGCGATACCGTAGGATCACTACCTGACCAATATGTGGATGCACTAGCCATCGACTATCAAAATAATAAATTAACGGTGGCGGCACGTGCGCATGGCAATAATACTGAAAATTTATGGCAGGGAAATAAAGTCAATAATGCACCCAATGCATACGGATTTCAAAATCAATTTACCGGCACCAATGGAAATATTCATGAATCGTGGTTGGGAAAATTACGTTTATCAGACGGGGTATTAACCAATTCAACCTATGTGGCAGAACTGACGGAGGGTACCGGTGGTTTGGGAAGCGCCCATTCCGATCCCAATTTAGATGGATGGCCCGATCCAAATACCGGTTGGCCTGATGTCAATACTACCTATATTACCAAAAATAACCTGAAAGTATCAAGCAACGGGGACGTGTGCATGCTGGGCGTTGGGCGAAGAACCATCACCACCAAAAATGCCTATCAAAAAATGGTGAAACCCTTCTGGGGAGGCAAGAGTTGCTGGAATAGCTTTGTAAGAATGTACGACAAAGAATTTCATGTTCCAAAGTACTCGTCTCTAGTTGTTGGACAATGGGATACTTTAAGTCAAGCCGGTGGAGACAACACCGAATTATTTGGATTGTACAAAACGAGCAAGGGCATCGTGGCAGTTGGTCGACACAAGGCCGATAATGCAGATATAGCCGTAGGAAATACGATCCCAATTAATGCGGTGCCTGCCTGGGGTGTGGCAACACCAAGTAATGAATCAGCTGTATTTGTTTATTATGTATCAGATAGCTTGTCAAATGCAAATGATCAAATCACTACCGGAATAACGGCTATCAACAGGAATCCATTTGAAGTCCATTTTTACCCTAATCCTGCCAAAGAAAGAATCTACTTTTCATTTGCTAATGATATATATAGAAATGAAACCTTTCGATACACGGTCTTAAATCCTGTGGGGCAAAGGCTTTCAACCGGTAATACTGAAAACAATACAATCCCGCTTAAAAACCTATCAACAGGTGTTTATTATATTGAACTACTTTGGAAACAAAATAATAAAGTACTCAAAAAAATTGTCATTGAATAGAAGGTTGAAGTACTTAGAAGGATTGTGTAAAGTAAATATACTCAATAGCAATCCTAAACCAGGTTGAATTCTTGACCTAACTAATTCCTAATTCTTAATACTTGCTCTAATGATATTCAAGGCTCCACCCGCGTGGAACCATTCAATTTGTTGGGCATTATAGGAATGATTCACCTGAATGGTTTCATTGCTACCATCTGCATGGTTGAGCACCAATTGTAGTGGTTTGCCAGGTGCCATAGCCATTAAGCCTTCAATATCAATACGGTCATCTTCCAAAATCTTATGATAATCTGCCTTGTTGGCAAACGTCAACGCAAGCATGCCCTGTTTTTTCAAATTGGTTTCATGAATTCGTGCAAAGGAATTTACCAATACCGCTCTCACTCCCAGATGACGAGGTTCCATAGCAGCATGTTCACGACTGCTACCCTCTCCATAATTCTCATCACCCACTACGATACTTCCAATTCCAGCTGCTTTATAGGCTCGTTGCACATCAGGTACGGTTCCATACTCACCGGTTAATTGATTTTTAACCTCATTTGTTTTCTCATTAAAAAAGTTCAAAGCACCTATTAGCATGTTATTGCTGATATTATCAAGATGTCCTCTAAACTTCAACCATGGACCGGCCATTGAAATATGATCTGTAGTACATTTTCCCTTTGCCTTAATTAATAATTTCAATCCCTTCAAATCGGTTCCTTCCCATGCCGCAAATGGATCAAGTAATTGTAAGCGCTTACTATCTGGTGAAACCAGCACATTTACTGCACTGCCATCCTCTGCAGGTTTTTGATAACCGGCATCTTCCACTGCAAAACCTCTCGAAGGCAATTCAAAACCGGTTGGTGCGTCTAATGTAACTTGTTCTCCCTTATCATTTAAAAGGGTATCTGTTAATGTATTAAAATTCAAATCTCCGGCTATTGCTAAAGCAGTCACCAACTCCGGCGAGCCTACAAATGCAAAGGTGTTCGGATTTCCGTCAGCGCGCTTTGCAAAGTTTCTATTAAAGGAATGTACAATGGTATTTTTCTCTTGTTTTTCAGCACCCATTCGATCCCACATACCAATACATGGGCCGCAGGCATTTGCAAACACCTTGGCACCTACTGAATCAAAGATTTCTAAAAATCCATCTCGTTCAATGGTATAGCGCACTTGTTCGGAACCAGGTGTAATGGTAAATTCTGATTTAAGACTCAAGCCTTTTTCTTTAACTTGCTTTACAAGACTTACCGAACGTGAGATGTCTTCATAACTTGAGTTGGTGCAACTTCCAATAAGAGCCACTTCAATTTTTGTAGGCCATCCATTTGCAGCAGCAGCTTCTTTCATTTTAGAAATTGGTGTGGCTAAATCGGGTGTATACGGACCGTTAAGATGGGGTTCCAACTCGCTTAAATTAATTTCAATAACTTCATCAAAATACTTTGACGGTTCTGCATAAACTGCCTCGTCACCGGTAAGATGTTCTTTAATACCATTTGCCAAGTCGGCTATTTCGGCACGACCGGTGCTTCGCAAATATCGCTCCATACTTTCATCATATCCAAACGTAGAAGTGGTAGCACCTATTTCAGCCCCCATATTGCAAATGGTTCCTTTACCTGTGCAACTTAATGAAATAGCTCCTTCACCGAAGTATTCAACAATTGCATTGGTTCCGCCTTTTACGGTGAGGATACCGGCTACTTTTAAAATTACATCTTTTGCACTAGCCCAACCGCTTAACTTTCCTGTTAGCTTCACCCCGATCAATTTCGGCATTAAAAGTTCCCAAGGCAAACCGGCCATTACATCGCAAGCATCAGCGCCTCCTACTCCTATAGCTACCATTCCTAAACCACCGGCATTTACCGTATGCGAATCGGTACCAATCATCATCCCTCCCGGAAATGCATAATTTTCGAGAACTACCTGGTGTATAATACCTGCACCTGGTTTCCAAAATCCAATACCATATTTGTTAGATACTGAAGAAAGAAAATTGAACACTTCTTCATTGTCTTTGAGAGCACTACTTAAATCATTTGCCGAGCCATTTTTAGCTACAATTAAGTGATCGCAATGGACGGTACTCGGAACAGCCACTTTTGAACGACCGGCCTGCATAAACTGCAATAAGGCCATTTGCGCTGTTGCATCTTGCATAGCCACTCTATCCGGATTGAAGTCTACATAGGATTGAAGACGAGGATAATCTTTCAATTCCATTTGGGCATCGAGATGAGTGTATAAAATTTTCTCAGCTAAGGTAAGGGGTCTGCCCAAAACGGTGCGCGCCTCGGCTACCTTGCTTGGAAATTTATTGTAAAGTGCTTGAATCATTGCAACATCAAATGCCATAATATGTATATTTTTAATTGTGTCGCGAAGGTAATAAAATGAGAACAAATTGCCCATTTCAATTTAATAAAAAGAACACACTTAACTGAATATTAAAATTTGAACAAAAGCAACCCCATATCTATCGTTTCAACAGTACCCGAAAGGTGGTGCCTTTCCCCAATTCCGATTTCTTGACAAAGATGTCGCCATAGTGATACTCACTCATAATTCGTTTCGCCAGAGAAAGCCCCAGTCCCCATCCCCTTTTCTTGGTAGAAAATCCGGGTTTGAAAACTTTTTTGAGATGTTGCGGTGAAATTCCTTTGCCGGTATCGCACACATCAATAATAGTTTGCGTAATTTCATCTTTAATATTCAAGGTAATTTCTCCATTTCCGTCCATGGCATCCAATGCATTGCGAATCAAATTTTCAATGACCCAGTCAAATAAGGGCCCAGAAATAGCCACAAGGACTTCCGGCTTATTAGAATGAATTGAAAATTTTACATTTTTGGATGCACGCTTTTGCATATAGGAAACAATTCCATTAAGATGTTCAAGCAATTGTTCTTCTTCAAGTTTAGGAATACTTCCAATTTTTGAAAAACGATCTGCAATCAATTGTAAGCGCTCCACATCTTTGTGCATTTCACTCAAAGCCTCCGCTTCAACATTTGTTGACTTCAGATATTCAATCCATGCAACAAGTGAAGTTAAAGGCGTTCCCAATTGATGCGCGGTTTCTTTACTCATACCCACCCATACCCTATCTTGTAATTGTCGGTTTGAACTATTAATGTATGACGCAACAATTACTAAAAAGAGAAAAAGGACAATAAGCAACACATAGGGAAAATATCGAAGTTGTTTCAGGAGTTCTGATTCTCCGTAATAAATAAATTGAAAATCGTTATCAAATAATTTCACTTTTATGGGTGGATGCGCTTCTTTAATTTCTTTTAGTTTAAGATCGTAGGCATCCTTTTTGAGCGAGCTGTCTATATTGTTGGTTCCAAGCAATGTTCCTATCGAATCGGTGAAATACAACGGAATCGTTGTGTTGTTTGCAAGAATGGATGATTCAACCAATCCTGAACTTTCGGTATTATTTTTGGCGATAGACTCTACTGCTTGCCCAATTAATTCTACCTTCTTCTTTTCTTCTATGGCTAATTTTTGGGTTAAATTTCTGGCATAATACAATGCTGAGGTGGCTATGGCTATTGCCAAAAGCATGAAAAAATTATTCCAATTGAGGTATTTCTTTAGCATTGAATGTGCTAAAATAATTAAAACCCTCTACATGGAGGGTTTTAATTCTATAAATAATATCGAAAGAGAATTACTGTTTGGTAAATTTCAAAATACCTTTCAATTCTGAATTAGACACTTTCACAAAATAAATGCCATTCGATAGAGAAGGCAATTGAAATTGCAAACGATTTTTGCCTACGTGCACATTGGTAGAAGTTGATAAAATTTGATTTCCCATCATATCCATAACCGTTACTTCAAACTGGTTATTTTTATCACTTTCAATTTGTAGGTTTAAAATGCCATCGGCAGTACTGCCTAAAACACTCATTTTTATATTAGCCTGTTCAAATGTTTTAACGGTTACAGGACCATCAGTTATATACACATCATCAATATTCCATTCGTCGGCTGTTCCGGCTGCGGATGAAATATATTTATACGCAATATGAAAGGTATTGGCTTTATAGGCAGTCAAATCGGTATTCAAAAACGACATCCATAGTGTGTCTAGATTCGCAAAATTAATATTTAGAGGAGACCATGTTGCGGCAGTTACATCTCCGGTAAAGTTTGATGAAACAAAAACCTCTTTGGTATTATTTCCGGCGAAACGCTTTTACTCCAGAAATGTAAGTAAGGCGCTGTCATTGCTGACATATCTAAGGCAGGGAGAAACCAACCAATCTTCATTGTCGTTAGTCATGCCACCAGCATATCCATTCATGTAAACAGCATCCGTGTCGTTGTGCCCGAAGTTTGAGCATCTCCATGTTTGAGCACCTACCACAGAAGTTTCCGTAAATAATCCCAACAAAGGTGATGCGCATCCGGTAAAGGTTTCATTAAGAGACGTAACAGGAGGATTCACCCCAGGCGATGTTGAAAAAATTCCAAAGGGTATTATTATAAATACCTAAGGAACTATAAACTCCACTTTTAAAGCAGGTACTATCAAATTGCACGGCATAGTTTTTTCCAACTACTAAATTGGCACCTGGAATGGTGGCCGTCATACCGGCAGCGGTTGCATTTGCAGCGGTATTATCTGATTGGTAGCATCAGTGATATTATATACAGTGATATTGCCCGTTCCAATGCTAATATTCTTATCGAAGGTAATCATCAAACTAGTAGCACCGGCTGCAACGCCCACTGCATTATCTGCTGGAACTAGGGTCATTATTTGGGGTGTATTATTTACCGCAACTCCACTCCAAGTTAAGTTAAAATCATCGATTCCAATATGCGGTCGGTTTCCGGTACCCATAGAAGTATCGCTTGGCATCATTCGAATCCACACAGCCTGGTTTTGATTGTCTAAGGCAGCTCCGAAATTAACTGATACGGTGGTATTGGTAAAATTACTATCTAATGTTATAATAGCAGGACTCGTAGCCACCGTGGTAAAGGTAGCTGGGTTGTTTCCCAAGCCATATTGTACGATCCAATTGTGATAACGTTTTGCCCCTGTATTTAAAGATTGAATTTTAAATTGCAGATTAAATGATGTCAATCCGGTTGTATTGGCCATTTGAAAAGAAGCAGATACCAAACTATCTTTGTCGTCCCATCCGGCAGCGCTTACCTGACGAATTCCCAATACCCTGTCTGTGCTGGCATTTTGGTCAACTGTTGGCGAAGTAGCTACAAGACCATCTGCCGAAGCTAAATTTTTAAAACCACGAGATGTATTGCCCCAAGTGGTAGACGTTGCAGAAAATCTGCTGATAGCATCATTGCCTAAACCGGCATTTTTATTGACAATACTATCTACGCGCCATCCAAGAGGAAGGCCGTTGCCAATTGCGTCAAAACTCTGTGAGTAGGAACTGCCCGATAAGGCAAAAGGGGTTTGTGCTTGCATTGAAAAGCCAAGCAACATTATGGTAAAAATTGACACTATTTTTTTCATGTATTTGTTTTTAGAAAAGTAAAATATTATTTTTTATTGCACATCTGTTAAACTTCGAATGGATAATTGTTTGGTGGCTGCAAACTGGCCCACTATCGCAACAAGAGATACTGGCGTAGTAGGTAATGTACTGGTAGCAAACGTGGCACCCGACATCGTATATAAGGTAATGGTTCCACTTGCATCCGTTGCGGTTTTACTGCCCGAATACGTAGCACCACCAGTAAGAGTAACACCCGAAACGCTTACTAATGTAGATTCCCATGCTTCAAGACTATCGTTAATTTGTTTGATAGTTGCTACACGAGGCGTAATGCTACCTGTTCCAGTTTTGATAAATTTGCCGGTACTAAGCCCTCCTATTTGAAGCACCCCACCACCTGTTGTTGGATATTCTGAAAGTACGGCTCCTGATACATTAATTTCTACTTCATCGCCCAAACTAGGAAGCCCAGAGGAAGTGGTAAACCTTGCCACGATACCGCCAGTAGCATCTTGAATAGCGATATTATTAGCAGATATATTTCCCTTCGATTTATCTGAAATCACAATCCCTTTAATTTTCAATTCATTTCCGAGATTAAAATTGCCTGAACCCGGAAACATTTGGCGAATGGATTTAATGGTAACCAAATTTAGATTGCCACTACATCTACTGCCATACATTTGCACATCTGAAGTATCACGAATGAGCAATTGCGCATCGCTGTTATAGCGTGAATAAATAGCTTTTATTGGACCTTTCCCTGCAGGTAATAGTGCATTTTTAAAACTGGCGTATCCACTATTTCGAACAATGATTTGGGTAAGCGCACAATCTTCAATCATTCGATCGGTACCTGAAGCAATATTCGGATCTTGCGCATAGGGTTGGCCGATAACAGAACCTTCAAATTCGGCTTCATCAATTTGGATAAGAGTCCCTAGCAATTTTTCATTCGTAACTACATTGGTAAGTTGATTGATAGATACTACTTTTGGTTTGATAGAATCTGGAATAAAACTTGCCTTTACAATATAGTTTACAATTTTAGTAGAAGGGATATCACTTAAACTATTGGAAATATCCGGTTTATACCCCAATTGAATAAACTTGCCATAGGCACCCAAATACAAACCTTTACATTTAATATAGATTTTTCGCCCAACGGGAAAATCGTTATACAAACTAGCTCTTCCAATTAATACCACAATACCACTGGAGGTATCCTGTACTATTATTTGTTTATAAAAATTTCCAGATCGGTCATCTGCCACTACAATTCCGGAAATGGTAATATCATCCGTAATTTCTACTGGAATACCACTAACTGCATTGAATTTTTGTTTCAATTGCCATATGGTGGAATTCACCGGCAAATTTGGATCGATACCTGTGCTATCAGGTGGTGCGTCAAATTTTTGCTTTACACAAGAAGTTACTGCTGCGGTAATGAGCAAAACAAGACTTAAGTAGGTAATTAATTTTTTCATTTTGTTTTATTTATTATGTTAGAATCGGAGGGAAAGATTGATAAAATATTGAATTCCAAGTGCATGGGCATATTTTGGCACAAACCAGTCAGGTTGTGCCGTTGCGCTACCCACCCGAAGGTTTTCAAAACCATACAATAATATATTTTGATTATTTAGCAAATTGGTGAGGCCGATATTCAAATTAAGAAAGGTATTATTACTCGCTTTTTTGATGTACTTATTGACCTTAAATGATTTGCCACCAAAAATATCAATGGTAAAGGCAGAAGGAAGTTTTTGTTGATCGATAGCGGCACTCCACTCAGCAGAGTTGTACGCTAGCAAATCAACCCCTTCGATCGTTCTTCGTGTGGGTGCAAAATCCATCCAATTATTAGCTAGATAATTAAAGGAAACGGTTGCAAACCAAAATCGTTTGGCTCTATAATTGAACCCCAACTGAAAAGCGGATTGCGGTCCGGCAGGAACATAATAATTTTTCATGTAAACCGTTTGCTCCTTGATATTGGCGGTATTGCCTAAGGCAACATCATTATCGCTATATAAAATAGAGGTCGCACGATCGGTATAATAAGCTTGCGACAGGGCGCCCGCTACGGTTGCCGATAAGGTGGGGCTGATTTTTACTTCAGCGCCAAATTCAATACCGGTATATCGTTTATCGATGTTTTGCAACACATTATTGGTAAAGGATCCACCCTGATCGTCGTAGTATCTTTTGATATCCACTGCATCCTTAATGTCAGTAGCATAAAAGGTAAGCCTGGTTTTAATAAATGGAGTTCTTAGCAAATATCCAACCTCGGCCGACTGAAATTTCTCATTTTGAGGATTTGCCACCATTTGATTTCTGGTGCGAGCCGAAACAATAATATTATCAACAAATGGGGCTTTTGTACCGATAGCGCCATTTGCATAAATATAATTTCGTCCATTTAATTTGTAGGTCATTCCACCTTTTACTCGATAGGTAGTAAAATTTAGTTTTTTGGAATCCCCTTTCGAATCATTTTGATAAAGGCCATGCGTATAATTTCCTGTTCGGTAAAATCCGGTATATCCCAATTCAGTGGCTACAAAAAAATCAAACTTATTATAGGTAAATACGCCCTGTGCAAACCAACTGGCTTTTTTAAAATGAATATTATAGTCGTAACCATAAATATCGCCTTCTTTTCTAATACTGTCTTTTTCCCCAACATTAAGAGAAGTAGACACAACTTGTCCTTGAATACCATCTTCGGCAAATTGATTATTATTTACCCAATATTCACCTCCCATTAAATCACCAACTCGTAAGAAATTATGATTGTTTTGTCCCTGATAAGCCAAGCCGGTATAAAAGGTAATATGATCGGTTAAAGTGCTCTCCAAGTTAATGGCAGCATTTAGCTTCTTAGAGGCTTCTACATTTTCATTTACAATATATAGAGATCTTTTGTAACCAGCTTTTTTGTTTAATATGTTTGCCTCATACATGCCATCCCAGTCAACCTGCAACAGATTTGGATTGGCCTTAATGATTTGAGCCAGTTCGCTAGATACAGAAGCAGAATCCTGATAGCTCGGCATATAACGATAGTAATCGGGACGTGGATCGGCTGCATTGTACCAATCGATTCCAGTAGTGTAGGTTTCTCCCATTTGATACGAAACGGCCGTATTTAAGATGGTTTTCGAATTCAGTTTTGCATCATGCGACAGCACTACCATGGGCATATGACTGTTCAACACTCTGGTATTTCTGATTTTGCCATTTTGGTAGCCCCAATACGGATTATAGTAATTGGTACCTGCCAATTCAAAAGCTTCCTTGGTAGCAGGGCCAACCTTGCCTCTTTTGATGGGTGCTCCCACAACAGTTAGACTGATGCCATGCTTTTTAAATCGCTTTTCAATAGCTGCAAAATAACCAAATGCATCATAAAACGAGCCCTTAATTTGACCTTCCTGCGCCCACCTTCTGGAAAGCGAAAAGGAATAAGCCCATCCACTCTTTTTTAATCCGGATGAATGTGTGAGCATCACCCTATTTCTATACGAACGATTTGTGGCAGTATAGGTTACTCGGGTTCCTTTTCTTTGATTAGAAGCAGAGGCATCTAAGGTGGTATTGAGGCCCAAACCACCAAAAGTGAATTCGTTAGGACCGAGGCCCAGACCTACGCTACGACCTCTAAATACATCGTTCAAGCCACTAAATGAATTGAAAAAAATACCTCCTTCTTCAAGATCGTTCATAGGTACCCCATTCAGATACAACACATTTTGATCATTTTCATAACCTCTCATTCGATAAAAGTATTGTCCCCAACCAAAAGTGGCTGCAGAAAGGTAAGCATCTCTTGCTGCATTCAAAACACTGGCGACATTCTGCCCGGCAGAACTAATGGAATTTTCATCTTGCGAACTGGCATCTTCAATACTTGCTCCCGAATTTTCAATGGTATAATTATTGGAAGTGGGTGCCGCAGTAGCGAGTTCTATAGGTTCCAAAACGGTATTTTCTGCGTTTATGGAAATACTTATTTTTTCTTCGTTGATGCCATCTGCAGACAAAATCATTTCATACGTACCAAATGGAATATTAGAAAATTTGAAAAGCCCATTGGCATCTGTTGAGGTGGTAATTTTTGCCTGTGGCAAGGTGACGACCACTTCGTCATAAGGCAGTTTGGTATCCTGATGGATTACCGTTCCGGAAACGATTGCATTCTGTGCAAAAAGAGCAGAAGATAAAAATAAGCTGATCAGTAGGTGTAAGACTTTATTCATAAAAATATTTCCCTGCAAATATATTTATTTAAAACAATACAAAGAACAAATTAGTATTGCCTAATTATTAACAACCGGAAAATGAATGGTGAATTCTACTTACCAAAAACTCTACGAGGGCATCGAGTCTTTTTATATCTTTCTATATTACCAAACGATTCGAAGTAAATGGCAATATTGATTCCTGCAAACCAGTACCAATCCTTTTTCATATTATCGCCGCGAACAAATTTATCATTCGGGTAATTTTCGTCCCAAATGGGCAATTCATCAGTTCTAAAGGAAAGGTCTACGCTTTGTTTCCCTTTATATCTAAAGAGGGTGTCCATATTTACGTATGACTTACTAACATCATCTAAATAGTCGGTAGCGGTGTAACGAAAGCCAATTTCGGTACTGATGAGTACAGTATTTCCTATCATCACCTTAAGACCAGCACCTAATGGAACACCCACATTAACCAAACTATATATTTTTCTACTTGGATACTGTCTCAACCCTTGCCCTTCGGTACTCAAAGGTCTTAGGTAAATTTTTTCATCATTGGTCCCGATGGTATAAGGATTATAATAGAAAACGGCTAGTCCTGCAAATAAATAGGGTGAAAATTTAAATTCATCGAAGTCAACAGGCAACATATTTACTTCCAAGCCCCCATTTACTTCAAACAAATTAGTTTGAAAATTGAGGTTTCGATTTCTGATTGCCGGAGCTTCAGAAGTACTATCGGCCCCATACAAACTAGCGTATGTTGCTCCAAAACGCAAGCCCACATTGGGATGCATAAAGTATTTATAAGTTAACCCGCCGGCGGCTCTATAGCCTTCTTTAGGAAATAATTTCTGCTGCAAATCACCATAATAGCTTGATGTTCCGCCAAATATTCCTACTTCATGATGTTTTTGGGCCACAGCCACAAAAGGAAGTAATAGTAAAATGAGTAGTCTTTTGCGCATATAGATAGAGCACTTGTTAAAGTATGCGTAATATTACTATAAGTTTGCGAAATATCATAACTAAAATATTTTTTTTTTAATAACTTATCCAAATTCCTCCCATTTCTAGCTTAAAATTTCGGGGATTCAACTCAAAAAAGGTACATTTTTACACTGGAATATCCGGTTTGCCAAAAATATCGTTTCGGGCTAAAATAGAAAAAAATCAATTTTCTAGCGCAACAAAATAAATATCGTTCTGGGCTTGGGCGCCGTGGCAGAAAGCCAATTCATTTTCATTTTCCAGCCAGATGGGCACAGGAAGCCACCGCACTTTGCTACGCCTCATTCCTGCGCCAGTGTTCGTGTTTATACTTGCCCAGATGGGCACGGGTCACAGACGCCGCCGTTACTTTGATTTTCAAATAAAATTTATTAATTTTTCCAAAGGAAAGCAGAGGTGAACTATCAGACCCGCAAAGCTTTTAGGCTCATCTGGCGCATTAGTCCTCTGCCTGCCCTTTGAAACGGATGGAAGTATCAAATAGAATGTTAGACATCAAGGTCTATTAACGGCTTTAATAATTCCTTCCTTATTTATTGGTCTTAAAAACAAAAGTATGAACAAATTCAAAATTGTCATCGGAATTGACATTTCAAAAAACAAATTAGATGTTTGCATTATAGAAGATCCGACTTCTAAGCAACGTAATTATTTTATTGTCAGCAATGACAAAAAAGGTATTGACGATATTTTCAAAGAATTGAAAAAGTATAAAGTGTCGGATAGTGAATTAGTATTTTGTTTTGAAAACACCGGAGTGTATGGAATGCATTTATGTTATGCCCTTCAGCAAAGAAATGTAAGCTACTCAATAGTGCCGGCTATTGAAATAAAACGAGCTAGAGGACTTACCAGAGGCAAGAGTGACAAGACAGATTCATTGGACATTGCATTATATGCCATCACACACGAACACAAATTATCCTACAGAAAATTGCCTGAGTACGATTTGATGAAACTTAGACTATTACTGACAGAGAGAGAAAAATTAATCAAGTCAATTTCACTTTTTGACTCTACAAAAGAGAACGAGGATTTTTTACCAAAAGAAATCACAAGGAATATTTTGAAAATCAATAAGCAAACAATTATCGCATTGAAAAAGCAACTGCTTGCTGTAGAAAAAAATATTCTTACTATCATTAAGGAAAATGAAACGATAAAGCAACAATATGCCTTGGCAACAAGTGTGCCTGGTGTAGGACAACAAACTGCCATCAACCTTCTTGTAGCAACAAGATGTTTTTCCACATTTGAAAACTGGCGGCAGCTGGCATGCTATGCAGGGGTAGCTCCTTTTAAATATGCATCAGGCACAAGCGTACATGGCAAAACTAAAGTGAGCCACATGGCAAATAAGAAATTAAAATCTCTATTAAATATGGCTGCTCTATCGGCAAAGAAACATGACAAACAATTGAAAGAATATTACGAACGAAAAATACGGGAAGGTAAAATGGAATGTCTGTGATGAATGCTTTGAGATGCAAAATTATTAGTAGAGTATTTGCCGCCATCAAAAGAGAAACACCTTATGTAGATTTTTTAAAATATTCTACTTAATTTGTTTGGAAATTGACATAGAATGCGCCAGCCACTACGCTTAAAATACACTCGCGCTAGTGGGAGGTAATACCATAGAAAATTACGAAATAGTAGTGGGAGTTAGCTGTATATCGATTGAATTATGTATGACGGAACGGTGACGGTAATAGCCCCAACACTATAGGTGCTTTAAAAAATTTCAACCTTTAGGTTATCAATAATAATTTTCTTATCACTGTTTGCATTGTAGAAATAAATGGAAACTTTATCAAAAGGTATATCAGGGATCGCTGAATCCATGTAAATCTGCTTTTGGTCATTAGCGTTTAAGAACCTAAAAATTCGAATAAAATTACTCTTGATTTCCGTTTTGTTATGATAGTATTTAATCACAAATTGAGCCATTTTCCAAATATCCCATTCTTTTTGAAAGGACTTAAAATCTGCAGTTGCCCTAATAAACTTCATTCCTTTCAAATTTGCATTCAGTACGTATTCAGCTGAAAACTGATGCGAATGATCTAAGAATATGCTCTTCATGGAAATGCCATTGTTAATGCAATTTGTTGAGAAATCCGTGTCGAATGTATTTTCATACACAGCTTTGCCGCCAAGGGAATTATTCTCAATAAAATCAGGGTTATCTAACAATTTAATAATATCATCATCTGGTGACTGCCATCTACCTATTACCTCCCAAAAATATGCTTTGGATACCCCTCCTAACTTCACATTACCTCTATGGGCATTATGTGTCCACCAGATATTGACATATGCAAAAAGTACTATCAAAAATAATAACAATATCGACATGATTTTTTTGTGATGAATTTTGTCAATTAATGCAGCGAAAGGAAAGGCAAGAATTGGATAGGACTGAATCATGGCCCTCCCCGAAAATCCACCATAATCCCATATATCCCACGCCGTTACTAGGTAAAAATTAAGACTGGTAAATAGCACCACCGCAAGAATATTACTACCATTCTTTAAGTAAACGTAAAAACCAATAAAGGGAAGCATCATCATTGGACAGTACAAAAACCAGCCACTTGAATAGTCAAATAAAAAACTAAATATGTGAGGCCTGGTCCAATAGAATCCTTGATCTTGATAACTAAATACCATCCACTCATTACTTACCACTTTCCAATACAGCAATTGAATAAAAATTAAGATTGCTGCCACGCCTGCTGTTGAAAGGTAGAGATAGGCATTCTTCTTTAAAAATGCCATGCGTAGTTTCAAATCTGTTGCTGAATGAATACTCCAAAAAAGGGGAATAATTACAGATATGATTTCAACCGGCCGTATTAAGGTGGCAAAGCCAACCAAAAATCCAATTAAAATAGTTGCTCTCCGGGATGGACTTTTATAAAATTGTATCGAATGATAAATGAGCAAGGTATATATAAAAAATAAAACACTATGGGTCATTGCCTGATCGATAGCAGCGTAATTGAGGTAATTGGTACCAATAGTAAAAAGTAATAAAATTGTCGCTACAGTTCCATCTCGATTATATAGAAGTAAAATGCGTCGCAAATAGTACAATCCCATAAATGCAAATAATAACATACCTACTCCAATGGCAAGTTGATATGGATAGGAAAAGCCATCAGCCGGAAATGTACCGCTGAGATGAGCATACGTATGACCCATAAAGAAAAAAGGAGCCATCACCACCGCCTGCCCAATGGAATATTTCATAATGTAATTTCCAGATTTACTGTGTGTAAATGCCTGTTGAAAGTCAGGCGTTGGATGATACCTATCCAGTATGGAATCTTTAAATCTGCATTTATTTATATCCTTATAAATAAAAATGGCAGGCAGATACATATAATATCCAGATACATCCCAAGACAATGTTGCTTCCGTATTGGAGCAATTCCATCTGGGGTAATAAAAAAAAGCCACAGCAAGTACTGTACAATAACAGATACAGAGGCTTAATCTGCTAAGGGGTGTTTTCACAATAATTAGTTACACTTCTTAACGAATTAATAATAAAGTTATTGCCCGAAATTTTTCGGAAGACCGGATGATTGGATGATTCAAGAAAAGATAATAGAAAGGTGGCGATAGGACTCTATAATTCGACTGAATTTTGAAAATAATGAAACTCCTGGCCATTTCTTTCATATATCCGACTTATTAGCGAAGGCTTAAAATAAGCAATTGTCAATAAATCAAACGACAATTACTTCAAGGTCAGAATAAATTCAGAAGAATTAGGTATACCATCAAGGGATGGAGAAATCCAACCCTAAAAATAACTCCCCATATATTATGAAAAATTAGAACAAATTGTATATTTGTTTGATTAAAAATACAAAACTGTGTCATACGAAAATAACAACGAGAGAAACAACGAGACCTTTTTTAGTAAGCGACTTAAGGCAGGAAAAATTAGAACCTACTTTTTTGATGTTCGCTCTACAAGAAGCAATGATTACTTTATTACCCTTACCGAAAGCAAAAAAAAGTATAATGAAGGTGGATATGAACGACATAAAATATTTTTGTACAAAGAAGATTTTAATAAATTTTTGAAGGCCCTCGGCGAAACCATCGATTACGTAAAAACCGAGCTGATGCCTGATTTCGACTTTGACGCTTTCAACCATGAGTACCCTGAAGGCGAAGAAGGTAGCTATACGCATTCGGCTGAGGCGCCGGTGGTGGATCAACCTATTTCTGCAGATAAGAGCGAAGTGGCCCCCGACCCAATTGAAAATGCGAACCATTCAGATGATTCTGTGGATACATGGTAATATCATAAGACAAGACATTCCTCCAAATCCTGATTCTCATTTGTGGCAATCAGGATTTTTTTTAGTGAAGTATTCATGGTACTTTTGCACTCCTTTAATATTAATTTTTCTATGAAGAATATAAGAAACTTTTGCATCATAGCACATATCGATCATGGCAAAAGTACCTTAGCGGACCGTCTGCTTGAACATACTAAAACCATTACCGAACGGCAAATGACGAATCAGGTATTGGATGATATGGATTTGGAACGAGAAAAAGGAATTACTATTAAAAGTCATGCCATTCAAATCAACTATCCATATAAAGGAGAAGAGTATATTTTCAATTTAATTGATACACCGGGGCATGTTGACTTTAGCTATGAAGTAAGTCGCGCATTTGCTGCCTGCGAAGGGGCTCTTTTGTTGGTAGATGCCTCACAAGGAATTCAAGCACAAACTATTTCGAATCTATATCTGGCCATCGACAATAATCTAGAGATTATTCCTGTAATCAACAAAATTGATATGGAAGGTGCCATGATACCGGAAGTGAAGGATCAAATTATTGAATTGATTGGCTGTAAGGAAGAGGATATTTTACTGGCTAGCGGAAAAAGTGGCATTGGCATTGAAGAAATATTACACGCCATTATTGAAAGAATACCCGCTCCAAAAGGTGATTATGAGGCCCCACTGCAAGCATTGATTTTTGATAGTGTATTTAATAGTTTCAGAGGAATAATAGTATACTACCGCATTTTTAATGGCGTGTTGCGCAAAGGGGATAAAATTAAGTTTTCCAATACAG
Organism: Bacteroidota bacterium; assembly: GCA_016712665.1. Lineage (GTDB taxonomy): Bacteria > Bacteroidota > Bacteroidia > Chitinophagales > Chitinophagaceae > OLB11. The sequence continues at coordinate 203,186 of JADJQP010000002.1, forward strand.
GACTTGAATATGAAGCTGATGAAGTAGGTATTTTAAAATTTGGATTGGAAGAAAAAAAAGAAGTAAAGGCCGGAGATGTAGGTTACATTATTACCGGAATTAAGGTTGCCAAAGAAGTAAAGGTCGGTGATACCATCACTAAAACAAACAACCCTTGCTTGGAATCGATTCACGGGTTTGAAGATGTGAAGCCCATGGTTTTTGCCGGAATTTATCCTGTTGAGACCGATCAGTTTGAAGAATTGAGAGGCTGTATGGAAAAATTGCAACTCAATGATGCCTCCCTAACTTTTGAATTGGAAACTTCACAAGCTCTTGGATTTGGTTTTAGGTGTGGCTTCTTAGGATTACTCCATATGGAAATCATTCAGGAGCGACTTGAGAGGGAGTTTAATCAAATGGTTATTACCACAGTACCCAATGTGAGTTTTAAAGCAACGACTACAAAGGGTGAGCTCATAGTAGTAAATAATCCGACAGAAATGCCCGACCCAAGTAGGCTCGAAAGCATTGAGGAACCATTTATTAAGGCGCAGATTATCACAAAACCCGAATATATTGGCAATATCATGACCTTATGCATTGGAAAGCGAGGTATGCTGATTAACCAAGGGTACCTCACTCCCACCCGAGTAGAGTTAACTTTTGAAATGCCCTTAACTGAAATTGTATTTGATTTTTATGATAAGTTAAAAAGTCAGACACGCGGTTATGCCTCATTCGATTATCACCCCATTGATATGCGCCCCAGTGATATTGTAAAAATGGATATTTTACTAAATGGAGATAAAGTAGATGCCTTGAGCGCATTAATTCATCGAGGTCGCGCACAAGAATTTGGTCGCAAACTTTGCGAAAAATTAAAGGAATTATTACCTCGTCAACAGTTTCAAATTGCCATACAAGCTGCCATTGGCGCCAAGGTCGTTTCGCGCGAAACCATTAGTGCCATGCGAAAAGATGTTACCGCAAAATGTTATGGTGGTGATATTAGCCGGAAGCGTAAACTTCTTGATAAACAAAAAGAAGGAAAGAAACGAATGCGTCAAATTGGAAATGTAGAAGTTCCGCAAGAAGCCTTTTTAGCGGTATTGAAATTAGACGATTAAGAACCTTCTTTTATAAAACAGACTCTATTTCAGGACCTGCCTCCTTTGCTTGTAAGCCAAGTGTAAAAGAAATGTAAATAAATATTGTATTCAGATATAACATCATACTTTCATCTATATTCGCAACATAAATATTAAAACTCAAAAAAATAAAAACATGAAAAACCTGAAATCTCTATTTTTAGCCTCTTTCCTTACTGTAGGAATTTTTTCGACAACATTATTTGTTTCTTGTAATGGTGACAAATGTAAAGATGTTGTGTGCAACAATGGTGGTACCTGTAATGAATCAGATGGTAGTTGCAATTGCGCCGTTGGATTTGAAGGTGAAAACTGTGATACTGAATCTAGAACAAAATTGTTTGGTAATTTTATCCTAAGTGGTACAGATAGTGATGGCGATACCTATACAAATTTAATATCTTCCATTGCAACATCTGCCGTAGCAAAGAATAAATTTATTTTTAACATTGGTGGTGTTTTTGTACTAACTTGTACCATGACTTCCTCTTCTTCTTTTACAATCGACAATGCAACTATTGCTGGTTTTACATATAGCGGAAATGGAACCTTTGTAGGAACCACCGTTTCTATTTCATTAACTGAAACTGATGGAATTGACACCATTATTTATACATTAAGTGGCAATAAGCAATAATAGTAATAAGTAACACATTTATGAAGGGGCTGCAACAGAAAGTTGCAGCTTTTTTTTGTACTATTACGCCCTTGTAAAATGATTACAGGCTGCCAACTTGTTTGGTGATAAATCATCCTCTACTAGCACCATAAATCGCAAAGATTCTTGAATGTTTCAATCCTGTGATAGCCACATACCTAATACCTAATCAATATTGCCTGATTTCTATTGCACCTTCAAAAACAAATAATGACAACCCATAAAATGTCAGTAAGTTCTGTTCAGCTACTACTTACCTAAAATGGACTTTTGTCCACTATATAATCTTCAATATACTTGAGCTCTTCCAAAATTCGAATGAAAACCAGCTTAAAAATCAATCTTCTTTTCTTAGTATCTCATAACACTAATTTTGGCTAACGATTGCCACATTCAATGGAGAAGTCATACCTGAATTTTTTGTAGTTCGGTGCAATGTAGTAAAAGGGGAAAACCTTTGTTCTATTTAAAAAGTTACCAAATTAAAAAGTTGCAATTTCTCATTCTATGAAATAAATCACAACAAAGTCAAGTTGTGGTTCTAATTCTTCACGGAAGTAACTACCAAAACGATTTATGTTTGTATGCATTCAATAAGCAAAACATATCGTTGTACACTTATTCAGGATTGAAAAACAAAAAATATCGCAAAAAAAGGGCCATTCTAATTTGAATAGAATAGCCCCCTCAATTATTGATACGCTAAGAAATTACTTATTTTGATCACTAAGTGATTTAAGTCCCCCCTTCTTTTTGGTTTCTTCTGCATCTTTGGCCTTGCTTTGGTCACTAAGTCCCTTTAATCCTCTCTTATCTGGATCTTGATCCTTCTTTGCCTGATCTGATAATGATTTTAGCCCCTTTGGCTTCTCCTTAACAGGTTCTGTTTTCACAGGCTCCACTACTTTTGGAGTCGGTGCCTTTGGTGGTGCTGGCGACTTAGGAGGTGCCGGAGCTTTAGGTGGCGCTGGAGCAGCTGCCTTTTTACCTAATTTTACCAAAATACTATCTTTTTTTAATTGCGCTGCATTCATAATTTGCGCATCGCAATCTGCTTTCATTTTATCGGTTGCATCTTTCACTTTTGCTTCCACCTGAGCGTCTAATTCAGCTTGTGTGGGTCCTTGTGCTTCGGTATTGCAAGAGGCAAAAAGGATGCCTGCCAACGCCGGTACTATTATATATTTTAAACTTTTCATTTTCTTTTTGAATTTTTAGGTTAATAATTACTGTGCTGCATTAGCCATTTGGGTTTGCGTTTACTAAAGAATCGGTTTTAAATTTCACCTCTGTTGCCATACGTGTTTCACATTCAGTGATAGCAGTAGCTGTGGCTGCATCAATTTTTGCCGCTGCCAAAGAGTCAACCTTAGCTGCTACGGCTGCAGGATCCATGGGCTTTTGGCCACATGATTGTAAAATGGCAAGCAATGAGAGTGCCATTACGGATGATAAGACTTTTTTCATTATATATTTTTTTTCAAAAGTAAACAAGTGCGCTAAATAATTAGGCAATATTTAGAGATGCTAACAAAATATTAAGTAATACCGCACTCAATATTGCATTCTATATCATTGCAACAAATTTCAGAATGAATAGTTGTTATGTTATCGAATAAAAACTACAACCCCTTTACCGGTTGTTTTCCTTCGACAAGCACTTACCAATATTACAGTTTTGTCAACTTTATTTTCTCGCTCTGTACTCCGTCATGTAACTCGAGAAGATAATAACCGGAAGGGTATTCTGCAATATCAATAGCCGCCTTTGTTTGACCAGCTTTTGCATCGATGCTTACATTCTTGATCACCTGTCCTGCCACATTGTATATTACATATTGAATGGTTTTTTTGAAACCGGTTTCAAACTCTAAAATATAATTGCCATCCGAAGGATTTGGGTAAATCTTATAGGGATTCATCTGTACTAAACCAGTAGTCAATGGTGTGGCGTTCTTCATCTCAAGATTAATATTATCAATGTACAGATTGTTGCCCATTTTGTTACTTCCTCTAAAGCGAACAAAAACTTTTTGACCCTTATAAGCGCTAAGATCTACCTGATCTTTTCGCCATTGGCTTGGCATCTGTGGCGAAAATATGGTGTTCATCATACCAACGGTTGCTAAATCAACACCCCATTTTTTGTAATTTAATGGACTGTAATTATCGTTGCAATTTGGAGAAACCCACATACTTAAGGTATCTAACTCTAATGGGCCATATGCATGTGCCAAATCAAAACGAAGCAACACCGAATCCATGGTAACATTGGTTAAATCAAACATGGGTGTTTCTAAATCATCCACAGCATTTTTTGTTTGGTAGTTAAAAAAGTCCATATAGGCGGCATGCGTATTTCCGGTATTGGCTCCTGAAATACAGAATATTTTTTGCCATTTAACACTGGCATCATAATCAAATACTTTCCAACCTACCGGGGGAAATATAGGACCTTCAAAATCTTGAACCATAGCAGGAGGTGCGAATACAGTTGGCGCCTGCACAATAGCGGTGGCCATGGTAGTGTCATTGCTATTGTCTACATCGGCACCAGTATGCACCCATGTTTTAATAGAATAGGTACCAGCATTCAACATATTAACAGTGGTTGTAAAGGTGTAAATAATGGAATCACCAATGAGAAACAAACCGGGAATAAACTCACTAACAATAGGACCTGCATTCACTTGATAATAAATGGGAAGATTGAAAATATTTCGTAAGCCAATATTTCGGACTTTTACCTGCACAGGTACATTGCCATTTGAAGCGCAACTATAAACATCCGTAAACGGCAAAATAGTTTCTACATTATACGCGTCGTCCAGACAATTGATATCACCGGGCAGTTTTCTGTACGCAATTGATTTGCGACCATTTGCGCCATTAGTGGTTTCGAGTGCAGCTACTGCAAAATAAAATGTATCAGTAGTATTTACTCCAGTGGTTACATAAAAATCAGTGGTGGTAGAAGTTCCAATTTCTTCCATATACTTCGGACCTAATTGATAAATTTTGTATCCGGTAGCATTGGGCGTAGCATTCCACAACAAATGAAACGTTGTACCACAAGCAGTATCAATCCATAATCCGGTTGGCACACCTATTACCGAAAATAAAGTATCGCTCATGTCGCTAAAGGCACCTCTACTGATTCTCATTTTCATTTGACCTGTATTCAAATTGGCAGGTGGGGTCCAATCATAATATCTTCTGTCTCCGGGAATATTACCTGAAAGTAAATTCCAACTAGCACCAGCGTCTGAAGAATATTCAAGGGAAAACGTTCCTAAGTTATTTCCGTAGGCGTCCCAACGAATACGCTCTGCATACCCATTAGCAAAGGACTCACCACCCCTGCGGATAGGTTAGCGTTAAACTATCACTGATAAATTCATAAACCAATACAAAAGTTTGAGGTCCTTGCGGCACATCAACACCTGAAACATTTATGACGTAGTTTCCGCTAATGAGTGAATCAATAGTAACTTGTTCGACATTGTTCAATGAGTCTTTTGCTCTTACTGCCAAGGCGCTAAGGGCAGCCACATTGGGAGCATTATTAAGTACCCAAGGTCTGAATGAATTCAAATTTGGATCAATCACTGCAATATCCAAATTATTTACCAATACAATGGAGTTGGCTGGATTGCCGGTAATATCATGCCAATAGAGCATTACTTTCAATTGTTTGGTTCCAACCGGTACATTAATATTGAAGGTTTTTTGAGCGCCATTGTCAACACTATCAATCATAAATTGATTGGCATTCATCACTTTAAAGGCACGGCGGGCATTGATACGACCAAATCCGTAAATAAAGTCGGGCCCTCTATTACCAAGGTCATCAGCAGTGTTTAATGCCAAACATTTCATTAATGCACTATTTGGATCTGCCCCTGCATGCGTTTCTTTGTATGCTTGCCAAAGGGTTGCCAGGGTTCCTGAAACTGCAGGACAAGCCATTGAGGTGCCGGTGAAATTATCATAGGTATCATCAGGTTGTGTTGAATTAACACTGGTTCCTACTGCCACGATATCGGGCTTAATTCTACCGTCTTCAGACGGGCCCCTACTCGATGATCCAGCAATATCATCATCCTTCTCTACATTTCCCACTGCAATGACATTTTTTCCGGCTTTATAACCACCGGTAATGGTATAATACCCCTGAGGTACACCGCCACAGGCTCCACCACCGCTATTGCCGGATGAATGCACACTCATTAATGAGTATTTAGAATTAATCAAATTATCAGCATTTACAGCACTGTTATTATAACCATCGTTACATCCTTGTCCTAATGAATTGGATGTGATCCGAACACCCATTGTATTGTAGTGGGTTGGTGCATTGCTTAGGTTTTGATAATCGTCATAAATATGTAAATCGGCGCCTTTCCCATTTCCTTTCATTACCGGATCCATATTGCCGGCCCCGGCTACTATTCCTGCTACATGGTCGCAGTGGGTGCCACCCATACCCATATTAATAGGGTGAAAAAACAAACGTCCTCTAAAATCGATATGAGGACCGATACCACCATCGTCGCCAACGGCTACGGAGATACCGGTACCATCGTAATGCAGACCTGTGGCAAAATCTGCATCCATTGTATTGGCGCGATGATCTGTTCGTCCGCGGTCGTTTTCTAAAACACCTGGTGCATCAGTAGCCAGCACCAATTTCACCCAAGGAAATTTTGCAATTTCAGTGATTTGGTTTTCTTTAATTTGAAGTTTTGCTGTTGTGGCATTTTGCCAATCAATCAGTCGAAGTTGATTTATGGAAAGTTCCTTTTCAATGGTTTCTTTAGAAATATTGGAATAGGTATATATCAAAATTTCCACCTCATTATTGGGTTTTTGTATCCAACAGGGTAAGGGACGATCTAGTAGCTGTTTTGGCAATTTGTACTTGGCCTCATAAGGTAGCACGCTTCTAATGCCATATTGACTCAATGAATTTACATTTATATTGGAGGAATGGCAGCGATAAAAGCCCAACGGGGTATATAGTCGAAAAATTGAATACCAGTCTCCTGGCTAATTTTTATCCGTTCATTTTGAGAAGTTGACTTGGTAAATTGAGCAATGCAGTAGGTCATATTCCCGTATTCTTGTGCGTTCCAAAGCGCAAAATTATCAATACGTCCCACATTATTAACTGGCAATAGCTCACCGGATTTTAAGAAAATTTTTTGGGCTTGCGCACCGAAACTAAAGGCACCGAGTACTAGAAGTAATAGTTTTTTCATTAAATTCATTTTAGAAACGTTTAAAATTAATTGAATAATTGCAAATAATAAAATTTGTCCCACCAAAAGACCATGAAAATCAGTAAACAGTTGGTTTTACAGGACTAAAATCGAACAAAAAGAGTTCAAACCAATGGTGGTTTTACTTCTTGAGGTCTTTTTGAACGGGCGCAGGCCTAGGACCTCTCTTATAGGTAACCAAGCCATTTAAAAAATTCCGCAAAATTTGATCGCCGGCCTCCACATAATTGGGATGGTCGTCTTCACGAAACAAATCGCCCAAAGCTCCTTTTGAAATATGAAAGTTTTCTAAAGCCAATATCTTTAGGATATCTTCATTTGTGAGTGATAAGGCCACTCGAAGTTTTTTCAAAATGTCATTATTTGTAAGCATCTACGGTGTATTTGAGAGCGAAGGTACTTAATATTTCCCTTTTGATATGCGACCCAACTAGTTGCCCAAAGCAATATCGAGCACATTCAAATTGTTAATCCACCTTATACCAAATCCAAATAAGAAGTAACTTTGAGGAATGGGTCATGCTGTTGAACATTCCCAATCATATAAAATGATACATAAAAAAGAAGTATACAGTCTATTTCTGCAGCAATTGGATGAAAAAATACATATTTTTCAGTCAAACATGGATGATTTAAGTCATTCCATTATGAATGAAACCAAAAGTACAGCAGGCGATAAGCATGAAACGGCATTAGCCATGCTGCAACGTGAGCAAAGTCATGTTTCAAAACAGTTACAACTAGTAATCGCGCAAAAAAAAGTGCTCACTCAATTGGCACTTTATCAACAAGGCGAATGGATTACAAGAGGATCTCTTGTAAAAACAAGCATGGGCTATTTTTATGTAGGTGTGGCTATGCCTAAAGTGACGATTGAAAGGGCGACTGTAATTGGAATCTCATCCGAATCACCATTGGGAATGGCGCTACTTGGCAAAAAAATAGGTGAACATATTATGGTGAACGGACAAAAGCATGCTATTGAAACAATTTGGTAATTGGGTAATTTTCTTTGGGGAACATTGGCTTTATTTGAATAAAAAGATTGCTTTTTTGAACTTACATTTGTACCATCATTTAAATTACTATCAAGCATGTCTACTTTCACATTGGCGATTCACGGCGGAGCCGGTACCATTTTAAAATCGATGTTAACACCGGAATTGGAAGCAAAATACCTGCAAGGTTTGCAGGAAGCCCTTGATGCAGGTTATCAAATTTTAGAACAAGAAGGCACCGCTTTAAATGCTGTTGAAGCCGCCATTGTTTGTTTAGAAAACAATGAACTATTTAATGCAGGAAGAGGCTCCGTTTTTACAAAAAAAGGAATCAATGAAATGGACGCTGCCATTATGGACGGCAATACCTTGGATGGTGGTGCTGTGGCCGGCGTTCGAAACGTAAAGAATCCGATTACCTTATCAAAAGAAATCATGCTACATTCCGGTCATGTAATGTTGAGTGGAAACGGTGCCAAAGAATTTGCCTTGAATAGAGGATTGGAACTGGCACCCGACGAATACTTTTTTACCAATTACCGCTACGACCAATGGATTGAAATAAGGGATAGCGATTTTTACCAATTAGATCATAAAGAAGATAATTTGAAAGGGATGCCTCATGAAGAAAAAAAATTTGGAACGGTTGGCGCAGTGGCTGTTGATTGCAATGGACATATAGCTGCAGGTACCTCCACAGGTGGCATGACTAACAAACGGTATGGAAGAATCGGTGATAGTCCAATATTGGGTGCAGGCACCTATGCAAACGATGCAACCTGCGGTATCAGTTGCACTGGTCATGGAGAATACTTTATGCGGGCTGTTGTTGCGTATGACATTTCCTGCCTAATGGAATACAAAGGGTTAAGCCTCCACGATGCCTGTCATCATGTAGTGAAAGAAAAACTGGTAAAAATGGGCGGTGAAGGGGGATTAATTGCTGTGGACAAATTCGGAAATTACGACTTATGCTATAATAGCCAGGGGATGTATCGAGGCGTCAAATCAGCAAAAGGTATCAACCAAGTGGCCATCTATAAAGATTAACAGGAATGTCTGGTCAAAAAGGCTGCACTATTTTGGAAACCGAATCCTTGATTTCCGGTATCTCATTTATTTTTTTATTGAAATCTTTACAAAAAATTAAAACCGAAATTCAAACAAATAGCAATAAGGAATATTACTTTTGAGAAAATTTAATTTTGAAAAAGATCCTACTTCTCCTTTGTCTTAGCAGCGCCAATTTGGTAAACGCTCAGTCTAAACAAATCACGGCCATCGGTTTTTACAACCTTGAAAATTATTATGATACCATCAACGACCCGAATACAGATGATGATGAGTTTACACCCAATGGGGCCAATGCATATTCGCCGGCTGTGTTTATCAAAAAAATTGAGAACCTTGCAACTGTTATCTCTCAAATGGGTACCGACAAAACCGCTGACGGGGTGGCCTTTTTGGGGGTAGCAGAAATCGAGAATGAATTTGTACTGAAAACACTTTGTGCGCACCCACTCCTTAAAGAGCGAAATATGAAGGTAGTGCATTTTGAAGGACCGGATACCAGAGGAGTCGATTGTGGATTTTTGTATAATCCTTCAAAATTCAAGGTGCTTGGAGCGCGATCCTTGACCGTACCGGTTGAGCCCGGCGATCGTCCCACCAGAGATGTATTATTTGTTTCTGGCAAGTTGGATGGAGAAATGGTTCACATATTTGTAAACCACTGGCCGTCACGCCGAGGTGGTGAAGCAAGTACTCGTGAAAAGAGAAAAATTGCAGCAGCAGTCAGCAAAAAAATAATTGATTCCTTGATGCGAATAGATCCCTTGACGAAAATATTTAATATGGGTGATTTAAATGACGACCCCGTAAATGCGAGTATCGTGGAGGTGCTCAATGCAAAGGGGAAAATTGAAGATGTAAAGAAAGGAGGAATCTTCAATCCATGGTTGGCCTATTATAAAAAAGGATTAGGCAGCATGGCCTATCAAGACACATGGAGTTTGTTTGATCAAATATTAATTACCTACGGATTTCTTGATAAAAATAGTGCCGGTTTGAAATATGCCGGTGCGGAGGTTTTCAATAAAAGTTTTATGGTGGAGAAATTCGGTAACTACCGGGGGTACCCAAAACGAAGTTATAGTAACGGTGTATGGAATGATGGATACAGCGATCACTATCCGACCATCATTTACTTAACGAAGTAAATTGTCTACTTTTCTTCTGTTAAAATAATAAAAGCACTATCGATTCCCTTCTGACTATTCACTAATAAATCAATGATAGCCTTCCCAAAGATTTTATAGTAAGGAATAAAATGATCATATCTTTCTTGTAGTGAATGGTTTGGGAATAACGACCCTTTTAATCGTTCTACTCGACTTATCATCTCTTGCTCTTTCCGCTTAATTTCCGCAGTAAACTTTTCTTGAATTCTTTTACTGATTCTATTTGATTTGGCATGATGCGCCTTCATGCTTTTTTCTAAATTGTCGGACAGTTGCCTTCCAAGTTGTTCAATTTCCGAAAGGGTTTGTTGGATAGTCTCTAAGAGCGGTCTCAAGGTTGCTAAGGAATCATGGTCGGCGAGGAGTTTCTTTTTAGAATTAGTTCCTTGTCCAGAAAAATATCTTCCCAAGGGAGCCCCAGGTTCTTCTGCAGCAGTCCAATTTTTTGCTCAATCAGCAGAAAGGAATTTCGCAGTATCAAAATGGGATACGTCACATTGAAGTGATCAAATACGGTCTTTAGCTCGAGCCAATAGGCAAGTTCTCCCCCACCTCCAATAAACGAAATATTGGGCAATATCAGTTCCTGGTAAACAGGTCTAAGGATTACGTTTGGCGAAAAATGTTCGGGATGGGTTTCAATTTCATGATGCATTTCCTCAACTGTAAATGAAATATCTGTATTATGTACCCGAAACCCCTGATCAATGAATTCGATTCGTTCACGAATGCCTTCTGCAATATAAAACAGATTGATCTCTCTTCCTCTTGCTTGAATTTTATAATGCTTGGCTAAATCACTCGTCGCTTTCTCTACTAGTTGATTGGACGTCCTCTGAAACAATTCATCTTGAACAACGAATTTGAATTGCCTTTTCAACCTTCTGTCATCCGCATCCAAGACTACTAAACCATGCGAAGCAAACAACCCATTTACTAATATTCTGGTTGCATCTGCAAGAGAATGCTGACTGAGATATGCCTCTTTGAAGAGCTCCATTAAGTATTTTTCATCTTCTAGATTCTCATTCAACATGGCTAACAACTCAATACAAATTGGTTCAAGGTCAGTGGTATTCATTCTCCCGCAGGCTCCAGTCTGTTGTGTTTGCCACTGGTACTTTTGACCATCTACATTCACTGAACCAATTTCTGCAATATCATTATCCTCTGTTCCCATAAAAAAAATTGGAACAAAATTATACTCCGGAAAGTATTCCTTACAGTCTTTCGCAAGTCGAATGGCATGTGCAATCTTATATATAAAATAAAGGGGGCCACCAAAAATGCAAGGTTGGTGTGCGGTACAAATGGTAAATGTTTTGTCGTTTAATAATAACTCGATATTGGACGCAACTTCCTTAGTTATGTTTACCTTTTGATATTGATCCGAAAGTACCTGATGTAAGATTTCCCTATTTACTGGATTCCTTTTGCGTAGTTGGATTTGATTTTCTAAAGAAATGTGACTTGGAAAATCTTGAATAAACGGCTTTAGGGTAGAAACGTTCGCCACATAATCTACAGCCAACTTTGAAAAGGATTGGGTTGCTGCGAAAGGAATAAAAATTGTATTCATACTCATCAAATTGTTTTGCCATCTGCCATACGAAGGGTTCGATCACTTTGTTTTGCCAACTCATCGTTATGCGTAACCAAAATAAATGTTTGTTGTAATTCTGCACGCAACTGAAGTATCATATCAAAAATTATTAGTGAATTGCTACTATCTAGATTTCCGGTTGGTTCATCAGCCAAAATAATGGCAGGATCATTAATGAGGGATCTGGCAATGGCGACTCTTTGCTGTTCGCCACCTGATAATTCAGAAGGCTTGTGATGAAGCCGATCGTTAAGTTGCATCCGATCTAGCAAAGAACTTGCTTTTTTTTGCGCAGTACTTACCGATACATTATTAATAAGTGCGGGCATCATTACGTTTTCTAAGGCCGAAAATTCAGGTAAAAGATGATGAAATTGAAATACAAAGCCAATCTTCTGGTTGCGAAATTGCGCAATCTTGGTTGCTGAAAGAGAAAATACGTCCACATCATCGATTAGTACCTTGCCTGAATCTGGTCGATCAAGCGTGCCAATAATATGCAATAAAGTACTTTTACCTGCCCCTGAAGCGCCCACTATACTTACAATTTCGCCCCTTTGAACTTCAATACTGACACCTTTCAAAATATTGAGGTCTCCATAGCTTTTTGACAAATTATTTGTGGATAACATAGTGCAAACATAAAGATTTGGTAGTTATAAATTAAATCTTACATTTGCGCAAAATAATAAAAAAACCCATTAAATAAATTAATATGTTTTGGAGTTTAGAATTAGCATCCCATTTAGAAGAAGCTCCTTGGCCGGCTACCAAAGAAGAATTAATTGATTATGCCATTCGTTCCGGCTCACCTATTGAAGTAATTGAAAACCTTCAGGAATTAGAAGATGAGGGTGAGAGTTATGAAGGCATTGAAGATATTTGGCCTGACTACCCTACACAGGAAGATTTTTTCTTTAATGAAGATGAATATTAGAAAATAAACGAATCTTTTTAATTGTAAGCGCGCAAAGCGCTTTTTTTTTGCCCGTGCCGTACCCCTACTCGTAGTTCACCACGCCATTCTCATATTTTACAAGATAGAGAAATTTATTCTCAAAAAAATTGAGAACCTTTTTTTCTCGAATAGGCATAATTTTATAAGGTGTGATAAAAGTGTTGGAATTATCGCCAATATTATCATTGAATGGAACACCATATTTTTGAAGCAATTTGGTAAAAAAATACATACTTTCAAACCCTTTAAAAACAATATCTGATGGAGCGGTTCCCATTCTTTTTTTGTACTCACGTCCGATATACATACTGGCCGGTGTTATTTTATCAATGACATAGGATGTAGTATAATAGACCGGCATGTCCGGAAATTCATCGGTTTTCCCTAATGACTTAATGGCTTCAGCTGTTGGCATGCAATACACTTTGATGCGAAATCTACTTGCTATGGTATTGATCTTCTTAAGTGTTTTATAGGTTAATCCGGCATCTAGGGTTCCAAGAACGATGCACGTTTTATAACTGGAGTCAATTTTAGAAATAAGCTCATTTAAATTTAATTCTTCATCTAGCATCTCATATTCAACAAATCGACTAGGCAACTTATTCACCAAATCATTCTTAAAATAGGCTATGGCATTGTTTGGAGTGTTTGACTTTTTGTGATAAATACTACATTATTATCCGCATAGCGTCTATTAATGCTTTGATGCATTTTTTCAATGTGAGAAATCAATCGGGGTTGTAAAATAGTAAAGTATGGATTGGCACTTTGTCCTGCATCATAAGGAGATACAGCATAAATAAAATGAATTTTCTTCTTCTTTGCAAAATCTGCCAGTAAACTCAAATCGCTAACGCTGGCATTTCCTATAATTAGATCCATCGAATCAAGTTTATCACTCTCGATAAGATTGCGCACATTCAAATAATTGGATTTGCTATCATAAATAAATAAGTCAAATTTAAGCCCTTGATTCTTTAACGTATCCGTGGCAATTCGTACTCCTTGATAAAAGTCAATACCCGGCATCATAAATTTAGGAATACGGGCAAGATTTTTTTCAAGATCCACTGAATCCAGATAAAGAGGTGTCAACACAGCCACTCGGTATCTTTCTTTTTTTACAGGATCAGCATAGCCGAATATACCAAACGACTCCTCTTTCTTACCCTCATTCTTCATTTCGCTTTCTTGAGCCTGACTATAGCGTGCAAAAAACTTAAGAAAAGTACTAATAGAAATTGTTTCATATTGATAAATTACAAGAAATATTTAATCGGCAAATGTAATACATATTATTCCCATTCTATAGTAGCCGGTGGTTTTGAACTGATATCATAAACCACCCGATTAATGCCCTTCACTTTATTAATGATTTCATTGGATATTATTGCCAATATTTCGTACGGTATATGTGCCCAATCAGCCGTCATCCCATCGATACTTGTAACAGCCCTCAGGGCCACAGTAAATTCATAGGTCCGTTCATCTCCCATTACACCAACACTTTGTACAGGAAGCAACATCGTACCCGCCTGCCAAATATCATGATATATTCCCTTTTCTCTCAAAATACGAATAAAAATAGCGTCGGCATCCTGCAATAACTTCACCTTCTGTGCAGTCACTTCGCCGATAATTCGAATGCCTAAACCTGGACCCGGAAAGGGGTGTCTTTGTAAAAAGCGCTCGTTTAAACCAAGTTCTTTTCCAATACGACGTACCTCATCCTTAAATAAAAATCGAAGGGGTTCCACGAGTTCCATTTTCATAATTTCGGGTAGCCCCCCTACATTATGATGCGATTTGATGGTTGCAGATGGACCGTTGACCGATATACTTTCAATAACGTCAGGATAAATAGTGCCTTGTCCTAAAAAATGAATATCTTTAATTTGTAAGGCTTCATCATGAAACACATCTATGAACAATCCTCCTATTATTTTTCGTTTTTCTTCGGGATGGATAACTCCTTGCAATCTACTATAAAAAAGCGCAGACGCATCAACACCCTTTATATTTAAACCCAGCACTTCATAATCTCTAAGTACCTCCTCAAATTCATTTTTTCGAAGGAGACCATTGTCAACAAAAATACAAAATAGATTTTCGCCAATGGCTTGCTGTATTAAAGTAGCTGCTACCGTACTATCTACTCCCCCACTCAGCGCCATCACCACTTTTTGATCGCCTACCTGTTTCTTGATCGCTTCCACCGTTTCGTGAATGTAGGCTGCCGGAGTCCAATCTTGCAAGCATCCGCAAATTCCACTTACAAAGTTTTTAATAATCTGTTTTCCATTTTCAGAGTGGGTGACCTCTGGATGAAATTGCAGCCCATACAAAGGAAATGGCGTATTTTTAATAGAAAAAGCTGCAACCGGTATACTATCTGTCTTTGCAATTAGCACAGCATCCGGAGCTAGTGCCGTGATGGTATCGGCATGACTCATCCATACTTGATTTTGTTCTACTATACCTTTCAGCAAAGCACAGCTAGGATCGATTTCGCATAAGGTTGCTCTTCCATATTCACGCGAGGAGGATTTCTCAACGGTCCCCCATATTGTTTTGTAGTTAGTTGCGCTCCATAGCAAATACCCAAAACGGGGACCTTTGCATTGATAATTTTTATATCAACATCGGGTGCATTTTCTTCATTTACCGAAGCAGGACTTCCGGAAAGAATCACCCCTTTTACAGTTTGATCGAATACAATCGATTGGTGAAAAGGAATGATTTCACAATACACATTTAATTCTCTAATATTTCGAGCAATGAGTTGGGTGTACTGCGAGCCAAAATCAAGGATTAGTATCTTTTCTGTCATCATATACAATTCAATTATGCTTGCGCAGTGGGACCTCCAAATTGCATCGGAATAGAAACCGGTTCTACGTCCTTAATGGTTCCATGCACTTGCTCAAACTTTTTTACATTATCAGCCAAAGCTTTTAAAAGCCTTTTGGCATGTTGTGGAGTCAGAATGATCCGCGATTTTACTTTTGCCTTCGGGCTACCCGGCATCACGTTAATATAATCAATTACAAACTCTGCATTGGAATGTGTAATAATAGCAAGATTTGCATAAATGCCATCGGCCATCTCTTCCGTTAATTCAATATTCAATTGATTAGGGGTGCTTGCTGATTCTGTTCCATAAAGTAAGGATTCAATTTTTAAAAAGGCAAATATAGCAAAAAAGAAGCGACTTGGAAGGTCATATTGTGTCTATATGAAAATTGATTGCTGCTTCGTCCAATGAAGCAAAAAATAGAAACGGTGTGTTGTTCATTCCTGGCAGTTGGCATAGCTATTGATAAAGGGGTAGCTTTCACAATAAATACCCCCAACTACTATCAATAACTGACAAAAAGAAAGACATATATGCAATTTGAACGACAGATTTACGCAGAAGGACAAGAAGAAATGGAAATTATGCCAATAGTTCCACTTACTGAAGATGAAATGAGCGATGAGGATAAAAAAAAATTACCCGCAGAATTAATTATTCTACCCATTCGCAATATGGTGTTATTTCCGAATGTGGTATTACCCATAACCGTTTCGAGAGAAAAATCAATTAGAGCTCTAAATGATGCCGAAAAATCGGGAAAGTTCATTGGCGTTATTTCGCAAAAAGACGCTACAAATGAAGATCCCAGTTATGATGACATTCATCGTGTCGGCACCATAGCAGAGATTATCAAGCAGATAAAAATGCCGGATAACAGCACAACAGTTTTCATCAGAGGACGTATCCGTTTTACGATTAATGACTGGACTACCGAAGACCCCTACTTTAAAGCAAAGGTAAGTTATCTCGAGGATCAGATTCCAACAGATGATGAGGAGTTTACTGTGATGACAACCTCTGTAAAAAGAGTTTGCCGACCAAATCATCAAACAATCCAATAATGTACCGCCCGAAGCAGCCATTATGCTTCGCAATATTGAAAATATTTCCTTTTAAATCATTTCATCGCAAGCAACCTGAATTGTGAAAATAAAGAGAAGCAACTGCTGTTAGAAGAAAATGATTTTAAAAAAAGAACTGAAAGCTTGCTGCGATTGCTTCAAATGGAATTGCAACATGTGGAACTAAAAAATAAAATCAATAGCAAAACAAAAGGCGAACTGGACAAACAACAAAAGAGTATTTTTTAAATCAACAACTCAAGGCCATTAAAGATGAACTAGGCGGCGATGGAAATGATCGCGAATTGCGTGATTTACAGAAGCGTGCCGAGGGTAAAAAATGGAGCGAGGCTGCCGCAGAAATGTTTCAAAAAGGTATCGAAAAGTTAGAACGAATGCATCCCTCTACCCCTGACTATTCAACCATTTATAATCATTTGGATTTATTAATTGATTTGCCTTGGAATGAGTATACCCAAGATGTGTATGATATCCGAAAGGCACGAAAAGTACTAGACAATGATCATTATGGGATGGATAAAATCAAAGATCGCATCTTGGAATATTTGGCAGTATTAAAACTAAAAGGGGATATGAAATCGCCTATTCTTTGTTTTATCGGACCTCCCGGCATTGGTAAAACCTCCTTAGGAAAATCCATTGCAAATGCGATCGGAAGAAAGTATGTGCGCTTTAGTTTGGGTGGCTTGCACGATGAAAGCGAGTTGCGCGGCCATCGTAAAACCTATATTGGTGCAATGCCCGGTAGAATTATACAATCCCTACGTAAAGTAAAATCCAGCAATCCTGTGTTTATTTTAGATGAAATGGATAAGCTGGGCCGCGATTTCCGTGGCGATCCAAGCAGTGCCTTGCTCGAGATATTAGACCCTGAACAAAATCATACCTTTTATGATAATTATCTCGAATTGGAATATGATTTGTCTAAAGTGCTGTTTATTGCCACTGCCAATAGTTTAAACGAAATTCAACCCGCACTTCGCGATCGATTGGAAATCATCAATCTGAATGGCTACGCTGTAGAAGAAAAAACCGAAATTGCAAAAAAACACCTATTACCAAAACAAAAAGAGGCGCATGGACTCGATAAATACAGCATTAAATTAAACAATGCGGTGCTTGTGAAATTGATTCAAGAATACACACGAGAAAGTGGTGTGCGCGAATTGGAACGGCAATTGGCTTCCATTATGAGAAATCTGGCCATGAAAGCGGCAATGGACGATGAGGTACAACATTTTGATGTGACCGAAGATTTAGTGGAAGAAGTATTAGGGAAACCTAAATATACCAATGACCTCTATACCAAAAGCAACCCTCCCGGTGTGGCTATTGGTTTGGCTTGGACTTATGTTGGCGGTGAAATTCTATTTATTGAAAGTACCATCAGTCCGGGAAAAGGAGGACTAACCCTCACCGGCAATTTAGGAAATGTAATGAAGGAAAGTGCCACCACTGCTTTGGCTTTTATTCAATCGCATTGCAAAGAACTTCAACTCGAACCCTCCATTTTTGAAAAAAATAATATTCATATCCATGTTCCCGAAGGGGCCGTACCGAAGGATGGGCCAAGTGCGGGCATCACGATGCTTACCACCATGTTGAGCGTGCTTACAGGAAAGAAAGTAAAACCATTTTTAGCCATGACCGGTGAAATTACATTAAGAGGTCAGGTGTTGCCAGTTGGAGGAATTAAAGAAAAATTTTAGCAGCCAAACGTGCCGGCATGAAGGAAATTATTTTATGCAAACAAAATGAAAAAGATATTTTAGATATTAACCCTTCATATATCAAAGGCTTAAAATTTCATTATGTAAGTGAAATGGTGGACGTTCTGAAAATAGCAATTGGATAGCTTGCATGGAGTGGTTGCAAAAATAATCAAAAAGGTACTGACTTTGTGGCAATTGTGCAGCAGACAATGTAGCCTACACCATTCTTTCGCTTAACTCCAACCAGCGTAATTCTTTTTCCTCAATTTGGGCAATGATGGCCGTAATTTGATTGCTTATTTGTTGCAGCTCTATATAGGAAAGTTCTGCATTGGATAATTTTGTTTCCAAGTGGTGCTTTTCAAGCTCCAACAAGGGCATTTCCTTTTCAAGCAATTCAAACTCGCGCTTTTCATTAAAAGAAAGTTTGTTGGCACTCCCCTGCTTCGGTTCTTTACTGATGGGTAATTCTTTTTGAATCACCACTTTTTCTGTAAGATAATCCGCTTCTAAAGTCGATTCTAAAAGCTTCACACGATATTGTGCATAATTGCCTGGAAAATCACTCACCAGGCCTTCTCCTTCAAATACAAAAAGATGATCGACAAGTTTATCCATAAAATAGCGGTCATGACTAATAATAAGGATACAACCCGCAAAGTCTAACAAAAACTCCTCCAAAATCTGCAACGTTTGCAAATCAAGATCGTTGGTGGGCTCATCCAGCACCAAGAAATTGGGATTTTTAAATAATATGCATAACAACTGCAGTCTTCTTTTTTCACCCCCACTAAGTTTACTTAGAGTAGTGTATTGCTGCTCAGCGGAAAATGCAAAACGCTCTAAAAATTTGGAGGCTCCTAATTTAGAACCATCGGCCATTGGAAAAAATTCGGCCATATCTTTTACAAAATCAATAACCCTTTTATCTTCTTTGTATTGCAAACCTTCCTGTGAAAAATATCCAAAAACAATGGTGTCACCATGATTCACTTTACCAGAATCAGGGTTTTGAAGCTGAAGCGCTATATTAATAAACGTACTTTTCCCCACTCCATTCTTCCCAATAATTCCGATACGTTCCCCTTTTTTGAATGTGTAATCAAAGCCTTTTAATATTATTTTATCTCCATAACTTTTATACACCTTCTTCATTTCCAATACCTTGCCCCCCATTCGAGTCATCTTCACTTGCAGCTGCACCTCGCTATCAACATTCTTCTGTTTTACCCGATCTTCTATTAGTTCAAAATGGTCTTGTCGCGATTTCGATTTAGTAGTTCGGGCCTTGGGTTGCTTGCGCATCCATTCAAGTTCCTTCCGATAAATATTCTTGTCCTTTTGCAACTCACTTCCTTGCACTTCAATACGGTGTGCCTTCTGGCCAAGATAATGGTTATAATCTCCCTTGTGAATATATACCTGATGATTTTCAATTTCGATGATTTCATTGCATACATTGTCCAAAAAATATCGGTCGTGTGTCACCATCAACATGGTGGTATTCTGATTACTTAAATAATTTTCAAGCCATTCAATCATCTCAATATCCAAATGATTCGTGGGCTCATCCATTATCAGCAAGCATTTTCCATCATACAATTTCGTTTCAACAAGTGCTTGGGCAAGCGCCACCCGTTTTTTTTGTCCACCACTAAGCGATCGCACCGGTTGTTCCAAATGTTGAATATTCAATTTACTTAGAATCTGCTTGAGTTCCGATTCAAAATTCCAGGCATCCAAATGCTCCATCTGATCAAGCAAGTGCTGCATTTTTTCAGCGTCTTCGGATCCACTTTCCACAAATTCTTCGTAAGCTTTTACTACCTTAACAGTGGGGTGATTCATACAGAGAATATTATCCCAGATATTCTTATCCTCTTGAAACTCATTTTCCTGATGCAACATCACCAATTGAATATCTTTATGAATCCATACGGAGCCGCTATCGGCATAATCTTTTCCGGCGATGATATGAAGCAGGGTTGATTTCCCAAATCCATTGCGAGCAACCAATGCAATTTTATCGCCCTCCTCTATATGAAAGGTAAGCTCTTTGAATAGGACTCGAATACCAAAAGATTTTGAAATATTTTCGACAGATGCGTAGTGCATTATTTAGTTATTAGGTAAGAAAAATTCTATATTGAATTTTCGATGTTGCAAAGTTCGATATAGTGACAGAAAGGTTGCGAAGATGGCATTTTATTCTGAAAAATAAACAACACCTTACTTAATGGGTTTTTCAACCGGGGCATTGCCTTGTTCTAAAATACTGATTTGAACAATATTTTCAGACATAATCCATCTTCTTCCATCCCATCTGAGACCATCGTAGGTACCATCCGGGACATAGGTAAATTTTTTATTAGGATCCCCTATTTGCGACTCGCAATGATCGAAGATGATTTGTTCGGTTTCCTTATCAAAATTCATAGACAATTTGGCACCTTTTTGATATTCTAGTATGAAACGATTTGGGGCAAGTCTTTTTCCACGATCCATAATCTCGAAAAGAGGGGCACCAAATACCGCTTGGCCTTGCGAGTTGAACCCAAAAGGCTCGACAATTTTCTTTTCACTGTTCATAGAGGCTCCGTTCCATCCAAAAAGGAAATAAATTTGATCGTTTCCAATTTGCTTTTGAACAATATTATAATACAAGGCGCCTGCCCACCTGTTATTCATTAACACTGAATCTTCTAAGCCCCTGATAATTTGATCGGAGACATCTATCAAGGGAATAAATTTGCCATTACTCAATTGCATAGCAGCATAATACCTCTTTTCGACATCCGATTTGATAATTTCCCAGTTATAAATCCGAAACGAATTGTCTGGTGCCTGCAAAATGGCAATTCGCTCCTTGAGCTTTTCAAAGGGATAGCTAAATGAATTTGCTGTATTTAAAGCCCCCTTTATTAATCGGATAAATTGATAACAGGCTTCCACCTTATTCTCGGGAAATGATGAATAGTACATACTATCGGAATAATACACCAGAGAATCTTCAATAATCTGAATGGGCGACAGTTTACTTTTGTCTTTATCATGCACCGGTTTGGCTTCAAATCGAATCGGTTCAAAATCCTGCGAAAAGGTGTTTGAACCGAAAAAAAATAAGAAAACAATCAAACAAAAAGAAAAGCGTTGCTTATTCATAATCAACAAATTTAAAGATTTTTTGATAGGAATTGACAGTAGATTTCTCAAAAAGGATGTTAAGAATTGGTTGAACCAAGGGCAAATTGGCAATTAACCAGAAATTATACAAGCAGTAGCTAACGAAATGCGGTTGAGATTCGTACTAAACAAAGGTAAAACACAATTTTATTGCTTATTTTTAGATTTTATTAGATACCAGGCTTGATCACAGCGGAAATCATACAAGGATGCCTTCAAAATGACCGGAAGAGTCAAAGGCTTTTGTATGAAAGCTGTTTTGCAGTAATGATGAAGGTAAGCAGAAGGTATATTACCAATGAGGATGAGGTAGTAGACTGCATGAATACTTGCTTTTTGAAGGTATTGAAGAATCTGGGTACCTTAAAAGATGAAAAAAGCTTTTTTGGATGGGTAAAACAAATTGCTGTAAATACTTCTATTGATTTTTATCGGTCAAAAAAAAAATATACCGACCAAAATAAATTTACAATAGACACCGATTACTCAAATGTTGAACAAACACATCATAATATCGATTTTACAGAGAGCAATATGGATAGCAAGGAAATTTACAAATTGATTCAAGAATTGCCCGAAGTGACCAGGCAGGTATTGAATCTGTTTGCCATTGACGGCTTTAACCACAAGGAAGTAGGCAATATGTTGGGATTATCTGAAGAGGCATCGAGATGGCATTTGCATAAGGCGCGTAAATTGTTAACTGAAAAACTTGAGAAATTAAACTTTGCCATAAAATAAATAACTATGCAAAAAGAGGAAAATGAACTAGACCGGTACCTTAAAAGCAAAGTAGAGGAAGCTCACTTTGAGTTTAAGGAAATTTATTGGGAAAAAGCACTAGAAATGCTGGATGCTGAGGACGAAAGAAAAAAACGTCCTGGCATTTGGCGATGGTTCACCCTTATCGGCACCCTAATCGTTTTGAGTGTTGGGGCCATATTTATCACCCAAAATAAATCCAATTCCCAAGAGAAAACTAAAAAGACTTCCTTTGTATCTGAGGAAAATAAAAACGCAGAAAATGCCAACAAACCTTCCTATACTGTTGACCCATCGAATAACACAACCAATAGCATCGCCGAAAATAACAATCAGGAGGTTTCTGAAATCAATAGTTCCGATCAGTTAGCACCAACTCAAACCAACCCTACAAATTCTCCAAGTCCACAAAGCGAGAAGACAGCCGGCACTAGCCAGGCCCCAAAAAACGACCGAATTTCGAATCCGAAGGACTTCAAACCAAGAGCAAGTCAGGAATTTCCCGCTGCACCAAATCCAGCTCCAGCAGGTAGCTTGCCATCAAAAATAGAACCCAAGAAAATAAACAAAAAAAGTGGTAAAGCACTTGCACACCCTGTTGCAGATATCAAAACAGAGGGTCAATCCAACATAAATACCCCTGCTCCTAGTGCGAATAAGACCGTGATGCTGAACGGACAAAGAATGCAGCCCATTGATACACAAGTGCTGATACAGAAGCAAGCGCAAGACGAAAGAATCTATAATCCACGATATTTCGCGAATCTATCAAACTATGTAACCGAGCGCATAGATAGCATTACCATACTTACGTTTAAGCCGGCCAACGACACAAAACAGGAAACGCCATTAAAGGAGGCTGCCAAAATGGAATCCGCATCCGACTCTTCGAAAAAAACAAATAAACTCAAAATCTTTGTTGCCGCCGGTGCCAACTTTAATAAAGGATTTGCCGGAAATCAGTCCACTACGGTTGCTTGGGGCATCGCCCCCTACCTGAATGTAGGTATTGAAAAAACGATTCGTAACAAAATATCCATGTCTGCTCATATTGGATTTACATATTTCAATGGACTGAATTTAGAAAAAACTGCCGTCAATTATAAGTACTCTTTTGGATTTGATTCTACAAAAATTTCTGTACAATACAACAGAATGTACCAACTGCTATTACCAATAAGCGTGGCCTATCAGATTGGGAAATTACACACTGTAATAGGAGGCATCGGTGGAAGTTATGTATGTAATACCGAAAGCTTAGTAACTGAAAACAAATCATCTAAGAATCAAAAAGGGTATTTAGATGGGATCAATCGCTTTGATATTTTTTCAATGCTCGGGTATCAATTCCAAATTCATAATAAACTAGGTGCACAGCTACTATGGCAACAAGGTTTTATGAATGCAGCACAAAAAGAATTTTTCAGTATTCAATCCAATAATACACAGACGAGAATGTCACTCGGATTAAAATATTATTTCAAACGCAATGGCAACTAAAAACGCATTTATCATGAAAAACTTCCTTTTTTTAGCACTCGTGGCTGTAGTTTTTAGCAATTGTACAAAAAGGTCAGTGCCTACTTCCACAACCGGCCAACCCGTTTTTTCATTTTCAGGCACCATCAACAATCAACCGGTAACCTATACAGCAGGCGATAGTGGCTTATATTTGTTTACCGAATACTTTAAGGACAATCAAGATCTTATTACACTCAAAGGATATTTTGCTCCACATAATTGCATAACCTGCGAACCCTATCTAAGTTTTGAATTTAAAGATGAAAACCCCAATATCGAAACTTCTTTATATTCAGATATTTTTAGTTTTTTCGAGCGATCTTATTTTACCTCTGTTTCTTTTGATTCAATTGAAATTAATTCACCGACAGAAACCTTTAAATTTTCTGCAGACAACAACCCACCGGGCACCACTTACCACTGGAATTTCGGGGATGGTGACACGTCCAATGTAGCTTCACCCATTCACACATTTACAACAGGTGGACTAAAAGATGTACGCCTAATTACAAAATTCAATAATTTGCGTGATACCCTTATTATTCCCATTGATGTAACGCCCTTTTCTGAATGTAGAAACCGATTTTCAGTGAACATTGATACATCAAATAAAATTACAGCAAATGCTGAAGGGCTATTCAATTCATATCTGTGGAACTTTGGAGATGGTGGCGTGGGCGAAGGCCCTTCAGTAGGTCATACCTACTCTCAAAATGGGCTTTATGAAATCGTCCTAAGCACTTCTTACTCAGGTTGCCTCGCCACCTATAAACGCAAAATAAACTTAACAGGTAACAGTCAAATCCCAGTTTCAAATTTTTACTATTCTACTTTTGTAAGCAGTGAAACCAAAACCATCGCTAGAATTAATCACTCTGCATGTATCATTACCTTGAAAATGAATGGCAAAACCTACAAATCATATAAGAACAATCCGACCCTCGATCAAAGCAATCAGAAAATAATTTCTACCAGCAATATTGGTACGTATGAAAATAATGCACAAGGTCAAAAAACCGTTAAACTGGACGGAGAAATCGATTTATTTTTATATAATATTGCAAACAATAACGACTCCATTCCTATTAAAAGTAAGAACTTAACTATTGCTATTGGGCTTCCATAAAATATAATTAATAGGCCCCATTCGTTTTGCGTATATACCATTCAGCTCCCAAAAGGACAAGCAGTAAAAGGAAAAGCCACTTCCAATTGATAAGCGGTTCAATATGCGATTCGGTACGAATAATATTCCTTACCCTTTCATTCCGCTGAATTTTATCCTTAATAGAGGACAACTCATTCGGAAATACGAAGGCGCCATTGTAATTTTGCGCCAATTGGCTCAAGGTACCAAAATCAGCAGTGGTGTTAACTTGTTCAATATTTTGGTAAACCACATTAAAACTTCCATTTGAAGAAAATGATTTTCCATTAAAGCCGCAGGTGCAAGAATAATTATAGGTTCCTGCCGATAAATTTCCTATATTTAAAGAATAGGAATTGCCGCTTTTATTCATCGAATACTCGAGCCGCTTACCATCCTCCGAAATCAATGCTACTTTTACATCGGGTGTATTCACCAATTCGAAATTTTCATTGTATAATTCTGCATCAATGGTAATATTTTCCGATTCCGAAAAGATGCTTTTGGCTAACTGACTTCTAAACTGTTTCTTATCATGCTTAACGGATAAATACTGTGCCGTTTTCAAAATAAAATCATCGACGGCATCATGATTCTTATGTAGAAAAAAATCATAAAAACGCCAGCGCCAAATGCCCTCACCGGCCAGCACTCCAAGCTTTGATACTCCTACAGGCTGTAGCACCCACAGTGGGTACGAAGAAGCCACGTTTCCTATTTTCTGATTCATAAGTACCTGAGCATTAGAACCCGTTTTGTATTCTCCAAAAGGAACTGATAAGGGTGAAAGTCCCGCAAGGCTACTTGCATAATTCTGATTGATGCTAAAAAAAGAAAAATCTTTGTTCACGTAACCTTGCACATCATTTCCTGCTATTGCCTTCGGAATAATTTGCAACCCTGATTGCGCTTTATTGAACAAGGGTAAGGCGGTTTGACTACCTACAATATACCAAATAGAAACACCCAATTTTTGAGCCTGATCAATAAGGG
Organism: Bacteroidota bacterium; assembly: GCA_016712665.1. Lineage (GTDB taxonomy): Bacteria > Bacteroidota > Bacteroidia > Chitinophagales > Chitinophagaceae > OLB11. The sequence continues at coordinate 229,315 of JADJQP010000002.1, forward strand.
TACTTGCTGAAAATAATACAGAAGGCAAATTATGTAATATAACCAAATTGTACTCATTGATTTTAGAAACCGATTTATCGGCCATGGCAATATCAATAGTGTAATTTTTATTTTTACTCAAGGCTTCCTTAATAGCACTGACATCAGGATGAGGTGCTGCCGCCACAATCAATATACGCTCTTTACTATCGAGTACCTCTACATATACATCTTGTGCATTGTTCAATACGTTTTGCTCTCCATCAATTTTTGATACCGATATAGTATATCGATGTATTCCGGGACTATTTGCCTCGACGATGGTTTCCACAGTCTTCAAAAAGCGGGCATTTGTAACGGAAAAATTTTGGACAGCAATATTCCTATTTTGTTGATGGCTAAAAACGTTGATAGAAACTTGACTTCCTTCGCAAGCATACGCCGCGACATCACTTCGTATGGCAAACTTGTCTCCCAAATAAACAATCTTGTTTGCAAATACCCTAGCAACTGCAGCATCCTTCTGCGTCATTGTATCTCCAAGCCCTACTGTATAAACAGAACCTTTAAATGGGTAACTTTGCGTTAAGGGCGAATTTCCCTTATTATAAATACCATCCGTAGAAATGATAATAGCCCCTAAATTTTCATTTTCAAAATTGCTTAAGGTAGTTTCAAAAGCGGTAGAAATATCAGTACTCGTTTCGGTGTAATTAAACAACAAGGAATCTGAAAGTTGACCACCAAAACGTAGTTCCTTTACTATATAATCCTCTCGCAAATCATCTAATAATTCAGTAACTTTTTTTCGATAGGCAATGCTGTCAACTTTTTTGAAAGCACTTTTTATGGATGCAGAATTATCTTGTAAAAACACTACGACAGGCTTTTCATTTTTATTCTGTAAATATTTTAAAATGGGTGCCAGAAGTAAAAAGCATAGAAGAAATACAGAAAAAAAACGAAGTAGTATTAATGAATATAAAACGCTTTTAGCAAACCTTCCAGCCTGCTTTGAATATAGCAAAAATGAAAATACTGCAGCCAACAGCACGCAAAGCAATATAAACCAGTAAGGATATGAAAGGGTGAAAATCAATGGATTACTTTTCAGTCGGCAAATATAATGCAAATGAGGGTAGTTACCATCAGCTTGATATCCTATAATGATTGGCGAAGGCTCCTGTCCCATTCGCTTTTAGTATTCGGCACCAAGTCAATCATAAATATCAACAAAAAGAAAAACCCTGAAGGAGATCCGCTCAGCATCGCAAATTTTGGGCTTAGGATTGAAATGAGAATTTTCAATACGGTATTATGTGTGTTAAGCCCGATAAAGGATCAAAAGTAATGTAGGTGTATGTATATAACTTGATAGGAAACTAAACCAATAAAAAAACCGCCTACTGAGTAGACGGTCTTTTTTATTCACTAGTTGCCTTTAGTTTTTTCGAATGGTTTGACTAAAGTTCAAACCTTTTTGGTTGCTTACTTTTACCATATAAACGCCATCAGCCAAGCCTTCCATGCTAATGTCGGTCTTGTTGTTGCCGGCTTGCAACTGCATATCGATGGCCTTCACCACCCTACCCGTTGCATCCAATAGTTTCACTTGAGCAATGGTTGCTTTTGGTGTGTTGATTTCAATATTCAGTTGGGTATTCACCGGATTCGGATATAAGGTAACCAAGGTTTCATTGCCATGGTACACATTCACTACTTTGCTATAGCTGATGTTTCCATCCAAATCTACTTGTTGTAGTCGGTAGTAATTATGACCGGCATATGGTGTTGCATCGGTATAATCATATGCTAGCGATACCACACTATTGCCACCTACTGCCTTACTGGCGATTTTGCCTGAAAGGGCCGTAAACGTTTTTCCATCTTTACTGTTTTCCAATACAAAATGACTATTGTTGTGCTCGCTGCTAGTCACCCAGTTTAATAAAGAGGTATTCTCTACTTTCTTACCACTAAAACTCAATAGACTGATCGGTAATGGTACATTGCCCGGATTGGCCGCATGTGCATAGAAATATGAGAAGCTATCTACAGGAAAACAAACCGTCCATACTGTTGTTAATGGATCATAACTGGTGGTAATATTTGCATTCGGTATCACTACTGCCGTATGACCCGGTGTGGTAATATCTCCATTGTCTACTTTCGATATCACCAAATTGGCATTCGGTGTAATTTGAGGCCAGCCATTTAGTAAGGAGAAGGAATTAAACTGTGCAAAATCATCTTCCAAGAAGTACAAGCATACATTCGCATTCGTTTGTGTGCTTGGGGTTATCTGATAATGACGATTTACATACGGTTGACCATTGTGAACCTGCGTACTCGCATCAATCCACTCACAAACAGTTGTGCTGCCTAAACTCGTTGCATTGGCTACATCCGTTATATGAACAATTCGCTTACAGTCAGCAGGATTATATAAGGTATCGGTTATCCCATCGCTTAGTGTCATGGTATTGCATCCCACAAAACCAGGTATGGAGTAATTTAATATGTCCTGATTGGCAATGAGCGCACCAGCCGTTGACAATTCTATTAACGCAATGGCGGTATCTGCACAAACAGGTATGGTATTGGTAGCAAGTACTATATACACCGTATCGGATACCGTTACATTATGAGGGTTGGGATAAGGAATGGTACAAGCTGCGTCTGAAAAGTATAAGGTATCCGTACCCGGTGGAACCGTAGCAAATGGATCTATCAAAGTAGCCACATCGATAGATGCAGGGGCACAAGCATTGCCGGTAACATACAAGGCAGGAAACTCAGGTTGAGGATTCACTTGCAATACCACAGAGTCTGTAGCAGAACAGCCCGCCAAATTAGTCACTTTTGAATACACCACTGTACTAGCTGAAGTATCATTGGTAGGTGTAGGTAATAAATAAAATAATCCCTGATCGCCATAGTACTGTACCGTAACACCCGCAGCAAAACCACTTACAGGACCATCTACAGTAGTTAAATCAAAAATAGCACCATTACTTCCAGCAGGACTTTCGCATAAGGCAATCGTATCTTGAAATACAGAAGGAGATGGATTAATAACCAAACTCACCGGTACACGACAAGAGGACGAACCCACACAAGCTGCATAAAAGGTATACGTGCCGGGTGTATTGGAATTGTTGATGCCACTACCCGGAGTAATAATCGGATCAAATGGCGACAAGGAATACAAACTAGCCCCACCACTTGGTACATTATACCATTCATAAGCGGATGGCACATACTGATAATATACTTTTAATTTCACTACGGTGGGCGCTCCTGCATTCAAACCAATATCGGAGGTGTTTTGATTATCGTTCCAGGTTTCAAAATAACCCACATTCAAGGGTGCCAAAGGATTTGCCTGTAAATAGCTGAAAATACTTCCTAACTGAGCGGGTGTAATATGACGTGTATTCGTAAAATTTGCATTATTACCGGTTGACAAACCAGCTAATACAATATCGCCTGCATTGACATTATAGCCTTGTGGACAAGGGGCAAATAAAGTAGGAACAACTGGAGTACCGCTATAAAGGATAAACCTAGGTTCGGTAATAAAGTTTGAGGATAAATTAGTAAGTGTCAAAACGCCATTTTGAGTAAAAGGACGCTCCCGGCGGTAATGCAGGTATAGACATCGCATTGGCAAGGTTACCTGCAAACTGATTGGCGCATGCAGCACCGGGCACCGTTTGACTAGTACCACCAGAGGTAGCACCCACATTATCAGGTGTCGGGGTCAATGTAAAAGTAATTTCCAGCGAGTCGTTGATAGGGGTTGCACAACCACTTACGGTAAGTCCCTGACCAAAAGGAATGCTGGCATACTGACAAAGATTATAATTCGGACCAGCGGTTGGTCGATAGTTGATACGTACTAAAGGGCTTGGAAGGGAGTCGTTTTGCAAACTGCCATTCACCACACCACCGGCATTGCCAATGCTTAAGGTACTATTGATATAATACGTACCCCCTGCATACAAATTAACACCGGGTATCAATACAGGTACCGTATTAGCTGCATACGGATTAAGAGTTAAGGCAGGGTTCACATTGCCATAATAATAATTCACACCCAAAGGACCTGTTACCGCAAGGGTACAGGTTATTGGATTGGTAGCTACCGTAATCGGCATCGAGCCATAGTTGGTAACCGATAAAACCATATTCACATTCGCAGCATAACAATTGCCTGCAGCACCGGTTATCGCTGTAACAGCTGGATCGTGATTAGAAGCCGGAATAATATTTACCAGATAATCCTCCGCCTCTCCAAACGTAGAATTGGTAGGACCACAAGGCTGTAAATTCGTCATCTGTGCATCATCACCTCCTCGTAAACGCATACGAGTTAAGCCGGGTAAGGAACCTGGAGGGGCTGTAATTGGAAGTACATGCACTCCATTAGGACCTGCATCAGTACCCGGTGAAAAATATTCTGAAGGCTCAAAAGATCCACTATGATTAAAATCAATCCAAACACCTAAATACTGTGTCAAATCCGTACCGTGTGTAACAGACAAATTGGAAGCTAGCCCAACATACAGATTAGGGGTCGCCAACACATTGGCCACCTGCTGTGCAGTATAATCCACCCAATAAGGAGCTACATTACCGGCAGCGGCTGTATTATTTGTCAGGGTTCCCAAGGTTACATTCGCAATATTATCGCCGCCGCCACCGTTCACATAGGTAGGAATACACCAGCAATTACCAGTCGGACTCCAAGGTTGCACAATACAAGAACCTGAAGCAATAGAGGTATCAAAGCCACCACCGGGATTCGTACAAGTAACAATGCAACGGAAATAATTAGTAGAACCCGGTGTTGGTGTATACACGTAAGGTATTGTAGTAGCGCCTACTATGGGAGTATAGGTACCGGGTAATCCGGTGGGAGATTGCAACCATTGATAAATGAGACCACCTGCTAACGTTTGTCCTGCCAGATTTAAGGTTACAGATATACCGGGGCAGGGATTTGCAGGGGCCACGGAGGCGGTACCTCCTACTGGATTCCCAGCGCAAGGTGTATTGGCAGCAATGGTAATATTATAATCCTCATATTCTCCAAAACCTGTCAGACCACAAGATTGGGCCTGCGTTACTACGGTATTAAACCAACTACAGGTGCGCATTCTTCTTATACCGGGTGAGGCTCCCAGAGGAATTGTAATATTACCTGTTAAAATATTTGCTGAAGTATTGGTTCCGGTAGGTGAAGCCCATACGAACTCCCCTAAATCATTAAAGTCATTATTTCCATTATAATCAATCCAAATACCAAATCCTTGTCCCCAAGTTGGACTACCTGATTGTATGGTAAAGGGATATATAAGGCCTTGTACGTAAGTTCCGGTCATCGGAAATAAGGTATAATCAGCCGCCGCATCTCCACTATTTAAGTTGGAAATAGCTCCAAAAGTGAAGTTATTGATATAATCCCCTGAAGCACCGACTTGCGTTACCGTGGGGGTACACTGTGCCATACCTTTAAACTGAAAAAAGGCAAGAAAAAATAAAAAGAGTAGTGTTTGTTTCATGTAAAGTTTATTAAAATGAAAATTGAAAGAATATAGGCAAATCTACATTATTTCTATAATAAATTACTTTTTGATAACAAATTTTGACAAAACATGCATTTTATTTGAAAAGCGCCATTCCACGGTTCTAAACGAATAATTATTAGCAAAGTGCACTCCCCCGTCCCTTATCTATTTATGCGATAGCAACTTCACATATCCATTTCGATTATTTTTTTATAAAAATCAAAACTTGCTTTATACATTTGTCCAATGAATTATCAATTACCACAAATCCCGCTTCGTACATCCAAACCCAGAACAGACGGAATTACTATGGTGATGGACAAGGGACTCAGTATCCAAGAAACGCATAATTTTATTTCTGTTGCCGAGCCTTACATCGATTTGGTAAAACTAGGCTTTGGCACCTCAATGGTAACACCAAATTTGAAAGAAAAACTGGCGGTATATGCAACGAATAATATTCCAGTATATCTTGGAGGAACCTTATTTGAGGCATTTCTTATTAGAAACTGCTTCGATGAATATTTGCACATGGTGCAAGAATTTGGCCTTACCTATGTGGAGGTTTCAGACGGTTCCATTAGCATACCACACAGTGAAAAATGCGGATATATTGAAAAATTGGCCAAGCATGTAACCGTTTTGAGTGAGGTCGGTAGCAAAGATGCTGCCCATATCATTCCTCCTTATAAATGGATAGAATTAATGAAAGCGGAGTTGGAAGCCGGTAGTGAATATGTAATTGCGGAAGCGCGTGAGGCTGGGAATGTAGGCATTTATCGTAGTAGCGGCGAGGTAAGAGAAGGCTTGGTTCAAGAAATATTAACTCAAATTCCGCAGGAAAAATTATTTGGGAGGCACCGCAAAAAGCACAACAGGTATACTTTCTAGAACTATGTGGCTGCAATGTTAATTTAGGAAATATTGCCCCCAATGAGGTAATCCCATTAGAAGCAACCCGTGTTGGCTTAAGAGGCGATACCTTTATGTTTTATTTGAATAAATAGTCCCAAGTGCAACATTTTGGACTAATTGGCCTTTCATTAAAACATTCATTTTCCGAAGCATATTTTAGTAAGAGATTTGAAGAAGAACAGCTTGAGGCTTGCTACAGAAATATAGAATTACCTGATTTAGAAGCCCTTTCTCAAATCATTTCCGAAAAAAACCTTTCCGGTTTCAATGTTACTATCCCATTTAAAGAAAAAATTATTTCGCATTTGGATTCTGTTTCTAAGGATGCCGCAGCCATCGGTGCTGTTAATTGTGTTAAAATAAATAATGGCAAACGATTCGGTTATAACACAGATTATATTGGTTTTGAAAAATCTTTTCTAAGTCACTTATCGCTCGAACCAATAGGAAATCTGCATGCACTAATTTGTGGAACCGGTGGTTCTAGCAAAGCCGTTCAATATTGCCTCAAGAAACACCAAATACCTTACCAATTGTTAAGTAGAAATAGAAGGAATGATATTCTTTCTTATTCGGATGTAACCCAAAAAATCATCGAAACCCATCAGCTGATTATTAATACAACACCGGTTGGGATGTTTCCCAACACCAGTAATTTACTACCACTACCCTATCAATATATTACTCATAAACATTTTTGTTTTGATTTAATATACAATCCTGACATTTCATCCTTTCTACAAAAAAGTTCAAATCAAGGGGCCACCATCAAAAATGGACTCCAAATGTTGCATATTCAGGCCGATGAATCATATAAAATATTCTTCAATAAAGATTCAAAATAAGTTGCCTTTATAGCCAACAGATTTTTTCCTATTTTTACCATGTATATTCAATTTGTAAATAAAAAATATTCTGATGATTAGAATCCAGCTTTGCCTTCTTTTGACATTATTCATAAGTGCCTGCAAACCCAAAAACTCCGATAATTCTATAGTCCTAAATCCTAATACGCATTCCTTTTCAAATCTTGAAAAGGTGATGACCACGCATCTTAATTGGGATGCACAAATCAACTTTGATTTAAAACAAGTAAGTGGCACGGCTACCTGGAATTTTAAAAACCCTTCAAAAGAAAAATACATCCATTTTGATACCTATGATTTAACCATCAAAAAAATTAAGGTCAACGGAAAAGAAACACAGTATTTCTTAACACCCTTTGTAGAGCATTATGGGAGCGGACTTTCCATACCCATAACATCCAATGATACCATACTCTCTATTGAATACCTTACCGGTGCAAACGCCAATGCACTTCAATGGTTGTCGCCTGAGCAAACAGCTGGTAAAAAACTTCCGTATCTGTTTACACAATGCGAAAGTATTCAAGCGCGCTCTCTGCTTCCATGTCAGGACGCTCCCTTAAACCGGATCACCTATCATGCACAAGTACAAGTTCCTAAAGGGATGATGGCCATTATGAGTGCTAAGAATCCTACTAAAAAAAATGAAAGTGGGATTTATGAATTTGAAATGGAAATACCGATACCTACTTACCTAATAGCTCTAGCTGCAGGTGATATCGCCTATCAACCTATTAACGAACGATGCGGGGTTTATACGGAACCCTCCATGCTAGCTGAAGCAGCAAATGAATTGAGTGATATCCCAAAAATGATGCAGGCAGCCGAAGACCTAGGCGGAAAATACCGCTGGGGCAAATATGATGTCCTTATTGCTCCCCCCTCCTTTCCCATTGGAGGAATGGAAAACCCACGACTTACCTTTGCTACACCAACCATCATTGCAGGTGATAAAAGCTTGGTTTCACTGATTGCACATGAGATGGCACATAGCTGGAGCGGAAACTTGGTGACGAATGCCAACTGGAATGACTTATGGCTCAATGAAGGATTTACTACCTATTTTGAAAGACGAATTATGGAAAAAATTACCGATCCTTCTTATACAGATATGTTATGGGAAATCGGATATCAGGATTTGCAAAGTGATCTGACAAGTCTAGGAAATACGCATCAAGACACTCGCTTAAAGGTAGATTTAAAGGCAGAGAACCGGATGATGCATTTTCAAATATCCCGTACGAAAAAGGAGCTGTATTTTTAAGAATGCTGGAGCAGAATGTGGGTAGACAAAATTTGATGCGTTCCTAAATGCCTACTTTTCAACCAATGCGTTTCTTCCAATTACTACAGAAAAATGTCTAGCATTTATGGACAAACATCTTTTAATGAAGATACCGTTGCACGAAACAAATTGCTTGTAAGACAGTGGATTTATGAACCTGGCTTGCCGTCCAATTACAATCATACGTTGCCGCTTAGGTTTATGGATATTGACTCGCAGCGCGTTCATTTTGAAAATGAAAATTCGGCAAACTCCCTACAAACTAACGCTTGGAGTACCCACGAGTGGCTTCAATTTCTTAGAAAATTATCAAGGCCGTTGCCACTTGAAAAATTATCTGATTTAGATTATCGTTATAAACTTTCTACATCATCCAATTGCGAAATTGCAGATGAATGGTACCGCCTTGCCATTGCGTCCAATTACGAAAAAGCATATCCTCACATGGAACATTTTTTAGGGAAGGTAGGTCGAAAGAAATTTTTGGAACCTTTATATATGGATTTGATAAAAACCGAAAAGGGACGAAAAATGGCTAGTTGTATTTTTGAAAAATCAAGAAGTAATTATCATCCGCTAACTGCTGCAAAGATTGAAAAAATACTACAGCAAAAATAAGTACTTACAATAATTCAAGTGGTAAAATCTACTTTTTACTATGAATAACGAATTAAGAATAAAAGAATCTTACTTATCTTTATTTTCCCACCGTCTTTCTTTATACCAAAATTCAATTTTTTCCTTATTGAAAATTCTATACTTTAAAGTGAGTTATATTCCAACAGATTGGTTGGTGGTTTTAGCTCGTTTGACTAAAGGGTCAACCGGTCCTCTATACTTAACCTTCACATTTGTAAAGGCCTGATACGCATTTGAAACAGGTGGATCAGTTTCGGTTATTAAATTTATCTTATCTGTATTTTCAACCCCGCTCATCCCCATATCCATACGAGCACCAAATCCAAAAACCAACTCGCGGGTAATTAAGATATCTAATCCTAAGGTGCCAAAAACATTTAAATCCGTTTTATTATATAATGGATCTGACAAAGCTGCCTTTGTATGAGCAGTATCATAATAGGAAACATCCGAATTTTTAATATCAACAATGAAGCGATCATTATTATATCGATTCAACTCATATCGATCTTGATAGTTTGTGAGCATTCCATAATTGGCACCTACAGTAAACGCAACAGAAACCTGTCTTCTAATATTGGTTCCGAATTGTAAAGCACCTCCTATTCTAAGATAATTTAATCTGGTATAAGCATAATAACTAGTACTATCCTGATACTCCCCGAAATAGTTTTGCCCGGCCTGATTATAGGAAACCATTGCCGTAATGCCCATCGGCACAGCCTTAAAAAGGGTGTAATGATATCCGGCACTTACACCGAGCCCTGGCTTGAAGGTTGGCAAATAATCACCAAAAGCTTTATCATCTTTATTAAGTAAAGTCGTTTTGCCGATTGTAGTAAAAATACCCAACCTTCCTTCATTTTGCGCAACGGCTGTCAAAGCAAAAATGTTTGCGAAAAGTATTAATATCGTTTTTTTCATGTCTAGTGTTCTATAGCGGTCCTATATTCAAAAATGGTTCTAAAAATATTTCTTGATTGTAAGAAATGCTCCAATAGAAAAATTCTTGGTTGCCCTTCTATTTTCCCCATATCCTGCAGCCTTATCCTCTGGAGTAAGAGAAATAAACTTTGCATAATACCCCTCCCAGTAGTTTAAATCTTGTGGGGTGGGATTTCCATCATACGTTATTTTTAAACCTTTAGTATTCTCCACATTTGAGATGCCGACATCACTACGCAATAATAACGATACAACAGTTCGTTTCCACAGTCTGGCCTCTCCACCAATTCCAAAAACAAATCCCAAATCAATTGGGTTAAAAACCTTCCCATTAATTTTTCCCATGGTTCCATTATTGTTTAGTCTGTCCCCATCTACTCCATATTTAGCAACCTCAATACCTGCTTCGTCCTTGAGGGTGGCTATATCACTAAAATTTGATAGGAGTGCAATGTAAGGCCCAAAACAAACATTTAATCTTGTTCGGCGATTAGGGTAATATCGATTATATGATTTAAAATAAAACATCAAAGGTAGTTTTAAATAAGTGTGTTTTGCAGTGGCCGACAACTTATATTTTGTATTGGTGTCAAGTCCTGTGTATTTCGCACCTGCATTCCAATATAATAATTGACCTCCAAAGCCAAAGGTTGGTTGAAACCAATACATACATTCTGCACCTGCCGTCCAAGAAAAATTCATAAATTGCGGATCTAATCTTCCATCAGCCCGCAAATCATCCCTATTATTCAGCATTGCTGTAAATCCACCGCCTACCAATCCCCAATTAAGTCCAACCACAGGGGCATCGTTTTTACCGACCGAACTATACTCATACTGAGCAAATGTGGTGCTACAAGTAAGCAATAACAGAAAACTGTAAAGATATTTTTTCATCATTAATTTTGATTTAAAACAGTTGTTTCCGATACGAAGCGGAAGTGTGTAAAATTTCATTTTTCTTATTTGTTCCATGCAAATATATAAAAAATGATCACATTTCATACTATTCTTTAAAAACTTCATAAATTCCGGGAAATAAATACAGCTTTTTGGTGTGCAAATTTTCGCAGGCAAATCGACTGCGACGCTTCTCGCGAATAATGTACACGTCGCCCTTTTCGGTCCTGAAGGTATCGCCAATACTCAATTCATCCACCATTCTCTTGCCGTTTGCCTGATCATGTTTAGTAAGTACCTTATATAACATCGGATCCGAACAAGTTGTCGCTGACATATTGCTTAACGATTGCTCTAGGGCCCTTTTGATATCCTCAGGAAAAATACCTTTTTCGACATACGTTTGAAGGAGCTGCCGAAAATGCCCCTTCCACTCCTTACCATGTGGTTGGGTACGGCCACCATGTTGTACGAAATTCACCAAATGCGCCAGCTCATGAACATAAGTTATAAGAAAATGAAACCTATTCAAATTGGCATTGACCGAGATGGTATGTGGCTTTCCACGGTGAGAAGGTCGATAGTCCCCTAAAATTGTTTTTCGTTCCCTTTTAATTTTAAGGTGGATTTTGTACCGATGCATGGATTCCAACACCATTTCAAAGGCCCCCTCGGGTAAAAAGTCTTTGATAACCTCAAGTTCTCGTTTTACTAAAGCCATGGCTTATACTATTGCTTGCCGAATGCGAAGAAGTTTCTGTAAAAGGGGTTTCAATTCATGGAGAGGCAGCATGTTGGCTCCATCACTTAAGGCCTTAGCCGGGTTCGGATGGGTTTCGATAAACAGTCCATCAACTCCGGCAGCAATGGCACATTTAGCGATAGTTTCAATCAAATCGGGTCGCCCCCGGTTACCCCTGAAGCTTGATTGGGCTGTTGCAAAGCATGGGTACAGTCCATAATAACCGGCTTCCCAAATGTTTTCATGGTGGGTATTCCTCTGAAATCCACAATCAAATCCTGATATCCAAAGCTTGTACCACGTTCTGTTAGCATCACCTTGGGATTACCGACGGCCAATACTTTATTCAGGGCAAATTCCATTGCTTCCGGCGAAAGAAATTGTCCCTTTTTAATATTGACAATTTTACCGGTTTTTGCTGCTGCTACTAACAGGGAAGTTTGCCTACAAAGGAAAGCAGGAATTTGCAAAACGTCTACATATTGCGCGGCCATCTCAGCATCAGCCTCTGAATGAATATCTGTTACCAGTGGCACGTGATATGTCTCTTTTATTTCTGCCAAAAGTTGCAGCGCTTTTTCGTCGCCAATACCTGTAAATGATTGATAGCTACTTCGATTGGCTTTGCTATACGAAGATTTAAATATGAGTGGAATTTCCAATTCGTTACAAACATCGATGAGGGTGGCTGCCGTTTCTGATAGTACTTCTCTATTTTCAACCACACAAGGTCCTGCTAACAAAAAGAAATTGCGTGCGGTATATTTCCGTGCAAATAATGTATCTAAAAATTCCATAACGCAAGTTAAGACAGTTTTGTATTTTCACAGAATAAATTGCAGAATTAATGTTACGAATTGGAATAACTGGGGGCATCGGTACCGGCAAGACTACTGTCTGCAAAATCTTTGAGTTGTTAGGCGTACCTGTTTTCTATGCTGATAAAAGGGCAAAAGAATTATATAATAATAATGAAGACCTCAAACAGAAAATCATTCAAATTTTTGGAAAAGATATGTATACTCCAAGTGTACTGGATGAAACGTCGCTCCTCTTTAATAAAGAGAAAATGAAGTCTATTGTATTTAACGATAAGGGACAACTTCAACGTCTAAACGAGCTCGTACATCCCATCATAAAAGAGGAAACTGAAAAATGGTTTGCCATGCAATCCGGTCCATATGCAGTCAAAGAAGCTGCCTTAATTGTGGAAACCAATACCTTCGACACCCTCGATGAGTTGATAATAATTGAATCGCCGATGGCTATCAGAATGAAGCGTCTTCGAATGCGTGATCATCTTAGTAGCGAGGAAATTAATAAGAGAATACATTCACAATTGCCAGAAGAAGTAAAAAGAAAACATGCCACACGAATTATTGTAAATGACGAAAAATCACTTTTAATTCCACAAGTACTTTTTCTTCACCACCTGTTTCATTCTAAAAGCTATTCATAAAAATGCCGCTCCTCAAAAGAGAAGCGGCCATAGTTTGTGCCATCGTGTGATTATTTCATTGCCGGCAATGCCTTCAGTAATTGTTTAGCCGTATCATCTTCCGGATTAAATAGCACCAATTTATCTGCATACTTTTTTACATTCTCCTTATTATTGGTGTTATATGCTAACATTGCTAAATACGTGTAGGCCTTGGTAAAATCTTTCTTCTTAGCTGCGTCACTTTCGCTTACCATCCCTAACCATTGGTTGTACAATGCTGATGCACTTCCATTTTTAAAATCCTTATCTTTTGCCTTCTCATTCGTCTTAGCTAACCATAGTACTCCTAAAGGCTCACTGGGGTTTGACTGACTATATTTTGTAAACATTTGTTCTGCTGTTGGCAAATCATTTGAATAGTAGGACATGTATCCTGCCCACCATAAATCACGATCGTCTCGGGTTGGGTATTGCGACTCTGCCAATTGTCGATACCATTTTGCTGAGCTGGCATAATCCTCTGCTTCATAATAGGTTTCTGCAATTGTTCGCAAAACAGGAGCCTTATCTTGCGTGGTATCAATAGCTATCCCCTTTTCAAATTGCTCACTTGCCATGGCTTTTTTGGTAGAATCTCTCAATAAAATTTTTCCAAAATAAAAATAATCTAATGGAATAATTTTCTTGGGGTCTTGTTTAGCAAACAGTTTTTCCATATTCACTAGTGCATTAGCATAATCCTTCGTTTCATATTGACTATACCCAATTACTCGGTACATGTATGGTTTTTCGATTCCTTTGCCAATTAATTCTTTCATTTTGTTGATGGCATCCGGATAGTTTTTTGATAGATAAAGCACATTTGCGTAACGAATTTGGTCGTCAGTGGTATTATCTGATAAAGGCAAATAGCGTTCGATGTTTTCCTTTGCTTTTGCATATTTATTTATTTTATTATAGGCGTTGGCTAAATCATTAAAAGGTAAAGGATTTTTTGAATCATACTCTGAAGCCTTTGCATATTTAATTAGCGCACTATCATAATTTTTGGCCGCATACCATAAATTTCCCATCTTATAGTTGGCCATTGATTTTGTATCGGCAAACGTTTCACCATATTCAAAATTATTCATGGCATCGCCACCCCCTCCTTGAATTTTTCGATAGACGTCACCAAGCGCTAAATGCAACTCACCGGTACGTTCTACTTCCATGGCTTTCTTATACCATGAAATAGCCACATTGGGATCACCTCCATCTGTATAATTAATAGCATCAGCAGCATATTTAAGAGGAAGGTAATCTTTTCGTTTTGCCTTGGCAATAACCTTTGTTAGCATACTCATGGCTTCAGGGGCTTTGTTTTCGATAAACATGACGCGGGCTAATCCAGCCATATTGGCGGCATCTTCAGGATACTTTTGAAATATTTCCTTAGCAATTGTACTATTCCCATTGTCAGCACCCAATACACTTAGTCCATAATAATAATTTGCCATTGCATTAGTTGCCGCAAGGGGTTGCAATATCTTCTTGGCGCTTTCAAACCGTTCATATTTAATAAATTGGATCGCTTCTTCCATCGTTTGGGCTTTCGCCAAAACAGAAAAAAGGATACCGAGGCTTACCATAAAATACTTTCTCATGTCTTTGTTTTTTGTTTGATATTTTTGATGAATTTGGAATGCATACGTTTAATGTGGCATTCAAAAAGTAAACTTATTTAACTTTTTCTTTATTACTTGCAATAAATAGTTAAATAATGATTTATTTAACCAATTTACTCATTTACCTTTGATTCTCTTAATAGCACATTTACCCGTAAGGGGAACATTTTTGCTTGCTTAAAAACCAGCTGGCCATCTTTACATAAATAGTTTACCAAACCGGTTCCTAATCCTTGCCATGTTTCCTTGGTGATAAAGTACAAATTCCTTGTACAAGGATATTCTCTTAAACCGATATATGCTTGGTAGGGCATCACAAAAGATTTGATGGAATCATTGTCAGGTTGTATACCCGCGACATTGACAATATTCAAAAACTGCTCAACCGTTGAGTCTTTATGATCGGCAATCCAGCTCACTCCAATCACACCAATGGCTTTTTCATTTTTCGAAACATAGTTAATTACTTCTACGCTATTATTCGTAGCGAAAATATTATTCGAAAGCTTTTTGCCCTTTATCAAAGAATCGGTAATATATCGGACCGTACTTGAATTCTTATTGTCAAATACTACCTGATAGCTGCTATCAGCTCCAGTCAAAATATCTCTGAGTTGAGAAATCGAAAATTTTGGATCGAGTTGATTCTTCGAGGTAATAAAGACAACCGCATCTCGTGCCATTGCCAAACTTTTCGAAACAATTCCTTTATTGAGCGCGTAGTTGTTTTCCTCTTCAGTCAACTCACGCGTAACAAAAATAACCCGAGTAGTATCTTCTAAAAAATCTTTGATACATTCATTTTCACCTTTAAATTCAGCCTCAATTTTGGCCTCAGGGTACCTAGAGCGGAATATTTTTAATTGTTCTTCCATTACCGGTCTATACGATTCGTCAATACTGATTTTAATACTTCCGGCAGTTTGTGTATCTTTAATCACCACTTCGCTACAGGAATACATTACAGTGGAAAGTAAAAAAAGACCCAAGAACCGCATTCTGTTTTTTGAAAATAGTTGCATAAAATAAAGGAGATTAATGATTATTAAAAATTTGATTTAGAAACACATACTTAAGAACGGAATAGAAATTAATTTATTTCATGCACAAAGTTATAAAAAAGAAAAAAAATGTTAGTCCCATTTGTATACATCTTTGAGATACATAATATTTCCTGCGCTATCCACTGCATTGGTTAGGTAAACAAAATGTACATCAATTTGGCGATTTATAGGGACAAAAATCGTTTTTCGTAATTTACAAATAGAATCAATTTTTTGATAACTGTAATTAATTGAATCTCGTAAAAGAAAAGTTGCAAATTCTTTCGGCTTATGCACCCGAACACACCCAGAACCATAGGCTCGATACGATTTTACAAAATCCTCACGATGAGGGGTATCATGCATGTATATCGCCCAAGGGTTGGGCATATTAAATTTGACTTCTCTTAAGGAACTTCTGTAACCAGGAGCCTGTCCAATGGAAAAATTTCGATAGTTACGAGCATTGATAGCAGATGCATGTACCACCCTTCCCCGCCGGTCGTAGTCCAAGGAGGGCTTAAAACGACATTTAAAATACTGGCATCTAAAGCAGGAGTCGCTCTTGAGGGCCGGCCAATAACTACCCTCATTTGAAATGCAATGGAATCTTTCTCCACATATTCCATTTCCATTTTGGGAATGGCAACCCAAATATAAGGTTGTCGGAAATCATGCTGTAGCCAGCGCATCCTTTCCATATTCAACGCAAGAGATTTCAATTTGGTTTCAATGCTTGCATTTAATTTATGTATAGTGGCTGTATCCGGCTTACCTGTAACCTTTAGTTGATGGAGATATTGAAACCTCTCTAAACCTTCCTTAACATCCTCCTTCCAGATGGCAGATGAGGTATCCTCCGGAAGTTGGATATCTCTGAAAAGCCGTTTACGAAGCAATGCAATTTGTACGGATGAATCACCAATTACCAGGCTATCTTTGATTGGATGAATGGTGGGAAACGACTCGCTCATTTTCATCTGACTGAGTCGAATATATTCCTTTCTAAATTTTCGGTACCAAGGATGCTGGGGCTGCATCAATCGAAAACTTTCAGACATATTTTCATTTTCCAATGCTAACTTCAAGACGTCCACTTCATTAAACATGGAGTCGTTCTTGTTTTTAATTTCCTTGTTTGCATTCACCGTATATCCCAATACCATATCGCGACTGGCTTTCAAAAATGCATCTGTCAACAAGGTTTCAAACGAAAACAAGATCTCGTCCGTTGCCTCTTTTTCGATTTGCTTACTCAGGCTTTCCAATTCCGAAAGCTGATACCTTTCAATATTAATTCCATCATATTGTAAATCTGCCAATACCTTTAGTAAATCACTACCTATTGGTTTGATTCCTTGTTTTTCAATCCACAAGCACTTCTTTGCAGCATACACCTTTTTGAAAATTTCCAATTTATCTACCGTGTCTGTTTTACCTACAAAAAATTGTGAAACAGATTCTGAAAATATTCGCTGCTCAAGTAAGTGATTAAGGGCACTAGTATCTATGGCATGCGAAGCAATAATTCCTTCAGTATGATGAGAGGTTCGTTTGGGTGCTTCAGTGCAGGCACTCAAAACAAATATGTTGTATAATACAATCCATAAAACACCTTTTGGAGATAATTTGGTTAATAGGCTCATAGGATTTTACGAAATTAACACTAATTATTAAATTATTTGTTGATTGAATATCCACACAGGTTATATTTGGTGAATAAATTAAACTTTGATATCGAAATTATGTCATATTGCCTATTTTTGAATTATGAGTGAAATCAGAACCGAGTTGGATGACATTGACATTATAGAAATGTTCCAACAAGAATCCAGCAAAGAGAAAGCCTTTTCATTTCTTGTAAAAAAATATCAAGAAAGGCTGTATTGGCATATCCGACGCATGCTCGTAAATCATGACGACACCAATGATGTATTGCAAAATATGTTTATTAAGGTTTGGAAATATTTACATGATTTCAGGCAGGATTCGGGCCTCTATACCTGGTTGTATCGAATTGCGACTAACGAATCATTGACCTTTTTACAGCAACAAAAGAAAAAAGCTACCCAGTCCCTGTCAAACCATGAAAATTTCTTGGAAAATACCCTGCGCTCAGAAAAGGGATTTGATGCTAATAAATTGGAATGGAAATTACAAATGGCCATACAAACCCTTCCCGAAAAGCAAAAGGCGGTATTCTTATTAAGATACTACGATGAGATGCCTTATGAAAAAATGTCGGAAGTACTTGAAACCTCCGTTGGGTCGTTAAAAGCTTCGTATCATCATGCAGCCAAGAAAATTGAAGAATTTATTAAAGGCAATTAAACTTTTACCTCAAAAAAGGGTCAATACACAGCAAATGACAAAAAAAAGCATCATATTGGACGAGTTAAGAGAGTTGCAAATACAATTGCCTGAGGCAAGCATTCCTTTTGAAAACGCCCCTAATGGCTATTTTGAGTCATTTAGCGATGATACTTTAACAGAAATTAGACTCGATTCTTATCGATCTTCTGTTGCGAATACCGCTACTTTAACGGTTCCTTCCAATTATTTTGATTCTTTGCCGGAAAAGATACTGGAAACCATTTCCGAAAGGGCTTTTCTTGAAAGTTTACCCGCAGTGGTTCCATATGACGTCCCTAAACATTATTTTGAACATTCAATCGCTGAAATTATTCAAAATAGCCAAACTGCAGATTTTTTGAGCGGTTTACCTACCCAAGTTCCTTACCAGTTGCCAGCCAATTACTTTGAAAAGCTCGCTGATGAGGTTCTTTTAAAAAGTTCCAAATCCCTAAAAATAGGCCCCCTTAGAGGCACCCGAACATTTTATGGAAAATTAAGTATTGCCGCCAGTTTGTTTATTATTTTGAGCATCAGTTTTTTACTGATGTTTCACAATACCAAAACCGAAAATGTTGAAAATCAATTGGCCTTGGTTTCTGATGCCGAAATAAATAATTATATCCAAACCCATTCCTTTGAATTTGAGAACGAATTGACTTTTCAGTCTATAGATGAATCAAAAATTGACTTGAACAAATTGGAAAATGACATTTACAATTCCTATTTTGACGACATCAGTGAGGAGGAAATCAATAATTTTTTATAATATTACTATTTAGCCATATATCATGAAGCGTGTATTAACCATATTATTTTTATTTTTAGTAATAAACTATCCGAGTTTTAGCCAAAGAGGCGAAAAATTAGAAAGTTTGAAAGTTGGTTTTCTGACCAATAAATTAAACTTGGATGCGCGGACTGCAGAACAGTTTTGGCCCTTATATCATCAGTATGAGAATGAACTCATGGTGGTAGTGCAGGAAAGACGTAGGATGAACCAAAATGAAACTAGAAATGCAGACGAAATACTAGATCAAGAGCAAAAAGCCCTTGACATAAAGCGCAAATACAGTAACCTGTTTTCTAAAGTGATATCCGGTGAGCAGTTAAATCAGCTATACCGAGCTGAAAAGGAATTTAGACAAATGGTTATCAAACGATCTCAAAAAAAAGAATTGAATTTTAGAAATAATAATGAGCGCACAGGACGGTTTGATCGGAATCAGCAAAATATGGAACCCAGACCTCGAAATATGCCGGTTGCCTCGCCGAGAGACCAACAACCGCGACCGGCTCCTGCAAATAATGGCAGCAATTATGCTCCACCGGCACGTAATCAGGCACCCGAACCCTCCTTGGACCGAAAAGGGGAACGAATGAGAAGATAATAGAACCTTTACAAAAAGCCCTTTTCTTTCATCCAATCGTCATTGTAAATTTTGCCAATGTATCTGCTACCATGATCGTGCAAAATAACTACTACCACATCTGTAGGTTTGAATCGATTTTTCAGTTGCACCAAACCTTGCACGGCAGCTCCGGCAGAAGATCCACAAAACAACCCTTCCTCTTTCGCTAGCCTACGACACATCAGCAAAGATTCTTTGTCATCTATCGTTTCCATATGATCAATAAAATTTCTATCGTAATTATCAGGGATGAAATCTTCGCCCATTCCTTCAACTGCATAAACTCTAGCCAGCTCAGGCTTGACTTCATGGGTATCAAACCAGTGTTTCAGTATAGAGCCGGCAGGATCAATTCCAATAATTTGAACCTCAGGATTTTGTTCCTTCAAATACATCCCTGTACCTACAAGCGTACCTCCAGTTCCGGTGGAAGCAATGTAATGTGTAATTCGACCTTCTGTTTGTCTCCATATTTCGGGGCCGGTGCTTAAATAATGCGCCTGTCTATTTGAAAGATTATTATATTGATCGGGGTTCCAACCGTTACGTTCTTTTGCAATGCGGGCAGCGACGCTATAATAGGAACGGGGATCATCCGGTTCTACATCTGTAGGACATACATGTACTTCGGCGCCCATGGCTCTTAAAATATCTACCTTTTCCCTGCTCATTTTGTCAGCTAAGGTAAAAACACATTTATAGCCTTTTGCAATGGCCACCAGGGCCAGTCCCATTCCAGTATTTCCACTGGTGCATTCAACAATGGTGTCGCCCGGCTTTAACCTCCCCGACTTCTCTGCATCTTCAATAAGTTGCAAGGCAATCCGATCCTTAATGCTGTTGCCCGGATTAAAATACTCGACCTTCGCATATACTTCACAAGGAAAATCTTTGGTTATTTTATTTAATCTTACCAGAGGCGTATTTCCTATGGTTTCTACAATGTGATTATAAACGTCTTTCATCATAATAATTTCTGCAAAGTTAAAAAATATAAATCAAGGTATCCTAAAAACAAAAAGATAGCTTCCATATGAAGCTATCTTTCATGTATAAAAAAAATCATTATTTGGTGGCAGCGTCTTTAGCGCCAAGCATTTCTACGTCAAATACTAAAATACTATTGGCCGGAATTCCCTTTTCGTTATTTGGATTTCCGGGCATTGCTCTTGTGCCGTATCCCAATGGTGATGGGATAATTAGTTTGGCTTTTGCACCTTTGTTTAACAAGGCAATTCCTTCATCCCAGCCTTTGATAACTTGTCCACTACCTAACTGAAAGGTAAAGGGGTCTGTATGACCAAACTTTGGATCCTGATTGGAATCAAAAGTAGTACCATCTAATAATTTTCCGGTGTAATTCATGGTTACTTCCTGACCGGGCTTGGCATTTTCTCCTGAGCCGGCTTGCGTAATGGCATAGTACAAACCAGAACCGGTTTTAACTGCGGTAATGTTATTATCAACTAAGTACTTTTTAATAATTTCCTCATCTGCAGAAATTTGTTTTGTGGCGGTTTCCTGCTCTTCTTTTTGGTACTCCTCTAAGGATTTTACACTTACCATTTTAACATAAAAATGAACAGTGTCTCCCGATTTTACGAATGGTGGCTTTTGATCATTTCTAAAAATAGAATCGGCACAAACTCTAAAAACGGCACTATCACCAGCAGTGAGAAGTGTGAGTCCTTCCATTAAATCGCCATTATACTGTGGCTTGGCAATTTGCGCAGGAACCGGTTCATTATTGTTATTTTTCGAGAATCAAAAAGAACACTATCTCCTATTTTAGTAAGGATATGAAGCGAAATGATGCTTCCTATATCTGTTTTTTTATCGCCTTTTTCGTCTTTTACAATTAGGTATTCAAGGCCTGATTTTAATTTGGTATATTTCTTTTGTGTGCATGAAAACATACCTGTAATTATTAGCAACGAAGCTAATAGCATTTTGTTTTTTGTCATTGATTTTATTTTAATTGATTATTGTTTTGGCTGCGCAGGAGCGGGTTCCGGATTAATTTTCAAAAGTTCCACGTCAAATAAAAGTACCTCATTTGGTCCGATTTTAGAACCCGGAGGGCCATTTTGTCCATAAGCTAAATGTGAAGGAATGAGTAAGGTTCCCTTTCCTCCTTCTTCAAAAAGAGGAATGCCTTCAGTCCAACCTTTAATAACACCTGATAGAGGAAATTCAATAGGCTCACCACGATCGTAGGAAGAATCAAAGGTTTCACCATTTAACTTGTATCCTTTATAATGTACTTTTACCTTGTCGGCTGCAGTTGCATGTTTTCCATTTCCTGCTCTATCAATAACATAATAAATACCGGAAGCTGTTTTTTGTGTTTTCAAATTATTTTTTGCAATATAATCTTGCAACAATTTATCATCGATTCCAATTTGCTTCGCCGATTTTTCTAACTGGTCTTTTTCATATTCTGCTTTTGATTTTGCGGTAACCATTTTTACATAGAAATATACCGTATCACCACTTTTAACATTTGGGGGCATTTGGCCTCCTCTAAAAATCGAATCGGCAGGTGTGCGGAAAATCGCGCTATCACCAGGGCTTAACATGGCAAGTCCTTCCATTACATCGCCATTATATTGTGGCTTAGCAATTTGAGCAGGTACGGGTTCGTTGTTGTTCATAGAATACGAATCAAATAATGCGGTTCCATTTACAACCGTTTTAATATGCATGGTAACCATGCTTCCTTCCACAGCCTTTGTCCCTGGAAGATCCTTAATTATGGAATGCTCCAAAGAGGATTTCAATTTTGTGAACTTGTTTTTTTGAGCATATGACTGGTGGAATCCACAAGCCAATAGCATTATTAATAAAAAGAGTTTGTTTTTCATGTTTTGTTTTTATATTATTTTATTTGTTTAAGGGTTTAATATTCGTTAATTCCACATCAAAAATTAAAATGGAATTTGCGGGTATCCCTTTGGGATTGTTAGGATTACCCGGTACAGCCTGCGCAGCATATCCTAATCGTGAAGGAATATAAAAAGTTGCCTTGGAGCCTAGGGGAAGTAATGCGACACCTTCGTCCCATCCTCTGATGACCCTATTGACGCCAAGAGGAAATTCAAATGGTGTCATATGATTAAATGCGGAATCTATATTGCTGTCAAATGTAGTACCATCTAATAATTTTCCTCGGTAATTCAAACTTACGGTATCGTTTACAGTTGGCTTCGCACCTTTCCCCTCTTCCTTAATTAGATAATAAAGCCCTGAGGCCCTCCTGCAGGGCGGTTTGCTTCTGATCCTCTTTCTGCTGTTTGGCTAATTGTTCTTTGATTTGCTTGTTGATTTTTTCTTGCTGTTCTTTTTGAACGATATCCTTGGTCTTAATAGAAACCAACTTAATCATGTACTGCACCTTTTCCCCTTTTTTGATAAAATCCGGTTTCTTTTGTTTCGTATTTTTATACACCAAATCTGCATCTATCAGGCAAACAACGCTGTCCCCCGGGTTCATTAGATTTATGACCTCAATAATATCTCCTTTAAATGCCGGTTTGGCCACTCCAAATTCTACGGGCTTTCCTTTATTCTGTTGAAACGAATTATATAGGTATCGATTGCCGGCAATAGAAATCATATTGATTTTTATTTGATCACCTTCCTTAGGTTTTAATCCGCCCGGCTTATCCACCACAAACGCATACTCGATACCAGTACCTGTTTTTTGAAGTTAATGGGGGCTGGATTGGGTTGAGCACTAACTTGAAGCCACAGAAACATTGAAAATGCAGCTATTGTAAATCTAAATAACATTGTTTTAGTTGTTTTTTATTTTCGTCTAATGCTTGTTTATAATTCCTTATGGTTTCGGATAAAGAAACATCTGATCTACCACCCGCCGCATTGTGATGCCCACCTCCATTAAAATAATCTCTGGAAAAAATGTTCACGTTAAACTCACCTTTGCTTCGGAAAGACATTCGAATCTCATTGTCTCTTTCGCTGATAAAGGTAGAAAAAATAATGTTTTTTATACTTAAAGGATAGTTAACAATTCCTTCGGTATCGCCGGTATTGATTTTAAATCGATTCAATTCCTCTCTACTGACAGCAATAATAGCGCTATGGTACTCTGGAAAGAGAAGCATTTTTTCAGATAGTACATAACCCAGAAATCGCAGTCTATTTTCTTGATAATTATCTAAAATGGCTTGATGTATAGCTGTAGGCTTTAGCCCTTTACTCATGAGGTTGGCTACCATTTCATGCACACTTGCGGTAGTACAGGGAAATTTGAAAGACCCCGTATCGGTCATAACTCCGGCGTATAAACACTGGGCAATTTCAATATTGATGAGGGCATTGTCGCCACTTGCATTAATGAAATCATATATCATTTCGCAAGTACTACTTTTTGAGGGCTGACTGATTCCAAAATCAAATGTTTTATCAGGATTTAAGTGATGATCAATAAGAATTTTTTTTGCCTTGGATTGTTGCAAAAAAGGCGCCATATCTTTTGTTCTAGAATACTGATTAAAATCAAGACAAAAAATAATACCGCATTTATCGATAGCTGAGATTACATCCGATTTTTGCTCATCAAATTTGAGAACCTTATAAGCGGCAGGCATCCACTGCAAAAAATCGGGCATGGAATTCGGTGAAACAACCACGCATTTATGGCCTTTAAGAGAAAAGTAGTGGAATAATGCTAAGGAAGCACCCAATGCATCCGCATCTGCATTGTAATGATGAGTAATTACAATCTGCTGTGGCGATTCAATTAAGTGAGCGATGTTTCTTAATAATTGTTGCATTGGGAGTGCAAATTTGATTCTTATTTAGCATTTTTTCAAATCTATTTTTTTTAGTCGAAGGCGAATAAAGTGCCCTAGATTATTCTCCAAATAATGACATATTGTAGAAAACAGGGCACTTTCAAGTTCAACCGCAGTTATCATTTCTTAAATCAAAGCATAACATCCTTTCGAAAATTAGAATAATAATTGATACTACAGGTAATTTGACTTTATATTTGTGCGGATTATTATGCCCAATATGAATAGAAATCAGAAAGAAACATTCTTTAAAGACAAAGATTACCATGCCTTTACAGCCTTAGAGAAGGCTCATTTTATTTCATTTGCACCCTATGCTTTTCAATCCTCAGTATTGCTAAGAGATTATGGTATCCTTACTTTGCTACAAGCAAATGATGATGGCCTTGATATCCAAGCAATAAATGCCGCAATAACAATTGGCTCCTACGGAGTGCGCATCTTATTAGAAGCAGGCATTGGTATTGGTTTACTTTATGAGGAAGCAGGCAAATACGTCATCACCAAAACGGGTATCATGTTTAATACCGACAAAATGGTGGTTATAAACACTAATTTCATGCGGGATATCTGTTATGAAGGAGCCGGCAAACTTAAGGAGTGTATTGAAACCGGAAAACCTCTTGGATTGTCTTATCTTGGAGAATGGGACACATTATACGAAGGCCTTTCAAAGTTAAATCCGCAGCAAACAAAAAGCTGGTTTGAATTTGATCACTATTATTCTGATTTTGTTTTTCCTGAGGTAATGCCCATTCTATTTGAATATGCACCCAAAAAAATACTGGATATTGGCGCCAATACAGGCAAGTTTAGTAAACAATGTTTGTCATATAACGCGGATGTAGAGTTATTTTTACTTGATTTACCGGGTCAATTGGCAATGGCAGAAAAGTTGTTAAAAGATGCCGGATTTAATGGGCGATTCCAAAAAATTGCACACAATTTGTTAGATAACACAATTAGAATACCGGGAACCTACGATATAATTTGGATGAGTCAATTGTTGGATTGCTTTGCAGATCATGAAATTGTGAATATTCTTAAGAAGTGCAAATCGGCATTGAATGAGGGAGGGAAAGTGGTAATCAATGAAACCTTTTGGGATCAACAACCCTTTCATGCCTCCATGTATTCTTTGCAAATGACTTCGCTGTATTTTACTACGATTGCAAATGGCAACAGCCAGATGTACGATAGCCGTGTTTTTTCTTAAGCTGGTGGCTGAGGCCGGCTTTAAAGTGGAGCATATCAAATGTAATGTAGCCAGCACGCATACGGTACTTACATTAGGACTCTAAAGTCTTTACGGAAATAGAACCCCATTGTATTTGGTAACGTCCACTAAAGGAATAATTGCTCCATATTTTAGATTAATGCTTCTTAGAAATTCATTGGCAACCAAGGCGTAACCTCTTGCATTGGGATGCACACCATCTAAGCTTAAATGCACCACTGAAACAAAAACAGCATTCAAGTTTATCCCATTAAATATGAGGCCACTTTTTACTGTCTTTAGGTAGGAATTCATATCAACTAAGGCAACATTATAAGCAGTGGCTAGTGCAGCAATGCTTTGGTTGTACCTTGCTGTGTATAACTGAATGGTTGCAATTTCTGCTTGATCCAACACATAGGCGTCCTTCAATGGTTTTGCAGGTGAAACGCCCCATTGACCACATTTTAAAGAATCGCCGGGTGTTGAAAGCAGGATCAAATCGGATGCAGTTGCATGTCTCATAAATGGTGGTGCGGCACTATCTACCATTAGAAATCCATTGGCACCAGCTTTCCATGTAATGCTACCCAGGCCATTGGCTGTATAGAGTGCATTGAGCGTGTCTGCTTTCCCTTGCGTAAGTACTACACCATTCCAAGGAATGGTTGTAAAAAAGGGTACTGAAGTAACATCCGGGACATTCGCAATCGCTCCTTTGGCGCCATTTTTGGTCAATGAATCCAACATCGTTTGAATAGAAGCTCGAACTTGTGCGGTATCGGACAAAGCCGGACTTAAGACATTAACCGGGGGTACTGCCCCACCTAAAGAATAGGAAAGTACGTCGTTGTTTCCAAGCCATAATGTAAAAAAGGTTGCATTCACTCGCATCGCTTCAGACAAAATAGTACTAACGGCTGGCGTTAAACAAAAGCGACTTAAGAATGGGTTTAATAAACTGTAGAGTCCCAAATTTGCATCAATAGCACGGGCGCCTGGTACACCCACCAAATTATACGGTCCAAATGCCGAAACGTTATTAAGTGGAGTGGATCCTTTAGGGTCCAAAACCGGCGAAAGAGCAGGTGTGCTGCTGTTGCAGGGCAAAACAAAACCTAAAATACGGCCCGGGTTATTACTTCCATCATTACCCCCACCCTCATCCAAATAGGGAATAGAAAAAGTACCGCCACCCACTAATTTAAATTGGGTGGCTAACATATTCGGATATGAATTTTCCTGCCCACTTCTGCTGAGAGCTCCATCGGCGAAACCTGAAGTAAGAGAATTTCCCACTGCTACATAGCGACTAAAGTCAGCGCTTCCTGCATTGATATCCCTTTCTTTTAAATTTGTTTTACAAGACTGGAATGCCAAGAAAAGACCCAAAATAGAACAGGCCACTATTGAATTTTTCATAAATTAAATTATTATTTTTTGCAATTGAAAGTCGTATTTTTTAATTGAAATAGCTAGCATGCCTATCCGCTATGCTATGATTTTTTTAGTACCTTTTTCTTTTGTACGTTCTTTTTTGGAGTAGATAGGTGACACCCACCCCTGGCGCAAATGCCTTGGTTTGAAAGGTGCCTTCCAATCCTGTTTCTTTATTCTTTTGGGTTCTTTTGGCGACACTTTCATAAAGGATGGAACAATCGATATGTAGCCGCTCCAATATTTTGAAAGTAGCTCCACATGTTAATCCTACCTTGTTATTATCGGGTAGTTCAGGGGCTACATAGCCATCTGCAACGGGAGTTTGATCATAAAATGCACCGGCTCTTAATTGGATGGCTTTGGTGGCATTGTATTGAAGCCCTCCCTTTAATGAGATAGCATTTTTATAGAGTCTTGGAGATTTTGCATCCGAAAGCGTTGAAGTATTCACCTCATAATCAAACCCAAGGGAATCGAATGATTTCCAAAAAGTATAATTGATATCGGCTGCAAATCGCGTTCGTTTAGAGATTTTGAAACTGGTACCCAAGGCGATTTCTGACGGCAATGGCAATTCGGCCTTGAAGGTGTTATTTTTTGGAAAGTTTGATGCCAAGGCTGTAGGGATATTTTCAAAAATGGCATCGCCTTTATCTACCTTCATGTTAACTCTTGAATGATAGGTCAACCCTAAATGTACCTTTTCGGTTTTTATGTAGGTTCCAATATTAAATCCGACCCCATTCCCTTTTCCGTAAAGTTTGGCGTGTGCTGTTTCTGCGAAAGCCGCACCTTGCACCGGAATATCTTTTCGCAAATCCACATGCCCTGCAGCATAAACCAATCCACCACCAATAGAAAAAGCATCTGAAAATCGATAGGAAAGTGACGGCTGAAAATAGATGACCTGCAATTCAATACTACGGAGAATATATCGGCCGGTCCAGTCATTTGGGTATAATACTCCACTACCAAAAGGTGTATATACACCCAAACCAAAATTCACTTTCTTTGACAATTTTAGGTTGCCATAAAAAGAAAAAGGAATAAAAACTTGATTAACAGCATGCGTCAGCGAGTTGGTATTACTTTCAAGAAAGCTGGTAGAGGGTAATAAGGTAAATAAACTAGCATTCAATTGTGAACCGACAAAACTCATACCGGCTGGATTAAAATAGATGGTTGCAGCATCTTGTGCAAAACCCACCCCGGTATGCCCCATACCCAATTGCTTTTGTCCCTGCAGGCCAATTTTAAATCCACCGGCCAAACTATTTTGGATACATAGTACATTAATAAACAATAAGGTAAGCAATAATTTCTTCATAACATGTTGTTTTGATTCTGTAATATTAATAAATGTTTTAAATTCTTTTACTATAAATTGACTTCTAAATTTCGGATGCTACGAATAAAAAATAACAGGTATACAGCAAAACCAGCGCTTAAGTATTTTGCAATTTGAAGCATTTCCCAAACGTATTTCCTTCTCGCTAACGCAGAGCAAGTAGTAAAACTAAAAACCTTGATTTTGTAAAAAAGAAAATTTGCATCTAGTACCTTCTGGCAAAGAGGCGGAATAACGTCCTCCTCGTAAGGATGGTATCGATCAAAAACATGATTTGATTCTATTGAAACGGTATGACAATTTCGATTCCATGTTTTAAAAAAACTTAGATTTTCAAAAGGAACCGCTTCATCCAAAGATCCGTGACAGGCTTGAAAGGGTATTTGTAGGGATTGGGTAGCATATTCAATATTAAAACGTTTGCTGTGGCGTTCATAATCCTGATATAGCTGATATCGAATGGGCATCAGTTGCTGCGTTCGTTGATTTTTTATGTATACAATATCATTGTCTTTCCAGTCTTTCATTTTTTCGGGACTCCAATTTCCCCAGGGTGTTTTGCATTCGCTGACAGCTGCCCAGGTAATAAGAGCCTTGACACGGGCATCTTCGGATGCCTTGATGATGGAAATTCCCCCTCCTCTACTATGTCCAAGCAATACGATTTTTTGGCGATCGAATTGAATTGAAAATGGGTTGGTTTCATCGGATATCCAGTTAAGCATTTTTTCAATATCCTCTAATTCTTTGGAATAATTATTTTGACTATATGCGTCCAAATCAGCAAACACTTCCGGTTGGTCGACCGTGGTACCGTTATGGGATAGATTCATTTTAATAAAAAAAAATCCCTGCTCCGAAAAATAATTGGCTATTAAATCAAAGTTACCCCAATCTTTAAATCCATTAAATCCATGAACATAAAGTATAATCGGTTTTTGGGCACCGTTTGGTCTAAAGTGCATATCAAAAAGGGTTAGCCGCCCAGCTGCACCTTTTATCAAATTATTTTTTGAAACTTCAATCAATTCTTTATTACTTATTCAATTACTACTTTCTTCACTAAGGTGTTCTTTTCTGATTTAATTTGAACAAAATAAATTCCTTTGGTAAGCGCACTTACATTTAATGGATTGCTTCTCTTTACATTTTTATTTTCAAGTATTACGGATCCTTGCACATCAAATAAAACGAGTTTTATAATGACTTAAGTTGGGATCGTTAATGTCAATAGTTAAAATATTAGAAGTTGGAATTGGATATATTGTTACAAGATTATCGATGGAAAATCATTTGAGCCAGCAGCCCAAACACAATTAAAGGAAATCCATTTACTATCTAACCAGGCAACTCTATTTTTAATAAATTGCTTAAGATTCGCTACTTCTACATTATAATCTGCGGCCATAGGCGTTGGTTCGTTCACGATGGGTACGCCCCAGATAGGCCATTGTGTAAAGTTACGCGTCAATGCACCGTTTGCGCTCAGACGTGTTTTCATTGAATCGATTACTTTGAAAATTTCAACGGTATCTAGAAAATTCCCCGATTTTCTAAATTCGGTATAACGACATTTGAGATCTTTCATAAATTCGGCATCGGTGCTCAACTTAGACCACCAGAAGGGTGGCAATTTCGCTTCTGCAGGGCAGGCCCCACCATAATTGTAACACCATCCCGTGTCTTTGCTACTGTTACAATTTGAGGTATTTTTCCATGCCAAATCAAAGCCCCAAAGCGGACCGGGTCTCATTTTGGTTCCCTTATCTTTAAAGAAATATGCATTTTGGCGATAGGCCTCATTATTTCTACTGAGTTCTTGAATAATCATATAATCGATAAACGAATTTACCGCACCATGCTTTCTCCAACCCAGTAGGGTATCCGCAAAATTGGCTGCGTTCATTTCGGTTTCAAAACTATCCACATATGACTTAATATATGCTTTTTGAGAAGGAGTGATATCGCTATTATCAGGGTAATCATATAAAAAATCAATTTTTTGAGCAGCTGCATAAGGTGGCTGAAAGGCACTTTGCCAACCTGCGCCAACGCCATCATCAATTTTCCAGATATAACCCCCCGTTAAATTGTGACCAAAATTATCTGCAACGGTTAAGGTGGCAATATCCAATCTACCCACATCACGTTTTATAACCTCTCCAAAATTATAAATGCCCACATACTGATTATTTACAATCAGTTCGCAGTGCTTCAAACGAGGTGCATATCGCCCCATTTTATCATGTAATTTGAAAGCCAGATTTGCTCTAAATAGGGTCCTATCAGGATAATTTCCCAATAATACCCAGTCATTCTCTCGAGGCAATCCCATGAGTGAGGTATCCACACTTACTGAAGGCGCACTCCATGTTTCTACAGTATACGATTGCTTTGCAAAAGCTGCATTCCCACGCGTTTTAATACCGATCATTCCAGTAAAAGTAGCGGGGTCTGTGTCATTATTGACGCCAGAAACATTGTCGATAATTGACATCGTTCCTTGTGATTGCGTGCCAGTAATGGCTGCCGGGGTCGTTATTTTTACAATCGGTAAATTTGATGTGAATTGTGCCCATATACTGGTATTAATGCACAGCAAAGAACAAATGAATAAATTTCTTAACAATTTCATAATAATAAATATTTCCCGTAAAATACGTTCATTAATCGCAAAATAAAAAATAAATACCTATTAAAGTCGATAATTCAGCTATAAAACTAACTTTATGGCAAATTTTTCAATCTATCGTTCAAAACCAAATTTCTAATTTCCAAGATTATTTATGAAGAAAATAGTAACCTTTATTTTACTTTCACTTGCTTTTTCGCAGGCGCATTCTCAAATCATGATGAATGAGTATTCTTGTTCCAATACGGCGGGTGTTGTGGATGCTTACAATCAGCGTCATGACTGGCTAGAATTGTATAATGCCGGGGCCGTAGCAGTGGATATTACCGGCTATTTTATTTCAGATGATCCGAACAATTTAACCAAGTGGTTGGTACCTACTACCACTCCTATTAATGCAGGGGGGCGAAAAATGGTATTTTTTAGTGGGAGGGATTTGGCACATCCTAGCGGACAGTTGCATCCAAGTTTCAAATTAAAACAAACTATTGGTGACTGGATTATCATTTCAGATGCAGGAGGAAATGTAGTAGATTCCATGAAAACAAGAATTACCCAGCGTAACCATTCTAATGGAAGATCTATCGATGGAGGCCCCACTTGGGGTATTTTTTCAACACCCACTCCGAATGCAAGCAACAACGCACAAACAGCTTATACTTCTTATGGTCCAAAATGCGTGTTTAGCTTAGCAGCCGGCTTTTATGGAGGACCTCAGGTTGTTTCCATATCCAATCCGGACCCTTTGGTAACCATCAGATATACTGTTAATGGACAGGCTCCAACCATTGCCTCACCGGTGTATGCAGGGCCCATTCCAGTAAATGTAACTACAGCCATTCGAGCAATTGGCTTCAGTAGTGCGCCTTCCGTATTACCGAGTATGATTGAAACCAATACATATTTCATTAATGAAACATCCAATTATAATGTGGTTTCGATCTGTGGAAATTACGTGGGAGCCGGAGCATTATTCAATAATTCACAACCAACCTTCAGCTCCTTCGAATACTTCACACCCTTAGGAACTCAAATATTGGAAGTAGAAGGTGGCAGAGGCAGTCGACATGGAAATGACTCATGGGCTTTTCCACAAAAGGGAATTGACTTTGAGGCAATGGATGAAAGTGGTGACAAAGGCTCCTTCTACAATAGATTATTCGGAACATCTTTAAGAGATACATTTGATCGAATTATGCTTAAAGCAGGTGGATCAGATAACTATGCTGGAGGTCCTAATAACGCGGCGCATTTACGAGATGTTTTTGCCCAAACCTTAGGTGAAAAGTACAATCTGGATATGGATATGAGACGCTGGAGACCGGTCCTTCTTTTTATCAATGGTGCCTATTGGGGTGTTTACGACATGAGAGAACGTGTTGATGGCGACTACTTCAAATATTATTACGGCAAGAAAAACGAAAAGATAGATCATCTTTCCTACTGGGGAGGCTTAAATATTAGAATGGGAAGTGATACCGGATGGGTAAATTTGTATAATTATATCATGGGTAACAATATGGCTGTGCCGGCTAATTATGCACACGTAAAACAATTCCTTAATGTGAATAGTTTTTGCCAGTATTTTATTTTAAACACCTATTTGGTAAATCATGACTGGCTTAACTGGAATACGATGTGGTGGAGAGGCCGTGGCAACAATAACCCTGTAAAATGGAGATATTGCATGTGGGACATGGATGCCATTCTTGGTTTAGCGAATCCAAATTATACCGGATTGGCCACCATTGGTTATCAGGCAGATCCTTGCGAACCAACCAATTTGTTTCAAAATCAGGCAAATATCAAACATACGGATATGTTGACACGCTTGCTCAATAATGCTGAATTTACACAAACCTATAAGGACAACTGGATTGATATGTTTAATGGCCCTCTAAATTGCGTGAATATGCTCGCACATTACGATTCGATTGTCAATATTCTAACGCCTGAAATGAATAGACAAGCGTTGAAATGGGGAGGTACTATGGCAGGTTGGCAAGCAAACTGCGCGCAGATGCGTACCTATATTCAAAACAGATGTGCCGTTATTGGTCAAAAATTAGATTCTTGTCTTGATTTAAATCCTCAGGAAATAAAACTGAATGTTGTACCAAGTGGTGTCGGAACGATTGCGTTAGATGGATCGGTAAAATCTCCTATGTTTGGGCAAGAGTTATCGAGGGTGATAGCATCTACAGTTTAAAAGCCAGTTCAACACACCCCTATTATATTTTTGATTATTGGGAAAAACAGGAACCGACTAATTCAATGGCACCCAATATGACTACCGATTTGGTGCAATTTGATTTTAAGAAAAAGATTCCGTGATTGCATACTTTAAGTATTTTAATCCGGATTCAGTGGATGTTACCTTTGATGTAACGCCAGCGGGAACTGGTACAATTAGTCTTAATGGCAATGTAATAGGCAGCTATCCTTCGACCATTAAATTAGATAGACGATTTACTTAGAATTTAACGGCATCTCCGATCGTAGATTATGCCTTTGTGACCTGGCAAAAAAACAACGCCAATACAACAATTACTCCTAGCCTAACGGATAAAAATGTCACCTTTCAAATATGTGGATGCTGAAACGGTGATTGCAGAATTTGTCTATGACCCGCCGCCACCACCTCCTCCTCCTCCTCCACCAAATCCGTTATTAACGGCAGTGGATAAGGCCATCTTTATTCCGAATGCCTTTACTCCAAATGGCGATAATACCAATGACCTTTTCAATGTAAAATTGAGTAAGGATGCCATAGGAATTGATATGGCCATTTTTGACAGATGGGGAAATTTAGTCTATCAAACAGACCGAATTGCACAGGGCTGGAATGGCTTGCGAAATGGCAAAGAAGCCGCAGTGGCCACCTATCAGTACCTTATTAAGGTGCGATATAGAGATCAGACTATTGAAACCTATAAAGGCGATATTTCCTTAGTTAGATAGTCACTTCTACATAAACATCAAAGAAACCACGGCAAAAAAGTCTGTGGTTTCTTTTTTTAGAAATTATAAAATAAAAATTTACCTTTAACGCAAATAAATGTCTAACCCCCAAGTGTATGAAACAAAATACCATTTTTAGATTTAGGCTAACAACTTTTCTTCTTTTTTCCATACCTGCATTCCTGTTTATTTTGACAAGTTGTACTAATAAAAATAAGCAAGACTTGCTAAACACTATGGTGTGTGACACCACAAATACCAAATTCTCTACGGTGATTAATCAGATTATTGTTACCCAGTGTAATACGCAAAGCGGTTGCCATGGAGCGCCCTCTCTCGGTTCTATCTCATTAGAAGGCTACCAAAACGTATATGATAATTATGCTGAGATATTAACACGAATCAAATCAGGCAATATGCCAAAAAATAATTCTGCTTTAGATGTCTGCAGTATTTTAAAAATAGAAACCTGGATAAATAAGGGTGCTCAAAATAATTAACAGATAGAAAGGAGATGAACAAAAAATTAAAAATCGCAGTCATAGTATTAACTGTTTTGGCATTAGGAGCTTTTGCAGTGTGGAGGTATGTAAATAAACCAAGCATTGACTACAGTAAGCAAAAGGCTACACATCGTTTTTCTTTTGCAGAACTATTACAAAAAATTGAAACAGATACTGCCAGTCTAAAAAATTCACTCATTTCCGTTGAAGGTACTATCAAAAAAATTATTAGAGATTCAAGCAATATCACCCTTGAATTGGGTTATGATAGTATAATGTCATCGGTTACTTGTCAAATTGATAGCAGACATACTTCAGATTTCGTGGCGGCCAAGGAAGGAAGTACTGTCGAAATAAAAGGACTGGTTTCTGACATCTCCTTGGATCCTGAATCCGTATTTGGGAACACTGTACAATTGACTTATTGCTCATTAAATAATAAATAAAATCATGAACAAATTATTTTTACTTGCTTTGATCACTTTTTCACTGAGTGCCCAATCGCAAAAATATTTAACTAAAACCGGTAAAGTGGTATTTACTTCTAAAACTCCATTGGAAACGATAGAAGGCACCAACAAATCAGTGGCGTCACTTCTTGATTCAAAAAGTGGTGGAGTAGATTTTATTATTCAGATAAAAAGCTTTGTTTTTGACCGACAACTTTTGCAGGAGCATTTTAACGAGAATTATATGGAAAGTGATAAAATTCCAAAGGCCACTTTTAAAGGCACCATAACCAATTTGGGAGAAATTAATTTTGCTAAAGATGGTGAATATAAAGCGGATGTAAGCGGAAAAATGACCATTCATGGAATTACCAAAGATGTAAAACACAGTGGAAAAATTTCAGTAAAAGGCTCCACTGTCGCACTTAATTCAAATTTTAGCATCTTACTTGCAGATTATGGAATCATCATCCCCGGCGCTGTAAAAGATAAAATTTCAAAGGACGTAAAAGTAACGGTGCAATGTCTTCTTGAAAAAATGAAATAATATCTTGCAATATCTAAATTAATTATATGAAGAAACTTTTTATATCAGGACTTGTTATTTTCACCGCCTTATCAACGAAGGCACAAGATGACTTAGAAAAAATAATGGAGAATGATAACAAAACGACCACAGAATATGTGCGCAATGCGTTCAAATCGTCCAGAGTCATTAATGGCCATTCGATAGAAATGGTGGGTAAAGGAGTTCTCGATTTTAGAATCTTACATCGATTTGGAACCTTTAAAAGTGGAATCAATAATTTATTTGGATTAGATCAGGCTAGTATGAGAATGGGATTCGACTATGGTATCTCGAAAAATTTTACAATTGGAATTGGTAGAAGTACCTTCAATAAAGAATACGATGGCTTTTTGAAGTATCGAATTGTACAGCA
This sequence comes from Bacteroidota bacterium, assembly GCA_016712665.1. GTDB lineage: Bacteria > Bacteroidota > Bacteroidia > Chitinophagales > Chitinophagaceae > OLB11. The sequence goes on from JADJQP010000002.1 coordinate 265,384, forward strand.
AAAAAAAGGCGCTAAGAAATTCCCCCTTTCAATAGTTTGGGTGTCTGGAATGACTTTGAATTCGACTAAAATTACGGATGCGCGACTTAATGATTTTAGCAATCGCTTAGGCTACTATCATCAGGTTATTGCTGGTAGAAAATTCAGCGAAGCCTTTTCTCTTCAAATTGCACCTACTTTTGTACACAGAAATTTGGTTGATACCCGTATTGAGTTTAACAATATGGTAGCGATGGGTATTGGCGCTAGAGTTAAAGTATCGAAAAGGTCTGCCCTACTCATTGACACCTACCCTATTTTATATGGAAGTGCGGTAAATATCAACCGTTTCCCTTTATCAATTGGTTTTGATATTGAAACCGGTGGCCATGTCTTTCAGCTGCATATTACCAATGCAAAAGGCATGAACGAGAAGTCATTTATTTCAGAAACCTTTCAGGATTGGGGAAAAGGAGAAATCCAATTTGGATTTAATCTATCAAGAGTTTTTACAGTTGTAAAAAATAAAGAAGCAAGCTGGTAGGTAAAAAATTGGATCCATTTGAAAGAGACATGGGTTGACCGGAAAACCTATCAATTAAAACTCTGATTTCATTTTATCCCAAAGTTCCGGAATGCGTTTTACCCATACCAATTCTTCCATTTTATCTTTCGCATCTTGCACCGGAATACCAAACCAAACTTTACCCCCTGGTAAGGATTTGCCGACACCACTTTTAGCTAGCACAACCGTATTGCTTTCAATAACAAGGTCTTTCGAAACCCCTACCTGCCCATAAAGCAACACATTATCACCAATGATTACTTTACCAGCAACCCCTACTTGTGCAGCAAAGAGGCAATTTTTGCCTACTATGGTACCATGTCCAATGTGAATAAAATTGTCAAATTTGGTTCCCTTACCAATAATGGTGACACCACTAACGCCTCTATCAATGGTACAGCAGGCTCCAATTTCAACATCATCTTCAATAAGTGTGGTACCACAACTTTCAAGTTTTAAGTATTTGAGTTCACTATGATTTCTTTTATTAAAGTAAAAAGCATCACCACCAATGACGCTATTACCTTGTATGGTTACATTATTTCCAATAGTGGTGCCATCATAGATTACCACACCCGCATGAATCAAGCAATTGGTGCCAATTTTCACATTATTACCAACAAAAACACCAGGTTGAATAATGGTTCCTTCCCCGATTTCGGCACTATTACTAATCATTTGAGTTGCGGGCTCAAAGGGGGCAAAATGTTTTACCAATTTTACGTAAGCAGCAGCAGGATCTTCTGTAATAAGTAATGCTTTTCCCTTCGGACAGGGAACCACCTTATTCATAATAATAACGGCTGCCTCACTTTCGAGAAGACGGTTGTAATATTTTTCAATATCTACAAACGAAATATCGCCAGGAGTGATTTTGTGCACCTCGTTAATTCCATCTGCCTGAACACGATCATCGCCCAAAAGTTGGGCATTTACAAAGGATGCAATCCATTTTACATCAACAGGTGCTTTTAGTTTCATTAATTAAATGTATTTTTAGTACTTTCTGCTTTAGCAAATAAAAACAAAAATAATAATGTTTCGTATTATTAATCTATAAATATAATGTAAAAAAAAATATAATCGTAGTTCTTGTCTTGAATATTCGATTTATTCACTTTTTGTACTCAATGTTTATAAACCGTATTATTTTTACTAAAAATGCTACCATTAATAATTTACCTTTGCATGACTTTATAAAGTAATTCCTTCGAATTTATTTTTCTTTACTAAGTCAAAGCAAAAAAAAACGCTATGGCAAAATACATATTTGTAACCGGAGGGGTTACCTCATCATTAGGGAAAGGAATCATTGCTGCCTCACTGGCAAAATTGTTGCAAGAAAGGGGGTATCGAGTAACCATTCAGAAGCTTGATCCCTATATAAATGTTGACCCGGGTACCTTAAATCCATATGAACATGGTGAGTGCTTTGTAACAGACGATGGTGCCGAAACCGATTTGGATTTAGGTCATTATGAACGATTTCTAAGTACTTCCATCTCGCAAGCTAACAATGTTACAACCGGAAGAATTTATCAATATGTGATTAACAAGGAGCGGGAAGGAGCCTATCTTGGCAAAACCGTTCAGGTGGTGCCCCATATTACCGATGAAATAAAACGAAGAATGACCTTACTTTCGTTAAAGAATGAATTTGACATAATTATTACCGAAATTGGCGGCACCGTGGGAGATATTGAAAGTTTACCGTATGTGGAAGCCATTCGTCAGTTACAATGGGAGAAGGGCAGAGAAAACTGCATCATTGTTCACCTAACCTTAGTACCCTACTTACGAGCTGCCAAAGAGTTAAAAACGAAACCGACGCAGCATTCTGTCAAATTAATGAGTGAAAATGGCTTATCACCCGACATTATTGTGTGTAGAACAGAGGAACCCCTTAATGCGGATGTTAAACGAAAAATTGCCCTTTTTTGTAATGTACGGCCAGAGGCTGTGATTGAAGCTGCTGATGCAGATACCATTTATGATGTGCCCTTGCATATGATGCAAGAGAATTTAGATGCCATTTGTCTGGAAAAGCTCCAATTACCGATGGGGAACGAACCCTTGTTAAAAAACTGGAAAGATTTTTTAAAGAAATTGAAAAATCCAAAAACCAAGGTAACGATTGGGTTGGTGGGTAAATATGTAGAATTGCAAGATGCCTATAAATCTATCTTGGAATCCTTTATTCATGCGGGTGCTGTAAATGAATGTAAAGTTGAAATTCGAAATATTCATTCAGAACATATTGATCAGGAAAATGTGAAATCGAGCTTGAGTGGATTGGATGGAATTTTGGTGGCCCCGGGCTTTGGCAACCGAGGCATTGAAGGAAAAATTATTTCCATTCAGTATGCACGTGAAAATAAAATTCCTTTTTTTGGCATTTGCTTGGGAATGCAATGTTGTGTAATCGAATTTGCAAGAAACGTATTGCATTTGGAAGCGGCCAATTCCACTGAAATGGATCTGCATACCCCTTATCCGGTTATTGACATTATGGAGGAACAGAAAAACATTGTGCAAATGGGTGGCACCATGCGTTTGGGTGCCTTTGATTGTGAAATTGATATCCATTCAAAAAGTTACGAAATATATGGCAAACAGTATATTTCAGAGCGCCATCGTCATCGTTGGGAGTTTAATAACAAATATCTTTCTGATTTTGAAAACAATGGTATGAAAGCTGTAGGCAAAAATCCAAAAACCGGTTTGGTTGAGATCGTAGAATTGGCTGACCATCCGTTTTATGTAGGAACCCAGTTTCATCCTGAGTTAAAATCTACAGTAGAACACCCCCATCCGATTTTTGTACATTTTGTGGCAGCAGCAATACAGTATGCTAACGGAAGAAAAAGTCGCACCAATGTCGAAATGGGTTCAAGCAACTAGTTTATGTGCCAGACTACTGACCAAAATTCTTTAATTCTTCAACACTAATATCAAATACTGTTGCGTACTTGCTCAATAGCTTTTCTGGTAATTTTTTGAAAACTGCCGGATTTAAATGACGTTTGACCTGCCATTGCCACTTCGTAACATAGGAACTCAGAATAGCAATGTCCATTCGGTTTTTGATCATGTAATAGGAAATAGGGCTCACCTGCTGACTGATTACTTTTTGGCGCTCCGTTTCCAGCATTTGTTCGATATCCTCCCAAGTTTGCTCCAGCACTAAATTTTCTGCCTCCCATCCATCACTTTGAAATTGGGTATAGGTCCCTTCATCTGTGGTGACATACATTACTTTTTTGGGTGCATTCGCACCATCCATAAACTGCTTTTTTTATCTTGCGGAACCTCATTAATATTCATGACTCAAAAAAATAATAATATGTATGGCAGCATCGAAGATAGTTGAAGGCGTGGGAGATTCTCCAAATATTCTCAGATTTTCAAAAGTAACTAATTCTTTTCTGACTTCATAACAGCACCCATTCCATTCATAGTACCTAATTTAATCCAATCAGCAATTACATTGCTGGCCTCATTAATATAGGGATCTTTCTTTATGAGTTTTAGCCACTCGGTATTTTTTGCAATAGAGGTTGTGTCTTTTTGTATGGAGGCCATATCCACCTTTGGATTAAACGCATTTAAGGTTTTTTTATTCTTCTCAATCTCCTCCATTTTCTTTGCTAAATCTTTTGCCTCTTTAATTTGTTCTTGATATTTCTTTTCATTGAGTGAATATCTATTATTGTCTGACTGCTGTTTTAGTCGTGCAGCATTCTTGGTAATAATATTGAAAGACTGCTCAGTAAAAACCCGCTTTTTCGAATTTTCAATCAATTGTCCAAAATCTACATCCGTTTTTACAGTCTTGTATTCAGACTTGGCAATTTGATCCCATGCTAATGAATTGGAATCGCGACGCTCACCGATGTCAAGCAATTCATAAAGGTCAGGAAGTGTAACATCAGGTGTAACGCCTTTTAACTGAGTAGATCCACCATTGATTCGATAAAACTTTTGAAGGGTTAATTTTATTGAACCAAAAGGCAATAAATCTTTATTCCCTTTAAAAAAATCTTCTAAAGGAAAAACGCGTTGAACGGTTCCTTTTCCAAACGAGGTGGAGCCCAATATAACGGCTCTTTTGTAATCTTGCATGGCAGCTGCTAGTATTTCGGATGCTGAGGCGCTACCTTGATTGATTAAAATGGTTAAAGGACCATCATACAAAACGCCTGCATGCCGATCACTTAATACTTGTGCATTTTCAAACTTCGATTTCACTTGCACAATAGGCCCTCTATCGATAAACATTCCACCAATATCCACAACATCTGACAATGAACCGCCACCATTATTGCGCAAATCCAATACAATACCTTGTACTTTTTCTGCTTTCAATTTCATAATTTCCTTTTCAATATCTATGGCGCATCGACGGCCATCCGCATTCTGAAAATCGGCATAAAATTCAGGCAAAATAATATAACCAATATTCAAATCGCCTTGCTTAATAATCGCTGATTTTGCAAAGGTTTCTTCTCTTTCCACCTTCCCTCTTTTGATGACGATATCTTCGCGATTTCCATCAAGATGTTTAACGGTAAGTGTTACGAGGGTACCGTCTTTTCCTCTAATAATGGAAACGATATCATCAATTTCCCATCCAGATATATCAACCGGTTCTTCATTTAATTGAGCAACTTTGAGAATAACATCACCTACTTTCAGATGCCCCTCTTTCCAACATGGACTCCCCACTACAATCGATCGAATTTTACAGGAACCTTCATCATTTTGAAGTACAGCCCCAATACCATAAAAAGTGCCGCTCATTTCTTCATCAAAACGTTGTTTGTCTTTGGGAGGAAAAAAGTCGGTATGCGGATCTACCACATGGCATATACTATTCATATAAGAGGCCAAAGCGGTCACTTTCATTGATTTTATTTAATCGCTTAAAGTAAGATGCCATGCTTTTTCGAACATTCTCACGAGAGTCTACTTCAAGTTGGGCCTCCGTTTTCTCTTTTTCTTTTTTGTCTGTTGACTTCTTTTGCTGTTCTTTTAATTCTTCTAATCGAGCCAAGGTTCGATACTTCATGCTTCTTAACCATCGCAATTTTAAAGCTTCTTTGTCTTCGCACCATTGAATTTTCTTTCCATCCAATTCAATATCATCATTCTCCGTAAAGGTAAACGGATTTTTCAGTGCTTCATCGTAGTAAGCCTCTGCCTCCTTCATTCTTTCCTTAATTCGGTTCGTTACTACATCATAAAAAACAGTGGTTCCACTTTTGATTTCTTCGTCAATACCATTTTCATATTGCGAAAATTCCTGTATATCACTTGCCAAAAAAAATAATTTGCCGAAATCGGTCATTTCCAAAAATTTAGTATATACCTTTTTGGAAAAATCATCGTCAATATCCTTCGGAGAATAATGTCCATCTCTGATAATTTGCATGATGGTTTCCTGAATGGCTTGACTTTTGGTGATATCTTGGTTGTCGGGAATAAATGGCTCAATATAAATTTCTGAATCGCCATTGATATTCGACTGCAATTTCTTGTCAGCAATCATTCTGAATGAAAAAAACACACCAACTGCTATCAGCAACATTAGTGGAAATAGGGCCTTTTTGTTCATGACTATACGTGCTTTATCTATATATTGTGTAAAGTTAACCCCTATGCAGTTAATAAATCTATAAAAATCGTTTATTTTGTATTCGAAAATGATGAACGGTACTTATTCCAAGTTGATTAAAAAAGAGGCTCAAGATTTGGGATTTTTTTATTGTGGAATTGCAAAAGCGCAACGCTTAGATGAGGATGCAGCGCGACTTGAAAATTGGCTACATAATAATCATCACGGGCAAATGGCTTATATGGCCAATCATTTTGACAAAAGGTTGGATCCCCGATTACTGGTAGATGATGCTAAATCTGTTATTACCCTATTGTTGAACTACTACCCTTCTACTTTTCAAGAAGATGGGCTTCCAAAAATTTCAAAATATGCTTATGGCGATGATTATCATCAGGTCATCAAAGAAAAATTGCAACAATTGTTGGCAACCATTCGACAAAAAATCGGATGGGTAAACGGCCGGGGCTTTGTTGATAGTGCTCCGGTATTAGAACGAAGTTGGGCACTAAAAAGTGGAGCTGGTTGGATTGGCAAAAATGGCAATTTGATTAGTAAACGACAAGGCTCCTTTTTCTTTATAGCCACCTTGATTGTAGACCTAGCGTTGGAGTATGATGCGCCCTTTTTAAACGATTATTGTGGCACTTGCACCAAATGTATTGATGCCTGCCCTACCGATGCCATTTTACCAAATAAGGTAGTGGATGGAAGTCAGTGCATCTCGTATTTTACCATTGAATTGAAAGAGGCTGTTATGCAAACCCATAAGACTTGGGATGATTGGATTTTTGGTTGCGATATATGTCAAGATGTATGTCCTTGGAATCGATTTTCAAAACCGCATGCTGAAATAGCCTTTCAACCCAATACAGAAATACTTGGCTATTCAACCTCCGACTGGGAAGAAATCACAGAAGATATTTTCAAATCACAATTTAAAAATAGTCCCATTAAGAGAAGCAAATTAGCAGGAATACAAAGAAATTTGAGACATCTCTATCCAAAACGTCCATCAACATCTCGTTAAACAAATTTTAATGCTGCCCGAACAATCTAGCATTCATCATTTTTCGCTATAAAAGCACACGTATGAGCTAAAAGGAATGCGAACCGTACTTTCCGAGAAACCGTATCCCATTTCAAAATAAGCGCAACTGTCCCGGTTTGAGCCGCACAAAATCGGCTGTATTCAACTCAAATTTCTCCTCATTTAAATGAAATTGTTTCGTGTACAAATTAAATTGCTGTTGAATGATTTCAGCGATCTGCCCCTCCCCCTTCATTCGTATTCCCGAACGAGCATCATTGACTTGACCACCATGGCACTCTGCAATCAAATTCCACACCTTCTGCGCCCGGTCAGGGAAATGCAACGCAAGCCAGTCTTTAAAAATAGTGCCAACTGCTCCATTTAATCGCACAATAGTGTAGCCGGCACTTTGGGCACCGGCTAAGGCTGCTCTTCGTAACACCTCATACATGTGCGTATCATTAATTCCGGGTATTATGGGGGCATTCATGACACCTGTATGAATATTTGATTTAGAAAGGGTTTCAATAATTTTCAGTCGATCGGTATATTTTGACGTTCGCGGTTCTAATTTTCTTCTCAACTCTTCATCCATGGAAGTCAATGAAGTAAAAACACTTACCAAATTATTCTTTTGCAACTCTTGCAAGAGATCCAGATCGCGTAGGATTAGTACATTTTTAGTAATTATTGCCACCGGGTTTTTATATTCTAGACATACTTCTAAAATTTTTCTGGTGATTTGCAGTTTGCGTTCAATGGGTTGGTAACAGTCGGTATTTCCTGAAAGTGAAATGGTAGCCGGATGCCACTTTTTACTGCTTAGTAAGTCTCTAAGCAACTCAGGCGCCTTTTTCTTTACAACAATTTTACTTTCAAAATCGGTGCCTGCACTGAATCCATAATATTCATGTGTAGGTCGTGCATAACAATAGGCACATCCATGTTCGCAACCCTGATACGGATTTAAAGAATACGCGAAGGGCAAATCATCACTAGTTACTTTGTTGACGATAGTCTTCCCATTTTCTTGAAAAAACTGCGTTTGAATGTTCCGTTTTTCCCAATCATCAATGGCCTCGGGATGATCAATTTGGTAAGCCTCTATAGCAAATCGATTGTTTGGATTTGTTTGTGCTCCTCTACCTTTGACAATGGATGCATTTTGATTGTCATGTTTCATACGTTAAAGATACCACTAGGATGCATAAGGAGTTTATGTAGCTATTGATTAAAAAAAATGGAGTTGAATGCGTCAACTCCATTTTTTTAGTAAAATTAGTTTGGATTATTGAATTACCATTTTCTTGGTTGCTTTTTTACCATCCATTTCGATGTTTACAAAATAGATTCCTTTTTGAGTAAACACGTCAGCAGGTATTTCAAGCGTATTGATGCTACCTGAATTCACTTTTTGAGTGAATGCGGCAACCTTTGCTCCCATTAAATTGGTAATAAGTACGTGCACTTGATTGGTAGAGGCTGTATTGATTTGAATATTTGCAAAATTGTTAGCAGGGTTTGGTACAATTTCAAATTCGAAACCGGTAGCATTTACATTTTTCACAGAAACCGGCGTGGAGTTGATTTCAAAATTATCTAAATATACATTGTTTGACAAATCACCCGGTTTGTATCTCAATTTAAAGAAGGTACTGTTTGTAAGCGCTGCCTGTGGCAAAGCAAAACTTTTAGGTGTTCAAACAGCAGTTGCAAAAGAAGGATTAAACTCAGCAGCAATTGTTCCATTATTGATGATACCTGTTTTAGACAATTTTACTAAATTCACCCAGCTAGCACCACAATTGATTGAATATTGAATTACCAAAGAGTCGTCCATATCTGCATTGATGCTGGCGCGGGTAGCTCCTGCTAATAAGAAATTCAAGTATGCATTGTTAACAGACAAACCTGTCAAATCATACGCTTCTGTAATCAATTCATCGATGTCTCCTTTTGCCGATCCCACTGTATTTTGTGGAAACACTCTATCGTCAAAAGCGTGATATCTGATACATTTGGTACCGGAATAACCACCCCATGCATAATGTTCCCATTTATAATTATTATGGTAATAATTGAAATTCGCCCAATTGGTATTGAAAGCGGTTTCATCTTCAAAGGAGTTAATTTGTCCGGTTACTACCTTTCCAATTGGATCTGCAACATAAATATAATTGTTTTTTACAGTGGTTCCCGTACCTGCATTGGACGTGGCCTGCAATGTAATATTTTTCCAACCTACTGTTGCAAACGAAGCCGAGGCAGTGGCAATAGTTGTTGAAGTAGCAGGTGTTCCATCGGCCGTAAAATCCCACAAAGAAGCCGTCATTGTGGTATCGTTATAGCTTTTGTTGGTAAAATTGATACTGGTTCCTTTGCATGTAAATTGTCTATTCACATTGAAATCAGCTTTTGGAGCGCAGTCTTGTTTGGGTCCATCCACTCCTGCAAAAGCAAGACCCTGTGCACTATAAAGGGAATTCCGTTGTGCAATGGGAGAAGTTAATGCAGCAATCATTCTGTCCCTTTGTCCATGAGTAAACATATGTGTGCAGTATGAGTAATCCATGTAATTTTGCACATTTTCGATTACCGGAGCATTGCAGGTAGAATCGTATAAATTATTACAATCATCATGGCCCTCTGTTTGTGGAGTATCCAATACACCATCATCACCACAGGCTACTTCCGGATTATTAGTCCCTCCCCATGGATGATCAAGATTCATGCAATGACCCACTTCATGGGTAATAGTTTTTGAATTATTGGGTGAACTGGTTCCAATACTACCAATATAGCTATTCCAAGCCATAATGCCATCATAATAGAAAAGAAATTGAGCTGTAGGGGGTTTGATAGCGTACGCGGCGGCAGTCGGATTTTCGAGTGTATGCGCCACCCAAATATTCAAATAGTGGCTTCTATTCCACTGATTCAATTTGGATTGATCATTGGCGAAGTAGGTTTTATAGGTATGAATTCTATCGATCCCATTGGTACAATTCCCTTCCGGATCTTTATTAGCCAAGCGAAATTCGAAACCTACATTGGTTATAAGTGGTTTAAAAATAGGAATCACAGCAGAGGTATCCGCATTCTTTTTATTGTAATTATCATTCAAGTGTTTGACATCTGAGTAAATTTGGGCATCCGTTATATTTTCTGATCCGTAATTGTGGAGTACATGGTATACCAAAGGAATGATGTAATCGCCTCGATGATTTTTTTCTAATTTAGTGAGGTCGATATTATTCATAGACTCCTCCAGCTGCGCAATAGACTTTTGCAACTCAGGATGTTGTGCGAGGAGCTTTTTTTGCGCTTCTACATTGCCACAATGAGCAGACTGTGCTTCTACACAATAACTAGTGCTAATCAAAACGACTGCTGATAGAAATAGATTTTTTATGGACATAATACGTGTTTGTTGAGTGTATTTTGGAAAAATATAAATAGTAAGCAAATCTACTCAACAAATGTGATAAATCATAATATTTATTTTTACCGGCAATTTCGTTGTTTAGCCGGCGAATCTACCTAAAATTACGCGATTCATAATCGTCTGCATCAGATTATGGCCACTTATTATTAGTATCATTTCCCAATGACATAAGTAAAAAAAAATGGAGTTGAATCGATCAACTCCATTGTAAAATATCATTTGTTTAATTTATTGAATCACTAATTTTTTGGTTGCTTTTTTACCATCCATTTCGATGTTTACAAAATAGATTCCTTTTTGAGTAAACACTTCAGCAGGTATTTCAAGCGTATTGATGCTACCTGAATTCACTTTTTGAGTGAATGCGGCAACCTTTGCTCCCATTAAATTTGTAATAAGTACGTGCACTTGATTGGTAGAGGCTGTATTGATTTGGATGTTTGCAAAATTGTTAGCAGGGTTTGGTACAATTTCAAATTCGAATCCGGTAGCATTTACATTCTTCACAGAAACCGGCGTGGAATTGATTTCAAAATTATCTAAATACACATTGTTTGACAAATCACCCGGTCTGTATCTTAATTTAAAGAAGGTACTGCTTGTAAGCGCTGCCTGTGGTAAAGCAAAACTTTTAGGTGCCCACACAGCGGTTGCAAAAGAAGGATCAAACTCAGCAGCAATCGTTCCATTATTGATGATGCCTGTTTTAGACAACTTTACTAAATTAACCCAACTAGCACCACAATTGATTGAATATTGAATTACCAAAGAGTCGTCCATATCTGCATTGATGCTGGCGCGGGTAGCTCCTGCTAATAAGAAATTCAAATATGCATTGTTAACAGACAAACCTGTCAAATCATACGCTTCGGTAATCAATTCATCCACATCTCCTTTTGCAGAACCGATGGTACTTTGCGGAAATGGTCTATCATCAAACGCGTGATATCTGATACATTTGGTACCGGAATATCCACCCCATGGGTAATGTTCCCATTTAAAATTATTGTGGTAATAATTGAAATTCGCCCAATTGGTATTGAAAGCGGTTTCATCTTCAAAGGAGTTAATTTGTCCGGTTACTACCTTTCCGATTGGATCGGCCACAAAAATATAATTGTTTTTTACAGTGGTACCGCTACCGGCATTTGAAGTAGCTTGAAGAGTGATATTTTTCCAACCTACCGTGGCAAAGGAAGCAGAAGCAGAAGCTAGCGTTGTAGATGTAGCAGGAGTTCCGTCAGCAGTAAAATCCCACAAAGAAGCCGTCATGGTGGTGTCGTTAAAACTTTTGTTTGTAAAATTTACACTAGTTCCTTTGCAGGTAAATTGTCTGTTCACATTAAAATCAGCCTTTGGCGCACAATCTTGCACGGGACCATCCACACCAGCAAATGCAAGGGACTGTGCACTGTAAAGCGAACTTCTTTGTGCAATCGGAGAGGTTAAAGCGGAAAGCATCCGATCTTTTTGCCCAAGGGTAAACATCTGCGCAGTACAAAATGAATAATCCATTACATTTTGTACATTTTCAATTACAGGGGCGTTGCAGGTGGAATCATACAAGTTTCCACAATTGTCATGCCCTTTGGTTTGCGGCGTATCTAGAACGCCATCATCGCCACACGCTACCTTCGGTTGGTTGGTGCCCCCCCAGGTATGATCAAGATTTAATACATGTCCTGTTTCGTGTGTTAAGGTACGTCCGAGAAATGCCTGACCCGTACCGATTGTTCCCACACAATTTGATTTCACAATCACACCATCATAGAAAAATAAATTTTGAGCAGTTGCAGGTTTGTATGCATAGGCAAGCACATTCTGGTCGCCAACTAAATCATTAATTACCCAAATATTATAGTAAACGCTTCGATTCCACGGATTTAATTTGGATTGGTCGTTAGCGCCATTGGTTTTGTAATTGTGTATACGATCAATACCGTTTGTGCAATTGCCTTCAGGATCCTTATTTGCCAATCTAAATTCAATACCCACATTTGCAATCAATGGTTTAAACACCGGAATAATACCGGATGTATCGGCATTTTTCTTTTGAAAATACTTATTTAGGGTTTTCATTTCATCATAAATTTGAGCATCTGAAATATTTTCAGCGCCATAGTTATGTATTACGTGAAAAACCACCGGGATGATATAGTTGCCGGCCCTATTTTTTTCAAGATTTTTCACATCGAGTCCGTTCAAATAGGCATCTGCTTGCGCAATTTGGGCCTTCAATTCAGGATACTTCTCTAAAACGGCTTGATGAGCATGTAATACTCCGCAAGGTTCACTCTGTGCATTTGCTACATTTTGCAAGGTCACAACTGCTAGCATTGAAAGTAGCGTTCTTTTGATATTCATATTGTAATAGAATTTAATGGTTTTCAAAATAAAAGATAGTGTAGCAAATTTAATAATTAAATCTATTTCAAAAAAAATAATTTATAGCAACATCCGCAGGTGCCACGCCATTAATTAGTCAAAATAAGCAATTTCTGCGTCCAAAAACGCTGCTTAGGATAATTCGAGTTTTAGAAAGGCACCGGTAATGCTTGCTTTAACTTTTACAATTTGCTCAGGTGTTCCTTCAGCTACGATATAACCGCCTCGATTGCCTCCTTCCGGTCCGATGTCGATGATATGATCTGCTACCTTTACCACATCTAAATTATGTTCGATAATCAGTACCGTATTGCCCCGATCGGTCAACTTTTGTAAAACGGTCAATAACATCTCAATATCCTGAAAATGAAGACCGGTAGTAGGTTCGTCTAAAATATAGATGGTTTTCCCTGTATCTTTTTTAGATAGTTCGGTGGCTAGTTTAACACGTTGGGCTTCGCCGCCGCTAAGGGTTACAGCACTTTGCCCCAAGGAGATATAACCCAGTCCCACATCTTGCAAGGTTTTTACTTTACGATACAGAGATGGAATCTGATTAAAAAATTCGGTTGCCTCCACAACGGTCATTTCCAAAATATCTGAAATCGATTTCCCTCTATATCGTATTTCAAGGGTTTCGGCATTAAATCGTTTGCCGTTGCACCGTTCGCAAGGTACATGCACATCCGGCAAAAAATTCATTACGATGGTCTTGATTCCGGCACCTTCGCAGGTTTCACAACGACCACCTTTTACATTAAATGAAAAGCGGCCCGGTTTGTACCCTCTTATTTTGGCTTCAGGTATGGTAGAAAAAAGTTGTCGCACATCATTGAAAAAATTGCAATATGTAGCCGGATTGCTTCTGGGTGTACGACCAATGGGTGACTGGTCAATTTCAATCACTTTATCAATCAATTCCAGTCCTTTTACCGATTTATAAGCAAGGGGTTGTGTTTTACTTTTATAGACATATTGCGAAAGAATGGGATACAAGGTTTCATTGATAAGGGTTGATTTGCCGCTACCAGAAACTCCTGTGATACAAACCATTTTACCTAGTGGAATTTTGACCTGTACATTTTTCAAATTATTTCCGCTGGCTCCTTTCAGTTCAATAAAACCACCGGAACCTTTTCTTCTTTCCCTTGGAATGTCAATGCTTTTTGTTCCATTTAAAAAATTAGCGGTTGGGGTATCTCTTTTTAAAAAAGAAGCGGGGGCGCCTTCGCTAACAATTTCGCCACCAAATTTTCCGGCCCCTGGTCCGATATCAATTAAATGATCGGAACATAGCATGATATCCTTATCATGTTCCACCACTATGACTGTATTGCCTACATCGCGCAAATTTTTTAGGGCATGAATCAATCGCTGATTATCGCGTTGATGCAATCCGATACTTGGCTCATCAAGGATATAGGTAATGCCTTTGAGTTTAGACCCAATTTGTGTTGCCAGTCGAATTCGTTGGCTTTCGCCGCCACTCAAGGTACGTGAGGTTCTGTTTAAGGTTAAATAGTCGAGACCCACCTCCAGCAGAAAGTTCAGTCTTTCATTGATTTCCTTTACAATTTCTGCTGCAATAATATTTTGTTTTTTATCCAATCTGGTTTCAATTCCTTCAAACCATTGTACCAATTCGTTTAAATTCAATTGACTCAGCTCGGCAATATTCTTGTCATCAATTTTAAACCACAAGCTTTCTTTACGGAGTCTGCTTCCTTCGCAGGTAGGACAGGCACTGATTATCATAAATTTTTCGGCCCATTGTTTTACATAATCGCTACCCGTATCGTTAAACCAACGGATCACCATATTTACAATACCCTCAAATTGGGTTTGGTAGATGGTGGAGCTCTCATCAAAGTCGATATGCATATCCACTTTTGCTTCTTCGCTACCCCAAAGTATCACATTCATGGCAGTATCGCTAAGGGTACTCAGTGGCTTATTGACATCAAATTTATATTTTGAGGAAAGAGCTTTTATTTGTTGAAAAATAAAGGTATCTCTTGCCAATCCAAGCGGAACAATACCCCCATCGGCAATGCTGATACGTTTATCGGGAATTACCGATTCCATATCGATTTGATAAACGGTTCCAAGGCCTTTACATTGCGGACAGGCACCATAGGGTGAGTTAAACGAAAAGGCATTGGGTGAAGGTTCGTCGTAACTTAAGCCTGTGTCTTGACACATCAATTGCTTGGATAATAAAATGGCCTTTGCTTGTTGTTTACTACCCTCTTCATGTTTTAGAATAAGAAGTTGGTCATTGCCATGCTTCAGAGCGCTTTGTACGCTTTCGAGCAGGCGATGTCGGGAGGCGGTATCCACTTTAAGCCGATCGATTACAATTTCGATATCATGAATTTTGTATCGATCCACCTGCATTTTTTCTTTGAGTTCTGTCAGTTCTCCATCAATGCGAACCCTCAAAAATCCTTGTTTGCGTAATTGTTCAAACAATTCGCGGTAGTGTCCTTTACGTCCC
Organism: Bacteroidota bacterium; assembly: GCA_016712665.1. Classification (GTDB taxonomy): domain Bacteria; phylum Bacteroidota; class Bacteroidia; order Chitinophagales; family Chitinophagaceae; genus OLB11. The sequence goes on from JADJQP010000002.1 coordinate 280,902, forward strand.
TTCACTACCGGGGAGAGAATAATAATTTTTTCACCTTCAAAATGCTCATACAGGTGATTGATCATTTCCTCTTCGCTATACCGTATCATCTTTTTTCCGGTATTGTAACTATAGGCCTCCCCTGCCCTGGCAAAAAGCAAGCGCAAGAAATCGTAAATTTCCGTGACCGTTCCTACCGTAGAGCGTGGGCTTTTATTAGTCGTTTTTTGTTCAATCGCTATTACCGGCGAAAGTCCATCCACCTTATCAACATCCGGTCGTTCCAAATTACCGATAAACTGTCGGGCATAGGCTGAAAAACTCTCCATATATCGCCGTTGTCCTTCGGCATGAATGGTATCGAAGGCCAGTGACGACTTGCCGCTACCACTAATACCGGTGATGACGGTCAGTTTATTTTTAGGGATGGAAACATTAATATTTTTTAAATTATGTTCGCGTGCTCCTACTACTTCGATATTGGGGTTCATGAATTACTAAAAATACAGATTGAATATTTTGGCAAAGTAAGCATGAAAATGATGAATGGAAAAATAAGGTTTTTAAAAAGCAAAAAATAGTAAAACCCCACTGCGATTATTTAAGCATGGGAAAATAAGATCGAATAAAATCAGTATCAGCAAAGGCAAATGGATACCGGGACGTTTCAACATAAATCCGCCGCCTACAAGAAAAGGAGCGGTTAATTTGATTTAGTGCTTTAACACTTAAACTTACTTTCCCGGTATTAAAATTAGTAAAATTATGACTTAGGTAAAATCTATTGGTTGGCAAGGTTAATCTATTGTCCAATACAAATTCACTCTAGCTAATCTTTTTGGAATTCGCATACTCAGAATAGGCACAAACTGCAAATCGCTGAATATTTTTACGTTTTACTTTAAACGTAAAAATACCATAATCATCGGCAAAAATGATTTGTTTATCAATTCCTTTTCTATTGACAAGTGCCACTTTTTGATTTGGAATAAAATAACCCATGCTATCCACCACCGTTCCTGTAAGTAGCCTATAATGGTTATTCTTTTTGGCAAAGACCATCACAGAATAAAATAGTATTAAAAATAAAATGAGACGTTTTTTACTCATCTGATAAAAATACGATTTAATTTTTATTCAACACACCGCTATACGCTTTGCCGTCAAAATAGGCTTTATAATAATATATGCCATTACTATAGGCGCTTAAATCGATTGTAGTACTTAATGCTTGCTCAATTATTTTCTTTCCGAAATAATTATACACTTGTAGGTTACCCCTTACATAAGCACTTGGATAGGAAATTTGAAAAACCCCTGAGGAGGAAGGATTTGGGAAAACAGGTAATTGATTGTGGGATTTAAAATCATTTGTGCTTCCAAGAAAACTTACCCACCCTTTTGAAAAATCACTGATAATCCAGCCTGCTCTATTATTACTAATACTATCTGATTGAAATACAAACCTTATTGCGTTAATTTGGTAATTCCTTTTCTTATTAATTGGCATAGCAAAAGTAAAGTGTAATGCAGAATAATGCCAGCCATTGCTACTGCCACTCCATGCTAGCCTACCATTTTGTAAAGTATCAAAATCATTGGACCAAAAGTTTCCATCTGATTTATAAAGGTTGCAAAAACTATAGATATTAGGAAAATTATAGGTAAGAAAAGAATCTGCAGGATACCAATTATTACCCGAATCACTTGAAAATTCTAACCAACACCCATCAAGTAAACTATCCGTTTCGTACTTGTGCCAAAATTTTAGATAATAGCTAAACAGGCCTTGTGGATTAGGTGGTAAAAGAAAATGAAATGCGGAATAGTTATTGATTGGATATGCAATCGCCGTGTCTGTAAATAGGGCGCATGAAGTATCCCTAATATCTGTATTGCCGAATTTAATGGTCTTTCCTTTATGAAAAATATTGTTTGGCGTGGGCTCGATTATCACATCAAAATTTGTATCACAGATAGAATAGTTAGAATCAATATAGGGAAGTAGCCATCCTGGTTGGAAAATACAACTTGAGGTATCAAGTACGGTTATCTGTGCTTTTGATTTCATACCAAAACACATTAGGAGAATAAGAAGGAATTTTGTTTTCATACAATAAAAATACAAAAAAATTAAAACAAGAACAAATTTACCAGCTTTGCAATCCTATGCATTGCACTCCAAACAATATAAAAATAGCATTGCATTCAAACCCTCACTCAAGATTGTATCGGATATAAAAATTGAAAATAATAAAAATTGGGTAGCGAGTACGCTTGGCAGCTCGTGTCTAGAGGCAGGCCTGTCTGCTTATCCAACATGCAGGCTTTTCGTTTTAATCTGCTTCTCTATCATCTTCGGCTACCCGCTAAAGAAAAGTATGCTCCGATTCATAGAGAAAAAAAGCCTGCTTGCTGCCATGCGATTTTATACCACTGTACGATTTAGTTCATGTCACCAATCACACGGGTATTGCGCCATTTTTTTCATTATTTCACTTCCTTCAATAGGTGTCCCCTATTATTTAAAACATAATGTCTTTTGTCTTTTGTCCACACTTCTCTTTTATTCTGTTTCAACGCGCTCACTTTTGAAAATTCCATTCCCTGCTGATTGACATAGCCACTTTCATAACCACCGGTCCACCACCAGTGCTCCGCGCCTTTTTCATACGCACGATGACCTCCTAATGTAAACGCTGCAAGTCCATTTTCAAAAGGTGTTGCAAAGTCATATTTTGCCGCAATCACCTTTCGTCCATTGGTATCAGCAAAACCTATTTTTTGATTCTCAACAAATCTGAATAGCCCCTCTTCTAGATAATCCGGTCCATTGTCAAAAATGAAAGGCTTAAGGATGGTGTTTTGGTTTTGGTCAATACCAACCCATTCCCCATTTTGAAGCACAATGGCCATGTTATAAAAAGTGTCTGTATATACCAGCGGAAATTTTGCCTGAATTCTAATTTTCCCAAACTTGTCTTTATACCCTATTAAATCTTCACCAGAAGTACTATCGGTATAGGAAACTAAATAGTCCTTCGTTTTTTGTCCATAAGAATCGTTTACAAAAAATAAAAAGGACAGTAGCAGTAAGTGTTTCATGAGAAGGGAGTAAGTATCTCTTTTTTTATGAAGGAATTGAGATTGTATTCGCTAGGTAAATATACGAAGGGTTTATTGAATTTTATTGAATAAGAGGCAACTCAGCCTTTACTTTTTTAGCATGGATCGTGAAGGAGCTCTACGCATTTTTGTACCACTATATATTCTAAAGAACGTGCATAGTTCTGCAACCCTTTTTTTCGATGTTTCGTGTATTTCAGGAGCCATTTTCGGCTTTAGTAGGTATTTGAAAAAGCTCCTATTTTGGCATTGAACCTAAATGTCAAGCTACCGATCGATGATTTATTTTCAATGTTCGGTAGCTCGATAAATTCATTTCCAACTCAATGTGCAAACTGTTCACGGTATGCCATATTACTTTTCAGAAAAGGTTTTTAGCCGGTTCAAAATTTTATGGCTACCTAAAATAGATGGTTCCTAATTTTTCAACGGTTTTAATTTACTGAATGTAGTGCGATTCTATTTCCTTCCGTGTCGATAAATTGTGCCATAAAGCCGTTTGCACCAATAGCCGTTTTAGGCATACTTATTTTTCCACCTGCATCTTCCACCTTTGACAGGGGAATACTTAAATCGTCTCCTCCATTTAGATACACTATTGTTCCTTTTGTTGAGGGTTCAAATCCATCTCCTTGTACAATTCCTCCACCAACGCCACCGTTTTGCATATCAGCAGGCAACATTCCATATTTGTATTGGGGATGTGGCATTTCCATAATAGCTGCACCATACAATGCTTCATAAAAAGTTTTGCTCTAGCGAAATCAGTTACAGGGATTTCGAACCAATTAATCGAATTTGTCATTCTTTTTTATTTTATTTTGTGAACTGCAAATATATAAAACCAATTTAATTTTGCAAGTGGTTTTTTAATTCTATTATTTTTACATTATGAAACAGATAAAAAGAAAGTCGGATTGTCCAATAAATTTTGCCTTGGAAATATTCGGTGATAGATGGACATTTTTAATCGTTAGAGATTTAATGTTTAAGGGCAAACACTTTTATGGTGAATTCCTACAATCTGAAGAAGGAATTGCAACCAATATTCTCTCTGACCGATTGTCGCTGTTAGAAGGTAATGGAATCATCAAGCGGTCAGGGGACCCTGGGCACAAACAAAAAATAAGGTACCGTCTTACTAAAAAAGGAATTGATTTAGTTCCCTTGTTGGTTGAGTTCATTATGTGGTCAGCCAAATATGATAAAGATTCTGCGGTAGATTTGACTTTTGTAAAAACGGTCAAAAAAGATAAAGCCAGAATGATTGCGGATATTTGCAAAGGACTGCTCGAAGCGTTGCAGGACCAATAACCTTACCAAGACCGCTCTACAAAGAATGAAAACACTATAAACAACGTAGTATCTTTACACATTTCATTTTCTATTACTTGACTTGTTCCATTTGAGCAATGTAGTCATACCATCCATTTAGTCAATTGCTTCCCAAAGCTGTACTTTATTTCCTTCTCCGTCAAGAATATGAACAAACTTACCATAGTCATACGATTCGATTTTGTCCACTATGGTTACTCCTTCTTTTTTTAGTTCTTCAACAAGTGCTTCAAGGTTTTCCACTCGATAATTTATCATAAAATCTTTGTCAAAGTATTTTGAGTCTTGCTTAAAAGGTGTCCATTGTGTTTGGGCTTTAGTGGTACTATCTGGTTTTTCATACCATTCAAAATTGGCACCATAAGGGTTGGTATCTAAGCCAAGGTGTTTCTGATACCATTCGGTAGTTGCTTTTGGGTCTTTGCATTTAAAAAAAACACCCCCAATTCCTGTTACTCTTTTCATTGTATGTTCGTTGTTTATAGTTGTTACTGATTTAAAAGCAAAACCGAGTAGAAAGCTTGCCGCCACTGCTACGATTATTAAAATGGGTCTATTCATTCGATACGCTCCTTATGGTTGGTTATAAAAATTTAAGGCCAAGACCACACTATTAACCGTTTTGTGATATTGTAATAATTTATGCAATCAAAAATACAAAAGTTTACTAACATTCAAAAAGCCAAATTTTCTTCCTCAAGATGATTATGAGCTACTGCAATCGAAGCAATTTGCTATTTAAAAACCCTCTTCGCTGTTACAGTAATCCACCCATTTAAATCCCTTCAGTCCGTATCATACCTTGATTCTGCTCACTGGGTTGAATTAAGTCCCACAAGTTACCGTACAAATCTTTAAATACGGCTACCGTTCCATATTCAAATTCTTGTGGCGGCCTAACAAAAGAAATATCTCTGCTTCGCAACTTTTCATAATCACGCCAAAAATCATCGGTATGTAAAAATAAGAAAACACGACCTCCCGTTTGATTTCCCACGAATTTCACTTGTTGATTGTTTCCTGCTTTTGCCAATAGCAATGCACATTCCTTGGCACCCTCAGGGGCTACTAATACCCATCTCTTTTCGTCACTAAGTTTGGTATCCTCTAATAATTTGAAGTCCAATTTTTGGGTGTAGAATGCGATCGCGTCATCATAGTTGTCAACAACTAAGGCTATATGGGATATTCTTTGATACATAAAAATGTCTTTATATTTATTCATTAAATTTCTACACAGATTTCAGCAATACAACGCTTGGGTTGCGTCGTGTACTATCTGTAGCGTGACGGTGTACAATGAACACCAATTACTAGATACAGATAACAGTAGAAATCCCAATTAACATCCATTATTCTCTTACTACGCACTACATTACAGCGCAAAATCCTGTGAAATGAAATGTCAATTCGCTTGGTAAATTTAGGTTTTGATCTTCAATTAATCAAATAACGCCAAGGACCCTTTGAGCACTTGATTATCGATTCTACAACTGAAAATCGTTACCTGCAATAACAACTGACATGGATGTGAGAATGGAGTTGCAAGCGATAACAGCAGCAATGGCGGAAATACTAATCAAGTATGGCCCGCCACTACGTGAGTTCCCGATTCAGGTGCAACCTACAAATTACACGAAGCTAGCCATGTCTACAGTTACATTTTCTGGAAAGAAGTTGAAAGTGAATGTATTGGTACCCAGTTCCATTAAAGGGTCAAAAGAAGAAAAAGTACAAACTCAACAAAGCGACTAAACCCCAATTGCTCATCTCCTTCCGTTGGTTGCTATTAAGTTAACCGGATAATTAGTTTCTCTCATTTGTATCAATCAAATTAATATTTTTCAATAACATAAAACTAAGGAGTTGACTGTCATTTACCGGCACTCTATAAACCCCTTTGGCTTTTAATACATAGCACGCAATTGCCGACATTTCCCATGCATCATATTCATCGGCTTTCCAATAGGCTTGAAACAATTTCGTAAATTCACGTTTTAATCCCAATTCCTTAACAATTAAAATTTTCTGTTTAATAGGATCTTCAATAGTAGCATTATCCCAAGACCATAACCAAGTATTAGATTTCAAGGACAAAGAGCCAATATCTTCGTAATCAGCAATCATCATTGTTTTGTTATTATTACTAAATGTGAGTTTGCCGGTCATTTGATCGTAAAACCAATGTTGATAACTCCCCATTTTGTATTTTTTTTCGCATATTTCTTGCTGCGCCATTAAATACTCATAGGACTTTTCTGACAAATTTTCAAATGAAATGGTATCAAGCTCTGTAAAGTGGGCATTCTGCCGATTATCTTCCACATTTTGAACACAAGCAAAAACAGACAGCAGTGGTACAATTATAAGTAAAGCTTTATAGGATTTCATCTATAATACTATTTTTATTGCAATTAAGGGACCGCGTATAAGCATAGTGACGAAGTTTTAATATTGGTAGATTCGTAAAAGTACAAAACATTTGATAATGTAAATACGCAATTACAGCTTCACGATCACATCAGAAACAGGGGCTTCTATCAGCAGAACGATTTATTACTTATCGAAAAAATCATTTAAATATTCAATTGGGTTTAGAAATATCATTTTCTTCCAACCTTGTTTACTTTCATCCATTCTCCAAAAATAGGGAATTAGAGTCTTAATAGCATAATGCAAATGTGGGGATTTTCCCACTGCATTTCCTGAGTTCCCTACCGTCCCAATTTCGGTAGCTGTGGAAACAAAAGAGAAGGTACCGATTTTAATTTCATTTAAATGTGCGTAGTAATGAAGTCGCCATTTAGGTCCCAATACATACACTACCTTTCCACCAAGGTCTATCGTACCCGTATATAAAACAATACCATTCGTTGATGAGCAAATTGGAGTCCCTTTCTTCGCAAAGATGTCAACACCTTTATGTGTTACTGACTTCCCCCAAGGGTAAAACCAAAATGAATTCTGAGAATATCTTTGCTTTGTTGCTCCCTTAACGGGCATTTTTAACGACTGCGGAATTAGGAATCCGAGTACCAATAAGAAGAGAATTCCGATTCCTATTCTTTTGAAATTACGTTTCTTCATAACTAGCGGGTTATAAAATTAATTAAAAATAAATTGTTCTGTTGCCTTGAAGCAACACTGCTGTAACATGTTGTCATTGTTTATAGCAATTGAATAATCTTATCTGCTTCTCTAATTCCACTCAAATAGGCTCCATGTGCTGTGGAGAAATAATCTGCGTTTGTATGTTCTCCTGCAAAAAATAATGCATCATCAATTGCTTCTGCCAAGTCGTCGAAATGTCTCATTTCTGTTTCGATGGCAGTGTATGAATACGCACCAAAACTGTTCTCATTCGATTGCCATTTGGTTCGTACCATATTGGTTGGATTTGGAATACCATTTCCATAAATATCTTTTAAGTGTACCATAATTTCACTTATTATTTGTGCGTCAGATAAGGTCTCGCTTTGCCGAGCGTATTCAGCATAAGCAAAGGTCATCAGGGCGTTTGCACTTGGATTGTATTTATTTACATTGACAAAATAGTTAAACCTATCTTTTATGTTTGGTGTGTAAACAATATACTGAGTATTATCCCAAAATGGCAAATTCCAAGTCAGCAAAAATTTATTTACACAATTCATTCCAATTTTTTGGATGGCAGTTTGTTTTGCAATGGGCAAAGCAGGTGTAAACTGAATAGAATTTGCTTTTAACACTCCTAAGGGAACGCTAACTAAAACATAGTCGGCTTCACGTTCCAAACCATTGTGTGTTATTTTTATTTTTGAACTTGAATAATCTATTTTTGAAACTCGTTGATTGAGTTGAATATTCAATCCATTGGCTAAATATTTCGGAATAGTGTCAAAACCATTGGTTGCAATTTTTTCAATCCCTCCAAATTCTTCACCTTCATTATATAGTAAAGAAGACACCTTATTTAAATCTCCTGTATCGAACGTTATATAAGTAGAAAGAAAAAACTGCCAAAGTCTGTCTGTTGCATAGCCAGGATATAAGGAATTAAAAACAGTTTCAAAACTTTGATTCGCATTCCCGCTATTCATCAAGGTGTCCAATATATTATACAGTGTAGCTTCGGCAGTAGTATAAACGCTAGGGCTCCGTAAAACACCTCCCATATCGTAGCATGCATCTGCTTGGTCATCCACTGTTTCAGCAGTTGTCATACCCGCTTCCTGTGCCAGCGTTGTCAATGGATTTCCGTCCATTCCGTGTATCCAACTTGCGCCTTCGTCAAATGCCACGCCCAATGTGTTATTGGTTCTTAACCGTCCACCTACTTTATCTTGTGCTTCCAATACCACCACAGTAAAACCCTTTTCTGTGAGTTTTTTGGCTGCTGCAAGACCGGATATTCCTGCTCCAATAACCACTACTGTTTTATCGCTTGGATTTATATTGTCCTCTTTTTTTGAACAACCTCCTAGTATGGTTGGTGTCAATAAAATTACGGGCAAACCAGTTAGTGCCTTTTTAATGAATTTTCTTCTTTGCATATTGTACTAGTTTTGAAGTTGGTATAGATTGTGCTATGGTTCTAAAATTGTATCGTAGGATAATAAGACAGGTACACTTCGGGGAACCAAGGTACAAGAGCTTGCCAATAGTATGTACGTTCACTAGAATTGCAAGTGATGACGTAGGTACCTAGTACTGCTTGGAACATAGGCTGAGGTGCTAGTTGGCATAGCCCAAATCTAGTTTTCTTTCCATTTCTTAAGTGTATCATTATATTCCTCTTTCAAAATTAGCCGATCGATTTGGTTGGTTTTATTGTAGTAGCGATATTCATGGGTAGCAGTACAATAATTATACGATGATAACAAGTGCCCTTCTGCAAATTTATAGTGGTCGCTTTCGTATTTTAATTTCCCTTCCTCAATAGAAATAAACTTGTAATATAATTTGGTTCTTATGCTATCAGCGTTAACAAAATGTAACGTTGCGTAATACCTTTTATCTTTAAAATACCGCTTCCAAGATCTATATAAAATCTTGTCAGATAGTATCGCATCAGTCACCGGATACATATCATGCGTTGCTCGTTCAACATTCTTGTTAAAAATTAGGTCTGTCGGATTATACTTTACATTGTAATAAATGGCCTCAGAGGTTTTAGTGAGAATAGTAAGAAAAATGTATACGGCAAATATAAAAATCGGATTACGCAATACCGTTTTTCTATTTACAGTAAGCCGCACGTTCTTATAATCTTGATAGTATGAGATCATATACAGCACCAACAAAAGTGAAAGTATCACAAAAATAACAGTTGTCATGTCCTCAATTACTTCTTTCTTTTACGTTTAGTTTAGAATAGTTAACACCAAAAATCTCTCGCTAAAACCACAATGGAAATAGAAGAACCAAAAGCTTGGTAAATGTACATCAGATAATTAAAGAAACAATGGTTTGAATAGCCACAAAGCCATCATGGCATTGGCGATGGCACACTTTGCTTACTCGTTCAAAAAGCCAATAAGTGTATCTAGTTCCTTGGCCAGGTTACATTTGGCTTGTTGTTCGAAACGGCTATAAAAAAAATCCGTTTTAAAAATTCGTTCCATACGTAAGAAATGCTTTAACACCTTGGACCGTCCCTCATTGAATATCCTATCGGAATATATCAAATATTCCATTCTTACACTCTTAGCGTACATAGAATACGCTTCGAAAGGGTATCCCAAAATTGATAAATCTGCATCTGTAAAATAGTTGCTATCCATGTTTGCAGATGGCTTATGCCATTTTGTAGCAAGAATATGTTGTTCACAAACTTCAATAATTGGTTCCGGAACTTTAATACATCGCATTCGTTCTGTAGCCACCATTGCGCTTTGCTCTTCATTGTCAGATTGGGTGGCATCATAAACTATATCATGATAGTACAGTGAAAACAATACAGCCTCCCAATTGGAAATTTCAGTTTGTATTTCCGTCAGCTGATTCAATAAGGCTGTAAGATGTGCCAAGGTATGATAAAACCTATTTGAGGAAGAATAGGCCTTCTCAATTTCCAACCACAATTCACTAATGCGTGCTTCGCCGGCATCATATTTCTGAACAAGTTGATAGAAGGTTTCTTTAATCATTGTGATGTACATCTCAGCTAGTTGCCCTTCAAATTCTAACGTAATTATTGTTGACCTTGCGTATTCCTCAACCAACTCCTAAAAGTTCTAAAATTTTTTTAGCTTTATCTGCATCGTAAACTTTTGCCTGGTCATACTCGTCCATAAGTCCACTCGCATAAAGCCTTTCATTTACGGTCATTCCACGGAGACCTTCTACTTTACTGATTAGGTCTATAATTTCTTGCTCTGTCAGTCGTGTCGGCTTTTCCATATTTGGCAATTACGGTTAATTAGTTGAAGATGCTGGAGTTATTCAACAATAGTTCGTTTGGCGAAAGTACTAAAGATGAGGAACGAAAAAAAAATAAATCGCTACAAACTCGCATTCAAAATTTTCGGCTGTTCAGGGCTGCATTTATTATTCTATTCGTATTTTCTGCGAAACCACTCTATTGTCTGTTGTATGAATAGTTAAAAAATAAACTCCTTTATTCAAATTTGAAATGTCAATTCGTTGCGTATTGAATTTGTCGGATCTAATTAATTGTCCTAATGCGTTTGTTATTTGATAGTTTACAATTGAACGATCACTTTTAATAAAAATTGAATGATTCGTTGGATTGGGATAAACAGAAAACAAGTCTTCTTCTAGTAATTGTTGGTTCATACCGGTTAAACCACTATTGAACACATAAAGACCTGCAATGGCAGTGTCGGTTCTTACAAAATCAACCATATTTGCAGCACACACCTGATACTAAACTTTGTTACCATTTGTAAGTATTTTGCCTATTGTAGGTCCGATATGGATGCCATTTGTAGGTAGTCCATTTGGAATTTTCACAGCAGTAGCCCCTTCATCAGTACTTAAAAATACGTTTTCGGATGTGCCTGCACTAGATTCTAAAAAGAATATATTTCCATTTGGTGTACCAATTATAAATGCACTTGTGAGAGGCGTTATGTTTCCGCCATTATCGAAAGTAGTGTTTACTAATGTCCAAGTTACTCCATTGTCGGTGCTTTTGAATAATTTATTTGTGCCGGCATCTACAACTGCAAAAAGATTTGCTCCTGCCTCAAAGAAACGTACCACGTCACTTCCAATGCCTTGCGATGCTATGGTGCTAGTTTGTATTGCTGCAAAATTTCCATTGTCAACATACTTGATGGCATTATTGGTTCCTCCCCCTAAAAATACTCTAGTCCCTTTATTATAAGAACAAACCAGATCGATACCATTATTTCCACTCGCTACAACGGTTAAGCTACCACCAGAGGGTGTCATTGTGTATAGTGTTGTACTGCCACCGCCAGTATTGTATAATAATGTTCCAAGAATTTATTTCGCCATATATTCCTAAGCCTTGTGGCACACGCTGGTCAATTATTTAGTCCTTGAAAAGAGTACGAACCGTCATTCGGAATATTTTGGAAGCCAATTATCATGTTATTAATTGGAAGGCCAAAAATTGGTGTATATCCTATAGCATCTAGTGCTGTGAAGTCTCTTGTGAAGGTTTGTCCTCCATCGGTTGAAATGTAAAATCTTTTTGCATCAAGGGCACCGGTTCCGGTTGTACTACCGTAGTAGATTACCGTATCTCCTTTGTTGAAATACTTAACAGAGCTTGTCCATAAGGAGTCGAAATTTGTGGATAGCTTAGTCCACGTTTGCGCTGTGGCTGATAACATTGAAACCAAAATCGCTGTAAGGAGTACTAATTTTTTCATTGCATTATTTATGTTCCTACTCGTTAGGCTTTTCGGTTTCGCCCCGTTTTCTATTGGTCGCTGGTCTCCATTATTAAAGTGTAATAATAAGGATTTTTTTAAAGGCATCTTTGGAATTTTCTTTACTCCTTAGTTTTATCGAATAGTGCCCTACGGTCTCCTTGTAGACACCATGCAGTAAAGTTAGCGTACGAAAGCTTGGTAAAAGTACGAAAGTTTAAAAGAACTACAAACGACCAAACAGCTACTCTGTAATACATTGAGCTTAGGCAGTGTTAGTGGTTCGGGCTTTTAACCCAGTCTGTATAGGTCATTTCGAACTTCATTTCATTTGTTCCATTTGTACCGACTTCTTTCCAGCCAGCTTTCCTGTAAAAAATTTCCGCTCTTGTAATAAAAGCGGTTCCTAGCCACACTTTTTCTTTGGTTTGTGTGAAATACCAATCCATCATTGTTTTATGTAATTTTTGTCCAATTCCCTTTCTTTCAAATTTCGGATCAATAAATAAGGCCCAAATATTATTTTCTTTCAAGTCTGCTATGGCAAATCCTACAATTCTATTTTCAATTTCACACACCCAACCTTTTCCTCTTACTGTAATAAACGCTTCACAGTCTTTATCTGTCACCAAGTTTGGATTTGATAAAGTGTTTTCAGTAACTGAATTTCGTACTATTTGAATTTGTTTAATATCGCCAGTATTAATTTCTCTAATTATCATCAACCCTTTCGTTTATTTTTTTTCTGTCCGCAGTCCACTTCAAAGTGTCAATGGATGCAGTCGTCGCATCGTTTAGATCTTACCACCACCGGTTCAATAAAGGTGAATTTGGTTAATACCTTCTACTCCCCCTATATCCCATTTTCAATGCTAACTCTGTAACCATAGATAATACATCGCATTACTTTGTAAACGTACATTTCTATCTTCAAGTTTCCAAATAATGAAAGCCCCATTTTGAGGTCTTAGTTATCAATCCCACAACAGAAAATCGATGGCATACAATAACTACAGACAAGTAGGTGTATACCAAGTTGCTAGTGATAACACCCAAAACAGCGGGAACAATGTCACCAACTGTGTTATTGATCGAGTTTTTTTAGTTTAAATTTTCTTTTTGTATATCTATCAATCTTGAATAGTATCGGCAATCTGAATAAAACTCTTACTTTCTGTCCACCTTGTGACCCTGCATTCCATCTGCCCATTTGTTTAATAATTCGTTCCGCTTCTTGGTCTATTTCTGCGTTAACACCTTTAATTATTTTCACGTTTGTAACATCACCTAAGGTATCAATTATAAATTCTGTAATCACTTTACCCTCTATTCGCTTATGGAACGAATGAGCAGGGTATTCTAAATTCTCTCTAACGAATTTAAAAAGTTGATCTTCTCCACCAGGATACTCTGGCAGTTTTTCTACATAAACGAAATTGTCTAATGAATCCATTTTCTGTCCAATGGCGTGGACTCGACTAAATATCGCTACGATTACTAAAAATCCAATTCTACCTATCATAAAATATATCGTTTCTTGTAACTAACTATAGCCTGCAATAGTCTTGCCAGCAGACAACGAACGCTTGGTAAAAGTACAAAAGATTCATAAAGAACCAAATGATTGAAAAGCGACAAAGCCCAACATGCAACTGCAATGTGTTGTGCGCCGGTTGCTACTTCCTATTTATGGTTTACTTCAAAATCAAAATATACCTTTCTTTTGATTGAAACTTTTATACGGAAAAAATTGTCACCACCACCTTCGTTCAATATGATCTTATCTAGTTTCGTACCCAGGCTATGGTCTTTATCAAAAATGCAATTAACCCAAATTACAGTATCTCCATTTTTTGCAACAAACCCGTAAAACTGTCGAGAATAGTCCGCTACATTTCTTCCGATGTCAATTAACCCCTTTCTTTGTGCCTCCTGAAATGCCTTGCTCAATAATAATTCACAAACTTTAATATCCTTAGGTTTCGCTACATACGGCTGAATACTTCCGCTAAAGTATAGTTCTCTTTCCGAATTATTCATCTTAATTAAATGGATACTATTGTCCTCTGAACGAACTCTTTGCGCAACGCAATATGTGCATACAAAAATTGTAATTAGTAGGAAAATGGATCTCATAAAAAAGTGTCGCTCATGTTGCAATGGTTTGGGCAGTGGCTACAATCAAAGTTAGTCAGTATGGATTACGCGCCAAAAGATTCTTACTGTTTTTTGTGGAATAGTAATACAGACACCATTGCGCAATTACCACCTGTTAGCTGATGCCTCTATTTTTTGATTATATTTAATGCAATTTTTTCTTCTTTTGTTAGATCTTCAATGCTTAATTCATTAATAATTTTTTCTACGGAGAGTTGTTGAAATTTAATACTTTTATTTAATTTGATTTTGTACATATTTTCAGAAAAAGACACTATAAATATTTTCTCACCACAGAGTCTACAAATCGGGACACTGCAGTTTCGATGAATTACTATCTTTTGCAAATAGTGCCTATATAGGCTCATAGGTGGAACCGCAGAGTCCTAATTTTCGTTGTCTTGGCCTGATGGTATGTCTAAGGCAGACTCTGCGGAGAGGAAAATGGTCGCCCATTTTCATACCGTTCTGCAACATTTTTGATTTCAAATTAGTTCATGTTTCCTTTTCATTCTATTGAAGCATAAAAAAATAGATTAATCCCCAAATTCCTATAAAAAATAGTCCAACGTACACACTATTTAAATTTTTTTTCAAGTCCTTTTTAATTGCGAGTCGGTATAAAATCCAACCTATGAAAAAGATTAAAAAAGCTATTGGCATAAAAATTCTCAACATAGTTCCTTTATTTTGGGTGAAGTTATAATTAATTTCTATTATCTTACTATCTGTTGTGGTGTCTTTTTAGCCGTGTCAAACCCTTTTTCATCTATCACTCGTTTACCTCATTTCCTTTTATAACTCTGTAACCAATTGAAAATACCCCTCTCCGCTTTGTAAACGTACCTTTCTATTTTCAAGTTTCCAAATGATGTAAGGGAGCATTTGAGGTCTCTATTTTCAATCCTGCGACTTCAAATCGCATGGCCGATAATAGCAACTAACAAGACAGCCTGAAAAGAAGTTGCAAGTGATAACAACAACAAGGGCAGAAATCGCTAAAACGCCCGCATTGCACTCTGGCAGTGTTAGGGGGAGGTTTGTTCACTCCTAGCTCTATTTATGATTGTTTGTACGTTTCGAATATGTTGTTCTCTAATTTGATTATTCTCTCCATTTATTACAGCTGCCTTTAAAACTTTTACAATTTCCATTTCGTAAATGTATTCAACTGGTTCTTTATCGATCAATATCTGTTTTATAACAGTGGTGGCATAGCAAGATTGCGCAAGAAAAACATCATTTGGAATAAAGGTCACATCCTTAAATTCACAATTACCAAAAAAAACTACAACAGAATAAATAGGAACTTTTTCAAACTTAGAAAGGACGTTTGCTAAATCTTCTATGTGCTTTTTGTTCTGAAGAATGGGATTATAAAATCGATATTTCTTTTGGCCATAAGCCAAAACTTGTGTCCAGT
Source organism: Bacteroidota bacterium (assembly GCA_016712665.1). Taxonomy (GTDB): domain Bacteria; phylum Bacteroidota; class Bacteroidia; order Chitinophagales; family Chitinophagaceae; genus OLB11. The sequence continues at coordinate 296,766 of JADJQP010000002.1, forward strand.
ATCTTTGATGTCCCGTTCCAAAAATCCAACCCTTGTATTCCTTTATTTCAAATACAATAATCCCTACATCTGATGTAACCACTAAGTCTATTTGAGTATAATTTCCATTCTTCCTTTCCAAATATAAGTCGTGGAATATATTTTGAGGTGGGAATCCATTTTTCAAAAGGGAAATAACCATTTTCCTCTCAGAACGAGTTCCTCGTGTTGGTCTAGTTACAGTTTTAAGTAATTTTAGGTCTTGCCAGAATTTATAGATAATAATAACTACCCCTCCAGTAATAATGCATACAATAAGAATAATAATTAAATCCATAATTATCGCTTATGTGTCTCCGCCAAACTTCCCGCTAACCTTTAGACTTGCATTCAAATCTAAAAGAAATTTAAATTTACAATAAAAATTGAATTAACCGAAAGCAGGGTGACCTATGCGCTAACAAGATGTAAGATCTATAGACCGATATAGTACCCTGCTCTCTGGTTATGTAGGTCTCAAATAGATATTAGGGATAATGACCCATTATAAAGGTTTTGAGATGAACATAATCATTCGGTTAACTCTCTTTTTCCTTAAAAGTAAAATTATGAAAGTAAAACAACAAATCCAACAAACATTTATCGGAATCGATGTTTCCAAACTTACACTCGATGTAAGTATCATTACAGTTGATGGATATCAGCAACATGAGCAATTTGAAAACAATGCAAAAGGCTTTAAAAAACTACACACCTGGTTACATTCAACAAATCTATTTAGCTACGAAACTGCATTGTTCTGCATGGAACATACCGGCATTTACACGGCAGTTCGTACAATTTTTTAATGTTGCGAAATGCAAAAGTGTGGATGGAATCAGCCCTCCATTTAAAAAGAAGTATGGGAATGACAAGAGGAAAAAAATGATAAGATTGACTCTTACAGGATAGCCCGTTATGCGATGACGAATGCTGATAGAGTACAACTTGTTACCTTATCGAATAAAACGCTGATGCTTATTAAAGACCTAATGAGCAACCGAGATCGAATCAACAAAAGTTATCAATCTATTAAGGTATCTATTCGAGAAATGGAACGCGTAGATCAAGCTACAGGGAAAGAACTGGCAAGACTAAATAAGGCAGCGATCAATGGATTGCTTAAAAGTAAAACAGCAATTGAAAATAGAATTATGAAATTGATCGAAGAGGATGAAGAATTAAAAAACATATTCGAATTGGTAACATCAATTAAAGGAGTAGGAAAAGTTCTTGCCACAGAGCTTTTGGTTTACACGCACGTATTTACCCGAATGAATAATGCTAAACAGCTTGCATGCTATTGTGGTGTAGCACCGTTCACGCACACCTCGGGAACAAGCATAAAGGGAAGAACCGGCACATCAAATTTTGCGAACATGAACCTGAAATCAACACTTCATCTCGCAGCATTATCATCTACCAGATATGTACCTGATATTAAACAATACTATGAAAGAAAAGTGGCAGAAGGAAAATCAAAAATGTGTGTATTGAATGCCGTCAGAAATAAAATATTGCAACGTGTTTTAGCGGTAGTTAAAAGAGGAACTCCTTACGTGGAAAATTATCTTGAAATTAATTTGGAAAACTCATAGATATCGGTTTAATAAGTATAAATTAGCTAATTCCCCTAACATCCATCACCTTTTTACAACACTTTCATCTACAAATTAATTTCCAAAGGATGATGTCTCCCTCAGCGTTGTAAACGTACGTTTCTATCTTCAGCTTTCCAAATAATGTAAGGGAGCTTTTGAGCCCTTGAATTTAAATCCACAAAATGAAAATAGCTGGCCCATATTAACAACTGACAAGCACGCGTGAAATGGGTTCCTTGGTATTAATCCAGCAAGGGCGGAAAATTAATTGATGAAACCATAGATATCGCCGGCATTGCGTTCTGCGGTATGTTAGCGGTAGGCATTACATTAATTGCAAGTCGTATATGGATTGGCACATTGTTTATCTGGTTGTAGCCAACCTTCCTTTAAATGACCTTTGTACTTGATTTTTACATATGCCCACTTTTTTTTGCATTTCGTAATAGTAAATAATTGATTTGTCCATTCAGGAATTGTTGAGTTGATTTTCGAAGATAGGTTCGGACTAGTGTAGAGAATTTGTTGATCGCCTTGCGAATAGTTCTTTAAATAAATTCCAATAGCATTTGTTTTCCTTATCCAGCCTTTAGAGTGCTGATCTTGTGTTATTGCATGCGAAATGTCGGCATAGAAATAATTAGATTTTTCTTTTTCAATTGTCAGTATTACAAAGTCCTCTTCTTTAAGATTGTGCTTATTTTTTTTTAAAATTCGGCCGGCTGGTTTATCGAAAACAACAATCTCTCCTTTAAATTCTACATCTACTAAAGCGTTACAGTCACAAATGACTGAAGTTTGTCCATGTGTCGTTAAACATGCTATAAATAGTATCAATATTGCTATATGTTGCATAATGCTTCCCGCTAACGGTTTAATAAGTATAAATTAGCTAATCCCCCTAACATCCATCACCCTTTTACTCCCCTTTCAAAATTACTTAATTTCCAAAGGATGATTCCTCGCTCTGCTTTGTAAACCTACATTTCTATCTTCAAGTTTCCAAATGATTAAGGACCTTTGAGGCCTTTCTTTTCAATTCTGCGACTGCAAATCGCATGGCCTCTACTAACAACCGAAAAGGCAGCCTAAAAGAAGTTGCAGGTGATAACAACAACAAGGGCAGAAATCGCTACAAAGCCCGCATTGGTATTAGCGGCTGTTAGCGGTTCGTTGTTTTCTACTTTCGTTTATTCATCAATGCTTTCCAATTATATTTGTCTTTATTTGCAGTGTTCCATTTCGCTAATTCAGATAGGGTAATATTAATTTTCTTTTTACCAATCCATCTGCCGTTTATAAATACACCTGCGATTTTTCTAGTATTATTTATATTATCCAAGGGATTTGCCTCTAGCAATACCAAATCTGCCAATTTATTGATTTCAATGCTACCCACGATACTTTCTATTCCAAGCCAATTGGCTGAAAGTCTTGTAGCAGATGCCAACGCTTCTTGAGGTGTTAGTCCAGCAGCTACATAAAGTTCTAATTCGTCATGCATAGTAAACCCTGGAACAACACTAGAGGTGCCGGCATCCGTACCTGCTACAATTGGCACACCAATTTCTTTACACGCTTTAACTAAATAGTTATTAAATTTTACATAGTTTTCAAATTTAATTATTGTTGCAGAATCGGACCATTGGTTATACTTGTTAGCAGTAAGCCATTTGCTTTGCGTAAGTGGATGTATATATTTGAGTGTTGGCAATGCCTTTGTAGCATCAAGAGATTTTACTTGTTTTAATATCCATTCTATTGTTATTAAAGTAGGACACAACCATGTATCATTTTTCTTGAGCATTTCTGCCATTTCTTTAGCTTCTGCTTCGTTGAAATGTATTGCATGTTTTGTTAATTCTTCTGCATGAGCAATCATTCCAAAATGAGGTACAAATACATCTTTTAATTTCCCTTGAAAAGCATCAGGTATATGGCCAATTGTTTTAAGGCCTTGTTTATTTGCTTCATCAATAATGGCATTAAAGGTTTCAATATTTAAATCCGAATATACTTTAATAAATTCGTAGCCTTCCGCTTTTGCACTACGTACAGCTTGCCTTCCGTCTTCTGTAGTATTCGCTCTTCTTCCTTGTCCTTCGCCACCATCTATCACTGCCGCCAAAGCCATACGAGGGCCAATAACATTTCCTTTTCCTATTTCATTTCTTTGTCCAAAATGCTCAGGTTTTGAGCCAAGATCAAAAATTGTAGTAACGCCATTTGCGTTGTAAAGTGTCATATAATCTTGTAGGTCAAAAAACATTGTAGCACCTTGCGTAGGCATTTTAGGACCAAATGGACCACCATCCGTAGGTATGTGTACGTGCATATCTATTAAGCCTGGAATTAGCCATTTGCCTTTACCATCAATTACTGTGGCTTTTTGAGGTATTTCGCTGTTGATTGCATCTATACGATTACCTACAATTACAACTGTAGCATTGTTTATAATAGTGTTAGTTGAATCGAGTGTAATGATATTCACATTTTTGATTACAACTGGTATTTGTTGATGAGTCTGCTTGGATGTAATTTTCTGTCCAAAAGTTAAAGGTGTCGAGAAAGTTAAAATTAAAAGTATAAAAATATTTTTCATTTTTTTTATTTGTTACTTGTCTGTAGTGAGTTTCGGTACAATGACCCCTAACAGTTTAATAAGTATAAAATTGCTCAATTCCCCCTAACCTCCATCTCCCTTATACTCCCCTTTCAAAATTACTTAATTTCCAAAGGATGATTCCTCGCTCCGCTTTGTAAACGTACATTTCTATCTTCAAGTTTCCAAATAATGTACGGGGGCTTTAGAGGTCTATATTTTCAAGCCATCATCCGCAAATCGCATGGTCGAAAATAACAACCACAGGCATGGGTGACGGGAGTTACTGGTGATAACACCAACAATGGCGAAAACAATCAAGCCGTAAACCTTGAATGTACTACTGAGATTTATGACATGGGTTAGTATAAGTATTCTATAAAAATTAAAAGCCACCCTTTTAGGGTGGCTTTTGATTTTTCGGTTGGTGTCCCACCAAACGAAAAACGGTAATAATAAATTTGGATTTTTGACCCATTTTAAAAACTAAAAACATTGTTTGGTGGGACACCAACCAATAGAGAAATCGCATGGTCGAAAATAACAACCGGCAAGGCAGCCTAAAAGAAGGTGTAGGTGATAACAACAACAAAGGCGGAAGCCAGAAAAGACTTCAAATTTTGCATTATCGTTTTAGGAGTTGTATAGGATTTCGTATAATTATGAGAATTTTCATTTATTTACTTTCTATCATACCGCACTAGTTCTAATAGGATTATTATGTTTTAGAAAAAGTAGTTGTGCATCAGTTACCCGTGTTAGCAGCAGCTTTTCTACTTCTGTCCAACGGTCTTGAAGCCAAATAGTATTTGAGGTTCTTCATAGTCGTAAAATGAAATATAAACTGTCGCTGTCTTCTCTTTTCCTTTCTCGTTTAGATAAGTGATTTCGTATTGGTCGAGTTTAGCCATTCCAAAGAAACCGTTTTCAGATTTATAGTCGCAACAACTTGAAAGTCGCTTATACTTGATTGGCTTTCCTTTTGCGTCACGAAGCAAGTCAAAATAAGCTCTTTGGTTGGCTGGTCCTCCGTTCGGTCCAGTCCCTGCCATAATTGGCTTGTCTGAAGTAAAGCCATTCTTGTCATTGTCGGCTAGCTTTGTTAGTCGTAGAATTGGATGAATTATTACCGTGCTTGTTGTTGTGTCGTTACATTTCTCAACTTTCATTTGAGCCGTTTTCATTCCGAGTACTTTTGCTTTGTTGTAATCGTTGCAAGCGGAGTCTTTTTTACTTAACATTTCATAAACCAGTCCACGATTATAAAATGCGTCCGCATAATTTGGGTCAATTTGAATAGCATGAGAATAGTCAGCCAATGCACCTTCATAATCTGTCAAATGCTTACGTGCAGTCCCACGATTGAGATAACCTTTTTTATAGTCGGGATACAATTTGAGTGTTTGTTCAAAGTCGGGCAATGCTTCTTCGTATCTGTCAAGCATTGATTTTGCAATTCCTCTATTATACCATGCTACATATTCGTCAGCTTTGAGTTCTATGGATTTGTTGAAGAGTATAATTGCTTCTTCAAGTTGTCCTGCTTGTGCTTTTTCAAGTCCTTGCTCGTAATACTTTTGAGCGTCTTGGCTAAATGCAGTTGTCCAAATTGTACAACAAACTGCTATTAAGATTATTCTTTTCATTGTCTGTTTAGGTTTACTATGTTGTTCGTTAAAGTTGCTGCTAACGGCAGGTGGCCTGCGCAGTGGCGGAATCAAAGTTACTCCGTTTGGCTAAAGTTCCAAAGACGATAAAAGAAAAAAGCTTAAAAAAACTACTTAGCACCAATTAGGGAAGCTAGCGGTTAGTTGCGGTTTTTGATTCTATTCCTAATTTTGGGGCTGCTTTCAATTTGAACAAATGATTCCAGATTATTCCTATTCATCTCACCAATTAGCAAGGATTCAATATCTATAAACTTGTCTAATTTGTAGATTTCATCAAACCGTAAGTGTCTAATGGAAACTTTTTTAATCTTTATAGAATTTTCATTAATGACAAGATTCACGTTAGGAATCATTACAACTTGATCTTGCTTTATCTTCCTGGCAATAGTAGAATATGATTGTATTTTGTTGCTTCGCAAATTTGAGTACGCTTTTTTGAGATTTGAAAAGTATCCGATGAAAATTTGTGTTCTCAAAGGGGATTCTTCGTTGAATTGTTTAATGTTATATTGAATAGCAGATAAGACATAAATACTTTTCATAATAGGCACGTAATGAATTTACAATAGTGATACACAGTAAATAAGAATATAATCATCATAGTATCATAGTTTTACTTCTAGATTACCTATTTCCAAAAATATTCTTAAAATTATTGCGAATATATTAATTATATTATCATTTACTGTGAATAAGTTCAAAATTAAAAGAATCTTGCCTGATTTAGTTTTGTATTTAAATCAATACTTACCAAATGCAAGATCACATAAAATTGTTTGGAAGCGATAGAATCGCTCCACTCGTTACAAATGTTGAAATGGTAGTTTATTTAGATTTCGAATCTACAAAAAACGGTTATGAGACCCTTGATTACTTAATTAAGAAAATAAAAAGGCTCGATAGTATGGGTTATTCAAAAGTTCAAATCTTTAATATTATTACCGAAGGAGATAACCTTCAGAAATGTATATTAAATAAATCTCACTACTCTTTGCTTGTTAACTTTATTAACGACAACATAGATGCAATTTGCTCTAATATTGAGGATTCAATATAATGTAAGGTAGTTCAGCATAAATCGAATCGCAGGTAACCTTTAGACTTGCATTCAAATCTAAAAGAAATTTAAATTTACAATAAAAATTGAATTAACCGAAAGCAGGGTGACCTATGCGCTAACAAGATGTAAGATCTATAGACCGATATAGTACCCTGCTCTCTGGTTATGTAGGTCTCAAATAGATATTAGGGATAATGACCCATTATAAAGGTTTTGAGATGAACATAATCATTTGGTTAACTCTCTTTTTCCTTAAAAGTAAAATTATGAAAGTAAAACAACAAATCCAACAAACATTTATCGGAATCGATGTTTCCAAACTTACACTCGATGTAAGTATCATTACAGTTGATGGATATCAGCAACATGAGCAATTTGAAAACAATGCAAAAGGCTTTAAAAAACTACACACCTGGTTACATTCAACAAATCTATTTAGCTACGAAACTGCATTGTTCTGCATGGAACATACCGGCATTTATACACGGCAGTTCGTACAATTTTTAATGTTGCGAAATGCAAAAGTGTGGATGGAATCAGCCCTCCATTTAAAAAAGAAGTATGGGAATGACAAGAGGAAAAAATGATAAGATTGACTCTTACAGGATAGCCCGTTATGCGATGACGAATGCTGATAGAGTACAACTTGTTACCTTATCGAATAAAACGCTGATGCTTATTAAAGACCTAATGAGCAACCGAGATCGAATCAACAAAAGTTATCAATCTATTAAGGTATCTATTCGAGAAATGGAACGCGTAGATCAAGCTACAGGGAAAGAACTGGCAAGACTAAATAAGGCAGCGATCAATGGATTGCTTAAAAGTAAAACAGCAATTGAAAATAGAATTATGAAATTGATCGAAGAGGATGAAGAATTAAAAACATATTCGAATTGGTAACATCAATTAAAGGAGTAGGAAAAAGTTCTTGCCACAGAGCTTTTGGTTTACACGCACGTATTTACCCGAATGAATAATGCTAAACAGCTTGCATGCTATTGTGGTGTAGCACCGTTCACGCACACCTCGGGAACAAGCATAAAGGGAAGAACCGGCACATCAAATTTTGCGAACATGAACCTGAAATCAACACTTCATCTCGCAGCATTATCATCTACCAGATATGTACCTGATATTAAACAATACTATGAAAGAAAAGTGGCAGAAGGAAAATCAAAAATGTGTGTATTGAATGCCGTCAGAAATAAAATATTGCAACGTGTTTTAGCGGTAGTTAAAAGAGGAACTCCTTACGTGGAAAATTATCTTGAAATTAATTTGGAAAACTCATAGATATCGGTCTCACGGCAGGCGTTCGTAGCGGAATTCAAAGATACAATGTTTAAAATTTATTCCAAAGCTCAATAAAGAAAAACAGCTCGAATACCTACTCAGCCGCTATGACGCTTTGCCGTGTGTTAGCGGCAGTCATTAAAATTCTACTTTGTCTCTTTTGCAGTGCCAGTTGGGATTGCATTTGCCATATAGTTCACAGCCGCCTGGATAATATTCTTCCTCATTTTTCTCATCATAAAAAAGATCATCAACAATTAGTCCGTAGCGAATTGGTATAACCTGATCCATATTTCTACATTTAGGACAAGTTTTATTACATCTATTTTTATCATAGGTACAAGTTAGAGGATATATTATTTCGATATACGAAACTTTAGTATCATTCTTGAAAATAGAATGATCTCTGAATATGGTATCTTTAAATCCATAAGATTGATGAATTATTCCGTTTTGACATGTATCTATTTTTCGATAATTATTATTAAGGTTTATGCGGACATAATTAGATTTGAGTTCGTTAATCACAAAGTCAAAATTTGAATCAATTGAAAGCCGTTGCTCGCTCGAGTCGGCGAGTATGTATAGTTCAGTGTGGCCAAGAATTTGGTTATACAAAGACTTGTCATGTACGTTTAAATGAATCCTCAGAGATTTACTTTGACCTGATGTATGAGCAGTTATTAGATTAAATAGTGTGAGCAAAATCAAAGTATATTTCATTTATATAATTTTAATTTGTCATTTTATAGTACCGCAAACTAATGATGGTTAAAGGGTAGCCCGATTGCCGCTAACGGATTAATAAGGATGCAATTGGCTAATCACCTTTAACCTCCATCTCCCTTTTACTCCCCTTTCAAAATTACTTAATTTCCAAAGGAGGATACCTTGCTCCGCTTTGTAAACTTACATTTCTATTTTCAAGTTTCCAAATATTGGAAGGGAGCTATTACTGCCCGCCACAGTTGGATCTCGCACAAAAAGAAAAATCGCTGAAATCCGTTTCAAGGAATGGTTGGCGGTTGTTGCGCCTCTTCATACATCATTAAACATGTCGATAAAGTTTGTTTGTCTTGATCTGTTAATTCGCTAGAAGTATCATCAAGCAATTCTTTAATAATGTAATACTGCCCCTCATTCTTAATTTTCTTAAATCTCAATACCTTTTCAATTGTTTTATCAACAGTTTTCAATAGTTGTGTAACCTTTGGCAAATTATGCATTTCAAGGTCTGCATTTATATCAGTCATTACTTGGCTAGAGCAATAGGTAATACTTAATAATATATCATTCAATCCTGATTGCAATCCTTTTCTGGCTAATGAGCTACTTGTTTTTTGCCAATTGTCAAGTACTGCAATGGGGTCTGTATCCTTCTGAAAGAATACTGGATTGTCTTTCCATTGATGGTAACAAATAATTCGAAAAACTTCTCTGTAGTATTCGTAATTTTCTTTATTAATTTTTATACTCATCTTTACTTCGCAATGAACGCCAACTTCTACAACTGTATAACCCCCTCCTCCTTCCCAATTCTAATACAAATTCGCATCTAGCTATTCCTCTTCAAATATACCAAAATCTACGAATAAAGAAAACCAGGCGCCAAAACATAAAATATATCCCTGCGTAAATCCCCTCCCCAATATTTTTCCTTTTGTATAAATCCTATGGCTCCATTGCGTATTTTTGAATGTTGAATCATAGCATGCTACCCATAGAAGAAATAGAAACCAACCGACTCCGCCTGCGGAAATTTACACCTGAACTGTATAAACAAGTATTTGAGCAATGCAGCAAGGAAGCACAAATGCAGGTATTTGCCTTTACAGAGGAAGCCATGCTGGAGAAGGAAAAAGAAAAATATCATAAGGGACTAGCTACCCATAATCGCTCTTTCGTAAACTTTAAACTGTTTGAAAAAAAGCAGCGGTCTGCATATTGGCAACTGCGGGTTTCATACATGGTATACCGAGCATTTTCGTGCCGAAATTGGCTATGACCTTCTTTCTGATACCTATAAAAACAAGGGCTTTATGACAGAAGCCCTGCAAAGAATCCTCCATTATGGTTTTACCGAAATGAAGCTGAACCGTGTTGAAGCCCTAATAGGCCCCGCCAATATTCCTTCACAAAAACTGGTGCAGAAATTTGGATTCAGTAAGGAAGGGTATTTGCGAGAACATTATTGCAAAAATGGAGACATACAAGATTCTATTTTTTTTGCATTGCTCAAACGGGAGTATGCACTGTAAGCATCTTTCCTATAACCCGGCGTTTTGCTTTGCAAGTAAAAAAGCCATGGGGTACTTGCTTGCAGACCATTACCATCCTTTTGTGACCTCCTCTATTTTTTCACAACCGTAGGTGCCCCTTCCGTAAGCCAGGTGGCAAATATTTCAGCTACCTTCCATTCATGTCCGGCATACAGAACAGGTCTCGCAATCATATATTCCAAAAAATCGCTTACGTCTTGCTGGGTACAAGCCATCATGGCATTGAGTAGCAGTTTGCCACTATACGCACCGCTTTTTATAGGCGCATTCATGGCAGGATTTTCTTTCAAAAAATAATCGCCCGTAAAATGCACATCCGCCACAATGGCGTTCAGTAAAGTTTCTTCATCACTTTTGGTTCATTGCGAAAAAACAGTGTAGCGGTCATACAAGGGTTTGCCATATACATCCAGCAAACCAATAAATTGGCAGGCAAGGGGTATACAGTGTGCCCGATAAACAGGAGATTTGTCCATAAACGTATACAGCAGATCACCGGCTTTAGGTTGTTTCCCATTGGGTTTGCACATAATGGTAAAATAAAAGTAGTCGCCTTTTATCAATTGACACCTTCCGGCTCCAATAGTGCCGGTATCCGAGCGACTCTCACGATACATCCCCCTTAGCAAACCCATTTGATTGTCGACAATGCGTAGGCCCTTTGGCAAATGTACCTGCACTATTTTAATACTGTCTGATGCCGTGGTAATATAATCTGTTATCGGAAACACCCGTACCCACTTATTGGTATCCTTTTGCGCAAAACCACTAGTGGATACCAAACAAAAAAGTACGAAAAGGAACTTGTTCATAGCATGGAATTTTGATTCAAACATCGAGACTATTTCCAAAAATTTTCTACCTGCTAGAGGGTATTTCTATTGCCGGGCATTGTAGCAACCACTGCAAAACCACAATGCCTAAAATCAAGTAGCCATATAAGTACCCAAAATAGGATGTTATAATGCCGGTAGCTAATGAGCAGACTTTACGAGCCAGGCTATCCCCTACTTCAAATGGGCATCAAAGTAATCGGTAATTTTTTGCATAAGGTGTACCCGATCTTTTCCGCGTACGTTGTGGGGATGCCCGGGATATACAAAATAATCGATTTGAACCCCCTCATCTACCGATTTTTTAATCAACTTCAAACTATGTTGCCATACCACCACATCGTCGTCGGCTCCATGTATCAGCAATAAATTGCCTTGCAGGTTTTTTACTTTGTCTACCAGCAAATTGGCTTTATACCCTTCGGCATTTTGCTCCGGCGTGTCCATATAGCGTTCGCTATACATAATTTCATACATACTCCAATCGAGTACCGGTCCGCCGGCTACCCCACATTTGAAAACGCCCGGTTTGCGAAGCATTAAAGAAGTGGTCATAAAACCTCCATAACTCCAGCCATGAACACCCATTCGGTTTGCATCCACATAAGGTAGCGATTTCAAGTAGGATACCCCGCTCAATTGATCCTCCATTTCTAAAGTACCCAACTGTCGATGAATGGCGCTTTCAAATTGAAATCCTCTATTGCTACTACCCCGTCCATCCATTGTAAAAACGATATACCCATGTTGCGTAAGATAATCGTACCATAAATTTCCGGAATAGGGAAAGGCGTCCTTAATTAATTGTACATGAGGGCCATTATAGAGATACACAATTACCGGGTATTTTTTATTGGCATCAAAATCTTGTGGCAATAATAATTTGCCATACAACACCGTACTGTCGGCAGCATATAATTTTACCAACTCGATATTGGCGGTTTGGTAGTCTTTAAGCGGGTCTGAAGCGGTAAAAATGCGTTTGTCGGCAAGCGTATTCACATTCAGCAATTCTATATTACGCGGTGTCAAGCGATTGTTGTACACATCAATCAGGTAATTGCCATCGGCACTACTTGTTACTTGATGAGAGGCAGGCGTTTTGGTAAGACTTCGCATTTTGGCGCTTGCGAGTTGTACGGCATACACATTTTTTTGGAGGGGACTTTCTTTGGTGCCGGTAAAAATAATTTCCTGCGTTTTTTTGTTGAAGCCTACTATCTCATTTACAATCCATGCTCCTTTGGTTAATTGACGAATGAGGTTGCCATCTGTGTCATATAGGTAAAGGTGCATAAAGCCATCTCGTTGGCTCCACCAAATAAACTGCTTGGGATTATTTGGTAAGAAGTATAAATCATGTTGCGGCTCTACATATCGATCATTTTTTTCTTCGAAAAGGGTTTTACTTTTTCTCCTGATTGGGCATCGTACTGATTGAGTTGCAGATGGTTTTGATCACGATTGAGCAATCCCACATACATCGATTTGCCGTCCGGACTCCAAGTAACTGAAGTGAGATACTGGTCTGCAGGCTCACCCGTTTTTAGATAGGTGGTAGAACCGTCCTTTATATTATAAATTTCGAGTGTTACATGGTGCGATTTGCGACCAGCAAAAGGATACTTTATATTTTTTACGGTGGCGGGTGTTTCACTCCAATTGACAATCGGATAATCTTCTACCATGCTTTGATCCATTCGATAGAAGGCAATGGCCTCGTTGGTGGGCGACCAGAATATACCACCGGTAATGCCAAATTCATCTCTATGTACCGAGGTGCCATATAGGAGATTGGCGTTGCCATCGCGGGTGATTTGGACAGCGGCATTCTTCCCTTGTTGATAATAGAGGTTGTAATTAGAAATAAAGGCAAATCCGCTTCGCTTTGAATCTAACAACACATTTTCGGCATCTTTGGGCAATTCGGCAATAATTTGTGTTTCGGTTGAATCTTTAGCCAAGGTATTAAACTGGATATACTTATTATCGTGTATTATATAGAATGAGGTATGGGTAATCCAATTGATACCCGGAAATTTATTGACCTTCTTTATTCCCAACTTCTCCAATTGCTTATTCATCTTCTCTAAAGACATAACGGTCTCCGACTCAAATGTAAGCGGACTATTGGCTATGATGACATTTTCAGAATCATTGGCTACTACATAGGCATAGTATTCGCTGCTTCCCGTCCATTTTAGTTGCGAAAGGTTTTTGACAGCCAAGGTGGTAGACAGGCCATTGGTAGCCTCCGCCATGGTAAAGTTCTTTTTCTGCGCATAGGTTGCCGTAGAAAGAAGCAGGAGAAGTAGAAATAATTTTTTCATACGTAAATATATTTTAATTAGGCTTCAAAATCCATCAGTTGTTCAAATATTTTTTCATACTCGGCCTGAACTGCTGCCAATTGCTTGCTGAGGATTTGATACTCTGATTCGGCCTTTTGAAATTTTTCTTTGTTGGAATAGATTTCCGAATCAGCCAACATCCCTTCGAGTTTATTTTTTTCAAAATTCATTTTACTCAGGTCCGATTCGAGCTTATTAAACTGATTGCGCAGTTTCTTTTCTTCTCGGTTTTTTTCCTTTTGAAGACTGACACTTGGCTTAGGGGCCTCCACCACTTTTTCGGGTTTTACCACCTCCGGAATGATGGGTTCCTTGCTGCCCTGTTTCGATTTTTCGGCAAGGGCTTTTCGCTTTTTGAAGTCTTCCCACTCATTGTAATTTCCATCAAAAATGGAGATTTTACCATCTTCAATTTCCCAAATTTTATTGGCCGTATTCTGAATAAAGTATCGATCATGCGATACCAAAACATAGGTTCCCTCGAACTTATTCAAAGCTTGAATTAACATCTTTACCGAGCTGATATCCAAGTGGTTAGTAGGTTCATCCAGTAGCAAATAATTAGAGCGACTGATGATGGTTTTGGCCAAGGCCACCCGGGCTTTTTCACCACCCGACAGCACCCTGATTTTCTTAAATACGTCATCGCCCCTAAACAAAAAGCAACCCATCAATTCGCGCAATTCCTGTTCTGTTTTGCCGCTTCCACTCATCTTGAGTTCCTCCATAATGTCGTCATTCATCTGCAGGGCTTCAAGCTGGTGCTGGGCATAAAACGAGATTTCAATATTATGTCCCGGGGTGATGGTTCCACCGTCTACCGTTTCGGTTTGGGAGATGAGTCGAAGCAAGGTCGATTTCCCTTTGCCATTGGCACCAATTAAGGCAATTTTATCTCCACGAACTATCTCCGCCTCGGCATTGCGAAGGATATGCAAATCGCCATAACTTTTGCTCACATTGGTGAGGGTGGTCATAATTTTGCCCGGTTGAATACCTACCTGAAAACTAAAGTTGATTTTAGAGGTTTCATTGATGGGGGCTTCAATTTTTTCAAGTCGATCGAGTTTCTTTACCAAACTTTGGGCTTGCTTGGCCTTAGAGGCTTTGGCCTTAAATCGATCGATAAAGCGCTCTTGTTGACTGATAAATTCTTGTTGATTTTCATATTCACGCAATTGAAAATCATTTCTGATTTCCTTTTCCTTTTCAAAATAAGAATAATCGCCGGTATAATGATTGAGGGTTTGTTGTGATATTTCAACAATTTTGGTCACCATCTTATCTAAGAAATAGCGATCGTGCGATACAATGATCACCGAACCGGGATAACCTTGCAGGTATTTTTCGATCCACTCAATGGAAGGTAAATCGAGGTGATTGGTAGGCTCATCCAGTAATAAAATGTCCGGATTTTGCAAAATCATTTTGGCCAGCAATACCCGCATACGCCAGCCTCCGGAAAATTCCTTAAAGGATCGTTGCAAGTCTACGGTTTTAAAGCCAAGCCCCTCGAGTACTTCTGCTGACTTGTATTCCATTTCATATCCACCGGCCAAATCAAAATCGTGGTAGAGCTCTGCCAGACGATTCAGGTCCTTTTCGTCGCTGCCGTCATGCAATTCTACTTCCAACTCCTTGATTTCTTTATCAATGGCAAGGGCCTTGTCAAAAGCGCCCATGGCTACATGCAAAATATCGTCGTCGGTGTCCATACTCTGCAAATCCTGATGAAAATAGCCAATGGTAAGGGTTTTACTTCTATTTACCTGACCAGACGATACGGCGTATTCACCAATTAAAATTTTTAATAAGGTAGATTTACCGGTTCCATTGGGGCCAATTAAACCAATTCGTTCATTGGCGTATATATGCCAAGAAGCATTTTCAAGAATCGTGCGCGCTCCAAATTCGAAGGTGATATTGTTCAGTGATAGTAGCATAATAATAAGTGCAAAAATGTAGGATTTAAATTAAGATTTCATTTTTTTTTATTTATTTTTACCTTCTATGCTAAAAATATATTCGTTTTGCCTTGGCAGCTTGTTATTGTTAGCATCGTGCATGGATAAAAAACCGGTTGTAATTCCGGAGGAAAATGCCTTCAAGGTTTTTCCGGCAACTTTCAAACAAAAGGTACTTCTAGAAAATATTGTAAGCGAGGCGGTCGGCCAAAGTGTCGAAAACAGTTTTTTCATTGCCCAGTTGCAACAAAAATATGGCGACCGGTTGATTGTGGCCAATTTACACAAGCAAGACTGGCTCGAAACACCCCATACCAACGACTTGATTACGATGTTGGGCGGTTTGAGTTCCTACCCACGAGCAGCTATAAACCGAAGTCTTTCCATAGACGAACTTCCCAGTGAAAATGATATTGCGCTCATGAAACCCATCAATTGGGAATACCGTATTGAAAAAGCCCTGCAACAAGAGGCCGATGTGACGATGGGATTGGAAACCGAAATGGTGAATCCGCAAATGGGTAGCGTAAAAGTTCATATTGCCCATAAAAAGAATTTAGGTGCCGATATGCGTATGGGGTTGTATATGGTAGAAAATAATATTCAATCGATTTTTCAAGTGGAATCCAACGAAAATTACAAACATCAAGATGTGATGAAAAATTCCATTTTCGATATCATGGGCGACGCGGTTGATTTGTCGGCCGAAAATGAGGAAGGTGAAATCATCACAAAAGAGTATCGGGATATTGACCTCAAATTCTATCATCTCGAACATCTTCATGTAGTGGCATTTCTTTACAAATATGATAAAGACTTCCGAAAAATGCGTATCCACAATGTGGCAACCGTTCAATTTGGTGGAGTAAAATTTTGGAATCAGTAGTGCGCTTCATCCTTGCTAATGGATCTATAGCGCCCACATTCGAAAAGAGTTTTTTTTTGAAAATCAAATTGGTGGTATCTTGCACCCGTTTTATATCAACAGATGCATAAAAGGTATTGTTTCATTGTATGGCTGTTTCTCCACTTCCTTTGCCTTACTGCCTATTCGCAAGAAAAAAAATACACCATCAGTGGCCATGTCAGAGATCAAAGTAGTGGCGAAAACCTACCTGCTGCAAATGTGGGCATCTTGGAGTTAAAACGAGGAGTAAATAGTAATAACTATGGATTTTATTCCATTTCGGTTCCACCCGGAAAATACAATCTCAAGGTTAGCTTTCTTGGATTTGAACCCCAAATTATCAGCGTTGATATTGATAAGGATCTTGTTTTAAATGTAGAATTGCTGCCAAAGAATTTGGTGCAAAAAGAAATCGTGATAAAGGACATTCGCAAAGACAATAATGTAAAAAGTACTGAAATGGGCATGCACCAATTGAGTATGGAGAATGTAAAAAATTGCCTGTGATTATGGGCGAAGTAGATGTTTTAAAATCCTTGCAATTGCTTCCCGGGGTTAGTTCGGCGGGCGAAGGGCAAAGTGGTTTTTATGTTCGTGGTGGAGGCCCCGATCAGAATTTAATTTTACTGGATGATGCGGTGGTGTACAATACCGGGCATCTCTTCGGATTTTTTTCGGTGTTTAACGGGGATGCCATCAAAAATGTAACCTTAATCAAAGGAGCGGCTCCGGCTAATTATGGCGGACGATTGTCATCGGTAGTGGATGTAACGATGAAGGAAGGTAACAATAAAAAATACCAGGTGGAGGGCGGCATCGGTTTGATTGCTTCACGACTTTCATTGCAAGGCCCGCTTTTAAAAAACAAAGCCTCGTTTATGGTAAGTGCCCGAAGAACCTATATCGATGCGATTGTAAAACCCTTTGTACGTTCAACCAGTACCTTTAAGGGATCCGGTTATTATTTCTACGATTTGAATGCCAAAATGAATTATATCCTTTCTAAAAAGGATCGACTGTACCTTAGTGGTTATTTGGGTAAAGATGTGTTTACCTTCAAAAATAGCGAACGAACCTTTAATGTCAATGTACCTTGGGGTAATAAAACAGCTACCCTTCGCTGGAATCACCAATTCAATAATAAATTGTTTTTGAATACCACCTTAATGTATAATGATTATAATTTCACATTTAGCGGTGGTCAGGAATCATTTCAGGTGAAGTTCTTTTCAGGAATCAAAGATTGGAGCGGCAAATTTGATTTAGACTATTATAGTAAATTCAATCACAACTTTAAATTTGGCGGACAATATACCTATCATACCTTTACTCCTACTACAGTAAGTGGCGAAGCGGCCGGTGTGGCGTTTGAACCGGATCAGTCGTTTAACAAATTTGCCCATGAAGCGGCAGTGTATGCCTTGGATGAATTTGATTTGGGTTCAAAAGTTAAAGTAAATATTGGGTTACGATATTCTCGCTTTTGGCAGATTGGCCCCTACACCCGTTATACCTTCGACCAAAATGATGTAAAAACCGACAGCACGGTGTATGCACCGGGTGAGCTTGCAAAAAGTTATGGTGGTTTTGAACCCCGATTCAACATTCGATATACCGTAAATGAAACCTCTTCCTTAAAATTGAGTGTAGCCAAAACCTATCAATATCTGCATTTAGTTACGAATAATGGATCTACCTTACCAACAGATATTTGGAGTCCGAGTACCTATTTTGTAAGACCCCAAATGGCTTGGCAGTATAGTATCGGAGGCTTTAAGAATTTTTTTGACAATAAGATTGAAACCTCTGTGGAACTCTATTACAAAGACATGAATAATCTACTCGAATATCGGCAAGGGTATATACCATCCTCCTTGCGCGATATCGATTATGATTTTGTTTTTGGTAAAGGTTATGCCTATGGCGCCGAATTTTTTATCAATAAAACCAAGGGAAAATGGACGGGTTGGCTGGCATATACCTTAGCATGGACCTATCGAAATTTTGATCAGTTGAATGGAGGAGAACGATATTTTGCTAAGTACGATCAACGTCATAATATTTCCTTTACCAGTACGTACGAGTTGAATAAAAAATGGACCGTTTCTACTGTGTTTGTTTTTGGCTCCGGAAACAGAGTTACCCTACCAACAAGTTTGTATACCATCGGAAATCAGGTGTATCAAGAGTATAGCAAATTAAACAACTATTCACTCCCACCCTATCATCGCCTCGACTTAGCAGCTATTTATACCCCTAAACCCAATTCCACCAAAAAGTAAAAGGCAGCTGGACCTTTTCTATCTACAATGTGTACAGTCGTCAGAATCCATATCTGGTGTACTTAGATGTGAAGGGTGGCGTGGGTAGCAGCAGTGGTGTGGATATTAAGGTAAAACAGGTTTCCATATTTCCCATCTTACCAAGTATCACGTATAATTTTAAGTTCAATTAGGCTGCAGAAAAAAATCAGTAGCATTACTCGATGGCATAGGCCAATGTGGCAATACTCACTTTGGTATTGGGTACACGCAAAATGGTATGCGTGCATTCTTCTAAAGTGGCTCCTGTGGTAATGACATCGTCTACCAATAATATATGTTTTCCGGCGATAGCATCTGCATTTTTTACACTAAATGCGTTCGACATATTTGATAAGCGCTCCGCTCTGGTTTTACTGGTTTGCGACTCGGTATGTTTCGTACGTATTAGTGAGGTTGTATCGTGTACTATATTCAAATGAGCAGACAGGCTGTGGCTGATGCACTCACTTTGATTATATCCTCTTGCTTTGCACTTTTTTGCTGATAGC
This sequence comes from Bacteroidota bacterium, assembly GCA_016712665.1. Lineage (GTDB taxonomy): Bacteria > Bacteroidota > Bacteroidia > Chitinophagales > Chitinophagaceae > OLB11. The sequence goes on from JADJQP010000002.1 coordinate 316,159, forward strand.
GGTATCGGCATAATCACATCAATGTCTTTCAGCCAACCAACATCTTCAATTTCTCTTGCAAATAGATTTCCGAGTAGAAACCCAACTTCTGGTTTTTGTTGATATTTGAGTGCATGAAGCAAGGTTTGCAAACAAGTGTCTTTGTTGAAATAATACATAGACGTTGCATATTCAATGGAGCATCTTCCAAAAAACGTTTGCTCTACCGGATTATGAATCATCAAATGAAATTTTGTTTTGGGCATAAAGCTCAAACAAGCAGCGCAAATGGTTTTTTCATTGCTGAGTAGTTCCTGTCCACAACCCTGGCAATTGTTGGGAAAAAATAAATGATAAATGGGGGTAAAGCATTCACGTAAAAAGGTCATATAAAGTAGTAGGTTTTAAAATAATATTCGGTAGAGCTCTTCGATTTTGCTCAACATAACAATTTCAATATTGGTTTTACTGTGTAGGTTTTTCTTATTAAATTTTGAAACAAAAATCTTTTCAAATCCTAATTTATCAGCTTCAGCAATTCGTTGTTCAATGCGATTCACAGCACGTATTTCACCACTTAGCCCCACTTCACCTACAAAGCAACTTTTAGCGGCAATAGCTACATCTTCATAGGACGACAGCAAGGCGGCAATTACGGCGAGGTCCGTAGCAGGATCTTCCACTTTTATACCCCCTGCAATATTTAAGAAAACATCTTTTACACCAAATTGAAAGCCTCCTCTTTTCTCCAGTACAGCCAGTAGGAGTTGCAAACGTCGGAGGTCAAAACCCGAAACCGTTCGTTGTGGCGTACCATATACGGCATGCGTAACCAGCGCCTGGGTTTCAATCAATAAGGGACGAGCCCCTTCTAATGTGGCGGCAATGGCGATACCACTTAAGGAATCTTCTTTTTGACTTATTAAAATTTCAGAAGGGTTTGAGATTTGTCGAAGACCGTTTTCATTCATTTCATAAATTCCCAACTCGCTGGCATTTCCAAATCTGTTTTTGGTGGTTCGTAAAATTCGATACGCATAATGTCGATCGCCTTCAAACTGCAAGACGGTGTCCACCATATGTTCGAGTACTTTAGGACCAGCTATATTTCCATCTTTGGTAATATGTCCGATAATAAACACGGGCGTATTACTTGCCTTCGCAAATCGTGTGATTTCGGCTGTGCATTCACGAATTTGACTTACACTACCTGGTGCACTTTCAATAAAAGGCGATTCAAGTGTTTGGATGGAGTCGATGACAATTACATCCGGTTTTAGTTTTTTGATTTCATTAAAAATGGTTTGGGTGTCGGTAACTGTCAATAAAAAAAACCGTTCATTTTTTTGATTGATTCGGTCGGCACGCATTTTAATCTGCTGCATACTTTCTTCACCACTGATGTATAAGGTAGTAATATCAGGCATTTGAAGGCAAGCCTGCAAAAACAAGGTGCTTTTTCCGATGCCCGGCTCACCCGCTACCAATATCACCGAACCCTCTACAATACCCCCTCCCAATACACGATTGAGTTCAGCATCTTGTGTAATGATTCGTTGTGTTTCGTTGGCAGTAACCTCCGTAAGTTTTTTTACTTTGCTTTGATTCTTATCCTGGGTATCAGACCAAATTTCCTTTTTATTTTCCTTCACTATAACTTCTTCCACTATCGTATTCCATGCATTACATGAGGGACATTTCCCTTGCCATTTGGCACTTTCAGCTCCGCATTGCTGACAGAAAAAAGTTGTTTTTTGTTTGGCCAATTTTTACGTGTTGTGTTTACTAAAAAAAATAAAAGTACGAAGTCGATATCATTGCATGCTATACATGATTGATTTACTTGGATTGTTTTGATCAAAAAAAATATTCTAAAAAAAGAAAGGGTTACCAATTTCTCGATAACCCGTTTCTTACTAACCCATAAAATTCAATGCTAAAGTACAATGCGGAAATGTCTTTTCAAAATTAATTTTTGCACGTTTCCTATTTTATTTACTGGGAAAGAAGGCAAAGTCAAAAAATAAATAGCAATATGGCAGGAATTGTTAAAAAAATTACGCCCTTTTGTCATATTTGTATTTGAAATTGTGAATGGACTTATATTTGCATTACAACAAAAAAAAAATATTATATGGGAATTTACATGGGATATTATGTTATTGCTGGCGTCATGTTTTTAATTGGCATGCTTGTTAGCAATCGGTTAAAGAGCAAATTTAAGGAATACGCTCAGGTTGGCCTTCGAAATGGCATGAGTGGAAAAGAAATTGCAGAAAAAATGCTTCGTGACCATAGTATTTTTGATGTGCAGGTTATCAGCACACCGGGTTTTCTCTCAGATCATTATGACCCAACCAACAAAACGGTTAATTTAAGTCCTGATGTATATGAGGGGCGAAGCGTAAGTGCAGCTGCTGTTGCGGCCCATGAATGCGGTCACGCCGTACAACATGCCACTGCGTATAGTATGTTGATGATGCGAAGCAAAATGGTACCTGCCGTTAAAATTGGCACCTCATTATCGCAATGGGTTATCATGGCCGGTATTGGTATGATGGGCTTTGGACATGGCAACCAAACCATTTTTCTAATTGGAATTTTACTGTTCTCCATCACCACCATTTTTTCGGTCATCACCTTACCTGTAGAGTATGATGCCAGCAAACGAGCATTGGTATGGCTTGAAAACACCCAACTTACCAGTGGCGAAGAGCATGATCAGGCAAAAGACGCCCTTACTTGGGCAGCACGTACCTATCTAGTAGCAGCCATTGCATCTATTGCCACACTGCTTTATTATGTCATGATTTTTTGAGCCGAAGAGATTAATAGCCAAATATTTGTTCGAGGGTCAGTTTGGTTACCGTACCAAATTTTGACAATGCGTTCCAGTTTAGCTGAGCCTCTTTACCAACCACGGTTAAGGTATAGGGCTTTTTTGAAATGTTTTGAGCGTGAAAGGTATTAATGTCTGCAAATGAAAATGCATCCACTTCGCGATACATTTTCTCGTTCATATCATAATTGATTCCTTTCTTTTGAGCATTTAGGTAGCTGAATAAAATACCGGTTTTAGTCGTTCGTGTAGTAGCAATAGTATTCTTAATTCCAGATTTTGAATTATTAAATAATTTTTCAGACTTTGGTAAATGATTTAATAACTCCTGCATGGCTGTTATGGATTCATTTAATTTGTCGGCTTGGCAACCCACATAGGCCGTCATGTAAAAGGGATTTGCTTTTTTTGCCGGCGTACCATAGCTTGCAAAGGTAGAATAGGCTAAGGCTTTGGATTCTCTGATATCCTGAAAAACGATTCCACTCATATTGCCACCGAAGTATTCATTAAACATATTCATTACCGGCACCTTATCAGGATTGTATATATCTCCATTTCGAAACCATTGAATTTCTGCTTGAACCATATCATATTCTGCAAATAATACCTTGTTATCAGTTTGTGTGGTAAAGGTATATGGTTTCATAGGTGGATCGGCCAGAAATTGTTTAGGAAGTTGATGCGTTTTGCTAAGTTTCGAAACCAAGGTGGCAGGGTCTAAGGGGCCGTAGTAGAGCACCTTGTGCTTAAATTTGGGAATGGAATGCAGGATTTCAATTAAGTCGGCGGCTTTAATTTGGTCTAATTCCGCATTACTTAATTCATTATTAAAGGGGTTTCGTTCACCATATTGAGCGTAGTAGCGTAAACCGGAACGGATGATATTCTTATTCAATTTTTGATCGGAGCGCTTCTTCTTTATTCCGGATATCATCTCCTTCAAGGCCACTTCATTGGCCATGCAATCCTGTAAAAGATGCGAGAACAAGGCATCTGCTTCGTCAAAATTTTCTTGCAGACCATTCAATGTTACGTAGCTTTCTTCACTATTGGCATTGACGCTAAAATCGCAGGCAAGCGTATAGAATTTTTTACTGATTTCGTCTGCGCTATACTTATTGGTTCCTAAATATTGTAAATAATCCATCGCGATGGGCATCATTCGATTGTGTAAAGAACCTACTTCTAAATAGTAGTATTGCGAAAAGAGGGAATTGCTTTTATTTTTTACGGTCAGCAAATCAGCTACATTTCCATTATTCTGAATACTGTTTTTGGCAATATCCTTTTCATAATTTACAAATACCGGTTGAATAGGCACTGGCTTGGATTCAGCAATACGTTTCACAAAATCACTTTGGGCTTCACGGTTTACTTCCACCGGTGTAATGGCCGGCTTGTCTACCTTTTTAATTAGGTCATCCTTACCGATTCGTTTGTAAATACAGACATAATTATTTTTCAACCATTTTTGGGTAAATTCTTGAATGTCCTTTTTGGTAATTTTAGACATCTCATCCATCAGTTGCACATTTTTATCCCAGGCAACCATACTGGTAAAGCTTTCTAATAAGGCAAAGGCCCGCCCTGAATTGCTTTCACGTTGTTGAATGAGACTTTTTTTATAATTATTGATAATTGCTTTCAGAATATCATCATCAAATTTTCCTGATTTAATAAATTCAATTTGCTCGAGTATCAGTTGTCTTACCTCCTCCAACTTTTGGCCTTCTTTGGCTTTACCGTCAATGAACAGTACACTATAATCTTGCAAGGTATAAGCACCTGCACTGGCTTCCAATACTTTTTGTTGTTTTACCAAATTGAGATCCAATAAACCGGCATTGCCATTTGACAAAATAGAACTCATTAAATTGAGCATGGTAGCCTCTTTGGAATCAGCACCGGGAAATCGAAATCCCATGCTTACATACTCAGCATCGGGTCCTAATACAGTGGCTTCGATGGGGGAAGAAATTTCTGTTTCCTTTTCAAAGGTATACGGTTTTACAGGAGCCGGTTTCATGTATGCAAAGGCCTGATCTATTTTTGCAATCAATTCATCCGGATTCAAATCACCGGCCATAATGATACACATATTATTGGGAACGTAATTCTTCTTAAAATAATTTCGAATTTCGTTTAATGAGGGATTTTTCAAATGTTCGATCGTACCAATGGTTGTTTGCAATCCATAATTATGTTTCTGAAATAATTTTTCAAACAAGAGTTCAAACACTTTGTCATCGTCGCTATCGAGTGCTCTGTTTTTTTCTTCATAAACTGCTTCTAGTTCGGTATGAAAAATTCGCAGAACAGGATTTCTAAAACGCTCTGCTTCAATTTTCAACCAATTGTCAATTTGATTCGAAGGGATATCATTGATATAGGCAGTCTGCTCAAAGGAGGTGAAGGCATTGGTACCTTGCGCGCCTATCATACCCATCATTTTGTCGTACTCATTGGCAATGGCATATTTAGAAGCCACCCCAGAGATGGAATCAATTTCATGGTATACCATTTTTCGTTTTGCTTCATCGGTGGTTGAATTATAATCTTCGTATAAATCGTCTATCATCATTAAATACTTCCTTTCCTCATTCCAGTTGAGTGAACCATAGCGATCGGTGCCTTTAAATAGCATATGCTCCAAATAGTGCGCTAATCCGGTATGATCTTTTGGATCGGTTTTACTTCCTGCCTTTGTCGCGATAATGGTTTGTAAGCGGGGCGTTTCTTTATTGACACTTAATATTACAGTCAACCCATCTTTTAAGGAATAGAATCTGCTTTCCATCGGATCATTCTTTACGTACTTGTAGGAATAACCTGCCGCTTCGGCGTTCGCCCATTCATAATTTTGGGCATTGGTTTGGCAACACAGTAGCATTAGCATGCTAAGTATTTCTATGATTTTTTTCATATAAAGGAGGTATTAAAAAAAGGTATTAAAAAAAAGAAATCCGTAATGAACTACGGATTTCTCTACTATTATGGATGTTACTTTTATTTATTGATGCCGTCTTTTAATTCGGGATCTTTTGTAAGAATCAAATATTCATCTGCATCTTTGATACGAAGGAATTTTTTGTATTGATCGTCATCAAGTGTTTCACGAAGTCTTTTATCACGTAATACATAACATTGCTTTAAGTGATAATTTTTTTCCAAACTTGACATATTCTTGTTGATAATAATTTGATCGACATCGTGTGCACATTCACTACAAATTCCTTTGAAAACAGGACGTTGTATCTTGGCCAAGTCTAAATCATCACATAAAACATCCAAGTTAGTATAACGACGTTTAACAAAGGTGGTTTGATATTCTGCTTCTTTATTGGTCATTTTAATTTCCTTTTCTCTCACTACTCTCGGTGCGGCTTCCGCTCTTGCTTTTGGCTCCATTGGTGCAGCTTGCTCGCGCATAGCAGGACGGGTTCCACTTCCTTCTGAATAGTAACGGTCATATCGGTCTCTTTCGGTATTATAAGCACGGTATTGACCGTAACTGGTGTAATAACCTTTTGGTTTTTCTCTACGGGCTTCTTGCTGCGCTGCAATTTCTTCCTCTGTTTTAGGTCGAGTATAAATTACCTCATCTTGCGATTTTTCGATAATTCTCTTTTCCTTTTTATATTTTTCATCGGCCTCCTTGCTGGTAATTTTTACCTTGTATTCATCTTCAACAGGCTTAGAGTCGACTTCATTTTTTTCATTTTCGACAAAAAAACCTTGAATATTGAATTCGGTTTCCGGTGGATTATTTTGAAAATACCTGCTTTTTTTCTCTTTGTTCGTTTGAGCATCGGATTGCATGGTAAATCCAAGTAGTGAAAAAGCCAAGGCAATTGTAAGATTGTTTTTATTCATCTGTGAGAATTAAATTTTAAGTGCGAAAATTAATTAATATTTTTATATAATTATCTTTGTAGGCGTAAAATTAATATAAATATGCAAAAAACTACTATAGATTATTTAAAAAGTTTAAAAAAGAATAATAATAAGGAGTGGTTTGAGCAAAATAAATCCTCCTTTGAACAAGCAAAATCCGATTTTTTGCAATTAGTAGAACATTTAATCCAACAGCTTACAAAATTAGATAGCCGTTATGGTGAATTGAAAGCCAAAGACTGTATATTTCGACAATACAGGGATATTCGTTTTTCTAAAGACAAAACACCCTATAAAACCAATATGGGTGCTGCATTTCATTTAGATGGCAAAAAAGGAGGTAAGGCAGCCTTCTATTTTCATTTAGAGCCAGGAAATAGTTTTGTGGGCGGAGGCCTTTGGATGCCTGATGCAGATAAACTCAAAAAAGTGAGACAGGAAATTGATTACAATTTCGAAAAATTCAACAAAATAGTTACGAGCAAGTCATTTGTGGAAACATTTGGAACCCTCAGTACCGAAGATCAACTTAAAAATGCACCGAAAGGATATGAAAATGACCATCAAGCGATTGCGTTTTTACGATTGAAAAGTTATGTGGCAGCACAGCCTATTGGCGACAAAGAACTTACGGATGCAATTGAAAAAAAAATCGGTCAAGTCTTTAAGGCGATTGCTCCTTTCATTCATTTTTTAAACGAATCTATTGGCTAAAACGGTCTAAATTGCACTTATTTGTCCACATATTCAAGAATATCATATAAAATAATTTTTAATGAAAATCTCAAATAAGATTGCAATTTCCAATTGAATGATTTATACTTGTACTTTCTTTGTAATTTGAAAATAACAAATTACATTTGTCTTTATAAAAAAATGATAATAACTAACATGAAAAGATTATTAGGAATTAATGGATTGTTACTACTAAGTGCTATTGTTTTATTCGCCTCATGCGGTAGTAAAAAGTCGAGTAATTTGGTTTCGTCCAAAACGGGATGGGGTTATAATGACCCTGGATATGGTGGTTTTGATGTCCCCCTTTACGAAGGACAGTACATTGGACCTGGTTTGTCATTTGTTGAAGGCGGTAGATTTACCATGGGACAAACTGAAGAGGATTTGACCTATGAAAATAATAATGTTCCTCGTACCGTTTCGGTTTCTTCGTTTTATATGGACGAAACGGAGGTAGCTAATATCCATTATCGTGAGTATTTGCACTGGGTAAACAGAACCTATGGCAATGACTATCCTGAAATTTATCAAAGAGCCCTTCCGGATACCCAAAGTTGGAGAAGAGCCTTGCAATATAATGAGCCGCAAGTAAATTATTATTTCCGTGCCGCTGCGTACAATTACTATCCGGTTGTGGGTGTAAGTTGGGAACAAGCAAATTTGTATTGCTCTTGGAGAACAGATCGTGTAAACGAATTGATTTTAATCAAAAAAGGGTATTTAAAAAAGAATCCTTTCCAAGTTTCTGAAGATAACTTCACTATCAAAACATATGTAGCTGGTCAATATGAAGGGAAAGCAGGTGTTAAGAAAAAGGATTTGGATCCAACCGGTGGTGGAAAAAGAAATATCCGATATGAAGACGGTATTCTTACCTCTGACTATCGATTACCAACAGAAGCCGAGTGGGAATACGCTGCTTTAGGCTATAGAGGAAGAAACCCAGAACCAGATAGCAAACGTCGTCGTGGTGAAGAGGTTGTAACAGATCGTCAAGTATATCCATGGGGCGATAATTTATCAACTCGTGAAGGGGTTCGTAATGCGTATCAAGGGCAACAACTTGCTAACTTCAAACGTGGCATGGGTGACAATATGGGGGTTTCAGGCGGTTTGAATGACAATGCCGATATACCTGCCTATATCTATTCTTATAAACCCAATGCATTTGGTCTTTACAATATGGCCGGTAATGTAAGTGAGTGGGTTTTAGATGTGTACAGACCAAGCACTCCAATGGATGCTGATGATTTTAGACCATTCAGAGGAAATGTTTTTGATACCTATTTAACTCTTGACGATTATTCTTTGGAAGAAAAGGACAGTACCGGTAAATTGGTAAAAAGAACATTAACTCCTGAAGAATTAGCAGAAAAAAATATCAACTATAGAGATGCTAATGTAATTAATTATATCGATGGTGATAGTATAAGCGCTGCCACCTACGACTACGGAAGAACTACATTAATCAACGATAACGCGCATGTATACAAAGGTGGTAGCTGGAATGACAGAGCCTATTGGTTGAGCCCTGGTTCACGTCGTTTCTTGCAAGCAAATCATACCAGTTCTACCATCGGGTTCCGTTGCTGTATGGACCGATTGGGTAGCCAGTCCTTAAAAGGGCCAACAGGTAACTACTTTGAAGGCAACAAAAAGAAATCCAGATAATCAGAATCTAATCATTTTTAAAAAAGTTGTCGTCTTCGGCAACTTTTTTTTTCGCATATGAATCAAGCCAAAACACTTTCTGCTATTGAATTAAAAAAAATATTTATCTTACGTCCATAATATGAATCACAGAGTTGTTATTACCGGTATTGGAATATATTCTTGTATAGGTAAGAATTTAGAGGAAGTTACGAAATCCCTATACGAGGGCCGAAGTGGAATAATATTTGCGCCTGAACGAAAAGAGTTTGGATACAGAAGCGGTCTGACGGGATTTGTAGAAAAACCAGATCTGAAGCAAATGCTTGACCGTAGGGCACGAATTATGATGCCTGAGCATGCCGAGTATGCCTATGTAGCTACCAAGGAAGCCATGAAAGTAGCAGGTGTAGATGAAGAATATTTTGATAAAAACGAGGTGGGCATTATTTATGGTAATGATACCTGTGCACAGGCTGTAATTGAAGGCATTGACAAAATTAGGGAAAAAAAAGATACGATTTTGGTAGGATCAGCCTCGGTATTTCAGGTATTGAATTCAACCATCAATATGAATCTCTCCACCATTTTCAAATTGAAGGGCATTAATCTTACCTTAAGTGCCGCCTGTGCCAGTGGATCGCATTGTATCGGCTTAGGATATATGTTTATTAAAAATGGCATGCAGGATATGATTGTTTGCGGAGGTGGCCAGGAAACCAATATTTATTCCATGCCCAATTTTGATGCATTGGGTGCGTTTTCAATAAGGGAAAGTGATCCTTCCAAAGCATCCAGACCTTTTGATAGAGATCGAGATGGCCTGGTGCCAAGCGGTGGAGCAGCTACCGTTATCATCGAGAGTCTCGAAAGCGCCCAAAAAAGGGGGGCCACCATTCTAGCCGAAGTAATTGGTTATGGTTTTTCAAGCAATGGGGCACATATCTCTAACCCAACTGTGGATGGCCCTGCTCGAAGTTTGCGTATGGCATTAAAAGATTCTGGATTGCAAACACAGGAAATTGAATACTTAAATGCACATGCCACCTCCACACCCGCAGGTGATGCAACAGAAGCCGCCGCTATTTATGAAGTTTTTGGAGACAAAATGCCCTTTGTTAGCTCTACCAAGGGCATGACCGGCCACGAATGTTGGATGGCCGGTGCCAGTGAAATAGTATACTCCACACTGATGATGAAGAATGGGTTTATGGCTCCGAATATTAATTTTGAAAACCCGGATTCCGATTCTGAAAAATTAAAAATTGTGACCAGCACATTAGAAAAAAATTTTAATGTATATTTGTCGAATTCTTTCGGGTTTGGGGGAACCAACTCCTCCTTAATAATAAAAAATTGGACACCGAAGAAAACCAATTAAATCATGAATCGTTTAGAAATTATTAGTACCATCAATCGTTTTTTGCAAGAAGATTTCGAAGTGGAAGAGTCCGCCATTACACCGGATGCCAATATTAAAGATACCCTAGATCTTGATAGTTTAGATTATGTAGATCTTGTAGTTAGTATCGAAAGCAATTTTGGATTCAAAGTAAAACCGGAAGACTTTCAAAGAATGGTCACCATTCAGGATTTTTATGATTATGTAGCAGCCAAAGTTGAAGAAAAAACACTTGCATAATGTCTGCATGGGGCAAAACTCGAGGCAACCAATTAGGCTATAAAATTTTTGTTTTACTGATAAAAACCGCCGGAGTATTTCCTGCTTATGCACTTCTCCGATTGGTTACCGTCTATTATCTACTTTTTCCGGGACAGGCACAAAAACCCCTACTCTATTATTTTAAAAGCGACTCGGCTATTCGCATCTGCGAGCCAAATTAGCTATTTACCAAAATTTCAATTATTTGGGCCGTAGTATCATCGACAAAATGGTATTAATGAGTGGTATGCCTTCTCCATTTAGCATTGAGCACGAAGGCGCCAAACATTTAGATGATATGGCATTGGCAGGAAAAGGAGGACTACTAATCAGTGCACATATCGGAAACTGGGAAGTAGCAGGACATCTGCTTAAAAGGTTGAAGGCAAAGATCAATATTGTGATGTATGAAGTAGAGCAAGAAAAAATAAAAGCACTCTTAGAAAAAATTCGTGACCGAAGTTTTAATGTAATTTTTATAAAGAATGATACTTCGCATATTTATGAAATAAACGAGGCTTTACAAAGAAATGAATTTGTATGTATTCATGCCGACCGATATGTAGAAGGCAATAAGACCGTTGCAGCTACTTTATTAAATGCTCAAACTAAATTTCCCATTGGCCCATTTGTACTTGCCACCACTTTTGATACACCAGTAAGTTTTGTGTTTGCCGTTAAGGAAGGTCTTAAACATTTTCATTTCTTTGCCAGTAAACCCTTTCACTATGAAAGAGGACGTGCCAATATTCCACTAATTGTAAATGAATATACTCGCGCAATGGAAGCCATGATTGCCAAGTATCCACTGCAATGGCATAATTATTTTCCGTATTGGGATGAAGAAAAAACATAAAAGCCTTCATCCATTTTAGCACAAATAAATGATAGCATCCCTATTCGGCCATTTTTAGATAGCGTTCCTTTATAACAGATAAATGATGTAATTCATGACCACAAATAATCCATGCACAGGCACGAACACTCATATTACTATTGCTGGCTATTCCGATTTGTTTATATTGGGCGGTCGTCAAATTATTAAAAAACTGAATACTTAAATTTCGCGTTGCCTGATACTCTTTCAGCAATCTATTTGTCGGTATAAGATCTGCTTTCGCATTTTTTGCAAATTCATCTTCATCAAAAAAAGGCATGGGCGTTCTATCTTTCCTGGCAAAACGCATGGCTCGGTAGATAAACACTCGCTCGCAATCAATCATGTGCATCAACAAATCTTTGAGCGACCACTTACCCACATCATAAGGGGTGGTAAGTTGCACATCATCTAGTGATTTGTATAAGTTGACTACCTGTTTACCGTTTTCTTTGAGTTGATTCAAAACACTGATGGTATTTTCTACTTTGTCAACATACTTTTCATAATAGACGGCATGTTCATTGGGGGTGGGTTTGCTTATTTTTTTCACAGTGGAAAGTTATGAAAAATTACGTATTGTACATAGCGAATATATTTTATTGATTTGCAAAATGTGCGGGAATTTATAACGCTATTCCGGAACTTTCATCATAGGATGGCAATACATGAATCAGCTATAGAGAATAGTTGCTTTGCAGTTAGGGGTTTTCGTGTATTTTTGCTGCAAAATTGAAACTCAATGAGCCTCACTGCACGAATCGTAAAATCACCTATTGGCACAACCCTGCATTGCAAAAACTGGACTGCGGAAGCAGCTTACCGAATGATACAAAACAATTTAGACCCAGATGTGGCAGAACGTCCAGAGGACTTAATTGTATACGGAGGATTAGGCAAGGCTGCTCGTAACTGGGAAAGCTTTGAAAAGATATTGGAATGTCTTAAAAATCTAAATGAGGATGAAACCCTTATGGTGCAAAGTGGTAAACCGGTGGGAGTTTTACGAAGCCACAAAGATGCCCCTCGGGTATTGATTGCCAATTCGAACTTAGTGGGAAAATGGGCTACCTGGGAGCATTTTAGGGAACTGGATGCAAAAGGTTTAATGATGTATGGCCAAATGACCGCCGGAAGCTGGATTTATATTGGCTCACAAGGAATTGTACAAGGTACCTATGAAACCTATTTATCCTTAGCCAATATCCACTTTGGAGGTAGCCTGCGTGGCACCTTAAACGTTACCGCCGGATTGGGTGGTATGGGTGGAGCACAACCACTGGCTATTACCATGAATGAAGGGGTTTGTTTGGCCGCAGACGTTGAAGCCTGGCGAATACAAAAACGATTGGATACAAAGTATATTGACAAAATGTATAAGGATATTGATGAGGCCATCGACGAATCTGTGCGCGCTAAAGCAAATGGAGAGGCGCTATCTATAGGAGTGGTTTGCAATGTGGTAGAACTCCTACAACGTCTGATTGACCGAAACATTATTCCCGATACCTTAACCGACCAAACCTCTGCGCATGATGAACTGATTGGGTATTTTCCCGAAGGCTTCAGCGTTGAGGAAGCAAATATTTTGCGAGAAACCAATCCGGATCAATATTGCAAATTGAGTCTAGATACAATGGCAAAACATGTACTACAAATGTTGCAATTGCAAAAGTTGGGTGCCATAACGTTTGACTATGGAAATAATTTGCGAGGTCAAGCGAAAGACAAACGAGGAATCGAAAATGCATTCGATTTTCCCGGCTTTGTACCGGCCTATATTCGTCCATTATTTTGCGAAGGAAAAGGCCCCTTTCGATGGGTGGCATTGAGTGGTGACCCTGAGTACATTTACAAAACGGAGGCAGCCTTAAAAAAATTATTCCCAGAAAATAAAGGCCTGCTGCGATGGTTGGATATGGCCAAAGAAAAAATATCATTTCAAGGCTTACCGGCACGCATTTGTTGGTTGGGGATGGGCGAACGAGAAAAGGCAGGTTTGCTTTTTAATGAAATGGTGCGTAGCGGTGAAATCAAAGCTCCTATTGTCATAGGCCGCGATCATTTAGATTGTGGTTCGGTAGCTTCTCCCAACCGCGAAACCGAAGCGATGAAGGACGGCAGCGATGCGGTAGCCGATTGGCTTATTTTAAATGCATTGATCAATACAGCCGGAGGAGCCAGTTGGGTTTCCTTTCATCATGGTGGAGGTGTGGGTATGGGTTATAGTTTACATGCCGGCATGGTGATTGTGGCTGACGGTACTGCTGAGGCAGATGCCCGTTTGCGTCGTGTATTGTACAATGACCCTGCCATGGGTGTATTGCGACATCATGATGCCGGTTACAAGCAAGCTACTGACTGCGCAGCAAAAAATGGTTTACAGATTTAATTTTTGGTAATAAAATTCTCAAAACCCTTTTTCATTCCCTTATTAAAATACGTTTATCTTTGAAAAAAAACAGAAATGCGAATCTTACGTCTACTTATCATCGTACTATCCCTTAGTTATAATACCCTACACGCTCAAAGCACGATTCCCTTTGCACAAAAAAGCAGCGCAGCCTTCAGCAAAGTATCTGTAGACAGTCTCCAATATATTTATTCAGAAAACGATGGTCTGATTGAAGAAATCAACACCTTCAATCTCTTCTTAAAAAACGCCAAGCATGCAGAGCTTGTAGTAAAAAGCAGTAAGCAATATGCCATTGTATTGCTACTGAATGACAACCTAAATGAGGAAGAATACAAAATCGAATTATTAGGAAACAATATTCTACTTAGTGGTAAAAAAAGTGGTATCTTTTATGGCCTCATGAGTATTTTTCAATGGATGACCCAGGCAGCCGACAAACAAAAGATTGTACTGCGAAACGATATTCACGACTATCCTGCTTTTGGATGGAGAGGTATGCATCTGGATGTAAGCCGGCATTTTTTTCCAACAGGATTTATCAAAAAATATATTGATATCCTTGCGATGCACAAAATGAATACCTTTCATTGGCACTTAACCGATGATCAGGGATGGCGTATCGAAATCAAAAAGTATCCGTTGCTGGCTCAAATTGGAAGCAAGCGCAGGGAAACCATTTTTGAGAAGAATTTCGATCCTTATATTGGCGACAATAGACCGGTAGAAGGTTATTATACCCAAGATCAGATTGCTGATGTAATTAAATATGCGGCATTGCGACATATCACAGTGGTTCCTGAAATTGAGATGCCGGGTCATGCACAAGCTGCCCTTGCAGCCTATCCTGAATATAGTTGTAACAAAGAGCAAAAAGAGGTGCTGACCAAATGGGGTGTTAGTGAGCAGGTATTTTGTAGTGATGAAAAAACCATTTCCTTTTTAAAGGAGATTCTTGACGAAGTGATGGCACTATTTCCAAGCCCCTACATTCATATTGGTGGAGACGAAGTGCCCAAAGCAAGCTGGAAGGGCTGTGCTGTTTGTCAACAAAATATCAAACAACATAAATTAAAGGATGAGCATGAATTGCAAAGCTATTTTATACGCCAAATGGATGATTATATCACTTCAAAAGGTAGAAAACTGATTGGATGGGATGAAATATTAGAAGGTGGATTGGCAGACAATGCTGCCGTAATGAGTTGGAGAGGTGAAGAAGGTGGCATTGCAGCAGCCAAACAAAAGCACAAGGTGGTAATGAGTCCCGGCTCGCATTGCTACTTCGACCATTATCAATCAAAATCCAACACCGAACCATTGGCTATTGGCGGCTTTTCACCTATTGAAAAAGTGTATAGCTATAATCCACTACCGGCTTCCTTAAATGAAGAAGAACAAAAATACATTATGGGGGCGCAGGGAAATGTGTGGACGGAGTACATGCAAGTTTCATCACAAGTTGAATATATGGCAGTGCCCCGTATTTGTGCCTTAGCCGAAGTTCTTTGGACCGGCGCACAAAAACCGGGATTTGATAGCTTTAAAAATCGGTTGCGATCTCATTTTAATACACTGGATTCCTATCAGATTCTTTCTGCTAAAACCATATTTGATGTGAGCGCTGACAGCAAAAAAATAGGTGCCAAAATCGAAGTCAAACTCTTGTCTCATTTTAATCAGGGCAAAATTCATTATACTCTAGATGGCAATGCTCCAACTGCCGCTTCAACTGTTTATAATGCGGCAAAGCCTATTATTGTAGAAAAAAATACAACGGTCAAAGCACAATACTTTGAAAAGGGCAAGCCATTAGGCACGATGCTAACATCTGAGCATTTTATTAAAGAATAGGAACTATAAGTAGTCTTTCTGAGATAAATGAGTGATGTAAATTTGTGCTACAAAAGGATTCCCAGTTACTTTTTCTTCGATAATTTTTTGGCCGCATTCCGTTACGGAATTGAACAAAATTATTATGCAAGGACTGGAATTTAGATATATTACTTTACCAGTTTTAGTCCATTATCTACCAAATTCTTCTCAAAACTGACCAATTTCTAAATTTTCAGAATGGGAAAACGAAGAAGAGTAGTTTTGGTGCAAAAAAAAAATGAAACACATTTTCTCAATTGCTGCATTGCTAAGCTGTATTTTGCCTGCCCTTTTATCTTTCTCGCAAGTACCCACCTTATTTAACTATCAAGGAATTGCCCGCGCTGCAGATGGAACCCCTCTTGCAAATCAGCAAATATCATTAAAATTTGCAATATTGCCAACCGCTGACGCACTGCTTCCAGAATATGAAGAAACGCAAAAGGTACCTACAAATGCCTTTGGGTTATATAGTGTACAAATCGGAAATGGAACATCCACAACGTTGCGTACTATAAAGGATGTAAAGTGGGAAACAGGTAATAAATATATTAAGGTGAGCATTGATCCATCAGGTGGTACAAATTTTGTGGACCTAGGTACAAACCAATTGCTATCGGTACCCTATGCACTTTATGCAGAAAAGTCAGGAGGTAGCACTGAAATTGAAAAGGGCAAAACTCGTGCAGGCGCAGTGTCAACATCAGCTGCAGGAACCGGCACGGTGAATTTTCTTCCAAAATTTACGGCAGCAAATACCATTTTCAACTCACAAATATTTGACAATGGCACCAATGTTGGAATTGGAACAACTACACCCGGTGCAAAACTACACTTACATACAGCTACAGGCAGCGTAGAGCATCTTAGGATGCAAAATTTAAATCCTACAGGGTTTGGTAAATTTTTACTATATAATGATAATATCTCCAATTATGCAACTTTTACAAAATATGGTAGTGGTTTTGCAGGTGGAGCTACCGGAATTGCCTCCCAGTATCCCTTTGCGAATATGTTTGGCTTTGGAAATAACGGAGGTCCAACACTTCTTTCAAACAGTGGAAATGTGGGGATTGGAGTCATCATTGGTGGGGCTACTCAGTTGAAATTCAATGCCAATAATACTACAGGATACTTGGGTCTTGGCGGAAATGCACTACCGGCAGCAAAGGTTCATTTTAATACAGGTACAACAAATGATACCATTAAATTTACCAATTCTACCACTGGACATTTAGCTACTGATGGCCTCGAAATAAGAACTGTTGGCAATACTGCAAATATTATCAATCGTGAAAATAGCACCCTCAATTTGGGAACTTTTGATTCTTCTCGTGTAACCGTTTTAGGCAATGGAAATGTGGGTATTGGCGTAGTGGCACCAACCACCAAATTGGATGTCAATGGAACCCTTCGAATCAGGGGTGGTTCACCACAAGCAGGCTACATACTCACCTCAGATGCCTTGGGAAATGCTAGTTGGCAGGTGCCAGGAGGCTCACCCGGCATATTTCCAGGTACTGCCAAAGGAAACACCCCATATTGGAATGACACGATTTGGGTAAACAATAGTAATACTTTGTATAATAATGGCAGTAAGATCGGTATTGGTACCAATGCTCCTGGACAACTTTTTAGTGTCAAAAACAAAATGATGGTGGATAGCAATGGGTCGGTAAAAATAGGTGCTGGTGTAATATTGCCCAATACCCCTTTTAGTGTAAATAATAGAATGATGGTGGATAGCAATGGGACGATAAAAATGGCACTTGATTCTAATAAAGTATGTATAGATGTTTCTGCATGTAATAATGACTATGGTTATATCAAACTTTTAAAAGGAAGTGCTACAGGCCAGCAGGGTTTAAGTTATAGTAACAACGGTCTCCTTGGCAATTCAGAGTTTATGTTTAAAGACTCCGCAGGTTCCCCCTATTTATTTATTTCTGACGATTTTAATAATAGCGACAATGGGCTTATATATCTTTTTGGAAATTTCTATTCCGATTCAGTTATTACTGCGCATATTCAAACCCCAAGAGCTAAAATTGAAGATATAATTGTTGATACATTAATGGTAAATGGTAGACTACGCAGTGATGGGACAAGTACCTTTATAAATTTATATACCGCGAATCCCGTGGTTGAAGTTAAAGGCCAGTCATTAGTTGGAGATCCAATTTTAAATGGCATTATGCGTGTTGAAACAATCGTAAGTGATCCTACAGATAATCTTACAGGTATTATTGTTAATATCACACCAGATACGACACAAGTCAAAGGGACCGGTATCCAAAGTGATGGCTGTAAAGTCGGCCTTATCGCCAATGCCTTTAACAATGGCACTTCGGCACTTACCCATGCGATAGAAGCCACTGCAAGTAATAATGGAAGCAATACGGGATTATTAGTTAAAGCCAAGAACCGGGGAACTGTTTCGGGCACCAAAACAGCTATTAACGCACAGGCCACCGGAGGTTCTGTAAACAATGCTGCCCTAATGACAGGTGACGTAACCATTTCTGGAAATTTAGCAAAGGGAGGTGGTACGTTCAAAATAGACCATCCGCAAGACCCGGAAAATAAATACCTGATTCATAGTTTTGTTGAAAGCCCCGATATGATGAATGTTTATAATGGCAATATTGTTTCCGACGCCAACGGAGTGGCCACTGTAGCACTGCCATCATATTTTGAAGTGGAAAACAAAGACTTCAAATATCAATTAACCGTCATCGACAATAGTGCAGATTTTGTAATGGCTAAGGTGAGTAAGAAAATCAACAATAACAGTTTTGAAATAAAGACGAGCAAACCAAATATAGAAGTCAGTTGGCAAGTGACCGGTGTACGAAAAGACAAATGGGCTGAGGCCCATCGGGTTGTGCCTGAATTGGAAAAAGAAGCACGTTATAAGGGTAGCTATTTGCATCCGGAACTCTATGGCAAATCGGCTGAAGAGGGCATTTTAATTCAAATGGGAAATGAAAATGAATTAAGTATTAAGAAGTAATATACGATGTAGTGCATTTGTAAGTAGTACTATAGTGCTTCATAGGGTCAATGTTATGTACAAAATGGCTGTGGCGGTTGAAGTCAACTGACTTAAGTAGACATTCTTATCGAAAATCTTCATATGACGTTGCTGCTACAAATTGGCCAAAGGGCTTTGTTGTAGATGCCCTATTCGTAGTACGAAAAAGGATATGCTTATGATAGGATTTTTCATTTCATTAGTATTTTATCCTTTACATTTGCAGAAAATATATCTAATATGTATCCAGCAGAACTTGTATTACCCATGAAAGCAGAGCTTACCAGTCATGGATTTAAGGATTTAAATACCCCCGAATTAGTTGATGATGCAATGAAGCAAGAAGGTACCACTTTATTGGTATTGAACTCTGTGTGCGGTTGCAGTGCAGGAACGGCCAGACCCGGCGTTTTGATGGCGATTGAACAGGCTACCAAAAAGCCAAGCCAATGCGTTACCTCATTTGCAGGATTTGACACCGCAGCAGTACAGCAAGCAAGAACCTACTTAATGCCCTACCCTCCTTCTTCGCCCTGTATTGCATTGCTAAAGGATGGACAATTGGTGCATATGATAGAGCGTCACATGATTGAAGGAAGATCAGCTCAAATGATTGCGGCCAATCTTAATAGTGCTTTTGAACAATATTGCTAGTACAGCACATTATGATTTGTTACGGGATAGTAGGAGTGCGTTTATTATAAAATAATGCCATATTCAGCTTCCAATTCCTCAACACAAATAGCATGCCCTGAAAAGGCGAATGCCGACTTCCGACAGCATTTATTATAACACGACCAATTTTCAAATTTTCAAACTGAACACATGTACCCCGATTTCTACCATTTACTGAAAGAACTATTTGGCATTGAGATACCGGTGCTCAGTTTATTTAAAACATTTGGCTTTTTAGTAGCGATGGCTTTTTTTGCAGCGGGCTATGTGCTATACAGTGAACTTAGCCGTAAGGAAAGTCTTGGTTTGATTGGATTTACCATCGATGAAATTACCACCGGTAAAAAGGCCACCCCTTTCGATTATTTGGTGAATGGCATTATAGGTTTTCTGGTTGGTTATAAATTTATTGGGATGCTGATTCAATGGAAAAAAGCATCACCAGACCCCTTGAGTTATATTTTTTCTGCAGAGGGCAGTTTGTTATTTGCGGTAGTAATGAGTGTGGCCGCCATCGGGTACAAATATTTTGAAAATAAGAAATCGTCCGCATTGGGTGTCATTACCAAAAAAGTAAAAACCTACCCACATAGCCGAGTCGGTGACATTGCGGTAATTGCTGCCATTGGTGGATTTGCCGGTGCAAAAATATTCAATGCCTTTGAAACATGGGACTCCTTTATTCAAGATCCTTTAGGAAGTTTACTTTCAAGTAGTGGCCTTACATTTTATGGAGGGCTCATAGTGGCAACTATGGCGCTTTGGTATTATGCTCGAAAAATTAAATTAGACTTTCGGCATCTATGCGATGCAGCAGCACCTGCCTTGATACTCGCCTATGGTATTGGGCGGTTGGGCTGTCAAATAAGCGGCGATGGAGATTGGGGTATTTACAACTCAGCCTATATTACCGATAGTTCCTATCATGTAGTTGCCTCTGATCGACCGTTTGACGAAAATGTACAAAAGTACAAAGATCACGTATATCGGCATTTCTCTGTAAATGAAGCCATTCCGCAAAAAGCTACTCTAGCCCCAGGCTATTTGCCAGTATGGTTGTTTGCCTACAATTATCCAAAAAATGTCAACAATGTTGGAATTGACATGAAGGATTGCAAAGACGAATATTGTAGTGTGTTGCCCATACCGGTATACCCGACTCCTATTTATGAATTTGTGATGGGGATTTGCATATTTCTTATCCTATGGAGTATTCGAAAAAAAATGCAGATACCACTCGGTTTGTTTTCCATTTATTTGATATTAAACGGTATTGAACGATTTTCTATTGAACAGATTCGCGTAAACTCTACCTACAATTGGGGATGGTTACAACCTACTCAAGCAGAAATTATTGCCGTATGTATTTCCTTGTGCGGTGTATTGCTTTTTACTTTTAGAAGTAGCATTGACCGAATGGTAAAACGATTTACGCAAGAAAATACGCATTAAAATTCTCCCTTAAATAACAATAATATTTCCTCCTTACGATGACGGCTTATGGGTATGGCACTTCCATCGGTTAATATTAAAAACCCGCCATCTTTCTTACTGTATTGGGCAATAAATTTAGAGTTGATAATATAGGACTGATGCGGTCTGATAAATCCCAAAGGGGCTAACAAATCTTCAAAATGCTTCATGGTTTTGGAAGCCATCACTTTTTCGCCCCCTTTTAATTGAATGGTGGTATAATTGTCGTTGCTCTGGCAAAACATAATTTCTTGCGAATCATAAAATACAATTCTATCCTGGAAAGAAATGGCTATTTTATTATTAAAATTCGACGAGGTCCCGGACGAATTTCCTACCGCCCCATAGTGATTCAACAAGGAGGTAATTTGGTTTTTAATATCAGTTTGCCCTTTTACCTTTCTAAATTTTGAAATGGTATTTTCAAGCAAATCTTCATCAATTGGTTTCAACAAATAATCAAGTGCTGAAAGTTTTATAGCTTTGATGGCATATTGGTCAAAGGCTGTTGTAAAAACCACGTGAAAATGATATTTATCCAATTTTTCCAGTAAATCAATACCGGTCAGAAAAGGCATCTGAATATCTAAAAAAACAAGGTCAACGGTGTTTTGCTGTAGAAATGTCAAGGCTTGTTTAGATGAGGTAAAGGTGCCAATTACATCAATGTCATTGAAATTTTGCTTTAATAAAATTTCAAGTACTTCCACACAGTTTTGCTCATCGTCAATAATTACCGTTCTGTACATAAGGAGGTTTTGGTTTTAAGGTTTTAATCAATTAATTGAAGTTTAGTAGGTATTACAATTTCTATTCTGGTACCGCGGGGATTTCCCTCCTCATCAAATAAATCTACCACTTTTACGGTGGCAGATTGGCCATCCTCCAACATCAACAAACTCAAACGACTTTCACCCAATTTCATTCCAAAGGAGCTATGACCTTCAGACCGGCGATTATACTGTTGCGATAATTGGAGTCCCACTCCATTATCTTCTATTGAAATTCTTATCGAATCCGATTCGATTCTTTTGAGGCTGATGGTAATACTTTTATACCCTTCCTTATGCAACAAACCATGCCATATTGCATTTTCAACATAGGGCTGTAGCAGTAGTGAGGGAATAAAATGAACAGCTGTATTAAGGGATGGGTCAATATCAATATGAAAACTAAATTGATTGCTAAACCGCATCCCCTCAATCAGCATGTACAATTTGAGGGTATTGAGCTCTTCCTCAAGAGTTATAAATGCATTGGACGAATTGTTTAAAATACTTCGAATCAGTTGCGAAAATTTAATCAAATATTTTGAAGCCAATTTGGTATCATTCTTTAGAACATAGTTGTTAATGGAGTTTAACGAATTAAAAATAAAATGAGGATTGATTTGTGCCCGTAGTGCTTTCATTTCCAGTTGGGCAATTTCTTTGGTGAATTGTAATTTTAGTCGCTCCTTTTCCTCCATTTGTCTGCTCCGAAACCTATAAACTGAATAAATAAAAGCACATACCACCAAAGCAAGAAGCAAGTAAAACCACCACGACTTAAAAAAGGGAGTGGCAATGGAAACGGTTAATGTGGTGTACTTATCACTCCATACACCGTCATAGTTACTGGCTTTCACTTGAAACTCATAGGTTCCGGATCGTAAGTTGGTATATGAAACATAATTGCGATTCTTGGCTTGAATCCAGTGTGCGTCATACCCCACCAAACGGTATTGATAATTGGTTTTTTGAGGGAGTATCAATCCTAATGTGCTGAACGAAATAGAAAACGAATTTTCAAAGTATTTCAAATCAACCTTGCTCAAATTAGACATACTAGTTTCTGATTCAAGAGAATTTTCAAAAATTTTAAACTCCGTAAAATAGACCTCTACTTCCTGCAGATTATTTACAATCTCTTTCGGGTGGAATACATTAATACCATTTAATCCACCAAATGCCATTCGACCATCATGCAATAACGCGAATGCAGCGGTATTAAATTCATTCGACTGCAAGCCGTTCAGCTCATCATAGTTGCGCGTTTTGACATTCGCCCCCGGGGTTAAACTTGCCTCATTCCAAATTAGATTACAAATTCCAGCATTGCTACTCATCCAATAGGAGGTATCGTTCTGCCTTAAAATTCCATACACCACATTATTACTAATACCGTCCTCTGTACTAAAGTTTCGAATCATTTTATATTGGGTATCTAGCACTGCCACACCACCGCCATCAGTGGCTAACCAAAAACGTTGCTTCTGATCGCGATGAATACTTTTGATAGTTTTGAAAGTTCGTTCGCTTGATCGAAGTGGAAACACCTTTCTTAGTTTTTCACTTTTGGTATTAAAAATAAAAACACCTTCTTCCGTGCCAATCAAAAGCTCATCTGTTTTGTACGTATACAGGCAGCGAACACCATTGTTCGCAAATTCAGGAAAACGGTTTTCATCATATTTGGTAACTTCCCAATTATCTAAATTTACTTTGTTTAAGCCATTGGCTCGAGTACCTACCCACATATGCCCATCCTTCTTCAAAAAGGACCAAATTGAACCTGCCGATAAGTTGTTCGCACCGGTACCATACACTAATTTTCTCTTTATCTGTAGCGTGTGAATATCCACGATGCAAACACCAAAATTATTGTAACCCAGCCATAGATTATCGCCGTCTCGAATCATTTCAATGATGAATTCTTTGACATTGGCCTCGCTCATTTGAAAATTATAAAAATCGAATTTCCCGGTTTGAAGATGATACCTCACCAATCCACTTTCGGAGGTCCCAATTAATAGGTGACCTCGATCATCTTCAATTATTTTACGAACATATCGTAAGGTATTTTTTTCTTCGGAATCGATATAGGTTATCGGCGAAAATTTCTTAATAAAGGGATCCATAACATCAAAACCCATACCGTCAAAACCCACATACATCAACCCAAATTTATCTACGCAAATAGCATTTATATAATTGCTGGAAAGCGGAAATTGCGAATTGCCTTTCTTAAATTGTCGCAATTCTTTGGTGTCATATTCATACACAAACAATCCTTGCCCATAGGTACCCAGGTACAGCAAATTATTTGCAGAATCATATTTCATTCGATTAACTGCAATCAACTTGAGTTGCTTCGAATAAAAGTCAGTCCTTGCAAACTTGCCTGTATACACATCGAAGTAAACCAAGTCATCATTTTCATGCGAAATTAAAATGGTTCCATCCTTAGTCAATTCAGAGTAGATATAGGAATTTTCAGTGTTTTGACCATACGAATATCGTTTACTTGTCTGCAATTGTTGATCATAACAAACAACACTTCCATTACTTAAAATGGAATACAATTTGTGATTCACTTCAAAAAATCGGGTGGTACGTTCCTTTCCGAAAAGCTGCAGTGCCGAATTGGGCATCTGCTGATAGCTAAAATCTTGTGTATTCACCAAATAGAAACCCTTTCGATCTAAATAAAACCAGACATGGGTGGCATCATGCTGTCCGACCCATCTGGGATCCCCGTTGCGCAAAATTTCGGGTCGGACAATCCGTTCGGTTAGACAATTAAAAATACAAAAGCCATCATTGGTAAATAAGTACAAATGTCCATTTTCATCAGAAATAATATTGAAAATTTTCGATGAAAGGATGGAGCTACTGTCGTTCAGTTTATTTCTAAAGATTTTAATATTATTGCCATCAAAGCGGTTGAGTCCATCAAAGGTGGATGCCCAAATAAATCCTCTTTTATCAACGGCAATGCCTGTAACCACGCATTGTGAAGGACCATCTTTGAGATGAATATTCTTAAAAAAATATTTCTCGGGCTTAAAAAATGTAAAGGCAGGCTGTATGTCAAACAGCAACAGCGCAATAATTCCTATTATCCGAACTTGTTTCAAAGTATTTATCCTTGCTAATGTAACCGTTTCCATTATAAAAAATAAAATAAATTAGAATTTGGTCAATTATGATTAGGATTTGGCAGAAATTTGAGGAAAGTTGGTAAAATAGAAAAATAGAAAAATGTCCAATTCAGAAAATAGCATTTTGGGTTTAAAGATGCCAACGGATCCACGATGGGTAAATTTAGCGGCCATCTCGCTGGAAGAAATACTTACTGACCATGCGTATTGCGAACAAAAAGCAGCCAGCCACTGTATCAGTTTGATACAACGTTATCCTCAACATCAAAAATTAGTGGCAGAGCTATCGCCTATTGTTACGGAAGAATGGGGCCATTTTAGAATGGTATTTTCCGAAATTACGAAACGAAAACTCACCCTTGGCAAGCAACGAAAGGATGAATATGTCAACTTCTTGATACAGCATGAAAAAAAAGGTGGAAGTCCAGAAGACCGCTTACTAGATCAGCTGCTACTATTTGCCTTAATTGAAGCGAGAAGCTGTGAGCGTTTCAGACTCTTAAGCGAAGAGCTTGAAGATGCCTATCTGAGGGAGTTCTATCGAAAATTTATGATTTCGGAAGCAGGTCATTACAAGCTTTTTCTGGCCCTGGCAAAAGAATATATCGACGAAGAAAAAGTGACCCGTCGATGGCACGAATGGCTTGAAATTGAAAAGGCCATTTTACCGCTACTAGAGGTGCGTGGCGATCGGATGCACTAGAAACCGGACCACCAAAAACAAAGTCAAAAATGAATTCTAATTATTCAAACCTGAAATTTACCTTTGCGCCATGAATCCAAACAGACATTTAATGACCTTAGATGAATTTACCATTCATCAAACACGACAATTTACGCATTCTACAGGCGAACTCTCTACTTTATTGCGGGATATAGGTTTAGCATGCAAATTCATCAATAAGCAGGTAAACAAGGCCGGATTGGTAGATATTTTAGGCGCACATGGTGCTGTAAATGTTCAAGGTGAAGAACAAATGAAACTGGATATTTTTGCCAATGAAGTCCTCATTAATGTACTGCGAAATAGCAGCGATTGTGCCGGAATTGCCTCCGAAGAAAATGATACGTTTGTAGCCTTTGAAGATGCCCATTCTATTAACTCAAAATATGTAGTGATGTTTGACCCATTAGACGGGTCCTCCAATATTGATGTTAATGCGTCCATTGGTACCATATTTTGCATTTATAAACGAATTACACCACTAGGAGCCCCTTGTACCGTAGATGATTTTTTGCAAAAAGGAAAAATATTATGGCAGCCGGTTATGTTATATATGGTAGCAGCACTATGTTGGTATATGCTACCCGATTAGGCGTCAACGGTTTTACCTTGGAGCCTAGTGTGGGCGAATTTTGTCTTTCACATAAGGATATGAAATGCCCTGTGGACGGTAAAATTTATTCTATCAATCAAGGCAACTCCTGTAAGTATGATGAAAAATTGTTGCACTTCCTAAACTATTGCATGGAGGAGGATAAGGAAACGGCCCGCCCCTACTCCCATCGCTATATTGGTAGCATGGTGGCAGATTTGCACAGAACCCTTATCAAAGGAGGCCTATTTATGTACCCTTCAGATAGCAAAAATCCAAATGGCAAACTCCGCCTCCTGTACGAATGCAATCCCATGAGTTATATTATAGAAATGGCAGGCGGCAAGGGAACAGCGGGCGAAACATCTATTCTGGATATTGAGCCTACAGAACTTCACCAAAGAGTTCCGATTTTTATCGGCTCTAAAAATATGGTGGACCGTGCCCTGTCCTTTATTAAGGGGTAGAAATTTTTGCGCTTACTGAGAATTGGATTACTTTTAATACTAATTATCATTTCATGAAAGAGTTTCTGTTACTACTGATGTCATTGATGTCACTATGTGGTAGCGGACAAACAGTATACCCAAGCGGGGTTAGTGGTTGCATTGCACGCTGGACATTCGATGTACCGGAAGGTGCAAGCCTTGCCACTATCCAAGACTGGAGTGGCAATAATAATCATGGAACTAATAATGCCATTACCTCTGTGGCCGGATGGAAAGGCGGCCAATTCCTAGCAGGTAAATTTAATGGAACCAGCAGTTTCTCTCGGGTATCCGCGAATCCTATTTTTAATGTAAACAATATCTCCATCCTGGCTTTAGTAAAATTCGATCGTTTTTATGATGGAACTTGCCAAGGAAATAATATCATATACCAAGGATTTAATTATAATAGCAACCTCAATTGGGCACTCTACACTACTGATGGAAATTATGATCATAGTTGCAATACATTTAGCCCCAATTTTAATAAAGCAAATTTTACAACCCCAACATTTGTAAATACTACCATTCCGATGACTAATTTTATTGACTCTAGCAAATGGTATTTAATTGGTTGCACTTTTAATGAGTCAGTTATCAATTATTATCAAATAGCAATGGATAGTTCCAATAAATTAAATACTATTATTCCATCCTATAGCGTTAGTAATACCAACCCAATTGGAAGTGGAAATTTTGATATTTTTATGGGAGCCACTCAAAATGCTCCTTTCCCGTATTGGTTCAATGGCAAAATGGATGAAGTAGTGCTATTTAATAAAGCCCTAACTAATGCTGAAGTGCAGTCTGTATACGATTATCTATTTGGCTATCCAACTAGCATTATAAGTGTAGATGGTGCCTCGCATTTGGATGTTTATTGCGCAAATAAGCATGTTTACATTTCTGGTATGCCCAGCAAATCAAAGAATATTGCGGTTCTAGATATCAATGGCAAAATAATTAGAGAATTAAAAAATGTACTTGTCAACGAGGTGGATTTATCAGATATTCCAAATCAGATGGTTTTGGTAAAAATATTTAATGGAGCCGGTAACATTTCACACTACAAATTTTTATTAGGCGAATAAAATTTCAAATCATCTATTTCTTTGTATTTTGCGCCAATGATTTCCATAGTAAATTTGTTTAGGCGTATTATTAATATTAAATTCAAATATTTTAAGCATGCTTATGGTGATGCCCCCTTTAGACTACTAGATGTGGGGGCAGGAAATCATTCAGCAAGTAAGACGAAAGCGGCTTTCCCAAACTGTGAATATTATGGATTAGATATGGATAAATCTACCAGCTACTCAGAGGAGGATTTTATAGTAATGAAGGATTTTTTTGAATTAGACCTAACGAAATTGAAATTTGACAATATTCCCGATAATTATTTTGACTATATTAATATGGCTCACGTCATTGAGCATTTACACAATGGGGATCAAGTACTGCCGTTACTTCTAAAAAAACTCAAATCCGGTGGTTATTTTTATATTGAATATCCGGGAAGCAAAAGTGTAAAACTTCCTTCTATGTACGGAACGCTGAATTTTCATGATGACCCAACGCATGTAAGGGTATATTCAGTAGCTGAATTAAAGGAAGTTTTTGAAAAGAACCACTGTTTGATTTTACAGTGCGGTACTAGGCGAAACTGGTACTATATATTGGCAACACCCTTGCGAGTAATTATCTCGATAGTACAAATTGGAAAAATTCGGGCCAATGTGTTCTGGGACTTACTTGGATTTGCTGAATTTTTATATGTGCGTAAAAAATAATGGAACTAATTTCATATTTAATAAAGCCTCACCCATCTTCTATTCCTCAAGAATCACCCAATCTATCTAATAACAAAAGGTAATATTACTAAATTATTAAGATTTTACTATCTTACGCCTTGAATTACAATGATCGCTGCCGAATACATGAAAAAAATTGTTGATTTGATTTACTGCTTTGAACCTGTGACCTTGAAACAATTGGACAGCGTGGAATTGCAAAATCGAATTGATACCAAATATATCCTCACCAAACAGCAATTGTTTGAACTGTTAGAAGGGATTAAAGCGGAACAATATGTGCTCGAAATCGATCAAAATCGGGTCTTTAACTATCAAACCGTTTATTTTGATACCGAGGATTTTCAATTTTATAAAGATCATCACAATGGCTTTATCAATAGAGTAAAAGTTAGAAGTCGTGAATACATCGAAAGCAACCTCTGCTTTTATGAAATCAAACGAAAACTCTATGGTACCCGAACCGATAAACAGCGAAAGAAAATTAGCAATATCTATTACGCAGTACCCCCAGAAGATTACAAGCTAATTGAATATAAGCGACTTCACGACAAGCCTATTGAAAAGAAAATTGTAAACTATTTTAAACGACTGACCCTTACCAATAAAAAATTTACGGAACGGATTACCATCGACTTGGAAATTAATTTTGATAACGGCGTTCAGCAAATCGCCCTACCCAATTTAGCCGTTGTAGAAGTAAAACAAGGAAAGGCTGATGTATTTAGCAATACCATACAAGTACTCAAAAAACTTCGAATTCATGAAACCGGCTTTAGTAAGTACGCTATTGGCGTAGCCCTCTTAGAAAAGCATGTTAAACATAATAATTTCAAACCCATACTATTAAAACTTAATAAACTGAACGCATATGCAGAATAGCGAAAGCATCACCACACAAATTAGTGATTCCTTAAAATCATTGAATAGCGATTTCTTTTCAGAAGGAAGTACTGCCACGGTCGACAGCGGAATGGAATACTATTCAGAACTACTGATCCGTTTTGGAATCAATATGCTGGCGATTTTTATTCTAATCCGACTGATTTACTACCCCACCCACAAAAATAAAGACTTCCTCTTCACCTTCTTTATTTTTAATGTCATCATCTTTATTTTGTTGAGTACTACCAAACTGAAACCGGGTTTTGCCTTTGGTTTGCTAGCCATATTCTCCATAATGCGATATCGTACGGTAACCGTACCTATTAAGGAAATGGGATACTTCTTTATTTGCCTCGCCATTGGTATGATCAATGCCTTGTCTATTGTAGAAGAAGGCTGGTGGGTAATGGTGATTTGTAATGCAGCCATTTTGCTCCTTACCATCATTCTTGATCGCTTTATCAGCCTCACCCACGAAAATGTGAAGGAAATTACCTATGAACGGGTCGATTTGATACAACCTGAAAAGCGCGCCGAACTTATGGACGACCTGATTCAACGTACCGGATTGCCGATTCATCGTGTTGAAATTCGCAATATCAGCTTCCTCAGAGATTCTGCCAAAATCGCCATTTTCTATCACGCCAAAAATAATGAAAACACACAGGGAGTTACCGGCGACGACGATTAGTCTAAGCACCAGCCCCATTCTGTGCGCCCTATCAAATGCTAATTGCCGACTTCTCCGTTAATATCAAGCGAAGCTGGCATTTATTTCATTCATTGATTTACTTTTGCCCTCATGAAGCACTATAGCAAAAAGTCGATAAAGAGCCTATTTGGAAAAATTGCCACTCTCAAGGTGTTTGTTGTAGGCGATGCCATGCTCGATCATTATTGGAGTGGGGATATTGAACGGATTTCTCCCGAAGCACCCGTGCCGGTACTGAGTATCCGTTCTAAAGAGTCTCGACTGGGTGGTGCTGCCAATGTGGCTCTCAACTGCAAAGCCTTAGGCGCAGAGGTGTACTTGCTGAGCATGGTAGGAAAAGATGCTTCGGGCGATACCCTAAAAAAATCGCTACAGCAAAACGGCATACATGCAGACTTTTGCCTTCAGAGTAAAAGCCGCATTACCACCAACAAAACAAGACTTATAGCTAAAAAGCAACAAACCATCCGCATGGATGAAGAAGATATTCAGCCCCTCAATATTAAAGACGCACATCATTTTATCGATGTCTGCCTGCGAGCCATACAAATTGAAAAACCCGATATTTTAATCTTTGAAGATTACGATAAAGGCTTGTTGTCTGATAATATTATCGAAAAAATAATTACTCATTGTAAACATGTCGGCGTCATGACATGCGTCGACCCGAAGTTCAACAACTTCTTTCGGTACGTCGGTGTCGATTTATTTAAGCCAAATCTTAAAGAAGTAAAAGAGGCGCTGAAGGCGGAGCTCCCCGTAGTCAATAGCAAAACCTTACAAAGTATTCATAAGACACTGCAACAGCGATTACAGCATCATACCACCCTAATAACCCTTTCAGAGAAGGGCATTTTTGTGAGCCATACGGATGGGCATGCCCTCATTGCCTCGCATATCAGGCAAATTGCCGATGTGTCAGGCGCTGGTGATACCGTTATCGCCGTGGCAAGTATTTTCTATTTTTTATCGAAAGATGCCACCCTTATGGCCGAAATAGCCAATTTAGCTGGTGGATTGGTTTGCGAAGAACTAGGTGTGGCTTCTATCCAAAAAGACAAATTGTTGTTTGAAAGTCTGCAAAAAATTGCGCAGGATTAGTGCGTATGCCACGTCATAACATTTCAATAGAAATATAAATTAGGCTGGTAAGTACAATAAGACTACATTTGCCACTTAACACTTTATACAAAAAAATGGATACACAAATTACAGGAACTGTGAAGTTCTTCAACGAAGAAAAAGGCTTTGGCTTTATCAAACATGATGACAGCAACAAAGAAACATTCGTTCACGCAAACGGTCTAGTAGACCAAATTGAAACTAACGACAAAGTTGTTTTTGATGTTCAAGAAGGACGTAAAGGGCTTAATGCCGTAAACGTTAAATTGGTTCAATAAGACAATTCGACATAGTTACACAATAAAAAAATCCGCAATTGCGGATTTTTTTTATATACTTTATTAATTTATACAAACTTTATAAGTTATTGATAATCAGTTTTTTGTGTGTTCTTTTTTAAAATACTTGCATGCCTCGCTAATGCCGCACACTTCGCATTTCGGACTTCTGGCCACGCAAATATATCGGCCATGCAATATCAGCCAATGATGTGCTTTGTGAATCAATTCTTTGGGAAAATGTTGAATCAGTTCCAATTCTGTTTGCAAAGGGGTCTTGCTATTGCTAGTCAGTCCAATACGATTTGAAACCCGAAATACATGTGTGTCCACAGCCATATTGGGTTGATTGTCGATAACAGAGGTTATGACATTGGCCGTTTTGCGGCCTACCCCTGGCAGTCGAATCAGTTCGGCAACCGTCATCGGCACCTTTCCCCCAAATTCATCGACAAGCATCTTGGCCATACCAATGAGATGCTTGGCCTTATTATTTGGATAACTAATACTTCTTACCAGCGGAAACAATTCTTCAAAGGTGGCAAGCGCCAGCTCCTTCTCGCTGGGAAATTTTTGAAAAATAGCAGGGGTCGTCATATTCACCCTTTTGTCGGTACATTGCGCCGACAGAATAACAGCTACCAACAATTGAAACGGATTATCGTACAACAATTCGGTTTCAGCATTCGGTGCATTCTCACTAAAATAAGTAATGACATACTGATAGCGCTCCTTTTTGGTCATGAGGTAAAATTATATTATATTTTGTTATCAGCGACATCTCTTTAAGCAACTATTGGGCGATGGCACCGTTCCACTGCTTTTCATTATTCAGCAAAATTTGTCTACTTTTAAAAGTTGTTCGCTTTATAGGTACGAAGCGAAACCCAACACCTTTCAATAACCAATCAAAAAACCATGAATACAAGAAATCTTCGTACGGCCTTGCTGGTAATTGGCATTCCTGTGGTATATGCCCTTTTGCTCAGACTATTTTTCGGAATCCACACCTGGGCAGATATTTTCAAGGTTATGTCCCTTTCTTTTTTGGTATGCCTTCCATTTATCGTGGGTGCGCTAACTATCTATTTTTCCGCTATCGAAAAGGTTCGAAAATGGGCCTACCGACTTTTTATCCCATGGATTCCCATCTTTATTTTTTTTGGTATCACACTGGCCTTCCAAATTGAGGGATGGGCTTGCTGGCTGATGGTGTTGCCACTATTTTTGGTGGCCGCTTCGGTAGGTGGTCTCATAGGCGGCTATTTAAAATTGAAAAAACGCGACGATAGAACCTATTTATCACTTCTCTGCTTATTACCCTTGTTCATCTCACCCATTGAAAGCTTTATTGGTTCTATTCCGGGTACTTACAAGGCATATACCTTTATCGATATCAACGCACCGGCCGAAAAAATCTGGGCTAATGTCACCCGAGTGCTCGAAATACAAGAAGAACAAGACAAGGGATGGCTAACCAAATTTCTAGGGTTCCCACGACCACTTCATGCCGAACTTGATTTTGAAGGAATCGGCGCCAAAAGGGAGGCTAGATTTACCAATGGATTGATTTTTCATGAAACCGTTTCAGAATATACCCATCTCAAAAAAATGGTATTTTCTATTAAGGCGTATCCTCATGAAATACCTTCAACCACTATGGATGAACATGTAGTGATAGGAGGGCAATTTTTTGATGTGTTAAAGGGTACCTATGAGTTGGAAAAGATAAATGAAACTACCAACAGACTTCACCTGTATAGCCATTTTACCTTGAATACAACCTTAAACTTCTACGCCAGTTGGTGGGCACGGTGGATTATGCAAGATATTCAAAACAATATTCTGCAAATCGAAAAAAAACGCTCTGAACAAGAGTAGGTCTAAATGTCCGATAATCCCTCAAAAAATACCATAAAGAACGATAATTCGCCCTTCATCATTTAACACATTTCAATGGTATATACATTCTATATTTGTTATTCCGTTTTACACCAACACAAATGAATCAAATAGTAACAATAAACGAGCTCCAAAAATCATACGCCACCGTACGAGCCTTAAATGGCATCAGTTTTTCCGTTCCAAAAGGTTCGGTTTTTGGCGTACTGGGACCCAATGGTAGTGGCAAAACCACCTTACTAGGTATACTGCTAAATGTACTTAAAGCCGATCAGGGCCATTTTGAATGGAATGGCTATGCCGATGCAGAGGAAGCCCGAAAAAATATCGGATCCCTTCTCGAAACGCCCAATTTCTATCATTATATGAATGCGGTCGACAACCTTCATATTGTTGCAGAAATTAAAGGAAAAGGAAAAGAGAACATTGACGATGCGCTTAAAAAAGTACAACTTTATGAAAGACGACATTCAAAATTCAGCACCTTCTCATTAGGTATGAAACAGCGACTTGCCATTGCTTCGTCCTTAATTGCCAACCCCGAGATACTGGTACTCGATGAACCTACCAATGGTCTCGACCCCGAAGGCATTGCCGAAATAAGAGAACTGATTATTCGCCTGAATCGTGAAGGCAAAACCATTATTATGGCGAGCCATTTATTGGATGAAGTAGAGAAAGTTTGTACCGACGTCGCCATCTTAAAAAAGGGAAACCTTTTGAGTGTGGGGCCTGTAAGTGACGTTTTGAGCGATGAAGAATTGATTGAAATCGGATGTGATAATATGCCTTTATTAGAAACGATCCTCAAATCTAATCCTAATGTGCATATTAGATCAAACGAAAAATGGATACTAGCCTCTTTAAAAAATAATATGAGTGTAGCGGATGTCAACAAATCTTGTTTCGAACAACAAATTATTCTGACCCATTTACAGCAACGCAAGCGAAGCCTTGAAAGCAAATTTATCGAACTCACTCAGTAAGCACCCATCTTCAAATCACCTCATCTTCAAATTTTCAAATTAACAAATTTTCAAATCCTTCTCCATGCAATTATTAAAAATAGAATGGCTTAAAATAAAAAACTACCGCACTTTCTGGATACTCATTGGCATCTTTGTGAGTTTGTATCTAATTTGGAATTATGGCCTGAATAAATTCTTTGTGCAGTTAAATAGCAGCTCTATGAATTTCACTTCAGAGTCCTACTCATTTCCCTACGTTTGGAATACCATGGCTTATGTGTATAGCTGGTTTGTATTTTTTCTATGTATGTTTTTGATCATTAGTATGGCCAATGAGTATACCTTTAAAACACAACGGCAACAGATTATTGACGGCATGCATCGCCTCGATTTTTTGCATGCAAAGTTTTGTTGATTTTGGCCGTAAGCGTTTGCGCCAGTCTATTTTATGCGGTAATCTGCTTTTGCTTTGGACTCCTAAGTGGCGGCAGTGGTATGTTTGAACAAATTCACATGTTGCTGTATGTATTTATATTTACGGTAAACTATCTGTCATTTGCGGCCCTATTGACCCTCTTTGTAAAACGTTCGGGATTAAGCATCATTATATTTTTGGCCTATATCATGTTAGAGGCCGGTATTGGTGCCTATATTAATATGAAATTCAATACTAAGATTGGAAATCTGATGCCTTTACAAAGTAGCGACGAGTTACTGCCCCTTCGTAGTTTAGATAAAATAAAAAGTTTGGTCAATCAGGGTTCCAGTGCTAGTGATATTCCCATTTTCGTATATATACTAGCCAGTTTGGCTTTTATTGCGCTGTATTATTACCTAGCTAGAAGAAAAATGCTGCAAAGTGATTTGTAGTTAGGTCTTGAGGATGCCAACCTTTTTTGTTCCACCTAGGTATTCGAGATATTCGGCTCTGTGGCATCCCGTACTAAATAGTAAGAAAGTGCTCTGAACGTCCGTCTTCTCAAAGTTTCACACCTCGTGCATGCTGAGGCTCGTTCCACGAAATGTTCATTCTTGCAAATGGTATTGTTGTATATATTTTTATTAAAGTTTATCATTCAATTTGTACATTCCTCATTTCATTCTCACAACCAAGATAATACATTCCCTAGGCAAAATGCATTACCTGAATTTCATCTTCCATTGTGGAAAATAATGGTTTGCCTTTGTAAGCTAGCCCCTCGCTGGCGCAAGAATGGAGCGTTGCCATTGTGTGATTGCCTTCTTGTGTCCATATTGCTTTTTCATTGCTCATACATTTCCTTCCTCAAAAATTAACTTGCTATTCAACAACAACCTTTACCACTTCATTCTCTACCCGAAGATAATACATACCCTTCGCTAAAAACGTCATATTTATTTCATCTGCTTTGGTAGAAAATAATAGCTCGCCCAAAACACTATACAATTCCTTCTTTTTTCTTTCTGCATTTTTGATGTAAAAAATAGTGGATGCCGGATTAGGATAGACTTCTAATTGCTTACTACCAACTGCCAACTGCGAATTCTCAAGTGGCCAACAAGGCTGCAAAGGCCCTAGATTAAAATCAGGCATATTTGGTGGTGATGTGCTTGCCCCATTAAATGCTGAGAAATCTAAACAAAATTGACAAAAATCACAACCGGCTCCCTTAATGTTTGGCTTGTTAATGACATTATTGAAAGGTTGATAGCCACTATGTTTACCCATATATATCCTACCATCAATACCTTTTTGCAGTTGCCCAAAAAGTGAATACTCTGCTAAAGTATCGTAACGGTGTACTAAATACCATGCTTGTACACTATCGGGGTTATTGTATTCATATTGATAGGTATTGAAGTATTTATTAATATACAAAAAATTATCGTTGGGTGAAAAACAAACTCCCAAAATAGTTGAATCTCGTTTGCCTTGATTATCAAAAAAAGGATAATTAGTAGAATCTATTGGGACATTTATCGTTTTGGGGTTACTCAATAAACCTGTACATCTGTCAAAATCTGCTATATATAGTTGCGCTCCCAAATTTACCCCACCAGTAGCAAAGGCATATTTACTTCCGTTAGTACTAAAACAAGCCTGACCAAAAATATCTGCAACTCCAAAATGCGGTTCAGCAAAACTTTGCACATGTGACAATTCTACCGTATCTTTAGTAACCAAAAAAGTATAAACAATATTGGTATCAAAACCCTGCTTCAATAACCACCAGTCATAACCATTAGCATGACGGCAAGCCATCATACCTACTTTTGCCAGAAAGGTATTTGTAAGAATGGGAATATTTTTTGTACCACCTTTCCCATGCCTCCATTCAGATTCATGTCTACCACATGATATTGAAACAAATCAAAGGGCGCTCTACCATCTCCCAAGGGATTACTTATCCAATAATCGTACATGCTATCTGTAATGGTTGGGGTAAATACATAGTACAAACCAGAACTTCCTTTTGGTAGTATCAATGAACCTTGCGTCGCTTGCCCATCAGGGTACGGGTTATGATGATATATTTTAACAGGCACCAAACTATCTCCATTCTCAATAATATTACCTGTGGAATCATACAAAACATATCCATTAGACATGAATATCAATCTGCCTGTAGAGCTGTCACAAACTGTACTTGATGATGTGGTAAATGATAATCCATTAAAATTTGGAAAGATTTGACTTGTAATTGGTTTTGCAGTATCATTAAACCTAATTAACATTGCCCCCCCTCCTGTTACCCATACATTGCCGCTTTTATTTTGAGAAATACAATTAAATGATAAAAAAGTACAGAGAACTATCAGATAAAATTTCATGATTTTTTATTTTAGAATATTAAGTTTCCCAATTGTTTTCTTCATATTGGCAAATTCTATTTCATAATGATATATTCCATTCCCCGCTGGCGCGAGAATGGAGCGTTGCCATTGTGTGATTGCCTTCTTGTGCCCATATTGCTTTTTCATTGCTTATACAGTTCCTTCCTCAAAAATTAACTTGTTATTCAACAACAACCTTTACCACTTCATTCTCACACCGCAGATAATATATTCCTTTGGCAAAATGCCTTACATCTATTTCATCTGCTTTGGTAGAAAATAATAGCTCGCCTAGCACATTAAACAATTCCTTTTTATTGCCGTTTGCATTTTTTATACAAAAAACCGTGCTTGTTGGATTTGGAAATATCTCTATTTCATCCTTTTCCCCTTTTACTACTTCATTAGATAATGGGAAACACGGCTCTTTCTTAGGCATATTAAAGTTGGGGATATTAGCTAATGACACAGTATAATCGCATGAATCACAATACAAACAAACTTTACAAAAATCGGATGCCATTCCCTTATTGTTTGGCTTGTGTATTAAGCTATTGTAACTACCATTACCGCTAAGTTTACCTACATAAATTCTTCCATCAATACCTAATTGCAAGTGCCCCTTTTCTACATCGCCAACAACAGGTGGAATTTGAGGTATAAAATACATTGCTTGCAAACTATCTGCTTCATGCAAGTCGTATTGATACATGTTATACCGACGTGATATATATAAAAAACTGTCGTTTGGTGAGAAGCAAACACCAGTTATTAAAGAATCCATGCACTGCCACAAGGTATCTAAAATGGTATGAGTAGAATCATAAGGCACTTTAATTTCCTTTACATTGCTTAATATTCCATAACACCTATCAAAATCAGCAATAAATAAATGTGCTCCATCTGATAAATATCCACCAGTTGCAAATGCATATTTACTGCCATCGCTGTTGAAACAACTCTGCCCAGCTATACCATAGTAGCCAAATATTGGTACAAAAAACGTTTGCACCGTATCTAATAATACAGTGTCTTTGGTAACCAAAAATGTATAAACGGTATTTGCATTCGCTCCCTGCTTGAGTAACCACCAGTCATACCCGTTAGCATGTTTGCAAGCCATCATGCCTGTTATATTAAGCTCTTCATTTTCCAAAATAATTTTCTTCTTCTGAATTACCTTTCCCATACCTGCATTTGCATTCATATCCACTACATGATATTGCAAGATGTCAAATGGAAATCGACCATCACCAAAGGGATTTGTATTCCAATAGGTGAACATGGAATCAGTTACAGATATATTAAATATATAGTATTGATTACTACTTCCTTTTGGCAATATGATAGAGCCTTGGGTGTAGATTCCACTTGAAGGACAACAATTTGAATTATAAAGCTTAGTATTTACTAATGAATCCCCATTTTCAATGATATTTCCCATGGTATCATACAAAATATAACCATTGCAAAGCATTCTCAGCCCACCAGAAACACTATCACAAATATTACTTGTAGCATTTCCAAATATTTTTATTGGTACAAATGGAAAGTAATGTCCTGTTTGGGGCATACTTGTATCTCCACTAAATTTTAGATAATTGGCACTACCGCCGTAAATAACTGTATAACCCCTTTTGTCCTGGGCATTTACTTGCGTTGAACATATTAGTATCCAAATCCAAACAATTATCCAATTACTTTTCATATTGCAAAATATTTAGTTTGCCGCTGTAGAAATTTTTACTTAGCTTTATTTTGTAACTATATATTCCATTCGGCAATACTGGCAACAGTACCTTTTGAGCAGCAACACCAGCCTTAATTGTTTGCTTTAAAATTGTATTGCCTAATAAATCGGAGAGTTCAAACTCTCCGTCTTCAGGTAAATCTGAAATAAATATAGCATCACGTGCAGGATTGGGATATACCAAAATATCTTCAAATTTATCAGTAGCAATTTTTATGAAATCTACTTTGTATGAGTTATTATTTATGCCTTGAAGCTGTGTCAATTTATTTGCTTCCTCATTTGTTTGTTCTTCATATAGGCTATCTAAATTTACATATCCATTATCACCATTTTTATTTTGGCCCTGTGTGCATGTAAGGCGGTCATTATATTGCGTTATTGGGCTATACACACCCCACAGCACTCTTGCTTTGTAAACTGCAGACCCTCCAACAAAGGGGCACAAATGGGCAATAAATGCCAATTCTGTCTTTTGCAATTCCGAAATACTATCTTTACCGTATCTTGTCAGTCGTAAGGCAAAATTATTAATCGTTTGCTCATACAGTTCATAGTCATTATTACTCGAAATATTATTATTTTCATCCACTGCTTCATTATACAAATTCACCATTTCAATTTCTGAACCCTTAAAGTCAAATAATACATTCATCGCAATGTCAGTTTGCGTAATATCGTGAATGGTAGAATTAGCATAATTATTGAAAAAATTGGTTAGAATCAAACTACTATTTCGCAGGGCGTAAATTGTCTGAACCTTGATTACACAGATTAGAGTGATTACTATGATGCATGACTTACTCAATTATTACTTTCTTTGTTTGATACCCGCAACGAAGATAATAAACTCCTTTCGATAATCTTCTAACATCGATTTCATCTTTTGTGCTTGCCAATATTAATTGCCCTATGCTACTATACATTTCCTTCTTTTTCCCTTGCGCATTTTTGATGTAAAAAATAGTACTACCCGGATTAGGATATACCTCTAATTGCTTACTACCAACTGCCAACTGCGAATTCTCAAGCGGCCAGCAAGGCAGCAAAGGCCCTAAATTAAAATCAGGCATATTAGCTAAAGATGTACTTACATCGAGTCCAATTTCATTCCTCAAACACTTTTTGCAGAAGCCACAAGCGCTTCCTTTTAAGTCTGGAAAATTTATTACGCTATTTTGTTTACCGCTGGCGTCTCGTTTGCCAATATATATCCGCTTATCTATTCCTTTTTGAAGTTGGTAGTAATTTACTGACCACTGATATATCGTATCAGGGCCGTGCTGTACATGATACCATGCTAAAATGCTATCAGGTTCGTTTAATTCGTACTGATAAAGGTTAAATCCCTTTGAAATATATAAGAAATTATCGTTTGGAGAAAACGCCAGACCGGTAATTGCAGTATCTTTTTCACCGGGATAGATAGTGTCAAGAATAGTATTTGAAGAATGAAGTGGGGAGTGCACTGATTTTGGGTTACTTAATAAACCAGTACATCGGTCAAAATCTGCAATAAATAATTTATCGCCTTGACTATTTACACCCCCTGTTGCAAAAGCATATTTTTCCCCATCTGTGCTGAAGCAACTTTGACCCCAAGCATCATATAGACCAAATTTGGGTTCAGAAAATCCTTGAGTAAATATTAAGTCCACGTTATCTTTTGTTACCAAAAATGTATAAATTAAATTCGTATCAAACCCTTGCTTAAGAAGCCACCAATCATATCCATTGGCATGACGGCAAGCCATCATACCGACTCTTGCCAATTCTCTATTTGTAAGAAGTGGAATATTCTTTTGTACCACCTTCCCCAAGCCACCATTCGCATTCATATTTACAATATGATACTGCAATAAATCATAAGGGAATTTACCTAATTGCGGATTTACAATCAAATAATTATACGTACTGTCAGTGATAGTTGGGGAAAATACATAGTAAAAACCATTGCTTCCTTTTGGAAGAATTAAAGAACCTTGTGTATTCGGAATGCCTGCCGGACAGCAATTTTGTGCATATATTTTATTCGGCTGCAAACTATCGCCATTTTCTATTATGCCACCAAGTGTATCGTATAACCTCATTCCATCACACAGGAATCTTAAATTCCCTGTTGCACTATCGCAAATGTTACTGTGTGAATTCCAGAATTCATATGGTTGGTTTGGATAGGTAGTATCTGGAAAGAGCACACCTACAATTGGTTTACTTGTATCGCCATCAAATTTTGCAAATAGGCCACTTGTGCCAAAGACCGATGTATAACCAGATTTATTTTGAGCATTAATACCAATTGAAAAGAAACAATTAAAAAAAATAAGAAAATGTATTTCATTATTTAATAATATTTAATTTGCCAGTAAAGGTTTCATCCGCATATTTAATCATATAGGTGTACAAACCATTTGCTATATTCCACAGTTTGAGAAACTCTTTTCCATTCATAAATTGCATTTCCCTATTTACCAGTTCCTTTCCTAAAACATCCTGTAAAATAAAATTGGCAGTTCCCATTTTACTGCTTTCAATATAAATGAAATCAGTTGTAGGGTTTGGATACAAAACAACTACATCACTACCTTCTGCTCCTCTGAATGCCTTATAAATGTTTGTATTTTCAGCAGCAGCGTTTACTTCGTTTCTTATTTGATTTGCTAAAATATTTGCTTTTTCATTGGTTTGCGCTTCATACAAGCTATCAAGATTTAGGTAGCCGCTATTACCATTTTTATTTTGTCCTTGAATGCAACCTAGTCTATCATTGTATTGCATTATGGGGTTGTACATCGCCCAAAGCACCCTAGCTTTATAAACAGCAGTACCGCCAATAAATGGGCAACTTGTCCGAACCGCAGATAGCGCAGAAGTAGCAGATAACGCAGAAAGGAATATTGGCAATAAATAATTTCTCATTTTTTTGTTTTGATGCACCGGCTAACTCTGATTCTGTCAGTTTGAACGCTTGTCCCGTTTCAGCGGAAAGTCGAAAACTATTCAATAATCACTTTCTTACTCTCATTCTCACATCGAATATAATACATTCCTTTGGCAAAATACTTTACATTTATTTCATCTGCTTTGGTAGAAAATAATAGCTCCCCCAATACATTATACAACTCCTTTTTTTTGCCATTGACATTTTTGATGTAAAAAATTGTGCTACTTGGATTCGGGTACACCTCCAACTGCTTACAACCAACTGCCAACTGCGAATTCTCAAGCGGCCAGCAAGGCAGCAAAGGCCCAAGGTTAAAATCAGGCATATTGGGTGGTGATGTACTTGCTCCATTAAAAGCAGAAAAATCTAAACAAAACTGACAAAAATCACAGCCGGCTCCTTTAATGTTTGGTTTGTTGATGACATTATTAAAAAGTTGATAGCCACTATATTTACCAATATATATTCTATTATCAATTCCTTTTTGCATCTGTCCGAAAAGGGCATATTCAGCAACAGTATCATACCTATGTACCTCATACCATGCCTGTATACTATCAGGAATATTGTATTCGTATTGATAGGTGTGCATAAATTTATTAATATACAAAAAACTATCATTAGGAGAAAAACATAATCCTAAAATTAAGGAATCTCTTATTCCGATGGAATCCCAGTACCAATAGCCAGTCGAATCAATTGGTACATTTATTGACTTCATATTACTTAATAATCCTGTACACCTATCAAAATCGGCAATGCCCAATTGAGCCCCCATGC
The DNA here is from genome assembly GCA_016712665.1 of Bacteroidota bacterium. Classification (GTDB taxonomy): domain Bacteria; phylum Bacteroidota; class Bacteroidia; order Chitinophagales; family Chitinophagaceae; genus OLB11. The sequence goes on from JADJQP010000002.1 coordinate 358,964, forward strand.
CAGAGTTTGAACCCCCTGTTGCAAATGCATATTTACTTCCATCACTACTAAAACAGCTTTGACCAACTAAATCAGAATAACCGAAATGTGGTTCAGCAAACCCTTGCAAATATTTAAACTCTATAGTATCGTTAGTTATAAGAAAGGTATAAATCATATTTGTGTCAAGTGCTTGTTTCAGTAGCCACCAATCATATCCGTTTGCATGGCGACATGCCATCATACCTACTTTTGCCATTTCAACATTTGTAAGCAATGGAATATCTTTTTGTATTACTTTCCCCAATCCTGTATTGGCATTCATATCTATGATATGATACTGAAGTAAATCAAAGGGTACTTTGCCACCTACTCCTCCCTGATTTGTAACATAAAAAGTATATGCACTATCGCTAAGTGAGGGTGTTATCACATAATATAGACCTCCGCTTCCTTTTGGTAGGATAATGGATCCCTGGGTAGCTATTCCCATCGGATAAGCATTATGATGAAACACTTTGCTTGGTACCAAACTATCCCCCCCCTCCATAATATTGCCGGCAGAATCAAACAATACATATCCATTGCACATGGCAAGTAGAGCGCCTGTAACACTATCACAAATTACACTGGAAGCCACATCAAAAATCCCTCCTGAAAAATTTTGAAATATTTGGGAAGTTACTGGTTTTGATGTATCGTTGAAAGTAATCAAAATCGCTCCATTTCCTGTTACCCATACATTGCCACTTTTGTTTTGAGAAAAGATATTAAAAGTAAAAAATAGGGACACAAATATGCTAATAATAATTCCTTTTTTCATAAAAATTTATTTTAGTATTGATAATTTTCCTATCGACTTCTTCATATTAGCGAATTCAATTTCATAATGATATATGCCGTTGGCAATATCATTTAGTAAAATCAAAGTTTTGCTGTTTTCTTTTGATAGCGTGGTGCTTACTATCACATCGCCTAACGTATTGTATAATTTAAAGTACCCATCTGATTCACTATAGTAGCTAATTGTAACTTGGGTACTTGCAGGGTTTGGATAAATTCTTATTGTATTATCTTCCCCAATATTTATTTCAGGCCTTACTTGTCTTTTTTCTTCCTCATTCGATTTAATTTGATTTGCCAAAATACCAGCTTGCTCATCCACTTGAACTTCATATAAACTATCAAGGTTTAGGTAACCGCTATTACCATTTTTATTTTGTCCGATAATTTGAATGCAATTAAGCCTATCGTTATACTGCATAATTGGGTTGTATAAACCCCACAAAACACGCGCTTTATATACGGCGGTGCCTCCCACAAACGGACAAAGGTTTGCTATGAATTCCAATTCTGTTTCTTGAATTGGACTAATGCTATCCTTACCATATCTGGTTAATCGCAATGCTAAATTATTGATTGTCTGTTCATATAATTCATGATCATTATTGCTCGTAATATTACTATTCTCAGTTAGAGCTGTATTATAAAGACTTATCATTTCTGCATTTGACCCTTTAAAATCAAACAATGTATTCAGTGCAACATCAGCAAGGGTAATATCGCTAATAGTAGTATTTGAGTAATTGTTATAAAAATTGGTTAGAATTAGACTACTATTTCTAAGTGCAGTATCCAATGCCACACGTTCATATAAGTTTTTATTATCTAACCATGCGCCTACTTCTACAAAATTTATGTAGGTCTGCTGTTGTAATGCTACTGCTTCGGCATTTTCAATATCAATTTCTTCATTATTATAAACCACATTTGGTGCGCCGGCATTTTCAAAGTTGGGATCTGGGGCACAAGGGTCGGTGGCCAGAGGTACAAAACTATAAACCTTATAATCACAAAGAGGTGGTGAAGGCGAGCTACTTTGCGGAATTGTTAACAAAGACGTCGGCGTAAATATTTGGTGAACAAAATTAGTGGTGCAAACACTATTTCTCCACACTTTAAATAATTGGTTTTGTAGCCATGTAAGGTTTCCATTCATATTAAAGGTCCAATCATTTCCATTGTCAGTACTTGCGTCACCAATATCCCCGAATGATCCGGAGAGTGCGGCACCATTGTCTAACGTATAAAGCGGATTACGGTTAAATCTGAACTTATTATTTCTAATATTATTAGGCGAGCAGAAATTACCGCCCCAAACATAAAAACCTTGTTTTGTTGCTCTACCCTTATTACAACTTAAGATCATTTCAGAAGAAGTTTCAAAATAATATGCCTTGCTAAATGTCAAATCATAATTGAGCAATGAATATTGTCCATCAACCAAATTGTTATCCAATTTTATTTCTTTGCAATTACTGTTATAAATACCATACAAACTGGGATCATAAGCAGGTACCTGCGGTACTGCCGTTCCGTTGGGTACCGTAAAAAAGATATTGTTGTTACTAATTAATTGGCTTTTGTTGGCACCTAGGTTTCCAATTCCTTTACCAGCCCAATAGGGGATGGTAATTGTATTCGTCAAAATATTAAAAGTCTCTGCCGGGTTATATGGTGGGTTGAGTTGCTTGATATCAATACCGATGGCAGGGTAAATAAGTACTTGTTGTGGATTACCATTGTATGGGGCTCCGATGCCTTCGTTGAGGATGATATCATTTTCAATTACATCGTAATTGTCATAGTTGCCTATAAGCTGTGTGCCGATAGCTGTGTTTTCTATTTTGTTTAGTGCCAGATACACTTCCTTGCTTGCCATGTTACGGTTCATAATGCCGAACCAAGTATCTTTCATGTATAGCTTTTCTGCTATCAGGTTATTATTTTGACTCACAACACCCTTACTGCACCGGTCAAATAAAATAGTAGCGGACGTATTGGCACCGGTATAGCTAACAGTTGTATGTCCGGAAAAAGTATTAGCTGCTAAGGTATAATCTATATTTACGCCGGCTCCAATAGGTGAGGTGTACACAGTATTATTGATATCAACTAGTGACTGATTTGGTGGATTAGTCTGTATGTCCTCAAACTTATTGTTGTAAATACCAATTAGATTTGAAGTGCCGATTATGTTTGCAATATTAGCATCACCGCGTATGTCTATGCCATTGTTAAGTTCTTTGAATGTATTGCCTGCATTTACATTTTGGACATTGCCAATATTGATATAATTGCTATTAAATATTTCGATACCATGCTTGCACTCGTATTGCATTCCATTAAAAGTATTGCCCTCCACTTTACCGGTATACGTAGGGTCATTCATTGCTGAAAACTTAATAGAGCGAATATCATTATTTTCAAAGGTAGAGTTGGTAGCTTGTAGTACAGCATCATTTGAAATCAGTATACCGGCATGCATTTGTCTAAAGGTGCTGTTATCAATGCTCACCTTTTGCTGCGGATCGTCTGCTTCTATTCCCAACCAATAATCGCAGGCGGCTTGTAATACACTTCCATTCACTAAGAAAATATCACTTTGCCCGACTAATTGTATACTACCTGTTTGAGTAAACCATAGCGTACAATTATTAAATGTAATATCCGCATCAACGGTAAACACGTCATCAATATAAAATGTTTTATTACTGATGGTGCTTCCGTACAAGGCAATTAAGTCGTTTGCGATAGGTTGTGTAAGTAATATTGTATTGGGTGTATTTACAATATCTATACCACTAGCACAAGCACAATGATTAGCCGATGGTGCTGCAATTGTAAATGTAGTAGTATAGGTATAGCTACCGTTTGCGCATGTAATGGTGTAGGTATTGGCAGATAGGCCCGTAAACAAGGTAAGTCCTAATGGATTAGCAAGCACAACATTGCCGGGATTCAGCGTATAAGTAGTGTTGCTTACCTCGCTGACTAACTCTATCCATCCGTCATTTACATTTCCGCATGATATATTATGTATTTTAAAATTTTCGTGGTATAGAACATTATTCATCATGGTACTGAGGTTGGCATCGCAAGGTAGGCTACCCCCGAAGGTAATTGAGCCGGCAGTAAACACAAAACCGCGATGGTTGTCATCACTTTCTGATGGTACGTAAATAATTTCTGATTCTACATGTCCATTAGGAAAGCCTACTTTTTTATTTGGATCTTGAGGATCTGGGGCATAACATATAATTGAACTTCCCGGATTAGTGGTTTCAGCCAATATTTGAATGGTGTTGTCATAAATAGATTCGGTTTGCTTTGGAAATCCCAAGGGATCGCTCATATCAGAAACACTATACTTATCGGTTTCTCTGCCGGAGGCGGCACCTTGCTTATCGTTAGGGCCGGTATACTGCGGCGCATACCCTAAATTGTAACCGGTTTCTCCTAACAATTGGCCCACATTAGCCATGATGATGGAAGCGGCACCATCAGGGGTTTTGGTAAACGAATGTGGGGGCTCATTCACATTATTAATTATATTGTGATGTGTTCCAATGAGATCCACCGGCCTTTTTGTAAAACCCGCAAAATCATAGGTTTGAAAAAGATAATCAAACCGATCAAAATTATTATTATTTATTCCAAAGGGAGACGGACCGGGATCATTATCAATGGATACACATTTATAATCAGGATTTGCCGATGGATAATCGGTGGAGGCGTTTGCAGTACCCGGGTAGGCAATTATTTTTTTATTCGGAATATCTAAACCACATAATTCAAAGATAGCATTGCCACCTATGCAAATTAAATTACCACCATTTAATCCTGCGCCATTTGTTTGAAACGCTTTGGTATTATCATACATTTCTTTGGTACAATACTCGGGATGAGTACCCATTATTAAGTATGCATAATTATTTAGAAAATTATTCTGATTTTCATGTACATCCTTATCAGTAATCACATCAGGATCGTAGCCATTGTTCACTAACCAGGTATAAATCCACAATTCTGCTCTTGTTCGATGCATCAACTCAGCTGAGTTCAATAAACTGCGAAAGATATTACTAGGCACAGGTCTAGTAACGGGATTGGGTCGTTGAAAGGAATAATATTGATTGGTAGCATCCTGATATTTCGAACCAGAGTGATCGATGCCACTCCACTGATTGTAAATCCACCAAGTATTGGTATTGGCAATTAGAGCTACTTTATTAATGCCCGGTGTCGTTTTACTTACAATAAAGGTAATATATTCATCAATACCTTTACTATCAACCAATTTGGCTGCATAATAACCACTAGGCCAACCATTAGGAATCGTTACAGTAAATGAACTATTCCATCCGCATCCATTTTTATGTGCATCAAAAGGCGTTTCCTGCATGGTAGGTGTAATAGTAAAACTTGTCAAGGGGCTACCTATATCAACATCATTATCATCTGAACTTAACTTAAAAATATCAACAATAGTATTCCCTGTCAAATTTCCGCTACCACTTATATAAAAATCAATATCTTGACCAACTTTTGCAGAAAGAGGCCAACAATAACCTTCTAATTTTGGTAAAAGTAAACCAACCTTTAGGCTATTGAAAGTGGTGGGAATATTATTAATATTAACAACTACATAATAGTTACAAAGTAAATCTAATTTGCCATCATTATTAAAATCAGTCGTTTGCATATTTAGATCTGAAGCGAAATCACCCAAGCCGGCATTTCCTTCTTTGTTCCACTTTGAATGATAGTGATATTTAAAAATATGATTCACTAAATCCGTTTTTAGGTACCATATGCTACCGGCCTCAGTTCCGTCCCTGTAAAACATTATTAAATCTACTTGTCCGTCTGCATCAAAATCACCCGGAAAAAAATCAACAACATTAACGCCTTGATTAATACCGCTTAGCCAATTAGTGGCATTATTATAACTGAGACTATTTCCATTATTTTCAATCATACGAAGTACTCCTGCATCGCGAACAAAAATGCAAAAATCATCATACCCATTATTATTGAAATTTTCTTGAAAAAATAATACGTCCGTACTTGCAATAGTTGCATCTTGTCCAAAAAAGGAAATTTGAAATATTATTTTTTAAAACTTGAATTTTGGTATCGCTGCCATCAACATAACTATAGGCAATATCATCAAACCCGCTATTACTTGAAAATTTGCCCACATAAAAATGCGGACTGGCAACGCCGGTTAGGGTAACCCAGGTGGCAAAACTATTGCCGTTTCCTTTCAATACATGCAGGTCTCCACTTTGACCATCATAGGCAATAATATCCAACAATAAATCATTGTCTAGATTTCCAAAATGATATTCGTAGCTTATCGAATTTGAAAAGGTGACCCATGCACCGACCGGACTTGTAAACCCGGCACCATTATTTTCATATAACAGCAAAGCATCTACATTTGGACTGTAATTTTCTTTCAATACCAATACATCACCTTTACCATCTCCTGTAAAATCAGCCACATGAATTAGGTGCTCGTTTAGCCCCAGTGTTAAATTGGCAAATCCGCCCTGATTCTGATTATTAAAGCTAAGATCGCTGTTTGGCAAGTAATCATTTGCGCCAATTAATAAAGTTCCGAAGGTAACCACACCATTGTTCAACAAAGTATAAATTGTATTGGTGGTTTGATCAAAGCTTACAATATCTGTAAAATTACCAGCATCCATTTTTATTGCAAAGGTCTTCGAAATGTTTCCATTGAGTTGAACAGCTGAAGTAAAATCAAAATTATTTTTACCAAATGCAGTATTTATATTAATAACTTGCATAAGCAACGTAATTAGTAGGCAGTAGGCAGTAGGCAGTAGGCAGTAGGCGCTGGCGAGTAAGAGTCGTTTTCATGTTAGGTTATTTTTACTACTAACAAAGTTTAACCTTTTTTTGGATATTCCAAAATATTAACATCTTTGCGGTTAAATGATATTTACATCCTAATAAGAATCAAAATAGAAATCACTTCTCATTTTTCCTTTTCCTATTTGTAGCTTTGCACCGAAAAATAGGTAAGAAGTGAGTAGCAAAAAAGCAAAAATCATGCGAAATGAAAAACCCACCATTCTCATTACCAATGACGATGGCGTGACAGCACCCGGCATTGCAGCCCTGATAGAGGTGGCTAAACAATTTGGACGAGTAGTAGTGGTAGCTCCCGACGCACCCCAATCAGGAATGGGACATGCCATTACAATCGGCAAACCCTTGCGACTGCATCCTGTGCATCTTTTTGGAGAAATTGAAGCCTATCAATGTAGCGGTACACCGGTAGATTGTGTAAAACTAGCAGTAGATAAGGTATTGCACAAAAAACCCGATTTTTGTTTTAGCGGTATTAATCATGGTTCCAATTCATCTATCAATATTATATACTCCGGCACCATGAGTGCTGCCATGGAAGCCTCTATCGAAAAAATTCCGGCAATCGGGTTTTCATACCTCGATTATAGTTTTGATGCCGACTTCTCACTGTCGCAACAAGTGGCCGCTGAAGTAATTCATGCCATGATGCATGGAAAATTACCTGCTAAAGGTTTGTATAATGTAAATATTCCCCAAATTCCTATTAAGAAATATAAGGGTATCAAAGTGTGTAGACAAGCTAATGCTAAATGGAAAGAAAGTTTTGTTGAACGAGTAGATCCCCATGGAAAAAAATATTTTTGGCTCACCGGTGAGTTTCAAAACTTAGACAAGGGAAAAGATACAGATGTATGGGCTTTAGAACACCAATACGCCTCTGTGGTGCCGGTTCAATACGATTTGACAGACTACGAATTACTAAACGCTATCCAACTCTAATTTCCTTTCCAGCCCGCTACCTTCCCAAAATGCTTTCCGTAAAACATCTTTATAAAAAATATGAAAACGCTGAGATTCCCTCCGTGGATGACTTGAGTTTTACCTTCGAAACCGGAAAAATTATTGGCTTGTTAGGACCAAATGGCGCCGGCAAAACGACCACGATTTCAATTTTATGCGGACTCATCGGCGATTTTAAAGGTGAGGTGCACGTACTGGGAATGGATATTCGCTCAAAAATAATGCAATCAAAAGTAAAATAGGCGTGGTGCCGCAACAAATTGCGCTCTACCCTACTTTATCATGCTCTGAAAATTTGATGTACTTCGGCAAACTTTACGATATACAACCACAAACCCTCAAAAATTTAATTGCTCAATACCTACATGATTTTGGATTAGAAGAACATGCGCACAAACAAATTAAACATTTTTCAGGCGGTATGAAACGTCGAACAAATATCATCGCCTCTCTTCTAAACAACCCAACGCTCTTAATTTTAGACGAGCCAACGGCCGGTGTGGATGTACATTCACGAAACATGATTCTCTCCTTTCTTAAACAATATAATGCAGCAGGTAATTCCATTATGTACACCTCACATTTATTGGAAGAGGCTGAAGTCATCTGTCACGAAGTGCTCATTATAGATCAGGGGAAAAAAATAGCGCAGGGAAATCCGAAAACACTCGTTAAAAACCATGCTGTGGGCAATTTAGAAGAGCTATTTTTACAATTAACAGGCAATACAGTAAGAGACTAAATCCATTGAAAAGAATTGTAGCAACCTATATCAAAGAATGGCAATTGATGCGCAGAGACCTCGGTGGTTTGGCATTGCTGTTTTTGATGCCGATGTTATTGATCATGATAATGGCCTTGGTACAAGATGGACCGTTTAAGGATTATAAGGATCGAAAATTTGAGACCTTACTCCTCGACCAAGATCATGGAAAGGTAGCTAGCGAAATCAAAAAGGGTCTGCTTGCTTCCAATCAATTTGATGTGGTGGATTCAATAGATGGAAAAGAAGTGGATTTGAAATTGGTAAAGGAGAAAATCCAATCAGGTTCGTTTCAGTTTGCCATTTGTATTAAAAAAGGAATCAGTGCCGAAATCATCAACAGCGGAAATATTATTGCCAATCAAATTGGAAAAAAAATCGGTATTGCCGGTACCCTTCCTCATAGAGAAAGCAGAGATAGCATGAACATAGAGTTGATGTTTGACCCAGTTAGCAAACCGGCCTTTAAAATTGCTATTACCAATGCCGTTGAAAAACTCATTCAAAAAGCCCAATCAGAAATCGTATTGGAACGAATTGCCGGTTTGAGTCCCGAACAAAGTAGCGACAGTAGTTTTGATTTTGAAAAAACCTTACGGCAAGTAGGCGTGCAAGAAATTTCATCGCAAAACAATAATGCAGCTATTAGTAAAATGAATTCGGTACAACACAATGTACCTGCCTGGGCCATTTTCGGCATGTTTTTTATGATTATCATTATTTCAGAAAGTATGATTAGCGAGCGTTTGAGTGGCAGCTGGACACGTATTAAATTGATTCCCGGTAGTTTCTCGCATATCCTTTTCGGCAAATTATTTTTTTATGTAGTACTCGGTATCATACAATTCTATCTGATGTTATTGGTCGGTGTTTTTGTGATGCCTCTTTTAGGTCTGGATGCTATGCAATTAAACCATTCACCTTTGGTGCTCTTATTTTTTGTAAGTTGTATTTCAACCTGTGCTGTTTCATACGGCATATTGCTCGGTATGTTATTTAACTCCAGCAATCAGGCATTACCGGTAGCAGCCATTTCGGTAGTTATTCTCTCGGCCATCGGTGGTGTGTGGGTACCGGTAGAAGTACTGCCCCCCTTATTAAAAACATTTCTCTTGTATCGCCTATGCGTTGGGGCTTGCAAGGCATCAATACCATTTTATTGCGACAAGGCCAGTTCGTCGATATTGCCCTTCCGGCCCTATTGCTTCTGTTGGGTGCTACGGTCTGTTTACTGGTAGCCTGGTTTTTAGAACAGAAAAAAATGAGCTAATCGGCCATCAAATTTTTTGTAACAAAAGAGCGGCATTACAACCCCCAAATCCTGAACCGGTTTTTACGGCATACTTCATATTTTTTTCAAAAGGATATGGATTCACTTTGATATCGCCACTCACACCCATTTTTTCAAAACCTAGACTTGGTAAAATAATACCTCTTTGCAACCCTTCTATACTCATGATACTTTCAATAATACCTGCAGCGCCCAAGGTATGTCCAAAATTGGCTTTCAGGCTAAAAACAGGTGCCTCATGCAAGGTAGCCAAAGCAATAGCCTTCGATTCCATTTCGTCATTATACGGCGTCGCGGTGCCATGTGCTGAAATAAAATCGATTTCGGATTCATGTACTTGCGCATACTTCAGGGTGGTGCGAATACAAAAGGCTAATTCTTCACCGGTTTTGGAGGGTCCCGAAATATGATTCGCATCATTTGAAATACGTCCTCCCAATAAGCGTATTTCTGAAGGGATTTCTGCACTTAATAAAATCGCTCCGCAGGCTTCTCCCAGCACCACTCCATCTCTTTCTAAATCAAAAGGCTTGCATGCTTTTTTTGAAACTGCATGAAAAGCGCTAAAACCGGACAGTACAAAGGGTGTTACTACGTCGCAGCCGATTACCAATACATGCTTGTAAAGACCTGCATCCAAATAGCGCTTGGCGACGATACATGCTGAAATACCGGATATACAGGCATTGGAGACAATCAAAACCGGATTCGGGTTTTTGGCATAGTGTTGTAGCAAGTTTGCTGAGTAATGTAAATAGGCTCGCTCATCTGCCGGATTCTCTGCAAATAACTCTATATTTCCTTTGGTGGTAGATAATATCAATAAGGTGTCGGTACTTGCATAATCCACTCGGCGTTTTTGCAACATATCATCGAGACAAGCCAGGAGTAGCGCATCAAATCGAGTATCGGTTTGAAAGCGTTGCCGAAACTGTGTCATGACCTCCGGATCGAAAACGCCTGCTAAAATGGGCTCCGGATAAAAGGAGCGGTCCTCAATTTCCTGAATGGCAGAACGCCCCTCAAGCAAGGCCTTGAAATTTTCATTTGCGCCAAGCGCCAAAGGACTGATACAAGAAGTATCTATGATATAATGGGGGGTAGTAGGATTCAAAAATTTACTCCCAATTTTTAAAATCTTTCTTCATGCTTTTCAAAACACTCTTAACAGTACCTGCCCAATAGTTTCGAAATCCAAAACCTGCCGCTTTGCCCAAAACTCTTTTTGTAAGGAGTACCTTTTTAGTCTTCATATCCACAAAAGTAACCCAATAGCTGGCTTCCTCGCGACCCTTGCTCATTCCCTCAGCCACCATCATGAAACCAATACCTTCTTTTCCTTTGAAATCGTATTTCTTAATCATGTTCTGCACATCGCCTTCCTTCAACAATTGAAAATCGCCAATATTTTCAGAAAATATTTCCTTCTTATCCATTTTTGCATTGGCCGCAGCAGTGATTTCAATGGCCGAATTCAATTCAGTTCTTGAAACCGCTTCTGCCAACTTAAATGCCTTTGGTTCTCCAATAATCAGTTCATTCCATGCAGGAAAATATTTATCTCTCATTTCTGTAGGCGACTTGGTGCCCTCATCTCCCCACCCGGTGGCAGGGCCAATAAATTTTACTTCCGTATAGTCAATACCGATCCAAGTGATGGTATTGGATGCTTTAAAAAGATCGGCTTTGCTAAACTGCGCCTTTACATCGGAGGAAAGTACCAATAGCAAGGCCATTCCAATAGATACAAGTAACTTTTTCATAATTTGTGATTTTAATTTTCTTGCACAAAAATAGTCAATTCGCAAGAAGCGAAAAGCTCTTTTCGAAAAAATATTTTTCCCGAAACAATACTCGCATTTCCAATGGTATGCAAAGTCTCCAACTCTGTTTCGATGGTATCGCCAATTTGGGCACGATGCCGTATGTCTACATTTTTTAGCGCTCCAATATACCCAAGGGGGACTTCCTTGTTTTGACTACTAAAAAAATATCCGGTTCCCGCAGCAGCACTCTGCGCCATATTTTCAATCATACCGCCTTCCGTAAATATTCCGTCATCCACCAACACATTGTCGCCTTGTATGGTAAAGCGGGTTTGTATTCGGTGGCCGTCGGCATAAACCAAGGTATCTACCATTTTAAATGGTTTCTTTTGCGGAAGCAGGTCGGTTACATCCCTTGGTAGCATGGTGTTTCAAAATTTTGTAAGTACAATAGTAAAAAAATATTTACTTTAGCCACCATATTTTAGAAAAAATTATGTTAGAAATAGTGGCTCTTTACTTTCTTACTTCCTACATTGGCAAATTAGCGTTGCAAAAGGGACTAAAACCGCTAACCTGGAAAATCAACACCATATTGGCATGGATTGCAGGTGAATTTGTGGGAATTATTATTGCGTTGCAATTCTTTGACATTAAAGAATTATTGAAAATATCTCTAATTGCACTCCCCTTTGCGTTTGGAGGATTTCACTTCATCAAATATACACTGGAAAAAAAGCCGGATAGCCACTCAACAGATATTGACCAACAAATAAACTAATATGAATTTTGTTTTGTTTGACGATGAACGATTTCATCATTTTTTGCCACTTACCTATTCACGCCCCCTAGCCGAAATCCGATGCGGGATTTTTACGATGCGCGAAAAATGGTTGCAAATAGTGGGTTTGCCGGTTCATTATCATACGCAAAAAATACTTGCAAGAAAAATTTCCGTTAGAATTGTCGCAGGATAATATCTTTATCAATGCAGCCTTGTTTCCAAATAAGGAAGTAACGGAAGCCATTTTAACCCTCAAAAAAGGTGAATGCCTTATCAAGGATCAACAATTATTGGCAGCTCGGTTTTCTTTTGAAGTAGCTGAAACGTTTGATATTCAACATACCCTTCTCAACCTTGTCCAAAAGCATTTTTTGGGAGATTTGAAAATGTTGAATACCCTATGGGATATTTTTTCGTATAATGATACGGCTATTCGCGACGATTATGAACGAATCACAAGGGGCCGAATTTCGCAAAAGGCTTCTGCTACCAATACCATTTTAGGAGATCAACTTTTTATTGAGGAAGGAGCCAAAATAGAATGCGCTATTATCAATACCAGTACAGGACCGGTTTATATCGGAAAAAATGCCGAAATAATGGAAGGTTCCATTGTGAGAGGCCCCTTTGCAATGGGTGAAAATGCTGTGCTAAAGTTAGGAACCAAAATATATGGTGCCACCACCTTGGGCCCTGGATGCAAAGTGGGTGGTGAGGTCAACAATTCAGTATTTTTTGCGAATTCAAATAAGGCACACGACGGCTTTATCGGAAATGCAGTAATCGGCGAATGGTGCAATATTGGTGCTGATACCAATAACTCAAATTTGAAGAATAATTATGAAGAGGTGAAACTGTGGAGCGAATACAAAAAGTCTTTTATTAAAACAGGTTTGCAATTTTGTGGACTCATAATGGCCGATCATAGCAAATGCGGTATCAATACCATGTTCAATACCGGGACGGTGGTAGGATTTAGTTGCAATATTTATGGTGCCGGCTTCCCACGCAATTTTATTCCCTCGTTTAGCTGGGGCAGTGCGAATGGATTTATGGATTATCAATTGAAAAAGGCCGTGGAAACTGCCTCCAAGGTATTTGAAAGACGAAACCTGCCTTTTTCGCCCATCGAACAAAGAATCTTTGAATCCATCTATAATCATACCACTGAACAAAGAAATTACTCCTAATTTTTTGCTCATTTTTCGATTCCCACCAGCGCTTTAAACACAATTCCGTTTACACTAAATTTGGTATTTGTCAAATTATCAAATTAACTTCGCAACCTTATGAGACCTCAAATAGCAACATTGCTCAAAGGAGCAAGCATTGATCAAGAAATTACCGTGATGGGTTGGGTTCGCACGTTCCGAAACAACCAATTTATAGCCCTGAATGATGGGAGCACCAATCAAAATCTACAGGTGGTGGTAGATTTTACCAAATTGGATGAATCCTTACTAAAACGGATTACTACCAGCGCTTGTATTGCGGCCACGGGTAAATTGGTGCAATCGCAGGGCAAAGGACAATCGGTAGAATTAGAGGCGCATTCGCTTGAAATATTGGGTGATAGCGATGCTGAAAAATATCCACTGCAACCTAAAAAACACAGTCTCGAATTTCTGCGCGAAATAGCGCATCTTCGTTTTCGCACCAACACCTTCGCTAGTGTAAATCGCTTACGCAATGCGTTAATATTTGGCATCCATCAGTTTTTTCAGGAACGAAATTTTTTAAATATTCATACGCCTATTATTTCTGCAAGTGATGCAGAAGGGGCGGGAGAAATGTTTCGTGTCACCACATTACATTTGGAGAATCTTCCAAAAACAGATGCAGGTGAAATTGATTATGCCGAAGATTTTTTTGGAAGAAGTTCCAACCTCACAGTAAGTGGACAATTGGAGGCCGAATTGGCGGCCATGGCTTTTACAAAAGTCTATACCTTTGGACCAACATTCCGCGCAGAAAATTCAAATACCACTCGACATCTGGCAGAGTTCTGGATGATAGAACCCGAAGTAGCTTTCAATGAATTAAAAGACAATGCTGACCTTGCAGAATCGATGTTAAAATATGTGATTCAATATGCTATGGACCGACATCCGGATGACATTGATTTTCTCGATGCACGACTCGCAGAAGAAGAAAAACAAAAACCAACGAATGAACGTGCCGAAATGGGGCTTAAAGAGAAATTGAATTTTGTATTGAATAATAACTTCGAACGAATTACGTATACCGAAGCCATCGAAATTTTATTACTTTCACCGGCTTACAAAAAGAAAAAGTTTAAATACGATGTGAGTTGGGGTATTGATATGCAAAGTGAGCATGAGCGCTATTTGGTTGAAAAGCACTTCAATAAGCCGGTAATTGTAACAGATTATCCTAAAAATATCAAGGCATTTTACATGCGTCAAAACGACAACTGCGAACCCGGAAAGGAGACCGTAGCTGCAATGGATATTCTGGCACCGGGTATTGGTGAAATCATTGGCGGTTCGCAACGGGAGGAGCGACTTGAAAAATTAGAGCAACGTATGAATGAAATGGAAATCCCTACCAAGGAAATGTTTTGGTATTTAGACACCAGACGTTTCGGAACGTGTAAGCATGCAGGCTTTGGACTTGGTTTTGAGCGGCTGGTGCAGTTTGTAACCGGAATGGGTAATATTAGAGATGTGATTCCGTTTCCACGGACTCCGAAGAACTGTGAGTTTTAGGTTTTGGAAATTGCCAAAAACAAAATGCCTATCATGTAACCGTTTTTAAGATATTGATAGCTAATAAACCACTTGAAAATACTTTCTACTTTTTCCAGGTTGGGCGTTTGCATTTTACCCATTATCTTCGCAAAATAATTTAAAAACATTCACGTGGATAATACATTTAGTAAAGAGATTTATTGTTACTGGTACGAAATCATGTTGTTGCAACGTCGCTTTGAAGAAAAAACCGGTCAGCTATATGGCATGCAAAAAATCAGAGGATTTTGTCATTTGTATATCGGGCAGGAAGCAGTATCAGCAGGTTGTATGACGGCCATTCGCGAAGATGATAATATGATAACGGCCTATCGTGATCATGGTTTGGCTTTGGCGAAAGGGATGTCGGCACGCGAATGTATGGCTGAATTGTACGGAAAAGCCACAGGTTGCACCAAAGGAAAAGGCGGCAGTATGCACTTTTTCTCTAAAGAAAAAAAGTTTTTTGGCGGTCATGGTATCGTGGGCGGGCAAATTGGATTAGGAGCCGGTATTGCCTTTGCTGAAAAGTATAAAGGGAGTGATGCGGTTACGCTTTGTTTTTTTGGAGATGGCGCAGCACGTCAGGGTTTATTACATGAAACCTTCAATATGGCCATGTTGTGGAAATTACCGGTTGTATTTATTTGCGAAAACAATTTTTATGCAATGGGCACTTCGGTAGAACGAACCAGCAATGTATTGGATATATACAAGCTTGCTGATGCCTATGATATGCCGGGCGATAGTGTAGATGGTATGAAACCCGAAAATGTACATCATGCGGTAACTCGGGCAGTCAACCGTGCCCGAATTGGTGATGGACCTACCCTACTCGAAATTAAAACCTATCGCTACAAAGGGCATAGCATGAGCGACCCCGCCAAATATAGAACCAAGGAGGAGCTGGAAGAGTACAAAGAAAAAGACCCTATAGAAAATGTACTTCGTACCATTCAGGAAAATAATTTGGCTACTGCCGAAGAAATTACCGAAATGAATGATCGGGTAAAAGCCATTGTAGACGATTGCGTTGAGTTTGCTGAAACCTCACCGCTTCCTGATATTTCAGAAGTGTACAAAGATATTTATCTTCAGGAAGACTATCCGTTTATCATGGATTAGTACGCAGAATATACTGCATAAAAAATGGGGGATTTTTCTACGAAAAATCCCCCATTTTCATTTGAAAGCTTAGCCTTGATCGTCAGCGGACGGGCCATAAGAACCTGGTACGGCAATATCCAACATCCGTAGATAAACGCCCAATTGCGCTCTATGATGATACCAATGGTTTAGGCACCAAGTTCTTACCACCTGTGCTTTGGGCATGGTAAAAAATATCATCTCGCCTTGACGCATCGTCCAGTCATTGGCAAATTCAGTTTCGGGAGTTTCATTTAAAATGACCTCTGCTTTAGCTACCAAATCATCAAAATAAGTTAGTAATTCGGTAGAGGAATGAAACACTTTTGGTGTAAAATCACCTTTCGCAAAGTCCAGCTCATCATGCACCAGACACTCTTTCCACCAACCGGCAATTTCGGCTACATGGGTGGCCAGACGCATTAAGGTCATCGACTTTTCATGGGTTTGTAATCGCCTTTATCTAAAGGCACTCTTTCTAAAATTTTTCTTGTGGTTGCTGCTTCGTGCTTGAATTCAGCTAACAACGTTTCGTTTAGTGTCATGTGTATTCTATTTATGATAAAAAAATGGTTTCTATTTATTGATAACGATCCTTGTTGGCGTAGGCCCCTCTATTCCCTCACGAGCAAAAGCAGCTATGAGCGATTCCGTACAAGCAAAATAGACATCCCAATAATCTGCCTGCACACAATAGGGTCTTATAGCTAAGGTAAGCATTCCATCTGCGGCCTTTAGTACATTTACTTCCGGTGAAGGTGCTTTCAATACCTTCGGATGTTGTTGCAAGGTCTGCAAGCTTACGGCCTTTACCTTCTCCAAATCATTGGAAGGTGCAATAGCCATCGTGATATCTACCCGCAAATTGCCATGTGCTGAATAATTAGAAATGGTATTGGTAGACAGTGCCCCATTGGGCAGATACACCGTTTTGTTTTCAGCCGTAAGTACGGTAGTACTAAAAACACCTTGTTCGGTTACCACTCCGGTTACGCCCTGTGCTTCTATCATATCACCCACTCTAAAAGGCTTAAAAACAAGCATCATAACGCCCCCGGCAAAGTTACCCAAGGTGCCATTCAGTGCCGAGCCAATGGCCACGCCCGCACCCACAATTAAGGCACTAAAGGCAGTGGTATCGGCGCCTAATTTTCCGGCTATGGAAATAAGTAATAAAATGGTGAGTACCACTTTTACTAAAGAAACTAAAAACGTTTGTAAAGAAGGATCATAATTTCTTTTCAGCAAAACCGTTCGAATCATTGAAACCAATTTATTAATAATCCAGGTTCCAATTACATAAAAAAGAACTGCCCCCACAATCTTTGGGGTATAGTCTATTGCAAAATCCTTAATTTTATCGGGGTGGGATATCGTTTGGCCGGCAACCTTACTTGCCTCTTGTGAAATTTGAAGTAGATACATAGTTTCTAATTTTTTCTGCGTGCAATATGTATAAATTTTTCAAGAATACGCACTTTCCTTCTTAAATATATTATTATCAAATTAGATTTGCAGCGAATTTATTAAGGAACAAAACAAAATGAACGTATTCAAATTTGGTGGCGCTTCCATTGAAAATGTAGAGCGAGCCAAAAGCACAGCAGCCATCATTCAAGAAAATGGAACCCAGCCATTGCTGGTAGTGATTTCTGCAAAAGGAAAAACAACCAATGCGTTGGAGGAAATTGCTAAAGCGTATTTTGCAAAGCAAACTGAAAAAGCACTGGAATTGTTTGAGCAACTCAAACAAGATCATAACGACTATGCGAAAGCACTTTTAGAAAACAAAAGTGATGCACTTCTTGAAAACTTGCAATCCCTCTATTTAGAAATAGAATGGATTTTGAATGACGTTCCGGTGCGGGGCTATGATTATTACTATGATCAGATTGTATCTATCGGCGAATTGCTTTCTACTTTGATTATTGCTGCTTACCTTAATAAAAACGAAACAATCGCTAGCTGGATTGATATACGTGACATACTTAAAACAGACGATACCTATCGAGATGCACATATCGATTGGAACACTACCTTGCAACTGGTGGAATCGCAGATTATACCGCTCTTTGCCCATTCAAACATCGTCATCACACAGGGCTTTATCGGTAGTACCGATGAAAACAACTCGATTACGCTCGGTAGAGAAGGAAGTGACTATACCGCTGCCGTACTAGCTAATATGTGCAATGCCGAAAGCGTGACCATTTGGAAAGATGTGCCCAGTCTACTGAATGGTGACCCGAAAATATTTCCGAATACAGTTCCCATTGAAGAAATTACCTATCATGAAGTGATTGAAATGGCCTTTTATGGTGCGCAGGTAATACACCCAAAAACGATTAAGCCACTTCAAAACAAAAACATCCCTTTGTATGTAAAATGCTTTTTAGACAAAAAGCTGAAAGGAACCTGTATTCACAACACAGATAAAAAAATTAACTACCCCCCGATTCTGGTTCTAAAAACCAAGCAAACGTTGTTACAGGTTACTACCAAAGATTATTCCTTTATTACCGAAGATAATCTGAGTAGAATTTATAAAATGTTTCATGACTGCAAAATCAAAATCAATCTGATTCAAAATGCTGCCATCAGCTTTGTGGCTTGTATTGACAGTCATACAGCCCATTTAGACGAACTATTAGCATTGCTGAACGAGCAATATGAGGTAAAACGAAATGAAAACTTATTTCTCTTTACGGTGCGACATTATCGCCAGGACATTTTGAAAGAGGAACTAAAAAACAGAACCGTACTGCTCACTCAAAAGACCCGGCAAACGATTCAGATGGTGGTGAAATAAGGGAAGAATCCCATTTTTTATTTGAGGGTTCGTGTGCAGTATACAGAAATATGATCCCCATTTCCATCAACATAATCTTTGCCCTTTCGCCATATATACATTTCTGCATCATCTTCAAACTCTAAGGTTCGGATGTTAAATTCAATTTGGGTGTTATCATTAAAATCATAGCATCTATAGAGATCTTTCTTTTTACAACTAATAAATGAGGTCAAAAAAATCAATCCGAGAATATACTTCATACGAGAACATTTTGGTAAAAATACGACAAATGCCACAAATATATTCTCAAAAAAAGCAGGTCAAAAGGCAAGTCCCCGTTGGTGGCACCTAGTCTGTATCTTCCAATAAAAAAATAGCTTCCACCTGCTTCCCAAAATATTTTGCAATTTTCAGTGCTAGGACAGTGGATGGAACATATTTATTTAACTCCATAGCATTGATGGTTTGACGGCTTACCGATACTTTCTTGGCCAGTTCATCCTGTGTAAGACCATGAATGGCACGCTCCACTTTTAGGTTATTTTTCATCTGTTGCCAATTTTGAATTTTTATAAAGCAGGTAGTGAAATCTAATAATGAATATGAGTAATACCGTATACATATTGTAAATCATTACACTCAAAAATGAGGTGCCGTATACAAAAATGAATGCAAGTAACAACAATATATAATTTAGCAATACCGCCCAAAGTAAAGAGGAAAGGCGAATTTTAGCAATAAATTCATCTTCATATTTTTCTTTACTAAAACCCACCAATAAGCAACCTATAAGAAACGCTACACCCGTAAGGGTATTGGTAATATTTACCGATATTAAACTGAAATACTTCTTCTCTCCAAAAAATTCAGTAGGAAATAGCGAGAACATCTTCACTTGCAGACCACTTGCCTCATAATCTGTAAGAATTAAATACATACCAAAAAATCAAGGAGGGAATTAATAAGACCCAACCCAGACCTTTGTATTTATTCGGAAATAATAATTCGTGTGACATACATTATTTTGTTTTGTCAAATGTAAATCATATTTCACAATTAGACAAGTTTGTTTTACATTATGTATTATTTTTTACATTGCCTAACAGAATGACAGCATATCCAAAGCAGATAATTTGTCTTCAAAAGCACCATTAATCCATAGAATTAAAATCAGTTATTTTGTTTCAAACTAAAACAAGCAGATTTTATGTCAATTATTTCTCTTCAAAATTACGCCGAAGGCAAATGGGTCACTCCTAGCGCTGAAGGTGAATTACTTTACAATGCGATTACCGGCGAAGCCCTGTATAGTGCTAACAGCAATGGTTTAGACTTTGATGCCATGATGAAATACGCTCGCACTAAAGGGTCTGAAAAACTGCGTAAAATGAGTTTTCAAGAGCGCGGTTTAATGCTTAAAAAACTGGCGTTTCATCTTATGAGTAAAAAAGGAGCTCTTTTATAAAATTAGTGCCTTCACCGGAGCCACCAAAGCGGATAGTTGGGTGGATATTGAAGGGGGTATTGGAAATCTGTTTGCAAACGCAAGTCTGCGTCGTCAGTTTGGTAATGAATGGTATTATGTAGAAGGAGATGTAGCGAAATTATCAAAACAAAATACCTTTATTGGACATCATATTATGGTACCTAAAGAAGGTGTGGCCATTCATATCAATGCCTTTAATTTTCCCGTCTGGGGTATGCTCGAAAAAATTGCCGTTAATTTATTGGCAGGAGTACCTGCCATTGTGAAACCTGCTTCCCTTACCTCTTATCTAACCGAAGCTGTTTTTAAAGAAATCATCGCATCGGGCATTTTGCCTGAGGGCAGTCTACAACTGATTTGTGGCAGTGCACGAGGCATCCTTGATTTTTGCCAAATGCAAGACGTGGTTACATTCACAGGAAGTGCCGAAACAGGAAGAAAATTAAAATCGCATCCCAACCTATTACAGCATTCCATTCCGTTTAATATGGAAGCAGATTCGCTCAATGCCTGCGTTTTGGGCGATGATGTAAAACCGGACATGCCCGAATTTGATTTATTTATCAAAGAAGTGGTACGAGAAATAACCACCAAGGCAGGTCAAAAATGTACGGCCATTCGCCGCATTATTGTACCTGAATCCTTAGTGGAAGAGGTTACCATTGCTTTGGGCAACAGAATACAAACCACTACTATTGGCGATCCGGCCGTTGAGGGTGTTCGAATGGGGCCATTAGCCGGACTGGGTCAACGAAATGATGTACTTGAGAAAGTAAATGAATTGATGGCAGTTCAAAAATTAGTAATCGGCAACCAAGACAACTTTGAAGTGAAAGGTGCCGATAAAACAAAAGGAGCTTTTATGAGTCCGATGATTTTCTTGAATGAAGCACCCTTTGAACAGCTTGCTTGTCATGAAGTGGAAGCCTTTGGCCCGGTCAGCACCATCATACCCTATAAAAATGTAGATGAGGCTATCACTCTAAGTAAAATGGGTAAAGGCAGTTTGGTTTGCAGTATTGCCACTGCTAGTAGTGACACCGCTCGGGAATTTGTATTGGGCGCTGCCACCATGCATGGTCGAATCTTGGTAATCAATCGAGAATCTGCTAAAGAAAGTACCGGTCACGGATCGCCAATGCCTATGTTGGTGCATGGAGGACCGGGACGTGCTGGAGGTGGTGAAGAAATGGGCGGTAAACGAGGCGTCCTTCATTATATGCAACGAACAGCCATTCAGGGATCCCCCACTATGATTACAGCCATTACCAAGCAATATCAGCAAGGCGCCCAAGGCACCCTAGATGGTATTCATCCCTTTAAAAAATCGTTTGACACCCTACAAATCGGCGACCAGATAGTTACCGAAAAACGTGAAATTACCAGCGATGATATCGACCGTTTTGCCGACCTAAGTGGTGATCATTTTTATGCACACATGAAAGATACCCAATTTGAAGGTACCCTGTTCACTCATCAAGTGGCTCATGGTTATTTTATTATGAGTGTTGCTGCCGGGTTGTTTGTGCACAGTTATGATATAAATCCGGTTCTTTTAAACTATGGCATCGATGAATTGCGGTTTACGAAACCGGTATATCCGGGCACTTCGGTGTATGTACGTTTTACCTGCAAAGAAAAGATAGATCAAGAAGTAAAAGATGACCAGGATATTCCGAAGGGAATTGTCAAATGGATGGTTGAAATATTGGATGAAAGCGAGGAACCGCTGGTTGGTATTGCCACTATTTTAACCATGGTAAAAAAATAATATCGCTGGAACGAATATTCTGTCATTTGTCGTACCTTTGTGTGACAAATGACAGTTTCTATGAAAAAAGAAAAAGGACCGGAAAGCAAAACCCTCCTTGCAAAAAGTAATAAGCCGGAAGATGGTTTAATCAAGTCTGTAAATCCTTCTAAGGCAGCATCCAAAAAAGTCCTTACCAAAGATTTTCTATTTTCTGATTTCAAAAAAATCAGCGACCGAGCCCCCTTTACCATTGCGGATTGGGCGGGCATTTTGCATATTTCAGAACGCACCCTTCATCGATACGCACATGAAAACGCGTGCTTTAATGGGATGCAAATAGAACGCATTCTTATCATGGAAAAACTCATTGAAATTGGAACGCAACTGTATGGAAAAGAAGGACTGAAAAAATGGCTTACATTCAAACCGTTCTCTCTCAAATTCCAAACGCCAATGAGTTTGCTAAAAACCTATGAAGGGATTCAGCAAGTCATTCAATTACTCAATAGAATGCAACACGGTATTACTGCATGACGATTTACAGGCTCGCACATTCAAAGTATAAAGACGACCTCCACGGCGAAGGAGCCGCCCTATATGGCGGTCGTTGGAACCCAATAGGAGTACCCGTTTTGTATGCCACTCAGCATATTTCTCTGGCTGTATTGGAATTACTGGTTAATTATAATCCGTCCGAATCACCCTTTAAAGTAGACTTTTATCTATTAGAATTGGACCTCCACACCCTAAAACCCCATGTGGTGACGGCGTCCTCCTGAAGAAAAACTGGCAAGACGATTTGCCTTATACCCAGTTTATCGGCAACCAATTCCTCCTTTCTAATGTACATGTGGCCCTGCAAGTACCCTCTGCCGTGGTTCCTGAAGAAAACAACTATTTACTCAATCCACAGCACAAGGATTTTAAAAAGATTCTGCTCAAGTACTCCAAAAAATATCCCTTGGATCAAAGATTGTTCTAGGGTTCAGAATGCCTTTCCACAACATTTCTACCAATAATTCCGTTCCTTGCGTTACAAAATGTGGGTATCTATTGAATTATCCACAGGTTTTCCCTGAAATATTCTCAAATACAAACACATTCTAAAAGACAGTACTTATATGAGTATATTCACACGCTAAAAAATTGAAACGTGCGACTGAAGTCATTAGAAATAAAAGGATTTAAAAGTTTTGCCGATAAAACGCTTATCAATTTAGATAATCAGATTACCGGTATTGTGGGTCCCAATGGATGTGGAAAATCAAATATTGTTGATGCCATCAGATGGGTCATCGGCGAACATAAAATCAAAACCCTTCGTTCAGACAATCTGGAGGATCTCATTTTTAACGGGTCCAAAACGCGAAATAGCAGTGGATTGGCCGAAGTGTCTCTTACGTTCGAAAACACAAAAAATCTGCTTCCTACCGAATTTAACGTCGTAACTATTTCGCGCAAATTTTATAAAAATGGTGAAAGTGAATATCGCTTAAACGATGTAACCTGCCGTCTCAAAGACATCACAAATCTCTTTATGGATACCGGCGTTACCTCCGACAGTTATTCTATTATTGAATTGGGAATGGTAGATGATATCATCAAAGATAAAGAAAATAGTCGCCGTAGAATGCTGGAACAAGCAGCCGGCATCTCTATTTACAAAACCCGAAAAAAAGAAGCCAAACAAAAACTCGATGCTACCGAACAAGATTTAAATCGAATAGAGGACCTTTTGTTTGAAATCTCCAATAACTTACGCAGTCTGGAAAGCCAGGCAAAGAAAGCAGAGAAATACCACAGCATCAAAAATGAATACAAGGACGTCAGTGTCGAATTTGTAAAAGCCTCCCTAGAAGATTTCAATAGCACCTACCAAACCTTAAATACCCAACAACAACATGAAGTAGATGCCATTCTAGCCTTAGAAACGGTTATCTCAAAAGAAGGTGCCGCATTGGAAGCCCGGAAATTGGAACTCACCACCCGCGAAGAAGAATTACATCAATTGCAAAAAACCTTTAACGAACAAGTGGGGAAATTGCGAAGTCTTGAAAATGACAAAAACCTTTCTGCACAAAAAATACAGCATTTGAATGAGTTGGTTCGCAATATTCAAAATGCCATTTTAGATTCAAACAACCAAACGGAAATTTTAAACAAGGCCACCACCGATGCCGAAAAGAAATTGGCAACCGAAGAAGACACCTTGCAAAAATTTAAAGAAAAATTAGAAACCCTTCGTAAGGACCTGGATGTTAAACGGACCATTTATGATGAACAAAAATCAGAAGTAGATAAACTCCGTAACGAACATCAACAATTGCAAATCCATCAATTTGATGCTGAGAAAAAAGTAGCAGTTGCCGAAAACAATATCAACAATTTACAACGTTCCATCACGCAACAGGAAGAGGAAAACAAACATCGAAAAACAGAAATTGACAAACAAGGTCAAAATAAAGAGGAGTTGGCAAAAAGCCTGGAGCTAAAGAAGGTCACCATTCTAGAAATGGAAACGAAACAAAATGAGGCTACTGAAAAATTGCTCACCTCTCAGGCCCTTTTAGAAGAGTTACGCGTGCAGTTATTTGAAGAAAACCGAAAACTCGATTCCAAACAAAATGAATACAATCTATTAAAGTCATTGGTAGACAGCTTAGAAGGATATCCTGACAGCATCAAATACCTCAATAAAAATGCCGAATGGAATCAGAATGCCCAACTACTCTCTGAAGTACTCAATGTAAAAGAGGAATATAGAGTATGTATTGAAGGCTACCTCGATAAATACCTAAACTATTATGTGGTAGAGAATCCGACGCAGGCCTATGATGCCATTAATCTCTTAAAGAATCATAAAAAAGGGAAAGCAGGCTTTTTCATTTTATCAGACCTCAATGAAAAAACCGACAAGGCTAGTACTCACGAAAACTGCATCAGTGCACTCGATGTCATTAGCAGTGATGCCAAATATGCACTGGTTTACCAGCAGCTTCTTTGCAATGTATTTATTGCTGAAAATATGGAGGTAAGCCAATCAGGCAATGCAGTAATATTACAAAAGGATGGCACCGGATATAAAACCGGCAAACGAATTTTAGGAGGTTCTGTTGGCATCTTCGAAGGAAATAAAATTGGTCGTACCCAAAGACTTGAGAATTTAAATAAAGAAATTAAAACCCTTTCGGAAAATACCAAATCCTTTAAGGAGCAAATAAGCCAAACGCAAAATCTAATTGTGGGGTACAACCAAGAAGTAAAGGATGATCAAATAAAAAAACTTCGATCCGAATATAGTACTGCTGAAAACACCATTCTTCAAATTGAACATAGAATTGAAAATTACAATCAACAGTACGAAACATCCAGCAAGCGAATTGAGGATTTGAACAAACAATTACAGGAAACCAAAGATTCTATTGCCTCTACCCAAAATCTGCATCAAGAAATGCAACAGCAGATGTCCTTAGCATTTGGGAACTTGCAACAAAGTCAGCAAAAATTTACCAATGCAGAGTCTGATTATAATAAGTCAAACGAGGAATATAATCAACACAATATCATTTTAACCAGACAACAAAGTCGCATAAATGAAATCAATAATGAGCGAAATATTCGATCGCAACAAATAGAAGACCTTAATTTAAAAATAATTGTATTTAAAAAACAACTTTTAGAGAACCAACAGCAATTGGAATTGACCGTTGTACACTTAAAAGAAATTGAAGATAAACTACATCAGGCACTACTTGAAAAAGAGCATTTCGAAAAAAACCTAAACGAAAAAGATCAGGCCTTTTACAATTTCCGAAATGAAACCATGGAAAGCGAAAATGCGCTGAATAAAAAACGTCGTGAAAAAGAGCAAAGCGAAAACCAGTTAAGTACCATCAAAGATAAGTTAACGGAAATGAAGTTGCAACTGACTTCTATGAAAGAGCGATTGCATGTTGAATTTAAAATTGACTTAGACGATGTGCTCAAACAGGAGCGTGTTGGCAACGAAAGCATCGACGTATTAAGTGTAGAAGTGGAAAAGTTAAAGAAGCGAATCGACAACCTGGGCGAGGTGAACCCCATGGCAGTAGAGGCTTTCAAAGAGATGAAAAGCCGACACGACTTTATTCAGGAACAAAAGTCAGACCTTACGGATGCAAAAGAAAGTCTATTAAAAACCATCGAAGAAGTTGAAGCCACTGCCAATCAAAAATTCAAGGATACCTTTGACAAAGTGAAAGAGAATTTCAAAATGTCTTCCATGCGCTCTTTACACAAGATGATTTGTGCGATATGAAATTGGTAGACCCCGAAAATCTTGCAGAAACGTCCATTGAAATTTATGCGCAACCAAAGGGTAAAAACCAAGTACCATTACCCAGCTTTCAGGTGGTGAAAAAACCCTTACTTCAGCGGCCTTTCTGTTTGCCATTTATCTGATCAAACCGGCTCCCTTTGTGTACTCGATGAGGTGGATGCGCCGTTAGATGATGCCAATGTTGGTAAGTTTACCAATATGATTCGTAAGTTTTCAGACAACTCGCAATTTATTATTGTAACCCACAATAAACAAACCATGGCCAGCGTAGATGTTATTTATGGTGTAACCATGCAAGAAGCGGGCGTTAGTAAATTGGTACCCGTCGATTTTAGAAGTTTGAATTAGTTTGCCAATTAAAACCAAGTCTTTTTTCGTCGAGTAGTACTGCCACCCAAACCTAAAACGCCTAATAAAGTACGGGTAATTAAACTCGCGGCGGTGCGACCCACTTGGCGGGTAACCGAACTATTTAGAATTTTATCTAAGGTACTTTTTTCTTCTTTTTTGGATTCCGTTTTAGCCTCCACTTCCTTTTCCGTTGCAGCAGCATGCTCTAATTTTTGGGTGAGCATTTCATAGGCACTCACTTCATCTACATCCTCATTATATTTCGCAGCAATTTTAGAGCTAGAAACTATTTTATCAAGCTCATCTGCAGTGAGTACATCCATGCGCGAAGCAGGGGACAAAGCAATGTATGCACCAAAGGCGTCGGAATTCCCTTTTCATTCAACAGGGTAATCAAGGCCTCCCCTATTCCCAATTGTGTAATTAAATCTTCTGTTTTGTAAAATTCCGTCTCCGGAAAATTCTGAGCCACCTTTTCAATATCTTGCCGATCTTTTGCAGTAAACGCACGTAAGGCATGCTGTACCTTCATGCCAAGTTGCCCCAAAATAGACTGTGGAATATCGTTCGGATTTTGCGTAATAAAAAAGATACCAACGCCTTTTGAACGAATTAATTTAATAACGGTTTCCAGTTGCTGCAACAAAGCAGACGTAGCATCTTGAAATATGAGATGTGCCTCATCGAGAAACAATACCAAATTCGGTTTATCCACGTCTCCCGCCTCCGGCAAAGTAGCGTATAACTCAGCCAGTAGTTGTAACATAAACGTTGAAAAAAGCTTGGGGCGGTCTTGCAAATCGGCCACGCGTACAATCGAAACCATCCCTTTGCCATCATCGCTATACCGCATCAAATCATCAATTTCGAAAGACTTTTCTCCAAAGAAAATATCCGCCTTCTGCTGTTGCAATTCTATTATTTTTCGAAGAATGGTACCGGTAGACTGAGGGGAGATGCTTCCATACTCAGCCTTGATTTCCTCCTTGCCTTCATTATTTAGATATTGCAACACCTTAATTAAATCCTTCAAATCAAGTAGCGGCAATTGATGATCATCGCAGTATTTAAAAATCATAGAAACAATACCTTCCTGGGTATCATTTAAAGTCAAAATTTTGGAAAGTAAAACCGGTCCAAATTCAGATACCGTTGCTCGCATCCGAGTTCCAGGTTCTGCACTAATAGATAAAAATTCGATGGGCGATGCATCCGGTTTGTACTCAATTTCTAATAGTTTGCATCGTTCGGCAATACGGTCGTTGAGCACCCCCATGGCTCCAATACCACTTAGGTCGCCTTTTATATCCATCATCATAACGGGTACGGAGGCATTACTTAGCCCTTCCGCAATCAGTTGCAAGGTTTTGGTTTTACCGGTGCCGGTAGCCCCTGCAATGAGTCCGTGCCGATTCATCGTTTTCAAGGGAAGGTATACTTTGGATGTACCATTGGGTTTACCATCTAATACCGCAGCTCCCATCAAGATGGTTTCGCCTTTAAACGTATAGGCCTCCTTCATTTTTTCTTCGAATGACATATCTGATATTTTTTGTGAAATTAAATATTTTATTGAATGTAAAAGATAGATTTATTATTTTTACTCAATAATCGGTACGGACCTTTTTATTTTGACCCCCAAAAACAATGGATACCTCACCTTACTTACAGGCATCGAAGCCAAAATCAAAAAGCTAAAGGCACGTAATGAGCGTTTGGAAAAAGATAATGAAGAGCTTAAAAAATCCATTTTTGAGTATATCCAAAAACTAGAAAGTCAAAAAATGGAACTCGACAAATCAAAAACCTCCTTGCAAGCCATGCAACTAGGAAAATCGACCTCCATTGATACAGTAGCGCTACGCAAAGAGCTCGATCACTATATTTATCTTATTGATAAATGTATTGCCAGTATTCATGTAAAAAGTTAGGATCTAACCATGAAAAATATTCGCTGACATAGCCTGTGCTTCCAAAAGGGCAGATTGATTGAGATGTAGGGTATATCCTTTGGCTTCCAAATTCGCCAGCAATTGCTCCGTTGCCAAATTTCCAACCAAATCATTTTGTGCCATGGGACAGCCTCCAATACCTCCAATAGCACTATCAAAACGAAAACAATTGGCAGCTAACGCGGCATCTATTTTTTCCATCGCGCTTCTTTAGTAGAATGAAAATGCGCCCCAAATTCAAGGGAAGGAAAAGCGCTGCTCAACTTTGAAAAGAGTGGCTCAATATTGTCCGGATTAGAAACCCCAACCGTATCGCTCAAGGCAAAAATACCAATGCCCATTTTTTGCAAGGCATCAACCCATTCCATCGCAATCTCTGCATTGTACAGATCGCCATATGGATTCCCAAATCCCATAGAAATATAAATCACCAATTGCTTTCCATGTTGCACACATACCTTTTGAATCGCCTCTACACGAAGGATTGATTCAGCAATGCTACTATTGGTATTGAGTTTTTGAAAGGTTTCAGAAATAGAAAAAGGAAACCCCAGGTAAGTAATTTCATCGTACTGCACCGCTTCTTCAGCACCTCGTTGATTCGCAATAATAGCCAACAATTTTGTTTGCGACATTTTAATCCCTTTCAATACCTCTTTGGTATCGGCCATTTGGGGTATGGCTTTTGGCGAAACAAAGGAACCAAAATCGAGGGTGTCAAATCCAACCTCTAATAAGGTATTGATATACTGAATTTTCGTTTGTGTAGGTATCATTTCTGTCCAGCCCTGCATGGCATCTCGTGGACATTCAATCAGTTTGATATGTTGCATGCTGCAAAGATAAGAAATAGAATATTGTGACAAGGCATTCGTCGCAATGGAGAAGTGGCAGCCTTGAAATTATTTAAAATGGATTCTATACCCCTACTGATTTCACAGAAAGAAAATCGCTAACAAAAAAAATAAGCATCCCAATCATTCCTAGCACACAATTCTTTAATGGTGCGTTGTTCGTCTGCATTGGCTACACTTACCATAATTTGTTTGTTGTGTATTTCACCGAGGCTTTTTTCTGACTTCAAACGGATTCCATAAATATCATGATCAATTTTATTTTTATTATTGCAAACCCAATCAAAGGGAATCTGTTTCGATACCAAATAGTGCGCTATAAACTTACCCCGCTTGCCCGCACCCCACACTACCAAATTTTTGTCTGTATCCCAATCAATTTGTAAAAAATGGTGGCACTTCAATGCTAGTATCGCATCCCCTTGATAATGTGCTACTTGTCTGGTGGTACGATGCGGATAATCGCGCCAATGAAATAATACTTCCTTGCAGGCAATAGGAATTAGGCCATGCTGATACATCCTAAAACACAAATCGTAATCTTCGGGATACATCATAGTATCAAAGGCACCTACCCGATCAAAATCCTCCTGATGCAACATCCAGCAGGGAGAAGGAATCACACATTCCTTATACACTTCTTCAAAACAGTTCCCATTGCTTATCAGGACATTCATCCATCGTTCATAGTTTTGAAAGCCATCACCCAAACCGGCTTCGCAAAAGTATTGTACCTGTCCTAATGCCAGATAACCCGGCCCCTTCTCTTTCAGTTGATTGAGCATATACTCATACTTATGCAATTCATTGATATCATCAGAATCCATACGAGTGATATACTTGCCAACTGAATGTTTATATCCTGTTTGCAAAGCTGAAGTAACGCCGACACCTTCATTCTCCACTACGCGAATTCGCGAATCTTGTTGCGCATAAGACAATAGTATATCACGACTGCTATCCACAGAATGATCGTTGACAGCCATCAATTCCCAATCTTGTAAGCGTTGCTTCACAATAGAATCAAGACAAGGTTTCAGAAAGGCTTCGGTGTTTTTAACCGGCATGATGATGCTGAGCATGAGGTAGATACTTTCGGTTCAATCGTCACAAAAGAAATAAATACAATTTGTAGGTTTTCACTTTTGAATTTACTTTGGTTTCTTCATGATGTGTAAGGATGTAGGCTCGTATTAATTCTAGTTGATTATGTGTGCAAATATAGGTAATGGAGGTCGAATGAACGAAAAAACCTGTCAGGCATGAATCAAAAAATGAATGGACTGATTAACTTTTACACGTTGGAGGATGCAAATATTAAAGAGGGTATCCTAGTAATCCATTTTTACTGATGCATCTGCAGTTTGAACTAATGGGACAATATAAAGCAAGTGTACTTTATAAATCAATAAATGGTAAGCACACTCCATTTTAACTGTTAAATTATTAGCAGTTGAAGCAGATTATAACGCATGCTTTCCAAAAAGGAACCATACTTTATTACAAATGAAAAATGAGAGTTGCCATGTCGGTAAAGGTATTGTTAGCTTCTAAATCTATTAAGAAACACATTCCATTAATTACAATAGGCACCACATCCATTTTACCCTCTAATGGTCTTCCATAATGCTTCCGACAATCAATAAAAAAAATAACTCTGTGCTGTTTACCGCACAAATATCGTCTCTACTTTACGACTGGTATTAAATCGGAATGAGTAACCCATAGAAATAAAAAATTCAGACCCAATGGATGTCAGTCCGGGTCCTAATAATCTCAATCCTCCTGAAATATCTGCCATGGCATTATTGTTTACCAAAAAAGTAAAGCCTGCATCAGCATTGGTGGATGCAGAAACATTCTGATTTTTATCTCCAAACAATTCAACAAAACATCCAAACTTGTCTGTAATGGCATATCCGCTGGTCAGTGTATAAATGAGGGCCGGATCTGCCGTTCCGCCATCCCATTCCATACCTGCATTGTAGCCAATAGAAAATTTCTTGCTGAGGGTATGTTGAAACACAAATCGAAATTTTGGGGCAATATGTTTTTCTTTATAGGAAGAGGTTGCCACTTCATCCAAGGCTAAATGTCCAATAAAGGACACCTGAGGAACGATTCCCTTTTCGTCAATCAAACTCGATTTAAAACCAATCCATACCGGAGGAACTCCAAAATTATTATTGCCCACATCGGTCCAGTTCATTTCAGCAATTAGCCGCAATTCAAACTTTTTGGTAAGCCCGTACTTAAACAATACCGTCGGCGTTTTGAAATCAATGGCGGCGGGCGTTTTTTCTGCCAACAATCCCGCTTCCACTTGCACATATCCCTTGGGTGTCAAAAAGGGTGACTCCGTCAAATCCGGACGATCTAAAATAATAGGAGGCAATTCATTGGTCTGCCCAAGTGCAATCGCCTGAATACCAAAAAGGAAGCAAAACGTACTGATAATTATTCTATGAATTTCGATGGATAATTGATGTGCAATAATAAATTTTTTATTTCACAATCAAAATCGGAATTTCAAGTTGATGTCTCACACTTTCGATGGTTTGTCCATATACAAAGTCAAACAAACCCTTATGACCATGCGCCCCTAATATCAAAAGATCTGCCTTCTCAGCTTTGCAGATGCGAACAATCTCCTTGATCCGATTTCGATAACCAAGTTGAAACCGTGCCTTAATACCCCTTGCCGCCAATTGCTGTTGATACAATGCCAGTTGCATCCGGTCTTCAGCACTTTCCACATCATCAATATTTTCGCCCAATATTTTGGCCCCGGCACTTTCCACAATATGTATCAAAAGGAGTTCCGTTTCGGGTCGGATATATTTCATTGCATTCGAAATAATGATATTGTCTTTATCTCCAAAATCTAATGCAAGGGCAATACATTGATAAGGCAATATTTCTACATTCGAAAATTCAAGTTGCTTTTGATGAATATGCGCATTGCTTGCTTTGCTTCGCTTGGAAACAAGGGGATAAAAAATGGTAACGAGTAACAAAACAGCTAAAGCAGAAATACCTGCATAGATTAGTAGTTGAATCCACCATTTATCTGTTGCAGACAGCATGTCCATTGCCTCATGAATCACCATATCAATATTCAAATACAATATAACCGAGGTAATCAATACAGCCAATATGATGAGCCAGGGCTTGATGGCAAACTTACCCATCATCCGCTTATTGCTTACGGCAAATATCAGTGGAATGATGGCAAAAGCCAATTGAATACTCAGCACTACTTGACTAAAAATAAGTAAGTCCGTCATTTTTTCTTCTCCCGCAATAAGGATGGTTATGAATGCCGGAATCACCGCTACCGATCGGGTAATAAGTCTACGGAGCCACGGATTAATACGAAGTTGCAAATAACCTTCCATAATGATTTGCCCTGCCAAGGTACCTGTCACCGTACTACTTTGTCCGGATGCAATCAATGCAATAGCAAATAATATAGGAGCCAATGTGGTACCCACCAAAGGAGCTAATAATTTATGGGCTTCCTCGATACTGGCAATTTCAGTATACCCGTTTTTAAAAAATACGGTCCCCGCCAAAATAAGTATGGCAGCATTTACAAATAAAGCCAGATTCAGCGCGATGGTACTATCAATGAAATTCCATTTAATGGCCTTTCGTTTCGACTCCTCATCCTCACCTATTTTTCGTGTTTGTACCAATGCCGAATGTAGGTATAAATTATGTGGCATTACAGTGGCGCCAATAATTCCGATGGCAATATATAAGGCACTATCATCCGGAAGGGAAGGCTTTAAACCGCCTGCAATTTCAATTAGCGACGGTTTCACCAAAAATATTTCAATTGCAAAGGATGCAAAAATAACGGCTATTAAACTGATGATAAATGCTTCCATTTTTCGGATGCCCAACTTTTGCAAATACAACAATAAGAAGGTATCAAAAATGGTGATGCAAACCCCATATATCATTGGCAGACCAAACAATAAATGCAAGCCAATGGCCATCCCAATTATTTCAGCTAAATCGGTAGCCGCTATTGCCAATTCTGCCAACACATACAAACAAAAATTGATGAGAGGCGGATAGGTTTCGCGATTGACTTGTGCCAGATCACGCCGATACACAATACCTAATCGTGCACACAACGACTGCAATACAATGGCCATAATATTACTCATTACCAATACCCAAATCAAGGCATAGCCATACTTGCTGCCACCTGCAATATCAGTGGCCCAATTTCCGGGATCCATATAACCTACCGACACCAAGTAGGCGGGACCAAAAAAGGCGAGTATCCTTTTCCAAAGGGTGGTTTTGTTTAAGGTATTTACACTGGAGTTTACCTCCTCAAGACTTTTTGATTTTGCATTTAAAGAGTTCATATCGTCAAAATTAAAAGTTAGATTAATCTAACTTTTGACAAAGATATTTTAATTGTTTAACTTTCCAAAGTAAATTTTCGACTTTCCTAATATGAAACATTTTTTTTGCGCTTTTGCGTTTTTACTGTGGGCTTGTAACCTACAAGGACAAAAGCATTATAAAAATGAGATTGGGATTGGTATCGGTACTATTGAATACAGCTTTGCCCATAATGATTTTGGTCTGCGAAGCAATAGGCTTCTTTTTAACCGGGTTTCCTTTGCAAAAGAAAGTAATCCTTTTATGTGGAGCGGTGGCTCAGGAAGCATTACTACACAGAGTTATGCATTACCGGCAATATATTATACGAGAATATTGAGCAGGCATCTTTCTTTTCTCTTATCATTCCAATACGCAAAGTCCAGAGGCATACTTTATGAATATTGGGGCGGAAGTCCGGACCATAGCAACCGCTTTTTTAACATCAATAACTATGCGGTTCAATTTGGCTATGAGTTGTACATTCTCTCAAAAAAAAGATTACATCCTTGCGTCGGCCTCGGATTTAATTTGGAGGCCTATCAAAGTAAATCCAGTACCTATTATATGTTTTCTCTTGTTGAAAAGTTCCAAAACTTGGAGGGAACCCTTAGCCCCTATCTTTCGGCAGGAGCTAACTTCAATCTCAGTAAAAGGTTTTCTTTAAAATATAATGCATCCCTCAACACCGACCTCGACCTACTCTATTTCAGACCCATCAATCGCCTATCGATTAATTTTCAATTCTAAAAACACCCTTCCCATTTTTTTCGCTAAATCCCCACCCCCTTATCCCTTATCCCTTATCCCTTACCCCTAAATCCCTTATTCCTTATCCCTAAATCCCTTATCCCTAAATCCCTTACCCCTTATACTCACCCCATACTTCCCGAAGGACATTGGCAATTTCACCAAGGGTACAATGATTCTCTACAGCATCTATTACAGAAGGCATCAAATTTTCAGCGGTTTCGGATGTTTCTTTGATGGTCGCTAATTTCTGAGCCACCAATGATTGATCTCTATTTTGCTTAAATGCAGCAAGTCTTTCTATTTGATTCTGTTCAACCGCTTCATCTAATTTAAGCAGGGGCGTAACGGAAATATCTTTACTGATATATTTATTTACCCCTACAATAATTTTTTCATTCCTTTCAATCGCCATTTGATATTGATAACTGGCAGAAGCAATTTGATCTTGTATAAATCCTTCCTCTATGGCACTTACAGCCCCACCCATTACATCAATTTTTGCAATCAAGGCAGTAGCTTCCCGCTCCATTTCATCTGTAAGCGACTCTATAAAATAGCTCCCGGCAAAGGGTCTACCGTATCACAGATTCCGCTCTCCTCCGCAATAATTTGCTGTGTTCTCAATGCCAAACTCGCTGCTTGTTCCGTCGGCAAACTCAGCGCTTCGTCATATCCATTGGTATGTAAACTTTGGGTACCACCAAGGGTAGCCGCCAAGGTCTGTACGGCTACTCGTACAATATTATTCATAGGTTGCTGTGCAGTCAAGGTACTACCTCCTGTCTATGGTATGAAACCGCAGTTTCTGCGCATCAGGATGCGTGGCCCCAAGGCACTGGTGATGTTTGCCCACATTCTTCGTGCGGCTCTAAATTTGGCTACCTCTTCAAACAAATGATTGTGCGCATTGAAGAAAAAGGACAACCTCTTGGCAAATACATTAATATCCAAGCCCTTTTCCATAGCTGCTTGCAAATAGGCTTTGCCATTGGCCAGCGTAAAGGCCAATTCCTGCACCGCAGTACTTCCGGCTTCGCGAATATGATAACCGCTGATTGAAATGGTATTCCATTTAGGCACCTCTTTACTACAATATTCAAAAAATATCGGTAATCAATTCATACGGGCTTGGGCGGGTAAATATAAGTACCTCTGGCAGCATACTCTTTCAAGATATCGTTTTGAATGGTACCGGAAATTTTTTTGATATCAGCCCCTTGTCGTTTTTGCCAATGCGATATAAAAGGCCAGCAATATAAATCCACTAGCATTAATGGTCATCGAAGTACTCACCTCTTCGAGGCGAATCCCCTTAAACAATCGCTCCATATCTTCAATGCTGTCAATAGCTACCCCTACTTTACCTACTTCTCCTCTTGCCATTTGGTCATCGCTATCATAACCAATTTGCGTAGGCAAATCAAAGGCAACACTTAAACCGGTTACGCCATTTTTCAACAAAAAGTGATACCGTTCATTCGATTCCTCAGCTGTACTAAATCCGGCGTACTGCCGCATTGTCCAGGGTTTATCACGGTACATGCCTGCATGCACGCCTCTGGTATAAGGAAAAGTACCGGGCACTTCCTCTTCGCTTGGGCTCGCAAGGTCTGCCTTGGTATATAATTTTCGAATTTCAATTCCCGAGTCCGTCAATACTACTTTTTCTGCCATATTTAATTTCTTTATTGGAAGCGAATCCCGCTTTCCGTTGCTATCTATTTTGTGCTTTTGGATAATGAGCGAAGCCGAAAAAGGACAAAAAGCACAAAATAGGATATTCACTGCAATCGGGGCTAAGCCAAACCAAGTGCAAATATATCTGAAAAAAGAAACAATCCCTTTTTGAATCGCTTCAACCTTCTTTCAAAAAAAATAAAAAAAAATTTGCAGATTTCAAAGTTTGAATTACATTTGCAGCAGTAGGTTATTTATGTGACTTTTTCAATCACACCCCTCATCGAAAGATGAGGGTTTTTTTTGTTCTATCGATTCGTTTGGTACTTTTTTCCCATACAAATGCCCCCTTTTATAGAATCATACCGCCAAGCATCACCACCACTTGATCAATACCCATTTTATTTGGAGATATCCACATTTTCATCGAATTGAAATGACAAGTCATCAAACTACAATAAATTAACGTACGACCTTCCATTTCTCGAAAAATAAACCTACCTTTGCACCTCGAAAAAAGAGGGCTTACTTCTTTTTTCATTCACCAATAAAAAATTAAACTCAAAATGGCAGACTTACGCTACCAACGAAACTTCGGTATTGCAGCACATATTGATGCTGGAAAAACCACCACAACAGAACGTATTCTTTATTACACCGGTGTAAATCACAAAATAGGTGAAGTACACGACGGAGGTGCTACCATGGATTGGATGGCGCAAGAACAAGAACGTGGCATCACCATTACCAGTGCGGCAACTACTTGTTTTTGGAACTTCCCAACCATTCAAGGAACCAAAGGACCGGATACCAAATTGTACAAATTTAATATCATTGATACCCCGGGTCACGTGGATTTCACCGTTGAGGTGGAACGTTCGCTACGTGTACTGGATGGTTTATTAGCCTTATTCTGTGCCGTATCCGGTGTGGAACCTCAATCTGAAACCGTATGGCGTCAGGCCAATCGTTACAAAGTACCACGTATTGGTTTTGTAAATAAAATGGATCGAAGTGGTGCCGATTTCTTAAATGTTGTAAACAGATTAAAGAAATGTTAGGTGCTAAAGCCGTTCCGCTTCAATTACCAATCGGTGCTGAAGATAGCTTTAAAGGAGTAGTTGACTTGATTACCCTTAAAGCAATTGTATGGGATGATACTACTTTAGGAATGACGTATAAAGAAGTTCCCATTCCTGACGATATGAAAGAAGACGTGGCGGAATGGAGACAACACCTTATTGAAGCCGTAGCGGATTATGATGACAAATTACTCGAAAAATTCTTTGACGATCCAAATACCATTACCGAAGAAGAAGTACACGAAGCGATTCGTAAGGCTACTATTGATATTTCTATTATCCCAATGATGTGTGGATCTTCTTTCAAAAACAAAGGAGTACAAACAGCGTTGGATGCTATCTGTCGCTACCTTCCTGGTCCATTAGACATTGAAGCAGTAGATGGTATCAATCCAGACACAGGCGAAGCGGTTAAGCGTAATGCAGATGCGAAGGGACCTTTTGCAGCATTGGCGTTCAAAATCATGACCGATCCTTTTGTGGGACGTTTGGCGTTTTTTAGAGCGTATTCCGGTCGATTAGATTCCGGTAGCTATGTACTAAATACACGTACCGGTAAAAATGAGCGTATCAGTCGTATCATGCAAATGCATGCCAATAAACAAAACCCTGTAGACTTTATTGAAGCAGGTGATATTGGTGCAGCCGTTGGATTTAAAGATATCAAAACAGGTGATACCCTTTGTGATGAAAAACATCCTGTGGTATTGGAATCTATGAATTTCCCTGAACCCGTTATCTCTGTTGCTGTGGAACCAAAAACACAAGCAGACGTTGATAAAATGGGTATGGCCATTGCGAAGTTGGTAGAAGAAGATCCGACCCTTAGAGTGAGAACGGATGAAGAAACCGGCCAAACCATCTTAAGTGGTATGGGTGAACTTCACCTTGAAATCATCATTGACCGTATGCGTCGTGAATTTAAAGTGGAAGTAAACCAAGGTGCTCCAATGGTAGCTTATAAAGAAGCCTTCCAAACAAATGTGGAACACCGAGAAGTATTGAAAAAACAATCGGGTGGTCGTGGTAAATTTGCCGACATTCAATTTGAAATGGGACCTGCTGATGAAGAATGGGTAAAAGAAAATGAAGGAAAATCATTCCAGTTTGTAAATGACCTTCATGGTGGATCAATTCCAAAAGAATTTTTACCGGCTATTCAAAAAGGTTTTGAACAAGCAATGGTCAATGGTGTGTTAGCAGCCTACCCTGTTGTAAGCATGAAAATCAGAGTATTTGATGGTAGCTACCATGATGTGGATTCTGATGCCATGAGTTTTGAATTATGTGCTCGTCAAGCATTCCGTGAGGCCGGCCGTAAAGCGAAACCCGTTTTACTTGAACCGATTATGAAAGTGGAAGTTACCACGCCTGATCAATACATGGGTGATGTTACCGGTGATTTGAATCGTCGTAGAGGTTTATTGGAAGGTATGGACAATAGAGCCGGTGCTCAAATCATCAGAGCAAAGGTTCCATTATCTGAAATGTTTGGCTATGTAACCCAACTACGTTCCTTATCAAGTGTAGTGCAAGTAATGTAATGGAATTTAGCCATTATGCTCCCGCGCCAAATAATGTTGCGGAGGAAGTCATTGCCAAAGTAAAAGGTAAAAAAGCTGCTGATAATAATTAGAAGCTTCTGAATAGTAATAAAAAAACTGCTCTTTTTGAGCAGTTTTTTTTATGCCATGTTTGAATACCTACAATGGATGCTCCTATGATACATCCCCCTGCGAGAATTTGACTAGCAAACTATTTTGCACGCTACAAATTGCTATCAAAATCCGAAATGGAAACTACACTAATTATCGACACACACTAGCCATTGCTACAATAGTTTCTTGCTACTAAAAAGGTCACATATCCACCGCCAACTGCAAGGTGAAATTTCGCGGAGCGCTCAAAATGGCGGGCCTTTCAGCGTAAACCGTATTCAGTAAATTCTTGACTACAAAAGCAAGCTTTATAGGTTTACTAAGTTGATATGATAAACGCAAATCCCAGATAAAAGTTCCTTTATTGTACTTATTTCTAAACTCATTTACAGTTGACGGAATTTTGGTTCCATACTCAAACAATTTCCCAAAAACATTTTCATTTGGTTTTGAATTTTGAAAAACGGCATCTACGTTTTGCATATTGGAATTATACAATAAGGTATTGCCAATAGTGAATTTCTTGAACGTGTTTTCCAAATCAAATTTAAAACTGCTACGGTAACGATATTTGAGGGTATTGGTATACCCACTTAAGTTCGCCTTTGTAATCGAATCAGGATTGATTTGCAGAGGATTCATATAGGTATAACCCAAAATGAATCTTGAATGAAGCGGGCCTATTTTCCCCTGACCCATAATAGAAATATCCACGCCGTTGATACGAGCTGTTCCTACATTTAAGGATTTAAAACCTATGTAATCCTGTACATTTTTCACTCGATAGGGCGACCCGTCAATAATATTGGAATCGGCCGGTAACTGCAAACCAAAATTAAATTCCATCATATCTTTATACTCTGTCCAAAAGCCCGCAATATCAATAAAGCCCATCCATGAACCCAATTTATAACCTTGCTTAATTCCTAACTCCGCGCTCCAGCCTGTTTCTGATTTCAGACCCGGATTTGGAAAAACGCGTGAAGCTCCAAAAGAGGTGCTGACAAACCGTTCGGCAATAGATGGATACCGGTATCCCTGACCATAACTTGCCCGTAAGAAAGTGCCTTTGTCTACCTCATAATTAAGCCCGGCTCTAAACACAGGCTTCTTCTCCACCCGGTAGGTATCTACCTGGTTGAATTCATAGCGAACCCCTAAAGAGGTCCATAATTTTTTAATTTTTTTCTCCAATTGCACATAAGGTGCCACATTAAAGGTGGTGTGATTTCCGTACAATTCACCTATAATATCGCTATAACTTCCCATAACCCCACCCACAATATTCACATCTTTAAACACAAGATTATCGGTTTCGACAGCTTTCTGAAATTGGTACTCTCCAAAATAAGTGTCTGCAATGGACGACTGCTTTTTTTCAGGAATGTCGTTTTTACTTCTAAACCAACGTGTACGCAACACATGTTTGGCCCCTCCTTTTGTAATATACTGAATGTAGGGATCCACATTCATGCGTTGCCCCCTGTTTTTATTAATGGTAGTAGTGGAATCTTCTAATCCACCAAAGGGCTGATAAAATTTGGTACCACCCGTGTCAGGTTGCCAAAAGAAAAAAGTTTGACTCTTGTTTTTTTGCAGGTTGGTATTGACTCCCACAGATAATCCTTCCAGTTTTTTGAAGGTATAGCGTACATTTAAATTAACTCTACCGCGTCTGTTCAAATCGCCCTGCAAATACGAATCTTCGCTATACCATGCCGATCCAAAAACGGTTTCTAAATTTCCAAATTTTTGGGAGTGCATAAAATACCCCCCTTGAAAACCCGGTTGCTGCTTGTCCCACCAAATCCAATCTTTATCTTTTGGATTGCCATACATGCCGTTATACAGCATCACCTTAGTACGCGGTTTGCTTCTTGCAAAGCCGGTTCTAAAATTGATAACACCGTTTAGTGCTGATGATCCATATAATGAAGAAGAAGCCCCTTTTATGATTTCAATTTGCTCACAATTTTCTATTGGTAAAAAATCCCATTTTGCATCCCCGGCATCAGCAGTAAGCATTGGCATATCATCTACCAATACCAATACCCTACTACCTGCACCATAACTCCAACCGGCTCCGCCTCTGATGTTTACCTGATTTTCGATCACATCCACACCCGGTACCCGTTGCAAGGCATCATCCACCGCATTATTGGCAGTATTTAAAATCTGTTGCGGCTTGAGCACTTCAATCGATACAATTTCTTCGGCTGTGCGTTTGGCAAACTTACTGCCACTCACCGTTACCAAATTCAACTCCTTTGATTTTAGCAGGAGAGAAAGATCCAGCACTTTTGTTTCCTTCTCAGCAATTTCGACATCAAGGGTTTTTGCGTAGTAACCGGTATAGGAATAATTGACCTTATACTTACCTGGCGCTAATTTGAGCAGATAATTGCCATTTTCATTTGATTTGGTCCCCAATTTATTGGAAATAGAAACCGTAACCCCACTTAATAATTCATTGTTTAAACTGTCTTTGATACTTCCTTTCAAAAAACTTTCCTGAGCTGCTAATTGATTGAAAATGAATAACAAGCACAGGCCCGACAAATACTTCATGTAGAATAATTTTGAGAAATATACATATAATATTACCTTTAGCAAAACTTTTTAAATGAAAAAAATAATTTTACCCTTAATCATTGTGTTTGGAAATTTATTTGTGAATGCCCAATGTGTACGGGAGCTCAACAAGCGCCCCAAAATTCTTATATTATTCCAGATAGTGCCACAAACTTTGTGCATGGTTGTCAGGGAAATGCTTACGAGCAAATCATGTATATCAAAGCGGCTAAAGATACGGTCATTTCAATCGCCGGATTAGGAACTATTACAGCAGACATAGATTCTTTTGTTGTGAATGCCAACATTGGTGGAATGCCGGCCTATTTAACGGCTGAAAGTGTACCTGCCTTACTACCGGCAGCAGGCCCAGGCTCCCCAAAAAGTGATTTTTCACGATTGGTGATTAGAGGCGATTCATTAGCTTGCGTGCGTATTTTTGGAAATGTACCCATTGGAGCCGCAATTGGCACCAATATGCTAACCGTTGGTTTACGTGTGTATACCAGCAATATCCACAGCGCCGATTTAGTGATTGATGCCATCATTCCCAGCATTTATCCTGGTAGAAAAACGGACACTCTAACCAACTTGGGATACTACAAAATTGTCATCGATCCTTTTCCATGTTGGGCTGTAGGTGTTAGCAATTTAACGAAATACGATTTCGATATTATCAGTACCACCCCAAATCCGACAGCAAACCAAACCAG
This sequence comes from Bacteroidota bacterium, assembly GCA_016712665.1. GTDB lineage: Bacteria > Bacteroidota > Bacteroidia > Chitinophagales > Chitinophagaceae > OLB11. The sequence continues at coordinate 401,513 of JADJQP010000002.1, forward strand.
AGTAGCCTTTATGTCAAATACTGCCGGCGATTTTGAGTACAAATTGGTAAATTCTTTGGGCGAGCTTATTCGTACTGAAAAAATTAGCGCCACAAACGGTATCAATTATTTAGATGTAGATGTACATGCTGTAAGCAATGGTTTCTATATGTTTTCGCTAAGCAATGGCAAAAATTTACTTTCTCAAAAAATTCAAGTCAACAAGTAAATAATTTTTTAGCCCTTTAAAAAACACCCTAAAACGATTAGGGTGTTTTTTTTTTGCGGATGTTAACCTAAAACCAAAAACTTCGCCAACCAACATTTATATACTTTGCGACTTTTTCTCTTCGCGCCTTTGCGTGCCAAGCAACAGCTACCTACTTTTGCGCCATTTTCTCTTCGCGCCTTTGCGTGCCAAGCAACAGCTACCTACTTTTGCGCCTTTTTCTCTTCGCGCCTTTGCGTGCCAAGCAACAACTACCTACTTTTGCGCCCTTTCCTCTTCGCCCCTTTGCGTGCCAATCAACAACTACCTACTTTTGCGCCCTTTCCTCTTCGCGCCTTTGCGTGCCAATCAACAACTACCTACTTTTGCGCCCTTTCCTCTTCGCGCCTTTGCCTACCAACCAACAACTACCTACTTTTGCGCCTTTTTCTCTTCGCGCCTTTGCGTGCCAACCAACAACTACCTACTTTTGCGCCTTTTTCTCTTCGCGCCTTTGCGTGCCAAGCAACAACTACCTACTTTTGCGCCTTTTTCTCTTCGCGCCTTTGCGTGCCAAGCAACAGCTACCTACTTTTGCGCCTTTTCCTCTTCGTGCATTTCCGTGCCAACCAACAGCCACCTACTTTTGCGCCTTCTTCTCTTCGCGCCTTTGCGTGCCAACCAACAGCCACCTACTTTTGCGCCTTCTTCTCTTCGCACCTTTGAATGCCAACCAACAGCTACCAACTTTTGCGCCTTTTTCTCTTCGCGCCTTTGCGTGCCAACCAACAACTACCTACTTTTGCACCTTTTTCTCTTCGCGCCTTTGCGCGCCAACCAACAGCTAAATACTTTGCGCCATTTTCTCTTCGCGCCTTTGCGTGCGAAGCAACAGCTACCTACTTTTGCGCCTTTTTCTCTTCGCGCCTTTGCGTGCCAACCAACAACTACCTACTTTTGCGCCTTTTTCTCTTCGCGCCTTTGATGCCAACCAACAGCTACCAACTTTTGCGCCTTTTCTCTTCGCGCCTTTGCGTGCCAAGCAACAGCTACCTACTTTTTGCGCCCTCTCTTCTTCGTGCATTTCCGTGCCAACCAACAGCCACCTACTTTTGCGCCTTCTTCTCTTCGCGCCTTTGCGTGCCAACCAACAGCCACCTACTTTTGCGCCTTCTTCTCTTCGCGCCTTTGCGTGCCAACCAACAACTACCTACTTTTGCGCCTTTTTCTCTTCGCGTCTTTGTGTGCCAACCAACAGCTACCTACTTTTGCACTTTGTAAGTTTCCCACTGGACCAATTACCTTCCTTATTCGTGGATGGTACACAAACGGACAATCAATATTTTTTTTATACTTTTACATTCTATAATATCATTAACCTTATGAGTGAAATCATTTCAACGCAGAAAGCACCGGCCCCGGTAGGCGCCTATCCACATGCACGAAGAGTAGGCAATTTGCTTTTTTTATCAGGCATAGGCCCCCGAACACCTATTACCAATGCGATACCCGGTTTGGAACTAGATAAAAATGGAAATTTTTTGGCATTTGATTTTGAGGCACAATGCAAAAGTGTTTTTGATAATGTAAAAATTGTGCTGGAAGAAAGTGGTTCCAAATGGGAGAACCTGATTGATGTGACCGTTTTTCTGGTCAATATGAAAAGAGATTTCCATACCTATAATCGTCTCTACGCCGAATATTTTAAAGAGGCACAACCTTGTCGCACCACTGTTGAAATCAATAGTTTACCAACTCCAATTGCCATAGAATTGAAATGTATTGCGGTAATTGAGTAGAAAAAATATTGAAGGCTAGCAGTGGCATTCCCAACTACAGGAACATCGGCAATAGCAATACTAATTTTTGGAATTTTCTAGGATCAATATTTCGGATTCGAAATGAAAATAGTAGGTAATATTCCTTACCAACTTCCGCTAGAGCCACCACCATCAAAGCCACCACCACCACCACCGAAACCGCCGAATCCGCCACCGCTATCGCCACTATCGCTTCCGCCACCACCCCAACTTCCTCCTCCAAAAAATCCACCCCCACTGCCCCAGTCAGAATCTGAACTTTTGTAGCCTCGTCTACTTACATAGGTTGACCCTGTTTTATTTCGAATGGCAAAAAAGAAAATGAAAATCAGCAACATGAAAAAAAGCAATACAAGCAACATTGGAATACCCGATCCTGTGGGCTCCTCATCGGCAGTAAATTCCCCTTTGCTATAAGCGATGATTTTATCAACCGCCTCATCAAAGCCCTGATACATATTTCCCTTCTTAAAATTGGGAACAATCTGTTCTCTGATAATTCGACTACAAATCACATCAGGTAATACGCCTGACAATCCATAGGCAGGTGAAATATTTACCTTGCGATCTGTTTTGGAAGCCAAAATGAGAACCCCATTTTTTTTGCTTTCCTTACCAATATCCCATTTACGGCCCAATTCCACTGCAAAGCTTGCGATCTCATTCCCACCTAACGATTCGACCGTTACAATCACTACTTCGTTAGAAGATTCTTTTTCGAATTGCAACAATTTATTTTCTAACAATAGCACCTCATCAGCGCGAAGCATTTTTCCAAAGTCGTTTACCAATGCCGGTGTGGCAGGTATATCGGGAATTTCCTTATGAAAGGTTGTTTGGGCATAAGTGCTGACTATTCCTATAAAAAAATTGAGAATAAAGGCAATAAGAATTTTTGATAGCTTACTCATTTTCCAAAAACGATTTCGTCCGGTAATTCATTTTTTTGTTCACCATGAAATGGAAAATGGGTTGTCAATGCCTTCCCAATTTCTTGAATACAAGCAATGAGACTAGCCGCCTTATAATTCTCCTGAAAACCCATTGCGAGTTTTTGACTTTGTTGTTTCCAAAAGATTTCTGTTGTCTTCTCAAAAATATTCTTATCACCGTAAAAAGCGAAATCTCTATCTTTATATGCAATATAAATCAGCACCGCGTTTCGATGAACGGTATCGTACATTTTCAAGGAAGTGAATAGTTCAAACGCTCTTTGAATGGGATCCATATAGGCGCATCGACTCTCAATAAAAATTCTGATTTCACCGGAAGTATACCGTTCGGCCTCTTGTACCGCTTTTAATATGGTTTCGCTTTCCTCCTTCGAAAAAAGAAATTGTATTTTGGAAAATGAAAACATAATGTGAGTACTTGAATCGATTACTAAAATTTTACTTCCGGAGCCTTTTGAGAGGCGGCATCTGCTTCAAAGGTAGGTCTAACCTTTAAGCCCACCATTCCGGCAAATAAGTTAGTTGGAAAACTTCGTACCTTCGTATTATAGGTTTGTACCGATTCATTAAAATCTTTTCGAGCAACGGTCACTCTATTTTCAGTACCTTCCAGTTGTGCTTGCAAATCAAGGAAATTTTGATTGGCCTTTAAGGTAGGATAATTCTCAGTAATCATCATTAACCTGCCCAATGCCTGTCCCAATTGCCCTTGTGCTGCCTGATATGCCGCCATTTTTTCGGGAGTAGCATCATTGATGTCTATTTTCATTTGCGTGGCACTGGCTCTTGCATTGATTACATCGGTGAGGGTCTTTTGCTCAAAATTGGCGGCACCTTTTACGGTATTTACCAAATTTCCAATTAGGTCAGAACGGCGTTGGTACTGATTTTGAACTTCTGCCCAAGTCTTTTTCACATCTTCATCTTTAGTGATTAAACCATTATAGGAACTTTTGCCCACAAAGAAGATAACAGCCAAAATAGCGAGTACAATTAATACGTTTTTCATGTTTTTGAGTTTGTTGTTATTATAAATAAAAAAATATTTTACAAAGAAAACGAAAAAATGCTTTTAAATTTAAAAAACTTACAATACATTTGACCCATAAAACAAATAAAAGTATTATATATGAAAAAATTAATTATCTTTTCTTTAATGATTGTTTCAGCACTTTCAGTAGATGCACAAAGAAAAAGAACACGTACAGCAACTACTCAAGGTAATGTGGTTGTGAGATTAGGAATGGGTGTGAATTCTACCAAATGGGATCCAGATGGGGACGCACTATACAGAGGAACTAACTTCCATTTTGGACCATCCATTGGTTATATGGTTGTTGACAATTTAGAATTAGGCGGTAATCTTGGAGTGTCTTATGGTCAGTCTGAAGATGTATTCAGCCAAAATCCTACTTTAAACAAAACAGTGCAAGACAGAACGGATGTTAATTTTGGAATTTATCTTCAAAAATATTTCCCTCTAAATAACTGGTTTGCATTTTATACATATGGTAACTTAGGTTTATCTACAGGTACTGAAAATGTTGACAATGTAGTAGGTTCTATTACTACAAGAAATAAATCTTTATCTGGTGGCAGAACAGGTGTTGGTGGTGCAGTAAACTTCGGTTTTTCTTTCACTCCATACAATGCGTTTGCTGTTTATGCTGACCTAGCTGGTTTGAGCGTTGCAACTACTAAATGGGATCCAGATGGAACAGCTCCTGCAGATCCAATCGTAAATACAACTGATGTTGGTTTTAACGTAATCGGAAATACAAATAGCAATACCAATGCAATGATTCGTCCATTAACTTTCGGCTGTGCTTGGTATTTCGGTCGTGGTCTTTGGAAAAAATAATTCATACTAATTTATTTATAAACCCGCTCAATTGTTGAGCGGGTTTTTTTTTGCCAATTATTTATTAAAATTTACCTTTCAGTCACATAATTGTTTTGCACTTTTCAAAATCCTTCTATTTTTGTTTAGATATTTTTTTATGCAAAAACTGCTCTGTTGCCTTTTCTTATTATTGGTATTCTCTCAGTCGAAGGCACAGATTCTGAGTCGCAAAACATATACCATCCAATACAGTGAAACGACACCGAAAATAGATGGCATCCTGGATGAGGCCCTTTGGAATACAGCGCAGAATGCCACCCATTTTACGCAAACCATCCCCTCTCCCGATCAACCATCAAATTTTGAAACAGAAGTTAAAATGGTGTATGGGTCTAAATCCATTTTTGTCGGCGCCGTTATGCACCAATCAAAAAAAGAACTTTCGAAATTGCTCACTGCACGCGACGAAACCAATAATATCAATGCCGATGTTTTTTCTGTTTTTTTTGACACCTATGACGATCATCAGAATGGGTATGCATTTCGTGTGACGGCAGCAGGAGTGCAGCAAGACGAACGTTTAAGTGGCGGTGATCAATACGGTGATGTAAGCTGGGATGCTGTATGGATATCCAAAGTAAAAATGAACGATCAGGGCTGGTGCGTAGAAATGGAAATCCCCTTTAGCGCCATTCGTTTTACCACAGGCGATCAAATGAAATGGGGTGTTAATTTTTTTAGATTGCAACGAAAGAAAAATGAAAACAGTTATTGGAATCCAATCAATGTGCAGCAAAGTGGTTTTTTAGCGCAAACCGCCTTATTAGATGGATTTCAAAAAATGAAGCCACCTGTCCGATTATTTTTTATTTCCCTACCTCTCGCTTGGCTATTCAGAAAATCCTTACGCAGATAAACTCGGTAAACAATGGCTAAAAAGTGGTGGCCTCGATTTGAAATATGGACTGAGTGAGTCGTTTACACTCGACTTGACCTTGGTGCCGGATTTTTCACAAGTGATTTCAGATAATTTGGTTCGCAACCTTTCGCCCTTTGAACAACAACTCTCAGAGAATAGACCTTTTTTCACCGAAGGGGTTGATCTTTTTGCAAAAGCCGACCTTTTCTATAGCCGCAGAATTGGTTCGCGCCCCAATGGTTTTTACGAAGTGGAATCTACTTACAGCGATACCACACAATATTCTATTCAAAAAAATCCAAATGTCAGCACGCTCTACAATGCCTTCAAAATAACCGGCCGAACTGCCCGGAACAATGGAATCGGTATTTTTAATTCGCTGGCAAAGCCAATGTATGCCACCGTAAATGATAAAATAAATAATAAAACCTTTAAGGTGGAAACGGCACCGCTTACCAATTACAATATTCTGGTATTCGACAAACCCTTGAAGGGACAATCGTTTATCCACTTTGCTAATACCAATGTGATTCGAATGGGCAAGGCACGTGATGCAAACGTAAGCGCTGTAACCTTTAACATGTATGACAAAAAAGAAGCGCATCTTTTTTCGGGCTATGCCAAAGCTAGTGTTGTAAATAACAATCAACTCGATGCAGGTACTTCTTTTGGTTTGAATTATCAAAAAGTTTCGGGCAAATTCAGATATGGAATATTGGCCAATACCATGTCGCCACAATTTGATAAAACGGATATGGGTTTGCAATTTGACTTTAACCGAACCTCACAAAATATTGGAATTTCATACAATGAAAATAAACCGAAACAGGCATTTTTGCAATTGTACGAAATCAGCAGCAACCACGATTTTCAATGGAATACCCTACCCTTTGCATTCCGATCGTATCAGGCAAATGCCAATCTCTTTTTATTATTTAAAAACTTTTGGGATGTAAGTCTATCGTTCGAAACCAAACCATTTGCGCCTACTGACTATTATCAATTGGGATCCTTTGACAAAAAGTTAATATATCTCCCCTACTTTTATTCGGCTATAGGAGGCAGTTCCGATAGCCGAAAAAAATTATTTTGGAACTATTACGCGGGCTATGGTTTTTCCAATATAAAAAACGCAGATTATATTAACATTAATCAGGGAATTCGCTATCAGTTTAGTCAAAGCCTTGAGGCCGGCATTTCAGGAAATTATACATTTGACGAAAGCAATATCGGGTATGCCTTGTTTGACCAAACCCTTAATGAACCTATTGTTGGGCGAAGAAATGTTACAGAATACGAGGGGCAGATTAATATCAAGTATAATTTTTCGCCCACTATGAACCTAACAGCAAGGTTTCGACATTATAATTCATTTATACAATATAGCTCCTTTCATAGGGTGGATGCTATAGGCTCGTGGCAGCAAAACAGCTACCCCTTTCAAGCAAATTTCAATGAAAATTACAATGTGCAGAATGTGGATTTGTTTTTCAATTGGATGTTTAGACCGGGAAGCAGAATGGTACTCAGCTACAAGCAATGGTTGGGCGATGAATATTTGCTCAACAATCAGTTAGAGAATAATTACGCAAACAATGTATACCAAATCATAAAAAGTCCACATGCTTTTGAATTATCTGCTCGCATTATCTTTTTTATAGATTACAGTAAATTAAAAAAGACCTAGCCAAGACTATGATTGCTTTGCCAAATAGTATAAGGTATTGCTGTTGTTATTTGTCAAGATTTCATTGGCATAAGCGGTAATTTCCGAAGCGGTAACGCGATGATAATTTTCAAGTTCTTCATTCATTTTTTCAGCATCGCCTAGCAGTTCATAAAACGCAAGATTATTCGCACGGCTTAGTAAACTCAAGTCTTCAAAAGCAATCATGCTTTCAATTTTATTTTTAACCTTCTCCAATTCGATATCCGAAACCACTTCCTGCTTTATCTTATCAATTTCTACCTGAATCGCCAAATCAGCCTCTTCGGGCGCAATATGGGGCAAAACCTTTCCTTCGATTACTAAGAGTCCCTTTTCAACACTACTGGTATGATAACAATCAATCTGACTAAAAATATTCTGTTCCTTTACCAATTTTTGATGCAGTCGCGAAGATTGCCCCCCACTTAAGACTTCGGTAATCACATCAGCCACATAATAGTTTGGCTCACCCCTTCGTGCAATTGGATAGGCCTTCATAATTACAGAAACCGGCACATCCTTTTCAACACGTAATAGGCGCGGTTCAGTTTGCAGCGGCTCATCCGGAATATTACGTACGTACTTCTCGCCACTTTCGATGGGTTCAAACCACTTTTCGGCCAACTCCTTCACTCGATCGGTACTAATATTTCCAGCTACACAAAGAATGGCATTTACCGGTCGATAATGCTTAAAAGAAGTTTTTTACATCCTGCAGCGCTGCGTTTTCAATATGCGCTAATTCCTTTCCGATAGTCATCCATTGGTAAGGATGTTGGGTATAGCAAAGCTCTCGGAGGTATTTCCAGGTATCGCCGTAGGGTTTATTGATATAATGCTCCTTAAACTCCTCGCAAACTACTTTGCGTTGCACTTCCAAGCTTTTCTCGCTAAAGGCAAGACTTAACATTCGATCGCTTTCGAGCCAAAATGCAGTTTCAATATTTTCTAAGGGTAATTGGATGTAATAATTCGTCAAATCATTGGTCGTATAGGCATTGTTTTCGCCACCGGCCATTTGCAAAGGTTCGTCGTAATCGGGGACATGGATGGAGCCTCCAAACATTAGGTGCTCAAATAAATGCGCGAAACCGGTTTGGGCAGGATTTTCATCTTTTGCCCCCACATCATAAAGAATATTCATCGCCACCATTGGTGTGGAATGATCCTGATGTACGATACAACGCAGGCCATTTTTTAAAGTAAACTTTTCAAATTTTATCACCGAAATCTTTTTATAAATTTAGACCAAAAATTATTATCAATCATCATTAAACATTCATCCTCATCAATACCCTCTTCCCAGATTTCCTTCCATATAATTCATAAAAGCTTTATTCACTACCACATTGCCACCCGACGTCGGATAGTCGCCTGTAAAATACCAATCGCCCATATTATCGGGGCAGGCTTCATGCAAATTCTCAATGGTTTGATAAATAATTTCAACCTCAGCATTTACATCGGAGGTTTTTAGCATTTGTGCAATTTTTACATTAATCTCTTCAATGGAATATTGCTTATAAATACGTTTTACGAAGTTTTGAGAAGATAATTTATTCGACTTTTCAGCATGCAGACACTCAGCATACACATCGGTGAGAATATGTGATTGTCGATTTTCTTTAAGCAGTTCAACAGTAGCCTGAAACGCAATAAACTCACCCATTTTACTCATATCGATGCCATAACAATCCGGATAACGAATTTGCGGTGCAGAGGAAACAATGGTAATTTTATTAGGACCTAAACGATCCAGCATTTTTATAATACTCTCCTTTAAGGTAGTGCCACGGACAATCGAATCATCAATCACCACCAATGAATCGATACCTTCACGAACCGTTCCATAGGTGATATCATATACATGCTGTACCATTTCGTTTCGTGCGGCATCCTCTGTTATGAAGGTTCGTAGCTTAACGTCCTTAATCGCAATCTTTTCAATGCGAACCCTACGCTCAATCATTTGCTGTAGCCGCTCTTCGTCAAAATCTTTTCCCCAGCCCATAATACGGCTGACTTTAATTTCATTCAGATAAGACTCCGCTCCTTTTATCAAACCAAAAAAGGCGGTTTCCGCGGTATTGGGAATAAAGGAGAAGATAGTATTTTTTAAATCATATTTAATAGCCTTCAAAACCTTCACAGAGAGCAATTTCCCAAGTGCTTTTCGCTCCTTATAAATTTCTTCGTCGCTACCTCTTGAAAAATAAATACGTTCAAAACTACAAGCTTTCTTGGGAGCTTCAGGTAGTATACGTTCTAAGGTATATTCGCCATTGCTTTTTACAATAAGCGCATGACCGGGTGGCAATTCAATAATTTTATCGGAGGTTGTTTTAAATGCAGTCATTAATACAGGTCGCTCCGAAGCGGCTGCCACCACCTCATCATCAATATAATAATAGGCCGGGCGAATACCGTGTTTATCACGCAAAATAAAGGCATCACCATTGCCACAAATTCCTTCAGCTACAAATCCGCCATCAAACATTTCGCAGGCCTTACTCAATACATTCTGCCAATTGATACTTGACTCTTGTTTCTTTTCTTCTTCTCTTAAAAAATAGTGTATTACCTCCATCATGGCACTCAAATCGCTATCGGCCTGTACACTTGCCAACGCATCTTTCTCAACAAAATGAAACAGTTCTTTGGTGTTAACCAGATTAAAATTACCCGCCAAACTTAAATTGAGTGTAGGATTAATATCTGATTTTACAAATGGATGGCAATACTCGATATTGTTTCGTCCCTGGGTGCCATAACGCAAATGTCCCATCATCACTTCACCCATATAACTCAAATACCCCTTGAGCAATTCAGGATAACTACGGATATCAGGTTGCAATTTCTCCACTTCTTCTACCTCCATTTGCACTTGCTTAAAAATATCGGCAATATTTTGTCCGGTATTGCATCGGATTCGTTTCATAAACGGGGTTCCGGCCTGTACGTCTAATTTCACGGTAACAATACCCGCACCATCCTGACCGCGGTTGTGCTGCTTTTCCATCATCAAATACAGCTTATTTAGGCCATAAAAAGCCGTGCCATACGTTTGGTGGAAATAAGAAAGGGGTTTGCGAAGTCTTAAAAATGCGATGCCACATTCATGGCGGATTTCATCTGACATAGGAGTGCAAAATTAGATATTAAAATCGAATTTCAATTTTTATATGGTTAATGAAAACTAATAAGTACAGCAGATGATTAGGTGATTTATTTTAAAAAATTACATCCATCCCAATGCTTCAAATCCCTTGCGGAATGGCCATGGAATGGCAGCTAAAATAATAACAAGTGCAATAAGATAATACCAAAACGCATTTTTATGCTTTGCTAAATCGGTAGCCGCTTTTTTGGATTTGGATCTGCCAATATGAATCAATACCAGCGCAATGAGCATCATACTAATATGTTCTACTGCAAAAAAGCGTGCAAAACCATCTTTCATCACAAATCCCATCCCATTTGCCTGAATATTTTTATAGCCTAAACCACTTGTAAAATATAAAATCAAACCCAGTAATAATTGGATATCAATAGTACTAGTGAAAAGAATACCGGCCATATTATCCGATTTTGAGAATCCGGCCTTTTGTTGCATACCCACAAAAGCCTTAAATATAGCATACAAAGCAGTGAGCAAAACAAGCCATCGGAGCACGCTGTGGAAATGTTGAATGTATGCCATAAAAATAGTTTGGGACTGCAAAGATAAACAAGCATTTAACAATTGAAATAAATATTATCTACATCATGGTGGATTACTAATTTGCTATTTAGCGATGAAGATTGTCAATAATACCTAAGTTTACCGTAATTTTACAATAACGAAACCAGCGAAATATGTTTAATGACGATTTTTTTGATGATGAAGATTTTCGTGACATAGAGGATTTACTCATTGAATTTTTTAAGATAAAAAGAGGGGAAGCACATGGTGTACTGACAGAAGTAGATTTTGAATATTTAATCGATTATTTTGATACCAATAGCGATAGAGAAAATGCCGGACTTGCTTGTGATATTGCCTCCACCCTCTTCCCTTTTTCGTCCACTTTGTTTCTCCGCAAAGCCGAATGGCTGATGAATCAGAAAAAATACGGACAAGCCCTGAAAATTTTAGATCAGGTAGAAGAAATTGATCCCAATAATATTGAATGTGTGTTTATGAAATCGGATATTTTGCTCGACCAAAACCGATTTTCAGAAGCTGTTGACATTCTGGAACGAAATGCCGACAAATTTGATAGTGTAGACAAGACGGATATTTTATTAGAATTGTCTGAAATTTACGATGAGTTAGAAGAGTTTGAAAAGGTATATGCCACCCTTAAAAGAATTCTGTTATACGAGCCTACCAATGAAGACGCCTTGTTACGAATATGCTTCTGGGCAGAAATCAATAATTTTCACGAAGACAGTATTGAACTACATAGCAAAATCATCGACGAGGTCCCTTTCAATGCCATGGCATGGTATAATTTGGGCGTGGCCTATCAAGGGTTAAAGTTGTATGAAAAGCCATTGATGCGTATGATTATTGTCTGGCTATTGATGATAAATTTGAGTACGCTTATCGAAACGAAGGCGATGCCTATATTCAACTTAAGAAATTTACCAAAGCCATAGAGGTATTGGAAATGCATTTGTCTATTGCCAAACCAGAAGATATCATTTTAGAGGCCATCGGTTATTGCTGGGACAAGCAAAAACAATATGCCAAGGCACGTGATTATTATCGAAAAGCCTCGCAATTGAATCCGCAGGACGATCAGATTTTTTAAAATTGGGGAAACGTATACCAAGGAATCTAAATGGGAAAAAGCCATCAAAGCCTATTCTGTAGCCCTGCACATAAATAAAAACAATGCCTCTTATTGTCTCGCCTTAGGAAATTGTCTAATGGAAATGAATGCCGAAAAAGAGGCCTTGGTTTGTTACCTCAATGCGGTGCAATTGCGTCCCGATATCAAATCGACTTGGCAGGCCCTTGTGAAAGCCCTGTATAGCTCCAATTATCTGGATGAGGCGCTTTCGCAATTAATAATAGCTGAAGAACATTGTGGCGAAAAAATAGAATTTGTATACTACAGAGCTGCTATCTTGTTAGCTCAAGGCAAAACAAAAGAAGCCGTTATTCAACTTGAAAATGCTTTAGCTTCCAATGATAAGAAAATCACGGCCCTAAAATACATCGATAGGGAAATTGTACACCATCCTGTTTTTGCCGAGGTTTTGGTAAGAAATAAGAAGAAAAAGTAGTTGTATTGTGCAGTCGAAATTACCCCATGTAGGCACTACGATTTTCACGGTCATGAGCAATCTCGCTCGTGAACATAATGCCATTAATCTGTCGCAGGGGTTTCCGGATTATCCCATCTCTTCAAAACTAATTTCGTATGTAAACGAGGCCATGCTGTCAGGTTTCAACCAATATGCCCCCATGCCCGGCCTGCCCGAATTACGAGCGGTGTTGGCACAAAAAATAGAACGACTCTATCAGGCAACCATGAATCCGGACACCGAAATTACCATCACACCGGGGGCCACTTATGCCATATACTGTGCCTTCACTGCCATTTTACAACCCGGCGATGAGGTGATTGTATTGGAACCTGCCTATGATAGTTATATTCCCAATATCCATCTTAATGGTGCCAAAGCAGTATGTGTTGCCTTACAATATCCCGACTACTCTGTAAACTGGCAAAAAGTAAAAGAGGCCATCTCTCCCAAAACCAAAGCCATCATCATTAATACACCACATAACCCCACAGGCTATGTGTGGACAGCGGACGATATGAAGCAATTGGATGCCCTTACCGCCAATACCGACATCTTGATACTCAGTGATGAGGTGTACGAACATATTACCCTAGACGGGAGGACTCACGAATCGGTGTTACAATATGAGGGACTGAGAAACCGCAGTCTGGTGCTGTTTTCCTTTGGAAAGGTATTTCATGCCACCGGCTGGAAAATGGGTTATTGTGTTGCGCCTGAACCTTTAATGAAGGAATTCAGAAAAGTTCATCAGTTTGTCGGTTTCACCACCAATACACCCATGCAATATGCGCTGGCCAAACTATTGGAAGATGAAAATGAATATTTGCAATTGCCCCATTTTTTTGAAAAGAAACGCGATTTGTTTTTAGAAATGCTGAGCGATTTACCATTCACCATCCATCAAAAATCGCAGGGTAGCTATTTTCAACTAGCAGGATATGAAAAAATAAATGACATGGGCGATAAAGATTTTGCCACCTGGCTCACCAAAGAAATTGGGGTGGCCACTATTCCGGTCAGTGCCTTTAATCAAGATGGAAGAGATGATAAACTCATTCGGTTTTGCTTTGCCAAAATGGATAGCACCTTACATGCAGCTGCGGAGCGAATGAAAAAATTATTGACTCTCTAAAAATTACAAAAGCCCCACCTGAAATGAATCAGATGAGGCCATTTGCCTAAATCTAAAAACACACTTAGTTTACAACCTTAATACAACCGTCTTTTATTTCTATTTTGTCATCTGCTTTTACTTCAAATTTACCACATGGCGTTTCAATGATGCACTTGGTGCCACTGCCTTGAACAGTAGTTGCCCGCTGGTACTGCTTCTGAATTCCACTTCTTTGGTAGACCCATCCATGGTTACTTTAAATTTATAATCTTTTGAATCTTTGTTATAATATTTGATATATACAGATCCGAAAATGGATGTACTACCCAGTATGAATAGCATCGCTATAATTCCTTTTTTCATTTTGATGTAATTTAGAATTCAAAGATAGAAAGCCCCTCCATTGATACTTCCCTACTTTAGTAAACGATAGCAAGCATTCAATAAGTGACTAATTATTTTAGGTAAGTGTGAAATAATAACTCAACTTGCACCCGAAAATGAAGGTAAATACGCACCGTTATTTTATTTTGTACAAACCTTTTGATATGGTTTCGCAGTTTATTGGTACCGATGGAAGCAGACGATTGCGCGAAATCGATTTTGATTTTCCGGAGGGCATACACGCTATTGGCCGCCTAGACAGTCATTCAGAAGGATTGCTTTTGCTTACGACCAATAAAAAAGTAACCAAACTTCTTTTTGAAAGCAAGATTCCGCATTCGCGAACCTACATTGTACAGGTGCTGCATAAAGTAAGCGACGAAACCGTACAAACCTTACGGAACGGTGTACGGATTCGAATAAAAGGAAATGTCGATTGGATCACCAGTCCATGTTCAGTACATATCATTGATAAACCCGACAAGCTTTTTGATGTAGAAAACGGTCTTAAGGAATTTATACCACATACATGGCTCCAAATCACCCTTACAGAGGGCAAATATCACCAAATTCGAAAAATGGTATTTGCGCTCAAGCACCGATGCCGTCGCCTGATACGGGTTTCTATTGAAGATTTGACGATGGGCGATTTAGCACCCGGCGAAGTAAAAGAACTGGAGGAAGCCGATTTCTTTAAAATGCTCAAAATAGAAAATTATGAATCTTGACGGAAATAGTCTTTACGGAGCGACGAAAAATGGCAATTAAAAAATTATATTTGCAACCTTATGATTAATATTACTTTTCCTGATGGCAATGTGCGTCAGTATGAACCCGGTGTGTCCTCCATGGACATTGCAAAGTCGATTAGTGAAGGACTTGCAAAAAAAATATTAGTGGCTGAAGTAAATGGGCAGGTATTAGACCTTAGTCGCCCCATTACCGCAGATAGCAGTATTAAATTGATAACATGGGATGATGAAGTGGGCAAAAATACCTTTTGGCACAGCTCGGCACATTTGATGGCGGAAGCCGTGGAAGCCTTGTTTCCCGGAGTGAAATTTTGGGTAGGACCGGCACTTGATAATGGGTTTTACTACGATATGGATTTAGGCGACCGTCAAATGTCTGAAGAAGATTTGGCCGCATTGGAACAAAAGATGGGTGAATTAGCCAAGCAAAATAATATCTATATCCGCGAAGAGATTTCAAAGAAGGATGCTGTAAGTCTTTTCTTCAATAGAAATGATGAATACAAATTAGATTTGTTGCATAATTTGGAAGACGGCAATATCACCCTTTACAAGCAAGGGCAATTTACCGATCTTTGCAGAGGACCTCATATTCCGAGCACCGGACATATAAAAGCCATTAAGCTTACCAATATTGCAGGAGCGTATTGGAAAGGCGATGAAAAAAATAAAATGTTGACCCGCGTGTATGGTGTTACCTTCCCCAATGCAAAATTGCTGGAAGAACATTTGACCATGTTGGAAGAGGCGAAAAAACGCGATCATCGAAAGTTAGGGAAGGAATTGAGTATCTATACCATGAATGATGATATTGGTCCCGGTTTGATTTTGTGGATGCCCAACGGAACCATTATTATTGAAGAATTAGAAAAGCTTGCCAAGGAAACCGAAGAGGCGGCTGGTTATAAAAGAGTGGTAACCCTTCATATCGCAAAAGAAAATCTTTATATCACTAGTGGACATCTACCCTACTATGCTGATAGTATGTATCCGGCAATGGAATTAGATGGCACCAAATATTACCTAAAAGCGATGAACTGTCCGCATCATCATAAAATATTTGATGCTGAACCACATAGCTATAAAGACATGCCTTTGCGTTTGGCGGAGTATGGCACTTGCTATCGTTATGAACAAAGCGGTGAATTGTTTGGCTTGATGCGGGTGAGATGTCTTCACATGAACGATGCTCATATCTACTGCTCAAAGGAGCAATTTGCAGAGGAGTTTAAAGCAGTAAATGCTATGTACTTAAAATACTTCCAAATATTTGGTATCGAAAAGTATGTAATGCGTTTATCCTTGCACGATCCTGAAAAACTAGGACAGAAATATGTAAATGAACCAGAGTTATGGCTTGAAACGGAGGACTTGGTGCGTAAGGTATTGATTGAAACAGGCGTACCCTTTGTGGAGGTAAAAGGCGAAGGCGCTTTTTATGGTCCAAAAATAGATGTACAAATATGGAGTGCCATCGGACGTGAATTTACTTTAGCTACCAATCAGGTTGATTTTGCGCAACCTCGAAGTTTTGGGTTATCCTATACCAATCAAAACAACGAGCAGGAAATTCCATTAATCATACACCGAGCGCCATTAGGCACTCATGAGCGCTTTATTGGATTTTTATTAGAGCATTATGCCGGAAAATTACCGATGTGGTTAGCACCGGTGCAAGCAAAAATTTTACCTATCAGCGATAAGTTTATGGACTATTGTGTAGATATCAAAAACCAAATGCGAGCCAGAGGTATACGGGTAGAAATTGATGATCGCAGCGAAAAGATCGGTAAGAAAATACGCGATACCGAACTACTGAAAGTACCTTATATGCTGGTTGTCGGCGAAAAAGAAATGGCCGAACATGGCGTTTCACTTCGTATGCAAGGCAAGGGCGATCAGGGTTTAATAGCAGTCGATAGTCTGATTAGTGGCATGGTAGATATGATACAAAACAGAAGATAATACCCGAAAGAGAATTTTATTTTTTTAAAATGCTGAAAAGTTAGCCTGTAAGATCGCAGACTACTAAGAGGTTTGTTGAGAAACCATTCATTTGGCTCCACACTCAACACCAAATAAAATCCTAGTCTTCAATAAATATGATGACATTCATCATGTTTTAGTACAATAACTAATTCTACCTTTGATTTCAATCAATTATTAGAAAATGAAAATACTACTAATTCAATTCTGTTTTATTAGCTGCATGTTCTTAAATACCAATGCGCAAATTACCTTTCAAAAAGCATTTGGTGGTACCGCTATGGATGAGGGGAATTCTATACAACAAACCACAGACGGAGGATATATTATTGCTGGAACAACTACAAGTTATGGTGTTGGTGGTCGGGATTTATTAGTACTAAAAACGAATTCAATGGGTGATACAACTTGGTCAAAAACCTATGGCGGTATAACGGATAATGAATCTGGATTTTGTATAAAACAGACCTCTGATGGTGGATATATTGTATCAGGGGTCGCCTCTTCGTTTGCTGATGCAAGTGGGGATATGTATATAATTAAAATAAAGGCCAATGGAGATACCACTTGGACCAGAACCTACGGTGGCATAGGGTACGAATGGGGTGCAAGCATACTGCAAACAACAGATGGAGGTTATATTTTTACTGGTCAAACCCCTGCATTTGGTGCTGGTGCATTTGATGTGTATTTGGTCAAAATAAATGGGTTTGGGAATATTGAATGGACAAAAACCTATGGTGGTGTTGGCAGTGAATATGGCACAGCGGTTCAACAAACCTCCGACGGAGGATATATCATTGTAGGCTCAAATGACAATAATTTTGGATTTGGTGGAAGTGATTTTTACTTGGTTAAAACCGACGCAACAGGAAATCATATTTGGTCAAAAACGTACGGGAATAGTGGATTTGAAGAAGGTAAAGCGGTAAAACAAACCCTAGATGGAGGGTACATAATTGCGGGCACCTCTGAGGATGCATTAGGCCCCCTTGGACCCGATATGTGCTTAATTAAAACGAATGCTGTTGGAGACACACTTTGGTCAAAATTGTATGGAGGTGCTATGATAGATGAATGCTACGATGTCCAACAAACAGTTGACGGGGGATTTATAATGGTTGGCAAATCATTTAGCTTTAGTGTTAATGGCGATTATGATGTATATGTTGTAAAAGTAACTGGACAAGGGGTGGTACAATGGTCAAAAACGTATGGCGGTAGCACCACCAATCACAATGAAATTGGTTATTCAATTCAACAAACAACAGACAAGGGGTATATTATATCTGGTGAAACGATGAATGGTTTTGGTATTGGCCTAAAAAATATATATGTAATTAAAACGGACTCATTAGGAAATAGTGGCTGCAATCAAGGGAATGTAGCTACCATTACCTCCCATTACTTGCCGCAGGTAGCCAATACAGCTACCCTAGTGGGGACTGGCGGAATGATGAATTTGACTCCAACAGCAGTAAATGCAGGAACAACCCAAACGAATTTATGCCTTTCTGTTCCAAATATTATTCCTGAAATATACAACGACCTATCAATTTATGCGTACCCCAATCCCTTCTATAAAACAATAACGATTTCCACTAATGATCTTGTTCATTACAATTCAATAAAAATCTATAGTGTTATTGGCCAACTCGTACAATCGAAAATTGATATTCCCAAATCCGCCAACTCAAAAGCAATTGTTTTAGAATTAGATGAACTCCAAGATGGCATTTATTACATTGATTTGCAGGCCACCACTTTTCATAAAATAATAAAATTAGTTAAGCACTAATTCAATTCCCAAAATCATGAAATTGCCGTATACTGGTGGTTTACTATGCAAGTAGTTAATTCTTTATGTACAATTATATTGCGTGCTATCCTCAAAATTAGTTGCAACACTTTCAAACGTTCAACCTAACCGGCACGAAATCTATTACAACCATTTCAATACCTAGAAACAGATAAAATAATAAAATATGCAAATGACCACTTCACTTTTCTATTGTGGCTATGACTACTATTAAATTAAGTATTAATTACAAAAGAGAAATTTCTCTGGATTCCAAAGTGCCACTTTCATTTGTAGAATATCGATTTATTGCATAAAATCATACCACCATTTTGTCTCAAGTATCATATTCACCTCTAAACAAAATGAGCAAATGGCTATAAATAACTACATACAAAAAGATAGATGACTTGAAGGATTGCCAGTACTAGCTAATACTCAACCCAGCCCCCCTCAAGACCAATTACTTCAAAGGTGGAGATCAGCCTCCAAATATTGAAAATTAATCGCGGCATTCTCTAGCCATTAATTACCAAATGGTAATTGAAATGTACAACAAAAAGCGAAACTTTGTGCCTAAATTACTTACAATGAGGATAGCATCCACAATATTCATCGTTCTGCTAGCAAGTGTTCTGCTACTATCGGCCAATACGATTTTATCTTCCCTCAACATAATTTTTCACGAAAATGCATTTGTAAATAGTATTCTTAAGTACCAATTATTTGCTCTGGCAATTGCTATGTTGATATTGATAGGAACCTTGCAAATCACGCCAGAAAGTAAACGTTTATTACATGTCGGAAACCTTGACAGTCCTGCAATCAAAGAAAAATGGTTAGGAATAAATGGAAAAACAAGTTGGCGCAAAAATGGGTTCCAACTCGCTTTTTTTATTAGTACTTCAACAGGGATATTTATGTTTTTAGCTGTAAAATATACTAATAATTTAGATAATTTTATGTGGTCTTACGTACCTATCATTCTGATAATTTCTTTTACAAATTCCTTTTCAGAAGAAATGATTTATCGTTTTGCAATCAACGGAAATCTGATTACGTTGCCATCAAACTATCGAATTTACATTATCTCTGCAATTCTGTTTGGGCTTCCACATTATCAGGGCTACCCAAGTGGCATACTTGGAGTTATTATGGCTGGAGCTCTTGGTTATATTTTATCGAAAGCAACTCATGAAACGAAAGGCATAGCCGTTGCTTGGGGGATCCATTTTTTGCAGGATATCATCATATTTACTTCATTATTCATGATGAATGTAAGAGCTTAATATTTCGAAAATGATTTATATCATATTCTTATACTCCTACAATCACCCGTAGTAGTATTTATAATAACTAACTTTGTAATTGGGAAAATGGTACTCTTTAAAATCTATCATTATGCCATTAAATTCATTATCTATCAACGACGTAGTTACATTGCAAAAAAGCTGTATATGCATCAAAAGATTCTATTAATTTCTAAAAAAATAATACTATGAACGGAGCTCATTGGCATTTAATGGTAAATCATCTTCCAATCATTTTTCCTATTGTAGGAGTTATTGTTATGATTACGGGCCTAACTTCAAAATCAGAAGCCGTTAAACGGACAGCCTATCTAATTTTCATCCTGGGCGCATTCGCTACTATAGTAGCTATGACAACAGGTGAAGGAGCAGAGGAGGTTGTTGAACAATTAAATGGAGTGACAGAAAACCAACTTAATAACCACGAAGAAATAGCAGAAAAATTTGCAATACTTGCCTATATTTTAGGAGGCATTTCTTTACTTGGACTTTGGACTAGCATCAAACAAAAAAATTCTTCCTCTAACATTGCCGTTGGCACTTTGCTTTTTGGCTTTGTGTTATTATACTTTGCAAAACAAACCGGAACCACAGGCGGGGAAATAAGACATACCGAAATTAGAGAAGGAAATAATTTACCTGCATTAGAAAACAGCAATGCAGAAAAAGGTGAAGACGATTAAAAACAAACCTACTTCAGTTTGGGCAATTATTATAATACAAAATTCTATTGAAAGAACACTGTATGTCAGGCTCCGATAAATTTACAATTAACATTAATCATAGTTTACGATTATTAATTGGATTGCTGACCATAATTGCCACACATGTTTCTTATAGTGTTGACATCATTGCCTGGTTTTCAAGTGTTCCGTTTCTTTTGTATCTATATCAAACAAAAGGCATAAAATCAAGATTACTTTTTGCCCTCGTTTTATTTATAGCATGGACGCTTGCTACTGCAAAGATTATTACCAAGCCGATACCTTTCGCTATGGTGTTTTTATTTTCATTGCCGTTAACCCTAATACACTTGCCTGCATATTTGATATGGGACAAATTTAAAAACCAAAAATACGCCATGTTTCTTTTTCCGACCATTTTTACGATTATGGAATGGATACAATATACATTTATGCCATTTGCAAGTTGGGGAGTGGCTGCAAATACACAATCGCACAGCATTGTAATTCTTCAATCACTGTCACTCTTTGGAATGGCGGGATTAGGTTTTTTGATATATTGGATTAATATTTCAATTGTTGAATTAATTAAAAAAAGAAAAGCGACATTTTTAAATTGTATCTTACCCTGCGGTATTATCCTCGTGTTCCTAATTTATGGCTCACTTCGCATGGATTTTTGGAAAGCGACTACAAAAAAAAGTATTACAGTTGCAACTGTTGGAACCGACTCAGAAGTAAGTGGGCTCCCATTCGCAGATTCAATAACAAATAATACCTACAAAAATACTTTATTTAAACGAACGGAAACAGCTGCCCATAAGGGCGCAAAACTAATTGTTTGGAATGAAGCTGCAATTTTTATCCAAAAAGAGGAAGAGGAAAATTGGCAAAAAAGCATACAAACCCTGGCGAAAAATCTCAAAGTGTCTCTTATTGCTGCGTATGTTGTACCCATTTCGATAGCCCCCTTAAAACTGGAAAACAAACTCATATCGGTAAGCTCAAAAGGAGACCTTGCCTATCAATACCTAAAACACCAGCCTGTACCCGGTGAACCCTCAATAAAAGGTGAGGAGCCTTTTAAGATAATGACCGATAATCAGTTAAGTATAGGCGCAGCAATTTGTTACGACTTTGACTACCCGTATATCGCCAAGGCTTTTGGATTGCTCAACGCTAATATTGTGGCAATCCCTTCTTCTGACTGGCGAGGAATTGACCCCTTACACACACGAATGGCCACCTTTAGAGCAATAGAGCAAGGTTATTCTCTTATTCGTTCTACCCGATTTGGGCTATCAGCAGCCATTAATCCACTCGGTGAAATGATTGCACAACAAAGTAGTTTTGATAGGCATAATAAAATTATGACTGCTGAACTACCAACAGGTAGGATTAAAACGTTATATGGTGTAATTGGTGACAGTTTCATATTTGGTTGTTTTCTATTAATGGTTTTAGTTCTTGCAACATCATTCAAAAAAAAGTTGATGTAAATTAATGATACCACTGATTATTGGTTGGTGTGATTATTTGCTTTACCAACCACAATTATTGACCCGCAACCAGCCACTCAAAATTTATGAGGTGTAAAAAATCGTATATAATTCAAACCGATTGGATTGAAATAATAGCACCGCACTTTGCCGTAAAATAGGCCATAATTAACCATATCTAGTCATCCTCTATTGGAGGATTCCTACTCCGTATAGAAACCAATACAAAATAGCCGTGGGGAATACTGGCATACTATTGGACCGAAATTTCTTTACATACTTCATTCTTAGACATAACCTATCTAGTTGCCAGCGTCCCAGCATATCTTAAGCCTTTAAGATTAGTAACCCCACGACGCCCTATTGCTTACAATAGTCCCCAAATGTTTTACGCATACTTATACTGACGCAACACTGTTCTAGAGTACAGCAATTATTGCCACTTGAAACAGTCGTATTCTGATACCAAGTAATTTCTTTGACAGCATTTCCAGACTTTACATTTTTACAATTATTTACTATTCATTCAATGTTACTTTTGTGAAAGTAATGAAATATTAAGTGAACAATAGCAACAAACGGGCACTATTCACAAATCAGGGCAAATACAAAAAGAGCGATTCTGGAACTCCTAGAATGGCTTTAGGAAATACCCTATGGAACTTCTATGCTAGCGAAGGCTGTTTGAAATATTTTTGCACCCAAGCCAATTTGTCTCCCTTCAATACGCTAAATAGTAAATAAATGAAAATAGTATTTTACCAACCTACAAATAGTATTCTCAAAAAGTATATGGAAGGGTACTACTTTATGCTTCCCGATGAATCGAAACAACCGTTTCATTATCTCACGTTTCCAAATAATTTTTTTATCCTCTCTGTGGCAATCGGTAGTCAAATTATGACCAAGGACGACAAAATTATTATTTCTCATTCCCCCAGCGGGGAAATCATAGCCGACTTCCTGGCTCGATACACCAAACCATTTGAAATTCTATATAAAGATCCTATACCGGAAATTACAATCTACTTTAAACCCGCGGCCATTAATCACTTTATTGAAAAAGCCCATGTACTTTTCCAGCAGAAAAATGCCATTGACTTCAATCCCTTTCCTGATTTTTTTGAACAAATGAAAAAAATATTGAAGCTAAACGATCAAAATCTTCAAATAGAGCTACTAGAACAATATTGGCTTTCAAAATTTAATCAAAAAGACCAACAGTTGATTGAAGGTATATTATTAGATATGGAATCAGAACTAAAAATAGCAGAAATAGCATCCAAATACAATATTTCCAGACAGCATCTCAATACACTATTTACCAAAACAGTAGGCAAACCTTGTTCAGAGTATAGAAAAATTAACCGATTTAGAAATGCTATTGAAAAAAAGAAACATGCAAAAAACCTTACTCAACTTACCTATGACAATCTGTTCTACGATCAATCGCATATGATTAAAGATTTCAAGGGACTCACAAAAGTTAGTCCACATTCCTTTTTCAAAAAAATTGATATTGACAAAAAAAATATTTGGCTTTACATATAGACATTACATTATTACAATTTCGTACAGCCACTTCCGTACGACCTTTGTACTTGAAAAGTAAAGAATATATGTTTAAAATATTAACACTCTCCCTCCTACTTGCAAACCTGGCTACTTCAGCGCAAACAGAAATAATAGGAACTATTCTTCAAAAAGAAACAAAAAAACCTTTAGAATTTGCGTCTGTACGGTTACTAAACAGTGACTCAATAATACATGAAAGTACCCTAACAGACTCTAACGGAGCATTTAAAATAACTGCAAAGCCAGGAGAAACAATATTGCAAATTACGTATATCGGTCAAGTACTCTATACTCAAAAAATAGAACTAAACGAAAAGCAAATCAATGTAGGTATTTTAGAAATGGTTACTACAAAAGAAATAAGCAATACGGTAGTTACGGCTAAAAGAAAAATCATTCAGCGAAAAGTGGATCGACTTGTTTTTAATGTTGAAAATTCTTCCAAAGCTTCCGCCGGTGATGCCTTAGACGTTTTGAGCGTGACGCCGGGAGTGCAAGTACAGAATAATAAAATACGCATCATTGGAAAGAATAGTCTTCAAGTACTGATTAATGATAAAGCAGTTCTACTTTCTGATGAAGAGTTAAGCAATTTCTTAAAATCTATGGCATCAGAAAATATTAAAAATATTGAGGTTATTACGACACCACCAGCAAAATACGAAGCGGCTGGAAATAGTGGATTGATAAATATCACTTTAAAGCAAGTCAAAAAAAATTCATGGAATGCACAACTCAAATCATCATTCAAAAAACAAACGTATAGCACAGGCTCCCTTGGCGGAAGTTTCAATTCCAATAAAGAAAAACTGAGCATTGCCTCTTTGCTAAATTATAGTGCCGGTTGTTATTACCAAGAGCAGGATGACTATGCATACTTTCCGGATGGCCTTTGGTATACATCATCACCTTTTAGGGTGAATGCAAAAAGGATGAATGCCCGAATAGATGTTAGCTATCAAATAACACCTAAATGGACAATGGGTGCTCAATATCTATACAATAAAAACCGCAGAGATATTACGGATGCTCCGTATACAGCCGTTTTTGATTACCGTTCCAATGATGTTATGCGTTTCCTTCAATCAACAGGAAGCATGAATTTAATCCCAAAAATTCATTCAGTAAACTACCACAACGAAGTGGCCTTAGATACTGCCGGTCGAAAAATAGAACTGAATGTAGATTACTTCAATTACCACAACCCCGATACCAAAAAGTATAACGGTTTTTCAAAAATTCAACATCCAATGAAAGAGCAGTTTTATAGGGGTCTAAATCAAAATATTCAAAACGTAGCCAATGTATCAGTAAAATTGGATGTGGAGGTTCCTACGAAGTGGATGGATGTAAGTTTTGGAGGAAAAGTTTCGAAATCAAAATCGACAAATACCATCAACTACTTCAATAGTGGTTTTGTGAATACACCGGTAACCCTTTACTCACTCTCTCAAAACGATTTTGAGTATAAAGAAGCTATTCAAGCACTATACGTTTCCGTTGTTAAAAAATTTAATGAAAAATGGGATTCGCAATTAGGAGTCAGAATGGAAGCCACAGAAACCGATTCAAAATCTACAAACCTGAATTTGGCTACAAAAAATAATTATCTTAAACTATTTCCCTCATTCTATGTAACATATAATGCTTCTAATAATTATTCCTTCTCTTTTAACTATAGTAAACGAATTGAAAGGCCCGATTTTTTTGATTTAAATCCAAACATTTACTTTATAAACCCATTTCAAACCATAGAAGGCAATGCATTCTTGCAACCGTCCTTTGTTGATAATTTTGAGTTAAGCAATACGTTCCATTCTTTTGAAACAAAAGTATACTACAGTTATGAAGACAATTTATTTTCGCAAGTACCATTAGCAGATCCCAACACAAATATCATCCGTTTTACCAATGAAAATTTCATTAATACAAATCGTGTTGGGATTTCGGAAAATTATTCGTTCAACAAAATTTCATATTGGTCAAGCAATAATAGTTTTGACATAAATTACTCGAAGTCGAAATTTAATTTAGCCCAAAAGCAGGAAGATCAAAAAGGGCTAAATGCCACTATTTCAACAGACAATGACTTTAGCTTAAATAAGGAGAATACTATCCTGTTGGGACTTAATTATTGGTACCGATTCCCTGGTGTAAGTGGCATTTTTAGTTCAAAATCGGCAAGTTCCTTATCGTTAAGTTTACAATGTTTCGTATTCCACAAAAACGTAAATATCACCTTGAGGGGAAACGACATTTTAAAAACTTCAGCCGAGAGATCTACCACAACAGTTAATGGGATATTTCAAAAAGCCATATACTACTTCGATGCCAGGTCTCTTCAACTATCACTAAGTTATAATTTCGGCAATAAAAATATTAGCGGGAAGAAACATATTACAGGAAATGAGGATGAAAAAGGACGGACCGGAAATTAATGATACTATTGACGGGTACTTTTACAAAATTTTGTACATTTGAAAGTGTATATTTTGTAAAAATGATTAAGATGATTGCTTGGGCAGCATACAAAGAAGACAATATAAATCGATAGCTTCATCACAATGAACAATTGCATTTCGATCTGAAATAATTGCTAAATAATCTCTCAATTTCATTTAGAGCCAGACCCTGGTAAGTTTAATAACCAGTAAGCCTATGTAATTGTACAAATCCTTAGTACTTTTATCCTTAAAATATTTGACAATTTCCATTCAGCGTCCTTCAATTCTTAAACTACCATGAAACAAATACTAATTGTCCTAAACATTCTCTTAATCACCTCCTGCGGACAAAGCCATGAAACCACCAATACAAAAAAAACGGATGCAACAGAAGCCATGCCGCAAAACACGCAATTGCCTGCAGAGCAAGCATTGAAATTTATCAATTCGTATGTCAACAACTGCAATAAGATGAAGGAATCTCTGGGAGTTATTGAATGGACAAATGCAAACGGTTTGACTACTATTAATTTCAAGAAGGAACTTAAGACATTGGTAGAAAATGCATATAAACAAGATCCTGAATTGGGACTTGGTTTTGACCCAATATTTGACGCGCAGGACTATCCTGAGAAAGGTTTTGAATTAGTTTCGTTCGACGAAAAAACAAACTTCATTGTGGTCAAGGGAAAAGATTGGGCAGACTTTAAATTGACTCTAAAAATGGTGGAGGAAAACGAACAGTGGCTTGTGGAGGGTTGCGGCATTATTAATATCCCAAAAGACAAGCAGAACTTCAGGTAAAAACGCCCCTACTCTACCAAGTTTCCGAACCTGATACATCTTACACGCTAGCAAAAAAAAGTACTTGAGTCCTTTTATCTCAACTGCCAACTTTCTCAAAAAGCACGTTCAGTAAGTTGATAAACCTTGATAGCTTGCCATAGCATAATTTTGAATCTAAGGCTACGGCCCAAAGGTATTTTATGGGCGGGCAGGCTTGCCAATAGCCATTTAATGCTACCTTATGGCACTCCAAAAGAAAGAAGGTTTGTTTTTGTGTTACTTTGCGGGCAAAACTTGTAAAACTTCTATTTTATTTTTAGTACCTTTGCCCAAATAGGCCATACTTGAAACCCATACTTGATAAGCAGAAATTTAAGGTTGTCATCGAACGACTCGCTCATCAGCTAATTGAAAATCATTCCAATTTTTCTGAAACGGTATTGATAGGACTGCAGCCAAGGGGCATTTTTTTGGCAGATCGGCTGGTTACCTATATCGAAAGTATCACCAACTTGCACTTGCAATATGGCAAACTTGATATCACCTTTTATAGAGATGATTTTAATACCGGTAAGGAAATTCATTTGCCCAATCAAACGGAAATCGATTTTTCAATTGAAAATAAAAAAGTAGTACTGATTGACGATGTCCTTTTTACCGGCCGTACCATACGTAGTGCCATGGATGCCTTGGTAGATTTTGGAAGACCACAAGCCGTTGAATTGCTGGTTTTAATTGACAGGCGATTTAGCAGGCAATTGCCCATACAAGCTGATTATACCGGCGTAGTGGTTGACTCTGTTCGAACGCAAAAAGTAAAAGTATTTTGGAAAGAACATGGTAAAAATGATGAGGTGTTTTTGATTGATAATACAGTAGCTGAGCGTTGAGGCTTTCGTACAAATTATAAAAAAAGTATGTCGATACATTCATATAAAGATTTAAACATAGAGACAAAAGCAGCAAAGGGTTCAATCTTATTATATGAGTTGAGTATGAAATTTCAAAGAGTAGCTTTTTTGGGCAGTACCCTTCCCTTGATAAGAGCCTCTATTTGCAAACTGCTTTATCAGACCAGAATCGTTAGAATTACATCAACAAAACATGCCGCCCAAGCAGTACACCCTTCAGAAGGTAATTTACAGGTAGTAAAAACGAATACAGAAAACCCGGTATCGTTTATGCGCATAAAATTGCAGCATGGAAGCTTCAACCCAAACAAGGCAGCGACAATCGAAAAAATAATAAAATGCCGAATTAAACCCTTCATTTTCTCTTCAATAAAATTGATACAGCACACCAACAACCCTCAACTTACAACTTTCTACTATGTTAAGTACTAAACATCTTCTTGGAATCAAAAATCTAACCCAAAAAGACATTGAATTAATTTTCAAAACAGCGGACAATTTCAAAGAAATTTTGAAACGCCCCATAAAGAAAGTTCCCTCTCTCAGAGATACCACCATTGTCAATCTATTTTACGAAAATTCTACCCGTACCCGTATTTCATTTGAATTAGCTGAAAAAAGATTAGGCGCCGATACCATAAATTTTGCAAGTGGCAATTCAAGCGTTGCCAAGGGAGAAACCCTCATAGACACCGTAAACAATATCCTTTCGATGAAAGTAGATATGGTGGTACTCCGCCATAGCGCCAGTGGTGCTCCCCATTTTTTGTCAAATCATATCAACGCAGCCATTATCAATGCAGGTGACGGCACCAATGAACATCCAACCCAAGGCCTCCTAGATGCGTATTCCATCCGAGAAAAATGCAAAACCCTCAAAGGTAAAAAAGTGGCCATCATTGGTGATATCATGCACTCAAGAGTGGCCCTTTCCAATATTTACTGTCTAAAAAAAATGGGTGCAGAAGTAACTGTAGCCGGACCTCCTACCCTCATTCCTAAATACATCGATGCATTGGGTGTTCAAGTAACCTACAACGTTAAAGAAGCCCTTGCCTGGTGCGACGTGGCCAATGTACTGCGAATCCAGCTTGAACGACAAAACATGCCTCTATTTTCTTCTTTGCGCGAGTACGCCCTCTTTTATGGAATTGATAAAAAATTATTAGATTCATTACAAAAGGAAATTGTAATCATGCATCCAGGCCCCATAAACAGGGGTGTTGAACTAAACTCAGATGTGGCAGACAGTCAGCACTCCATCATTCTGAATCAGGTAGAAAATGGAGTGGCCATTCGAATGGCGGTATTATATCTGCTGTCGGGTAAAGATTCAATCTAAAAAGAAGGGAAATTCATAATTTGACAAAGAATGAATAGAATATCCCACCAAATTAACTGCTATATTTGCAAAAATCAATCAGTTTACAAGCTAGTCCCTAATCAATAAAACTGGCCTGTAAATTTTCAAATTACTAAAATGGGATTATTCGACAAGTTATTTAAACGTAACAAAGTACAAGAGGAAGCGAAAGAAACATTAGACAAAGGCCTGGAAAAAACCAAAGAAAGTTTTTTTTCGAGAATCACCAAAGCAGTTGCCGGCAAATCGGTGGTAGATGCTGAAGTATTGGATGAATTGGAAGAGGCGCTTATTATGTCAGATGTAGGGGTAGCAACTACCGTAGAAATCATCAAAAGAATTGAAAACCGTGTTGCCAAGGATAAATACCTCGGCACCTCTGATTTGAATGCTATTTTGCAGGAAGAAATGGTGAATGTACTGACAGATGCCCCTACACAAGAGTATCAAAACTTTGACCTACCTGCCAATAAAAAACCCTACGTGATATTGGTAGTAGGAGTAAACGGTGTCGGCAAAACCACCACCATCGGAAAGTTGGCCTACAATTTTAAGAATTCGGGTAAGAAGGTAATGTTGGGTGCTGCCGATACCTTTCGGGCAGCAGCGGTCGATCAATTAAGCATCTGGAGCCAACGCGTGGGTGTAGATATCGTAAAAAAAGAAATGGGCAGCGATCCTGCATCGGTTGCCTTTGACAGCGTTAATAGTGCCGTTGCAAAGGGCATGGATGTGCTGATTATTGATACGGCAGGTCGCCTCCACAACAAGGCCTATTTGATGGATGAATTGAATAAAATCAAACGGGTCATTCAAAAGGTAATTCCCGACGCCCCTCACGAAGTATTGCTTGTACTGGATGGCAGTACCGGGCAAAATGCCATTGAACAGGCGAAACAATTTACACAAACTACCGATGTCACATCGCTTGCCATTACAAAATTAGACGGAACCGCCAAAGGTGGCGTGGTACTGGCTATTGCACATCAATTTAAAATCCCCGTTAAGTATATTGGCGTGGGTGAACAAATGCAAAACTTGCAAATATTTAATAAGTATGAATTTGTAGATAGTTTGTTTAGTCTCAAGTAAAGCCACCCCCACTTCCAGCATTGCTCGGATGGTGTTTTGTGAACGCAATTGCTTACTTTTGCCCCCGCTCATGAAATCGAAAAAATTACATAAAGATATTGTAAACATCACCACCTTGGGATGTAGTAAAAACATGGTGGACAGTGAGGTATTAAGTGGCCAATTGCTTGCCAATGGCATCGAAGTAAAACATGAAAGTCTCAAACCTGACTATAATATCTCCATCATCAATACCTGTGGATTTATTGACAAAGCCAAAGAAGAAAGCATCAATACCATTTTAGAACATGTAGCCTTAAAAGAGGAAGGATTACTGGAAAAAGTATATGTCACAGGTTGCCTGAGTGAACGGTATAAAGGCGATTTGGAATCGGAAATACCGGGTGTAGACGCTTGGTTTGGCACCATGGAATTGCCCAATATTTTAAAAGCATTTGAAGCCGATTATAAAGCAGAATTGGTAGGCGAACGATTACTGAGCACCCCTACTCATTATGCCTATCTTAAAATTTCGGAGGGCTGTAACCGCACCTGTTCCTTTTGTGCCATCCCGCTGATGCGTGGCAAACATGTTTCAAAATCAATAGAGGATTTAGTTCAGGAGGCCAAACTACTCGCTCAAAAGGGAGTGAAAGAAATCATGTTGATAGCACAGGAATTGACCTACTATGGCTTGGATATTTACAAGGAAAGAAAACTAGCTGATTTACTCAATGCCCTTTGTGAAGTAGACGGAATCGAATGGATTCGCCTACACTACGCCTATCCCCATAAATTTCCATTAGAAATTATTGAGGTGATAAAATCGCAACCAAAAATTTGCAATTACCTCGATATGCCACTCCAACATATTTCAGATAATATGTTGCATGCCATGAAACGACAAATCACCCGAAAGGAGATTGTAGATTTAATATATGATATTCGAAAAATTCTTCCGGATATTTGTATTCGAACCACCCTGATAGCAGGCTTCCCGGGAGAAACACAAGAAGATGTGGACAACCTAAAATCCTTTCTTGAAGAAATGCGGTTTGATCGTGTAGGTGTGTTTACCTATTCACATGAGGATGGCACCTCAGCCTATGAACTTGAAGATACCCTGTCTCAAGAAGAAAAGGAAGAGCGTGCACAGGAAATTATGGGCGTTCAACAAGATATTTCATTGGCAAAAAACGAAGAAAAAATAGGTACGATTTTTAAAGTAATTATTGACAAAAAAGAAGCGGGACGTTATATCGGTCGAACGGAATTTGACAGTGTGGAAGTCGATAATGAAGTAATTATAAAAACCAATAAGCGACTTGTTGCCGGCGAATTTGTACAAGTAAAAATCACAAAGGCCTATGACTACGATTTAGAAGGTGAAATCGTTTAGTAGACAATATCGGAATCAAAATTCATGAAAACAATTAATGCCTATATCCTAAAATATGTTACTCAATTTGAGATGATTGGTGTTTTAATGCGTATCATAAGTTTCTCCATTGTAAGTTGGCAAGGCGAAAATAGTCCTTACTTATTTGTATGGGTATTTAATACACTGGACGCAATTCTTCTTTCATGGTGTTCTATTTTAAAGAAAGACCGTGCTTATAGCTTACTCAATGTATTCTGGATTTTTGTAAGTATCGTTGGGATTCTTAGGGCCTTAGGAAAACTGTGATCGGCAGCACCATCGAATCCTATTGCCCCATTTAAAAAACAGAAAACCCTGCTGGTGGCATTTTTTATCCGCTTTGCAGTTTGGATTCTATCTTCCAAATTTCAACTTACTGCCTAAATAAACAGCACTAGCACCTAACTCTTCTTCTATGCGAATGAGTTGATTATACTTGGCCATTCGATCGCTTCGAGAGGCAGATCCTGTTTTTATTTGTCCGCAATTTAAGGCCACCGCTAAATCGGCAATGGTTGCATCTTCTGTTTCACCACTTCTATGGCTCATCACCGTATTGTAGCCTGCATTTTGAGCCATACTTACAGCATCAATGGTTTCGGTTAAGGATCCTATTTGATTTACTTTTACCAATAATGCATTGGCAATATTTTCTTTAATTCCTCGTTCAAGTCGCTGTACATTCGTGACAAATAAATCATCTCCCACCAACTGCACTTTCTTTCCCAACTCTTCGGTAAGCATTTTCCAACCCTTCCAATCGTCCTCTGCCAAACCGTCTTCAATAGACACAATAGGATATTGCTTACACCAGCTGGCCCAAAACTTCACTAGTTCCTCGCTCTTCATTTTTTTGCCACTCGATTTCTTAAACACATAACATTTTTGCTTGGCATCCCACAACTCGCTATTCGCGGCATCCATTGCGATGGCTATTTGTGATCCTGCCTTAAATCCGGCATTTTCAATAGCCATTAATACCGTCTCAATGGCCTCTTCATTGCTTTGAATATCTGGAGCAAATCCACCTTCATCACCCACATTGGTGGAGTAGCCTTTTTTCTTCAATACATTTTTTAAGGTATGGAAAATTTCAGTTCCCCAACGTAACCCTTCACTAAAACTAGACGCACCAATCGGCATTACCATAAACTCCTGAAAATCGATTTTGTTATCAGCATGAGCGCCGCCATTCAAGATATTCATCATAGGTACCGGAAGGGTTTTGGCATTGGTACCACCTACATATCTAAACAAACTCATGCCACTTTCTTCTGCAGCAGCTTTAGCAGCAGCCATACTTACTGCAAGAATGGCATTGGCTCCTAATTTACTTTTGTTGGCCGTTTTATCCAATGCATTCATCAATCGATCGATACCCGGCTGATCACTAACTTCCATACCTACCAAGGCATTATGGATAATGGTATTGACGTTTTTCACGGCTTTCAGAACCCCTTTACCGGCGTAGTGTTTTTTGTCATTATCTCGAAGCTCTGCCGCTTCATGTATGCCGGTGCTTGCTCCTGATGGCACTGCAGCGCGTCCCATAGCGCCTTCATCGGTGTATAAATCCACTTCAACGGTGGGATTCCCTCTGCTATCTAATATTTGTCTGGCATGTACATGTGCGATAAAACTCATAATTGGTAATTTTTATGAGTGCAAAAGTAGACAAAAAGGAAGGAATTGAAATGTCAATTCACATTTCATTATTAAAAAAGGTACTGGAAAAGGGGCCATGGAAGTACCATGCTAAAACCTCTTGAGCACCAAACCAATGGAATATTAAAATGAAAAAATACCTTTACTCAACTACAATGCTATAGCTCTCCATTACCATATTGTAAAGCATCTTTTTACAAGCCTCATCAGCTATTTGGTGGGCAGCTTCCTTTGAATCGGCATCAATGCTAAGTGTAATATGTTTACCAATACGAACATTCTGAATTTGTTGCAACGCAAGTTTGTGAAGACTTTCGTTTACGGCCTTTCCTTGTGGGTCTAGAAGTTCTTTTAAAGGCATTATGGTGATATGTGCTGTAAAAATCATTGTTCAGAAGGTTTATAAGCAAAAGATAAAATAATATAAAGCAAAAATGAAAAGGGAACACTAAGTGTCTTTAAAAAAGGAATCGAAACGAGTGTAAGCACCAACCAAAGTACTTGCGCCCAATATTTTTTTATTGAAAAAGAATGAAATTTCAAGGTAAATAATTTGATAGGACTGATCATCAACCAACTTAATACAACTACGATTGCATACAAAATCCATTCGTTTTGCATCCGCAATCCGATACCTAAAGGGTTATACCAATTGATCAACGGAAAGGAGGCTACTAACAAACCAATTGCCGGGATGGGGACTCCCGTAAAATGCCCGGTAGTGGGCACTGAATTATTAAAACGTGCCAAACGCAGGGCTCCAAAACAAGCCAATAAAAATGCAGGAGCCAAGGCAATCATAGAAACATCCATTGCATGCGGTTTGGCCATATAAGCAGCCCACAACATCTTAAAAATAATCATGGAAGGAGCTACGCCAAAACTAACCACATCTGCCAATGAGTCTAAATCTTTTCCGATGGGTGATTGCACTCCCAGCCAACGGGCCACCATTCCATCAAACAAATCAAAAACAGCTGCCATAAAAATAAACAAGCTGCCATAGTAGGCCTGTGTGGTACCACTTACCCAATATTGCTCCCCATTTACTTCGTTTACAAAGGGTTGCGAATTCAGAATGAAGGCAATAGCCACACATCCACAAAAAAGATTCGCCAGCGTTAAAATATTGGGAAGATGCTTCATGAAAAAATTGAATCGCAAATATAAATAAAAATTTTCGGGATGTCAATTTAATAGTATGCTCCTCTTCATAGCAAAAGATTCCATCAGAGAATCGACACCCTGAACGGTACTGTCAACCAAAACGATTTAAAAGGCAAGATGCCAGCTACTTATCAGTTGTTTCGGCTACAGGCCTTTGAGCCTCTAGCCTACGCCCCTATTCGATTAATGCTTTACAAGTAGTTTTTGGAACTGTGTACCGGATTTTACAATATAAAGACCGCTTTCAAGGCTACGAATATCAAGGCGATTCTGTTGATGATACGTTCCTAGTAATTTACCCTGAATATCGTATACGACTACCCACTCTGATGCTGCCGAAATACGTACAAAGTCATTTGCCGGATTGGGTGTAATGGTGAATAACGCAGCATTTTGCTCGTTCTCTGCAAGTAGGGTTGCTGCCGGATTTTTTAATACAAAAGGATGATTGCAGGTTTGTCCATTCATCGATATCGAAAAGTTCCAGTTGCCATACATTGGATTGGCCGGAAGGGTATATTTCCAATACCAGTAAGAAGCGGCATAATAAACCGGTGGCACATGGGTCCAGGTCGCATATACTGAATTATCAGGCCTCTTTACCGTATAGGTAGCCGAGCTATTTATGAGCTGATCATGAAAATAACCTGCAAAATAAATATCCTCTGCAGCTAAGAAAGTATCCTTCTTATTGGTGTTGTGCAAATTAGGACAAGGATTTAGTACAGGTGGATCGGAATGCGTCAGGGCCACATTAATGGTAGGGTCAAAATAAGGCTTAGGATTGGCCCATTGATTGGCACCTCCTACATTACAGGCTCCCGCAAAGGGATCTATCACATTACCACCTAAATCGTGCAATTCAAAATGCAAATGAGGACCTGTGGAGGATCCTGAACTGGCTACCAATCCCAATTTTTCACCCATTACCACCGAGGCTCCAACTGTTTTGTTGGTAAGCGATCCATTTTTCATATGTCCATACCAAGCAACGCTTCCATCTGCATGCTCAACATAAATCGCATTCCAATTGGGATTGGAGAAATCGCAATTCATATCGGTGTTTCCATCAAATTTGCCAACAATAACCCCTGGGGCTGCCGCAATGACTTCCACCTGTTGGTCGTTCACCATATTCCAATCAAACGGCCACAAAAAAATATCCACCCCTCCATGGTTATAACCACTTGCTAAATCATACGTACGGCTACCGCAATCATAATCTAACACCTGATTGGGATAGGCTGCATTATGATCTACAAAATTTGAAATGCCATAATAACTGCAATAGTCAAAACCGGCAGCTTGTTGTAGGGGCCATCCAAGTGAAAGATTTCTTGTTTTTTTAGGATGTTTCAACAAACCATTGGCCAATAAAAAGGCCCGATTAGCTTCCAGTACTCTTTCGTTTTCAATTCGTTGTCTCTCGCTAATACACTCGCCTCTATCTGATTCGTAGTGGCCACCTCCATCTGGGCTTTGGGCACATACAACGATGCTGATAAAAATAAAACAGGAGAGTAAGAAGTACTGTTTGGTCATTAGAAATAATTATTAAACAAATATACTGGATTAAAAAGGCTCCTTCAAGAAATTAATCTAAAATATACTGCAGGCTTCTTATCCCTAATTTATTAAAAAAGAATTCAATTCATTCTAGTCTCGCTAACGATACGTTTGATGCAGTATCTGATTTATAGCGATGGCAGGTACTCATTTTTTTTGAACGCAGATTCACCGAATCATCTATGGCCTTTTCTATAGGATCCTTTCGATGCCCACATGCTTTCATCATAAATTTCCACGCATTTGTAATAGCATAAGGAACGAAGAAGAACGTCCTTCATTTGTCTATTTTGCAAAAAACTAAAAAAATAAAAGCGGCGAAAATTCTTTTTAGAATATTTGAAAATTATGATTTCCTTACTACATTGTGGTAAAAAGAAAATTATGCGTTACCAATCCTTACTCCCCCTTCTACTCATTTCCCTATTGACTTTTCGCTCTTCCATCTCATTTGGAGATCCAAGTGATTCACTGAATGCCTCCGATTTAGGGATGCTAACAGAAGTATTAAAACGTGATAAAGAAATCAAGTATCAAACAGGATCGGTAGACTTAAATGCAGAAATAAGTCTCAATATTCCATCAGGATATAAATTTATGCCAAAGGCAGATGCAGAGTTTGTAGTATATGATTTTTGGGGGAACCCTAGAAGAGACGGCGTATTGGGTATGATTGTAAAGAAGATTATTCATTACTTGATTCAAATGCTACCTGGGCCTTTGTGGTGTCTTACGAAAATTCCGGTTATGTAAAAGACGAAGATGCAGACAAAATTGATTATGAGGAAATGATGACAGAAATGCAAGATAGTGAGGCAGAGGAAAATAAAGAACGTAAAACGTCCGGTTACCCAAGTATCCACATTGTTGGTTGGGCTACACATCCTTTCTATGATAAACAAAACAATATTCTACATTGGGCCAAGTCCATCAAATTTGGCGACAGTGAAGACACTACCCTAAATTATGACGTTAGAATCCTTGGCCGAAAAGGTATTTTGAGTTTAAATGCTGTTGGCACCTTGACGCAACTTGATGACATTAAAAAGCATGTACCCGAAATTATCCACATTGCGTCCTTCAAAAAAGGGAGTTCCTACTCCGATTTTGACCCATCTATCGACAAAGTGGCCGCATACACAATTGGTGGTTTGGTTGCCGGTAAGTTGCTAGCAAAGGCTGGATTAATTGCTCTGTTATTAAAAATATCAAGTTGATTATTTTAGGATTTCTCGCTCTTGGTGCAGGCTTCAAAAATAAAATTTTAGGCCTCTTTAAGCGAAAAAACAAAAATGATGACATGCCATCAAATGGTAGCGACAACGCGACACAAGATTCTGAACTTTCTGTCTAAAATCAACAACATTGATTATCTATATTATTATTGGCATTACTATTTTAGTATCCCTAATTTGCTTTTCGAATAGCGAAACGTTCGAAAAATTATTGCTTTCACCTTATAGCATTCATCGAAATCAGAAGGAACGCTTTCGTTTACTAAGTCATGGATTTGTACATGCTGATATAGGACATTTGGCCTTTAATATGATTACCCTCTATTTTTTCGGTCGTGAAATTGAGCAATCCATCATGTCGCCAACAGAGTATGTGCTATTTTATGTTAGTGCGGTTATTTTTGCAGGATTACCAAGTTACAAAAAAAATATTGACAATCCGGAATACAAAGCAGTTGGAGCAAGTGGCGCGGTATCGGCCGTCATGTTCATTTTGGTACTCTACAGTCCTTGGTCTGTAATTTATTTGAAATTTATTATCCCTATTTATTTTATCTTATTTGCTGCGGGTTATCTTTTGTATTTATCCTACCAATCGAAACATGGAAATGACAATATAGCACTTGATGTGCATCTATGGGGTATTTACATTAATATTCCATCCAGAGAGTTTGCGAATATTTTTAGATCAAATTCAAAATGCCCCCTTTCTTTAGTAAGGAATGCCATCGATACCACTTGGAATCATTGATTTACGCGAATAGCAATAAACCACTTACATATTTCAAGCAAATAATAATCTGCCAATAAGGAGAGTCCTGCTTTTGGCCCAAGCATTCATAAATAGTTGTTCATCCAATTGGCTCATGTTCAACCAGCGATTCACTTTCCCGAAAGGTACCAAAATAATTCGAATGGAAACTCAAATTAGAATCCTATTAAAAGGCCCTGCTAAGCCCCAATTGCCAACGCCAAGCAAAAAAGTCAGGCTTTGCAAAGGGAGGTGAACTTAATAATAGGGGCATGTCAAATCGAATCGTAAAAGGCGAAAATTTCTCGAAAGGTCCTAATTTTTTTATCGTTAAAGCGGTTCCAATACCGGCATCCGTTCGTAATTTACTCCATGCGGTAGTTGGTTCAACATCGCTTAGGTCGGCATAGTTTAACAAACCCCGATTAATTAAACCTGCATCAGCAAAAAGATATACATCCAAATGCAAATAGTCACGTACATACTTTGGCCTGAATTTAAAAAACTTATCAAATTCCAGTTCTACATTGATAGCAGCTCCACTTCGTCCTTTGTAGTTGGCATAAATTGCATTTACCGGACCTCCTTGATCAATGGCATAATAGCCATTATATCCTCTAAGATTTAAACCTCCACCTGCATGCAGATTGGCAAAATCGTCTGTATGAAAACCACCCATATTCAATGGAATAATACCATGTGAACGGGTAAATTTATTCTCCATCATTTCTTCAGGGTTGGCGCCTTGCAAAAACAGTTGACTCTCTTTTGGTGTTTCCGTTCCAAAACCAAGTCTAGCAAAGAATCGGGTATGCAAATCCAATTTTCTGCCGATAAGATGATTCACAACTTCTCCTTGCAAAAAGGAATAATTTGAATTGAATGAAGTGCGCGCTGTAAGGGATGCAATGCCAAAGCCAAAACGTTGCCTATAATTATTCTTGTATTGTAGTTGAAGGTAGGTATTCTTTCTGGTGTCAATAGCATCATTACCATTGGCATAGCTACTCCATTCTGTTGGCATGAACAAATATTTATTGGTTACATTGCTTCTGCGATAGAAGGTATTGGCTTCTATTCGAATTTGATTGCGACTATTCAATTGGTAGAAGGTATACATTCCATGTTTAGCAAATCCTTCCATAAATCTGCTTTCAATACCCCAACTAATCGCATTGTTTATTTTTTTTAAAGGGGTTTCATAACGCGCGGTATAATCAATCGGAGAAATTCCTTTCCACCAACTTTCGCCCTCAAAAGCCCTATACTTTTGCAAGGAAAGGAGGCGTGTATTACACCAAACGCTCACATGCAATTTGCGCAGATAATTCATATAACTGCCACTATAGTTCAGACCCAGTTTCGCTCCGTCAATAGCATTCCACCATATATCAGGTCTGATAAATGCTGTATACTTCTTCCATGAAGGCGTGTTGGCTACAAAATGTTCAAGTTTTAAATCCAAGGATTCTGGTGCCAATCGCAAACCGGGTCGTTTATAATTGTCCATCATGTCAATATCTGCTAAGCGGTTGCTGGTGTCAATTTGCACCAACTGAATACCGGATGGGATTTGCACTTTGGCGGTATAGGTAGGATACAATTTATCCCATCCATACCATTTGCCTAAAATTTGATTACTTGTTTTCTTCTTAAAATAATTATTAGGAATTGTATAGCTATACTGCATTTGATTACGTGCCGTCACGGTAAAATCTATGGGCGATTGCATTTCGCCGTAGCGCTTGAAGGTAATTTTATACTCATTGTTTTTCAAACCTTTTTTGATAGACTTGATTCCATAATCAAGCGTTTTGGTGGTTTCGAGCCACTGATCAAAAAACCAATTCAAATCTTCATGTGTATACTCAATGATGCTTTGCCTGAAATCTTCGAAATATGGATGGGCCATTTTCCATTTCGCCACATAATGCTTCATCGCATTTTGAAATAATGAATCTCCTAAAACATACTGCAAATGATACAGCATGGTAGCCGTTTTATGATACACATTGCTGTATCCATTTTCGTGCCCCACTGCACTATGAAAATCATTGGAGTGCGTATTGAGTTGTTTATCGTCGTGTCGGATGGCATCAAACAAATACCGATTATAAACATTTCGATCTCGAACCAATTTCACCGTACGATGCTTTCGTTTGTAGTTATTTTTTTCCTTCGTTTCAATCATGGTGTCCCCATCAATTTTGCTGAGGCCCCAAGCCGTTAAAAATTGGGTAAATCCTTCATCTAAAGCAGCACGATAGGTTTCGTTATTTCCGATCATACCATAAAACCAATTGTGTCCAATTTCGTGCACAAATAGGCCGTGAAAATCGGGTTCGCTGCCACCATCCAATGTAAGCATTGGATATTCCATACCATCGTTGGCATCCGCAGCCACCATTTTGGGATACTCATACATTCCAAAATCCTCCGAAAAGGTTTTAATAATTTTGGCTACATACTCAGACGCGGTTTGCCATTTAGAAGCATGTGCTTCGTTTACCAATGCGATGCAACGAACGCCGTTCCAGACTGTTTCACCAATACGATAGGCAGGATCGGCAGTAAACGCAAAATCATGCACATTACTGGCTATAAAATGCCAGGTCTTGCGGACGGTACTATCATAGGGAATGATGACGGACGGCTTTTCATTCCAGGGTTTATTGGCAAAATTTTTAATATCCAATTTATTTCTAAGGTCCTTTGGCAATACCTCATTCTCATTTTGAATGGCACCGGTGGCCTCTACAATATAATTATTGGCAAAACTGAGTTTTACATCAAACAAGCCATAATTACCATACAACTCTTTGTTTAAATGTTGATCGGTGTCCCATCCCTTTTTCATATCATACACACTAATTCGCGGATACCAATGCACTCCATTAAAATGCGGAAATCCATCCGACATATATACTGCCATTCGCCGACGAAAATCGCCGTTATCAAAAAACGTGACAAAGTTCATGGTGAATACAACAGACGCTCCCGACTTCAGTGGCTGTGGCAAATACACCTTCATAATGGTATTATCCAATTCAACCTTCACCTTCTTACCATCTACGCGTAGGTTCTCTACAATAGTACTCAAACCTTGTATTTGATAGTGCCCCATTCGTTGTATGGGTTGCTGATTCACCTTATGCAATTCTTCTAAATACGAACCTTTGGTAAACGCATTTTGATATAAATGAAAATATACAAATCGCAACTCATCCGGCGAATTGTTCCAGTAGGTAAGTTCTTCAACAGCTTCAATCACGCGTGTTTTCTCATTGATATGGGCATCAATTTTATAGGCCACATCTTGTTGCCAGTATCCGTCAAATGGTTTCCGGTTTTGCCAATACATTTTATTGTGCGGCGACCGATAAGCATTTTCGTTTTGGCCAAATAATAAGGTGGACGATTGCAGAAGCAAAAAAGTAAAAAAATGCGCATAGAATAATTTTTCCGTATGCAACAAATTTAAGATAAAAGCGATGGATTCTTATTAAAAAAGAAAATCTTTATGTAACGGGTATCAATTTTCGCTTTTCGGCAAATAAATAGGCATTTTTCAAATTTCGATTTTGCTCAGATTTCAGTTGTTCAAAAATATCTGAATACAAGTGCAATTTAAACACTTTTTCTGTGCGAAAATTATACATCGGCACGCCAGGACGAATAAACAACTCAAACATGGTGGGCGCACAAAACTTATGAAACATACTGATAAAATATAAAAACAATAAGGGGCGGGTTTTAATAGGAATCTGATGCGAATTATTTCGAAGAAAATGTTTCAGTGAGAATACTTGATCAAATACATCATAGCTCTCCCCTCCGGTCATGAATTGAGCTTGTGAAATAATGGAGGCAAGATTCATAATATTAGAAGAATAAATCACATTATTGCTTTCATAGGGAATGATGTAATGCGCCGATTTATAATGATAAAATAGCTGATGAAAATTGTTGACCTGCAAAGGAGGATTGCAAATTCCCTGAACCTTTAAAATGGTGCATGGGATTTTGGTGGCCACAAATAGTTGCTCAATGATTCCTTTATGTTGTAGAAATAAATTATCTGAAAAAGGATAGGCTCCGGGATAGGAAATTAGAACAATCTTCTTAAAGGATTTCTGTACGATGTAATCACACAAAAATTCAACCTGCTTGATTTCAGCCTGAAAAGAGTCGAGATGTCTGTACTGTTCAAATTTTTGAAAAGAATATAAAACGGTTTCCCCTTGATCACAGTCCAAATTTTGGAACAAAAATTCTGAGCCATTTACTGTACTCGTATCGATCTGTTTGATGGCGCACACCCCTTCTAAAAGTTTTGCCAATTGCTGTTCAATTTGACTATGGGAATGTAGGTACAACATTGCAAGAATTTTCTTTATCACAAAGAAAACAAAGAAACATGACCAAATTGTGAGCGAAGTCTTACTAAATTATGAATATAATTATTGATGTAGCAATACCAATCCGGGAAGTACCCCTAATACAATGATGATGGCTGCATTAAGAATATATAATGCATTTTCAATTGGACTGGGTGTTTGCAACATTTCTGCATCCCCTTCTTTGAAATACATACTTATAATTACTTTGAAATAATAATAGACACTAATAGCAG
The DNA here is from genome assembly GCA_016712665.1 of Bacteroidota bacterium. Lineage (GTDB taxonomy): Bacteria > Bacteroidota > Bacteroidia > Chitinophagales > Chitinophagaceae > OLB11. The sequence goes on from JADJQP010000002.1 coordinate 444,354, forward strand.
CCATTAGCACTGCAAAAATTACAAGACCAATCATTTTTCCCTGCTCAATAGTGGCAGACAATAAAAAATATTTTGCAAAAAATCCACCGGTTAAGGGAATACCTGCCAAAGAAAACAAACAGATAGCGGTAGTAGCTGCAAGCACGGGTTGCCGTTTGGCCAATCCATTAAATCCTTCAAACGTTTGATCCTTCATTTTGATGATCGCTGCAAAAACACCAAAGGAGGCTAGAGTATAAACCACACTATATAGCATCAGACCGCGCCAAGATGTGGTATTAAAGGCGAATATGGAAAACAACATAAAACCTGCTTGGGCAATAGAAGAATAAGCCATCATACGCTTGACGCTTTGTTGATACACTGCCGTGATGTTACCAACCAGCAACGTAAGAGCAATCATTACGGCTATGGTAACCTGCCAAGCATCGTTAATATTGCCAAATGAATAATGAAATAATTTAATAAATCCTAAAAAGGCGCTCACCTTCACTATCGTTGCCATAAAAGGCGTAAATGCGGTAGGAGTTCCATCATACACATCAGGTGTCCAAAAATGCATGGGAGCAGCAGAAACCTTAAAGCCAAATGAAATAACAAGTAGCATGATGCCAATAAATGACAAGGCATTCATTCCCTCTTTACTTACAAATTGCATGGCAAATTTATCACTTAACACATCAAAACTTCCAGTTGCTCCATATAGCAAGGTAATTCCCATTAGGAGTATACCCGTACTAAAAGAACCCATTAAGAAATATTTCAAGGATGCCTCGTTGCTTTTGATATTTTCCTTATCACTTCCGGCTAAAATATATTGAGGAATGGATAAAATTTCGAGGCCCAGAAACAGGATCAGTAAGCTGCTGAAGGACGAAATCAAATACACACCACACATAATAAAAAACAACAAGGCAAAATATTCTGCTTCATTTTTTCCGACTGCTGCAATATTTTTATGAAAAATAAGCACATAAAATAAACCACAACCTGTAACTAAAACATTAAACCAAGAGGAATAATTATCAAGCAAAATCATATTGAAATAGGATTGCTCGCTTACAGAAACCAAATGGTGATCGTAAATGCTTGCTCCTAGGAGCGCTACAAATCCAACGATTGCCAAAAGAATAACCGGTCTGCTTTTCGAAATACAATTCCCGAAAACATCATCAAAACACCCAATAAAGCAGATACTACAATAGCATTCATTTTTGTATATTTTTTTTCATTTTTACCTCGTTCCGGCAATCAAATCGGTAATCAGTCGTGGATAGAAACCCAATACCAAAATAATCAATAGAATCAGAGCTAATACAAACCATTCGTTTTTGGATACATCTTTAAAATGTTCAGTATTTGTATTCATTTCACCATATGCAACCCTGCGAATCATACTCAATGTATACACTGCGGATAAAATCACACCAAGACCAGCCAATACCGTAAAAATGATTCGATACGTTGAACTTGCATTAAACACGCCATTAAACATTAAAAACTCTCCAACAAATCCATTTGTAAGTGGCAAGGCAATATTGGCAAGAGAGATGACAAGCAGCGCTATGGTAAATGTAGGTGCCACTTTTGCAATCCCTCCCATTTCATCCATATTTTGGGTAGACAATCTATTCTCGATAATATGCACCATAAACCAAAGTCCCATAATATTAATGCCGTGGTTAAACATTTGTACAATGGCTCCCTGAGTGCCTAATTCATGTTGCGAAAAAATGGCAGCACACATTAAGCCCACATGTGCAATAGAAGAATATGCTATCAAACGCTTGATATTATTCTGCACCATGGCCAAACAAGATGCGTAGATGATACCAATAATGGACAGACTCATAACTACATTCGTCCAGTGTTTGCTGCCCTCAGTTACCACCGGTATCAACCAAACCATCACCGCAAATAATCCCATTTTTACCATAATGGCACTCAACACAACCGTAATCGGCGTGGCACTTTGTTCATACGCATCTGGCTGCCAGGTATGAAAGGGAAAATAGGCATTTTGATAGCAAAGGCAACAAAAACAAGAGCCAAAACAACCAATTTTGATCAAAAAGAGGAAGTTGTTTCCCGGTTTCAACAAAGTCGTTCCAAGAAAATGAATGATTAGGAGTATGCTGATAAATATACAAAATGGCCACTAACATTAGCAAGCTTCCAACAAAAGTGTAAACAAAAAATTTGAAGGTAACGGCAATTCTCCTCGAGCCGCCATAAAGCGATGCTAAAAAATACACCGGAATAAGAGCCACTTCCCAAAAGCCATAAAACAGTAAGGCATCCTTGGCTAGAAAAACCCCCAGTAAACCCATTTGTGAAAAAGACATCAATCCATAAAACACCTTTTGATTTTCTGGGACTTTGTTATTGATAAATACATAAATACTGGGAAAGATAAAGGATGTCAACAGTACCATTAATAGAGCAAGTCCACTACCGATCTCAATAGTAAACCGCGCACCAATACTTTCAATCCAGGAAGCATCAAAGGCAAGCATCGGGGCATTGGTTTGGGTGGTAAACAACGAATAGGCAATACAAGCCAATACCAAAGTAATGCTGGAAAAAAATAAGGCGGTATACTTGGCCATTGAAGCCGGACTTAGAAGAGAAAGGACCCCTCCTAAAAATGGAACCGCTATGAGTAATATTATTAGCATTTAATTATTTATTGTTTTCAATCTTCTTTTCTGAAACTATTAAAATTTGTTGACCCACACTTGTATAATAAACAAAATAATGACACCAATGACCATCAGAAATAGATAGCCTCCTACCAAACCATTCTGCAAAAGTTTAAGTCGATTACTACTAAATTGAATAAACTTTCCTACCCCATTTACAAATGCATCAATACCGGATTTTTCAATAATATTCTCAAAAAACAAACTCACTTGTTTTACGGGAGTCACAATAATGGCCTGATACAATTCATCTATATACCATTTATTTTCAAAGAAAGAAGCCAACCCTTTTGAAGTACTTTTTGCATCATATTTTTTAAACCCAAACCAAGCCATTAGAATTCCTGCAAGAGCAATACCAATTGCAATTACCATCAATAGGATTTCTGTTTGATGTGAAAGTTCATGGTCGACAGAAACCTTTATGAGTAGTGGTCGGATGAAGGCGTCCAAATGGTGGCCTCCACCCAAAACATGCGGTATCCCGATGAGTCCACCCACTATAGAAAGGAATGCGAGTACCATCAAGGGCATGGTCATCAGCAAAGGACTTTCATGGAGATGTTCCCGCTGATGATTGGTTCCTCTAAATTCGCCGAAAAAAGTAATAAATAACAAACGAAACATATAGTAGGCAGTCATCAAGGCTGCAAGCATCCCCAATACCCAAAATACTTTGCCGTATACACCATGATTAAAAACATGCATCATGATTTCGTCTTTTGAAAAGAAACCACTTAGAGGCGGGATCCCTGCTATTGCAATACATCCAATTAGAAAGGTGCCGTAGGTAATTTTCATCTTTCCCCGCAAGCCTCCCATATTTCGAATATCTTGCTCACCGCCCACTGCATGTATAACCGAACCTGACCCTAGGAATAATAAGGCTTTAAAAAAGGCATGTGTAATTACATGAAATACTGCTGCTGTGTAGGCGCCAACACCTAAGGCCATAAACATAAAGCCTAGTTGACTAACGGTGGAATAAGCCAATACTTTTTTTATATCATTCTGTCTGGTAGCAATGGTGGCGGCAACCAAGGCCGTTGCCAACCCAATTACCAAAATAACTTGCTGCGCCTGCTCACTCAAAGAAAAAATAAAATTGCTTCGGGTAATCATATACACACCAGCTGTAACCATGGTAGCTGCATGAATCAATGCCGATACCGGTGTTGGACCAGCCATCGCATCAGGAAGCCACGTAAATAATGGTATTTGAGCACTTTTTCCGGTTGCACCTATAAAGAAACATAGAGCAACTGAGGTAACAAAAGTAGCATCAATAGTTCCTGCACCAAATGCAGATTGTAAGGTTAAATAGTCGAGGTTTCCAAATTTTGAAAAGAGTAAAAAGATGCCTACTAAAAAACCTAGATCTCCGATTCGATTCATCACAAAAGCCTTTTGAGCTGCTACGGTATAGGCAACATTTTTATACCAAAATCCAATGAGCAAATACGAACACAAGCCAACCCCTTCCCAACCAATAAACATTATTAGATAATTAGCCCCGAGCACCAATATGAGCATTGAAAAAACGAAGAGATTTAAGTAGGAAAAGAATTTACCAAAACCTTCATCATGGCTCATATATGAAATGGAATATAAATGAATTAGAAATCCAATGCCTGTAATCACTAATAAGAAAATACTACTGAGCGCATCCACTTGAAAGTCAAAGGGTATGTTCATATTACCAATATTCAAAAAATCGAATAAATGCACAATAACCGGACTAGCTGAAGTGCCTGATTTGATTTCAAAAAAAATCAAAAGTGATACCACAAAGGAAGCCAAAATAGCCGTTGAGGCAATCCAACCTGAGGCCTTGCCTAAATGATTTCTACCCAAACCCGTGACTAAAAAACCGATAAATGGAAACAAAGGCACCAACCAAACCAAATTTGTCATACTAAATTTTTTCTATTTAATTTTTTAATCGGTTTAATATATTAATATCTATGGATCGAACTTTTCGATACATCAACACAATAATGGAAAGGCCAACACTTACTTCAGCAGCAGCTACCACCATAATAAAAAACACAAAAATTTGTGCGTCGGCATTGTTATGCATTTTGCTAAAGGTCACCATTAATAGATTCACCGCATTTAGCATCAACTCAATACACATCAAAATGATAATAGCGTTCCGTCGCATCAGCACGCCCATTACCCCAATACAAAAAGTGCAAAACTGAGAAACAAATAATATTCGGTTGGCATGCAGGCAGTTTAAAAAAGTTGCACAAAAATAGTACTTCAGCATCTAAAAAAGTAGTACTTTCTGAAATAAATATTAAGGGCTACGAATCACGTAAAAACGAGTTTCCGTAAAACGGTACAAGGAGGTGATTCCAACAATATTTCAAAAGATTTCAAATTATTATAGGTTGCTACTTCTAACAATTAATCAAACGTAGGGCAATACGTATCTAACAAATCGCATCAAACCTTCAGAAAATGTAAATAGGGACACGTAATTTTGTAACAAACCTCTTCATGCATCCATCTTTTCACTTTTTCCATTAGGGGTTTCTTGGCGTATTGCAAGCCATCCCTTCTGATCAACAAGTAAAAAATGCCCTAAATTGGTTACGTTGTTTACCAATTACTTACCTAAAAGGCAATGGCAATCCACCCTTGGATTTCCACAATTTTGAAATTTATACGAAAAATCATTAAATATGCATATTTTTATTATATAATAAATATATAATTCGTTTTTTATTTTTATTGTTTTCATTGTATATTACATAATTTCAAATACGTATTAAAAATTCGTTTAATCGAAACATCCTTGGCATTCGCCGCAAATCAATTTGTCATATTGGTATCATATTTGTTATATCCCCTATAAATTTGTTAACAAAAATTATGGTATCTACTTGATAGTTAATACCTTCAAGGCAAAATCTAAAATTTCTAATGAAAAAAATCTACACACTACTTTTTTCTTTGGTATTTCTTTCGCGTTTACACAAAAGCTGCATGCTTCCCATGCTGCAGGTGGTGAACTTGTCTATGAATTAGTCCCGAATACTACCAACCAATATAAATTTACGTTTAAGTTTTATAGAGATTGCAGCGGCGTAGCAGAACCTAGCACATTTAATATGTGTTATAATAATAGCTGTGGTGTCAATAACCAAAGCGTTACCTTAAGTAAATTGGTCGGATTATTACCAAATGGCAAACCAAATGGGAGTCCGATACTAACCACAGGCTGTTATAATGGTCCTACGATTTGTGAAGGGGGCAATTTGCCGGGCTATCGCGAATGGTGGTATACGGGAACGGTGACATTAAACAGTACTTGTAACTTTTGGCGTTTCTGGGTCTCTTTGTGCTGTAGAAATAATGCCATCGGAAATGTGGTTACTCCTGGTTCACAAAATATTTTTGTTGAAGCTACCTTCGACAATACTATTCACAACCTGAATAGTTCCCCATTTATCGCATCCCCGCCTATTGCCTATTTCTGTGCCAACACACCCTCAACAGCCTATTATACAGGAATTGATCCGAATGGTGACTCATTAACCTATGAATCTATTAATCCACGACATGCTGGAACAGCTTGCAACAATCTAAATCCGATAAATATTTTTTCCGCGCCATATACCTTTACCGACCCCTTTCCAACAGGTAATACATTTAATGTAAATCCACTTACCGGAGTGATTACCTTTACACCAACTGTGCAGGGAGCTTGGGTATTTACCATAAAAGTAAATGAATACCGAAATGGTCAGTATATCGGATTTATTATGCGTGATATTCAATTTGTGGTTACGGTTTGTAATTTACCGAATCCCCTCAACGTATTTGGAATTTATTCCCCTATTTTATGTTATGGTGGCACCACCACACTAACTGCTTTAGGAAGCGGTGGCATTCCACCCTACCAATACCAATTTAATGGAGGAGGTTTCCAAGCAAATAATCAATTGGCAAATGCAGTCGCCGGCATTTATACAATAAATATTATGGATGCAAATGGTTGCATTGACACATCCATTATTACTATTAATCAACCACCACCATACCTTGCCAACGTAAATAATATTGTGAATCCACTTTGTGGTGGACTGTGCACCGGTACAGCACAAGCAAGTGTTACAGGAGGAGTACCCCAAGTACTTATAGTATTTCTGCACCAGGCATCATCAATGCCAACTCCGGTGCCATCTCTTCACTTTGCAATGGCAATTACACTGTTACAGCCACTGACGCAAATAGATGTACAGCCACTACCACGCTCACTATCAATGCACCGGTTTTAACAGTAAACATTACCAATATTGTGGATGTATCCTGTAATGGCAATTGCAACGGATCGGCCATGGCCTCCACTGTCGGAGGTGCTAACCCTTTAACATACAGCATAACCGCACCGGGAAATATAAACGCCGTTACTGGTAGCATGACCAATTTATGTATTGGAAACTATACCGTTACGGTAACCGATGCCAATGGTTGCACAGGTAGTGCTTCCTTTGCAATTGTCGGCCCCTTAATGTTGGTTAATGTTAGTAACATAGTAGCCCCCCTTTGCAATGGACTGTGCACAGGAACTGCTTCTGCCAATGCAACTGGTGGCTTTAACCCGATTACGTATTCAATTTCTGCTCCAGGAATTATCAACCCTACCACCGGCGCCATATCGGCACTTTGCGCCGGAACCTATACCGTGCTGGCATCCGATGCCAATACCTGTACCGGTTCAACGGTATTTACGGTTTCAACTCCACCAGCGTTAAGCATTTCGGTTTCAAATATTATTAATGAAACATGCAACGGCATGTGCAATGGTTCCTCCAAATCAACAGCTTCAGGTGGCGTACTGCCCTATACCTACAGCATTTCAGCACCCGGAATTACAAATCCTGCAACAGGAGTAAATAGTAGTTTGTGCGGCGGAAGCTATACAGTGACCGTTACCGATGCAAATGGTTGCACGGCAACTTCTGTATTTTCGATTATTCCCGCCACACTAATTAATGTTTCCGTGTCCAATATCACAGATGTTACTTGCAACGGTTTGTGCAATGGTACTTCACAAACCACCGCTACTGGTGGAAATCCACCATACACCTATGCCATTTCCGCACCTGGAATTACAAACCCTGCCACAGGTGCCAATACGAACTTATGTGCAGGAACCTATACGGTTACGGTTACAGATGCAAGTGGTTGTACTGGTACTACCCAATTTGCAATTACGCAAGCACCGATTTTAGGTGTATCAGTAGTAAATATCAATCCAATCTCTTGTAACGGAATGTGCGATGGCACCGCTCAGGCAAGTGGTACTGGCGGAACCTCTCCATACAGCTATTCTATTACGGCCCCTGCTATCATAAATGCTACAAGTGGTGCCATAACTGCACTTTGCGCAGGTTCTTATACCATTACGGTGACGGATGCAAACGGATGCACTGCTACAACCCTCCATCAGGTTTCACAACCAGCTATACTCGCTTGGGCAAATGCAGTCGTTACTAATGTTACCTGTTTTGGTGCTACAGATGGCATCATTACAGCTACCACCACAGGTGGTACGGCGCCCATCAATTACAACCTACAACCAGGCAACCAAAATATTGCATCAGGTATCTTTACAAACCTAATTGCAGGTGTATACACCGTTTTGGCAACAGATGCAAATGGTTGCTCTATCAGTACCGTTCTTACCATTACTGAACCACCAATTTTACAAATAAGTGCACTTGCCAACACACAACCTACCTGCGTACCCGGCAATGATGGAACCATTACCGTTACCGCAACAGGAGGCACTCCAACATACACATACAATATTGGTGGGGCCAATCAGGCAGGCAATGTCTTCAACAATGTCGCTGCTGGCAACTATACCGTTACCGTTACTGATGCCAATGGCTGCACCGCAACAAGTGCCGTGATCATTACTCCTCCAAACTCTCCTATTATTACTAGCTTAGTAGCGACCGATGTTCTTTGTAATGGTGGAAGTACCGGAACCATCACAGCCACTGCCACCGGCGGATTAGGCTTACTGAACTACAATTTACAACCTACCAATCAAAACAATGCAAATGGCCTCTTCATTAATTTAGCAGCAGGTGTGTATACAGTTACGGTCGGCGATGCCAATGGCTGTACCATCAGCAGTACTATCAGCATTGCCGAACCCACTCTACTTACTTGGACGGCTACCACCATAATCAATGTAAATTGCAATGGAGGAAATGATGGTGAAATCACCGCGCAAGCGACCGGTGGTACAGGTGTTATTTCTTATACCTTACAGCCCAATAATATTACAAACAATACAGGTTTGTTCACAAATCTAATTGCAGGAAATTATACGGTAACAGCAACGGACGCAAACGGTTGCACATTGACAACTGCTATCCAAATTACAGAACCTCCTATACTCGCTTGGGCAAATACAGTGGTGACGAATGTAACCTGTTTTGGCGCTACAGATGGCAGCATTACAGCTACTACCATAGGTGGTACGGCGCCCATCAATTACAACCTACAACCAGGCAACCAAAATAATGCATCAGGTATCTTTACAAACCTAATTGCAGGTGTATACACCGTGTTGGCAACAGATGCAAATGGTTGCTCAATTAGTACCGTTCTTACCATTACTGAACCACCTATTTTACAAATAAGTGCACTTGCCAACACACAACCTACCTGCGTACCCGGCAATGATGGAACCATTACCGTTACCGCAACAGGAGGCACTCCAACATACACATACAATATTGGTGGAGCCAATCAGGCAGGCAATGTCTTCAACAATGTCGCTGCTGGCAACTATACCGTTACCGTTACTGATGCCAATGGCTGCACCGCAACAAGTGCCGTGATCATTACTCCTCCAAACTCTCCTATTATTACTAGCTTAGTAGCGACCGATGTTCTTTGTAATGGTGGAAGTACCGGAACCATCACAGCCACTGCCACCGGCGGATTAGGCTTACTGAACTACAATTTACAACCTACCAATCAAAACAATGCAAATGGCCTCTTCATTAATTTAGCAGCAGGTGTGTATACAGTTACTGTCGGCGATGCCAATGGCTGTACCATCAGCAGTACTATCAGCATTGCAGAACCCACTCTACTTACTTGGACGGCTACCACCATAATCAATGTAAATTGCAATGGAGGAAACGATGGTGAAATCACCGTGCAAGCGACCGGTGGTACAGGTGTTATTTCTTATACCTTACAGCCCAATAATATTACAAACAATACAGGTTTGTTCACAAATCTAATTGCAGGAAATTATACGGTAACAGCAACGGACGCAAACGGTTGCACATTGACAACTGCTATCCAAATTACAGAACCTCCTGTACTCGCTTGGGCAAATACAGTCGTTACTAATGTAACCTGTTTTGGCGCTACAGATGGCAGCATTACAGCTACTACCACTGGTGGTACGGCGCCCATCAATTACAACTTACAACCAGGCAACCAAAATAATGGATCAGGTATCTTTACAAACCTAATTGCAGGTGTATACACCGTTTTGGCAACGGATGCAAATGGTTGCTCAATTAGTACCGTTCTTACTATTACCGAACCACCTATTTTACAAATAAGTGCACTTGCCAACACACAACCTACCTGCGTACCCGGCAATGATGGAACCATTACCGTTACCGCAACAGGAGGCACTCCAACGTGCACATACAATATTGGTGGAGCCAATCAGGCAGGCAATGTCTTCAACAATGTCGCTGCTGGCAACTATACCGTTACCGTTACTGATGCCAATGGCTGCACCGCAACAAGTACCATCAGTATAGCCCCTCCTACTTCCCCAATTATTACTTCAGCAGTGGCTACTGACGTACTATGTAATGGCGCAAGTACCGGAACCATCACGGTAATTGCTAGCGGTGGCTTGGGTGCTTTGAACTATAATTTACAACCTACCAATCAAAACAATGCAAACGGCATTTTTAATAATTTGCCGGCAGGTGTTTATACCATTACAGTTGGAGATGCCAATGGTTGTACCGCAACAAGTACCATCACTATTCAGCAACCAATTGCATTAAGCTGGACGCAAATTAATGTAGTAAATGTAAATTGTAATGGCGCTACGGATGGATCTATTACCGTGACTGCAAGTGGCGGAACTGGCACCATTTCGTACAATTTACAACCAAATAATATCAATAATCTAACTGGGATTTTTCAAAATTTAGCTGCAGGTGCCTACACCATAACAGCCACTGACGCCAACAATTGTACACTGACCATATTTTTGCAAATAACACAACCAACTGCATTAACTTGGGTAAGCACAGCTGTCACTGATGTCAGCTGCAACGGAGGTAATAATGGTACCATTGCCACTCTGGCAACAGGTGGTATCGGAGCCATAAACTACAATTTACAGCCAGGCAATCAGAATAATGCAAACGGTAATTTCAACAACCTAATTGCTGGTATGTATACTGTATTAGTTAGTGATGCCAATGGCTGTACCCTAACTACCCTATTAACTATTGTCGAACCTCAAATTTTACAATTGGGTATTACAACCACACCACCAACTTGTGTACCGGGCAACGATGCAAGCATTACCATTACAGCTTCTGGTGGTACCCCTCGTACCAATTCAACATAGGGGGCGCCAACCAAGCAAACAATGTCTTTAACAATATAGCTGCAGGCACCTATACTATTACGGTTACCGATTTGAATGGCTGTACTGCTAGCAGTGTAGTAACCATTGCTCCTCCAAATGCCCCTATTATTACAGCCGCCGTACCAACTGATGCTCAATGCAATCCTACTAATACAGGTACTATTACCGTAACTGCTTTTGGGGGTACCGGAATTTACAACTACTCGGCTGATGGAATAAACTTTCAACTAGGCAATGTGATTAGCGGTTTGGTTGCCGGCACTTACACAGTAACCGTAATGGATGCAATTGGTTGCACAGCTACCAGTATTGTGATAATTGGCACAACACCATCACCCATCATTACAAATATTTCGGTTACCGATGCAACTTGCATACCGGGATGTGATGGAACCGCCACCATTTCGGCCACTGGTGGTAATGCGATTTATACCTATAGTGTGGACAATATTAATTTTCAGGCTAGCAATACCTTCACCGCCCTATGTGTAAATACTTATACGGCCACAGTGGTTGATGGAAATGGCTGTACCGCAACTAGTAGTTTCTCCATTGTTTCTACGAATCCTCCGGTAATTGCTGTAAATAACACTACTAATATTTTATGCAACGGCGGAAATAACGGCGCCATCTCAGTTACTGCCGTTGGTGTCGGTATCATCAATTACCTCCTACAACCTAATGGAATTTCAAATATTACCGGTTTATTCAACAATCTTACAGCCTTCACTTACACCGTTGTGGCAACAGATGCAAGCGGATGTAGTACTTCAACCGTGGTTGTCATTACTGAACCACCTCTGTTGCAATTTGTAAATCTTACAAACACGCCACCATTATGTGCAGGAGCAAATAATGGCACGTTGGATATTGTGACAACGGGTGGTACCGGTCTAATTACATATGCTATCAATCCATTTGCGAATTTCGTCCCTCCTGCAAGTTTTAATAACCTGATTGGCAATACCACCTACACAGTTACTGCAACAGATGCCAATGGTTGTAGTATTACTTCAAGTGTTTATATTGTGGATCCACAACCCATCATCTTCACCAGTACTAATACAACAGATGTAACCTGTAATGCAGGAAGTGATGGTAGCCTATCGGTGCAAGCTATTGGGGGTACCGGAATCTTGAATTACAGTATTGCTCCCAATCCACAAAATAATCTAACAGGCATTTTTACCAATCTTACTGCAAATAGCTATACGGTAACCGTCACAGACGCCAATAATTGTACCCTAACAACAGTACTGATTATCAACGAACCTTTGCCAATTACTATAAATACATTGAACTATACCGATATTACTTGTTCAAACCTGAATAACGGCACTATTACTATTTCGTGCAGCGGAGGTACCGGAGTAATTAGTTATAATATTCAACCCCTAAACATTACCAATACTTCTGGAATTTTTAATGGACTAGTTGCCAATGTTTATACCGTAAATGTTACAGATGCAAATGGATGTAGCATCTCCACACTCGTGACGATTGTGAATCCACTTCCACTTATTATTGACTCTGTAATTACGACTAACGTGCTTTGCAATGGAGATTCGAATGCAGTCATTTCAACATATGCATCAGGAGGTACCGGCTTACTTACCTACAATATATTGCCTCAAAATATCAACAATAATACAGGAGTATTTAATGGATTGCCCGCTGGTAGCTATACCATTACGGTGACCGATATTAATTTATGTAGTACCAACACCGTCGTAAACGTAACTGAACCTCAAATACTGACCATTGCAGTTTCCAACGTCCAAAACGTTTTGTGTAGCGGTGCGCCAACTGGTCAAATAGATTTAGTAGCAACAGGTGGAATTTAACCCTATACCTTCACCCTACTTCCGCTCAACTTAGTAAATGGTACTGGTACGTTTACCAATTTAAAGGGAGGCATTTATTCCGCTACTGTAGTGGATGCGAATGGATGCACTGCCATCATAGAACCCATTGTGATCATCGAACCGTTACCAATCAAATTTGATAGCCTTACCAAACAAGACATCAAGTGTTTTGGAGATTCAAGCGGATGGATTACAGTTACAGCATCTGGCGGCACTGGAAATATTACGTTCAGTATTCTTCCCAATATCGGCATACAAAGCCCTGCCGGTTCATTCACCTTGTTAACAGCAAATAACTATACCATTACCGCAACAGATGCAAATAATTGTACCTTAACTACAACAGCAACCATATTGCAAAATCCCGAAATCATTATCACCAATGTTTTGACCCTTGATTTAAAATGTTATGGCGACGCCGTTGGTATTATTAATGTCGCAGCCATCGGAGGAGTAGGCCCGCTCACATATTGGTTAAATAACCAGAATCCAAATAATACCGGATTCTTCAATAATCTGGTAGCTGGGAATTATGTAATAACCATTACAGATACTTTGGGATGCGGAAAGGATTCGGTAGTCAGCATAAAACAACCAGATAAAATATATTTAAATGCGTTGGATATATTTTCGGTGTATTGCACCGGATATAGTGATGGCAAAATTATTGCAACAGCCGGCGGTGGCAATGGTGGATTTACCTACTATTTACGCCCAGGCTTAACCATCAATAAAACCGGATATTTTGGCGACTTACATGAAGGAACCTATACACTAACGGTAAAAGATTCCTTGGGTTGCACTTTTGATACCATTTTGGCTGTCACACCGCCATTAGATCCTCTTACCATATTTATTACCAAAAAAGATCTGGGCTGCTATGGCAATGGTACTGAGGGCTGGGCACAGGCTAACCTTGTTGGTGGCACCCCGCCATTCTCTTACCTATGGAATTCGTCTTCGCCACAATTTGACGCGGTAGCAAGCGGATTAAAATATGGGAAATATATTGTGGAGGTAGTGGATGCCAGAGGATGTAAAGATGTAGATTCCATTGTTATTGACCCAGGCACTTGTTGCGAAGAAGTATTTATTCCAAATGCCTTCTCGCCAAATGGAGACGGCGTTAATGATATCTTTAGAGTCACAACAGCTACCGGAATCGAATTGAAACAATTTGAGATTTATGACCGATGGGGAAAGAAAGTTTGGTATACAGATGACTTTAGAGAAGGCTGGGATGGAACAGATAGAGGTGCCCTACGAGATATGAATACCTATTATTACATATTTTGGTATATCTGTTTAACTGATGGTGAAACCTATATGAAAAAAGGTGATGTCAATTTGATTCGATAGAATTGTCGAATTCATTATTGTTCCTTGTGACAGAGAAATAAGTCTTTTAAAAATACGTCCTTTACTAATTAGCTACGAAGTTCAATTCGTCGATTTGTTGTCGATAATCATACTGCAAATCTTCATGCAATGTCAAGAGTCCTTTTTCAATTTTGTTTAACTGACTTCGATACAGATTAATCATTACTTTGCTATCGTGCCATTGAAGAGGCAAGGCATGCATTCTTTTGCAAAAATGTAAAAGAAGTTCAATTTGTGTGCTGGGCCGTCCTGAAAATTTGCAGTGCTTATTGATGTCCCTTAAAATTTTTCGAATGGTTTTTTTAGCAAAAAAAATGGAATGTGTATTAACTGTACCAAATAATTCATCAATCTCTCCCTTCAAATTCATAATAAACAATATCTCATCAGTACTTTCGAAAAGAATATAGTGAAGCAACTCTTTATTCTCTTTTCGAAACTTCATCAATTTTTGGCAAAGATCAATAAGGGCCTCCTTCGGTAAATGTTGTATGGTCTCTCGAATAGTGGAAATGGAAGATGCTTTCATTGGAACGTGAAGTTAAAAACAAATACTGAAAAGCATACATGGAGATTGGGGCACTTGAAATAATCTGCTCACATCAGCATCTTACTAAACTTTAAAATGCACAATACGGCTGCACTTCATACCTACTGTTTCCAAAAAATATTACTATATTTGAATCAGGCCTTAAACCAATTAACAAATTGTTAGTCAAATGCAAAAATGCTCTATGAAAAAAAATACTGTTTTCCTTCCTTCTTTGTAGTTTGTCATTCTTTGCAGCAAAAGCAGGCAATGGTGATTCCATATTTAATATGACGTATATTCATACCATCCATATTACCTTCCCCTACCCCGCCTTCTATGACTCGCTACTCAACTCCAAAGCTACAGATACCTATTTAAAGGTTGCCGTTCAATTTAATAATGAAAGCTATATAGACGTTGGAATTAAAGCAAAGGGGAATTCATCCTTCAACAATCCTAGTCAAAAAAAATCGTTTAAACTCGATTTTAATGAATTTGTACAAGGGCAAGATATACATGGTTTAAAAAAACTCAATTTCAACAATGCATTTAAGGACCCGTCGTTTATGCGCGAAAAAATTTCGAACGATTTTCTTATTGACCATGGTATTCCCGCACCCCGCACTACCTATTGCAATGTCTATTTAAACAATCAATTGTGGGGACTATATACTATTGTAGAAGAAATAGATGATGAATTTTGCCAACATTGGTTTAATAGCAATGATGGCAATTTATTTAAGGGAGACCCACATGGCGACTTGAAGTGGAAAGGTAGTAATCAACAATCCTTGTATGAAACCGAATATGAGCTAAAAAACAACTCAGGGGCCAATGACTGGTCCGATTTGATTTCATTAATCGACATTATCAACAATACCCCAGCCGCAACATTGCAATCATCCCTTGATCCACGCTTCAATACCGAAACATTTATGAAACAGTGGGCGGCCATGAATATGTTCTCCAGCCTAGATGCTTACATTGGAAGTGGGCATAATTATTTTATTTACCACGACACCATCAGCAATAAATTTCAATGGATTGCATGGGATAATAATGAGGCATTTGGAAGCTTTAAAAACAATTTGAGCAGTGCACAATTAATAAATTTAGATATGTACTATCTAAGCAATCCCAGCTCAAGACCTCTTTGCAACAACATGTTGCTCAATGCTAATTACAAAGCCATGTACCAATCAGCCTATTGCGAGTTGAAAAATGATTTTACCAATAATTACTTTGATCCAAAAATAGATTCCCTAAAAAATAGTATTCAGCAAAGTGTCTATAACGATCCGAAGAAATTTTACCCGAACTCCAAATTTGATTCTAGTTTCAATTACGATCTCATTTTATCAGGACCAGGTGGCTTGACCATTTTTGGAATCAAAAAATTCATTGGCGAAAGAAGCATCGCCATTCAAAATAGCCTCTATGCAAACAACGTAAGCTGTTGGGCTTTAAACAGCAGCGAGGTACAAAGCACTTCTCAGGATGTAAGTCTTTATCCGAATCCGGCCGAAACGACCCTTTATATTTCATATAACAACAAACTGGAATCAGTAGTGCTGTACGAACTAAGTGGCAAAGTACTACTAGAAGATACATCAGGAAAAAATCAAATCCCCTTAAACAGTCTACCGGTTGGTGTCTACCTGGTGGAAATTAATGGTACGATTAGAAAAAAACTTTTGAAAAATTAGGACAACAACCAAATCTCTTCTTTGAATTTACACAGCCTTTCAACCTTGTAAATAGCGTCTCTATTCAGAGGCCCAAAAATATGAGGAAACTCTTCTTGAATGCTTGAAGACCATTCATACTTCAGTGGTGCAATGAGCTTTTCGGTATCTATATGTAGCAAAAAAATAACTTCCTGCTCGCTGTAATATCGGTTACAAGTTGCCTGCAATTGTGCGCTGGTGCTTGCATGAATAAAATGTTCTTTCGAAAAATTCTCCGAAACATAGTTTTCAGCCGTAGCCTGGCTAAGCCACCATGGTTCTTTTACAAAATGAAAAATAATTTGATCAGGCATCGATAAACATCTTCTGAATAAAGCAACAAAATGAACCAGGTTATCGCGACAATAGGATTCTATTATTATAAACAGAATGCTGGTCTTTAATCACAATTACATAAATGCCTGAACGAACATCCCCCATTCGCAAATCCTTCAATGAAAAGGTATTAATTCCTGTTTGCAAATGCATTCCTTGTTTGAAATATTCCTTTCCAAACATATCGAAAACAGACAGATCCACTAGTTGAGATTTTGGAGATTGAATCGAAACAAGACTGTTTGCATTGGCAGGATTTGGATACACTTCAAACAACAATCTATTGCTTTCCGCACCAACTGTGCTTACAGAAGTAGGCCAGGAAGTAATGCGAATGCTATCCATTACCACATCTACTAAAGGTCTATCACTGGCGTTTGTAGCTACTGCCCCAATGGTTTGTACCACTGAAAAATTTGAGGTTACGATACCAAAGACCGGATGGTTTGGATTTAGATAGGTATTATTTACCAAGTTGATAAAAAATTGGCTGCCTCCCGTATTGGGGCCAGAATTAGCCATGGCAATTGACTTTTGAATATTGCTCGCAGCAGCATCAAATTCATCCATAATGGTATATCCAGGACCACCAGCACCGGTACCGGTAGGATCCCCTCCTTGTATCATAAATCCATTGATTACTCGATGAAATATGACGCCATCATAAAATTTAGCATTTACCAATGTCTTAAAATTGTTAGTTGTGATAGGTTGCATCGTATCATACAAATCCACTACAAAATTCCCATTATTGGTATAGAAGGTGGCCTTGCTTTGCGCAGCGCACCATTGCGTGGTGCCAAATAGCGCTACTAAGGCAGAAATTAAATGAATCTTTTTCATTACTGTTATGTTTATACAATAAAGATACTCCATTTCAATCCATATCAAACTATTTTGCCAAAAATTGAATGGAAATTGGTAAATAGTAACAACCTATGGTAGGCTGCAGGACGAATTAAGCATAAAGCATTATAGCTACCGCTCATCAATAATTTTTCAAATTTTACAATATCTAACTTACTTTCGCAAAAATCAAAAAATAATATGAAGTCCAAAATATTACTAGGAGTGCTAAGTATAGGAATCACGGTATTGAGCGCTTGCAATGAAAAAATGGCATCAACCGGCTCCTCTACCTCCTTACCGGCCGGCATCAAATTTATTGAACCCTCCTTTATCGATAGTACTGTAAATCCTGCGGATGATTTTTTATTCTTATGCTGGAGGCAATTGGATGAAAAAAAATCCCATACCAGCTTCTGAGACACGCTGGGGCAGTTTCAATTTACTGGAAGACTTTAACAAAATGGCTTTAAAGGGTATTCTCGAAGAAGCCGCAGCTACAAAAAATGCAAGCAAGGGTAGCCCCTAGCCAAATGGTAGGTGACCTATATTCTTCGGGTATGGATACCGCCTCCATAGATAAGGTCGGCGTGGCCGCAATCCAATCCGAACTAGATAAAATTAATGGCATTACCGATACCAAATCATTGCTCAATGAAATTGCACGCGAAAATATTAATGGGTATAACCCTCTTTTCACCCTTTATGTTGGCCCTGATGATAAAGAGGTAAGTAAAAATATCTGTAACCTATTTCAAGGTGGTCTCGGATTGCCCGATAGAGATTATTATTTTAAAAATGACCCCAGAGAAACGGAGATTCGAGCACAATATGTAGTACATATCGCCAAAATGCTAAAACTCAGTGGAGAATCCGAAACGGATGCCACAAAAAATGCCACTTTAATTATGCAAATAGAAACTGCATTGGCAAAGGCAAGTATGGACAGAGTGAGCATGCGTGATCCCTACAAAATTTACAATAAATTTTCAGTTGCGGCATTGAACGCAATTACACCAACCATTGAATGGAAAGAATTTCTTGAAAAAATACATATTAAAAATGAAGATACTCTTTTGGTGGCACAGCCTGATTTTTTTGCATCCATGTCAAAAATGTTGAGTAGTACTCCAATTGCAGATTGGAAAATTTATCTTAAATGGCACCTACTAAGTGGTATGGCAGCCTATTTAAGCAAGAATTTCGATACGGAGAGTTTTCATTTTTATGGTAAAATAATGCGCGGGCAGCAGGAACAAAAACCAAGATGGAAAAGAGTGCTGAGTGTGGTGGATGGTGCAGTAGGCGAACAATTAGGCAAAATGTATACCGATAAATATTTTACAAAAGAAGCCAAAGCGAGAATGATGGAATTGGTTAATAATCTTGAAACCGCATTTGAAGCACGAATCAACAAATTAGATTGGATGAGCGACAGTACGAAAGTAAAGGCATTAGATAAATTGCATTCCTTTATCAAAAAAATTGGATATCCAGATACGTGGCGCGATTATACAGGACTTGAAATTACAAGAAATTCGTATGTGCAAAATGTATTGGCTTCCAATGTATTTGACTACAACTACAATATCGGCAAATTGGGCAAACCGGTTGACAGAACCGAATGGGGAATGACACCGCCAACTGTAAATGCGTACTACAATCCTGCCTTCAATGAAATCGTATTTCCTGCGGGCATTCTTCAATATCCATTCTTTGATTTAAGTGTTGACGATGCGGCCATCTATGGAGGAATTGGTGCCGTAATTGGTCATGAAATGACACATGGTTTTGATGACCAAGGTTGTCAATATGCTGCAGATGGAAATCTAAAAAATTGGTGGAGCAGTGAAGATAAATCGCGCTTTGATGCTAAAACTAACGGAGTAAAATTACAATACGATGCCTATACCATACTGGATAACAAACATGTCAATGGTGCCTTAACCCTTGGAGAAAATATCGCAGATCTTGGAGGAGTTACCATAGCCTACGATGCTTTTAAAATGACAAAGCAAGGTAAGGGTACCGAAAAAATTGACGGATTTACTCCAGACCAACGATTCTTTTTGAGCTGGGCCCAGGTTTGGCGACAAAATATTCGTGATGAAGAGGCAGCCACTCGACTGGTTACAGATCCGCACTCACCGGGCATTCACCGTTGCAATGGTCCTTTGAGTAATTTTGCTCCCTTTTATGCAGCCTATAATGTGAAAGAAGGAAACAAGATGTATAAGCCGGAGGCCGAAAGAGCCAAAGTTTGGTAAGGCGTTTTCCTATCTGAAGCGACGACTACCGTGCATACGATTTGCTTCAGACAGGAAGCGACATTACTTGTACTTCCTTATTTTATCGAAATTCTTTTGGTAAATACTCCTTGAGTAGTTTGTATCGTACATAAATAATTTCCGGAAACAGGCGCAAAAATCTTTAGGCAACTCCTTTGTTTATCAAATAAACTTGGAAGCAATTTCCCGTCCATTCCTATTACCTTAATATCTAAAATAGTGGCCTTAGAAGCAGTATGAATAAGTAGTTCTTGTTCCTTCATTGCAGGATTTGGATAGATTCCTATTTCAGACTCTACATCCAATTTATTAATCGTATTTGGGGTAGAAGGGGTACCGCCCAAGTATCTCGAAATGGCTAAATACAAAGGCCCACATGTACCATTTGCACATGTACGGGTATAGCCTGCCAAAACAATTTTACCGTCTGCAGTAAGTCCCATTCCGCTACTGCTACTATTATTATTCTGATTAAAAATATTTTTATATAACCCATTAGGTGCAAACGCTACATCTCGCGTACCATCTGAGTTCAGCATAAGCAACGAAAAATAGGCAGTATCTCCATCCCCTTGATTACCTGTCATTAAAATTCGTCCATCTGGTAATAAGGCTGCATTCAGAGGATACTCCATATCATTATTATTTTCTAAATCATGTAAGAACCATCCGCCATTGCCAAAAGCATTATCCACAACTCCGCTGTTTTTTAATTTAAGCACGGTATAGTCATAGTCTACACCGTCATAGGTGGCCCCACAAACAATATAATCACCTGTGGGCAATAGTAAAATTCTTCTGGATTCATCAAAATGATTCACATTACTATTGTACAGACCGATTCCCCCATTTGCAAAACTGTTGTCAAGGGAACCATCGCTGTTAAATCGAACGACCAAAATATTTGTAAAGGGGGGATCGGGATTCCCATTATTTGCTTTGTATTTTTTCCCAACAATTAGAACCTTTCCATCTTTGTCGAGATCGATATCGGTGGTTTCAAACCAGTGATTAATATTATTGGTACTCAATGTCTTGATTCCGTCCACATCAAAGGAATTGTCCATGCTCCCATTGGTATTCAATTTAAGTACAAATAATTCATCGAAACTCTTGGATCCCGCTATAAAAATTTTTCCAGCACCATCCACACATAGAGCACTACTAGTGTAGAGCCCGGCATTTGCAAAATAAACATAACCACTTGCACCAAACGAATTAATCAATGTACCACTGGATGACACGGCAGCGGCAAATACAGACGTATTATTGCCGGTACTATTGGTTCCACATACATAAATCGTTCCACCGTAAAATTCCATATCGGAAATATCTGTACTCACACCGCCTAATGAAATAGAACAGGCACCACCCGCACCAAAGGTATTATCAATACTTCCGTCGAGGTTATATCTTTTAATGTAGGCACTTCCATTTCCAAAAGGATTACAAGCAACAATAATTTTGCCATCATTCTGCACCAGTACACTTTCTCCAATTCGACTACCATCCGCTATCAATTTTCCATTTGTAGCAAAGCTATTATCTAAGCTGCATGGAACTTGGGCATGTGCTACCGCAATAAATAATAATGTACAAAGGGTTACTAAATATTTCATAAATAAGTCTTTTATTAAAAAATAAGACGAACTTTATGACAAATTGGTTGAGTATGCATTTCACTTTTTTAGCGCATTGGGCATTTTGAACAGATAATAACTGCTTTTTCCTCGTTTTGTAACGTAGTGGCAAATAAATAGCGACTCCCCCCTTCTTTGAGTTGCCACTTCTTTCGCAACTGAGCCACGCTACCTGGAAAGTTACGAATAGTGAGATTGGCCTGTCTACCACTAATTGCCTCATGAATTTTATTTATTTCAGGTTTTACAATTCCGTCGATTCTAAAAACCCGGCCTTGAAAATTTGGAATCCATTCTGACGAGGTGTACAGATGTGAGTGTTGATGGATTTTATACAAAGGATAATTCTTTTGTATCATATTAAAAGCACCTGCCTTCAGTAGACTGGCATCTGGTTCGTAAAGGTACTGCAATGGAGCACACTCTTGCGCACGATATGATTTTTCTTCTTCTGCAAAAAATGAAAAATGCAGATTCCGACTTAGGTCAACAGCATGGATTTGATAATCGGACAAATGGCCTTTCTCGATATGAAAAAGCAGTTCTTTGCATTCATTATTTACCGATAAAATATAAACATTTTTTTACAAATCGAACACTTTCACAAACTGAGGTAATATCTAATAAGGGCGAGGTCTTTATCAAAACATCATTGGTGAGATTCAGAAATTGAGGCATTAAATCAATGACATTGGGTTCGCAATCTTGCAATTTGAAAACTTTCTTACCCGTATCATCACGACGAGATGGATCTACATAAATCAAGTCTACTCTGGTAGAGAAAGATTCTAAAAATGCAGCAGCCGTTTTTCCTTTTTCAATAAAGACAGTGGCATCGGGAGCCAGCAATTTCAAATTATGCGCTGTAATTTCGGCAAGTGACCTATTGGGCTCCACCAACAATGTTCGCTGAAAATGACGGCTAAAAAACAAGCCGTCCACTCCCATACCTGCTGATAAATCGAGCACACAATATCCTGAAAACAATGAACTTTTAAAGAGAGCCGTTGCCTCGGAGGAACATTGCTCCAGTGAAATAGATTCGGGATAGTAAATTTCAATATGATTATAAAACGATGGAAGCTTCTTTTCAATCTTCTGTCTTCTAGAAATGCGCCATAGAATTTCTTTCTCCCTTTGTGTCAATTTTAATTGAAGCGAAAGTTTTGAAATATCATCATGCAAATGCTTGCGAAAAAAAAGCAATTCCTCTTCGCTGAGCAAAAATGAATTATGTAGTGAAATGGGTTCTATACTGTAATAATTTAATTTGATACCGCAATCAATTGCTCGCACGTTTCCACCTTATACATAACTAACCTCCACTCTGTATATCATTCCCTGATTATCTACTGTGAGTATGCAGATTGCTTTGGTGCTGTTGTCAAGTGCGGAGTAGTAAATAACTACTTTATTTTCAAAAGTGGAAACTGCATTTAATGTAAACCTATAATTTGGAAATTTTTGCCTAACCAAAGACCAATAATTAAGTAATACCTTTTTGTCAGTCATGGTTCCTTTGCTGTCCGGAAATAGTCGTAAAGCCAAACTTGAAACCAATACTACATCATCGCGATACTGTGTAAGGTATTCCTCAACACTTTTATCGTTCCACAAGTCAATCCATCTTTGTGCAATTACTAGGGCCGTTTCCTGCGATATCATCAATATACCATTTAATTTAAAACTTCTTTTGCTGCCACCAAATGCATCTCTGGTACTAATTTTATCTGATCATAACCACCCAACACATTCCTGATGTTATGAAGGCCTTGTCTTTTCATTATAGAAGCTGCGATAACTGAGCGATAGCCACCGGCGCAATGAATATACACATTATCATTGTCTTCAATATTGCTCAATACGGCAACATCATTCATGGTTTGCAGTGGAATATTCACTGCGGTTTGCACATGACCGTTATCATATTCAAGTTCTTTCCGCACATCAATAATAACAAGTCGATTGTCATAGTTCATGTCCATCTTGAGTTCGTCGGCTTCCACATCGATAATTAAATCGATATTTTCGCCTGCTTCTGTCCAGGCTTGGTATCCGCCAGCTAAGTAGCCTTCAATCTGATCAAATCCAACCCTCGCCATTCGTACAATTGTTTCCTCTTCTTTGCCTACATCGGTCACCAAAATGATTTTCTGATGAAAGGGAATCAGTGCGCCCGCCCATTCAGCAAACCTACCTTCAAGGCCTATATTCAATGCATTGGGAATAAATCCTTGCGTAAACTCAGTAGCCCTACGAGTATCCAATATGATGGCATCCTCGCTTGCTAATTTTTTGAATTCGTCTAGAGGCAGAGCGGTCATTCCTTTTGCGATAATGGAGTCAATACTGCTATACCCCTTTTTGTTTAATCCAGCGTTGATTGGAAAATATACTGGTGGTGCAGACAATCCTGATGTCACTGCCTTAATAAAATCCTCTTTACTTTGAGGGCTTAAGGCATAATTTGATTTGATTTCTTCTCCAACACTACTATGGGTATTAGGCCCAAGATTTTTTCCGCAACTTGAGCCAGGACCATGTGCAGGATATACTTTTACTTCAGGAGGCAAGGTTTTTAATTTTTGCAATGAATCATACAAATAGCCTGCCAGCTCTTCCATTGAAAGATTACCGCTAAATAAATCGGGACGTCCCACATCTCCCACAAACAGGGTATCACCTGAAAATAAGGAATGTGCTTGCCGGTTTTCGTCTAACAAAAGATAACAAGTAGATTCTAAGGTATGCCCTGGCGTATGGATTGCTTTTAGCGTAATTCTACCAAGCGAAAATTCTTCGCCGTCTTTCGCTTCATATTTTTCAAATCCTGTTTCTGCATTCAGACCGTAAATAATTTTTGCACCCGTTTTATGCGCAAGGTCTAGATGTCCACTAACAAAATCGGCATGAAAATGGGTTTCAAAAATATACTTGATGTGCGCCTTTTTTTCTTCGGCCATGTCAATATACTTTTGAATATCACGAAGCGGATCGATAATGGCTACTTCGCCTTCCGACTCAATAAAGTAAGCTGCTTCAGAAAGGCAATTGGTATAAAGTTGTTCAATCAACATAACAATTGTTTATATGATTTTTTTAATATTATAGTGGGCGTTTGCTTGTGTTAGACAAGTGATGGTTAAATCGTTTATACAAACGTGTTTGGGTAAACTTGCGGTAAAAAAAATGCTTTCAGCAACATCGTCAGGAGTCAAGGGCGTAAAGCCCTCATATACTTTTGTAGCACGTTCGGCATCGCCTTTAAAACGTACCAACGAAAATTCGGTTTCACAGGCTCCAGGATTGATGGAGGTTACTTTGATTCCGTGTTGGAGTAAATCAATACGCATACTTTTACTTAGTGCATCTACCGCATGTTTGGTTGCGCAATATACATTTCCATTTGGATAGGCATCTTTAGCGGCTGTGGAGCTCACATTGATAATATGCCCAAATCCTTGCGCCTTCATAAAAGGTAGTATTTCTCTACTCACATATAAAAGACCTTTTACATTTGTGTCAATCATTACATTCCAATCCTCATAATTCCCTTCATCAATACTGCTCAATCCGGAGGCCAATCCTGCATTATTAATTAAAACATCAATAACGGAAATGCACTTTTGTCAATGGAGGCAATTGCCTTTTGCGTCTCTTCTACATTTCGCACATCAAAACAAAGGGGTAATATGGTTGCTCCAAATTGTTGCTCCAAATTACTTTTAAGCGCTACCAAGCGGTCTTGTCGCCTTCCGGTGATAATGACATCAAAATTATTTTGAGCAAAAATAAATGCACAACTCCTACCAATTCCTGATGTGGCTCCGGATATAAATACAACTTTACGGTTCTTCATTCTTATCTAATTAAAATTAAATCCCCCTTGATGAGTTTTTCCTTCTCTTCAAGATCAATTGCGGTTACTACCCAAAAATAGGTGCCTATTTCACAAGGTTTATTTCTGTGGGTTCCATCCCACCCCTTTCGAAAATCAGAGGTAGAAAAGAGTTGTTCGCCCCATCGATTGAAAATTTTGAAGGTCTTTAATTTTTTATATCCGGCAGATAATATTTTGAAGAAGTCATTATTTCCATCTCCATTCGGACTAAATGCATTTGGCATTGTGATATAGGGGCCATCAGCCACAGTTATTTTGATATCATCATAGCCATAGCAATTATTAGCAGTGATTCCTTGCAGATTATACACATACGTACCTGTATCCGAAAAAACGGCATTGGGATTGTTAACAAACGGATTATCTAAAAAAGTAGAAGGTGACCAAGCATAACTCTGTGCTCCGGTACCATTAAACTGAAATGGAGTCCCTTTTACAATTACCGTGTCATTGCCTGCAAACACATTCACTTTCGGTACCTTTAACACATCATAACTAGTGTCTCGGCAACCATATTTATTTCCTGAAATCAACATCACATTAAACTCCTTTCCAATATTTTCATAACTATGTGTGGGATTTTGATCTGTACTGAATTGGTTATCATCAAAATTCCATTTCCAATAATTGACATTTCCAAATGTAGAGGTAGACTTATCGATAAAATTTATGGGTGAATTGGGACACAATAAACCCGTATACTCAAAATCAGATTTAAATTCAGGATAAATTTTTACCCATCTGGAAATACTGTCGGGGCAAGTGGACCCCTGATTTACCAATAATTTTACCAAATAAGCACCGGTGTCAGGATATGTAAAACTCGGCTCAAATAAACTGGAAGTATCCGTTGAAATGCCTGCAACTCCAAAATCCCAAAAATACTTGAATCCTCCTGTACTTTGATTAATGAAATTTACTTTATTGGATTCGCAATTCACTATATAAACATTCTGTTCGTCTGAAAACTGTGGGATATTTGCGACTACTGCCTTGGAGCAGTTGGTCACCACAAATTGAAATTCCCGTTTGGTGGTATTAATCAGTACGCCACCCCGAAATTCATCGCAACAGACATTCACCACAAAGCGTCCTTGAATATTTGGCGTACCAGTAATAATCCCAGTTTTGGAATCAATTTTAAGAACGGGATTTCCACCCATTGGATTACCGGGATTATAGGGAGAACGATAATTAACAGAAGAAAAGAAAGGTAAAGTGCCACCAATCAAAAGGGGTTTGGGATTATTGGCATCACCTCCCTTAATCGCATCACAAAAATAATATACTAATGAATCTCCATCAGGGTCGGTGGCTGAATGGTCATAAATAAAGGGATTATTGATGCAAATAATTTGTGGAGGATAATTTACAAAAATGGCGCTGTTATTGCAAATCACATTTGCAGGTGGGACCACACAAGTATAACTAGCACCCGTAGTGCCGGGATTGATAATATTATTAATGGTTTCATTTCTACAACAGCGTTGATAAACTACCGTATAAGGATTCGCACTTGGTGGCAACACTTTTATCAAATTAAATTGCAATCTGTTGAGGCATGTGGCAGGTGGATTATTGATGCAATCATTTGAAAAATTGGTAGGAATATTAAAACTACTTTGATAAAAAATAGAATCAAATGAGAAGAAGGAAGACCCATTAAAAATGCTTACAAACGCCGGATCATCGCTAAGCAATGCAGATGGATTTCCACCACCCTGAGCCGGAGGGAGACAATCACGGTAAATACTAATGGTGAATTGATATGTATTGTTTCCCAAACAAACGTAGGAAATATTACCCCCAACGATATGCGAGCCATTCGCGTGTAGCGCCGTGATTAATAATATGAACAATAGAATCTGTCTCATCCTTATCTTGTAAAATTAAGCAATTTTGCTATCCAAAACATATATACAAAAGTTATTTATTATAGAATCTAAACGTTCGTGACATTCCAGCATGCTTGTATGACCAATATTTTCTAACATTTCGATACAACTGATATCAGGTAAAGTACTTTGTGCCAGTATATCTTGATATGGTATGGCATTGTCCTCTTTTCCTATAACGAATAAAACAGGTAGCTTATTGTTTCTCAAAATTGATGTTCTATCCGGTCGTTGAATCATGGCTTCATAATAGGCTACTAAACTATCAGACGACAATTGCAAGGCAAGCGTTAGGTGAAACGCTACCTCACTCGGTAAATCAGCTAAAGACTGCGGGCTATACAGATTGGGAATCATGGCACGTAGAAAAGTTTCTTTCCCTTCATTGCGAATAAGCCTTATCGACTTTCTTCGATTCTCTTTCTTCAGTTCATCATCTGCATAGGCTGATGAATGAATTAAGCCATATGCCAGCAAATAGTGCTCATACTTCTCTGCATAGGCAAGAGTAGCATACCCTCCCATGGAATGCCCCAACAAAATAAATTGCTCCCATCTTTCCTGCAACACGATTTCATGAACATAGTCAGCCAACAATTCCATACTCATTGTTTCCGTCCCCAAAGCAGACAAACCGCTTCCTGGCAAATCCGGCACTATAACTTGGTAGTGCTTGGACAAGCTCGCTATCTGATATTTAAAAATTTGACCATTGGCACCAAATCCATGCAGCAGCACAATTGGAAATCCAGTGCCCGTCTTTTGATAAAAACACTTTTTAAATCGGTTACTTTCTAATAGTATGTTCATGATGTTTAATATGAAAATTGTCTGATTTGCTTTGAGTAATGATTTAATCGAAGCAGAATCAAAATAAGAAGAGGGGTAATTTCGCTCATATACTTTTGCGGGGCAAAAAAGTTATAAAAGATAGCTGCAATCAACAACCAAGAAGTATATTTTGCGTACTGCGAAATCTTTGAAGCGTTTCGTGGTATCATAAAGGCAAATACCAAATGCAAGGGAAACGCCCATAGAAGATTTAAATTCCAGGCACATACTGTATGCTCTGTACCAAACCACATAAAGAGCATCAAGCATCCCAGAAGCCCCAAAATCATAAAAAACAAGACATCAAAAAATTTGAGCGCCCAATCAACCTTTTTGAAGAAAGAAAGAAAAAAAATAATTCCCAGAAGCACCCATAAATAGATTTTAGGTTCATTGCGTTTGTTTTCTGAAAAATGATTGTCTGGCAATAGAGTCAAAGTACTAGCTACCAGTTGATTGCCATCTAATGTAGCACCCGCAAACCCTTTGAATAAATAATCGGGCAAGAACATGGTTTCATAACTTTTCATTTTGTTATCAACCAGATTACTCATTAGCAGATTGATACCAAAGCGCTCCCAATGTAGGTTTCGCTCGTAGTGGTCCAATAAAACTCGAAAAGAAATGCTGTCATTTGATATGATAAGTGGAAATTGGATGCGCTTTTCAAAAAGATTTGCAAATACATCTCGAATTCTCGAAGAACAATTATCGAATAAAAAATCGTATTTATAATAGCGATTCTCTTCTTTTAAATTGTTTTTAAAAATTAGAAACTGCCAAAGCATCTTCAGCACCTAAACGCAACACCTGTTCCTGCACCTTTCGGTTTTCCTCTTTGTACAAACTTAAGAAGCCTTCAAACGACTCATCGTTTAAATAATATTCGAGTTTACCTCTCGTAAACTTTATGTAAAAATCCGGATCTCCAAAATTAAAGGTCCCATAATTGTATACAATATCGGTCCCCGCGCAACTATCAATGATTCGCACCGCACTATGACCATAGCTCGAATACAATTCCTCTGCCACACCACATGTAAGAATACTGATTCGTAATCGGCAACTATCCTGGCAATTTCCCTTTTCACTTTTAAAAAAGGTTAGTAAAAGTATTAGAAAGACTAGGGTATGTTTCATATGCATTGCTTACCGCGAATAGTTAGGAGATTCTTTGGTTACCACCACATCATGTGCATGACTTTCTTTCATACCGGCATTTGTAATGCGAATGAAATTTGCTTTTTGCAAGGTACTTATGTCCTTTGCACCGCAATAACCCATCCCGGCTCGTAAACCGCCTATAAACTGATGCACCACCTCGCTTAAGGTACCCTTGTAAGGAACTCGACCTACGATACCCTCAGGTACTAATTTCTTAATATCATCTTCCACATCTTGAAAATACCGGTCCTTACTTCCATCCTGCATAGCTTCTATACTACCCATTCCACGATAGGACTTAAACTTCCGACCTTCAAAAATGATGGTCTCTCCCGGACTTTCCTCTACTCCGGCAAATACAGAACCAGCCATAACACTGGAGGCCCCTGCCACCAAAGCTTTCACCAAATCGCCCGTATATCGTATACCGCCATCTGCAATAACCGGTATGCCTGCTTTCTTCAATGCCTCGCTCGCTTCAATGATAGCGGTAAGTTGCGGTGCTCCTGCCCCGGTAACGATACGTGTAGTACAGATAGAACCGGGCCCTACTCCTACCTTTACAGCATCTGCACCCGCGGCTGCTAAGGCTTTTGCACCGGCTGCGGTGGCTACATTTCCTGCAATAAGTTGCAAATCTTTATACGATTTTTTTACCTTCTTCACCGCTTCAATAACTCCTTTTGAATGCCCATGAGCACTGTCTAGGGTCACCACATCTACACCTGCATGTACTAATGCCTCCACTCGAACCAAAATATCGGAGGTGATACCGATTGCAGCTCCAACCATTAATCGACCCATACTATCTTTACTGGCATGGGGATGACTTTTATACTGTAGAATATCTCTATAGGTAATCAAACCAATCAAGCGTTTGGCCTTGTCCACAACCGGCAACTTTTCAATTTTATACTGTTGCAGTATTTTTTCAGCTTTCAGCAAATCGGTACCTAAAGGAGCTGTTACCAAATTATCTTTGGTCATTACATCGCTTACTTTTTGCTTCAGATTTTTCTCAAAGCGCAAATCTCTATTGGTAAGAATGCCGACTAATTTTTTATTGGTATCGATAATGGGAATGCCTCCGATTTTATTCTCCTTCATTATCTGCAACGCTGCGCCGATAGTGGCATCCGGATGAAGGGTAATTGGATCAATGATTAGCCCACTCTCACTTCTTTTTACTTTTCGAACCTGCTCTGCTTGCTTCTCAATACTCATATTTTTATGCAAAATACCAATACCGCCTTCCCGAGCCAATGCCACGGCAAGTTGTTGCTCGGTAACCGTATCCATCGCTGCAGACAATAAGGGAATATTGATTTTTAATGCTCTAGTGAGTTGCGTTTGCAATGAAACCTCACGAGGAAGTACCTCTGAATATGCAGGTACTAATAATACATCATCGAAGGTTAAACCCTCCTTTAAAACTTTAGAATTTGTAGCCATGTGCAAAACTAATACATTTTTGTAAAAAATAAAGCAAACCTTCCATGATTTAGATTATTAGGATATGCCTAAACAAATGAAACCTCTTTGAGCAAAATTACTTTTTAAAACGTACACCAACATACACATTCCTTCCATTAGTGGGACCGTATATGAGGGATCCGTCAAAATAGGACCCAAAGGGGTTTTGCGCATCTAGGATGCTTATCTGTTGCATATAATTTAGGGCATTTTCCACCCCTCCATAGACGTCCAGTCCCTTATAAACGGTTTTGCTAATATGTGCATTCATGGTAAAAAAGGACGGAGATCTAGTGGGAAATTGCAATGAAATCGGATTGAGTGCTGTACTAGGCACCCGCTTACTACCTGTCCATTGCAAGGTATAGTCGAACGACCATTTAGACCTGCTAGTATAAGCGGCATTGATAAAAGCGCGGTGCTTCGCATTCAGAGGTCGTTGTAACAATTGGCCTGCATAGGTGGCTACTACGTCGTGATAACGGTATGCCAGCCTGATATCAAATTTTCGAATCGGTTCATAGTCGAGTTGTACTTGAAAACTATGGGCATACGATGTAGCGGTAGAATTGTAAAAGGAAATACTTCGCGGATTTTCCCAATCAGCAAGTACCTGATTTAGAAAATGGGTATAATAGTAATCCGAACTGAGGGTCCCCTTTCTATAATTCAGGGTAAACTTGTAGGTAGCATTGAGGCCACCATTGAAGGCCTTTTCATTTTGCAATTGATACAATCCATTCGCTTGCGAAGGCACGATTTGTACGACTCTGGTGGTAGAAAAAAGGCCGAGATTTTCAGAAAAGATAGAGGCATTTCGGTACGACTTTCCGATAGATGCTCGAATGGCAATATTTTCATGCGGGGCATAGCGAATATGAAAACGTGGTGTAAAGAAAATCCCATATCGGTTGTGATAATCAGCCCGAATACCCACTACTGCATTTACCTTCTTTGAAAAGGTATGTGCATACTCTGAAAAAATACCCGGCACTAGTTCTTGATTTTTGTAAATGGACTGTAGCACATTTTCATATCGATCGATAAGATTAAAGGTGGCGCCCAACTTGATAACTCTTCCGGTATTATTGATGATGCTTTGAAAAATATAATTCGCATAAAAGGCGTTTTCATTGGCCGTATAGATTTTTCTTCCAAAGGACATATTTTGGAAATGATTTGAAAATGCCAATTGCATACCCATACTTTTCCATGGCTTATTCTCATATACCTTACCAATTTTAGCCCAAGAATCCACTCGATTGGTCTTTAATTTCATACCCCAGGATGCGCTTTGGTCCGGCATTTCAGATTTTGTAAAATGAGTACTGCCCCCCCAATTGTCGAACTGATGATATTTGATACCTAACTGCAACTCTCGCCCCTTCTTGCCAAACAACATCCATCTATTTGCAGCTATGATGGAATTTCCCATTGGCTGGTCAATAAAGTGATCGTGATTCTGATCTACCTTCAGCCACTGCGATTTCGCATGAAAAAAAAGATTGGTATACACTTTCTCTTTTGGCTCAAAGGAAAAATAGGCATTTGCCTCACTCCTTCCCTGCGCACTTTGATACAAATTATAAAACTGCTTGTCGCCCTCCATAGGCTTTCGAAGTTCGATATTAATTTGCCCTGCCAGTCCTTCATATCCATTTACAACACTTCCGGTGCCTTTGCTAAGTTGCATTCCTTCTATCCATTGCCCGGGGGTAAACGTTAGACCGGTAATACTTGCCAACCCTCTTACTTCCGGAATATTTTCGCGGGTGATTAATGTGTAGGGACCAGCCAGTCCAAGAAGTTGTATTTGTTTATAGCCGGTCACCGCATCAGTGAAGGCCACATCAACGCTCGGAGTGGTTTCAAAGCTTTCACTTAAATTACAACAGGCCGCTTTTAGTAATTCTTTGCTGCTGATTCGTTCTGTTTTTT
Organism: Bacteroidota bacterium; assembly: GCA_016712665.1. Lineage (GTDB taxonomy): Bacteria > Bacteroidota > Bacteroidia > Chitinophagales > Chitinophagaceae > OLB11. The sequence continues at coordinate 477,543 of JADJQP010000002.1, forward strand.
GCATGGAAAGTAAACTAATTTCAGTAGCAAATCGTTTTTCTCGAACCACTACATCCTTGATTTGCTTGTAAAATGGATATACGATTTTGATCTGCTTTGTCAGATCCGTTAAGGGGATTACATCCTTTCCAATATGATCATATTCTATCGTAAGTTGCTTTGCAGTATCAGGAAGCAATATTGAAAATTTGCCGGCTTTGTCCGTAAACGTAAACACCTTTTTGGTATAGGCAATCTTTGCATTTACAACCGGCAGTTCGGTCATATTCTTTCCTTTCTCAAGTATAATACCATTCACCTTGGTTTGCAGTTGCGCATGCAGAGTCAAGGTGAAGAATACAAAGAATAAGAATAAATGCGAACTTTTCGAAATTAGAACCTTTCTAATCATGATCGCAGGTACCTGTTCTGTATGCGCAACATGCAGGTATCTTTTTGTAGGCAATATCAGCAGCCTTATGCCTATGAGAGTCGTGGCCTGCTGCCGCAATAGATTTAGCAACTTTGTCTACATCTGTTTTGTCGTTATTATATACAACTGTCAGAATTTTGCTTGACTTATTCCAAGTAGCACTTTTGACGCCTTTCACATAGGCTGCCTCTTCGATTCGTTCTTTACACATACCACAATTGCCAAGTACAGTTAGGGTATCTGTTTTTAAACTTTTTTGCGCATACGCACCGGTTTGTATGATTGATAGCAACATACTGAGTATGATGCCGCTTGTTATTTTTTTCATTGAAAATAAATTTAAATTATAGAAACGATTACACAATACAAAAGCAATGTCCCAATATTCAAATGGGTTGCTTTTTAAACAGTACTATTATTAAAAGTTAACTATAAAATAAAAAAGGAATGATTCCGTTTGTACGCAGGAATCAATTGCCGATTCTCCGGGGGATCCGGAATAAATAAAGGAAGTGCAGAAATCTTCTTAAGTATTGACTTGTTGATTGACCAGGTTGAAACACTTGGAAGGAAACCAATTTCAACAGTTTGAAATTCTTTATTATTAAATTCAGCTTTATTTTGGTCAGCTGAAATTTTGATTGACTTTGATTCATCCCGACAACAATCGTCGCTTTCTCCATTGCTTCCTTCATCACAACAACAGTTCAAATCCGTTTCAAAAAAGGCGAATGAGGCGAGATTCCCTTCACAATAATGCGCAGACACGGTGACTCCAATTGATGAAATCAGGTATAAGCACAATAATAATATGGATAATATACGTTTCATTCTAATTGTAAAAGTAAGAAAGGAAATATATTTCAAATGTTAAAAACACAACAAGATGCTTACTTATGATGGGCTTTTTTCATATACCTCTAGTTCATTATATAAGGTATCCCTTTCAACGGGAATTCTTTGCGCATCGTAAATCAGGTCACAGATTTCTGTAGTACTCATTGCCGGATTTTGCTCTTCACTTCCTGCCATGGAATAAATTTTTGTACTATCATCTATAGTACCGTCCAAATCATCGACACCAAAATTGAGTAATAGTTGCGCTGTATTTCGTCCCAACATGGGCCAGTAGGCTTTTAAATGGGCAAAATTATCCATGAAAATTCTCGCCACTGCATACATTTTCATATCTTCAATCAATGAGCTTTCTGCAATATGACTCATATCATTATCCTGATTTCTAAATTTCAATGGAATGAAGCAGTTAAATCCTTTCGTTTCATCCTGTATTATTCGCAATTGATTCATATGGTCTACTCGATGTTCATACGTTTCAATATGCCCATAGAGCATGGTTGCATTTGAATGCATCCCTAACCGGTGTGCCGTCTTATGAATATCAAGCCAACCATCCCCATCGATTTTATCGGCACATATTTGCATTCTGATATCAGGTGCAAAAATTTCAGCACCACCTCCAGGCAATGACTGTAGTCCGGCGTCCCTCAATTTTTTCAGTCCTTCCTCCCGGGTTAGATTTGCCTTTCTGAACATATAATCTAGCTCAACAGCCGTAAATCCCTTCAAATGAAGTTCCGGTCTGTGGGCCTTTATCTGTTGTAGCAAATCGCAGAAAAAATCTAAGTCCAATTTGGGATGTACCCCACCTACAATATGCACCTCGGTAACGGGAATTCCATCGTATTTTCGTACGATATGCATCATTTGATCAATGCTTAGTTCCCAACCTTCTTCCCGATTTTTATAAAGTTTAGAATAGGCACAGAACGCGCAGCTAAAGACGCAAACATTGGTGGGTTCAATATGAAAATTTCGATTAAAAAAGGTCTTATCACCATACCGCTGTTCCCGCACATGGTTTGCCAACGCACCCAAAAATCCAATTTCTCCCTGTTTAAATAAGGTTATTGCCTCTTCGGGGGTGATTCTAATTTGATTGGTTACTTTTTGCGCAATAGCTCTCAAATCGCTACTCAGGGCTTTATCCTGAAAGATTGCTTCCAAATCGGTCATAATTCTGAATTTCAGAATGCAAAAGTATTATGCATTATTCTATATTTTCCTTTTTTTTTATTTATTGCCTACATTATTTTCCTACCTTTAACTTTCGAAATACAATTAAGTCTATAATTTTGAAAAAAAATAATAATGAAGAAGTACTTTTTAGTTTTAGCTATTGGCCTATTAAGCAACCAAATGGAGGCTCAATCGTTAAATGATTTGATTAATCAAGCAAATAACCTGATCAATGGCAGTGGTGGCAATCGAAAAAATAATCAAGGAGGAAATATTAATAGCCTTTTTGGCAATAATTTATCAAATGCCGATATTAGTACCGGTTTAAAAGAAGCACTTCGAATAGGAACCCAAAATGCAGCAGGACGGCTCAATCTACCAAATGGTTTTTTTGGAAACCAATTAATTAAGATTTTGATGCCACCAGAGGCCAGAAAAATTGAGAACACTTTGCGTCAATTTGGTTTTGGCAACCAATGCGACAAATTAATTTTAAGTCTCAACCGAGCTGCTGAAGATGCTGCAGGTAAAGCAGTTCCCATTTTTGTGAAAGCCATTACCTCTATGTCCATAACGGATGCACTTGGCATTTTACGTGGTGGCAATAATGCTGCCACCGACTATTTGAAGCGAATGACTACGGGCGCCTTAACACAAGCCTTTCGACCGGTGATTGAAAAATCGTTGGGTAAGGTGGATGCTACACGGTATTGGAAAGATATCTTTAGTATTTATAATACCTTACCCATCACTCGAAACAAAGTGAATACCGATCTTACCGGATATGTTACGGAAAGAGCCTTGAATGGCCTTTTTGTTAATGTCGCTCAAGAAGAATCCAATATACGCACCAATCCCGGCGCGAGGGTTAATGATATCTTTCGAAAGGTATTTGGAAGCTAGTTCATCGTTAAAATGGAGATAATTAAAAAAACTTACTAAGAAAAGAGTAGGTTTTTTTTTGTTGTAGTTTTCACTCAATATATTTGCTCATTAATTCACCCTTGAAAAAAAATAATAAACAAAATGGTTGATGTACTTTTAGGACTGCAGTGGGGCGATGAAGGAAAGGGTAAAATTGTTGATTTTCTAGCACCTGAATACGACATTATCGCACGATTTCAAGGAGGGCCAAATGCAGGTCATACTTTGTATTTAAACGATAAAAAAGTGGTGCTTCATACCATTCCTTCCGGCGTATTTCATCCGAAATTGCTAAATGTAATCGGCAACGGGGTGGTTATTGACCCGGTATCTTTTAAAGCCGAATGCGAAGAAATTGAAGGATTGGGCGTGCAGTTGGCGAGTACTTTAATTATCAGTGAGAAAGCGCATATCATTTTACCGACACATAAAGCATTAGACAAAGCAAATGAGCTGGCAAAAGGTAGCAATAAAATTGGTAGCACTCTTAAAGGAATCGGACCTACCTATATGGACAAAACAGGAAGAAATGGTTTACGAGTGGGTGATTTGTTACAATCCGATTTTACGGAACGATACAATACCTTAAAAGATAAACATCTGTCCCTACTAAAGCAGATGCATTACGAAGAAGACATTTCTCATTTGGAGGCTGATTTTTTTGCTGCTGTTGAAGCCTTGAAAAAATATAAAATTCTTGCTGTTGATTACTGGTTAAATGAACAAATTAGCCAAGGCAAAAAAGTATTGGCAGAAGGGGCCCAAGGCACCATGCTCGATATTGACTTTGGCACCTACCCTTTTGTTACCTCTAGCAATACCATTACCGCTGGTTTATGCACCGGATTGGGAATCGCACCGAAATGGGTCGGTAAGGTATTTGGCATTAGTAAAGCCTATTGCACCCGAGTAGGTAGTGGTCCTTTTCCGACAGAACTATTGGATGAAACCGGTGATTTATTGCGAAAAAAAGGAAATGAATTTGGCTCTACCACCGGACGCCCAAGGCGATGCGGGTGGATTGATTTAGTTGCATTGAAATATGCCTGCATGCTAAACGGGGTTACCGATCTCATTATTACTAAGGCCGACGTGTTGGACGAGATGCCACAAATTGGTCTGTGCACCTCTTACCAAATTGACGGAAATACCACTACACAATTTCCATTTGATATTCATCATACCGAAACCATCCCTCAATACGACTATGTAACACAATGGGAAAAGAACTTATCTGATTGCGTTGCGGATGGTGATTTGCCTGAAAATTTCAATACATTTATAAAACATATTGAGTCATTTACAGGGGTAAAAATCTCATTTATTTCAAACGGAGTGGGACGTAATCAACTAATAGTCAGAAAATAAATTTTTAAAAAAAATGTATTTTTTTGAAAAAAAATTTTTCTGTTTGAAAAATATATTAAAAATTTACACTAGAAATAGAATAGAATGAAAGCAAAACCTGTAAAAAAAGAAACCACAAAGAAGGCTTTACCCAAAAGCGCTCCCAAAAAAGCGGTTGCAAAAAAAGCAACTACCAAAAAAGTTACTGATGACGATGATGAATTAGAGGACGAGGATGAACAAATAAAACCCAAAGTAGCTGCGAAGAAAATTGCAGGAAAGTCTAAGTCAAAATCGATTGATGATGATGAGGATGACGATGATTTTGATGACGATGATATTGACTTAGATGATGATGATATGGATGACGATTTGGATGATGAATTCGAGGAATTTGACATGCCTACTTCTAAATCTAAATTGAAAAAACCAAGCAAAGATACTGATGACGATTTAGAAGATTTTAAAATAGATGATGACTTAGGTCTTGATTTGTTTGATGATAAGTTTGATGATGACGATGACGATTATTAAAATCAACACGATAGATACTATAGAAGCGCCGATTTATTATCGGCGTTTTTTTTGTGCCAAATTTTTCAATGCTGCTACCTATATTTCTATTTCTGCAGAAAATACGCCATCCTAAATTTTAAAATCCAGATTATGCACTTCACTTCTGAATGATAACACATTCGTAAACACACAAGGACCTCTAGAGGAAGGCATTCCAACACGATGCTACTCTTTCAAACCAATGGCGCATTTTTTCGATCTTTTCCGTAGGTCTTCAAAATAAAAATAGGGACTATCGCAGTAGGGAATCAGGTCGTTTCAAATTCAGCAAAAAAATTACACCCATTCTTCCTAATCGTTATTCGCGTCATTTCAAACTCATTGAGACAATTACACGTTTGAAAATTTTTTTATCCTATTTTTACAATCATGTTTTCACTTCAATCTCATTACCAACCTGCCGGTGATCAACCGCAAGCAATTGCCCAACTGGTGAGTGGAGTGAATGAGGGAGAAAAATTTCAAACCCTGCTGGGCGTTACCGGATCCGGCAAGACCTTCACCATTGCCAATGTCATTCAACAAACCAATCGACCGACCCTTGTGCTTACCCATAACAAAACCCTGGTTGCACAATTGTACGGAGAGTTTAAGCAATTTTTCCCGGACAATGCGGTAGAATATTTTGTTTCGTATTATGATTATTATCAACCGGAGGCCTACCTACCATCTAGTGGCACCTATATTGAAAAAGATTTAGCGGTAAATGGCGAATTGGAAACGTTAAGACTCAGGGCTACTTCTAGTTTACTGTCTGGCCGAAGAGATATTATAGTAGTTGCTTCGGTTAGTTGCATATATGGAATTGGGAATCCTACCGACTATGCCAATGGTATTATCAGGGTATCGAAGGGTGAAAAAATGGTTCGAAATTCTTTTCTGCATAAATTGGTGCAATCGCTTTATAATCGAACCAATATTGAATTTGAGAAAGGCATGTTTCGAGTAAAAGGCGATACAGTAGATATTAATTTACCTTATGCCGATTTTGGATTGCGATTTATTTTCTTTGGTGATGAAATTGAAGAGATTCAACGTTTTGAAATTTCAACCGGAAAAAAAATTGAATCGCTGGAAGATGCGGCTGTTTTTCCGGCCAATATGTATTTGGCCCCTCAAGATCAAATGAAAAATATCATTCATGAAATCTATGCGGAGATGCAGGCACAAGAAAGCTATTTTAAAAATAACAACCAGCCACTCGAAGCCCAACGCATCAAAGAACGTGTAGAATATGATTTGGAAATGATTCAAGAGTTGGGCTATTGCAAGGGAATCGAAAATTACTCACGCTTTCTTGATCGCAGAGAGCCCGGGACTCGCCCTTTTTGCTTGATCGATTATTTTCCGGATGATTTTTTATTGGTGGTAGACGAAAGTCACGTTACCCTGCCGCAAATCAGTGGTATGTATGGTGGTGACAGAGCTCGAAAAATCAATTTAGTGAATTATGGATTCCGTTTGCCTTCAGCGCTTGATAACCGACCGCTAAACTTTAATGAATTTCAGGCCATGTTGAATCAAGTCATTTATGTGAGTGCTACTCCAGGAAGGTATGAATTGGAACAATGTGATGGTGTATATGTCGATCAGGTAGTGCGACCCACCGGCTTGCTGGACCCTCCCATTGAAGTGCGGCCCTCCATCAATCAAATTGATGATTTGTTAGAAGAAATAGACAAAAGAGTAAGTAGTGGCGGTCGTGTGCTGGTTACCACTCTAACAAAACGGTTATCCGAGGAACTTTCTAAATATTTACACAAAATTCATATCAAATGTAAATATCTACATAGTGAAATTGATGCCTTGGAACGAGTTGAGATTTTACGCGATTTACGATTGGGGAATATCGATGTGCTCATCGGGGTCAATTTACTTCGGGAAGGACTCGATTTGCCCGAGGTGTCTTTAGTTGCCATTTTAGATGCTGATAAAGAGGGATTTTTACGAGATGAGCGTTCACTTACCCAAACGGCAGGTAGGGCCGCACGAAATGTAAACGGGCTGGTTATTTTTTACGCAGATAAAATGACCCAAAGCATGCAACGCACTATTGATGAGACCAGCAGAAGAAGAGAAAAGCAATTGGCGTATAACACCACACATCATATTACCCCAACCACCATCACCAAATCAATTGGTGATATCATGGGGCAAACCCCCGTCTTGAGTGTTAAAACAGTATCAGAAGCATTGCCATATAAGGTGGTTGATGGCAACAACCTGGCTGCAGAAGAAGATGGAACTCTGTATAAAACGGGACTTGAACTGGAAAATGAAATTAAAAAGATCAAGAAACAGATGGAAAAAGCAGCCAAAGATCTTGATTTTATGGAGGCTGCCAGACTGCGTGATCTGATGATTGCCCTGAAAAAAAGCAAGGAAAATTAAATACCACCCAAGCTTTAAAATAATCCAACTAATTTTCTTAAATTGCAGTCTTTAGAAAGGGCCGACTGGTGGTTCTTTTTATGTATTCATGCAAATGAAAAAAATAATTAAATGAGAAAAATTTATTTACTGTTGTTTTTGTTGATTTCGGCTTTTAATTCCTTTAGTCAGAACATTTCGGGCATCATTAATGCATACGCCCAAGTTACTGCTATAAATATCAATGTAGTTTCGGTATCGAGCACTGCCGGTTTTGCTGTTGGCGACAAAGTGATGTTGATAAAAATGAAGGGTGCGTTAATTAATCACACCAATACAGCAGCTTATGGAGACACTACCACCTTGGGAGCAGCAGGTAAATACATTTTTTCAAATATCATTGCGATCGCACCTTTCCCTGCTAATACAATAACACTGAGTCCTTTTTGTGATGTTTTTATTGATCATAATTACATGCAAATAGTAACTGTACCGATTTATCCAAATCCTACCATAACAGCGCCGCTCACCTGTCCGCAATGGGATGGAATGACGGGAGGTATTCTCATTTTTGAGACTCCCGGAACTTTAACTTTCAATTCGAATATTATGACTGAAAAAAAGGGATACCGTGGTGGTGATGTTTGGGGTACTGTTTTTTCCTGTGGAAACACCAATTATTATTCCCCTCAGGGTTTTTTCGGTAATGAAGGCAAAAAAGGTGAAGGAGTTGCAGATTGGATAGTGGGCCAGGAATGTGGAAAAGGAAAATTGACTAATGGCGGTGGCGGTGCCTATGCAGGAAATACCGGTGCAGGTGGTGGAGGCAATGGAGGTAAGGGTGGCGATGGTGGATATGAATGGAGTGGATGTGGTGGCCCAAATCCTGTGGTTTATAGTATCGGTGGCATCCCTGTGGAGCATTTGAGTACCAAGCTGTTTATGGGTGCGGTGGCGGCGGCCCTCAAGCTGATAACGGATTTCAAGTATACAACGGCGGTAATGGTGGCGCCATAGTTTTCATAAGTGCCAACGAAATAATTGGCAATGGTTTTGCCATAAAAAATGCTGGGGAATCAACGCCACAAATAAATGATGAAGGTGGTCCGGCTGGCGGTGCTGGAGGTAGTGTGTATTTAAATGTTCCTACATTTACAACTGCATTGTCGATTGAAGTTAACGGAGGTAATGGATCTTCAAATTTTAACGTATCCTTTCCAACATATTGCCACGGCCCGGGCGGTGGCGGAGGCGGTGGTCTAGTTTGGTTTTCCACTGCAAATACTCCTGCTGGCGTTACGCTTAATGCCTTAGGAGGAAATGCTGGGTTGGTGTTGAACCCAGCTAGTGCATGTTACAATACCAGCTGGAATGCACAAAATGGCAACATAGGTTTGGTGAAATATAATTTTGTACCTACACCGATGGTCGTACCTCCTACTATCAACATTGGCAACGATACCACGCTTTGTGCTACATCGTCTTTAACGCTGGATCCGGGACCCGGCTTCACAAGTTATTTGTGGGATGATGCCAGTACCAATCAAACGCGCTTTGTCAATACACCTGGAACCTATTTTGTAACGGTTACTACACCTAATAATTGCACAGCCAGTGATACGATTGTGATTGGTGTAGACACTTCCCTAATCGCATCGTTTACTGTGGACCTGCATCTTGGTTGCGAAAATGATACGATTTTTATTACGAATAATTCTCAAGGTGCTACGCAGTATAATTGGTTGTTTGGAGATGGCGGTTACTCGAGTTTCCAGAACCCGGTTCCGTACATTTATTTCAATCAAGGAATATTTACCATACGTCTCATTGCCAGCAATCCTCCGTGCGCAGATACCACATATCTAACCATTGATTGTAACCATCCCCTATCTTCTGCCTTTGACATTACTAACAATACGCCACCACCTAATGTGGTCTTAGATTCCATTTGTTTGGGCTATGTGTTTAGTACTTCATTGATTACTCCACCAGTTATTCAGCCTACTTGGGTTCATGCATGGGATTGGGGCGATGGAAGCCCTATTACGGGAAATAATCCGAATCAGCATTTATACACCGTACCGGGTACCTATACCTTGTGGCATTCCGTTACCGATACATTGGGTTGTATTGACAGCACTTCAAAACTATTATATGTAGATGCAGTACCGAATGTAAATTTCACCGTTACAGATTCCGTAATTTGTGTGGGAGAGAAAGTTACCTTCTTCGATTCCCTTTCTGCAAATATCATTAAATTCAGTTGGGATTTTAAAGATGGAAATATAGTGGTTGACCTACATAATCCAACACATACCTGGGATAATCCGGGTGGATATGATGTAACCTTGAATGCGATTTCAACCTTTTGCCCAGAAAAAACGCTTTCAAAATTAATAACGGTCAATAGCTTTCCTCAACTGAGTTTGGGAAAAGACACTATGATGTGTCCTGGCGTAACCGGCTCCATCTTTTTGGCTGATATAAACAATCCAACGGCAACGTATCAATGGAGTACCGGAGAAACCGGAAGTGGTATAACCGTAACGCAACCCGGTTATTATTGGGTAAAAGCAAGCAATGGAGAATGTAGCTCGGTTGACAGCATTTGGGTAAAAAGAGATTGCTATTTGAATGTACCCAATGCATTTACTCCGGATGGAGATGGGCTGAACGATTATTTCTTACCAAGGGAACTTCTTTCAAGTGGTGTAAAAACCTTCACGATGAATATTTACAATAGATGGGGTGAAAACATCTTCACTACAAGTAGTATCGAAGGTCGAGGTTGGGATGGAAAGTACAATGGAGTTCCGCAACCAATGGGCACCTATGTATATGTGATGGATGTGGAGTTTATCAATAGCATCAAAAAGAACTTCAAGGGCAATATGATTTTAATCAGATAATAATATACCTGGTATTCATTTTGAAATCGTACTTTTAAAGCAAACAATTACTGTAGATTTATGACAACGCTCAATAGTGTTTACAAAATTGACTATGTCAATATTAGACTATTAATTTTATCATGTATCCTGGCATTTATCATGCCATTTGAATTATTTTTATTTGCGTATGGCGTATTGGGTCCATTGCATTATTTAACAGAAATTTCGTGGTTGCATGATAAGAATTATTACTCCACTGATAAGCGAGATGTTATTTTACTAGTGGTAATTTCATTTATTTTGACAATTGTCACCATGAAAAATTATCTGGGATTGGCAGATTTGGATGTTGAATATAAATACATCAATCGAATTATTTTTATTGCCTTCGCAAGTTCCTTATTTTTTGCCTTTATCAAAAATAATCTTTACAAAATAATTGGAGTTTGCATTGTGATTTTGCTATCAGCCGTATCCGATCGATTAATACTAGTGTTTTCTGTTTTTCTACCCACATTAATTCATGTATTTTTATTCACTTGGTTGTTTATGTTTTATGGTGCATTAAAAAATAGATCCACACCCGGTTACCTGTCTGTTGCATTGCATATGATTATCCCCTTTATCTTATTTTACGCATTTCCTAATAAACAATTTGTGGCAATTACCGAATACGGCAAAACGGCCTATACCGAATTCCAGATGCTCAACGCAACCATTATCTCCTTGCTAAACAATAGCAAACCGGGTGATGGCGATATGGTGCAACAAATTTTCCATTCTTCTACCGGCATTGCGGTGATGCGTTTTATTGCTTTTGCATACACCTATCACTACTTAAATTGGTTTTCAAAAACCAAAGTGATTCGTTGGCATGATATCCCAAAGTCACGTTCCATTTTTATTGTCATTCTATGGGTAATTTCTATCATTCTTTATGGCATTGATTATTCTCTAGGATTTAAATGGTTGTTTCTACTTAGTTTTATGCATGTAATGGTTGAATTCCCATTAAATTATATTTCTTTTGTAGGTATCTTTAGAGAACTTACCGGAAAGGGTATGAAGCATAGCGTCAATTAGAATCCCATTTTTATGAAAAAAGAAAACCTACTCATTTTTCTTCTTGTTTTTTGTTATGGAAAACTTGAAGCTCAATATTATAATAGTGCCTTTGGATTAAATGGGACAGCTCTTAAAACAGCGTTGCATAATATCACCAAAAACCACAATACCCAATCGTGGCCCCTATGGAATTATTTCTATACCACCGACGTGAAGAATGTGAATGAGGTATGGGACATTTATAGTGATATACCCGGAGGTGCAGCTCCGTATACATTTACTTTGGGTGCCAATCAGTGTGGGACCTATAACCAAGAAAGTGACTGCTATAATCATGAACATACCTGGCCAAGTACTTTCTTTAATGATGCCACCCCTATGCGCACCGATTTGCATCATGTTTTTGCTACAGATGGATATGTGAACAATAAACGCAGCAACTACCCATTTGGTGTGGTTAGCAATGCCACATGGACTTCTCAAAATGGATCAAAACTAGGTAATGGAAATACCTATAGTGGCTATACGGATAAACTATTTGAACCAATAGATTCTTTCAAAGGCGATTTGGCCAGAACCTACTTTTATATGTGCACCCGGTATTTTGGGGAAGATGCAAGTTGGACGAACTGGACCATGGCCAATGGAGCAGAATTAACTCCTGAAGCGATTACCCTATTGCTTACTTGGCATCACAACGATCCTGTTAGTCAAAAGGAAATCAACCGGAATCAAGCCATTTATCAAATACAAAATAACAGAAATCCATTTATTGACTATCCGTTTTTTGCTGATTGTATATGGGGCACCGGCGATTGCACCAGTATAGGTATTACGGATAGAAATAAATTAAGTACGGTGAAATTATACCCGATTCCTACTACGAATGAGTTGAATATAGATCTTGGAAGCAACACTACCCTATTCAGCTGGGTAATCTATGATATGACGGGAATAGAATTAATGCGCAAAAACGTATCTCGCCCATCCGCAAATGTGGAGAGCATCTCGATATCGGAATTAAAAAATGGACATTATTTGCTATTGACAAACACCTCAACAGGAATCTCCAGAAATATTTTTGAAAAACAATAATTTTTTCAATGGGTAATTACGAAATCATCCTCTCTGAATTAGAACAGACCCATACGCGACTGATTGCGGTTTCAAAAACAAAATCCGTGGCTCAGATTCTGGAACTCTATCAAAAAGGGCAACGTGCTTTTGGAGAAAATAAAGTGCAAGAATTGCTTGAAAAATATGAGCAGTTGCCCAAGGACATCGAATGGCATCTAATTGGTCATTTGCAAAGCAATAAGGTTAAATACATCATTCCATTTGTGCACTTGATTCATTCCGTAGACTCGCTCAAATTGCTATTTGAAATCAACAAAGAAGCTCTAAAGAACCAAAAGGTTCAACAAGTTCTAATTCAAATTCATTTGGGTAACGAAGAAACCAAATTTGGGGTTGATGAAAAAGAGTTAATTGAAATATTAGAATACTACTGTGCAGAAAACGGGAGTTTACAAAATGTAGCCATTGTAGGTCTCATGGGCATGGCCACCAATACCGATGATGAAGAAATCATCCGAACCGAATTCTTGTACCTTAGAAATTTGTTTCGATCTACAAAAAATACCTACCTTTTACACAAAACAAATTTCGTGGAAATATCGATGGGTATGAGTAGTGACTACAAAATTGCACTAGAAGCCGGCAGCACTTTAATCAGAGTCGGAAGTTTGTTGTTTGGAAGTAGAACTTAGTGTAGATTCGTACTTTACTATTTATGCAAGTTCAGAACCAGGTAGTATCCTTGAAAAAGAAGGTACTAAGTTATTTCTATCCAATAACCATCAGCGAGTTTTCAAACGAAAAGCATCGTAAACTGGTGCTTCAATTATTCTGCAATCAATTTATGTTGTCAACAGAAGATGCAGTATACTCATTTGGTACCTTTTACACTCCATTTCGAAAATCATTTGCACTCATTAAAGACGATCTTCAACAATGTGAACGATTTCTGCTTTTAGGAACCGGTTTAGGAAGTGCTTTGAAAATTTTACAAAAAAAATATCAGGTATACCCTGATGCCGTTTTGGTTGATAACGACAAAGATATTTTGGAATTGAGTATGAAGTTTATGAATCTGAACGAGAAAAAAAATGTATCGTGGATCTATAACGATGCGATTACGTATTTAAAATCAGAGACTCCCCATTTTAATCTTATTGGAATTGATTTATTTCGGGGAACCCTTTTAAGCAATGATTTTAAGCAAGCATCCTTTTTTGAACTATGCAAGAGCAAATTAGAACCGAACGGTATTTGCATTTTTAATATGATACTGAATAGCCGAAATGAGTCCATCATTATCAATGATCGGCTGGCTCAACATTTTTCAAATATTCGCAAAATAACATTCAAATTGAATACGTTTTTTATTTGCAGATACTAACTCGTACTCAACACTCTACGTTTCTTGTTTTTAGCCTTCATCGATTCAGGAATATTCGCTAACAGGCTATCCATAAACGCAATAGATAATTTATTCTTTGTAAAGTACTTATTGGTAACTAAACTAATTTCCCGAACCGGACTCGGATCTGAAAAATAGCGAACCTGCTCCAGCATATTTTCAGGCAAAATGCTTAGGGCCAATTCAGGTAAAATGGTACATCCGCCATTGACATCCACCATATTAATAAGGGAAAGAATAGACCCGGAATTGTAAATAAATGGATTTTGAGCACCCACAAATTTCTGCTTACCACATAGATTAATTACTTGAAACCGCATACAATGTTCGTCACCCAAAGACCATATTTCGTTCACATCCAGATCTTCGGGGTGGATGATTTTTTTGTTAAGTAATGTATGTTTAGCTGATGCATACATCACATAAGGTTCGTAATAAAGCACCGTTTCCTTTAAGGTTTTTTCAAATAAGGGCGTACTTAAAATACCAAAATCAATTTCTCCTTCTTTCAGATTTTTGATGATTGTAGCTGTCGTCATTTCTGAAACCGTAATATCCAATTTTGGATATTTCTTCACCAATGATTGAAGCGTTTTAGGTAGTATACTGGGTGCCACGGTAGGAATTACCCCTACATTTAGGTTGCCATACAATTCATCCTTCTGTGAAAAAATAATTTCATCAATTACGTTACGTTCGTAGTGTACTTTTTTCGCCTGATCCAAAATTTTCTTTCCCATTTCCGTTGCAATAATGGGATGATGACTTCGGTCAAAAATTTTGACGCCTAGTTCTTCTTCCAACTTCTGAATCTGCATACTCAACGTGGGTTGTGTTACAAAACATTTTTCAGCGGCAGATACAAAACTCCCACTTCCTTCTACAGCGAGTATATATTCTATTTGTGTTAAAGTCATAGTAGAAATTGATATAGTTTTAATTAAAAGATAAAGGTAATCTATATTTAAAGTATCGCAAAGTATTTACCTTTGAATGCTATATGAAAAATCAAATACTCTATCAATTAAAGCAATATGAGGGGCATTACTTCACCCATACGAAATCGAATGCCGGCAAATGGCTTCAGTACAAATTACTCAAAGTGGAAGAAGGTTGCATAGAAGCTGCTATTTTGGTAAGGGAAGACATGACCAACCCAAACCAAATGTTGCATGGGGGTATGATTGCCATGATAATGGATGAACTGTGCGGATTAGCCTTCTACAGTACCGGCAATCCTTCCTACTTCACAACGGTAAACCTTAGCATCGACTATTTGTATAGCGCGCCGGTGGGCAGCACGGTAATTGCCAAAAGCAATGTGATGCGTAGCGGAAAAAAAATTGCGAACGTAGAATGCTATATCTATGATGAAGAAAAGCGTGTTATCGCACATGCCAAATCAAATCTGGTAAACACCGAAAAAAAAGTATTTGAACTAAGCGTGCATCCTTCTTAAAGATTTTTTATCTTGCAGCCATCTTATGCTCAATAACAAAAAAATAGTGGTGGTTTTGCCAGCATACAACGCAGCCAAAACATTAGAAATGACCTATGCCGAAATCCCTTTT
The DNA here is from genome assembly GCA_016712665.1 of Bacteroidota bacterium. Classification (GTDB taxonomy): domain Bacteria; phylum Bacteroidota; class Bacteroidia; order Chitinophagales; family Chitinophagaceae; genus OLB11. The sequence goes on from JADJQP010000002.1 coordinate 493,218, forward strand.
GATATAGTGGATGAGGTAGTGCTGGTAGATGACGTCAGTAAAGATAATACCATTGAGGTAGCGGAGCGATTGGGCATCCAGCACATTATTAAGCACGACCAAAACAAAGGGTATGGAGGCAATCAAAAGAGTTGTTACAATAAGGCCTTGGAACTAAACGCAGATATTGTGGTTATGCTCCATCCCGATTACCAATACACCCCAAAATTAATCCCAGCGATGTGCTCGATTATTGCTTCAGATTTATATCCCGTGGTGCTCGGCTCACGTATTTTGGGTAAAGGAGCCCTTAGAGGTGGTATGCCCTACTACAAATACGTATTCAACCGCTTTTTAACCCTGACCGAAAATATATTGATCGGACAAAAATTGAGTGAATACCATACCGGCTATAGAGCTTTCTCAAAGGAGGTTCTGCAAAGCATTCATTACAATAACAACAACGACGATTTTGTGTTTGATAATGAAATGCTGTCGCAAATATTTATGAAAAATTTTGAAATTGCAGAAATAACCTGCCCTACCAAATATTTCGAAGATGCATCCAGTATAAATTTTACCAGAAGTATGAAATACGGACTAGGTGTGTTGCGGGTATCCCTAAGACATCGTTTACACAAATGGAATCTGGTAAAAAGCAGATTATACTAAGACGAAAGGTAAGTTCTCCCGAACATCAAACGAAATTCAAAGCTACTGCTTATCAAAAAAAAACATCCATAAAAATGGATGTTTTCTTATAAGTAATACATTTAAAACTAGTAAACCCACATATCATGTTCTCTATTAAAGATTTTCTCTTTAATTTCCTCTCCTTCATTTAGGATATCAATATTGCGTTTAACATTTCTAATATCTTCTTGCAATGGATTATTAATGGTAGATTTCAGTAAGAAACTACTAAACAATCTCTTTTCAAAAAAATCATCCCAGGTAATTCTGTACACATCATTCTCCGGATTATACACTTCATATTTTGCATTACTAGCTCTTATATCTGGGTAGTATAACCAAAACAAAGGAACGGCAGGACGAGGACTTCCATCCGCATTTTCTTCTCCATATAAGGAGCCATACCAATAATACGCACCACCATTCTACCTAAATTCTTATCAAAAATCCAATCTTCTTTTAATCTGAATTTTGTAATTTGATCTGGGTCAAACGATTTGTTGATAATTTTAATAGAAAAGGTTCCATCTTCATTCTCGATTTCAATAGTATCGGGAGGAGGAATTAATTTCGACATTACATCATCTAAGGTCAATGGTGTTGAAAAACGCTCATCAGTAAATGCTGTTACTTGTCCCTGCTTTATGGCGTGCAACAAAATCTCAATATACATACCACCACCGCTTTCTTCATCACCCGGATATCTAAATGGATAGTTTTGTTTTTGGCGAGTGTCTATTTCACGCCACACTCTTTTCTTCCATAGAACATCTGCTTCACGAATAGGTTGCCAAGGGGTAACATAATTATTATGTTCTACTTTATCGATGGCTCCATCTCTTCTTAGTGAAGGTTTCCATCCATTGCCTACAATTTCAGCGGTACCACCAGCAACGTTAGGATCAACATTAACACCGGCAGGGGGTGGAACACCCGGTTGCGCAAAAACGTTTGCACTGAATAAAACTGCTATTGCAAATGCCGACTTAAGTTTATTTATATTTTTCATATCTTGAATAATAATTGTATTAAGAATTAATAATAAAGTTTATGTTACCGATAGATCTTGTGGTATTATCGGGTCCTCTTGCTTTAATATTTTCAATGAATAATCTATCACCTGGTTTCAATGATTCAATAATATCTTTCACATCAGATTCTACTTGAGGCCCTGAAAGATATTTATTTCTTGCGGATGCTTCCTTAGGATCTCCTCTTTTAGGTTGGTAAAACAAATCAAATGAAGTCACTTCAAATTTCGCATCAAAATCAAAATTATCTAAGGGAGCGAAAACTGCTAACTGTGCTTTAACCGCATTAGCAGCAATAGCCCCACCTCTACTTTTAGCAACCGTTGGATACGGATCAGGAATACGTTTTACACGATACTCGTACGTTCCAAATGATTTTGTAGAACCATCACCTAATTTACCAGTCAAGGTAATTTTCGCCTTTGAACCATTTGGCCCTGGTGTGGTTACCATAAATTTATTAACGCCCTCTGCTTTTGTCAACGTACATCCTTCAGCAGCATAGGTAATATTACTCGCTGCTATACCAGAAGCTGAGAAGGTAATAGGATTGTCAACACCGATATAGAATACATTCATCTTATCAAGAGATATAGTTGCTTGTGCCTCACCAATCATGTACGTTGCCTTTCCCGTGTAATTTTTAGTGGTATTCTCGTTCGGATCCGTATAGGACGCTGAAACATTAAGCGTTTGCTCGCCCTTTCCGTTTGCGACAGTTGTAAAAGTGGCAATACCATCTTTTACTGCTAAATTTTGACCATTAACGCGAATCGACAAATTGTTTGAGGTTTTGTTATAGGCCCCTAGCATAACCTGTGCAGTGTACTTTTCACCTGGCAATAGATACGAGTTTGGAGCAGAAACAAGAATTGCGTAATCCTTAAATACAGGAACCTGACGACGTCTTTCGCCAAATGCCTTAGCCCACAATTCATCCAACACAATTGATTCAGAAATTTTCACATCATTAATATATTTATCCATGATGGTTACAGCACCTACTGATGGAACCATATGAAAATTACTAAAACTCCAATCTTTACCTGGGTTTTCTTTTGATTCTTCCACTTCAAAATTTAACGGCAACTTTTTTGCTAATTCGGCATTTGAACCAGAAAGGCTCAAATTTTCATCAGCAGGAACCATAGCAGAAATATCAGCTTTGTACTTTGTAAGCGCAGCGAGCATTTTCGCACCATTTCCTTCGTCAATCATTATTGCGGTTGCAGCATCCAAATCGTCCTGTCGTAATATCTGTCCAGGAATTTGAGGATCCATACCACCGGAACGAGTAATAATTGTTGCCTTATACGCTTCTAATTCAGCAGCCATAGCCTTTCTTTTCTCCATCACCTGCTCAGCGTAGGCTAAAAACTGCTTCACTTTAGCATATTTTACCGGGTCGGCAATTATTTTAGGATCTTCTAAGGCTATTTTGAAATTTTCTATAGTGGCATCATTCTTTTCAGTAATATTTTTACTGGATTGATTAATACTTTTATCCACTATCTTAAAAGCATTTAATATCTCACTTGATACATTCATGGCCAACAATGCTGTTAGTACCAGATACATCAGGTTAATCATCAACTGCCTAGGTTCTTTAGGTAAAGACATGCTTTATATGTATTTTCTAATTAATTAAATTTATTGTTTCTGTTAGTCCTAAATGGCGCTATTATCTTCCCTGCATTGCAGTTAGCATATTTCCATATACCTGATTCAATGTTCCTAAATTCTTAGCTAATAATCCAATTTGCTCTTTTGCTTTATTTGCATCCTCTGCACTACTTTGCATGGCATCTGAAGCATTCACTAAATTACTATAGAATTTGTTCATGGCTTTCAAGTGATTATTTGCATCTTGCAATTCCACTTCATAAATCTGATTTAATGAACCTAAATTCTTAGTAAGTGTTGTTACTTGGCTATGGAATTTGGCCGTTTCATCAGCTGCATTATTAAACGATGCCAATGTATTGGTAGCACCTAAGAACGTATCTTTCATTTGAACCAATGCTGCACTAGCCTCTTTAGCCTTATTGGCATAATCATTGGTAGCTGCTGCCACATGGGTAATATCCTTAACTTGATTCACGCTCTCTCCAAACTTTTGAAAATTATCATTCAATCGCTTCAAATTAGCAGGGTTCATATTGGCTTCTTCAAGCATTTTATCTAATGACTGGGTAGCTGAAGCAGCACCACCTCCTGAAATACCTGCAACTGGAGTGGGGGTAAATTTAATTCCTTTTTTATACGCCTCTACATGTGGATTTTGATCGATTCCAGGATAGTACTTTTCCCAATAATAATCTTTATGTGGAGGTAAAATTCCTAACAAGGCGAAGATAAAGGCCTCAACACTCATTCCCACTATCAAAGCAGGACCGGCCCAAGACCAGTGTTGCAATTTAGCTAACGCTCCAATTAGTACCACCGATGCTCCCAATCCAATAATTAGATTTTTTAATTGCTTTCCTCCAGTCGTTTCAAAAAATAATGCTATTGATTTCATTTTAAAGTTTTATTGTTTTTTTATTTACGATTATTATGTGATCTTATTTTTTTCTCATTGGTCTTTTGTTAGTCAAAGCCGGAGATATGTATTGAACAATGGTTCTAAATCCGATAAATGCTTTGGCTGTATCTGCAAATTCGTAATCGCGATTACTTACTTGCAAAAAGCTTGCTACGTCTTTCCAACTTCCCCCTTTGGTAACCTTACGCTTCCACCAAGTAGGATCTGCTTCCTTAGCCTTGCTACGTATAGCTGGTGACATATCAGCTACATTATTATAGGTAGCAGCTTCGAAAGGTGACCATGTCCATTCTGCCACATTTCCACTCATATTATATAAACCATAATCATTGGGCCAATAAGCATCTGCACGAACAGTATATAATCCACCATCAGCGCTATAGTTACCACGACCAGGCTTGAAGTTAGCAAGGTAACAACCTTTCTTATTTACGATATACGGACCACCCCAAGGATAGGGAGATTGGGTACGTCCACCGCGAGCAGCCCATTCCCATTGTTCCTCTGTAGGTAAGTGGAAGTTTCCTTCCAAATATTGCTTTTTAGAATCTTTATAACCGCGCCAAAATTTGGTTCTCCAATGACAAAATGCATTGGCTTGATACCAATTGACACCTACAACCGGATAGTTATTGAAAGAAGGATACCAAAAATATTGATGGGTAATTGGTTCGTTGTATGAATACGAAAACATTTTCATCCAAACAGTAGTGTCAGGGTAAGCACCTACATCATATTTTAGCAAATAAGATGAACGAGTTTGGCTTTGGCCGGGAACCGACTCACGAGCCATTTTATCGTAATCGAAAGACTCATAATGATATTTCAATTTCGCATTGTCAAATTCTTTTTTGCCCCAGATACTTTCTGCAGAAGGAACATAATATGCAGCCATGGCGTCTTGAACATCATCACTACCCCATTTCAGTTTCTTTTTCCAGTCAATTACTTGACTTCCATCGTCAAGATCTTTGTAATCGCCTAATATAGAATGGGCAGTAGAATCACGAACCCAATCCACAAATTGTCGATATTCAGAATTGGTAATTTCGGTTGCATCCATAAAGAAACCAATCATTTGCACCGTACGGTTTTTAACATCATTGGCGTTTCGTATGTCCTGATCACTGGCACCCATATGCATTACACCCGAAGGCACCCAAGTCATACCCGTAGGGGTCGGAATGGTTGTATTGGTCCGGTGAGTGGTTCCTACTAATTGACCGTTTGAGGCTGTACCTCCGCCGCCACAACCCCAAGCTGTAACTACTAATCCTAGTGCGAATAATCGTAACGAAAATTGTTTTATCATAGTCCGTTTATTGTTTTTATACAAGAAGGCAAATATATTAAAAATATTTGTTAAGTCAAATATCTGCACAATATATGTAGGATATTTTAATTCTTATATAAAAATGTTCAAATTTTTTTTATTTGATTAATTAAAAAATAAAATGTTACGGTAAAATTTATAGCTATTACTGTATTTTATTCCCCAATAAAATCAAGTGCCAAGGTAAGCCAAATATTCTCATATTTCAAAATTTTTCTTTGAAAATTACTGCCATTGCCTCCTCAATTGAGGTGAACGGACTGAGGCATGCGTTATTTTGGCAAACAAATATGCGAGTTCCCCGCTCATCATATTTTCCTTGTAATTCCCCTATAGAATCGTCTTTCTTACCTGATACTACAAATAGAACGTTTGGGAGATATCGTTTATTGTGCAATGTTGCGATAAATGGCTTTGCTTTCGGCCCCAGCACTACTATTTGTTGCTCCTGTGCCCCCCTATTTAGAAGCGATACCGCCCATACTCCATACGAAGCAGGATAATTTTGTAGTTGTGGCATGACGGCATTCAGCATAGTTTGCGAATACTCTATCCAACGCGATTGGTTAAACAAGAATCCCATATGATAAAATACCTTGCATAATACGGCATTAGAAGAGGCAAGGCTCCATCATAGATTTCCTTTTTCGGAACACGTACATTTTGAAATTTGGTATTGGCGAAATGGAACAATACATCCTTCTCATCAAAAAAATGACCTTCGATATACGTTAGGACCTCCCTAGCTAGATGAAGATACTGCGTATCGGCGGTTGCGGTATTCAATTGCAGCAGCGCACTAGCCGTATAGGCTAAATCGTCGAGATAGGCAGGTATTTTATGCTGATTGTTTTTACTGGTATGAAACAAAAAGTACTCTTCGCTTTTCATGCGACTCCAAATAAACGCCATGTTTTTTTCAGCAAGAAAAAGATAATGGGGATTGTCAAAAATTAAAGAGGCCAAAGAAAGCGCTTGATTCATTAATGCATTCCATCCCAATAAAATTTTGTCGTCTGTCAGCGGCTTTATTCTGAGGTTTCGTTTTTCAAGTAAGCTTTCCTTGATTATTGAAAGACGTTGCATCGACGTCGGATTTTGACTGAATGCATGGGCTTCGGTAGTGTATAAAATATTGGTATGCTCCCAATTTCCTTGTGGTTGGATTTGAAAATACTGCTTCGCAAATTCGAAATCATCTTGTAAAATATGTTGTAATTCCTCCGTTTCCCAGGTGTAATATTTCCCCTCCACCCCTTCGCTATCTGCATCTTGAGCCGAATAAAATGCATATTCAGTATTCATCATCTCCCGCTCAAGCCATTGAATGGTTTGTTCAACAATATTTTTATAAAAATGATTTCTAGTGTAGGAGTATGCAATGCTATATACTTCAATAAGCAACGCATTATCGTATAGCATTTTTTCAAAATGCGGTGCGATCCAAAAGGTGTCCGTACTGTATCTGGAAAAGCCACCACCCAGGTGGTCATAAATGCCTCCCAATGCCATCTTATCCAAACTGATACAAGCCTGTTTTAAGGCATCCGCATCACCGTATTTGTCATAATAAACCAACAAAAATTTGATCGCAAAAGTGGACGGAAACTTTGGCGCCTTTCCAAAACCGCCATATTCTTTGTCGGCATTTGCCATTATTTTTTCAAATAGTTTTTGATCGATTTCTTGTTTATTGTCATCCATGTTGAATGACAGTGTGGCTTTCATTTTTGCAGGACTGGCTGCTTGTGCAAGATGTGTCATTAATTGGTTGGCTTGCTGTTCCACTTCCTCACGATTTTGCGAATAGTATTGCGACACATTAATCAGAATTTCCTTCCATGACGCTCTGCCGTGAGCACGCATAGGAGGAAAATAGGTTCCCCCAAAAAAGGCTTTTTTATCGGGTGTCAAAAACACATTGAGTGGCCAACCACCACTACCTGTCATTGCCTGCACCGCATCCATATACAAATGATCGATATCGGGATATTCCTCTCGATCGAGTTTGATATTCACAAATAAGTTGTTCATTAATGTGGCCACTTCTTCATTTTCGAAGCTCTCGTGCTCCATTACATGACACCAATGACAGGACGAATATCCGATACTTAAGAGAACCGGTTTATTTTCAGTGGCAGCCTGTTCAAAAGCTGCTTCACTCCATGCCTGCCAATGCACAGGATTATTGGCATGTTGCAATAAATAGGGAGAGGTTTCGTATTGTAGTAAATTCATTTTATTGGCAATAAGGGTTTTAAAGAACTATGTTACGTTAGCTTACATAGGTTTCGATGGATGCATGGCTACCTGCGCTTGTTTAGTGCAAGATCTCTTGCAATTTTGAGGGACCGATATCCATACAAGGGTTAGTTACGATTTTTACCAATTCCATAAAGAAGATAAAAATTATAACCAAAGGCAGTGTTTTTTTCGCTTTGTCCATAACCCGCCAGATAGGGCGGTGGTAGTTCAGCAAATTTCTTTGGATTTACAAATGTCTTGACTCTGATATTCCATCCAACAAAAATATTTTTTAAAATTTCCATTCTAAATCCGCCTACTAATTCCACCCATTGGGCAACAAACGTTGCCTTTTGAACGTCTCCCGAGGCATTTCCCCAAACGGTATCTTTAATGAAATAGGTTCCTGCCGTTCTGTTTACAAAACCTGCACCATACCGTACGCCAATAAAGGCGTTGTCCATATCCCCGCGAAATTCTTTACCAAAAAATGTTTTGTCTACTCCCAAGCGCACAAAGGCATTTTTTACTGCCATAGGAAATCTGTGGGTTAGAAACCTGCGAATTCCCAAACCCAAAATCCGTGACAAAATAAATATCCCTTTTGTAATGAAGATCCACTGTAAATTCATAGCTATTATACCTATCGTCAATATAGGACGCAACGAATTTGGACAGATCTACACCGATTCGTGCATAATCAAATTTGGGCGCCAAGCTGTCCTTTTTGCAGCGCGTACGTCTTGCATAGCAAAAAAACAAAGCAGTATGCCGGCAGCAAGCCCTTTGATTGGCTTACGTAACAATTTGTAGTATGTATTATTTCTTAAGTACAATTTTTAGGTTTTCTTTGTTCACATCATTATTAACTGCATTCACTGCCACAATAAGGGTATCGATTATATGTGTGGTGTAAAGAACCTTTGAAATATCAAAAAATGTTTCGTAGCCACAAGCTGTTGAAATAAAGTGAGGTTTGCGTGTATACATCACTTGTATAGAATCAATCGTTTCGGGTGCTATGCTGTTTGAATCCGATTGAAAAAACAGCATAATCGAATCGGTGTTTTGTGCAAGGGGCAGATAAAACTGCTTTCGTTGCTTGAGATTCTGCATATAATTATTGCTCACTCCAAAATACAGATTGGCATTTACCAACAAGGTATCCAAGAAATTGCCAGAGGTATCGCGATAATAAAATCCGCCTCGCAAAGCGACCACTTTGGGTGTTAAACAAGTGGAACTTTTGGAACAAGCATTCAGTATGAAAACGAGAATAGCAACTGAAATCACATAATAAAAACGGGTACCCTTTGCGGTGGTTTGGTTCATTGGCATGATATCATTGCATGGTATGGTGTCCTAAATAACAGTCCATGTTTCATTGCCTGCTATCAATGCATCCAAATCACCTTTTCCTTTCTTTTCGATGGTAAATTGAATTTGTTGATGAAGGTCGTCTTCATAACAAGGACGATCGGTAGCATAAAATACACCAAAGGGTCTTGGCATATAATGATCACTGTTTGGATTGTCAAATAGGCGCGCTAAAATTTGTGCTTTATTCAAATCACTTTCATCATGAATCCATAAATCACTCTCTGAATATTCGCCTCCTAAGTCCACTACTCGTGGCGTAAGGCCTTCTAACCGAATCCCCTTACTTCTGTCATTTCCGAAAACTAATGGTTTCCCATTTTCTAAAAATAAGGTATACTCAACTTTGCTACTTTTTTCAGTGAAGACTTCAAAAGCCCCATCGTTAAAAATATTACAGTTCTGATAAATTTCTAAGAAGGAGGTTCCCTTATGTGCCTCGGCGCGCTTCAACATTTCTTGCAAATGTTTGGTATCGCGATCCATGCTTCTGGCAACAAAAGTGGCATCAGCGCCTAAGGCCAATGAGGCTGGATTAAAAGGATGGTCAATACTACCAAATGGAGTGGATTTTGTTACTTTTTGTGTTTCACTTGTTGGTGAATATTGTCCCTTTGTCAATCCATAAATCTGGTTATTAAAGAGTAAAATTTGTACATTGAAATTACGTCGCAGTAAATGAATCAAATGGTTACCGCCGATACTCATCGAATCGCCGTCGCCGGTTACAATCCAAACGCTCAATTCGGGTCTCGACGCCTTCAAACCACTTGCAATCGCGGTAGCCCTACCGTGAATGGAGTGCATGCCAAAGGTGTTCATGTAATAAGGAAAACGAGAGGAACAGCCGATGCCGGAAATAATTACAAAATTCTCTCTGGGGATACCCAAACTCGGAAGTACGGTCTGTACTTGTTTTAAGATACTATAATCGCCACATCCCGGGCACCATCGAACTTCCTGATCTGTTACAAATTCCTTTGCTGTAAGTGTCGTCGTCATAAAAAAATTAAAGTTATTAGGCAAAAGTACGATGTAAATTTGAAATCATTTAATTTTCTTAAAAAGGATTTTGCCTGGCGATACGGATTTTGCAAAGCACCCAAATCGTTTGTGAAAGTAACGACTTAAAGAAATAATTAGAATAGAAATGAAAGGAGACGAGAAAATACCAATAGAGGCTATGATTTATTGATTGTTGTTCTTCAACTCTGCATTGGAGACGGTCAATGGCTCTGTCTTCACTGCTGTTGCCTTATTAAACATTGGCACCTTTGTTTCAACTTTAGCGGTGGTCGTTTGATTGAGCCCTTGGTCTTTTTTGAATGTTGCGCAAATAACCACCGAATATGCAAATATGACTAGCGTAAACAAATTTATCTTGCGATTCATAAGCTCTGTTTTAAGGTTGGTTGGAGCACAAATGTATTATAACAATCTTTAATATGCAAGTGTATATACACATTTTTTTATACTGAACAAAAAAAGTGGTATTAATTTAACCTTAAAAAAAATGGAATCCAACTAAAAAATCACTATTCTGAATCACTCTTTAAGCTGATTGTCTTTTCATCGCCAAAAGACTCTTTGAATTTTATTTTGCAATACTCCAAGGTGGCACCGGTTCCCGCTCCCGTGAGTTTGCACTCGCCACTTTGTCCGATGTACGAAACGCCATTCTTAAAGTATTGAATATAAACCTTTTTACTACCAGGAATCACTTCATTAAAGATAGGTGTAATGGAATAGGTGCCTGCAACGGGAAATGTTACCCCTTCAAATTCAACACTGCAACCATGTGTATTGGAGATTTTATGCTCCGTATAATAGGTATTGTTTCCTGTTGCATAGGCAGTGTCTCCAATTACATTATTTATGGTATCGTTAGCATCTATGGTGGACATACTTAAATTGCAGGTAATAACAGGAATATTATTGTTGTTGTCGTCGTCTGTCTTTTTTCTTCTTACAGCATAAAATAACTAGCAGAAAAATGCCACAGCACCTATTTTAAAAATGTAAACGGTTTCATAGTCATAAATGTTCTCAAATATAATGCCTAAATATAGAAATTATTCTAAATCATAGCGATAAATTGATCAAATAAATACCTCGAATCGTGTGGACCCGGTGTCGCTTCAGGATGATACTGCACAGAAAAAGCCGGATTTTTCTTTGATTTGATTCCCTCGAGGGTCCCATCATTTAGGTTAATATGGGTAATTTCAAGGTCTTCTATGGACTCAACAGAAGCCTTGTCTACAGCAAAGCCATGATTTTGAGTAGAAATTTCACTTCGCATGGTTTGCAGATTCAAAACTGGGTGATTGAGTCCTCTGTGACCATGATGCATTTTATAGGTAGTTGCCCCCGAGGCCAAGGCTATTAACTGATGACCTAAGCAAATGCCAAACAAGGGTTTGTTGCTCCCTAATATTTTTTTGACTACTTCTACTGCTTGTGGCATCGCAGACGGATCGCCCGGACCATTTGAAACGAAATACGCATTAGGCGAAAACTCCTCGCAATGTTCAAAGGTGGTATCGGATGGGAACACCTTTACGAAGGCACCACGCTCCACCATGCTGGCAAGAATACTTTTCTTGACACCAAAGTCAATAACGGCTACTCTTTTAGAACTCGTTGCGTCTCCTAAAGTATAGGCCTCCTTCGTACTTACCAGCGAAGCAAGTTCGCGTCCATCCATAGATGGCACCTTAGCTAATAATTGTTTTAAATCCTCTTCGGATAAAGTGGTATCTGATGAAATAATGCAGTTCATGGCTCCTTTGCTTCTTACATGTGCCACTAAGGCCCTTGTGTCAATACCATGAATGGCCACCACTTTATTTTTGAGAAGATAATCCTCAAGAGAGGAATCGGCCAATGTACGTGAATACTGTGAAGAAAGGTTCTTGCAAATCAGTCCGGATATTTTTACCGAATCACTTTCAATATCCGTATTTCTGGCACCGTAATTACCAACATGAGCGGTATTCATAATGATAATTTGACCGAAATAGGATGGATCGGTAAAGACTTCCTGATATCCAGTCATTCCGGTATTGAAACAAATTTCGCCGGTGGCAGTTCCCAATGCTCCGAAGGCCTTTCCCTCAAAATAGGTCCCGTCTGCCAGTAATAAAAATGCTTTATTTTGGTTGTTCATCAACCACAAAAGTAGACTTTACTTTTTACTGAATAAAGATGTGTTGATAAATATTTTGTATAAACGCAGATTTTGCATTAGAAATGCAAAAACGAAAAAGTACTTGTAATTCATCCGGCCGGGGGCCGACTGCAAACAAGTACTAAATCGGCGTAATCCCAATTAACGCACTTGAATTTTCCTTCGTCAAATCCTATTGCGTAAATTGGGCTAAAAAAGTATCTTGCACGAAATTTCATTTTATTCGTATGCATTTTATTAATCAAACCGGATTTTACAAGGGTAAAGTACGAGATGTTTATACCATTAAAGATAATCTCCTGGTGATGGTGGCCAGCGATCGCATTTCTGCATTTGATGTGATACTACCCCACCCGATTCCATTCAAGGGGCAGGTTCTCAATCAAATTGCTGCCAAGTTTTTGAATGCAACGAGCGATATCGTACCCAATTGGTTGCTTGATATCCCCTTACCTCATGTGGCTATAGGGCGGAAATGCATTCCGTTTGCGGTGGAAATGGTTATCAGAGGAAATCTCACCGGGCATGCGTGGCGCACCTATAAAAAGGGAGAACGCATTTTATGTGGTGTAGCAATGCCGGATGGAATGAAAGAAAACGATTTTTTTCCCACTCCTATAATAACTCCAAGTACCAAAGCACACGAAGGACATGATGAAGATATTTCGAGAGAAGATATTATTAGCAAAGAGCATCGTTAGCGCAGCAGACTACCAACAATTAGAACAGTACACCCGCCTGCTTTTTGAACGTGGAAAAGAAATTGCTTCGAAGCAAGGTCTCATTTTAGTAGATACAAAATATGAATTTGGAAAGATAGGAGATACTATTTATTTGATGGATGAAATCCATACCCCTGATAGCTCCAGATACTTTTATCACGAGGGATACGAAGAACGACAACAAAAAGGGGAAGCCCAAAAACAACTGTCTAAGGAATTTGTACGTGAGTGGCTAATTGCCAATAATTTTATGGGCTTAGCAGGACAACAAATACCTGAAATGAGTGACACCTTTATTCAGGAAATTTCAGAAAGGTATATTGAATTATTTGAAAAAATAAGCGGCGAAAAATTTATCAAAGAACCTGTTCAGCCAGAAGAAATGGAATCGATCATCAATGAGCGATTACAATCTTTTAATTCGTTTTGAACCCTGCGTGTATGTTTGAACGCAACTGCAGAAGTTGTCATTAATCAATAGAATCCACCATGCGAATAGATATTATTACCGTTTTGCCCGAATTGCTTGAAAGCCCATTGAATCATTCGATAATGAAGCGAGCGCAAGAAAAAGGTTTACTGGAAGTGCATCTGCATCCACTTCGAAATTTTGCTATCAATAAGCACGGCCAAGTAGATGATATGCAATATGGTGGCGGGGCCGGAATGGTGATTATGTGTGAGCCGCTCAGTAAGGCTATTGAGGCACTTCAATCGGAAAGGACCTATGACCAAATAATCTACCTCACGCCCGATGGGAAAAATTTCAAACAGCAAATGGCAAATACCCTTTCCTTATCCACTAATCTACTGATGATTTGCGGTCATTATAAAGGTATTGATCAACGAATCAGAGATTTATATGTTACGTTAGAAATTTCAATTGGCGATTATGTATTGAGTGGTGGTGAACTGGCTGCTGCCGTTTTAGTGGATAGTATTGGACGGTTGATACCGGGGGTATTAAATGACGAAACATCTGCCCTTACCGACTCCCATCAGGATGGATTGCTGGCACCTCCGGTTTATACACGACCTGCTGAATTCAAAAACATGAAAGTACCGGAGGTATTACTCAATGGAAATTTTGCCTTGATTGAAGAATGGCGGCATGAGCAAGCGCTACAACGAACGGAGGAAAGAAGGCCTGATCTGTTGTAGTGGGTGGCAACTACGTCCGAAAATTCTTAAGCGTTCGAAGCAAACCGCTCATTTTTGTGATTTAATAATCATATCAACAAATCATCATGAATCGATGATTTCCTATTTCTTAATTACTTTGACCGCAGTTCCATTGCAAGATAGAATATATAAGCCTTTGCGCCAGTTTCGGGTATCCACGATAAGATTAGATTTAATAGTTTGTATTTCCTCAATCAAATTCCCTTTTAAGTCATGGATTGTTATTCCGGAATGAAGTAATTCAGGACTACATACAATTTGTAAGAAATCTGTGCAAGGATTTGGATAGACAGAGAAGGACATTTCGCTCTCGCTAAACTGCGGCACGGCACTCCCCCCATTCATCATCCCGACCTTCATGCCATTTCCAAAACTACTTACCCACATTTCGTTGGTATTAAACGGATTAAAATAAACTCTTTCGGGCTGTCTGAAAGGATAGGAATCGACCAAGGTCCAAGTCGGTGTGGCCGCAGTAATATTGCCACTCATCCATAGTCCTTGGGTTTCTGTAGTTAGGAAAGCTTGAGTGGGCATGCTCGGGTTAAAGGTAATGGAAGTAACTCGATCAAATTGTGATCCCGTTAGTTTGGTCCAGGTAGTACCCCGATTGGTTGTGCTAAACAAACCGCCCAATCCATTAGGTGCACCGCCCCAACCACTGAAAACGCCCACATACCAAGTATTCTGTGTAACATCATTTGGATCCAGCACGATATCTTTCGTCCAATAATGCATATCGGCATTACTCACATCTGTCCAGGTATTGCTTACCGGGTCGTATAAAAAAACGCCACTACTGGCAGTAAAGCTGCCACCTGCATTTCTTCTTCCTGAAAAGGTGCAAACCACTTTACCATCATTGAGTACTTGAATGCATGCCGGATGGCCTTCGGTGCGAGGCGGTGAAGGCAATTGGGTCCAAATGGAAGCCGCACCATTATTGAGGTCGTCGGTTTTCCATATTCCTCCTTGACCGGCACCAGCGCCATAATGAATTACGGATGCATACATCCGATTGGCATTAGTAGGATCTGTTGCCAGCCAAAAGACAGGATGATTAAAGTGGTGCAAGGTATTCCAATTATCGCCGTTATCTACACTGAATACAATTTTTCCATTGGCATCATTGGCATCTAACTGCGCATCTGCCAAACGAGTACTTTGATACATATCATGAATATTAGAACAGGCTCCATATAGATTTCCATTGGGTGTTTTTGCCATTCGGTATAGCGAATTAACCGAAAATCCATTGTAGTCAAAACTCCAAGATGCCCCCTGATCCTTACTTCTTATACCGCCGATATCACTATAGCAACCAAACATCTTCGCATTGTCAATCCAAAAAACCTGCCAGCAAGTGGTATTTTCGAGCCCAATGGAATGATAACTCTTCTTTTGCGGAGTAGGCGCAGCAGCGGCATTTTGATCTGCATTATTTACATAAGCCTGCTTCCAGGTAGCACCGCCATCATCACTGAGATGTACAAATCCGAAATCGCCGAAAACGATTTTATTGGCATTACCGGGCGCGATGGCAAGTCCAAAAGTAGTTTCACCCCAGCTCCAATTTTTATCGCCTTGATAACCGCTCCATCCTGTTTTGATATTTTGATTATTGGTGCTTTGAAAAACTTTAGTCCATGTACTACCCGCATCGGTGCTCTTATATACTAAAGGCGCATTGAGGGCATCATCGCTACCTCCAAGGTAGATGGTATTGATATTATTTTGGGCCATGCCGGTATACATCACAAAGTCATTGGCAAAATTGATTCCGACAGATTTTGAAACCCATGTGCCATTTGCATTGTCCATAGTATAAACCCCTTTTGCCAATCCATAATACTCGTAGGGTTGAATGCCGTTATACAAGTCGCCATTGTTAAACGTGATACAAACAAAACGGGTAGTAGCCCCATTTTTTGCTCCTGAAAAATGCCAAATATTTTGTCCCGCTGTAATACCTGAGGTGGCCATGAGCGTAAAGGAAGTACCTCCGTTGCTTGAATAAAAAACACCTTCGTTGGTTCCAACGTAAATATTGTTTCCATCGTAGAAAACGCCTCCTGCAATAATACCGGCCCCATTATTTGCGCAATGTTTAATAAGAGAAAAAGTTGTACCCCCATCATTGCTTATGACAATATCACCATAATAATTCATTATCAATTGTTGTGGGTTATTGTAATTGGCAAACATGCGGTACACGCCCCCAAGGTTGATATCAAATCCCGGGAGTTGTGTCCAGGTATTGCCGCCATCGGTTGTTTTTACCGGATATCCTTCATTGCCATCATTATAATTGCAGTAAGCAATACTGGCGTTATTGGTATACTCATAGGTTGAAACATTGAGCGTTGATAATTTTGAAAAATGAATTTGAGAATATGAATTGCCAAAATCCGTAGAATGAAACATCTGGCTCATATCGCAGGCAATATAAAATTCATTATCATTTACAGGGTGAATTTTCGGAAAAAACAAGGCGCCTCCGCCACCAATGCCGCGTGGTGAAAAAAGGGCAGGCTGGGCAGTCACCTTCAAAAAATACAGACCGATGGAAAGAAAAATAAGTACTTTTTTCATACGTATTTGATTTTGGAATCTAAAGGTATTCAAAAATACCTTTACGTACTGTCATAAATTTGAAATAATAATGAAGGAAACTCGTTGATTATTTTTCTAACCTTCAAATAACAAATATTTGCAAACAATGTGCGATATTTACAGAATCATCTAATGCCCCCTCCTTAATGAAGCGACTTCTTGTTTTCTTGATTTCCCTGTGTAGCCTACAAGTGGCCATTGCTCAACCCTACTCGGCTTATACTGATATCAGATTACAATTTTACGTGTTTGACAATGCTGCCGCCAATCAAGTAGAGCATTTGCTTCCCATTGATTATAAAATCGGAAAGAATGCCGTGGCATATTTAGACAATCAGCGTATTTTCAAAATTTATAAAGATGGTCAATCCTCGGTGGTAAATGATATGTTTACCACTAATTTTCATGTTTCGGATAATTTGATTTTGTTTAAAAGTGCCAATATGCTATCGGTGGTTGATGATGGAAAGGTCGTTTTGCTTTCCAAGCTTTGCAATCGATACGCAATGGGTGATAGTGTGGTGCTTTTTTATGATGCCAACCGTTCTAGTTTCAACGGATATTACAATGGAAAAACTACTGAATTGGAAACCTTTTTAAATTTACGCGATAATGATTTCACATTCGATAGTACTGTAAAAGTTTCCGACAATATTGGAGCCTACATCAATTACAATGAGCAGTTTAAGGTATTTTATAATGGAGAATCGGAAGTGCTAGAAAATCAAACTGTAAAACAATTTCAGGTAGGAAGAGATATTGTGGCCTATGTAGATATTAATAATATTTTTAAAATTTATTACAAGGGTCAAAGTTTTACCATTGACCCCTTCCCTCCCAAGAGCTTTATGGTAGGCGACGATGTAGTAGCCTTTCATGGAAACGATGGTTATTTTAAAATATTTTATAGAGGAAATTTAATTACAGTAGGCTATTATGAACCTCGCTACCATGTTGCCGATCGGGTGGTTTCATTTGCTGACCCAAATGGATTTTTCAAAGTATTTTATGAAGGAGAGCAAACGGTCATTGACAATTATTATCCCGAAAAAATTAAAGCCGGTTACAATTCCCTAGTGTATACCAATAAAGCCAATATGGTGCGAATGTTTAGCAAAGGCCAGATGTATGACATCACCACCATGACCTTACTTGATTTACGACTTGATTACGATGTACTTCAGTACAAGGTCGGATTCAATGCGTTTAAAATATTTTATGAGGGCAACCATTATAATTAGTTTAACAGGATTTCGTTTCATTGATTAATATCTTTACAAAAAACCTATGCGACTCGTATTCCTTTCTACATTTTTTTGCTGACGGTGCTCAGTACACATGCTGCCAAAATAATGATACCAATGGATGAAGTTTCCCAAAAAAATCATTTGAAAGCATATGGTGTTGCTTATTTTGTTTTGACAAAAAATCAAAAAATAGACTGGCTGCTCAATTACAAGGGCGGCAGTTTTGTATTTGATCAATATTTGGAACTTGAAAATGAATGCAAGATTCGTGATGTAAGTTATGAAGTAATTCCGGATGCAAAATATACCGCTATTTTAACGGAGATAGCAGACCCGGATGCCAATATGGATATTGTACGTTTGGAAAGAGCGCCGAAGATTGCCGTATACACTCCAGACAGCAAATTGCCCTGGGATGATGCCGTAACCATGGTGCTCACTTATGCCGAAATTCCCTTTGAAAAAGTATATGATGATGAATTATTGGAGGATAAATTGGTGAAGTATGATTGGCTTCACCTGCATCATGAAGATTTTACGGGTCAGTATGGAAAATTTTATGCAGCCTATCGAGCGGCACCTTGGTATATTACGGACGTCGCTAAAAATGAGGCTATGGCAAAAAAACATGGCTTCTCAAAAGTATCGCAATTGAAATTGGCCATTTCAAAAAAGATAAAAAATTTTGTAATTGGTGGAGGATATTTATTTGCCATGTGTAGCGCAACCGATAGTTACGACATTGCCTTAGCCGCTGAAGAAACAGACATTTGTGAGGTGATGTACGATGGTGATGCGCAGGATGCCCAAGCGCAACAAAAATTAGACTATACGAAATGTTTGGCTTTTAAAGATTTTCGATTGGTGACCAACCCATATGAGTATGAGTATTCCGACATCGATGCGACTACTTCGCGACAGGTGCCTTTCAACAGTGATTATTTCACGCTTTTTACCTTTTCAGCAAAATTTGATCCGGTGCCCTCCATGCTCTGTCAAAACCATACCACCACTGTAAAAGGATTTATGGGACAAACCACCGCTTTCAAAAGTAGGGTAATAAAAAGTAGCACTTTGGTAATGGGTGAAAATAAAGCCGCCGGTGAGGCTCGTTATATTCATGGAGAATTGGGCAAAGGCACTTGGACCTTTTATGGCGGGCATGATCCTGAAGACTATCAACATCAAGTAGATGATCCACCAACCGATTTAAGTTTGCATCCCAATTCACCGGGATACCGCCTCATTCTGAATAATGTGCTTTTTCCAGCGGCAAAAAAGAAACCACAAAAAACGTAATTAGCTTACATTTGCAACGCATTCCCTATTTGTGAAATTCAGCATCGAACATATCGACCCTATTTCCGAAAATACACTTCGGATTTCCAATACGGATTTTTTTGTGACCTTGATTTTTTATTTTCAAGGAGCTGAATGTGGATTTTCTTTTGCACAAGCTCCTTCCAGCTATAAAATGCAATTCGAATTTGAAAAAACTATTTTGGCTGAAAAAGATTTTGGAATTCACAATTTGCTCGCTTTTACAGAAAAAACAGAAATCAATATTTGCTGTAATACGCAATTGTTATTGCATCAGATTATTCATACTAAATACGAAGGTCGTTATAAAAAAATATTTATCGAGAGCAAGGCCTATGAATTGTTGCTTTGCACCTTGCATTTTGTAGAAGATATTAAATCGCCCTGCGACAATTGTAAATTCTTGAGTCAACCACTTGAAAAAGAAAAAATTTTACAGGCTCGCGACATTTTACTTCAAAATATTCATCAACCGCCAACGATTCCGGAGCTAGCTAAGCAAATTGGCATTAATCAATGTTATTTGAAAAAGGGATTCAAAGAAATGTTTAAATCCACGGTGTATGAATTCGTTATTGAACAACGTATGCAGAAAGCCAAGATTTTGCTATCGCTTAATAGCCAATCGGTGACTCAAATTGCTGAAGAAGTTGGGTATTCCAATACGAGCAATTTTAGCAATGCCTTCAAAAAATATACAGGCGTTTATCCGAGCGAGGTATCCGGGAATTAGTACAAATTGGAATTTCAATCCTCCCAACAGAATAATAAAGATTCAACCGTTTTCGATTACTTTTGTGATTCAATTTTTGAAATGCGATTATTATTTTTCATTTGTTTATTTATTTTTGGGAAGGAGGCTGCTGCCCAAATGCCCAAGCTTCTAATGAGTGCTACCAACGAAACGTATCAGAAACAACAATTCAGCGATGGTAGCATTTTGCCCGGAGTCTATCGTTTTGGAGAGTCTGTTGGTGATCTTGATGTAATCGTAATTCCCTATGGATCGAAATATATTGTGCAATGTGTGTATGCAGTTTGGGAAAAAAGTTATTACACAGGAGAAATTGTAAAACTCCATAAATATGGGACGTTTAATGTGGTGACTGCTGATAGCAATCAACTGGTATTTGCCTCCTTTGTGGCCAAATTTATGAATTACCAAAAAAATCAAAAAACAGTCATTTTGTACGGCGATTTGGTGAAGAGGAAACCCTATGGCAAAGACAGTGCTCTGTTAGGTAATTATGTTTCTAATGTAGAACGTTACTTTGCGGATGCAGAACTTTATGAATTGTCGTTGGATATTAAGAGTGAAACCTATTTTAAACGAAAGTCTAGTCACCATCTCGAGCTTATGCGCAATACCTTATATGCTAAATACGGACAGGTGTTTCGATTAGGTGGTGAGTTAGATGAATATTTCAAAAAGAAAGAATGGTATGAGCCTACCCTGCTTGAAACCGGTCAATTTTTAACAGATATTGAGCGTATCAATTTGCAATTACTAGAGGAGGAGGAAAATCGCCGGATACCGGTTGGTCGCGAATCGGATGAAAGAGAGTAGAATGTATTCAGGCTGTGCCGAAAATCAATGTTTACGATAGTACATTCAATTTATTGGAGAGATTTACACGCCCTTTTTTAACGTATATATCAAGAAGTACTCTACCTTAATCGGGTCTTCAAAATCTGTTGCATTCCGTTTAATAAAATTGGAAAGCTTATCGTTCTGATCGAAGCTTATCATCAGGTGTGTTACATGAAATTTTTAAAATTTAATATTACCTCTTGATCATTTTGTAAGGCCCAGGGATAATGCAAGGTTTTTACATGTGTATACAATGCCAAGGCCCTTGGTTTCATAAAACAAAAAACATCTTGGCTGGTATAATGATCATTAACAAATTGAAACATATTTTGGGCAGCGATATCCTTTACGCCGGTAATTCGGTTTCGAACCACACTTTGCTCAATTCTATATTTATAAAAAAATGCCAGCATGCATATTAGTATGGTTGCGCCAATGGTTTTATTGAATGGGGGCCTAACAAACTTAAGAGAATGTATTACCCCTAAATAAAAATAATAGATAAAAACCGGCAAAAAGGGATACAAATAACGAATTCCCTGTGGGTAATAATACATAGAGATTATGAAAAAATTCAACACTAACAAAATATCCATAGCCTCCCTAACTACAATGGCTCGATAAAACAATAAACTAATGGTTACAAAAAGGAAAAACGATCCAAACCAAAGAATGATCCATTGTAAGGTTTTAGGTAAACCAAAATCAAGAAAACCCTTCATGGATTCGATGTAGGTGGTAAACCGAAATCCCATTTCTTCATCAAACTTCATCACGGAGCTATACTCTTGGAAATCGCTGTGCTGCAGATACGGTAGAAATATCCACTTTAAGAGAAGATACATGCTTGCAGATGCCACTAAAAAATACAATCGTTGTTTCCAATCCTGCTTTTGTTTGCGAATAAACAGAACTACACAAAGAATCGCTTCATAAATAAATATAATTAAAAATACAGTTCTTGAAAAAGCCGTTAATGAGGCAAAGAGTGCTCCTAACCAATACCACCTGCTGTTGTTTCGAAAGAGGAGGTACGACATAAAAAACAAAGTGCTAGTAATTTCTGATAGACAAGAAATCTTCATATCCAATGTTTGCGGATTGTACGCAAAGGCGAGGGTAAGAATAAATGTCCAAAACAGTTGAATTTGTTGCTTCAAAAAAAAGAAAAAAACCACGATGGAAAGCAATACTAAAATAAAGGTGTTGTAATAGGATAAGTAGGTATAATTTAAACCGAAATACTTGATAACCGGAATCAATACAATTGAATAAGCGGCTGGATAATAAGGTGGTGCATATCCCTTTGCATCGGGGTTATACATGTAGTTTGAATCTGCAAAATTCTTCCCTTCTAGGATATTTAGCGATTGTTTCAAATACTGTGCAAAATCATCACCCCAACTATGATTGTCATTGATGTTTAAAAAAAATAGGGGGGCTAAAAGAATAATTAAAAATAATAATGCATCACCCTTTCGTTGCACAAGTGTACCAAATATGCTTGTTAGATTCTTCAACACCAGTCAAAGATAAGAAACGCGGAGCAATAGAAGGTAAAGAAGCTTGAAATCAGTGGTGTTACTACACTTAATAAAATTGAAACTAAAAAAAATACAAGCTAGTATGACTATTAAACAAAAAAATGCTCAAATCAGAAGACACCAACGCCAAGAAAATAACAAAATATCAAACTATATACAATGCACATTATAAGAGTTGTGAAAAATCGCTATTGAGGCAACAATAAAAAACCCCGATATTTCTAGCGGGGTTCTAAAATAAGACAGCCTGTCCCGATGAAATCGGGAGCGGATACCGGATATTATGTACAGGTGCAGACTTAAAGGAAAGCGACTAAGTACGAATACTTCCTGCATAAAAAAACCCCGATATTTCTATCGGGGTTCTTTAAAATAAGACAGCCTGTCCCGATGAAATCGGGAGCGGATACCGGATATTATGTACAGGTGCAGACTTAAAGGAAAGCGACTAAGTACGAATACTTCCTGCATAAAAAAACCCCGATATTTCTATCGGGGTTCTAAAATAAGACGGCGGCTACCTACTCTCCCAGGATTGTGTCCAAGTACCATTGGCCATGAGGGGCTTAACTTCTCTGTTCGGAATGGGAAGAGGTGAACACCCTCGGCAAAACCACCATAAGGTAAATTAAATTCTACAAACTCGTTCCTGTGTTCACGCCGGAAGTTGTTATTACTTGAAATAGATCAAGATAGAACTTAAAAATAAGATTAACATATTGGAAATGAAATGTATAAAAGAAAAAAAAATAAAAGCTTACGGGCAATTAATACTACTCGGCTTTGCTGTTACCAACTTTACACCTATAGCCTATCAACGTAGTCGTCTACTACGACCCTTAAAACGGAACTCATCTTGAAGAAGGTTTCGCGCTTAGATGCTTTCAGCGCTTATCCTTGCCACACGTAGCTACTCTGCATTGCACCTGGCGGCACAACAGATACACCAGCGGTGTGTACGACCCGGTCCTCTCGTACTAAGGTCATGTCTTCTCAATTTACTAACGCCCACCACAGATAGAGACCGAACTGTCTTGCGACGTTCTGAACCCAGTTCACGTGCCACTTTAATGGGCGAACAGCCGAACCCTTGGGACCTTCTCCAGCCCCAGGATGTGACGAACCGACATCGAGGTGCCAAACCTCCCCGTCGATATGAGCTCTTGGGGGAGATCAGCCTGTTATCCCCGGAGTACCTTTTATCCTTTGAGCGATGGCCCTTCCATGCGGAACCACCGGATCACTTTAGCCTGCTTTCGCACCTGCTCGACTTGTCAGTCTCACAGTCAAGCGCCCTTATACTAATACGCTCTACGCATGATTACCAACCATGCTGAGGGCACCTTTGCGAGCCTCCGTTACTTTTTAGGAGGCGACCACCCCAGTCAAACTACCCACCATGCAATGTCTCCCGTGAGGGATTAGACTCTAAGTAACAGAAGGTTGGTATTTCAACGACCGCTCCACCACACCTGGCGGCATGGCTTCGTAGCGTCCCAACTATTCTACACATCTGTTACTCAAAATCAATGCAAAGCTGTAGTGAAGGTTCACGGGGTCTTTTCGTCCCGTGGCGGGTAACCGGCATCTTCACCGATACTACAATTTCACCGGGCTCGCGGAGGAGACAGTGTTCAACTCATTAGACCATTCGTGCAGGTCGGAACTTACC
>JADJQP010000002.1:522500-778692 GCA_016712665.1 Bacteroidota bacterium
GGGTATAATCAATGGGATAGCGCTTTCCATTGGCTATTACTAAAAACGTAACACTATCTTGTGTTTGAAAATGTAAAATGTCTTCCACCTTTATCGAATCTATAGTTTGGCCCGACTTTACCAAAAAACGACTCTTGTAGCTTTTAGATAATTGCTGATAAGCTAGAGAAAGATTATCCAATACGGTTGTTTGAGGGCGCCCGCTATACCGATGATACTTTTCGATTGCTGTCCGTAACTCCTCAATTCCAATTGGTTTTAATAAGTAATCAATACTATTCCATTTGAATGCTTTAATAGCATACTGATCATACGCAGTGGTAAAAATGATAGGCGTTTCCACCTCTACCTTCGAAAATATTTCAAAACTCAATCCATCGGCTAGATGAATATCCACAAAAAGTAAATCGGCCGAGACTCCATTCGCAAGCCCCTTTACTGCACTTTTTACCGAATCAAAATAATGAACTACCTCAATGGATGCATCGACTCTATGGATCATTGTAGCCAAATGTTCCGCAGATAATTTTTCATCCTCAATAATAATTACATTCATACAGGATCAATCAAGGGAATAGTGATTTCAAAACTATTTTCATTTTCAACAACCAATACCTCACGATCGCTTAAAAAACGGTAACGATCGGTAATATTCTTTAAACCGGTTTTGGAACTGGCTTCTGTAGGCATTCGTTTTTGCAGATTATTGGCAACCACTAGTGCATTACCCGATGAACGCAAGGAAATGGTTAGTGGAAAGGCAGACGATACTTCATTGTGTTTAATGGCATTTTCTACTAACATTTGTAAAGTCATCGGCGGGATTTGCAGATTCATATGCCCATCAGCTATTTCGATTTGAAAATGCAAGCCCTCATCAAATCGAATTTTCAACAAATAAAAATAGGAATCCAGAAAATGAAGTTCCTCGCGAAGCGTCACCAACTCATTGGTTTTACTATCTAATAAATAACGATATACCTTTGAAAGTTGATTAATAAAATCAACGGCTTTATCCTGATTTTTGTATACCAATGAGGATAAGACACTGAGATTATTAAATAAAAAATGAGGATTGATTTGATCCTTCAAATTTTGCAATTGGGCCTGTGCATTTTCTGCTTTGTACTTTTCAACCTCCACCAAGGATTGCTTCCATCCCATAAAAAATTGAGAAGAAATTTCGAAGGTTAAAAGTAAAAAGGAAACCGTCAGACCAATACCAAAGGAGCCCACCATGAGAAATTGATTCTTGACCGACTAAAAAAGGAATTGAATAAAACTTCAGCGGGATTCCATTGCGACCTATCAAGGCATAGCAGACACCACTTGCCGCACGGCTTCGTCATTGTTAGTGGGTGTAAAGTCAAAACGTTTTTTGAATTTACTGGAATTAAACACATAGTCTACTTCAAATTGATAACTCATCTCATAAACCTCACCCAAAACCGGAATAAAAATTCCCAGCAGTCGCAACATCCAAGTTGGATATTGAATGATCTTATTTTTTACTTGCATTTCTTTTGCAAATAATGCCGCCCATTGCCTACCCGTATACGCCACATCTACCGTTGGTAAATTCCATATTTGATTGTAGGCATCCAATGAATTTCCAAGGATGGCTGTACCCTTTGCCAATTCAGGTGTATAGCCCATGGTATGCTTGGCATCTGCATTCCCAAACCATTGCGCAGCCTTTCCCTTTTTGTAGTTATCATAAATCAAATTCATCAGCATACTATTTTGTTTTTTCTCTGCTCCGAAAAAATCAGGTGAGCGAGCGATGATGGCGTCTACTTTTTTTTCTTCTATCGCTTTTTAAAATTAGGCGATTTACCTCAGCCCTTATCGCTCCTTTTTTACTACAGGGATTGATTGGTGACTCTTCTGTAATATTTGCAAGTGACGACTTGTTTAGCGCATACATATTATCAAAAAAAACCAGTTTTGCCTTGTGCTGCTCACAAGCATCCAATACATTCATCATAAAGGGAACCCACATGGACTTCCAGACCGAATACTTATACTCGAAACCAACAGTTACATAAACCACCGCAGATCCTTCAATGGCTTTTGAAAGTTGTGTTTTATCCATCACATCTGCAGGAAACAGCTGATCCGTTTCGTTTACCTTTTGCGGATTACGGCTCACTAATCGAATCTCCTGCGTAAATGCAGTAAGCGCTTTTGCTAATTCTATACCGATGGCACCACCGGAACCTAAAATGGTTTGCATAAGTTGTCTATTTAATAATTAATGGTTTGTAAAAATCCCTCTTGAAACTAAAACTGCATCTTATACATAAAATTTGGAAAAGTGCCTATTTGATACGCCGTATTCACCTTATTGGTTACCGGATTATAACGTTGCGCAAATACGTTTTTATGATTTGTAATATTTTGCACATCAAAGAAAAAGGAATGCGAGATTTTTCGCTTTTTACTATTGTAGGTGAACCCTGCTTTAATATCCACTCTAAAATAATTTGGATTGCGTTCACTAAATGCAAAGGCATCTCCCATTTGAACCTGTTGTTTCCTCAGCTGAGAAGCCTGCAAATCAACCGGTGTAAAATATCGACCGCCTGCGTTCGTTATTTTGATATCGGAGAATAAGGTATTCCGCTTTGCTTTGCCAATTTTAAATTCTTTACCCAGTAGCGCATTCACTACATACTTGCCATTGAATCCGGTATTGCGTTCGATACCGTCTGCCCCCTTATATTTAGATTCATAAAGTGTGCCCGTTAGGAGTCCATAATAGCCCTTGCTAAAAAATTTCTCGATGGTTAATTCTACGCCGTAATTGGTACCCGTTCCGCTGTTGACAAGATTTCCTTCATCATTGGGAAAAAAGCTGGCACCTGCATTGAGCATAGAGTAGCTACCCGCAATGGGCGATACCGGGACATTAGAAAGTGATTGATAATAAACTTCGGTTTTTATTCTCCAATCTTTAATAGGAAGCAAATCGTAACCCAATACAAAATGCTGACTTCGTGTAAATCCTAAATCTTTGTTGGTGGTTTCATACTGCCCTTGTGCATTTACAGTTCTTAAAAAATAAACATCAGTGGGTTGCATTTGGCTATGGGCTCCGTAGCCTACACTCAAACTACTTTTATTGCTTACAGCATACTTCAAGGCCACCCGAGGTTCGATGGATAGGGAATTATTTAAGGTTAAAAACTGGGAGTGAATGCCTGCATTGAGAGTGAGTTTTTCGCTGAAACTATATTTCGCATGGGCAAAGCCTTGCCATAAAGTAGTCATATCATTGAAATCCCAAACTTGTTTCCAGTTCGGTATATTTTGTCGGGTTCTATACTGCAAATTCAGATTCATCAGTTCTGCCTGTGCCCCTACTTTTATAAATAATTTGGTATTTACTTTAGAATGAAAACTGGTCATTACATTATAATTGGTTCGAATCGCTTTGTTTTCAACCATTCGCCCTGCAGTACCTTCCATTTTACTGATGGAATCTTGTAAATAATTTGAACCGGCATACGTTGCACCAATGATCGAATTGAAATACGATTTTTCACTGACCTTAATAAAATGTTTCAAACCGGCTACTGCCATATCGCTGGTAAAATAACTGTCCATTGTCGGGTCGGCAAACATATCTGTTGTGTCGATTTTGTTGTGCAAAAATTCAATCTTGCTTTTTCCGCCCAAGGCGAAAAGGGTGAAACGTCCTGCTTTTGTATCACCACTTGTTACTTTCAGGGTAAGGTCTTGATAAAATGGTGTTGCCGCCGTGCCAACATTCAAACCAATGGCCTGTGCAATGCCGGTAAAGGAATATCTATAGGCAATCAAATAGGATGCACCACTCCCCTTTTTAATAGGACCTTCGGTCATTACTTCTAAACCGGTAAGCATGCCAAATTAAATGGTATATTCTCGTTTTGGGTATTGCCCTTTCTAAAACCAATATCAAAAACTCCTGCATTGGCATTCCCATATTCGGCAGGAAATGCTGAAGTCATAAAATCAGAATTTTTCAGCATATTGGTATTTAGGGCACTTACCGGTCCGCCGGTGGTTCCGATGGTGGCAAAGTGATTTGGATTGGGTACATTCATTCCTTCTATACGCCACAAAACTCCTGTGGGTGAATTGCCTCGAATGACAATATCATTACGCGAATCGTCAGGTGTACTGACGCCGGCAAAATTGGACGCCAAGCGCCCCGGATCGCTTCGCCCACCTGCATAGCGATTCACCTCTTCCATCGAAAAGGTTCTGGCGCTAATAGAAGCCAAATCATTGATGGTTCTGTTTTTAAGATTCGCCTTTATGGTAGCGCCTTTTAAGTTTCGTACATTTTCTTCGAGAGAAATATCAAGAATGGTTTCCTTGCCGGATGACACCACCACATTGGGAATGCTAAGGTCTTTATATCCCATATAGGTCACTTTGATTTCATAGCGACCGGGCGCTACCTGCGCCATTTCAAATTGCCCTTTTTCGTTGCTACGAGCACCCATATTGGCAGGGCCATTAAGTAGGACGATGGTGGCTCCAATAATCGGTGATTGGGATTGTTTGTCGATGACTGTTCCGCGAATTTTTTGCGTATTATCGGCAGCAACGGTCTGAAGGGCCATATGGACCAAAATCAATACAAATACAAGATGTTTCATTATTAATTAATTTGAATGCAAGAATAGTACTTCATTTTCTAAGGTTCTCATTTCAAATGGTTGAGTTGCAAAATTAAGGGCTTGAGTTGTAAAAGGCGGTTGCATTCATGAAAAGAAATTATGAACAAGCTGCTAAAGCCTTGCTATGGGGCCGTAAAAAAATCTCTAGGTAAAAAGTAATTATTAAATAGCAACATTCCCTACTTTTGTCTGAAAATAATTAATATGAAGTTTGTTTTACATGTGGTAATGCTTGTTACCTTACTAAGTTTTCAGACAATATCCTTAGAGGCAAAAGGAAAAAAAATTGTTGGAGAAGAAGTAATCTATAAAGCCAATGGCAGAACCATGAAAGGCTATGTTGCTTATGATAAGGCCCAAAAGGGCAAACGACCGGGTGTGCTGGTGGTACACGAATGGTGGGGATGCAATGAATATGCAAAAAAACGAGCGCGAATGCTGGCAAATCTTGGATATATAGCGATTGCCGTAGATTTGTATGGAGATGGGAAGATTGCTCCGGATCCTGCCTCTGCAAAGGCTTATGCCGAACCCTTTTATAAAAATCCGATATTAGCCCGACAACTTTTAGAGGCCGGACAATATGTTTTGAGAAACTATCCTCAAACCGACGATACTGAAATTGGCGCTATTGGTTACTGTTTTGGAGGCAGTGTCTTGCTAAACATGGCTCGTATGGGTATGCCCTTTATGGGTGTAGTGAGTTTCCATGGTGGACTCGATGGTGTGCCTGCTTCGGCAGCAACGGTTAATACCAACATATTGGTTTGTCATGGCGAGGCAGATAGCTTTGTTTCATCAGAGGAAGTGCAGAAATTTCATCAAGAAATGCGAGCAGCCCAAATTCCGTATTCGTTTATTTCCTATTCGAATGCTACACATGCCTTTACCAATCCGGATGCCACCGCCGTGGGGCAACAATTTGGTTTGCCGATTGAATATAATGAAGCCGCCGATCTAAAATCGTGGAATGACATGGCAGATTTTTTAAAGAAGGCCTTTGCACCGATGCCTAAGGCACCGCCTTTAGAATAGTTGTTGGAGAATCATTTTTTATCAGAAATTATTTTGTAGGTTCTGCCAAATGTCATCGCGTCGCAGTTCTATTATGTCGCATACCGCGACAACTTCAGCAATAGCATAGAGGATAATCTCCTTTCCTATTGGTTGGTGTCTCACCAACCGTGGCAAGTTGTATTGTTTGGCGGGACACCAACCAATAGAAAAGCATGGACTTACTTGGCTAAATCAGTTAAAAGGATGAATATCTCAACATTACAATTAAATTGCCAAAGGCAACCTAGAACATAACACTCACGAAGGCACAGCCTTCGGAGAGAGGTGCCGCTCCCTATACCACTAAGCCCCACACCGTTTGTGTTCAGGTTGCTTAAAACAAACTGTACAGAAAACGAAGGGGGGCAAAGACTTTGGCAGAAGGAGACAGACCAACCTAAGTAAGATGTGTAACTATTGAACGACATATCAATACTATTTCATTACATATCATTCGCTACTTCACGAGCTTTAGACTTGGACAGGTATACATTTTACTATCGGTTGGTGTCACCACCAACCGAAATTATTCCCTGTTCATTTTGTAAACGTGCTATTTAGCAATTAGTATTCTTAACGAAATAAAAAAGTTTGCAAGATTAGCGATGTGGTTGGTGGTGACACCAACCATTAGAAAACACCATTTCATCTCTGCAGAATCTCCTACTCAAAACTCACTGTGGTTCCTTTCACGATTCAAATCATTACATTTTACTATCGGTTGGTGTCACCACCAACCGAAATTATCCCCTGATCATTTTGTAAACGTGCTATTTAGCAATTAGTATTCTTAACGAAAAAAAGTTTGCAAGATTAGCGATGTGGTTGGTGGTGACACCAACCATTAGAAAAAACTCTCTGTGGCTCCTTTCACGATTCAAATCATTACATTTTACTATCGGTCGGCCTCGCGACACCAGCCATTAGGAAAAGGGACGTCCCCTGCAACGGATACCGCAAAAAGCTATAGAAAGTACTTGTCCCCTCAGTGTGCGACGCAATTGCGATGAAAATGGGAACCGACGCTGATAACCAAATCATTTTCTTTTACACGAGTAGCCCGTTTTTATGTTTACAACTTTTTGAATTTCCACCATGCCGATTCTTTAATTTTGAAGTCCAATTTTGTAAAATGCAATTCTCCCACCTTCATAACCATACCCAATTTTCATTACTCGACGGCGCCAGCAGTATTAAAAACTATACAAGAAAGCCGTTGCAGATAAGATGCCGGCCATGGCCATCACCGATCATGGGAATATGTTTGGGGTGTACGACTTTGTAAAAGAAGCCAAAAACTATAAAGACGAAAATGGAAATCTATTGGTAAAACCGATTGTGGGTTGTGAATTTTATATCGTAACCGACCGAAGCGTGCAGCAATTTACCAAAGATAAAAAAGATGTGCGCTACCATCAATTGCTACTTGCCAAAAACAAAGAAGGATACAAAAACCTGATTAAACTTTGTTCGCTCGGTTATACCGAAGGTTTGTATGGAAAATACCCACGAATTGACAAGGAATTGGTGCTTCAATATCATGAAGGACTCATTGCTACTACTTGTTGTCTTGGAGCATCGGTACCGCGTACCATTTTAAAAGATGGAGAAGATGCCGGCGAAAAAGAATTTAAATGGTGGCTCGATATTTTTGGTGAAGATTATTATGTAGAATTGCAACGACACGATATTCCCGACCAGATAAAGGTGAATGAAATACTGGTAAAATGGGCCAGAAAATATCAAGTAAAAATAATAGCCAGTAACGATTCGCATTATGTGGATGAAGCCGATAGCAATGCACACGATATTTTATTGTGTGTGAATACCGGCGAAAAACAGGCGACTGAAAAAATGAAAGATTTTGTGGATGGTGATGAGGTGAGTGATCGCAAAAAAAGATTTGCCTTTTACAATAATCAGTTCTTTTTTAAGACAACTGCACAAATGACTGATTTGTTTGCCGATCTTCCGGAAGCCATTGACAATACCAATGAGATTGTCAGCAAAATTGATTTGATTAGCGTTACCAACGATTTGCTACTTCCTAATTTCCCTTTACCGGAACCTTTTAAATCGCAAGATGATTATTTAGAATTTTTGGTGTTTGAAGGTGCAAAAATCAAATACAAAATATTTACACCTGAGCTGGAAGAACGCATTAAATTTGAATTGGGCGTTATCAAAAAAATGGGCTTCGCTGGCTACTTCCTCATTGTATCGGACATCATCACCTCCACCAAAAAAATGGGTGTCATTGTAGGACCCGGAAGGGGTTCTGCGGCCGGTTCGGTAGTTGCCTATTGCATCGATATTATTTCGATAGACCCTTTGAAATACAATTTGCTTTTTGAGCGATTTTTAAATCCTGAACGGGCCTCCATGCCGGATATCGATACCGACTTTGACGATATCGGTCGCGGAAAAGTGGTTGAATATATTGTGAACAAATATGGAAAAAATCAGGTGGCGCATATCATCACCCATGGCACCATGGCCGCCAAAAGTAGTATTAAAGATGTGGCCCGCGTAATGGACTTACCACTCGACGAAAGCAATATGCTGGCAAAATTGGTACCTGACCGGCCGGGCACTTCCTTAAATGAAATGCTGCATATTCCTATTAAAGACTTGTCGAAAAAAGAAGGAATCAGTGCTGAAGATGTGGTTAATGTTGAGAAACTGCAAAAAATATATCAAAGCGAAAACCTCCAATCAAGCATCTTGCATGAGGCTGAGAAACTAGAAGGCACGGTGCGCAACACGGGTATCCATGCAGCGGGTATCATCATTGGCCCAAAAGATTTAATGGAGATTATGCCCTTATGTAAACAGAAAGATATTGACTTGTATGTCACTCAGTTTGTTGGCACTGCGGTAGAGGATGCCGGCGCTATCAAAATTGACGTATTGGGGCTGAGCAACCTGAGTATTATAAGAGATTCATTGATTTTCATAAAAGAAAATCATGGCATTGATTTAGAGATTGAAAAAATTTCATTAGATGATGAAAAGACCTTTCAATTGTATCAAAATGCCGATACAGAAGGCACCTTTCAATTTGCCTCCGCCGGCATGAAAAAATATTTAAAAGAACTGAGTCCCGACAATTTGGAAGATTTGATTGCAATGAATGCACTGTATCGTCCGGGACCACTAGCCTATATTCCTGACTTTATTGAACGCAAGCATGGGCGAAAAGAAATAGTGTATGATTTGCCGGAAATGGCTGAAGTGCTTAAGGAAACCTATGGGATTACGGTATATCAGGAGCAGGTGATGTTGCTTTCGCAAAAACTAGCGAATTTCTCAAAAGGCGATGCGGATATTTTACGTAAAGCAATGGGTAAAAAATCGCTGGATGTGCTTCAAAAAATGAAAGCAAAATTTATTGAAGGATGCACAGTCAACAAACACCCATTAGATAAATGTGAAAAAATTTGGAACGACTGGGTTGAATTTGCTAAATATGCATTTAATAAATCACATTCAACATGCTATGCCTACCTCGCCTATCAAACAGCCTACCTAAAGGCCAACTATCCGTCGGAATATATGGCCGCATTGCTCAATGCACAGGGAAACACCGAAGACATTTCGAAGTATATGCAAGAATGCAAGCGGATGGGAATTAAAGTACAGGGCCCAGATGTCAATGAAAGTAAAAAGGGATTCAGTGTAAACAAAGAAGGTACGATCCGTTTTGGATTGGGCGCTGTAAAAGGCATTGGAGATGCCGCAGTTTTAGAAATCATAAAAGAGAGAACTGAAAACGGCCTTTATAGCGATATTTTTGATTTGGTAAAAAGACTGAGTGCTCGTGCTGTAAGTAAAAAAACGCTTGAAAGTATGGTAATGGCCGGTGCTCTTGACAGTTTTACCGCCATGCATCGGGCACAGTATTTTCATATTGGTCATGGTGAGTCGGCCTCTAACCTAGAAAAAATTGTAAAATATGGCCAAATGCTTTCAAACCATGGCAATACCCTCACCCATAGTTTATTTGGCGAGTCGGATTTACCGGCCATTGTTCAGCCCAAAATGTTTCCTTGTGAACCCTGGGGCCTGTCAGAAATATTAGAAAAGGAGAAAGAACTTGTCGGCATTTATATCAGCGCGCACCCCTTGGATGGCTTTCAATTTGAAATGAACAATTATCATTTTACGCCCTTAAGCAGTTTAGAACCGGACAAACTCAAAAACCGTGTGATTCGTTTGGCAGGGTATGTAGACAAACCGCTTCATTTGGTTTCAAAAAAAGGAACCAGTTATGGCAAGTTTACCCTCATTGATTATCATGGCGAATATGAATTTGCCTTGTTTAAGGAGGATTACTTACGGTTTAGGGATTTTATGGTAAAAGACAGTAAAATAATGATATCCGGAATGTTTCAAAGTAGATGGAACAGCGAAACCGATTTTGAATTCAAAATTCAGCGAATTCTATTGCTCGAAAATGTAAAAGCAAGTCTTACAAAACGGATCAATATGGAACTGACATTAAAACGTCTGGATGACGAATTTGTCAATATTATTAGTAAATACGCCGAAAAGGCAGGCAATTGTGAACTTGGTATTCAAATTGTAGATGAAGTAAGCAGAGATCGCGTAAAATTGTACAATTCGTATAAAAAGATGGAAATGAGTGACGGGTTTATTGAAGAGCTATCGAAATTGGAGGGAGTTGTTTACCATGTATTGAGCTCCTAATATTAGATTCATTGATAGTAAATTCCAAAAATCAAATTCATGATGCGCTCGAATCCACTATATTTGCATTTCAAAACTAAAAAATAAAAAAATAAAATAACAGTAAAATGGCACAAACATTCACAGACAGCAACTTCGAGGCAGAAGTAATGCAATCAAACAAATTAGCAGTAATCGATTTTTGGGCAACTTGGTGTGGTCCTTGTGTGGCACTAACTCCTACTATAGAGGCCTTGGCAACGGAATACGAAGGTAGAGTAAACATTGGCAAAGTAAATGTGGACGAAAACCCAGAATTGTCTGTAAAATATGGCATCACCAGCATCCCTTGCATTCTATTTATTAAAGACGGCAAAGTGGTAGATAAACAAGTAGGTCTTGCCCCAAAAGCAGCCTTAGAGAGAAAGATTGTTTCTCACATGAATTAATACAAAAGTGATTCAAAAAATATAAAACCATTCGGCTTAATCGAATGGTTTTTTTTCGCCAATTTTACAAAAAATCAAACAATCAAAACCCCAAACCATGCCCACATTAGAAGAATTACAATTCCCCATTGGCCCCTGTCAATATCCTGAAGAATACACAGAGGCACTTTTGCAGAAAATGTTATTAGACATTGAAACATTTCCGAAACGGTTGGAACTAGAGGTACAAAACCTACTGGAATTTCAACTACAGACACCCTATCGTGAAAATGGCTGGACCGTGAATCAGGTTATCCATCATTGTGCCGATAGTCATATGAATTTTATTTTGCGGTTGAAGCTTGCATTGAGTGAAGAAAACCCAACTATAAAGCCCTACCGAGAAGAAATTTGGGCTGAAATGGCAGATTACGATTTACCATTCAACAATTCCATTACCTTGCTATTTTGTATCCATCACAAAATTATGAGCATACTCCGTACCCTAACACCTGAACAAATGGACCGTACCTATTTCCATCCTCAATACGAGCGGAGTTTTCGGATTAAAGAATTAATTTGTTTGTATAGTTGGCATGGCAATCACCATCTGGCGCATATTACCTCTTTAAAGGAAAGAATGAAGTGGTAGGTCAACGGTAGTGATATCCTGAAATATTGTATCGTTATTTTTGCCTTGCTACAAAATAAAATATTACTTTTGCATTCCTCAGTTTGTTCAAAAATGCGTGGGTGGCGAAACTGGTAGACGCGCTACCTTGAGGTGGTAGTGTTCGCAAGGACTTGGGAGTTCGAATCTCCTCTCGCGCACTTTTTATCATTTATTTAAGTTTTATATCCCGCTTTTGCGGGATATTTTTTTATTTTTACATTCCATAAAATTCACTCCCATCATGAAATCACTTCTTTTTGCAATACTTTGCAGTTGCTCGCTTATTGCAAATGCACAATCCGCCATTATCCGGCATAATACCGTCATCCTTGACAATGAAGAGTTATTCAAATTGTATTCTATCGGCACCTTTACTCACCAAACCTACAAAGTAAAAAATCTTAAAGAAGAGGATCTTATTTTAATTGACCAAACCACCTTACGAAACGACCAAGGCACTATTTTGATGAAATTGATTTTCAATGATATGCCGAATGCCGAAGCCTATATTCCAATGAATGTTAGTTTCAAAAAACAACTAGCAAGACTTCTTGCCAACTATAGTGTGGTAAAAAACAATACCTTGGATGCAGATGCCGTTGCACTCTTTTGCAAAAATTACGGCATTGCTACCTATCCATCCAAATACATTTCTGAAGAGTTGACCGGAACAAAAACCGAAACGAAAGAAATGAAAAAGGTGGTAAAAAGGGAAGAAAAACCGGTGGTCGAAACCAAAAAAGAAACCGTGGAGATAGCAGAGGTTGTAGAAGAGAATACAGACGAAAAGCAAGAAATACTTTTAGACGAGAATGGTTTGGTAAAGCGCGATATTACCCAGCAAATCTATTTAAGTGGTAGCAAAATTCGGCAAGATTATAAAGAAATTGGAAGTTACACGTCAGAGGCCAAAATGTTGTTAGGGCAGGAAGGCAAACAAATAAATATTTTTTCAATCAAAGGTGAAAAAGTTGGAATTGCACGATTTATTAATGGAGACGAACAATGTGAATTACTTACCGTGCGCGATAATAAAACATGGAATATCCCACTCCCTAAAGGCGATATGTACATGATAGTAAAAGATATTGTGAGGGTGTTGTGCGATAAGATGTATATGTAGCTTCTGCGCTTTCCGCAAACATTTCGGAATGAATTTTGCAGCATCCCGCAACTATCGAATTAAGGTCAATTCCCCTTTTACTACATGCTCTTTTTGGGTACTTTCGCAATAATATTTTATCACATAATAATACGACCCGATTTCATTTTCAACACCTTTTGTCTTTCCGTCCCATCGATCATCGATATGTTGAGACGTGAAGACTACCCCACCCCATCGATTGTAAATGATAAATTCTTTTAGATCAATTCCATTTAAATTCAAAATCCGGAACTCGTCATTCTTTCCATCGTAATTGGGAGAAAAGGCATTTGGAATGATAAGATTGTCACAGCAAATTCGTTCCTCGAGACGTAGGGTAGAAATACCACTGCACTGATTTGCGTCTGAAACAACAATGGTATAGATACCTGCTGTTTGAATATTGGAGAATACACCATTATTGGACAATACACTCCCCGGTAACAGCTCATAGGTTTTGCTACCAATTCCCCCAGCAACAATGGCAATTATTTGAGCATCTAAGCTGCTACCACACTTGCCGGCTGTATATTTTAGAGATTCAAAAATCAACTCCCCTGGGGTGTTTACCTGCACCACTGTGGTATTACTACATCCATTGACATCTGATGCTGTAATGGTATAAATACCTGCACTGATATTGACAAAGGTTCCATTGGCACTGGTTTTATTGGAAGGTTGTAAGGAATATAACAAAATAGGCGCATTGCCGCTGGCTGATACGGTAATGGTACCGTCATCTTTTCCAAAACAGGAAACATCGGTAGCTCCTGTAATGCCGAAGGTAGGTGCGTTGACACTTAATAAAGTGACCAAGGTCGATTTGGTACAACCGGTTGCATCTTTTATAGTAATAGTATATGTACCTGCCGTTAAATTTTCAAATGTGGTATCCGATCCAAAAGCGCCACCATTTGAGAAGCTTAAATTACCAATGCCCCCAAAGGCACTAATGGCAATAACTCCATCATTGTTTGGATTACAGCCGGGCTGTGTAACCATCGTTTCAGAAATCACAATTTCAGGCGGTTGACTGAGGGAGGAAGTAGTTGATTGGGTACATCCTGTGGCATCGGTGGCCACAATAGTATAATTACCCCCATTCAATCCATTGAAAACCCCATTTGCATTTGTGGTACCATTCGGATAAAGGGTATACGTTAAGCCACCAATTCCTCCGTTGTAGGATACACTCACCGAACCGGAAGCATCACCAAAACAATTGAGATTATTGGAATTTATAGAAACAAATACAATAGGAAGTGGCTGACTCAATGCAACTACACTACTGATACTACATCCATTTGCATCGGTGGCAGAAACGGTATAAGAACCTACTACTAAAGAATTGAAGGTACCATTATTATTGGTGAGATTTACCGGATCGAGATGATAGGTATATGGTCCAGTGCCTCCGATAGCCAGGGCATTAATGCCACCGGTATTGCCCCCATTACATGAAATATTATTTGGGGCCACCGCCACCCAAGTCAGCGGTGGAATATTTTGGATGCTTACTGCGTCAATGGCTACCCCGTCAAATGAATTACAAACAGAACCTGCCCCAAACGCAAACCGAAATTGTACACTTGCCAGCCCTGCGAGGTTGTACAAGGTATGCTGAGCCGTAACCCATCCCATACTACCCGCGCCACCAATGCAATTTCCAACAGTAGGCAAGGACGTACCCGCCCAGCCATGCTTGGGTACAGCCAGTGTATTTAAAGCATTAACATTGGTTTGGTTAAACCAATTGCTATTGAGACAATCCATTGGATCATTAGCCGCACCTACATTCGTCCAAGTAGCGCCATTATTAGTAGTGTATTGCAATGTGGCTCCATCGTATGGATTTTCGGTTTCCCAATAAATTTTAAATTTAATATGTGGAAAAGGAACATTGGTAAAATCGAAGCAAGGACTTAACAAATAGGAACGTTCATCGAAATTATAGGCTGCCCCAGACAAGCCTCCCACAATCCAACATTTGGCACCATCTCCGGCAGATTGAATAATGGGTTTATTTGGGGCACCCCATGCCCAATCATTAAACACCCCCCCACTTGCCCAATTGCCGGTATTTTGTTCAAAACTCTCAAAATAGGGAAATGTATTAATCGTAACACCGCATTGTGCAGAAGCAAATGAATGGATACAGAAAAGTAATAAGAGGGAAAGAAAGCTTTTTTTCATCAGTATTAATAGATAAGTAGTAGATTATTTATTAATATGAACTACAAAGATATGGCATGCTTCCACAGTAGCCAAATTATGTAAATATCAAGAATTCGTTTCCCTGCCAAATGCATTTTTTTTAAGTCGAACCATTCGTAATCTGTCCAAATTGTGTCGGCATTAGTACCGAAAATTCAATTAAAGGTTCTCATGGACGCTTTTCAAACAGAGCTTCCAAAAAAAAGCGGTCATTTTAAGTTCTTTACCGCAGTTTTATGCCTTTTCACCTATGTAAAAAGAATCTCAATTATTAGATAAAAAAAACCAACCTTTTTTCTTAATCCCAGTCTTAATTTGGTATATTTGTCAATAAATTATTAATTTAAAAAAAACTAAAATGAAAAAAATAGTAACTCTTTCTTTATTGACTTTATTGTCAATTGGTTCTCAATGTCAAGTAAAAAAAGTAATCCTTGAAGATTTTACGGGTACGTGGTGTGGATGGTGCCCAGAAGGGACTGTAATTCTAGAGGGATTACTAGCATCCAATCCTGCCAATTTCATCCCTGTTGCCTCTCATAACGGTGATGCCTTAGAAGTTCCGGATGGTGCCGCTATTGATGTTGCCTTAAATGTAACGGGCTATCCTAATGGAGCAGTAGACAGATTTCAATTTCCTGGTCAAGCAAAAATACCAATGGGACGAGGATCATGGGCTGGTTCGGTTAGTACCCGCTTAGGAACTCCTGCTATTGTAAGTGTGAGTTTTGAAAATGCAGTAAAAACAGGTGCCAATACATACTCTGCCAAAGTAAATGTGAAATTCACTTCAGCTCCCACAGCAGGCGTGCCCCTAAAAATGAATGTTTATATTTTGGAGGATAGTATCCCAGCAACAGGTGCTAATGCACAAGGTAACTACTCAGCAAATGTACAAGGCGGCGCAAGTCCCCTTACCAATTGGTTTCATAACGGCACCTTGCGCGATGCGCTTGGCGGCGTTTGGGGCTATGCCACCATACCAGCTAACCCGGTTGTTGGCACCACCTACTCTGAAAACCTCAATATTACCATACCCGCAAATTGGGTGACAAAAACATCAACATCGTTGCTTT
This sequence comes from Bacteroidota bacterium, assembly GCA_016712665.1. Taxonomy (GTDB): domain Bacteria; phylum Bacteroidota; class Bacteroidia; order Chitinophagales; family Chitinophagaceae; genus OLB11. The sequence continues at coordinate 538,454 of JADJQP010000002.1, forward strand.
TGTAGCTTATGATGGTACTGTTGCCAGCAATCAAAAAGAAATTTTAAATGCAGAACAATATCCTTTAAAGTATTGGTACCCAACCAACGTAAATGAAGTAGCTGAAAATGATTTGCAAGTAAATGTTTATCCGAATCCTGCAACCTTAACCAGTGTTGTTAAAACTTCCTTTATTTTAAAGGACGACGCTGTTGTAACTATGCAGGTTTTAAATTCGTTGGGACAAGTGGTGTCAAAACCATATAACAGTTTTGAAATTAAAGGTGCTCATACCATTCAATGGAGCCCTATCGAAAATCGTAACTTGGCACCGGGAATGTATTTCATGCAAATATCTACCGATAAAGGAGCTAGTAAAATTACTAAATTACTAATTCAATAATCTGATCGTATTTAATAAAAAAGCCGTCCAAAATGGACGGCTTTTTTTATTGACAAAAGGTGCTTATTAAATTTTCTACTTGTTCCTTGGTAACCCCATGAGGGAACCCCTCCGACTCAGCAATGTCAAGCACATGCTGTAAATCATAACATGATTTTTCTTTATTACCTAGGTAATGGTTGGCAATGGAACGATTGAAAAATAAAGTGGCATCATGGTAATAATATTTAGCAGCACGATTAAAGCGCTCCAGAGATTCTGCATATTTTTTTTCTGCTAGCAATCGCATGGCCGTCATTTTATCAAATTGCGATAGAGTGAAGTCATTGCGTTTATTCATTTTGTTAAGATTTGATTCAAATGCTTTTCTTCGACTAATATAATCTGTAAATACATTTTGTTTTTCATATACATAGACATCGTTAAACAGACAATAAAAATACTTATACGAAGGTACTTTCTGCCCATCCTTTCTGGCGGGAATCCACTTTCCATTTGTACGATTCACAAATTTCATAGCCTCTTCGTCTAATTCTTTCGAAACTGAGGTCGTAATTTTTTGATCGGAAAGGACACCCATCGTATCTACTTCAAAGGCAATGGATACCGCCCCATAGGGTTTACTATTGTCCCAAGCTGAAAATGTGGCAAAATACCTTTGATTGGATGTATACCAATGTTCGCCGTCTACCAGCACCATTGCAGGATAGGTATTCGTGCTGTCGACTACAAAAGAATCAAAATCAAAGAAAAAACGAACTTCATAATAAAAAATATCATTTGTATATCGCATGTAGAAAAAAACAGGAACATGAATCAGCATATCAAACGCCTTTTTATTTTTTCGCGCCGGTGTCCAAAGTAGATTAGAATCGGTAAGAATTTCGATAGCCACATCTTCAAATTCAGGATTGCCGTAACTTATCATATCTGCTAAACGGGCCCTTCCCTTACATCAATTGTAAGTGGAATCGAAAATGATGAAGTTCTTTGATATTGTTTTGCGAGTGTAGGATAGGATACTTTTTTCTGTAAATAGACTCGCAAATCTTCATTCGAAAGTGCAGGCCGCGGGTACACATAAGTATTCCAGTATTCATCTTCCTCCAATTGCTCAATACTAAAACAAACTTTCTTCTTTTTGATGACCTTTTCGTCTTGCGCAAAACAGGTGGTGACTGCCAGCATTAAATAAATGCACAGGATCATTTTTTTCATATAAAACAATTTATTCTACATTAGATTCGAAATTTCAAAAAGAGTGTTCTCTTTAATTTGATAGCCTACTCCAATCTTCAAAGCCACATTGCGAGGCTGATGGCCAATGGGTACATCAAAAAAAACCGGATAATCAAACTCTTTTACTTTTTCCCAAACAATTTCATACTCTGTCATTCCAAAAGCAATTTCATTGTCTAATGAATTGACGAAACCACCCACCAATAACGCTTTCAGATGCGATAGTTTTCCGGCTCGTTTCAATTGCCACATCATCCGATCTATATTATAAACATATTCGCCAATATCCTCAATAAAAAGTATGGTGCCTTTCGTATCAATATCACTGGGTGTTGCAATAAGGTCGGACAGAAGGGCAAGATTGCCTCCCACCATAGAGCCTATTGCTTCTCCTTCCCTATTCATCGAATGACTCGGCAAATCATACTTCGTTGGTTTGCCGGTTAAGGTATCAAAAATACTTTGGGTAGATAGGCGATCCCATTCCGATGGATGATATCCTCCACTCATATGCGCGTGAATTCCGGAAATACCAAATTGGGTATATATATGCGAAAGGAGACAGGTAATATCACTGTAACCAAGCAGCCATTTCGGCTTTTGAATAAATTTTGTAAAATCAATTTGATCAATAATCCGTACCAGGCCATATCCTCCTCTACCAAATAAAATGGCATCTATCCCATCATCCTCTAACATTTCTTGCAATTCGGCCAAACGTTCGTCATCGCTTGCCGAAAAGTTATGAAAGGAAGTACCAATTGTTTTTCCTACACGGATTTCGAAGCCCCAGCTCACTAATTGTTTACACATATCCTCAATTGTTTCCAATGAAAGGGCTCCTGCAGGACAAGTGATGCCAATGGTATTGCCCGGTTTTAAATAAGGTGGTAATGTAGTTTTATTCATGGCAATAATCATTAACTTTGCCCAAATATAATAAATTCGCATATAATGGATAATACAAACGAAAAGAAGGTGAATGCTTTTAGTTCAAAACTGGGCTTAATCACCGGAGCCTTATTGGTAGCCCTTGGTCTATGGCTCATTTTTTATCGAGCAGATTCTAACAAAGCTATTGCCTATTTTATGGTAATTTATGGAGCCTTTCGATTAGGCCTTGCTGTGTATGCAAATTTTCTTCGCAAAAAAAGAATCGAAAACGCTGAAACTGATTTTACACAAGAATAATACTTAGATTTAAGAATGATAGAATACAAAAGACATCTGGTGACCGCCGCTTTGCCTTATGCCAATGGACCGGTACATATTGGACATTTAGCAGGTAACTTTTTACCGGCAGATATTTATGTTCGATATTTACGAGCAAAAAAAGAAGATGTGAAATTTATTTGTGGCACCGATGAGCATGGTGTACCCATCACCATCAGAGCAATGAAAGAAGGAGTGAGTCCGCAAGAAATCGTTGATAAGTACTACCAAATCATCGATGAGAGTCTCAAAGAAATGGGCATTTCCTTTGATATTTTTTCAAGAACGTCCAAAGAAATTCATCATGAAACGTCACAACATTTTTTTAAAACCCTTTATGACAAAGGTTTGTTTGAAGAACGTGAATCAGAGCAGTTTTTTGATGAAGAAAAGCAGTTATTTCTAGCCGATCGATACATCACCGGTACCTGCCCTACTTGTGCCAATGAGAATGCCTATGGCGACCAATGCGAAAAATGCGGTCGCACTTTGAGCCCAGATGAACTTATTCAACCAAAAAGCGCCTTAAGCAATAGCATACCCGTAAAGAAAAAAACCATGCATTGGTTTCTTCCTTTACAAAATTATGAAGAGTGGCTAAAGCAGTGGATATTAGAAGAGCATAAAGACTGGAAAAACAATGTGTATGGTCAATGCAAAAGTTGGCTAGATAGTGGACTACACCCACGTGCAATGACCCGTGACAGCAATTGGGGGGTAAAAGTCCCCTTACCAAATGCTGAGGGTAAGGTTTTATATGTTTGGTTTGATGCACCTATAGGATATATTTCTGCTACCAAAGAACTAACCCCGCAGTGGAGCGACTACTGGTGCAAAGAAGATACCAAATTGGTTCATTTTTTAGGGAAAGACAATATCGTGTTTCACTGCATTATATTTCCTGCTATGCTGAAAGCCCATGGTGGTTTTGTGTTGCCTGAAAATGTTCCGGCCAATGAATTTTTAAACATAGAAGGCGAAAAAGTGAGTACCAGTCGTAATTGGGCTGTTTGGGTAGATGCTTATGTAAAGGACTTTCCGGATATGCAGGATGCAATGCGCTACACTCTTTGTGCGAATATGCCTGAAACCAAAGACAATGATTTTACCTGGAAAGATTTTCAGGACCGCAATAATAGTGAATTGGTAGCCATCCTCGGAAATTTTGTGAATCGTGCTTTTGTGCTGATGCATAAATTATGTAAGGGAAAAGTACCCACATTTCACATCGAACAAAAAGATGAAAAGGATGATGCGCTATTTGATAAAATAGTATCCACAAAAAAATCAATCGAATCCAGCATTGAAAATTATCGCTTCCGAGAAGGATTATTTTCGGTAATAGATTTAGCACGTGAAGGCAATAAGTACTTACAAGATAAAGAACCCTGGAAAAAAGCAGATGACCAAATTTCCATCGACAACTGCCTACATCTTTGCTTACAATTATGTGCCAATTTAGCGATCTACATGAATCCATTTTTGCCATTTACAGCAAAAAAATTGTGCCGAATGATGAAGGTGGTAGACAGGATGCTGGAATGGGAAAATGGTGGCAGTTTAAAATTGTTGAAGCAGGGATATCCTTTAAATCCGCCTGAATTATTGTTTCGAAAAGTAGAAGACGAAGAAATCGCAATGCAGAAAGATAAGTTGGTAGTTGGCAGTCAGCAGTCTAAAGTTGACAGCCTGCAATTGGCAGATAACAATATACAAACCTCTCAAATCTCAAATCTCAAATCTCAAATCTCCTTTGAGGATTTTGACAAAATTGACATTCGCGTAGCGACCATAACAAGTGCCGAAAAAGTAGCAAAAGCTGATAAATTATTAAAGCTAACACTAGATCTTGGATTTGAAACACGAACAGTAGTGAGCGGTATTGCGTTGCATTATTCTCCAGAAGAAATTATTGGAAAACAAGTAAGTGTCATTGCAAATTTAGCACCTCGCAAAATGAAAGGTATTGAAAGCAATGGTATGATTTTGATGGCTGAAAATGCAGAGGGAACACTCATTTTTATCAATGCAGATGGCGGTGCCATGAATGGGAGCAGCGTGAAATAATTTATCTAATCCCATTCATCAAATAAACAATAATAATTTCTATTCTCGGGTACATAAATTTTCTTTTCATAAACAACATCATGCTTTTTCCATACTAATAGGTATGGTCCGGGCTGCAAAAGCAACGCATCCTCATTTCTATAAACCCTATCAATTTCCTTGCATAGATACCACGAATCTTGCTTTTGGTAATACAACTTGACTGAATCGATGCCGGTCAAATTACTTACAATAAAATTACACGGCTTTGGTATTTGAAGTTCATATCGATCGCCAAAAAATAATTCAATAAAAAAAACGGATTTCGGAATGGTGTTAATTTCTACTTTGTAATCACCGGCTGGATAGATCTGAACCGTATTGCAATTTTGCAATAATGTACAATTCTCCTCGCAATATCGCTTTGAAACTAAAGCCTGATTTACTACTGGCGCCTGACCACCATTTAAATACTTAAACTGCAAACTTGGTCTAGGATACAGAATTGTTAGGATATTTACTTTATTCCTTCTAATGGCAATATTCTTATAAATGTATAATTGAGTTCTAATGGAAAAATTTCCTGAGACAAAATTTGAAATTTCTGGAAAATTATTAATGTTCAAAACGCGTGTATACTTTTGTGACTTTCCGCTTGAGTCGGTAAATTCGAAAGCAATTTGATTTGGAAGTTCTTCTAAAGTAACGCTGTCCTTTATGAAAATTTGAATATAGGTCCCAATCGTATCTCTATACTGAACGGATAAGTGAATGCTATCCCTTGCAGCATCCGCATACGAATTGTAAAACCCAAACACAAAAAGCACCGCAATTAATAATCTCATAGTGAAGTACAAAAATAGTTTATTAAGGCATAATTGTAATTAACCTGAGTCAATTAAACGTGGTGAAAATAAAACAACACTCACCAAATCATTAAAGGCTCAGAAAGAAAAAAATCTAAAGACAGTCAATACCTAAAATTTAATACCGCATTCAACTGCGTCATTTGCACTTTATTAATGATGTTCTTATCAGATAAAGGTTGCTGCGTAGCCTTCCATTTCCGAACGAATAGAAGCTGTGCATCCAAGCCTTTCAAAACGCCGGCAAATTGATACCGTATATCCAAATTACATTGTGCGTATGAAGGCATTCCATATTTATTAAGACGAAAATTTGTTACCTCCGGCAAATCATAATACCCCAAGCCGACAGTGGTCTTCAGCCGTATGACCGGGAAGGAATGATTCAATTTAAGTAGTATGGCATGTACGTCGCCTAAACCCTCATTTCGTTCACGAGGCAAAAAGGTAAAAAATGGTTCGCGTCCCCATTCACGTGGCATCAGATAGCGCCCGTGTGCTGTGATTCGATTGTAATTGATGCTGACGCCACTTTTGTTTTGATTCCAAACAAGTTTGGCTCCAAAGCTAATGGAACGGGATTGGGGGTCAAAATACGATTTATGAATATCAGAATTTCCTCCATCATGCACCGGAATTTGAATAATGGACTGGAGTCCGGCATTCACTTCGTGCTTTGCATTTTTATGAAGTAACATATCAGCTTGCAACATAGATGTATTAAAAATATTCTCAACAAATTGATTCCATATTTGAAACGCACTTCTTTGAAAGATTGGTCCGCTTATACCTCCAATAAAAATCCCTTTGCTCTGCAAATTATTTCTATAGTCTGATTTAGATCCATCTTCATTTACCCCAATGGGATACATGCCAATTGATTTTCCAATATCGTAGTACGAAAAGGTGCTGCGTGGAGAAATGCGATACAAGTACCCAAGTTCCAGCTTCATCCGTTTCTTGTTCCGCGATTCAAGCCAAAGTCCTTCTACCCCGGTTGGTCTCATACGTCCATCTTGTAAATTCACAAATGGGGTATTAACCATCTGCTTACCAAAAGTGATATGTGTGCCACGATTTTCATAGCTTACATACAATTCCTCCAGGCGATCCATATCTGATTTTTTACTCGGATTATTGATATCAAATAGCGCGGACTCATATCGATTCAATTGTTGGGATACCGAATCTCGTTTTGCAAAATTTGAAGACCCCACATTGAAAATATAAAATCCACTAATACCGACTCGAAGATGATATAAGGGAGCGGTTTCCATTTTCAACCCACCACCGATAGCATTCGCGAAATAATCGGTATATGGCGATTCATTGTCGGTAGCCATAAAAAAATATCTAAAATGCCCGCTCCAAGTACTGTGGCGAAATACGTCCAGCAGTGCTTTTGTCGGCGAATCAATGACTACCGGTTTCTGCTTGTACGTTAACGAGGGTTCTGACAATTCCTGATGTTGTGAATGGCCTGATAAGGTCCAGCCTATTAAAAGGAGAAATACACTAAAATGTTTATCCAAAATGGTTCGATGCTATGAATTTCAAAAAGCAAAGTTGCCCCTCAGAAATTATTTCTTTTGTAACATTCATTACATGCCATCAAAAATTATCTGAATTGGTAATCCACTCCTGACACTTGTGTTAGCAAAGTAGTAGGTGCATCTAAAATTTGTGCATTCTGTTCAGGAATCGGTGTTACGGGAGAATTTTTGCTTAGGTATTCCTTCATCACGGCATGCAATGTTTCAGTTGTATTCTTTGCATTGGTAACACCTTTCATTCTGCATAGCATATCTTCTGGATCTCCGTCTCTTTCGCAAGCCAAGAAAGAATATTGTTTTTCCAGTTCAATCGCCTGCCCTTTTATGGTAATATTTTGTACCCTTTTTCCTGTAGCTCCGAATGCATTAAACGATACGTGCATTCCTTTAAATTTTACAACCCAACCACCAAAACGTTTGCTTGCATCTGTTGCAAAAACATTGTTCAATTCTTTTTCGAGCCATTCTACAATTTGTTTGCCACTAGCCATGGCCGTTCTAACAGTACTATCGACAGGCAGCATATCAAAAATAAATCCATTGGTAATGGGGATATTTCCGGTATGATCGGGAGTGACTCGTGGCGGACAAAATCGAAATCCATTTGATAAGGTAATATCAATTTCCGGAAATTTCCAATGTAAGGCATTTACAATCATGGTATCAATGGGATTCTCTACCACGAAATACCGATATAAAGGAATGGTACTATAGCCCACCACCTCATTGATGTGATCGACGTAGGAAGATTCCATTTCTGTTAAAATCTTCTGCACGCTTTTATCCGGCTTAATTTCAAGTGGATTCACCTCTATCAATTCATAGGAATCGCCAATCACCTTTCCATCCTTCACTACCAAATCTAACTTACCAATAAAGGAACCAAAGGCGCCGGGCTCCACCACTTTCGCATATTTGCATTCAATGGGTTTGCGAACCCGTTCGTGTGTATCGCCACCCAATATATAATTGACTCCTTCGCATTCAGGCATATTGGCCAAGGCAATTTGTTGCGATAATCCTAAATGAGCGATAACAATAACATAGCTACATTGCTCTTGATTTCGAAGGACATCTACATAATGACGTATATTTTCTTCTGGCTTTGCATAAATAATTCCCTTGCTATAATTCGGACTTTGTCTAATGGGAACCAATGGATCGGTATAACCTAAAAAACCAATTTTCGCACCGGCAACATTCCAAATTTCGTAGGGCCTAAAAATTAATTCACCCCTCTTTTCATTCCCTAAATCATGATACATATTCGTACATACTTTGGGTGCCTGCAAAGCCCCCATTAAGGTCTGCATGTTTCGCTTTCCATAAATTACTTCCCAGTTACCCGGTAGGTATAGATCATAATTCATTGCGTTCAAAACGGGAACAAAGGCCTTACCTGTTGTCTTTACGCTGAGTTCGCTACCTTGAAACATATCACCTGTATCTATAATATAGGTATTGGAATTTTGGCTTTTTAGTCTCTTCAACATAGCAGACAAATACGCATAGCCCCCTGTTTCACGAAAAACAGCCTGGTTGTTTTCCCAAAACAATTCATCATGTGGATGAATTTGGCAATGAACATCTGTGGTTTGCAAAATACTGATAGTTGTTTCACTTTTATCAGAATTCAGCGTGTCCTCTTCAACTTCAGTTGAAGAATGCTTCCCATCAGCCAAGGAATGTAAGGGCGATAAAATGCTTGCGCCAAGGCCAACAGCTCCCAATGATTTCAAAAAAGTTCTTCGTTTGTTCATGTTGAATAAAATAATAAAATATGAAATTAAAAACCCCCTTTAATATAGCTCCAACCTGCTTCTTGCTTGAGCACAATTTCGGCAATCCCCGCAGGGACATACTGTGCAATATCGGAAATAAAAACCTCCTTGCTCAGTTTTCTATTCTTCAGTGTATTTTCACAAATAAAAAACGAAACTCCTTTTTTCGACAATGCGTGCAGTCGCTCTAAATACGCACTATTGCTTTTCATCAGCAGTTCAACCCCTTGATTATAAAGCACCACCTCACACTGCGCATCCTTCCAGTAATCTGTCAGATTTTCAAGCTGCTTTACAAAGGCCTTCTGCTGATTGGTATCCACTGCATTGGTAAATTGAAAAACGATTCTGTGCGGAGTATCCTGCGCCTTGGCATGAAAGTGTAGCAACAAGATTAGTGTGATAAACGAAAGTATTTTCTTCATAATCAATTTACATTTTGTTTTGTTCTTTTAGTTGTTTTTGTCGCTTCTTTTCTGATGCGATGGGCGAAAACGGGCCAAACTTATGTTGCGTTTCGGAGAATGGATCTGCAAAAGGTCCAAATGGATGATCCATTGGCTTCTCTTCAATTTTAGGCCAGTCGGCTCTAATATTTTTCGAAGGGCGTGGTTGCGAATTTACAAAGGCAGCCACATCCCAACATTCCTCGTCGCTCAATTGTGGATTTTGAAAACTAGCACCTTGCGGCATATTGTATTTTACATAACCTGCAAAGCGACTTATCCTGTAAAGCCCCGCACCCATATTGTACGAATGAATTCCCCACAAGGGCGGATAGGTGTATTCTACCTTATTCTCTGCAAGCAGTCCTTCACCATTTGCTTGGTGACAACTTTGGCATTTACTTGCAAATACTTCTTTACCACGAGCGGGATCTGCAGCTCTTTCCAAATACTTTAATTCAAAAATTCCGGAGCCCTTTGGCTTAATTCCTTTTTTAACATCCTTTCCAATAAATTCAATGTATGCTTTCATGGCCTGCATCTCTTTGCTTTCATTTGACAATGCCTTGCCATTCAAACTTCTCTCAAGGCAGTCGTTTATTCGCTTGTAAATATCTTCTTCCTTGCCACTACGGGCCCGATACTTCGGGTATGTTGAAAACACGGCGCCATAGTTATTTCCCCACGCTTTTGTACCCGCATCCAGATGACAGTTTTGGCAATTCATTCCATTGGTAGTTTTACTTACTATCCCATTGGGACCCAAATATTTTGCAGTATGGGCAATCAAATCTTTGCCATATTCTATTCTCGCCTTCAATTCGGCATCCTTTGCTATCTCATCGAAGCTTGCAGGAGCCCAGAATGTAGCCATTTCATCTGCTACCGTATTCTCAGATTTCCACTTCTGAAAGGAACGCTTCCGCTCAAGTTCCTTTGCAGATTCTGTATTATTTTTGGTAAACAATGATTTTATATCCCAATGAAAAATTGTGATGAACAGAATGATGATTATACCGGCGACGAGTACCACCACAATACCAATTAGCTTTTGAATTACTTTAAGCAATTTTACATCTCTATATGGATCCTGATGACTCATAGGCATTTACTAATGGGGTAATTTTTCTCGCACCAAACCATAAAACCAAGTTCCAGCAATGGCACTTAATAAAGTCATCAAAATGACAGTGGCTCCTGTACCAATTTGTGCAAAAAGGGGGCCTGGACAAGCACCTGTAATGGCCCATCCAAATCCAAAAATCAATCCTCCATATATCTGCCCCTTATTAAAAGTTTTAGGATGAAATTGAATGGATTCACCGTAAATGGTTTTAATATCAAATTTTCGAATTAACCAAACAGAAATCACTCCTACCACAACGGCGCTACCAATGACACCGTACATATGAAACGATTGAAATCGAAACATCTCCTGAATGCGAAACCAACTAATGATTTCAGCCTTAACAAAAACGATTCCAAATAGAATGCCCACTACCAAATATTTTATCTTGTGATACCATTTATGTTCCATTTGACTTTCATTGACACACATGGCATCTAATGAACGCAACTCAAATTCTGTATTCTCTTGATTACTTTTCATAAGGTCTATTGTAAAGATTTCAGTTTAAATTAAAGGGCCAAAATAAGTGGAAGAATAAAGTTAGCCATAATGATGCCTCCTATCATAAAACAACAAGTAGCAACCAGAGAGGGCCATTGTAAGGTAGAAAGTCCCATGATGGCATGACCGCTGGTGCAGCCTCCTGCATATCGTGTACCAAAGCCCACCATAAAGCCTCCCACTACTATCAAGATGAAACCACGAAGTGAAAACAATGCATGCCAGTTCAGGATATCAACCGGTATCAAATTATTAAAATTTGATATCCCATAGCCTTGCAATTCAGCTACCAACTTCGGATGAATTTCAATTGGGACAGGATTTGACAAGAAATGACTTGCCAAGACACCTCCCAAAAAAATTCCAAGCACAAAAAGCAAATTCCAAATTTCTTTCTTCCATTCATATTTAAAGAAGGGAAGATTTGCCGGAATACATGCTGCACAAATATGCCGTAATGAAGAACTAATGCCAAAGGTTTTGTTGCCAATAATCAGCAAAGTGGGTACCGTTAAACCAACTATGGAGCCGGCGACGTACCATGGCCAGGGATGCGTTATAGTTTCAATAAATGACATATTCAATTTCTTATGTTTAACTCACAACGAATATACGGTTCGTTACCACTGAATGGACCGACAGCAATCACAAATCAAATTAGATTAGATTTTCAATTAAATAAGCGGTCCGTTTCCAATAGTGCTTCAATGTCCCCTTTTATCGAGCGAAAATGATTTTCTGAAATACTTTTTCATTACCTGCTACTATTTTTAAAAAGTAGTTGGCCCCGGCTGATATTCTGTCTAGCCTTTTTTGATAAATTTGCGCACCAGCTTTGACATTTGTCAGGAACTTGTTTTCAATAATTCTTCCGCTTTGATCAGTCAATGATATTTGTACGTCTGAATTTTCTTTCAAATAGTATGTAGCAGTAATGCTTCCTTCGCTGGGGTTTGGATACACCACAAGCTTCAAGGTTCCGGTACTTTGTGTATTGATTTCATCAATCCCTACTATGGATTTTTTGATAATAAAAATCCTAAAGATTTGGCTACTTGCCGCACTTTGCGATCCATTGTTTGTAAAGAAAATATTGGGTGCTGTACTACTGATACCTCCATACATGTGCCCCACCAAGGTGGTATCGGCAACAAAATCGTCTAACTTCAACACTTCATTATTATAATGAGCAATGCCTTCAATTGGAATAAATTCAGATCCTGCGCCCAGTAGTGTTGGCATTTCCACAGGTAGTTTATATTCCGTCATTACTCCATTGCCGGTTCGGGTAACCCGTGCAATCGTTTTCACAAAAGGCACATTATTGTCTTGCACCAAAATTCCTAAGCTATCGTAGTACTGTGCAATACCACCAAAAAAAACAGTGTGCATTTCATTGGCGGTGGCGCTAAAGAGAGGGATATGGGCACAATGGTAGTGATTATAATATTGCGAAAACGCATTATTTACAACATACCCATTACTATCAATATTTACGCAATTCAAAAAGGGATAATTAATATTCTTTTGAAACACCCCTGAGAATGCAGTGAGTCCCTCCTGGCCGTTAGGCATTATTTGAGGGCCACATTGTAGTCGCGTCTGTGCAAGTTATTTGTATCAATGATTGGTGTTAAATGTGTGATGTTCAAATTAACCCCGTTATCATTAATCAAAAACTTTCGAATGGCGTTTGAATACACCTGCACAAATCCCGGACCATTATTTGGCCCCATGGGATTGTACCTTCCGATGAATTTTTGACCGCCCGTCAAATAGTAGGTATTATACACCTTGTTGAAGTATCCACCAGTTAGTGCAAACATGGTATCGGTAATTTGCCTACAATACGCACTAAATGATGTCGCATTGATAACGGCATCAATAACCTCCGGCACTTTAATGGCTGTCATGTTTGGATAGGTAATATGATTGGCAGCGGTAGCGCTATAACCGTAACCTCCCACTAAATACAGATAATCGGCCTCTTGATAAAATTGTATATTAGTAGCACTCAACTGCTCTTGCATGCCAATAGGAAGCGAGGATAAGGGTGCGGTCCACTTTTGTTGCATTACAGGATCCACAACAATTAAATCGGTATTATGACCGGGCACATCAAATGCGGCAAAAGGCTGCCGTTGATGTAAACCATCTTTACGTCCACCAATAAGCAACCATTTGCCATCATGTTGCCCCCATGCAAATGCCTGAAGTCCTGCGAGCCCCGGGATATTCACCGGTTCTAACATTACCTCAAATGGAGCATTTTGTGAATAGACGGTGATGTTCTGACTCAATAGAATCGCAAAAAGGAATACGAGATGTTTCAGTTGCATAGGATTGCTAGGTAGATTTTTATTAGTATGATATTTATAAAATTGTACTACGAGAACGATTTGAGAATTTCACTCAATCTGGGTGCGGGCACTACGCCACTTTGTTTCCACAGTTGCCGACCTTCTTTAAAAATCATCAAGGTGGGAACGCCCTGAATATGATAGTCTCTGGCAATAGAAGGATTTTTGTCGACATCAATTTTCACAATAGTGGCATTGTCTCCTACTGCAGATTTAACCTGTTGCAAAATAGGTGCCATTGCTTTGCAGGGGCCACACCACTCGGCAAAGAAATCAATTAAGACAGGCTTTTCAGATTGGATTAACTCATTAAATTTCATTCTCGGTTTGTGTTAATTTTTGTTTCAATGATACAGACTCTTTTTCTCTTTTAAACAGACTTAAAAAAAGCCCCCCTAAAATGGCCCCATATACCGTACTGTTAAAAGGACTTGAAGTAATGGCACAGGTACCGGAAGCACAGCCAACTTGTTGCCAGTACAAATAGCCGGCAATTGCACCCAATACCGCACCTACTAGATAATAGCTATTTGATTTAAACCACTTCTTCATATGTAAATTCAGTTGAATTATTAGTTTCTTTTATAGAACTTGAGCAAGCACCACCCCCGCAGCATCCAAGGTTACATATGGCTAACCCAGCAAACAATAGGCCCAGCACTCCAAATAAGATATTCTTCTCATTAATAGCCTGCACTACAATCATTCCACCTAACAGCAATCGAATCACACGCATCGGTGTCCAATTACGCAGCATCTCATTTTTTAGGGTACTCATAAAATTTGTATTTACATTATTTAAAAAGAAACGGCTTACGACTGCAAACGCAAGACGTCTTGCCATGTTCCGCCATTGCTAACATTGGTGATACCATTTTGATTCAAGATGGCCTTTGCTTGACCACTTCGATTTCCACTACGACAAAAAACGACAATATGTTTCTTATTCTTGAATGTAGCGATTTGTCCCTGGATAACATCCAAGGGAATATTTATCGCACCCTTAGCACTACCGGAGGCAAATTCACCTTGGCTTCTTACATCCACTAGCATAGCACCACCTTTTACATGATTTGCCAACTCTTCGTTTGACACATTACTACCAAAAAGATTACTAAAAAATCCCATTACTAAATGATTTATTTGTTGTTAAAAATATATATTATACAAAGGTAAAATTGACTGTCGACAACAGCTGTAACAAATGTTACATAGAATTTGTTACAACGATTTCTTTGCCAAATACCAATCCACCATTTCCAAGTCACTCGCTTTCCTCTCAGCCAATGCCTCTAGCGTTTTTGGAGCAGGAATGATGACCTTATCGCCGAGCTGCCAATTAAGTGGCATCGCACATTTATACTCATCAGAGGTTTGCAAGGCAAGAAGGGTTCGTTTTATCTCTTCCATATTTCTTCCTACGTTTAACGGGTAATACATGATGAGTCGTACTTTACCTACCGGATCAATAATAAATACTGCCCGTACAGCAGCCGTTTCACTCTCCCCTGGTTGTAGCATTCCATACAACTTCGAAATTTGCATATCAATATCAGCAATAATCGGAAACTCAAATAGTATACCGGTTTTCTCCTGCACAGCATTTACCCAAGCGATATGTGCATGAATACTATCGATACTCAAACCGATTAGTTTGGTATTGTGTGCAGAAAAGAAGTCCTTTTCCTTTGCAAATCCCATCATTTCCGTAGTGCAAACAGGCGTAAAATCAGCAGGATGCGAAAATAGTACCACCCAATTACCTTTGTTATAATTCGAAAATTTCAAAGGCCCTATGGTAGTAAGCGCTTCAAAATCGGGAGCCATATCTCCGATACGGGGCATCATGTGACTAATTGTATTTTCCATAAAAACGATTTTTTAAATATGATTCAAATTGTAAACTATAACATGGTGCTTGGGCAAACATACTCGGTTTTAGGAACATTCGTTTTTGAAATCCCTGAAAACCCTTCCCGTACATCCACAAACTGATTCCAACCTCTTTGTTTTAGAATGGAGGCCGCTATCATGCTTCGGTACCCTCCGGCACAATGAATTACAAACAGCTTTTCCTTAGGAAATTCTGCCAAATGCTTATTGATTTCATTGAGTGAAACACTGTTGGCACCCACTACGTGCTCGCTTTCGAACTCACTCTTCTTTCTTACATCAAATACAGGTAAGTCTCCTTGAGCATACATCTTTTCAAATTCTTCGGCGCTGATTCTATTGATGGTATCCACTTCCTTTCCGGCATTTTTCCATGCATCAAAACCACCCTCCAAATAACCAATAGTGCCATCATACCCAACACGAGATAATCGGATCATAGCTTCTTCTTCAGCACCTAAATCCGTAACTAATAACAAGGTTTGCTTGATATCAGGAATCATCTCACCAACCCACTGTGCAAAACTACCATCTAAACCAATATTGATACTATTGGGAATAAAGCCTTTTGAAAAAACCTCTGCATTTCTGGTATCCAACACCAATGCATCAAATTCATTGGCAGTATGCTCAAACGCTTCAGGGTTTAATGCCTTATGACCTCGTTCCATCACGGTATCTAAACTCTCATACCCTTGAATATTCATCAACACATTCTTAGGGAAATATCCAGGAGGCGCTGTCAGACCAGTGAGAATCGCTTTTACAAATTCATCCTCAGTCATTTCTTGCAATGCATAGTTCACCTCTTTCTGATGCCCCAATGTATCTGTGGTTTCTTTACTCATTTTCTTCCCACACGCACTTCCTGCACCATGATTTGGATACACAATCAGATCATCGCTTAAGGGCATAATCTTTTCTCTTAACGAATGATAGAGATGCCTTGCCAATTTATCTTCAGTTAAATCTTCAATAACATGTTGCGCTAAATCAGGTCGACCTACATCACCTATAAACAAGGTGTCACCAGTGATGATTCCATGCTCCTTTTGATTTTCATCAATTAATAAATAGGTGGTGCTTTCCATTGTGTGACCCGGTGTATGAATCACCTTTACAGAGTATTCTCCAATTTTAAATATTTCACCATCAGAAGCTTTTATGATTTCATACGCCGGATGTGCGTTCGGACCATACACAATTTGAGCGCCGGTTTTCTTTGCCAGATCAAGATGACCACTGACAAAATCTGCATGAAAATGCGTTAAGAAAACATACTTGATAACCGCATTATTTGCTGCAGCTCAATCAATGTATGGTTGCACCTCTCTCAATGGATCAAATATGGCGGCTTCTCCATTGCTTTCAAGATAGTAGGCGGCATGTGCAATGCAACCTGTATAAATTTGTTCTACTTTCATTTTGTTATATTTTTATGATGCAAAGTTCTATAAATGTAATTCAATTTACTGCTACTATTGTTACACTATCTATATGATTTTTATCACTTTTATTTCCTTTTCACAATAAAGGAATCCTTTTATATAAAAACACATTATGCCTTACCGGATAAAATCCGATTCCAATAGAGCCAAGGCAGAATCTTGGTTTTTAAAATCCACATACTCCATCTAGGTATTGCCTGATTAAATGGGAAGGTCATGGTTGGCTTATTCGAGTAGTCAAACTCTGCTAACATCAGTTTCCCATATTCTGTAGGTATTGGACAGGCACTATATCCTTCGTATTTTGCAACAGGCATTTTGCCCTCTAAAAACGAAATTACGTTAGCCACCACCACGGGCGCTTGCTTTCGAATGGCAGCACCTGTTTTACTGCAGGGCGCACTGGAACAATCCCCTAAAGAAAAGACATTCTTAAATCGGGTATGTTGCATTGTATTTTTATCTACTTCTACATATCCATATATATTGGCAGCATCTGCTAATGTACTTCTTTTAATAAAATCAGGGGCTGACTGCGGTGGCACGGCATGACAAAAATCTAACTCAAGTGACACTACTTTTGTATCGGCATCTTTCTCTTCAATTTAAAAGATATTACAGTCTTTAAAAGAAGCCTCAATCTGCTGAACCGACGGCTCTTTTGTTTCAAAAGAAATTCGGCGATTGGCTCCCTCCACAGCTACCACATTCACACCAAAATGTGTTTGGATATGCCCCCTCCTTACAACTCCTTCTAAAGTAGCAGCGTACTCTTTAATACCGAAAATAATACTGCTACCAGAAAGATAATGCACATTACATTTATCCAAAATGCCCTTCTTACGCCAATAGTCTACAGCAAGATACATAATTTTATGGGGAGCGCCTCCACATTTAATAGGTGATGAAGGATTGGTAAAAATGGCAGTCCCCCCTTTGAAATTCTTTATCATTTCCCATGTGTACGCTGCATGACCAAAGCTATAGTTTGAACTGACATTATTCCGACCCAAACTTTCTTTCAATCCGGCAATTTTGGCCCAATCGAGTTGTATACCCGGACATACAATTAACGCATCGTACGAATACGTATTTCCCAAAGTTGTGGACACCTGATTTTGTTCCGGTGCGAAAGCGGTAACCGCTTCTTTAATCCAGGTAGTTCCTTTAGGTATAAAATCTTTCTGATCTCTTTCCGTTTTCTTAATATCAAAAATACCTGCGCCAACCAAGGTCCATGCTGGTTGGTAATAATGTTTGTCGGCCGGATCGATGATGCCGATTTGCAAACGGGCGTTCTTTCGTAATAATTGGGATGCAACGGATAGCCCGGCGTTGCCTCCACCAACAATTAAAATTTGAAAATGGTTTGTCATACATTAAGAATTTTCATGAATGAATTTTCATGCAATTTCCGACTTTCAGACTGGATATTATGTGACATTTGTTACAGTGGAACTATTTATTTCAAAATAGTTTCTTTGAGAATAATATACATTCCCATTATTAAGACAAACCAACCAAAGGCAGGCTTTAATTTGGCCCCATCAATTTTCTTAGATAAGGTTGCACCAATAAAGATTCCTGCTATGGCAAATGCTGAAACTTTGCAAAGAAAAATCCAGTCAACCGTTGCATCTCCACCTTCACCAAAAAAACCAATGAGTGATTTGGCTGCAATTATAACTAATGAAGTTCCTACTGCTTCTTTCATAGGTAGTTTTGACAATAGCACCAATGCCGGGATAATCAAAAAACCACCACCTGCGCCCACCAAACCCGTAAGAACTCCCACTACGGCTCCTTCAATTAAAATAAGTGGATAATTAAATGTTTGCGCTCCGTCCGCTTCGATAACTTTCTTAGTATCCTTCTTTATCATACTATACGATGCTGCAATCATCAGTACTGCAAAAAGCAGCATCATGAGAATACTTTTGGTCACTATAAAATTGCCAATGGTAAACACTTCTTTGGGAATGGCAGGCACCAAATAGGCCCTGGTTGCGAATACAGCCACAATAGAAGGAATTCCAAACACGATGGCTGTTCTGATATTAACTAAGCCTTTCTTAAAATAGGCAATGGAACCTACGGCACTTGTTAGGCCCACAATAAAAAGAGAATACGAAGTGGCCATCACTGCGTCAATGCTAAATAAATAAACGAGTACCGGCACTGTTAAAATACTTCCACCACCACCGATTAACCCTAATGCAACACCAATTAATATTGAAGATAAATAGCCAATTATTTCCATGAATTTGATTTAAATTTTTACAAAGATGCGAATAAGGCACATCGATTTTAGCTACAATAGTTACATTAGAATTATTTTATTTCTTCCCAATTGAAGCTCTTTGTTTTCCTCCAATTGCTTTAATAACCTCGAAACCACTACCCTCGCAGTACCTAGTTCGTTCGCAAGTTGTTCATGGGTTACATACAAAGTATTGCTTTGCGTAAGATCGGCTTTCTTTTCAAGAAGCGAAAGCAATCGTTCATCCACTTTCTTAAAGGCAATTTCATTAATAATATTCAGCAATTCTTCAAATCGTTTATGATACAACTTAAAAATATAATCAAGCCATTGCGGGTACTCCTTTATAAACAAGGTTACTTTATTCATTGGTAAAAACAATATTTCTGCATCTTCTTCTACTTCTGCCTTTACTTTACTGGTTTCGTGATGGATCCCACCTAAAAATGACATTATGCAACTTTCTCCTGCTTTAATATAATAAAGAAGAATTTCTCTCCCATCCTCGTCCGTTCTAATTACCCGAATACTTCCCTTGGTGACAATTGGAATGGCTTGAATATTCGCATTTTCGTTCAAAATAATTTCTCCTGCGGTATAGTTTTTTAAGGAGCAGTGCTCGTATAACTTTTCAATTAAGTCAGGTGAAGTCTTAAATTCTTCGATTTCAGATAAATTTGTCATCTGACAAATTTACGACTTCATTTGAGGAATCCGAATATTTCGTATTCACTCCATGGAATTCAGTATCGAAATAATGAATCCAATTAACTGCAGTAGCACTATTTACCCCGACCAAAAAGGCACCTTGCCAAAAGTTTTTATACTTTTGTGCTGCAGTCTGTATGGATACATATGCTATCTATTATCGCTGTATTAGTGATACCATGAATAAAATAAAAATAATTAACCTTTGTGTTGGCCTTAGCTCACTTATTGGATATCTTGAATGGGGCAAAAGTCAGCATCGCTTTATTTTTCAGGTAATTGCTGAATTATTTACACGTAAAACCAGTGTACATTCTTTTGCACATCCCTTGATACTTCTTCCCTTCGTTGGACTTCTTTTATTAATCATTACCCTATTCCAGAAAATCCCAAATAGGATATTATCATTGTTGGGTCTTCTATTGTTGAGCAGCATCATGTTATTGCTCCTTTTTATTGGCTTTATGGTACCCAATATCAAAATGATACTGGCTGCATTACCTTTCCTCATTTCCGGAATCTTCAGTTTGCGATACAACTGGAGAAAAACTAAATAAAAGAAGTACCCCATTGGATACTTCTTTTATTTCATGGGCTTGTATCTATTTTGCTATTTGAATTCTATGAACAAAAACCCTCTGATTAATTACAATACGAAGTAAATACATCCCTTCACTCATACCTGAGAAATCCAACTTCGCAATACCTCCAGATGAAACATCATTGTCGCGAAAAACGCAATCTCCTTTCATATCCAACAACAACACAGATATCTTTGCGCCACTGTAATCTTTCAAATCAATAAATAGTTGACCTGCCGTTGGATTAGGATAAATAAGCAGACCAGGAATTTGCTGACTTATCACCCCATCCACTAGAGTTACTTCAAGGATTCTTTGGATGGTATCGGAACCACAATCATTGAAAGCAATTAAACTCAGAGTGTAAATACCGATTGCTAGATATGTATGTGTTGGGGAGGCAATCATGGCGCTATCGCCATCACCAAAATACCATTTATATGACGTGGCAAATTTACTACTATCTGTAGTGGCAAGTACTCCATTGAGGAGGGTGTACCCAAAATTCGCCACTGGAAGCGAGTCAATTCCAATAGAGATAGTGTCTGCGTAAATACAGCCGTTTAAAGTAACGTTGCACCAATAATCGCCCAATTGATTAACTGTAAGAGTATCTGCTGAACTATTGTCGTTCCACAGTACCACTGCTCCGATGATTGGTTGATTCAGGGTCAATTGGCTACCTTCACAAATACTGGTATCGGCACCTAAACTAAACTGCGGAATGGCATTAACTGTAATGGCAATCGAACTACTATTGCTGCAAAAATTTCCATCCGTTCCGGTTACAGTGTATATGCCACTGGTAGTGGCTGCAAATGGTATATTGTCTGTAATAACTTGTGGCCCATTCCAAGTATAGGTTATTGCCCCACCACCTGCCAATGTTAATGAAGTGCCTTCACAAAGCGTATCGTTAGGATCCACTACTGAAACCACAACACTTGGCAAGGCGCTCACTTCGATTGCCTGTGTTGCGGTGTTGGTACAAGAAAATGCATTGCTACCTGTTACGGTATAAATTCCTGTAGTGAATGCAGTAAAGGGAGTAGCGTCGGTAATTATCTGTGGGCCAGCCCAACTATATGAGATAGCACCGGCACCCGATAAAGTCAACAGCGTACCACTACAAACCGTATCGTTTGGAGAAACCGCACCAATAGTAACGAGTGGCAGAGCATGTACTGTTAGCAACGCCGAGGTGGAATTGCTGCAACCATTAGCATCTGTGCCGGTAAGAATGTAAGTACCTGTAATGTTTGCATTAAAAGGAGAAGCATTTATAATGGGTTGTGGACCAGACCATAAATAGCTCAAGGCACCTGCTCCTGACATAGTAACCGCGGTACCACTACAAATACTATCGTTAGGCACAATGGATGCCACAGTAACATTGGGCAATGCTTGAACCGTCAATAACATAGTAGCAGAATTGCTACAGAGATTTGCATCTGTACCCACAACCGTGTATACTCCACTGTTTAAGGCCATGAATGGCGTATTATCGAATAGTAACTGCGGGCCTGTCCATACATAGCTTGCTGCCCCGTTTCCTGCAAGGGTAACCAATGTACCGTTGCAAACGGTATCATTGGGATTTACTGTAGCCACAGATACTATAGGCAATGGATGCACCACCACCTCAATTGAATCTGTATTGCTACAAATTCCATTTGACCCAGTGAGTGTATAAGTAGCAGTGCTTACAGGCGCAAAGGGTTGATTATTGACCAAACCATTTGACCAGGTATAGGTGTTTGCGTTCCCCTGCGCAATGAGAGTTGTGCTTTGACCCAAACAAAGCGTGTCATCGGTGACTGTGGCTGTAACAGTGGGTAATGAATGAACCGTAATATACGCTTGTTGAATCGTATCATCTTGCAGATTCATCAAGGTGTCGGTACCTAACAGCGTAACCGTGTAAGATCCAGAGGCGGCATAAAAGTGCACAGGTGTCGAATCTGTACTGGTATATCCATCGCCAAAATCCCATTGATACAAATCGGTATCAAAACTATTGTTTACAAAGGATACCGTTCCTGTATCACAAAACTCGGTAGCGTTTGAATAAAAGGAAGCCATTGGTTTGGGTGTTCTAAAAAAGGAATCGGTTTGAACCACACTCCATCTATGCGTAGTGTCTAGAAACTGAATATTAAACGTCCTATCCCCTTTTGGAACATTCAACATATTAATCGAGGTGCTCACATTATAATCGTTGATTGGACTTGCCAATTGTATATAAGTGGCGGAGGCAATATTGTCATCAGCCCAATATCGATATCCTACAATAACATTGCTCAATCCCATAATTGGATGGGTTTTATAAATAAATTGTGTCAAGGCCTGGCTCCATAAATTGGTGGTGTCTTTAAAGCGAATAGTGACAGTGTGCAAACCCTCCGGCATATTTCCGGTTGGTAATGAATTTATCAGATGATAGTCGGCAACGGGAGTCACAGCTTGGGTGATTTGGCTACCAAAATCATTATCAAACCAATATTGAAAGGAGGTTATCAATTGTTGATTGGCTTGCGAAGACTGCGTTTTTGTAAAAAACTGACTCAATACCTGACTCCATTTTCCGCTTACATCCTTAAATCGAACATTCACAACATGCAACCCTACGGGTAGTAGATTGGTAGTGAGGTTACTCTGTAAGTTAAAATTTTGTAGGGGAGCGATGCTTGTATTTATTTTATTCACATAATCATTATCAAACCAATACTCATACTCCTTAATTTCGTTTTGTGCAACTCCTCCTTGATCTCCTTTATAGAAAAAACTACTTACCACCTGACTCCATTTTCCACCGCTATCCTTAAATCGGATATTCATCACATGGAGTCCGGGAGATGCAAGCGCTGCACTTACATTTCCACTTAGCTGAAAGTTGGGAGTGGCCACAATGATAGCACTCACTTTAGAGGCATAGTCATTATCAAACCAATACTCATACGAAACAATATCTGTTTGTACAGCAGCTCCGCCTTGAAATTGCTTAAAGAAAAAACTGGAAGTGACCTGACTATATCGGGAGCTATCATCTTTGAAACGTACATTAAAAACATGAAGTCCACCTGCTAAACCAGCCGTAGGAATGGTACCGGCCAACTGATAGCTCACTACCGGCGTGATAGTAGTTGTTACCTTTGACAAAAAGTCGTTGTCAAACCAATATTCATAAGACTTGATTTTATTCTGCGAGAAACCTTGATTGAAGGATAGCAGACAATACATGATAAATAGTATCTTTTTCATTTTGTTATTTTTTGGACCTTTCCTCTGATAAGGGCCTTATTATATTAAATATTTTAACTACTCAGCCTGTGCAGCCACCTTTATATCAATACTCAAATCACCTTGGGCATTGGTGGCGCCTGCAATATTTTTTGTTCGAATGTGTGGATTTGCGGGTACTGCACCCTCCTTATAAGGATCTGATGTGCCATAGATTCCCGGATCGGTACCATCCGTTCCGCCGTTATGAGCTACACATGTTGGAAGCATGTGATAATCTTCATTGTAGCTAAAAATAAAACCAGTACCTCCGTTAAATACATCAGACGCTACAAAACCAAAAAAATTATTAAATTGAAGATTCGTCCCATTCGGAAAATAAGAAGCCTCCACTTCTCTAAAGAGATTATTATTAAAGATATTCCCTACTGAGTTATTGAAGAAAAACACACCACAGCCACCATTTGCAAAAGAGAGAATATTATTATCAAAAATACAACCGTTGACACTATTCAAAAAGTAAACATAACAAGCGCCACCGGAAATCAACATAATATTATTTTCAAATACTGAAGCTGAATGCGCATGCAATAAACCATTAATAATATTCTTCTTGTAAAGGGTATTGATGCAATTGCCACCAAACACATTTCCCAAAATCACATTCTCTGAAATATAAATATTGGATGAATTAGTAGTTGCCTGTCCATCATGAGAAATATGCAAACTATTCATTTTACACCTGCTGATACCAAAATTATTCACCGTTTGATCTCCGACATTTGTGCCAAAAAAGACATTGCCTAAAATATTGCATCCTGAAATGCTTCCATTGTCGGCTCCAGAAAGGATACGAACATCTCCAGTCAAGATAGTTTGACCTGTGGCGGCAGTTGAATCAGGATAATGACCGGCTCCAAAAATTTGAACTCCTTTATTAATTGACAAGGAAGAAATGACATAAGATCCACCTGGGATATAGACGATATCTCCATTCTGCGCATTCAATACGGCGGAATCTACCGTAGCGTAAAAACTAGTATTATTCCCGGATTGTACAGAAATTTTCTTCTGTGCATAGGGTTTGAATGAAAATACAATGCATAGGATACTGATAATAAAAATTGACTTTTTCATGTTTGCTTTATTTTTTTTGTATTAAGAAAATTGGATTACTGATTTTGAGCTCCTACAGAAATATTCACATTAAGGTTCCCATTCATATCGGTAGTAGGCGCTATAGTACTGGTTCGGATATGAGGATTTGCCGGAACGGATGCCATTTTATATGGTACAATACCTCCGTAAATCCCAACTTGTGTATTATCTGTACCTTGGTATATGTTTGGGTTTTGCAAATGATAGTTGTCGGTGTAATAAAAATTGCTAAGGCCGGTATAATTCAAAAAAATAGTAGCTGGAGGTACATTCACATGGTTTGCTGTAGCGGTATTGGTACCGAATGTAGGATCCATGGTAAATAAATTATTTTGAAAAAGATTATTGCTTCCATTAATAATGCCACCTGCAGTTGGTTCCATAAAAATATTATTTCGAATCAAAGACCCATTCACATTATGTAGATTATAGGGTGTATACCATTGGCCTCCCCAAGCACTATTAAAAATATTATTCTCAATTAATGCACCCTGAACAATATTCTGTACATATGCTACAATAAAATTATTTCGAATACTCAAAAAATCAGCTTGATTATTTGGATTCAATTGTCCGCGAACCACATTTTCAGAATATGTAATATGATTGGTTGTACTGTTCATGGTCGAACTATTGAAGGTGCATCGATTGATGGTTACATAAGCAATGGGGCCACTATTAAAATTAATATCCCCATTCACTTCAAGACCTTGCACCAAACTACTATCTGATCCGGGATAAAAACCAAACCCTCCAGTAAGATGGGTAATACCGGTTGCTTGCGTAGAGTCTGGGTAATGACCCGCTCCATAAACTATCAATTTTTTATCGATATTGCCGGCATCCCAAAAACCTCCTGGTATATAAATGGTATCACCGGAGGCCGCAGCGGCTATTGCCTGCGGAAAGGCACTATTCCCATAAAAAAGGGAAGTGGTACCCATGTGATGTAGTGCCACTTTCTTACTTTGCGCAACGGAAACAACACTTAATAAAAACAGTGTAAAAACGAAGAGAATCTTTTTCATTTTAAATATTTATTTAGACCGCAAAGCTAAATTGGCAATGCATTTCAGAGAATGACAACAATCATACATTGTTATGATATTCGTCATAGCACATCCTAGTATTGTGTTGTAACTTAGTGGTATTTTTTTTCAAATTTTAAAAACCAACATCATGAGTATTATCATCAAAAAATTCTTCGCAGCAGAAGATACTTTCACAGGAAAAAATGCCCTTTTCGAGATTATTAGCGCCAATCAGATGCACCTATTACATCCGCTTACAAAGGAGTTACTCTACAAAATAGATATCGAACCTGAAGGGGCAATCATTTCTGCCTTTGATACCAAAAGGACGCCCCATGATGCAGGGCGCTGTATGCTGGAATGTTCGAGAGGATGTAAGGGTGATTTTGAATGTGTAGCAGGATGCGCTCTCACTTGCGCTACTATAATCATTTAGCGAACTATTGCTGAGACTGCGCAAACTGTTGTTCTCGTTGACGGTCGCTCACAAAATCGACATCGGCTTCACCCTGCATATTCAATCCATCTTCGTAAGAAACCGTAACTCCTACATGTAGATGATGCTCGGCACCGCCACGATAGGTTCCCTTTACCGGGGAGCAATCATTAAAATGTCTTCCTACTGCTAAGCGAACATGCGTATCATTTACAATGCAATTATTGGTTGGATCAACGCCTATCCATCCATTTTCGGGAATATATACTTCCACCCAGGCATGTGTGGCTCCTTCGCCACGCATGCCGTTTTGATGAGGGCAAATATAGCCACTCACATAACGTGCAGGAATACCGGCCATGCGTAGAAAAGCCAAAAGCATATGAGCAAAATCCTGGCAAACCCCTGATTTGTGTTGCCAAATTTCTTCCAGGGTACTGTCTACGGTAGTAATACCTTTAACATAAGCGAACTCTTCATAAATGAACTTTGTAAAACGTTTGGTCATTTCCAATGGGGTACGGGTAGTATCCATTTGCTGCTGAAATAACTCCCTTACATCGGCCCTACTTCCGAATAAATCTGTTTGTAAAAATTCATTGAATCGAAAGGCCATATCAGCATTCAATAATTGCGACCATTGTTCCAAGGCAGCTAAATGATCAATGGGATCCGGACGTCTATGTGTTTGAACTTCCAGCGAAGAATCGATGGTTAAGGTGAGATGTGGCTCCACGAGTGTAAACGTTCCAACATCATTTCCATAGTAGTCTTTATGCAAGGAAATTTGTGGATTGGCCGTTACCTTCAATTCATGAAATAGCACTTCCTGAAAGGCATCTTGTAAGGGATACAACAATATTCTATTCGCACTATACTGTGCATATTGCTGATATTGATATTGTGTGATATGTTGAATAAAAAATTTGGGCATAGGGCTTATTGCTGGGCAAAATAGTAGGTATTGAACGCATTGGTAATTCCAATTAAATCATTTCTAATTTCATCAAGGTAATGATTCAGTCCTTGCGAAGATATACTTTCAAGGTTGCTATATTCAATTTTACTTTTCAACTTCCCAATTAAAAAATGAACTTTATTAAAATTATTGAGATTTCGGTCGCTTCGAAGGTTTTTAAAATAATGAAACACCTCTTCTACCGAATATAAAATAGATCGCGGAAAATCATTATTCAATACCATCTGCTGCAATACATTTTCTCCGTTTAATCCGCTCTGATAGGTTTTAACGTACAATTCATAACCCGAGGCCGACATCAATAAATATTTCCAATAGGGCGTATCAGCCGGTGTATTGATATCATACGACAAGTCACTAAATTTTACATTTAACAAATCGACGGTTTGCAAAGCACGCTCAATACTCTTTCCAATATTCATAAACCACCATCCTTGCTCGCGTGGCATGGTAATATCGGCCGTGCCGTAAAATAGCAAATCTTGCTTCATTAGCTCATCAAGTACTTGTAAAACCTCATCTTTCTCAATAAGAGAATGCATTCGGTCTTGCCGCACCAAATGATAAAAATCATTGATACATCCCCATACCTCTAAAGTAATATGATCTTGAACGCCTCTCGCATTTTCGCGAGATCGCGTAATTATATTGACCAGAGAATTCTCATTGATGCGATCGACAATCATATATTTCATAACCGCCCTTCTATCAAACTCGAGATTTTTAATTTCATCTTCATTTAAAAAAGTAAATAATTTCAGAATCGGTCGCCATGTAAAAACCGCACCACTACTTTTATCTAAGGATGCAGTATAATTAACTTTAAGCATACGCATGATGCCATCGGTACGTTCAATGTATCGCGACATCCAAAACATAGAATCAGCAATTCGTGCTAGCATAGTATTTTCAAATTAATTAGTAATAAATTAGTTCATGCTTTAGTACTTCTCCAACACCCAAGTATCTTTGCTTCCACCGCCTTGAGAAGAATTCACTACAAGGGAACCTTCGCGCAAGGCCACTCTAGTAAGCCCGCCCGGTACTAGTTCAATACCATCCGGACCAAATAGTGCATAAGGCCTGAGGTCAACACGACGTGGTTGCAATTTACCCTCAATATAACAGGGGGCACTAGATAGATTAATGGTGGGTTGCGCAATAAAATTTCTCGGCTCTTTGAGTATCTCTCTTTTGTAAGCATCTATTTCTTCTTCAGAGGCAGCATGCCCCATTAACATTCCATAGCCTCCAGACTCATTGGTTTTTTTCACAACCATTTTATGAATATTGTTGAGTACAAACTCTCGCTCATCGTCTTTGCTCAATTGGTAAGTAGGTACATTTTTCAAAATTGGTTCTTCATTGAGGTAGTAGCGAATCATATCCGGTACATAATTGTAAACGGCCTTATCATCTGCTGCACCATTGCCCACTGCATTCACAATAGCCACATTTCCTTTTCGGTAGGCACTCATAAGTCCGGGCACTCCCAACATGCTATCTTGTCGAAAAACCAAGGGATCTAAAAATTCATCATCTACCCGTCTGTAAATCACATCTACCTGTTTGAGTCCTGTAGTGGTTTTCATATATACACATTGATTATTCACAATCAAATCTCTTCCTTCCACCAATTCAATTCCCATGAAGCAGGCCAAAAAGGTATGTTCGAAATAGGCGCTATTAAAAATACCGGGTGTTAATAGCACAATGGTGGGATTGATGGTTTGTCGGGATGATAAGGACACTAAGTTTTTATGCAAAATCGTTGGATAATCTGTAACACTACGCACCTGATTTTGGGTAAGTAATTCAGGAAAAATGCGTTTGGTGATTTCCCTATTTTCAATCATATAGCTAACACCAGATGGGGTACGCAAATTATCTTCAAGAATATAAAACGATCCATCACTATCTCTAATTAAATCGATGCCGGCAATATGTACATAAATATCATGCGGCACTTTTAGCCCTACCATTTCACGTAAGAAATGAGGACAAGAATAAATCAAATCAGAGGGCACTATCCCACTACGGAGCGCTTCCTGCTTATGATAAATATCCTTCAAGAAAAGATTGAGTGCAGTCAGTCGCTGCTTGATACCGGCCTCAACTATTTTCCATTCAGAAGCTGTAATTATGCGGGGTATTACATCAAAGGGAAATATCTTTTCGATACCTTCATTACTTGAATACACGGTAAAGGTAATGCCTTGACTCATAAATAGTTTACGAGCCAATTCCTCTTTGTTCTGTAATTCCTCATGCGGTACAGCTGATAAATACTGAAACAATTGCTTATAGTGTTCTCTCACCTCATGGTTTGCGTACATTTCATCCCAAATGTCGTTCGGTAAAATATAGTGTTCGAAAAGATTTTCCATAGGATAAACAATTTATTCAATACACTAATGTATAAAAATTGCTTCAGTTTTAGCACGAGGGACAAAAAATATTTAGAAGATTTCTGATTTAACATAGAACAAATCGTGATGGCCGATGCATGTAAATAGCTATACATTTTCATCAACCTAATCTTGACCGAACGCTACCATTCATGTGCTGTTTTGCATAGGAAGCAGTATAAAATAAAAAGCAAAACAACTCATACTCTCACATACTGTCATGCACGCTCTGTATGGATACGAATGAATGAGAGGAGACTTTTAAAACAAAAGGGAGAATGACCCCCAAAATCAAAGGAAAAAGTCGGTGTGAAACTACGCTCGTTCCACATATATTCACTCGTCTATTACAAAACGGATGAAAACGATATCGAACCCGAAAAGTAAAAAATAAATCCATGTACTTTATGGGTTGCTTACATTAGAAATCATTTTATAACGCATTCTTGAAAGTTCGTATGCTTTTTTTATTACGTTTTCACTTTGAAACTTTGCTATTTAATTCTGGTTATATAGAAGATCAATTATGGCAACACATTCAAAAACTGATGCTCATGAAATTACATAAAAACGTCTTCTCTCAGGTCATGAGAATTTTCCATAGCCATCAGCAATATTTAATACTACACTCATAGATGCACGACCTAACTGGTCTTTTACATAATCAGCAGGCTTTATTGCATCGATAATCTTTAGGCTTTCCAAGTGAAATTCTTTTGCTTTTATATAAACCTCCAGGTTTCTAAAATCAAATGACATGAATAAATTGTTTTAGTGATGGTATA
Organism: Bacteroidota bacterium; assembly: GCA_016712665.1. Classification (GTDB taxonomy): domain Bacteria; phylum Bacteroidota; class Bacteroidia; order Chitinophagales; family Chitinophagaceae; genus OLB11. Next base: position 568,896 of record JADJQP010000002.1, read on the forward strand.
GAGCGAGAAACAGAGCGAGAGCGAAGTACATAATCAAAGCAAGAATAAGTTCGAGAGCTACCCTCTCTTCTCTAATTCTCGCTCTGATTATGTGGAGGTGATGAGAACTATATCGAACCCTGAAGTGGCAGAATATGCTTGTCAACTTCAGGAACTTCTAAAATCTATTCTTTCACATCAAGATAAAAAACAGTATCAATAAAGAAGTAAACGCCATTCTGCTTTATTACATTTTCATCATGTATATCTTCTAAACGAATACCAATTTCTTGATTATAATAATCTATATTTTTTATCTTAATGAACCCATTCGTATTAAGAATTGTTTCAACTTCTTCTAAATCTACATCTTGGTTAGATACAACGAAATTTTGCTTAACAATTGCGAATAACTCATCAATTAGGGAAAATCCAAGTAATTCATAGCTAGTTTCAGGAAATAGCAAATTGTGAATACAAATACTATTTAAGAAATCCAACCAAGTATTATAATAAACACCATCATTTATTTTAATTACATGAGTACCATCCAGAGAAAGAAACACTTTGGCTTCACCGCCTTCAGTTAGATAAAATTCAGAATCAATAAAATCTTCCCTAATTAATTCATTTTTAGAGGCAAAAGATATTAGAGCTAACTTCTGCTCTTCTTTAATTCTTTGTTGATGCTCGAAGTTTTTCTCAATTTTTGTATTTGTTGCAAAGCTTGTGCAAAGGAAATTACGGGTTGCGTGGAGAGTACTTTTCGATTCAGTATTGCAAGCTCCTGAAATGATATTTTGTAACTGTTGTTTTGAGTACTCATCTAAATACATTTAGACACAAATGTACAAATTCTATCAAAAGTAAGCAAATCTGAAGATTTTTGTAAGGAAGGAAAATGAAAACGATATCGAACCCCGAAAGTGAAAAATAAATCCATGTACTTTATGGGTTGCTTACATTAGAAATCATTTTGTAAAGCGTTCTTGAAAGTTCGTCTGCTAGCTTTAAATTTTCTAAATATTTTTCCTCATCTAGATCTTTGCTTTGATGCATGATATCCAAAATAGCAACACATTCAAATACAGAACCCCGAGAAGTTGTAAAATAGTTTTTTCTATCAGCCTTACTAGATTTTGCACAACCTTCTTCAATATTTAATACAATGCTGTAAGAGGCTCGACCTAATTGGTCGTTTATATATTTCGCTAATTTTTGTTTGCCTAAAATCATTTTACAATTCAAATGAAAAAGAACAGCTTTTTTATATACTTCTAAACTTTGAAATTCAAACATTGTTCATAATTTTTTAGTAGAAGTAAGTGGAGCAGTATGAGAATGAGTGTTTTACTGCTACTCATTCTCATTCTCCTACTCTTTCTGTCTTGGTGGAGGTGATGATGGCTATATCGGACTTAGAAAATAAAAAACGAATCTCTTCACTTTATGGCTTACTTAAATTAGCTATCATTTTATATAGCATTCTTGATAGTTCGTCTGCCAGTTTTAGATTCAATTCATAAGTCTCATGATTGATTCCTTCATCATCATGCAACACATCTAAAATTGCAACACATTCAAAGATTGAAGCTCGTGCAATAGTGAAATAATTTTTTCTGTCGTTAGGAAAAGCTTTACCGGAGCCTTCTGCAATATTTAATACAATACTAAAGGAAGCTCGTCCTAATTGATCATTCACATATCTTTCTTGTTTCTGCTTACCAAGCATTAGTTTACAATTTCGATGAAATAATTTGGCTTTTTTATAAACTTCCAGTTTCTGAAAATCAAACATAATAATTAAAGTTAAGTTCAGAATGAGAATGAGTAGGAGAATGAAAATGAGTTTTTTACTCATTCTCGCTCTCATTCTCCTACTCTTTCTGTCTTGGTGGAGCCGAGGGGAGTCGAACCCCTGTCCAAACATATTCGTCGAAAGCTTTCTACATGCTTATTTCTGCATTGGTTTTTGTGAGGATACCGGAACAGAACGAACCCATATCAACCTTAGCTGGATTATCTTAAAGTAAAGGCACAGCCTACCTTACTAGCAACTCATATTCTCTGGTGAAGTCGGTTCAACGTAGGTTATGAATCTACCCGAAATGAACGGACTGTAAATGGGTACTTAAATTAAGTTTTGATTTTGAATATTCAGATTAACGTGCTAATTATCCAACGCACGACATGCTTACACTCTCAAAGACCTATGCTGTCAAAACCGGGCGGCCCCGTGGTTAGTTGGCAGTTATTGGCCCGCAGTTATTTTTAGTCAGTAGATTCGTACCTTTTAACTGCTTATTGCCAACTGCATCCTGCTGACTACTATGCAAAAGTAACGCATTTCAACGTAAATTCGCACAATGGAATTTCGCATTGCACCCATGCTATTGGTAGTGTTTAATTTACTGTTTATCACCTTAGCCAATCCAACCTTTAATACCTGGATACCCTTAAAAGATTTGGCAGATTATTCGAAAGTGCTGATCCCATTTTTCCTAGTGTTTGTCTTATCTATCGGGACCTTTATCAGACATGGCTATTACTTATAGGCCTTCAAGGCTGCCTACTATTGTATTCAAGTATTAAATGTCGGTCTGCTGATGTATTATATATATGCTATTGAATCACAGCATCTGTAAGTTCAGATTATGTAAATAATTCCAATGTTTTGATAGCTTCTTCTGCGGCTACCTTACTGGCTTCTTTTTTGTTACCTGCCGTTGATTTTGAAATAATTTCTTCTTCTAATTTTACGCCAACGGTAAATTTCTTGCGACCTCTTTCCAATCGCTCTTCCATTACAATGAACTCAATCTTTTTTCCTTGCTTGTTTGCCCAGCCAATTAATTTATTTTTGGTGTTGGCTTCCAAATTTTCTAACAATTCGATATCTACAAAGGGTATCAGAATGCGCTTGCGGACAAAGGTTCTGGTTTTAGAATAGCCCTTATCAATATAAATAGCTCCTATCAAGGCCTCTAAGGCATTTCCAAATATGGAAGAGTCTCTCAAAAAGTAATCTTGCTCATTAAATTTCATAAGCGACTTCAACCCTATTTTCAATCCAATTTGGTTTAAAGTTTTTCTATTGACAATTTTAGAACGCATATCTGTCAAATACCCCTCGGGCTTGGTGGGATATTTAATAAATAAATGCTCCCCGATTATGGCACCTAAAATAGCATCACCCAAAAACTCCAATCGTTCATTATTTTCGGTGGAATTAATATTACTGGAGCGATGGGATAATGCCAATTCGTACAAGGCTAAATTGCCAGGAGTAAATCCCAACATGGTTTGCAGCTCCTTGTAAAGAGAACTTCCTGTTGTAAAAAACTGAACAATAAAATCAGGAACAAATCGCACTTCTAAATATTTATATGCAATTTATAAACTCTTAGCCCAAAGTTCTAATTTTTTTTCCAAAACTTGTAAAGGCATATTTCCCCCATTTAATAACTGGGTATGAAAGGCCGCTAAATTAAATCGATTGCCCAATTGCTTTTGGTATTTTTCTTTTAGAGAGCGTATGGTCAATTGTCCAATTTTATATGACAAAGCTTGACCCGGTATGGCCATATACCGTTCAATTTCAGCAATAGCCTCCGGTTCAGTGGTTCGTTCATTATCCATCATATACCGAACCGCCTCATCTCGTGTCATTCCCTTGGTATGAATCGCCACGTCCACCACAAGCCGAATCGCACGATGCATCGCATCACTCAAATGTCCAAAGTATTGATAGGGATTCTTATACAAACCTAATTGTTCACCGAGGGTTTCGGTATACAAAGCCCATCCTTCAGCATAGGCACTATAGCCCAAAAATTTTCTAAATTTCGGTAAGGATGTATTCTCTTGTTGTAGCGAAATCTGATAATGATGCCCGGGAATGGCTTCGTGCAAAAACAAGGTCTCCATGCCAATAATATTAAATTTGGTGGCATCGATTATGGGCACGTAAAAAATGCCCGGTCGCGTACCATCCTCACTCCCTGCATTATATTCAGCACTGGCACTAGCAGCACGAAAGGCCTCTGTTTGCCTGATTTCAAATCTGGTTTTCGGTTCCGTCTCAAAAAGATTCCTTAAGGTTGGATTGATTACATTTTGAATGGCCTTAAAACTATCTAAAACCGCTGCAGCATTTTTAAAGGGATAAAATTGCTTGTCAACATTCATATACTCAAAAAATTCTTTTAGGGTTCCGCTAAATCCCACCTCTCCTTTTACTTTCTCCATCTCAGCCCTTAGAGAGGCTACTTCCTTGAGGCCCAAGGTGTAAATACTATCTGGTGTTAATGTTGTAGTTGTAAACTGTTTAATCAAAAATTGGTAATAGGCTTTCCCATCTGGTAGGGCCGATACACCATGACTTTCTCTACATTGTGAAATATATTCTTTCTCCAAATAATTTTTCAGTTTGTAGTAAGAAGGAATGATGGAATTATTAATTTCGAACTGATATGCATTGCGAAAGCTTGTTTTCTCCTTATCCGTAAAATGACTGGGAAGATTTTTTATGGGTTGATAAAAAATATTGGTGGTGGCATCTGTGGTTAATACCTGCTTAATTTGAGGAATCATTTTCGAAGCAAGTACCTTGGGCAATACATAACCGGATGCCACTCCCTGTTTCATATTAGAAATAGCACAATCGATATATGCCGAAAATTTTTGCAACCTCTCTAAAAAATTTTGATAATCGCGGGGTGTTTTAAAAGGTTGGTTTCCACTGCCACTTCCTAATTGCGGAAATTCTAAGGTAAAACTCCAAAACTGATTCACCGGCATCAAATGGCTTTTGTATCGAAAAGACTCCAAATTGATTTTCATTTCATATTCAAACAGTTCCTTGCTGATCTGATCCTCCTCAGAAAGAGACTCAGCAAACTTCTCAGATTTATCTAAATACTCTTTATAAAATGCGGTTAGGGTGTCTCGGTATGCCTCTGAAATAGTAACCGGCATCAGATGATTAAACTGAGTATCGCCAATAGCTGTTGACTCCATTGGCAAGAGCTGCATTCGCTTGCTCCAATAGGCATCAAACATTTCATGAAGTTGCTTTGACTTTTCTATTTTGCCGGAATTTGTTTCGGTATTGCACGAATATTGTTGCAACAAAATAAATGTGATTAGGAATGTGGATAAAACGTTTTGCAAGCTAGGCATCGGTATTTTGCTTTAATGTTTATGTGATTTGTTGAAAAAATGTGCATTGTGAAAAAATTAAGAAAAAAAAATTTTTTAATCTAATTTATCTTAATAAGTTTGCCTCAGAAAATAACAATTTTTCATAGGTTGATTTGGTTAGGGGTTAAAGCAGTCTTTTCTTGTCTAAGTTAAGACTGCTCCTTTTTTAGGGATGTCCCATTTATTTTTTAATAATTTCCTCAAAAAATAACTTCTTAAGTTCTGTCGCATCATCCGGTTTCATTCTACCGGACAGTATGAGTCGTAGTTGTCGTCTTCGTAAGGCCCCTTCGTATTTCATTATTTCTTCTTCTGTCTCAGGAATCAGTTCAGCTATTTTTCGAGGTTTCCCATGTGGATCCAGCGCTACAAACGTCATATACGCCTCATTGGATCGATATTTAAACTGGGTGGGCAAATCCTCCCCTACTACTTTTACATAAACCTCCATGGAGGAGTTAAAGGCACGCGTTACCTTTGCTTCAATCGTAATTACATTCCCTAATTTTACAGGGTTCTCAAACGAAATATTGTCTGCCGAAGCGGTCACCACCGGACAATTGCAATGCTTCATCGATGCCAATGCTGCTGCAATATCCATCCAATGCATCAGCCTTCCTCCCATTAAGTTACCTAGTGTATTGGTATCATTGGGCAATACCAGCTCACTCATTGTGGTAAGCGTATCTTTTGGATGTTTTGCAGTCATACTTTATTATTTTTGAGTGCAAATCTACATTCAAAATCTTTATCTTTGAATTATTCTATGAAAGGTCTTTGGGTCATATTATCCATGATACTCTTCCATTTCTATGCACATGCACAAGAAATGTCGTATACCGTTTTGTTTGAATACGACAAATTTGACATTCCGGATAGCTCCTTGATACGCATCATAAAAATCATAAACAATCATAAAATTGATCGGGTATTGTTAGCAGGGCATTGCGATAATATCGGCTCTAAGGAATACAATTATACACTTTCTGACAACCGTGCCAATGAGGTAAAAAAGCTCCTGATTCAAAACGGCATTTCTCAAAAAGTGTAAAAAAATGCATCGGTTTTGGAAAAGATAAACCCCTCACTCTTAATGAAACAGAAATGGAACGGCAAATCAACCGCCGCGTCGAAATGACCTTTTACCTTTATGAAGAACCTAAGCCCATTATTAAGGACACCATCCCCGCCATAAAAGTCACAAAAAAATTGTTGAGAAAGCGCCAAAGCCACGGCTAAAAGGCGAACTGTCTAAATTAGCTACTGCTGAAATTGGCGAAAATATCGTTCTGGAAAATATCCTCTTTCAACCGGGCCGACATATTTTGAAGGAAGAATCATACGAAGATTTAGACAACCTTATAACGGCAATGCAACACTATCCTACCTTGGAGATTGAAATTCAAGGGCATGTATGTTGTGCAACCACCGAACCGGATGGTTATGATTGGGATACCGAAACCAATAATTTATCTGAAATGAGGGCTAGGGAAATTTACTTCTTTCTTATAAAAAACAATATCGACAAAAAAAGATTGAAGTACAGAGGATTTGGTGGGCGATACAAAATCAACCTCGACGAATCTACCGAAGAACTCCGAAAGGTAAACAGACGGGTAGAAATAAAAATCCTGAAAAAATAAATTCATTTCAACAAAAGCCTCTCGCGAATCGTTTGGTAGACCTTGCTTCTTCAACTATCTTTGCGTCATGATTTTCGACCGTAAAAATTACTCGAACGAATTATTGATTTCCATTTATAAGGAATTACTGCTTCCACGTATGATTGAGGAAAAAATGCTGATTCTTCTTAGGCAGGGTCGCATCAGCAAATGGTTTAGTGGAATTGGACAGGAAGCAGTAGCCGTCGGCTCCACACTCGCATTAGATGCGGATGAGTATATCATGCCCATGCATAGAAATTTAGGCGTATTTACCACTCGCAAAATGCCCTTAGACAAATTATTTATGCAATGGCAGGGCAAAAAAGACGGCTATAGCAAGGGACGCGAACGCAGTTTCCATTTTGGCAGTAATGAACATCATATCTGTGGCATGATATCGCATTTGGGTCCCCAATTAGCCATAGCAGATGGCATTGCTCTAGCGCACAAACTAAAAAGAGAAGAAAAAATCTCTTTAGCCTTTAGCGGTGATGGTGCCACCAGTGAAGGCGATTTTCATGAAGCCCTCAACGTAGCTGCTGTGTGGAATCTCCCGGTTATTTTTGTAGTCGAAAATAATGGATATGGCCTGAGCACCCCTAGTAGCGAACAATTTATTTGTAAGCAAATTGCTGATAAGGGCATAGGATACGGAATCAAAGCCATTACTATTGACGGAAATAATATTTTGGAAGTCTATTCTGAAATTGCCCAAGCCAGAGCCTATTGCATCGCAGAGCAAAAACCCATTTTAGTGGAATGTATGACGTTCAGAATGCGGGGGCATGAAGAAGCCAGTGGCGTGAAGTATGTACCCAAAGAGTTGTTTGAAATATGGGGAGCTAAAGATCCTTTACTCAACTATGAAAACTATCTTACAGAAATTAATGTACTGACCGATTCTGAAATAGAACAGATTCGAAAAGAGCAAAAAGAATATATTGAACATAGCGTAGAAACCGGCTTTAATGCACCCAATGTGGTACCCGACACCGCTCTGGAACTGGCGGACATCTACGCTCCCCTAACAGAGAGCCATGTTACAGCGTCTGCTGACAAGGGTGCTACTGAAATGAAATTTATCAATGCCATTTCAGAAGGAATGGAAGAGGCTATGAATCATTTTCCAAATCTGGTATTAATGGGCCAAGACATTGCAGAATATGGAGGTGCTTTTAAAGTAACGGAAGGATTTGTCGGAAAATTTGGCAAAGAACGGGTACGAAATACCCCTCTTTGCGAAAGCGCCATAGTAGGAGCTGCCCTAGGCTTGTCTATCAAAGGATTCAAAACCATGATGGAGATGCAATTTGCCGATTTTGCAACCGTAGGTTTTAATCAAATTATCAATAACCTCGCTAAAATACATTATCGCTGGGGACAAAATGCCGATGTGGTGCTAAGAATGCCAACAGGTGGCGGAGTGGGTGCCGGTCCCTTTCACTCGCAAAGTAATGAGGCTTGGTTTACCCATACTCCGGGATTAAAAGTAGTGTATCCATCTACACCGGAAGATGCAAAGGGACTCCTTATTGCCTCCTTCGCAGATCCGAATCCGGTTCTATTTTTTGAACATAAAGTGTTGTATCGAAGTATTAGCGGCATGGTTCCCACCGGATATTATTCCATTGAAATTGGCAAGGCAAAAAAAGTACTTCATGGCACCGATATCAGTATCATCACCTATGGAATTGGAGTGCATTGGGCCATTGAATACGCAAACGCTCACCCTGAAATTTCCATTGATATACTTGATTTACGGACCTTATTGCCACTTGATTACGAGGCCATTGCAGACAGTGTAAAACAAACCGGGAAAGTCCTTTTATTACATGAAGATGTATTAATTGGGGGACTGGGTGGCGAAATTGCAGCTTGGATTGGCGAGCATTGCTTCAGTAATTTAGATGCACCGGTAATGAGATGTGCTAGTTTAGATACACCGGTACCCTTTTATATGGAACTGGAAAGAAACTTTATGGCTAAAAGCAGATTGCATTCCGTTGTACAAAAGCTACTTCAATACTAAAATAAATGGCAGTGAAAAAATTCAATATTCGAGTATATGGACTATGGATTAATGAACAAAATGAAATTTTAGTAAGTGACGAACAAGTGGATACTTTTCGATTTACCAAATTTCCCGGTGGGGGGCTCGAATTTGGAGAAGGAATTTCTGATTGTTTAATCAGAGAATGGAAAGAAGAACTTGATTTGGATATTGAAATATTGGAGCATTTTTATACATGCGACTTTTTTCAGAAATCAGCATTTGATGATTCACAAATTATCAGTATCTACTATAAAGTAAGGCCCAATCCATTATCTAAGGCGCCATCACCACTAAGCAATACGCCCCTTGATAACAACCCCGATGGATTGCTAGGGTTTCGATGGATTGCCTTAGAGCAACTTGCAGAAGAAAGTGTGAGCCTTCCGATTGACAAAAAAGTGGTAAGCCTTTTGCAGCAACGTTGATTCTTTACAAAGAATTTTACTCAACGGCATTACTATATTCACTTTCATTATGAAGGCGGTCTAGTGCCGTCACAAAATAGGTATAGCGTTTCCCATTGACGCCGGCGTCAACAAACTGGGTATCTCGCGTAATCGCCAAAATAGTTTGGGTTTCCTTTTTCCGACCGGTCTCATATCGATACAATGCAAATTGCAAATCCTGAGTGGGTCGTTCATTCAGTTTCCACTGCAGTTTGATTCCCGAGCCACCACTACCCTGCGCGCTAAGGACAGGAGTGGGCAATTTCTGATGGGGCAACCAATTCATTACGGGTAGTAACGCCGGAGAAGAATACCATTCCTCTCGCATTTTTTGGTTAAGGCCATAGCGATTTTTAAAAAAGGCATTGCCGCTGTAAAAAGCGCTCCCCTGTACCTGAGGCTGCTTACGCAACGCAGTAATTTGGTGCGTTATTTCGTCGAGGCTATGCCAACAAGGTTTGCTATCGGTACCTAACTTATAAACACCATGCCCAATATACATATGTCGATTGTAACTATGATTGGCCCACCATTCCAGTAAGGTATGATAGTCGACAGCCCGATGCCCAATTTCCCAATAAAGCTGCGGCAATAGATAATCAATCCATCCTTTTTTTTGCCATAGAATGACATCTGCAAACAAGTCGTCATAATTGGTTTGGCCTCCATTGGTCAAACTTCCGTCCGGATCCTTTGATGCATTGCGCCAGACTCCAAAAGGACTAATTCCAAATTTGACATACGGTTTTTCTTTCTTAATTAATTTACTCAGCGATTCAATTAAACGATTGACATTATCACGACGCCAATCATCCTTTATTGCAAAATTTCCGCCATACATTCTATACGAATTAAAATCGGGGAACTCCAACTTCCCGATGCGGTACGGATAAAAATAATCATCAAAATGTACTGCATCGATATCATAGCGCTTCACTACATCCAAAACTATTTTTGTGAAATAAGCACGCACTTCCGGCAAGCCCGGATCAAAATATTTTTTACCTCCATAATTTACAAACCACTCCGGATGCTGCTTTGTTACATGGTCGCTGGTATTCGGATTTTTTGTAGCATCTACCAAGGCGCGGTAAGGATTAAACCATGCATGAAACTCAAGACATCGTTTATGACACTCTTCAATCATAAAAGCAAGCGGATCATAATACGGACTGGGAGCTACGCCTTGCTTTCCGCTTAAATAACGACTCCAGTTTTCGTAGGGCGACTGATAGAGCGCATCCGCACTGGGTCTGATTTGCACTATTACGGCATTCATATGATTAGCCCGCAAGGTTTCCACTATCGAAATAAATTCTTGTTGTTGTACCGTAGCATCCAGTCCTTGTTTGCTGGGCCAATCAATATTGCCGATAGTGGCTATCCAAGCAGCCCTAAACTCACGAAGCGGGGGCTTGTTTTGAGCAGCGGACGAATAAAAAGCAAACAGAAGAAGAGCTAAAAATCCTTTTTGAATCATGCAGGTAAAGATATTTATTTCATTCAATTAATTAATAAGATGCCCTTTATTTTTGCAACATGAAAAGTTTTTTTACTTTTAGAAACTTTTGAATCCTCACATATTAAAATTAGCAACTATGTCAGCCAATTTCTCCAATTCCAATATCAGGCTTTATGCAAAGGAAAGAGATGATGCCGATTTTTTATCAGGCCATAGAGAAAAATTTTTATTCCCACAGCATCAGGGGAAGGATGTAATTTATTTGTGTGGCAATTCATTAGGCTTGCAGCCAAAAAATGCAATTGAATATTTTGTTCAGGAATTAAATGATTGGGCGGAGTACGGTGTAGAAGGGCATTTCCAATCCAAGAGACCCTGGTTTTCCTATCATCATTTTTTTACCAAATCATTGGCCACTTTGGTGGGTGCCAAAGAAACCGAAGTAGTAGCTATGAATACGCTTACGGTAAATTTGCACTTACTAATGCTTTCGTTTTACCGACCTACTAAACAACGCTACAAAATTATTATGGAGGCAGGGGCATTCCCTTCCGATATGTATGCTGTAGAAACCCAGGTAAAAATGCATGGTTTGGATCCCGAAGAGGCCATTATTGAAATAGCTCCTCGAAAAGGAGAACATTGTATTGCCATGGAAGATATTGAGGAGGCTATTAAAAAAAATAAAAACAAAGTGGCATTGGTACTCTTTGGCGGTGTCAATTATTATACCGGTCAATATTTTGACATCAAGCAGATTGTAGAACTGGCGCATAGCGTAGGCGCTTATGCCGGTTTTGATTTAGCACATGCTGTAGGCAATAAAGTATTGCATCTCCACGATTGGAAGGTCGATTTTGCTTGCTGGTGTTCGTATAAATATCTTAACTCCGGTCCGGGCTCTGTCGGCGGAATTTTTGTGCAAGAAAAACATGCAAAAAACGATCAAATTTTCAGACTTGGTGGCTGGTGGGGCCACGACGAAAAAACCCGATTCAAAATGAAAAAAGGTTTTAAACCCATGAAAAGCGCTGAAAGTTGGCAAATGAGCAATGCACAAATATTGAATATGGCTGCACATCGTGCTTCATTAGACATTTTTGATGAAGTGGGTATGCATAAGTTGGCAGAAAAAAGTCTGCATCTTACAGCATACACAGAAATGCTGTTGCGACAAATTACACATTTGAAATTTGAAATCATTACCCCTTCCAATCCAATCGAACGAGGCTGTCAATTGTCCCTTCTTTTTAAATCAAAAGGGAGAGAGGTGTTTGAGGCCTTACAAAAAAATGGAGTGGTGGCAGATTGGCGTGAACCCAATGTAATTCGCATTGCTCCCGTACCTCTTTATAATTCGTATGAGGATATCTATACGTTTTGTGAAATAATGAAAAAAGTAAAATAAGGGTATCCTATTTCATACTGTTAGCATCTTCTAAAAATTTTGCCAAACCAATATCTGTAAGTGGATGCTTCAGCAATCCCAATATACTGTCAAGCGGACAAGTACATACATCGGCGCCTACTTCAGCACATCGTACAATATGTAGCGCATTTCGAATAGAAGCAGCTAATATTTCGGTTTTAAATTGTTGCAATCGATAGATATGAGAAATTTGGGAAATCAGTTCTACCCCATCCCAACTGCTATCGTCTATTCTGCCGATAAAAGGCGACACATAAGTAGCACCGGCTTTTGCTGCTAATATCGCTTGCCCGGCAGAAAATACCAATGTGCAATTGGTTTTGATACCATTGTCGGTAAACCATTTAATAGCCTTAATACCATCTTTTATCATCGGAACCTTTACTACAATATTGGGATCGATGGTGGCTAATTTTTTCCCCTCTTCCACAATACCGGCAAAATCGGTTGAAATAACTTCCGCACTAACGGGTGCATGTACGATATCGCAAATATCTTTATAATGCTGCCAAACGGCATCATTGCCTTTAATTCCTTCTTTAGCCATTAAGGATGGGTTGGTGGTAACCCCATCGAGAATACCAAGTTCGTTAGCTTCCTTAATTTGAGCAAGGTTTGCGGTGTCTATAAAAAATTTCATGTGAAAAGAGTTAATGGTAAAATAGTGCCGCAAAAGTAGTACATGAAAAGGAAAGGAAAAATGAAAAGGAAAAAATGTGAATAAAAGGGACGGACACAAAAAATGGCAAGTTACTTATATCGCACCGCTACAACCATATACCTTTGCTGCGTTCCCGCCCTGGAGGAGTAATAGGAGCTGGTCGTATAAGACTTGCCGCTGCAAATGTAGGATAATTTAGCAGAAAATAGAAAGTATTTAAAAAAAAGAAAACCAAATGCAATTTTCAATGTGTTGGTAAATCTCCTTCCACTTTTTACATTCGACCCTTTACTTACTACTTTCGACTTTTTACTTACTACTTACTACTTACTACTTACTACTTACTACTTACTACTTACTACTTACTACTTACTACTTACTACTTACTACTTACTACTTACCTAAAACCACACTTTTCGCCTAAAATAATATAACATAAGAATTGGGACAATAATCATAATGGAGGTGGCAATCCAAAATCCATATTGATGATGCAAATACGGCATTCCGGTATCAAAATTCATCCCGAAAATACCCCCGATAACCGTTGCAGGAGCCAATAAGGTGGTAACGATGGCTAAAAATTTCATAATCTCATTTAACTTGAGATTGGTTTGACTCAAATATAAATCTCTGATGTTGGAAATGACATCGCGGTAGTTTTCGGTAAGTTCGATTACCTGTATGATATGGTCATAAATATCTTTATAATAGTTCTGATTTTTTTCATCTAAATAATGATGCTCCGACCGTATGATGCTACTAATAAGTTCCCGTACCGGACTGGTATGTCTTTTAAAAAAAATAATTTCCTTTCGCAAGGTGTTGATACGGTTCATGGTATAGGAATCGTAGGTATTTCGAGTAATCTCCTCTTCTAACCGTTCAATTTGCTCTCCTACTTTTTCAAGCACCACAAAATAATTATCAACGATATCATCCAGTAAGGTATATAGCAAATAGTCGCTCCGTTGATGTCGTACTTTTGACACCGGATTCGTTAATTTTTCTCGTACCGGATCAAATAAATCTCTGTGCGAATCATCTTGAAAGGAAAATAAAAAATTGCTTCCGAGCACAAAGCTTACCTGCTCGCTCTCAATTGAATGATTGGTTTCATTGTAATAGAGCATATGCAGCACCGTGGTAAAGCAATTGTCAAACTCATCTACCTTGGGGCGTTGATGTACACTTAAGATATCTTCAATAATCAGTGGATGCAAGCCGATGCTATTTCCCACCGTTTCTACATTCACCTTGTTTAGGATATCTAAATTGACCCAATAATTTTTTTCCGGCGAAAAATCAGTAATAATGATTTCCTCACTTTTCAACCCCACCCTTGAACTACAATCGGTGGGTGTATAAATATACATGCTGATAATAGATTCCCCTTGTGGTTTATCTACTTTCAACACATTGGGATTGCTTTGCAATACCTTTTTGGTTTGCAGCAATTCCAGCGGATTCAGGTATTTTAGATAATTATATCGGGCCCCTTTCATATTAAGCTATTAGAATACTTTGTGATATTTTTTCAGAAACAATCAATTCTTTTTTCCCATTTATTAAAATGGCAAGCGACTGATCAAATTCAATTTTTGAAAGTACTACAATTCTAGTGGAAAGAGTAATTTGAAGTTTCATTAAATATTGTAAAAATTCTGCGGACGTATCTTTTACGGCAACCACTTGATAGGTTTTGCCCAATTTGGCTTCTGACAAGGTTATGCGACTATTGGTATGCATGACTCCTTTGGTATCCGGAATGGGATCGCCATGAGGATCTACCTGAGGAAAGTTGAGAAATTGATCTAAGCGATCAATTAATTTAGTGGATTGAATATGCTCTAATTGCTCCGCTATTTCATGTACCTCGTCCCAAGTAAAATCAAGTTTATCAACCAGAAAAAACTCCCACAGTCTGTGCTTTCGTACAATTTGCAACGCTATTTTCGTTCCGGTTTTCGACAGGGATACCTTCCCATATTTTTGATAGGAAATAAACTTTTTATCATTCAATTTTTTAAGCATCGCCGTTACCGTTGCCGGCTTAATGGCCAGTTGTTCAGCAATGGTATTGGTGGAGGTTTCGTTCTTTTCAGATGAAACTACCAGATGATAGATGGTCTTGATATAATTTTCCTCGGTAAATGTGAGCATATTAAAAAAGATAAAAACGACGGGTCGGAAATTATTCAAACAAAAACATGGCTTCTTCAGATTTTTATAAAAAAGGATGACATCTGCGCATCAATCCCATTTTTTAACTTCATTCAACTTGGCTTGTTGTGCATTGAGTATCTCATGATATTTAAAATCATCACCAATGATATTTACAAAGGCCACAATTCTCAAATTGGATTTGTTGGAATAATATCCTCCCAATGTCATGCTATAATTTTTGGTAATCATTTTTCCATCAAACATAGCAATGGAGTCGCCGGTATAACTGCTCAGCACCTTACGCAAGACTCGTTGATGCACATAATTAGTGTCTGCATTGAGTTGGTTCTGCGCTTTTACACTGTCTTCTATTAAATACACCGTTAAGCGGGTTCTTTTTTCAATCGAATCGTTATACCCAACAAAAACAGACACTTCCAAATTATTATTAAGTTCCTTACTACTAATGGCCAAACCAACATCACTACTAGTGGTTTTCAATAATTCCTCTGCATTCAATCGCCAATTAAAAATGCTATACACTACTGAGTCTAATTGATTGCCTTTGCTAGCCGGTACTCTGTTCATGGCTGCACGGGGAAAACTATTAATTCCTCCCAAATGCATACTGAGTGCATTAAAAAAAGGCGTAATGGCAAGCCAGTCACCTTGATGAATGCAGGTAGCAATAATAGTACTATCTAAAGCCAACATGGCCTTTAAGGTATCGTCGCCTGTTGGACAGTTGGGATTCCACTCCCCTTTAAACATTTCCAGCATCAGCTTCTTAGTGAATGTCATTGGTGGGTCTCCCACAGGATTCACCACCACGCCACCACCTCCTCCAGTATCTTTTTCCTTTTTACATGAAAAGAAGCAATTGAGCAAAAGCAATAGGAGCAGATAATTTCTCATTTGTAATTTTAGTGGCATAAAGATAAAAAAAAACGCTCATAAAGAGCGTTTTTACTTATTACGTTAGGATTATTAATCCCATTTCTTAATTTGTCCCAATTTGCATTCTTGCACATTTTCAACATAATCGCTTGCAGCACCAGAACCTTTTTTAACAATCATGGCAATTACGCTTACTTTGTTTAAATCGTATTCAGGAGACATATCAATATCAGCACTTACATTAAATTCGCCTTTTGCCTTGATTTTGGCACTAGGAATTAAAGTACCCCAAATACCTTGTGTAAATAATACTTGACGTAAAAGGTGATCATGTACATAGTTTGCAGATGACATTGGATCTCCTTTTTGATACCAAGGAGAAGAAGCATCACCGTCCATATAATTGTGTTGATCATATTGTGAACCTTGATGAACACCATCTTCTAATAGATACGCAACTAAGTAGTATTCATCGCCAGGAGCCGCTGTGGTAGCAAATCCAGCATGTACATCAATGGTGTACATAGTAGAATTTATTTTTTAGTGATAATTCCTAAACCACCGATTGGTGTTTTGGATAACTCACTAGCTGCAGTTGCACCCCATGTATTATAATTATTACTAGCTTCAATTCTGTTTACCACTCCACCTGGGATACCTGAAATCGAATAGCGTGCTTCTAGGTCTGCAGTTGAACTGGTGGTAAATGCATCGTACATGTCAGACATTACGTCACCATCATGATACGCGATACCATATACTCGGTCTGGATTAGCCTCCACTGCATTTTTCATATTGTAAGCACCATTTGGGCAATAGCCACACCATGCTGCAGTAGCTTCTTCAATAACGGCTTTTTTGGTAAAAGCATCTGGCATTGGGCCTAATGGATCCACTGGTGCCGGAGCAGTTGGGGTTGTTGGATTGGTACTTCCAAATGGATTCAAACCATTTGAATTCGAATTGTTCTTTTTGCACGCTGAAAAACCTGCAACCAACAATGCCATTAGTGAGATTGAAAGAATCTTTTTCATTTTATGATAATTTTGTAATTTGAAACAAATATAAGTAAAAAAAATTGAATGTTGCAACATTAACATATGTTAATATGAACAATGTGCATAACATTTTAGGTCAAAGAGGGGTTTATGAGGGCAAAATACCTTAGAAAGAGCTGTTGATCAGTGAATTGACTTCCGAAATTTTCATTTCTTCTTCAATTCCGGGTTCAATTTCTCTGCTTTGCGCAATTTTTCTTTTTTGCAAATTAGCCAATTTCAACATTTTACCTAAGTTGTCTTCAGAAAGCGTATAAGCCTTATCAATCCACACATCTACAACATCGAGCAATTCCTGTTTCGACACCTTACTACAAATACTTAAAAATGGATTTGAAAGATATTGTTCCATATCGCCATTTTTTATCAGCATATTCATGGTCGCAATGCCCATACCATCGTCACATACCTTATTAATGATGCCTAAATCAAAAATATCTTGAGAAGTGTAGGTTTTGTTTGAATTGATGATTTCATTGGCTTTGTTGAATCCTACCTTTTTTGTTAAAAAGCTATAGGCCCCCATTCCGGGAAAGGTCCCAAAAATCACTTCTGGAAAACTAAATTTAGCGGACTCTTCGGCCAAAATATAATTTCCGGAAAGCGCACTCTCAAAGCCTCCACCAAAGGCATTGCCCTGTACAACACAGGTCGAAAAAACATCTAAATCGTAGTTGCTATTGTAATTATATACCAATTCAATACATTTGTAGGCATAGTCTGCCAGTAATTTTCGATTCTTGCTTTTGATACAATTGACAAAAAATTCTAAATCACCACCCAAATTCCATACGCCTTTATTGAGTGAATACGCAACCACATACTTGATATCTTCTTTTTTTATAAGATATACAATGAGTTCCTTTACATGCGTAAGATTTTCAAGAAAACTCATAGAGTAACATAGCTTATCTTGCAAATCAATTCCAACCCACAAGATCTTAAACTCGTTATCTATTTTTACTTTGAGATTATTGTTTATAAACAAGGTGTGGCAATTTTATTTGAATGAATGAATGCTATGTGGCTGTGAAAATAACAAAAATTAATATATATAAACAAATTGTATGCAACAATATTTGTAAGCGATTAACATAAAAATCATAGATAATTTTCAATTTATACTATATATATATGATTTTCAATTATATATATATAATAAATATGAAATATTAGAAAAAATAAACTATATCAATGAATAGCTATTAACCGTTTTTAAATGGAATAATATCATAAACTAAGAAAAAAATGCTTGCTCAAAAGAAATCCAAATTTTCACAAATTGCATGTACATTTAGTTACTGTTTGTAGTACATTTGCGCACAAATTCAACCATTAAATTTAAGCGAATTAAGCTCTTTACCATATTTTATGATTAGTAGAAGAAATATCAGAATCAATGTCATGCAAACCATTTTCGAAACCAATTTGCAGGAAAATGAATACAACCCCGAATTGGCCATGAAAAATCTGATTGCGAAGTTTGATAAAACCAATGCCCTGTTCATCGCCACTGTGCAACTTCTTTTTCAATTACACAGTATGCCATTATTTCTGCCAATCAAAGAGCGTCCAAAATGGCTCCCTCCGCAGAAGATTTGAATGTAAATACCAAAATTGCCGGTAATATTTTAATTGAACAAATTAGAAAAAATGAGGTCTTTGCCGCTATGGTAAAGAAATATAAAACAGCTTTTTTGTTTGACGAAGATCTAGTAAAAAGTTTGTACACCCTGCTAGCAAATAGTGAGGAATATAAGCACTATATCAGCACTCCGGAGCGCAGCGCCAAAGACGAAAAAAAGATACTTGAGGTCATTTTTGATCTTTGTATTTATGGGAATGAACATACAACCTCCGTCCTTGCTGAGCTGTATATGAACTGGTTCAACGATTTTGAAATGCTGTATGCATGGACTGAAAAAATGTTGATGAATGTCAAAGGATTTAGCTTTGATCAAGTCATTTCAGCCGACAAATTACAGTATTCAAAAGATTTACTAAATTGCTATTTCGAAAAAAAGGATTTTGTGTTTCAGTTAATTAGTCCGAAACTTATAAACTGGGACCCTGAACGTATTGCCAACCTAGACATGATTATTTTACATTTGGGCATCTGTGAATTTTTGTACTTTCCAACCATTCCCATTAAGGTCACTATTAATGAATATATTGATTTAGCCAAGTCATACAGCACCAGTCAAAGTGGCCAATTTGTAAATGGACTTTTAGATAATGTACGAAAAGATTTAGAAGCCAACAATCAACTTCACAAAATCGATTACATCAGAAAATAATTGTATGTATAAGTATTTATTTATTTCGCTTATAGTAGCACTCGCTTCCTGCAATCAAAATGATAGCCAATCGCAAGAAGAAGAAGCCTTAAAAGATAAACTCCCCGCAACCTTAGTACACAATCCCAGGTCATTGAGTGATGCCGATTCCGGAAAACTGCAAGAGTTGGGCAAATTAGTATTTGAAGATACCATTCATAATTTTGGAACCCTAAATGAGGGTGAACAAGTTTCCTATGAATTTTCCTTCACCAATAAGGGGCGCAAAGACATCCTTATCAACGAAGCCAAAGCATCATGCGGTTGTACGGTGGCAGACTACCCTACCCAGCCATTTAAAGAAAATCAGAGCGGTAAAATCAAAGTGACATTTGATAGCAAAGGCAAACCCGGAATGAATGAAAGAGCGGTCATAATCACCACCAACGGAAACCCATCCTTGTATAACATTATTATTCAGGCTCAGGTTCTAGACAAGGAATAAAATTCTTTTTGAATCAAAAAGGTCGATAGTTCAGCAGCCAGCGTTCAAAACAGAATTTACCCTCTCTATAAAAAAACAATAAAACTCACAAAAAAAAATGATACTTTTGGTACCTTAAAAAACAAACAAGTAAAAATGAGCACAATTGAAACTTTATTGATGGTAGGTGAAGGTGGTAAACCCAATCCCATGATGAATGTGGTATTTATGGTCGGTATGATCGGCGTGATGTATTTTTTTCTGATCAGACCACAAATGAAACGAGCTAAAGAACAAAAAGAATTTTCAAATTCTACAGCTGCCGGCGACCTGATAGTTACCACTGCAGGCATTCATGGCAAAATAGTAAAAACCAATGATGATGGAACCATTTCAGTAGAGGTGGACAGAAATACGATTCTAAAAATGGATAAGAGTGCCGTTTCTCTTGAACTGACTGCAGCACTTCGCAAGAAAAATGAACGAAGGAACCAAGGCATAACCTATTTTTCAGACCCCACTCCCACATGCAATTGCTTCAGCTCCTAAAAAATAAATATCTGATCATTACGATCATTTTTATTGTTTGGGTCCTTTTTTGCGCAATATGACGTCATTTCATTACGTCGACAAAAAGCCGAATTGAAAGAAATGAAATCAAAAATCGAATTCCTTGAAAAAGAAGTTTCGCGATTGCAAATGGAAAAAAATGCACTAAAAACCGATTCCAATACCGTCGAAAAGTATGCACGCGAAAAGTACTTTATGAAAACAGACAACGAGGATGTGTATATGCTCGACACCAATATTATTCAAACCAAAAAGAAATAATGGTTAATCCATTTTCTTTTAGAGATTCTTTTACTAATTAATACCCTTTCTTCCCCTTTTTTAATTTTTATTTTATGCTAAAAAAAATCGCTTTTCTCCTTATTGCTACTCTTTCCGCTCAGTGGATGTTTGCACAAGCAAAATTGATAGAAAAAATTACCAAAACAAATGCAGAAGATATTGTCATTCCTTATGAAAAATATGTACTTCCTAACGGGCTCACCATTATCGTGCATGAAGATCATAGCGATCCAATCTGTCATGTTGATGTAACCTACCACGTAGGTTCAGCACGCGAGGAAATTGGAAAATCGGGATTCGCACATTTTTTTGAGCATATGATGTTTCAAGGAAGTGATAATGTGGCCGATGAACAACATTTCAAAATTATCACCGAAGCCGGTGGCACATTGAATGGAACCACCAATCGCGATCGAACCAATTATTTTGAAACGGTACCAAGCAACCAACTTGAAAAAATGTTGTGGCTCGAAGCCGACCGTATGGGGTTTTTGCTGGATGCCGTTACCCAACAAAAGTTTGAAGTGCAACGAGCAACCGTTAAAAATGAAAGAGGACAAAACTACGACAACAAGCCGTATGGTTTGGTGCAAGAAACTCTTGCAAAAAATGTATTCCCTTACGGACATCCCTACTCCTGGCTCACCATCGGATATATTGAAGATTTAAATCGTGTGAACGTACAAGACTTGAAAAACTTTTTCCTACGATGGTACGGTCCTAACAATGCAGTGGTAACCGTAGGTGGCGACGTTCAAACAAAAGATGTTGTTAAAATGGTTGAAAAATATTTTGGAAAAATTCCACAATGTCCGAAAGTAGAAAAAACCATTTTACCGGCTCCAAAATTAGATGCAGATCGTTACGTAAGTATGATGGATCAATACGTCAAAATTCCGATGTTGGTTTGCGCCCTTCCAGGTGTTCCGGCTCGACACCCCGATGAGGTGGCACTCGACTGCCTAGCAGAAATATTAGGTGGTGATAATAATTCTATTTTATATCAGCGACTCGTAAAAACGCAAAAAGCATTAAGCGCTTCCTCCTTCAATCCTACGGATGAACTTGCCGGAAGTTTTCAATTTAGTATTACACCAAAACCCGGGACCCCTCTTGCTGACATGGAAAAAGAAATTCGCGCAGCCCTTATCGAATTTGAAGATAGCGGTGTTAGCGACGATGCCCTTTCAAAATTTAAATTATCGAGAGAGGCCAGCGATATTTATGGTTTAGAAAGTGTGAGTGGTAAAGTTTCGCAATTGGCCGCCAATCAAACCTTTACTGGCGATGCGAATTATATCAAAAAAAGTATGAAGGCCATTGCAGACTTAACAAAGGAAGACGTCATGCGCGTATACAATCAATATCTAAAAAACAAACCCATGGTGATATTGAGCGTATTGACGAAAGGTACCGAAAATATGAGAGCAGCTGCCGACAATTATACACCCAAAAATGAAGGCTACCAGGCTCCTAATTACGGGTATGACAAACTAAAATATGTAAAGGCCAAAGATAATTTCGATAGAAAAAATATGCCTCCAGCCGGCGCCAATCCCACCATCAAAGTACCTGCCTTCAAAACTATGACCAAGCATGGTATGAAAATGATTTATGCGAAATCGGATGAAATACCTACCGTAGTTTTATCGCTTGGATTTAAAGGAGGACGAATGATGGAGCAAAACGATTTAAGCAAAGTGGGTATTGCGAATCTGTTTGCAAATATGATGGACGAAGATACCAAAAAACATTCCGCAGAGGAATTGAGTGTTCTATTGGATAAACTAGGCAGTAGTATCAATATTGGTGCCGATTTAGACGAAACGTCCGTAACGGTTCGTTGCCTTAAAAAAAACCTGTCTGCCACACTCGATATTTTAGAAGAGCGTATGCTTGAACCCCAATTCAAACAGGAGACCTTTAATCGCATCAAAAATCAAACTATTGAGGGTATCAAAAACTCAAAAACACGAGCAGCTGTTATGGCCAGCAACGCATACAACAGAGTGAGTTATTCTGCGAAGTTCGTTCTTAGGATTTCCTTCAAGTGGAACAGAAGAAAGCGTCAAAAAAATAGAATTGAGTGATATCGAGGACTATTACAAAAATAATATTTCAAGCAATGGTATGCAGCTAGTAGTAGTGGGCGATATAGAAGCTGCCGAAGCAGAAGCCATCATGAATCGCTTCACCAAACTCCCGGCACAGCAAGTGGTGTTGCCAAGCATACAAACCACGCCAAGCACCGCTCCCAAAACCATTTACGTGTACAATATTCCAAAGGCAGCACAAACTGAATTTAGAATTGGCACTATTACCAATTTAAAATATGATGCCTTAGGAGAGTACTACAAATGCGGATTAATGAATTTCCCTTTTGGTGGAGCCTTTAACTGTCGACTAAATATCAATCTTCGCGAAGATAAGGGTTGGACCTACGGAGCCCGTGGTGGTTTCAATGGCAATGAATATACAGGTTCTTACCTATTTTCATCAGGAATCAAAGCGGCAGTTACAGACAGTGCTTTAATGGAAATTAGAAAGGAATTTAATTTGTATGCAGAAAAAGGAATTACTGAAAATGAGATTTCGTTTATGAAAAATGCCATTGGTCAAAGCGATGCGCGAAAATATGAAACCGGTTTTCAAAAAGCTGGCTTCCTAAGTAATATCCTTCGATATGATTTGCCCGCATCCTTTGTAAATCAACAAAGTAAATTACTTAATGTCAGTACCAAAAAAGAAATGGATGATCTCATCCGAAAATGGTTGCGATTAGATGGTATGAATATCGTACTGGCGGGAGATCTAGAAAAAATGCGCGCAGGGCTGGAAGCCATGAATTACAAAGTGGTAGAGCTGGATGGGGAAGGTAATGTAAAAAATAATGCAATCCGCGGATTTAGAAAATAAACGTTCCCCTTTTTCAAATAGTTCTCTCATGGAGGCACTAAATCCACTAGGCCTTTCTGGTTCGAAGCAAGGAATTACGGAGAAGGATTTTTTGATTCGATTTCCCGATTTATTGAAACACCTTAAATATGGTGAAATCAAGAAGGGCAAAAGTTACGGCATTCATTTTTTTGATTGCGGCATCCATCGTGTACGCGAATCCATTCGTTCCGCAAATAGCCGAGGAGTGTGGGAGGCCAAAATCGATGTAAGGCATCCAAAAACCAATGCTTGGGTTCAAAAAGAAAAAAGTTCTACCCTCTTTCCCATTCATTGGACCCAAGAACAATTCATCTCAAAATTGACATTGGCCTTTCAAAATTCGAAAAGGATTACCTCTTACAAGTACTGTGGAAGCACCGACTGTGGCATCCGAATTGTTTTTATTATTCAAAAGAATGAAATCACTTGTTGCTATCCACTTTGGGAATAAATCGCTTTTCGAATCCATCGCATTCTAAATATTTTTTACGGATTAATTTTTCATAGAGGAGAATCCCTATATTTGCGGGCAAACCCTTATGCTGAACTTAATATTGGTCGTACAAAATTGTTTGAGTAGCTCAATGTATTGTTTATTATTACAATCTATTTAAAATAAATAATAACTAAAGTTACCCTATACGAACCAAGCAAAAACAGAATTACGGTTTAATAAATTTATTAATTAAAAAAAAACAAATCATCATGAAAAAAATTTTGTTGTTACTCATTACCCTAGGTGCTTTTACCACAGCCAAATCACAAAGCATTGAATCTGGAAGTCATAGTACTACAGGTTATATCAAAGCCGACGGCACCATAGAAAATAGCAGCCATAGTACCCGAGGCTATATCAAAAATGACGGAACTATTGAAAACAGCAGTCACAGCACCATCGGGTATATCAAAAGTGACGGAACTATTGAAAACAAAAGCCACTCAACCGTAGGATATGTAAAAAAAGATGGAACAGTGGAAAATAGCAGCCACAGCACCATCGGGTATATTAAAGAAAACGGAACTGTTGAAAATAGCAGTCATAGTACCATCGGATATGCAAGAGGAGTGAAAAAAGAATGGGCTGCAGTCGTTTACTTCTTTTTTAAGTTTGATTAAACTAGTTGTTGCCATAGAAACGAGGTGAACCATTGCAAATAAGGCATAATCAGACTTTCCGAGATACTCCCGATTTAGAAAATTTTGCCGAAACTATTTGCTGAAGTATTCGATTATTTTAGTCGATTGTGCAATTTGCCATTTCTACTGCAAAATTTGGGATTAAGCGTTAATCCATCGCTCGAGACATTCGTTATTTACCAAATGTACCCCTACCAACGAACCTTTTAAGGTTTACGAAACGAATTGGTGAAGACAATAACTCCATACTCCATTAATTTTTCTTGAAGACGGTAATGCTACCTTGTTGCGTCCATTTGTTACCAGAAAAACTTTCATAATCTATAAGGTAGATAAACGTTTCATTTGCCATTTTGATTTCAGGAGTCCATCTAAATTGAGGTGAACCAGCGGCAAATACGAGTTGCCCCGTTCTGTTAAATACTTTTACGGCGTGGACTTTAATTTGCTTACGAGCTATATATTCCGGGTTCAATAATTTCCAGGTACCATTCTCAAATTCTGAATTCATCATCACTGCATTAGCGACCTTAAACGGATTGGCCCCACCCTCAAAGGTAGTATCTTGTCCAATAAAATTTGTGGCTGTGTTAGTAACAATCGGTGGGTTGGTATCAAAATAGATGGAAGCTCTATTATCTGTTTTAGTACCAAATGAAGCATCTGCCTTCAGGTGAATTGTATATTGCAACCAACCGTGACTCTCCGGCTCATTACTGGTACTATCCAATAAATTAATTTTATGAAAATAGAAAGCCAGGTACCTCCCATTTTGTGTTACTTGCACGGCATGACTGGCACTCCCAAAAACAAAACTACCCCAATCTAAATGCTCACTCAAGGTGTCGCGGATTACTACTTGATAGGCAGTGTCGTTGCCGGTATTCTGAAATTGAATAAGGTAGCGCAATTCATCGCCGGGCTTTGATTCCGTTTCCGGAAAAACAAATTTTGCATTGGGATCATACGAACTTACAACAGGGAAACAAACCTCCAACTCATCGTTTGCTGCTTGAATATCATTCGCCACATTACTTACCGTTGTACGTACACAAACCAAATCTCCAATTGTTGCTGATAGGTCTGTAAGTACTTCAATGTCAAATGCTGTTTGAAAATCGACTGCAGAGAGATTGGGCACATTGTATTGCAACATATTTCCGTTTATGAAAGAAGGCGTCAATGCATTTGCGGAGGGCGAAAGGTAGCTTATGGGGCCTTGTAAAATTGTGGTGACTGTGCCTGGATTGTTACCGGTACAAATGGCATTAAAACGCTGTGCCAAATCTCCTGCATTAATATTAAGATGAGAAACAGCAGTAGGCCGAAATCTACCCAGAATTTTTTGCACACCGGCATCAATATCACTGCATTCCATTCCAAAACTCACCTTCCCTTTCATGGAATCAGTTGGCGATACTATTACATGATGCGCAATACTGAGGGGGCAAGTCACCTTCAATGGGGTGTCAAATGTATCAATAACCACATCTAACGTATCATCATTTCCGGTATCGAAAGAATACTCCCCATTAACCGCTACCATCATTTGATCGATCAGCACATTGTTTTTATATAGTTTGGCAGTCAAATTTTTGAGCCGTGCTCCAGGTGTTACACTATCTAATGCACAATTCAAATTATTCAGCTGATGCGCATTACCTGCAATATTCCATGCGCAAAGGCACGGACCGGCAGGAGTGCAAATAGGAAGCGTAAAAATAGCAGGAGAGGTCGCAAAGGTATCGGCAATGAAAAAATAATTGGGCAAACAACCGATAGTGGTATTGTCAATTCGAACACTCTCCATAATACTTGGTATTTTAGGCAAACATCCCAATGCAGTATTGTCCGAACAGTTTAATCTTCTAACGGATTGCGGCATCGTATTAAATACGGTAATTAGGTTATTCTTAAAAAAAAGAGTGATTAAATTGGGTGGCAACATAGGCATGGTTGCCAACTGATTGGCTCCAAATTCCAATTCCAACAAGGTAGCAGGAAGGCTTGGCAAAAAAGTAAGAGAATCACTATAACAAATTAGAAGGGTCAAGCCATTAGGCAAAGTGGGAAGCGAATCCAAATTATTTTGAGAGGCATAAAGAGACTTCAAGGAAGAAGGTAAGGTTGGTAAAATATTTGTAGGATTACTGTTCCAAAACAAAGTCTCAAGATTTACAGGCAAGTTGGGTAGTGTAGATATCGGGTTTGATGAATAATCTAAAGTCAATAGTGACGTTGGTAATAACGGCAAAGAAGGAATACTATTATTGTTGCAATAGAGGTGCAGCAGTCCATTGGGAATAAACGGCAAAACGGGCAATAAATTATTTCCGCAATGCAAAACAAGAAGGGACGAAGATAATACGGGCAAAATTGTCAAAACGTTGAAATGGCAACCTAAGTATTGAAGAGAATTCGGTAGTGCCGGCAAATTGGGCAATTGGTTATTATTACACCAAAGCGACTGTAGATTACTTGGCAAGTTGGGTAATGAACTCAAAAAGTTAAAAGAACAATGTAAACTCTTTAGGGACGGATTTAAAGAAGGCAATCCATATAGAGGATTATTCGAACAATCAAGATCTTCTAACCCAAGGGGCAATGTCTGATTGTTTCCAATATTATTATTCGAATAATTTAAATGCAGCAAAGTGGATGGCAGTGCGGGCAGAGAGTCGATACTATTATGCGAACAATTAAATCTTTGTGCATTGGGCGGTATTGCCCACAGCGTGTCAATGCCATTGTATGAACAATCAAAAATGGTTATTGAAATGGGCAAATTCGGCAAAAATGTAAGATGATTATTGTCGCAAAGTATGGTCTGTATATTTCCGGGAAGCGGCGTGGGTAGTGAATCCAAAAAATTGACGGAACAGTGTATATATAAAAGATTGGCAGGTAACACCGGCAAAGAATGCACCATATTATTTTTGCAATTCAAATACATGAGATTATCAAAATACTGTATTCCGCTTAAGTCGCTTATAAATAAACTATCACAAGTAACTGAACTTGCCGTTACTATCGACGGATGGGTGGTATCCATCGTATTGGCCAACATGGCATTCGGAAAATGTGCAAATAAATACTTTCGAAAATTGGAATCAGGAATGGTTACATATTGACCTTGAGCCTCAAGTACTGCAAATAAGCAAAACAGGAAGGTAAAGCATTGTATTCTCATGGCTGTTTAATTAAGTTGCAAAAATGGTAGCGCACCCTCTAATACGAAAGAATATGCCAATTCGTTAGCAGACACGTACTATCCAAATCGTAAATGATTATCCGTAAAGCTTCCTTAAATAATAATAGCCTCTAACCAATTATGTTATTTTCCATTTTTGCCTTCTTACAATAGTTGAGCAAAAAATCTAGGCTGACAAAAAATAGCTAAAGGCTATGCTGGAGAAGTGTGGTGGAATTTGCTAGGATAATATTAAGGATAATCCTAAAATCGTTCCAGTGAGGGAATATCCTCTGCGGGAATAAACTTAAAATCGCAAAACGAAGTGCTGTGGCTCCTGAATCTCCCTTTGGAAAAATACAATACCAAAATAAAACAAATCGATGGTCAAGGTAACCATGGAATCGCTTTTGATGAGTTGCCAGGCTTCATGCATTTCTGCACTCCAATGTATATCATCAAAAATAACCACACTATTTGCATGGAGAAATGGCTTCGCCGTTTCAAAATAAGCCACGGTGGGGGCTTTTCTATGATTTCCGTCCACAAAAAGCAAGTCAACACTTTGCAATTGCTCCAAAATCGAAACTAACACATCATCAAAATTTCCGACATGCTGGGTAATATTCTGCAGCTGCAATTTTGCGAAGTGTTTTCCTGCTTGGGCTGCAATTTCAGGACTCCCTTCGATAGTATGTACTTGCGCACTTTTGTTGGCAGTTGCTAAATAAGCAGTGCCCAAACCCATCGAAGTGCCTAATTCCAAAATACACTTGGGTTGGTATTGGTTGACCAATCGAAAAAGCAATTCTCCAAATTTTTCATTTCTACCTGCCGTTCGGGCAATGTCTTTTACCACTCGCCTTGTTTGATTCTGTTTATGTGATCCGGCACCAAAGTCTTCTATTTGCAGCACGGTGTTATCGCGATACATTTCATTTCGTACTTTTTTTATCTCTTCAAAAAAATAATACTGCCTCTTATCTTTCAACACCTCATTAATAAATTGAAAGACAAAAGGTGAATGAACCCCATGCGCCGATTTGGCGTTCCACAGATAAATAAGATATTGCTTGATTAAAAATAGTTTCTTCATTAACCCTTTTATTAATGAAAGAAAATATACCCAATAAGAATGGCTGCCAATACGCCTAAAAAGTCGGCCAGCAAACCAGCCCAAATACTGTATCGAATATTTTTGATTCCTACACTTCCAAAATAAAGCGCAATGATATAAAAAGTGGTATCCGCACTTCCCTGAAAAATACTGGCCAATTTTCCGGCAAAGCTATCAGGCCCTAAAGCAGGATTTGAATATATATCAACCAGCAATCCTCTTGCACCGCTACCGCTAAATGGTTTCATAATGGCCACAGGCAATGCATCCACAAAGTCGGTATTGCTACCCATCAATGAAAATAGATACTTAAAAAAATCAATCACATATACAAAGGCACCGCTATCTCTAAATATTTGTATCGATACCAACATCCCCACCAAGTAGGGTAAAATTTTTAAAATGACTCCAAAACCTTCTTTTGCTCCATCTATAAAGGCATCAAACACATTCACTTTCTTCCATACCCCTCCCAATACAATCCCCACTATAATGCCAATTAAAATGAAGTTGCCATATATTTTGGAGACATTGTTCTTGGCCTCGTCAGGTAATTGTGAAATTACAAACAAAATCGATAATACGATGGCCAGCAAACTGCCGATCCATGCAAAAAGGACCCAATCAAATCGCAGCTTTTGCTTCATTCCCACTACAATGACACTTGCAATAGTAGCCGTAATGGTAGCCAATACACAGGGAATAAAAATGGAGGCTGGCTCAAGCGATTGATATGCTTCGCCCCCACTACTTCGCAATGCAATGATAGATAGAGGGATCAACGTAAGACCACTGGTGTGCAACACCAAAAACATGATTTGCGAATTGGTAGCTTTACCCTTTTCAGGATTCAAGTCTTCGAGACTTTGCATCGCCTTTAATCCAAAGGGAGTGGCCGCATTATCGAGTCCCAGCATATTGGCGCTGAAATTCATTACCATCTCGCCCATGGCAGGATGATTCTCGGGCACCTCAGGAAATAAACGTTTCAAAAACGGATTCAGCAATCGCGCAATAAAGGAAATACCACCGGCCCGTTCTGCAATTTTCATGATTCCTAAAAAAAATATCATGGTACCAGCCAGCGGAAGCCCGATTTCCATTACCGAGCCACCGGCCTTCTTAAACATCCCATCTACCAAGGTTTTGAAAATTTCGGTATCCCCTAAAATAATCAATTTAAAAAGGGCCACCAAAAAACCAACCACAATAAAAAAAACCCATACATAATTTAATACCATAATAATAGCGATTGTCTGATACCTGAATACGCATTCGGCAATGAAAATGTAATAATAATAAATAATCTATTACTTTTTGGCCCATTGGCGGATTAATAATTTTTAGAGATAAATACTATCTAAATTCGTAACTTTACCCGATGGATACAACTCAATTGCTTTCGGTATTAAGCGATCAATCCAATAAGCCATTTGACTACAAAATGGGCAAAGATTTGGAATTACTTGCGGCGAAATATCCCTATTTTGCAGCTGTCCATTTTGCAAATTTCGCAGTGAATCAAGAGCAAACAAGCACTGCAATAGCTAAATTAGCCCTGTTTAAGGGCGACCCGTACTTGTTCGCTCATTTTGTACAAAATCGGCAACAGACTAAAAAACCTATCGAAGAAAAACCTATCGAGGAAGATATTTTACGCTTAATCAATGAACTTCCCAATTCAAATCCCATTGTAAAGGAAGCAAAGCCCATCGCCCTAGAAGTAAATGAGGAAATTCCCCTTGACCTACCACCCATCCAATCGGCCATCGACAAAAAAGAGGAGGATAAATCGTTGATGGTAATGATGAGTTTCAACGATTGGCTATTTCACTTTAAAACAAAACCGAAAGAGAGCGACAAGAAGATAAGGAAAAAAGGCTTTAAAGACCGCTTGGCAAAAAGGAAAAATTGGCTGCGGCCACTGAAGAGGAAAACGAGGAGATTCCGGAGGAAATCTTTAAGCTCGCCATGAACTCCATCTCCGAAAACACCATAATCAGCGAATCACTTGCCATTGTGCTTGCCAAGCAGGGTAAAATTGATAAAGCCGTAGATATGTACAAAAAATTAAGTTTGCGGAATCCCGAAAAAAACCGTTACTTTGCCGACCGAATTAAAGAATTGACCACCATTAAAGATTATTAATACACATGACTATTTTATTTTTTATACTGATTATTATTACCTGCGGAGTACTTGCTTTTTTTGTACTAATCCAAAATCCAAAAGGTGGTGGTTTGGCCGGATCTTTCGGTGGCTTAGGTAACCAAATGATGGGTGCCAAACAAAGTACCGACGTAGTAGAAAAAGGAACTTGGGTAGCCGCTTCTGTATTATTAGCGCTTACCTTACTAAGCTTTATGCTGGCTCCAAAGATTAAGTCAGATATTAACGAAAAAACACGCTCTGAAAAATCAAATACCGGTGTTCAAGCTCCAGCTTTACCCGCACAGCAACAAGCTCCTGCTGCCCTTCCCGGTGCACAATCGGCTCAAGGTGCTGATGCACAAGCGGCACAACCGCAAGCTGCCCCTCAACAGGCGCAACCTGCTGCTGCCCCACAAGGACAAGCTGCTCCAGCTCCTCAACCTGCCGGCGCTGCTCCTGCAACAAAATAAACAAGCTTTTTTAGATATAAATACCCACGATGCATCGTGGGTATTTTTTTGTCTGAAAGGCAAATTTGATACAAAATTTCCTGATTGCTTCCTATAGAGTCCTCTGATTTCCTACGCATCGTGGCTCGTACAATAATCAATGAAATAGGTCCATACACTTCTTTGGAGCAGTAGCTATTGATACCTGAATACAAAACTGAGGTCAACCACAAGACTAGCCTGTAAAAAAATAAGCGCCCACAAGAGGCGCTTATTACATTTTTATGTTGGAAAAGAAGACTCTTCTCAATTACTACTATGGGAATATACCTAACTCCATGTAAGACACCCCTACTTTGTTAATTGAATTGACAAAAGCAGCCGTTCTCATATCGGTAATCTTTTTATTACTTAACCAAATATCACGAATTTCATGATAAGATCCCATCATGGTATCTTCTAAACCGCTATGCACCAAATCCACTTCATCCGGTCCGTGCAAAATGATTTTCTTTTCAGCAGCAGACACTTTTTTACCGGTAAGGCCTTCTATAGAGCCCAAAATGCTGGCATTCATATTTTCACTAAATCTCTTTTCCATACGACCATAGCGAACATGGCTTAAGTTTTTCAACCACTCAAAATAAGACACAGTTACACCACCTGCATTAATATACATATCGGGTATTACAACAGTTCCTTTTTTATTTAAAATAGCATCTGCATCCGGTGTCAGAGGGCCATTGGCAGCTTCAGCAATAATGCGAGCCTTTACACGTGGCGCATTGTCCTTATTAATTACATTCTCCAACGCAGCTGGCACCAAAATGTCGCAAGCTAATTCAAGCGCTTCTGCAGATTTTTTAAGATTTTTTGCTCCGGGGAAATTCAATAAAGAGCCGGTCTTTTTTCTATGTGCCATTACCTTCTCTACGTCTAAACCATTCGCATTGTAAATGGCTCCTTCGTACTCAGCAAGTCCAATCACTTTGGCACCACCTTCCATAAAATATTTTGCTGCATGGTAGCCCACATTACCCAAGCCTTGCACCACCACAGTCTTATCGCCCATACCGGTGCTCATTTTCAATTTCTTCATCATTTCCACATCATCACACATCTCACGTACACCATAATAAACGCCTAATCCGGTAGCCTCTGTACGACCTCTTACACCGCCTTGTGTTACCGGTTTACCGGTTACACAACCAGCTGCATCAATTTCGCCCGGGCGTAAACTCATATAAGTATCTACGATCCAACTCATTTCACGAGGACCGGTGCCATAATCAGGTGCCGGAACGTCGATGCCGGGGCCAATGAAGTTTTTCTTAACCAATTCAGCAGTATAGCGACGAGTGATTTTCTCCAAATCGTAGGCCGATAATTGTTTTGGATTTATTTTAATTCCCCCTTTAGCTCCGCCAAAAGGAACATTTACAATGGCGCATTTATATGTCATCAGAGCAGCCAAGGCCATCACCTCATCTTGGTTTACGTCCATGCTAAATCGAATACCTCCTTTTACGGGTAATTTGTGATGTGAATGTTGCACACGATAGGCTTCAATCACCTCTACTTTGTCAGCGATTTTTACCGGAAACTTCATACTGTATACGCTATTACAAGCCTTTATCTGATCTAAAATTCCCTTGTCTTTAATGTTAGTGAATTGTGCCGCTTTATCGAAGTTGCGTTCAACGCTTTCAAAAAAGCTATAATGCGCTGCGGATTTACCTTTTGATGCTTTTGCCATATTCGTTTTTATTAATGTTTAATTGTTATCAGTTGCGTGTTATGTTAAAAAATGCTCAGTTTAGGATTCAAGATTCTTCTCCAATTTATTGATTTTTCGTTCCAGTTTGATTAGAAAAAAAATGATGCCGGCAAATATAGTAACCAATACTAAAACCACAAGATATATTTGCCCATTTTGATGCAAGAGCGCAGCACTTTCCTTATTTTCAATGGCAGTTTGCGCCAATAAATCCAAACCGGAAAGCATTAGCAATATAGTAGCCAAGTATTTGATAACTCTATTCATTTGTAAAAATTTCAGGTGATTCAATCTTTTTTATTCGAAGACGGATATCAAATATCCATAAACCGAGTAGTATCCAACCCAGCATAGCAGGAATCGAAACATATCGTAATAATGAATCTTGCGTTTTTAATGCCTCAAAGGGCTTGTTGTCGGACCCAGGATGTAAGGAGGCCAGATGCGACGGAATGATATACACCAAGGGTATTAGCAAGGCAAACGAAAAAATATTGTATACAGATGCGAGTCGTGCTCTTTTATCAGGGTCAGGCAATGAATTGCGTAAAATAGTATAAGCAAGATATATCAACAAGGTAAGCGCTGCACCCACTTGTTTGGGATCATTACTCCAGGGGGCTCCCCATTGTATATAAGCCCACTCCATTCCGGTGAGCATCCCTAAGGACCCAAAGCACAAGCCTACAATGACAAATTCATTTGAAATGATGTCGTGTTTTAGTTTATTGCTTCGCAGATACAGGACACTATATATGACAGACATCAAAAAACTGAAAAGCATGACATACCACATAGGAACGTGGTAAAAAAGATTTCTGATAGACTCCTTTAATTTTGGCAAATAGGGTATCTCGATTAAAATACCCGCAACAATCACATACAACAAGATGACTGTAGCTACTATTTTCCACCAATATTTTGCCATTCGTACATTAATAAAGTGTGCAAATATAGGTTATAAAAATAATTAATGAATAATGGTTTAGTGTATTAATAACAGAATAGGTTACTCGGAAGCAATGAAAGCGAGATAAGGAATCGCTACCTTCAATACATAGAATATATTTTTTTAAGACGCAAAAAACGATCCGCCTTACAAACTTTTCAATTCGGAAACCAAATCTTGCAATACCTTTTTGGCATCCCCAAATAGCATGGAGGTTTTGGGCTGATAAAATAGGGCATTTTCAATACCTGCATAGCCGGGTTTCATACTTCGCTTATTTACTATTACATGGGTCGCATTCTCTACCTCAAGTATAGGCATACCATAAATTGGTGATGAAGGATCGCTTTTTGCGGCAGGATTTACCACATCATTCGCTCCCAAAATCAATACCACATCGGTTTGTGCAAATTCGGGATTGATTTCCTCCATTTCTTTCAATTTTTCGTAGGGCACGTCTGCTTCTGCTAAAAGGACGTTCATATGTCCGGGCATACGGCCGGCCACCGGATGAATAGCATAGGTCAATTCCACGCCTTTTTCCTCTAGAACTTTTTCGAGTTCATGACAGGTATGCTGGGCCTGAGCAACAGCAAGTCCATAACCCGGTACAATAACCACTCTTTTAGAATAAGCCATTAAAACGGCGGTATCGCTCATTGATATTTCTTTATACGTACCACCCACTTGTGCTCCACCTGCTGCGGCACTGCCTCCACCAAATGCGCCGACAATTACATTGGTAAGCGAGCGATTCATTGCTTTGCACATCAAAATGGTGAGGATGGTACCTGCACTTCCAACCAAAATACCTCCTGTAAGCATTACCGGATTACTATATAGGAAACCACCACAAGCCGCAGCCACACCAGTAAAGGAATTCAATAATGAAATGACCACCGGCATATCTGCACCGCCAATAGGCATTACAAAAAGTACCCCATACAATGCAGAAATACCAAAGAGTATCCAAAACAACAAGGTATTATCTAAGCCGGTAAATCCGGTAATCATAGCCACTAAAAGTGCCACAATAATTAGCAGTAAACCGATATTGATTACCTGTTGACCCGGCAGGGTTTTATCATTAATATTCCCATTTAATTTCCCAAAAGCCACCATAGAACCAAAGAAGGAAACGGTGCCTATTACCAATCCCAATAAAATGGTGAGGAGTATCAGTTGATTATTTGCTGGAGCAACAGTTGTTTTCATGATACTGCTCAAGGCTTCGGTTATGGAACTGATGATATCCGTAGACTGCTCTTGCTTATGCAGCAAATGCTTAAACTCCACAATAGAAATAATGGCAGCACAAGCCCCTCCCATCCCATTGAAAAGACTAACCATCTGCGGCATCGCGGTCATTTGAACCTTCTTCGCCATCATGGTACCAATTACAGTTCCAATAATCAACCCGCCAAAAATCCATAGATAATTTCCGAGATGCTTACCCGATTCATCGGTATACAAAAAGATCGTTGCCAATATGGCAATGGTCATTCCCACAGCCGCATATAAATTGCCTTTGCGTGCCGTATCAGGATGAGATAGCATTTTGAGTCCGACAATAAAGGAAATACTTCCCAATAAATAAGATACTAATAAGATGAAGTGTTGCATTTAATAAAATTAAAAATTTGAAAATGGGTTCCTATACGTTATAAAAACGGGCATTATTTTTTGGGTTTCTTTTTAAACATTTCAAGCATACGGTCTGTAACTACAAAGCCACCAACCACATTTAAGGTTCCCAAAATAACCGCTAAAAACCCTAATAGTAAGGCTAAATAATTGTCGTCTTCGGCCTGCCCCATCACAATGATGGCCCCGATAATTACTACCCCGTGAATGGCGTTAGCACCACTCATCAAGGGTGTGTGCAGTACGGACGGCACACGGGAAATCACTTCGATTCCCAGAAAAATAGAAAGGATTACTATCGTAATCATGTTGTAATTGGCACTAAAAAAATCGAGCATCGAGTCCATATCTTAGATATTTATTTTTATTGTATTAGTAGAGTAATTGGTCCTGATTTAAATTTAGAAATGAGAAGTGAACGCCGTTTACTTATGATTGCAGCAAAGCGGAAACTCTTTCATTGGTAACCTTCCCGGCAGTTGCTACACAGGTTTCCTTTACCAACTCATCGTCAAAATTCAAATGCAAATTTCCATCCTTGTCAATGATTAGCTTTAAAAAATTGAGGATATTTTTCCCATACATTTTACTGGCATCCGAAGGCATGGTAGAAGCTAGATTGGAATTTCCTATTATTTTAACGCCACCACGCATAACGGTTTCATTGTTCTTTGTAAAGTTGGTATTTCCTCCCGTTGCAGAAGCGAGATCTACAATAATGCTACCGTTGCGCATGCTGTCAATCATTGCATCTGTTAAAAGGATAGGCGCCTTTTTACCGGGTATTTGAGCAGTAGTAATCACAATATCTGCCTTGGCAACACTTTCTGCAATTCGTTGTTGTTGCTTTTGTTTGTACTCTTCACTTTGTTCCACCGCGTAGCCCCCTGCTGCACTGGCATCTGCCGCGCCTTCCACTTCCACAAATTTGGCTCCCAAACTTTGTACCTCTTCCTTTACTGCAGGACGGGTATCAAAAACTTCTACCACAGCACCTAGTCTTTTGGCAGTAGCAATAGCTTGTAATCCGGCAACGCCTGCGCCTAAAATCAACAGTTTGGCCGGTGCAATACTACCTGCAGCGGTCATAAACATGGGAAAATAGCGTCCATATTCAGTACAAGCTGTCAATACCGCTTTGTAACCGGCAATATTGGCCTGAGAACTCAGCACATCCATCGCTTGTGCTCGCGTAGTACGAGGAATAATATCAATACTAAAAATGGTATTTTGCTGATCAGCCCAACTTTTAATTTTATTGAAGTGAAAGAGTGGTTGAAAAACACCAATCAGCACTTTTCCGCTAATATTCTCCTCTGGCATTTGAATGGATAACAATAAATCGGACTTGGCAATTACCTCACTCCGATCGGCAATGCTGGCTCCGGCCTTTTGATAATCTGCATCTGTTGCGAAAGCTTTGGCACCCGCATCACGCTCCACCATTACCACCACATTCATTTTAACATAATTAGCTACAATATCAGGCAGTGCCGAAACTCTATTTTCGCCTGATGGTTCTTTCAATATTCCAATGGTCATTTTCTAAAATTAATCCACTAACATACTAATTTATTTTAGATTTTAAAAAAAAGCAAAAAAAAAAGCAATATAAACGTATGGAAATCGTTCAATAAATGAATCTCAAGGGTAAATGAAACAAACGCTACATTACTAAAAACACACAGATGCAATGATTTTTCCATAACTTTTAAAACAATAAAAAATGGAAAGCAGCAAAATCCTTCAAGCAAATGTCCTTGACATTATTTTTGAATCAAAAAACAAAGAATACGGCGCTTACGAGCTTCGAAAAAACTACCACAAACGCGCCCGAAAAGCAGTGATGGTTACGGTTACCTTTGGATTGGTGGTGGCCAGTATCCCGCTGATAGCAGGTTTATTAAGTCCAGAGGCAACCCGCACCTTACTACCCCAATCTCGTGAAGTAATCATCCAAACCATAGATCCGGTGATACCGGTGGTGCCACCCGAGCCGATAGAAAGGCAACAAACAGACGTGGAAACCCAAACCGAAGTATTTGTGGAACCTACCATCGTTGAAGCAAAAAACACCAATGATGACGAAAAACTGCCCTCACAAGAGGATCTTAGTAAGAGCAATTATGGAGACAAAAAAATTGAAGGCCCAGCCGGAAATCCAACTGATTTAGGAACCCCAACCGGCACCAACACCGGACCGGAAATCTTTGATACCAAACCGGCTGAAAACACCTTTGATGCAACGGTGATTGACGAACTTCCTGAATTTCCAGGCGGTGAAGAGGCCATGATGGCCTTTTTGAAAAGCCATCTGATTTATCCAAAACGAGCTGTGGAAGCAGGTGAAAATGGCAAAGTAGTAGTGGAATTTGTGGTAGACAAACAAGGCAATATTTCAGAAATCGATTTCCTAAGAAAAGCTGGCTATGGCTTTGATGATGAAGCAAAACGAGTAATGGGCTTGATGCCGGAATGGAAACCCGGAAAAATAAATGGCCAACCCGTTAAAGCAAGATATCAAATTCCTATTATTTTTGAATTAGAAGAATAAGCACAATAGTCGAATCACTAAAAAGTGTGAATAGGTATTCACACTTTTTTTATAGCTATAATATTTACAAATCTGAAATACAATTTTCAATTAACTTTGCAAAGTGAAATATGTAGTTTTTCTGTTGACCATTGCTCTATTGTTTGCTTCTTGCGAAAAAGAAGTAAACATTAAGTTGAATGGTGTCGAAAAAAAAATGGTGGTTGAAGGCATTATTGAACTCAATGAAGTTCCGTATGTTTCGTTGACAAGAAGTATTGGCTTTTTTGACAAAATAGACCTTAGCTCGGTTCAGTACATTTCCAATGCGCAGGTTACCGTTACCGATTTAAATACTTCAAAATCAATCCTCCTAAAAGAATATGTAATTGATACAACGATTGGCAACAGTACCTTCAATTTTTCTATTTATGGTCCAGATTTTCAGGACCCAGATGCACTTAATTTTAAAGGGCAGGAAGGTCATATTTATCAACTCTCCATTCAGGACGGAGCAACTTCTTATTCCGGCATCACGCAAATACCCGCTAATGTAGGTTTAGATTCTGTTTGGATAGAACCGGTTCCGGGCAAAGAGGATAGCTTTTCAGTTATTAAAGCCATATACAATGATCCGGATACTTTTGGAAACAGTGTTAAATTAGAAACGCTAGCTAAACGATTTAAAAAAGATGGAAGTCCTGAGTTGTT
Source organism: Bacteroidota bacterium (assembly GCA_016712665.1). Classification (GTDB taxonomy): domain Bacteria; phylum Bacteroidota; class Bacteroidia; order Chitinophagales; family Chitinophagaceae; genus OLB11. The sequence goes on from JADJQP010000002.1 coordinate 608,120, forward strand.
TTACACCTCTTTTAATTCTGTGTATAATGACGATATCATTAATGGAACCAAAATTAATTTATCCATCGATTTAGGGTATAATAAATCTCGAACCTATACAAGAAAAGAGTATCAAACCATTGGCTATGTCAGAAAGGGCGATACGGTAACCGTTAAATGGTCTGCCATTGATAAAAAGGTATTTACCTTTTGGGAAACACTTTCTTTTTCAGAAGGTGCGGTAGGAAATCCGTTTGCATCACCAGTGCAGGTTACTAGTACTATCCCCAATGCTATTGGTGTGTGGGGAGGATATGGCAGCAAATTTTATACGCTCATCGATTCGATAAAATAAAATTTTGATTTAATATAAAACAATTAGAAAATGTCAACAAGCAACGAAATTGAAAAAGTACAACTACTCATTATTGGATCAGGTCCTGCAGGATACACCGCGGCAATCTATGCGGCACGTGCCGACTTGCATCCAGTGCTTTATCAGGGATTACAACCCGGTGGACAATTAATGATTACCACCGAAGTTGAAAATTATCCCGGATACCCTGAGGGTGTAATGGGCCCCAAAATGATGGCTGAATTTGAGGAACAAGCCAAACGAATGGGTGCAGATATCAGATGGGGCTATGCCACACAGGTTGATTTTAGTTCGCAGCCTTATAAAGTACAAATTGATGAAGAAAAATGGATAGAAGCCAATGCCGTTATCATTTCGACGGGCGCCAGTGCTAAATGGCTTGGAATACCCAAAGAAGAGCAATTAGCAAGCACCGGAGGCGGAGTAAGTGCTTGCGCTGTATGTGATGGTGCCTTTTTTAGAGGGAAAGAAGTGGCCATTGTAGGTGCCGGTGATACAGCCTGTGAAGAAGCCATGTATTTAAGCAAACTATGTAGCAAAGTACATATGCTAATTCGTAAAGACAAAATGAGAGCTAGCAAAGTAATGCAAGAACGTGTGCTGGCCACCGGCAATATCCAAGTTTATTGGGATACGGTGATTGACGAAATTATTGCCGAAGAGCGCATTCAAAGTTTGAATGTAAAGAACAATGCAACCGAGGTCATTACCAACATTCCGGTAAGCGCCCTTTTTGTAGCCATTGGACATACACCCAATAGCGACATTTTTAAACCCTTTATTGATATGGATGAAACAGGATATATTATTACCAAACCCGGATCTACCAAAACCAATATTGAAGGAATATTTGCAAGCGGCGATGTGCAAGACAAAACCTACCGGCAGGCAGTAACAGCAGCAGGAAGTGGATGTATGGCTGCTTTAGATGCAGAACGCTATTTAAGTGAAAAAGGATTGCATTAATGCTGGCAGTAAATACTTTTCAAAAAATGTAGCTTTTTTATGATTTCAATTGGCCACTACTGAAAAAAAAAATCTCTATGAAAAAAATACTGAATGTCCATTTTTGCATTGGTTTTCTGATCATAGTGGCCTTCTCATCATGCAATAAACTACGCGACCCTGCATTTCAACAATCCGGGTACCCTGAAGAGATTGAAGAAATTATTATTTCAAAATGTGCCACTGCAGGTTGCCATAACGACAAAAGCTATCAAAATGCAGGAAATTTAAACCTCACTACCTTTACCAAATTATTGGATGGAGCTGTAAATGGTGCCGTAGTAATTCCTTTCAGTCCAAGTCAATCCTCACTAATGCAATTTATTAATACCTATGAGGATTTAGGTCTGATTGCCTCTCCTACTATGCCGTTGAATGCTCCTAAACTGAGCCGGGAGGAAGTACTTCTTGTGCATAATTGGATTGAAAATGGTTGTCCGGATCGAAATGGTATTATCCCCTTTTCAAGCAATGCAGATGAACGTGAAAAAATTTATATTACGAATCAGGGCTGCGATATTGTAAGTGTGGTAGATGCTGAAACCCGCTTGGTGATGCGCTATGTAAAAGTGGGTAGACAAGATAATATTCCGGAATCACCCCATAATATTAAGGTGACGGACGATAAAAAATTCTGGTTTGTGTGCTTTATAAATGGCAACTGGATTCAAAAATTTGATGCTATTGCCGATACCTTGGTGGATGAGTACGCAATTCCCAATGGCTTATGGAATGTAGTTCGTATTACCAAAGACAATAGCAAAGCCTTTGTGTCCGACCTATCTAGTAATGGGCAAATAGTGGAGGTTAATTTATTAACAAAAGCCGTTAAAAAGTATGGAAATGGCCTGTTCAACAATCCCCATGGAATTGCCCTATCCAAAAATGCGGATACATTATACATTACAGCGCAATATGGGAATATGATCTATCGATTAATACCTGCCTTGGCATCTAATAAAGCTATTTCACTTGAAAAAGGAGTAGCGCCTGTCACTACAACCGGTTTGCTGGATCCGCATGAGGTAGTGTTGGATAATTCATACTCAAAATATTTTGTCACCTGCCAAACAAGTAATGAAGTACGAGTAATGCAAACCGGAGTCGATACCTTGCTAAAGGTCATTCCGGTTGGCAAATACCCTCTTGAGATGGCGGTATCCAAAAGCAAAGAACTTCTTTTTGTCACATGCCAAGAAGATACCAATCCCAACCCGCTTGCAAAAGGTAGTATTTATGTGATTGATATGAAAACCTTAACTGTTGTAAAAATTATTAAAGAGAAATTTTATCAACCACATGGTGTGGCGATTGATGATAAGAGAGATTTATTGTATGTAATCAGTCGCAATGCAGACCCAAATGGACCTGCCCCCCATCATATTTCTGAATGCGGGAATCGAAATGGCTTTTTTCATGTAATCAATATCAATACCTGGCAGCGGGTAAGCCCTACTTCAGAAGTTTCTGTGGACCCCTATAGTGCTGACGTAAGATAGACTAGGAAACACAACAATAATTTGCTTAACTCAAAGGCATTTTACAATCTTAAATTCCATTATATAGGGAAGAGTTCTTACTTTTGACAACAAAAAACCGAAATGGCAAAGAAATTTAAGTGGTTGATCGTTTTTATAGGCGTCTTTATTGTGGCCAGTTCCTTTGTCACTGCAGAAAAGTGGTACCTTTTTGAAGATAAAGATTGTAGCATTCTTTTCCCAAAAAAAGTCGAGACCACCAGTCAGCAGGTTGCCTCAGAATTAGGGCCTCTCACTTTATTTATTACAATGTACGACGCGTCGCAAGCAAAAAATGACGACAATTTAGTGTATGGGCTCTTTACCTCAGTTTATCCGGATTCGGTCATTCATTCTAATAATAAAATCATGTTGCCGGGTTTTTATAGAGGCGCTATTGATGGGGCTGTAAAAAATGTTAAAGGGACGCTTCTCTCAGAAAGTACTATAACTATCAATGATTATGAAGGACGTGAATTTCGGGTAAATTATAGTGAAGGTCTGGCAGTTATTAAGATGCGATGTTTTCTGGTAAAAAATGTAATGTACATGTTGCAAACCATTTGCCTTACTGAAAAAGAGAACAATGTTTCTTCTCAAAAATTTTTCGATTCGTTTAAATTGAAAATGTAATCCCAATTATTTATATACGTATTTGTACTTGAAGGCAACAAGGGTGGCATTACTTTTTTTGTACATTTGCAAATCCAATGAGTAAAAAAGGAAAAATACTGGTAGCTATGAGTGGCGGTATCGATAGTACCGTAGCCGCAATGATGCTGCATGACGAAGGTTATGAAGTGATTGGTATTACCATGAAAACATGGGACTATGCCGATGCAGGCGTTTCGCAAAGTAAAAAAGAAACAGGTTGTTGCAATTTAGATAGTTTCAATGATGCCCGATTAGCGGCAGTAGAACATGGATTTGCCCATTACGTATTGGATTTACGCAGTGAATTTGGCGATGCAGTGATTGAAAATTTTGTAGATGAATACATGGCAGGAAGAACACCCAACCCGTGCGTAATGTGCAATACCCACATCAAATGGAACGCATTGCTCAAAAGAGCCGACACCTTAGACTGCGAATTTATTGCAACAGGGCATTACGTAAAAGTTCGTACAGAAAGCAATCGCTATGTGTTAAGTATGGGAACCGATTCTACCAAAGATCAGAGCTATGTGTTGTGGGGCTTATCACAAGAATGTCTAAGCCGCAGTATCTATCCTTTGGGAAATTATTTAAAAACAGAAATTCGTCAATTGGCTCACGACTACGGGTATCCTGAACTTGCGAAAAAAAGCGAAAGCTATGAAATCTGTTTTGTACCTGATAATGACTATCGAAATTTTCTAAAGAAACGAATTCCTGAAATAGAAGAAAAGGTTGGTGGAGGCCCTTTTGTGCTATCAGATGGCACCGTGGTAGGCAAGCACAAAGGGTACCCATTTTACACCATTGGACAACGAAAAGGATTAGATATTGCTCTTGGACGCCCCATGTATGTTTCCGCCATTGACCCTTCAACCAATACCGTTGTCATTGGCGATGAAATAGATTTAGAACGAAGTGATATGCATGTTTCCAAATTAAATTACATCAAGTACGACACAATATTGGAGGGTTTTTCGTCGTTAACCAAAATTAGGTATAAATCGACGCCGGTTGCTTCCACCCTGCATCAGGTAGCAGGCGGCATCAGGGTTCAATTTGATGACGCAGTCAAAGGCATTGCACCCGGTCAGTCAGCCGTATTCTATGAAGGTGCAGATGTGGTGGCAGGTGGCATCATTATGTATTGATCAATTTATAAAAATCTATTCGCTATCGCAAATGAAAAAGGGATGATTTAAACAAAATTATTTACCTTTATCAAGTATAAAAATTGAAACGTCCGTAAGAAAATGAAATTATTCAAAACAATCACTTTATTTGTAGTCGTGGTATTCCTTTCTTCATGCAAGAGACAGGTAATACCGCCAGATGATGTAGAATTAGGGAAAGAATACTTTCCACTTACTATTGGTCATTCTGTGGAGTACGATGTAGATTCAATCAAATACAATGATTTCAATAAAACCATTGACTCATTTCATTATGAAATTAAGGATGTCATTACGAGTGAGTTTCTCGACAATGAAGGACGAAAATCGTTTATAGTCAATCGTTTTAAAAGACAAGATGACACCTACCCCTGGTCTGAAAATGTAACCTACTACATTACAGAAACGGCATTTAATATAGAAGTCATTGAAGATAATCTTCGAATTATAAAAATGGTATTTCCTGTAAAAACAAATACGAAATGGGATGGCAATATTTTTCTTCCGACCACCTTAATACCAGAATTAAAATGGCTCTCAGGATGGAATTATGAATATATCAATATCAATCAAGCACATAACAACAGCTTTTTAAATTTTGAGAACACCGTTACGGTTGAAGAGGTTGATGTAGCAGTTGGCGATTCATTAGATACTGATAACTATAGTGCCCGTACCTACTCCAGAGAGATTTATGCTAAAAATGTTGGTCTGATTCAGCGTGAATTGGTGAATTGGGAATTTCAGTCGACCACCACCAAATATAGAAACGGCTTCATTATTATATACCGTGCCAAAAAAGTTAATTAATCACTCTATGAAGAACTATTTTTTACTTCTGTTATTATTAGTAGTAAGTTATCAAGATTTTGCTGCACCTGCCTTTGCATATCGTGTTACCTTTAAGGACAAGAATGGCACCTTAACCTATGCTGATTCGTTGCAATTCCTTTCGCCGGCTTCACTCGCGCGACGAAGCAAACAAGGTATCGGCTTAGACAGTACGGATCTACCGCTGGTGCAACATTATATTGACACAGCGATGCTTACTGCGAATGCTGTAAAGCTTCACAATAAATCAAAATGGTTTAATCAAATTGTGTTAATCACTTTTGACTCAACAAAAGTAAGTGCACTACAAGCCTTGCCTATGGTACAAAGCGTACAACTTGTAGCGCGTTATGCCAATGGAATTTTCAAAACAGAGCAAATTTCGGAACACAGCATGGCTAAATTTCCGAAAGTTGAACCCATGGATGCAAAAAAAACAAGAGGCAGCTCTGCCTTTTACGGATTGGCATTTCAGCAGATTGATATGTTGCAGGGCGACTGTCTACATGATGCAGGATTTATGGGACAAGGTATGAAAATAGCCGTGCTGGATGTGAATTTCAGACGAACCGATTCCTGTCGTGCCTATGACACCCTATTATTACAAAATAGAGTGAAGGATGTCTATAATTTTGTAAAGGATACCCCATTTGTTTACTCAATGGCCATTCCCTCAGACCACGGAATGAACGTAATGGGCTGCATGGCTGCAAAATTAGATAGTACTTATGTTGGCACAGCTCCATATGGCGACTTTTATTTGTACATTACGGAAGATATCGGAAGCGAATTTCCCATTGAAGAAGACAATTGGTTGAGTGCAATGGAGCGTTGTGATAGCATCGGAATTGACATCGTGAATTCATCCTTAGGATATAATAAATATGACGCCCCCTTAAGTGGCAGCTCCTATACCTATGCTGATATGGATGGAAAAACGTCCTTAATCGTGAAAGCGGCAAACATGTCGGTAGCAAAAGGAATCTTTTTAGTAAATGCACAAGGCAACGAAGGTGCAGGACCTTGGCATTATATGTTAACACCTGCTGATGGAGATAGTGTATACAGTGTTGGTTCAGTAGATGGATCGGGTAATTGGGCAAATAGTGGTTATGGTCCGAATTCAATGGGAGTGCTCAAACCAGATGGCGTGGCACTCGGCAAAGGGGTATCGTTAATTGGTGGCAATTGTCAAGTGGGTATATCCAATGGATCGTCTTTTGCAAGCCCCATCATGTGTGGCGCTATTGCTTGTTTGTGGCAAGCATCACCAAGTTTAACCACTTGGCAACTTCGTCAATTAATAAAAATGGTGAGTAGCAAATATAGCGATATCATTACCGGTGATTCTACCACTGCCACTACTTTAGGATACGGAATTCCTAATTTTTGTAACGCCTATAATATTTTATTGGGCACATCCGATATACAAAATATCGACTACCGATTTGCTCTATATCCGAATCCAAATAATGGGGATTTTTATGTAAAATCATTTGACAATTCCAGTACTAATTTTTCCTATCTGATTTACGACATCTCCGGCAAAATTATTTTTAAAAGCCAGGAAATTTACAAATCAGAATTTCATTGTGATGCATTGAAACATGCAGCTAGCGGAGAGTATATTTTATGGATAAGCACCCCTAACAAAGCCTTTACTACAAAAATAATCAAACATTAAGGAAAACACAGTTGCCCCAAAAAACAGAAATTTTCTACAATGAAAGATTTAAAAAAGTATTATACCCTTCCGGTACCACCTGCCGAACTTTATATTGCATTAACCAATCCATACACCATTCAATTGTGGACAGGCGAAGAGGCGGAAATGAGCACTACACCAGGTACTGAATTTTCACTTTGGAGTGGGAGTATCGTTGGAAAGAATCTCGAATTCGAGGAGGGCAAAAAAATAGTACAGGAATGGTATTTTGGAGATCAGGAGACTCCATCTATCGTTACCATAAAATTGCATGAAGATAAAAAAGGAACTTCTGTTGAATTGCGTCATGTAAACATACCCGATGAAGCGTTTGAAGAAATAGCATCAGGATGGGACCACTCCTACTTCGGTTCTTTGCTTGATTTTTATGACGAAGACTAGGGTATTATTAAGAGGCCGTTTCAATGGCTTTTACTTCTGCAGCATAGGTAGCAATCCACAATTCTAAATCGTTCCTAAAAGCGGTGGATTGTAAAGAATCTTCAAAGCGTCCTGCATTCATTACCTTTTCTAAAAGTGTATCTTGTGCTTTTTGGCAGCTGAGAGCATAGAAATAAGAAGTATGTGAAAAGGAAACCATTTCGTATACCGAATTAAAAACATCCGGAAACATTTTTCCGAGCTCCTTTTCAATTTTTTTCCGCTCCAGAAAAATTGGATCTGCAACCAAGTCGCGCATTTCAATAAAGTTTTGAAGTGCCAAATCAGCAACTGCATCACCATTTATTTTTCTTCGCTGCTGATACAACGACAAAATGTTTTTCCAGTCATTGGTATGGTTTTCTGCTATTATGTCCATCAAGATACGGCAGTCCTCAAACCCTGCATTCATGCCTTGTCCATAAAAAGGAACAATAGCATGTGCAGCATCACCAATCAACATACTCTTATCTTTATAAATCCATGGAAAACATTTGACGGTCACCAACGAAGAGCTTGGATTGCTTTTAAAATCTTCCACTACATTTGGAATGAGTGGCATCACATCTGGAAAATATTTTTCAAAAAATAAACGAATTTCCTGATCTGTTGTTAGAGATGAAAAAGACACCTCACCTTCAAATGGAAAAAACAAAGTACAAGTAAAAGAACCATCAAGATTGGGCAAAGCAATCAACATAAAGTTAATTCGAGGCCAAATGTGGAGGGCTGTTTTATTTAATTGAAAGGAATTTCTTGCGCCGGCAGGGATGTTTAGTTCCTTATACCCATGAGGAATATAAAATTGTTGGTAATCAAATCGATCCGTTTTCAAATAAGAATTTCTTAAAGCAGAAAACGCACCATCTGCAGCTATTACCAGATCGTGTTCATCATAAGAGGAAATACGACTGTCTACCTCGATTTGCAATGTATTGGTCTCGAGAGAAACATCGATAACTTTTTGGTTAAACCGTATGTTGACACCACAATCTTCTGCAAGGGTCATTAATTTCCGATTGAGTTCTCCCCTACTTACACTGTAAATAGCTTCCTCATTTTTTCCGTAAGCCTGAAAAATAGATTCGCCTTCTATTGGGTGAATTTGGCGGCCATACATTGGAATGGCAATTTCTTCGACCGCTGCTTTTAGTCCTGCCAGTTCTAAACCTGCCCATCCGCGCTGGCTCATTGCCAGATTAATAGATCTGCCTGCAGCTAGATTGCCTTTTCTCATATCCAATCTCCGTTCAAGAATGGTAACTTCATAGCCCTTCTTTTGAAGCAAAGTGGCTAAGAGCGAACCAACGAGTCCGGCACCTAAGATTGTAATTTTCTGATTCATCAACTTCTAATAGTTTCGTTCAATGGTATAATTTACAAGTTCCTTTAGGTAATTTCTTGCCGTAGTGGGTGGAAAGGAATCAAGGAGTAAGAAGGCCTCATCTATATAATTTTTCATTTGACGTTCAGCATACGAAATACCACCACTTTTGGTTACCACATCAATTATGTAACGCACCTCCTGCTTCTTTTTGTTGGCATTTTTAAAAATATGAATAATTTTTGCTTTGGTAACCGAGTCGCAATTATTCAGGGTATAAATCAACGGTAACGTCATTTTCTTTTCTTTAATATCATTTCCCGTTGGCTTTCCAACATCCACTTTTCCGTAATCGAACAAGTCATCCTTAATTTGAAACGCAATACCTACTTTTTCTCCAAATTGTTTCATTAAATCGGTGGTCTGTTGATCTTGTGTGGTAGAAAAACTACCCGCACCGCAAGCTGAAGAAATCAAGGAGGCCGTTTTGCAACGAATAATCTCAAAATAGACTGCCTCAGAAATATCCAGTTTTCGTGCCTTTTCAATTTGAAGCAGCTCGCCTTCGCTCATTTCCTTTACTGCAGTTGCCAATATTTCTAAAATATGAAAATCGCCATTCGACAGGGAAAGTAATAAGCCTTTTGAGAGCAAATAATCGCCCACCAGTACCGCAATTTTATTTTTCCATAGGGCATTGATCGAAAAAAACCTCTTCGTTGGTTGGAGTCGTCCACCACATCATCATGTACAAGTGTAGCCGTATGCAGCAATTCAATTAAAGAGGCAGCCCGAAAGGTGGCCTCATTGGTATCTCCAAAAAGTTTAGCCGACAAAATGACAAACATGGGTCGCAACTGCTTACCCTTCGTTTTGACAATATACTTCATGATTTTGTCAAGGAGCGAAACATTGCTGGAAACAGCCCCATTAAAAGTCTGTTCAAACCGCATCAAATCCTCTTCTAAGAATGCTCTTATTTCTTTCATTGTCAAGATATCCACAATAGTAATAACATAAAAATAAAAAAAAAATTTACCCGCTTATTTCTTTATTTTGTGAAAAAATTATACATTTGCCCACGAATAAATTAAAAAAATTATTATGTTTAAAAAGACACGCTTCCTACTGGTCCTCACAGTTGTTTTGGTTAGCTTATTTTCAAATCCACTTTTTGCTCAAACTGAGTCTGGTGGTGCTTCTGTATACCGTGGCGCAGGCTACGATGTATTAGACACCTCTCTAATTCCTGAAAGAAGAATGGAACAACAAAGAGATTTCCTGTCAAATCAATATGACTTTCCCTCTAAACCACGAAATCAATGGGAAATTGGCGTTAGCTTTGGTGCATTTAATGTATCTGGCGACGTTCGTTCAAAAAACATCTTTACCGCCAAAAACCCAGGACAAACCACCGGTTTTGGTTTGCATTTGCGTAAAGCTTGGGGTTATATCATTTCCACAAGACTTCAATATTTACATGGAACCGCGTCTGGATTTAACTGGCAAGCCGGTACCGGATATTGGGCACACGACAATCCTTGGATGAGAAGAGGCTATGGCGTGAATGGCACTATTGTTGACAAAAATTACAAGGCAAACCCTGTATTTTATAACTACAAAACAAATGTGGATGAATTATCATTTCAATTAGTTGCTTCCTTGAATAATATCAAATTTCACAAGTCAAGAAACAAAGCAAGTTTATACGCCCTTGCTGGCATTGGCGGTACATTATATGATGTGTGGGTAGATGCTGCTAAAGGAACAAAAAATTATGACTTTTCTCCAATTATCAACAAGAACTATAACCCTGAACAACCTTCAAGCACTTGGAAAAGTTCATACAGAGCAAGAAAAGAAAAGAACAATGATTTGAAAGCTTTGTTTGATGGCACCTATGAATCGGAAGCTGAAAAACATGATAATCGCCCTTGGTTTGGAAAAGACAGAACCTATAGAACCATCCTTACAGTTGGTTTAGGTATTCAATTTAAATTAGGGAGAAGAGTTTCTCTTGCCATTGAAGATAAATGGAGCTATACCAATGACGATTTAATAGACGGTCAAAGATGGCAAGAATGGCCAACTCCTGGTTATGGTGGATCTGCTATGACTCGTGATTTTGATACGTACAACTATCTTTCATTAGGTCTTAACCTACACTTAGGTGGAAAATCAGTGGAACCATTATGGTGGATGAACCCACTTGATTATGGATATACCGAAATGAAACGACCAAGAGGAGGAAACAATTGTGATGTTGATTCTGACGGTGATGGTGTTTCTGATTGCTTTGATCGATGCCCAGATACTCCAGCTGGTGTAGCAGTAGATACTCATGGTTGTCCTGTCGATACAGATGGTGACGGTGTACCTGATTTCAAAGACAAGCAATTAATTACTCCAACTGAATGTCAACCTTCTGATGCTGATGGTATCGGTACATGTCCTGACCCAGAATGTTGCAAAAACGGACCTAAACCTGGTTGTGGAAATATTCCAGGTGGAAGTGTAGGATTCCCTAGCGGCTCAAGCACTGTTGGTTCAGGAGCAATGGCTGAGTTGTCAAGACTTGCAAGTGCTATGAGAAGCAATCCAACTTGTAAAATTGTAGTAATGGGTAATGGCAATGCTAGCAAAGTAGATCAACAACGTTCATGGGATCGAGTAAATGCAGTAATTAACTATATGGTTGACAAGCAAGGTATCGATAGAGACCGATTCATTTTCCAATATGGACAAAATGGTAATACAAATGCAGTAGATTACCGATCTGCAGGGGACGGCGAAGAAGGACCATCTAATATGCCTCCTCCTTTTCCTAATCTTCGAAGAAATTAATAAAAAAATCTATACAAAAAAAAGTGGTACAAGTTGTACCACTTTTTTTTTACTCCATTGTAGTAATGCTTCATAAATGAAACGATTCATTGCCCCTTTAGAATGGAAGGTTCAGAAATGGCATTACCCCAAGAAGAATCGAAACAAATGATTAAAGGCAATTGATAGTTGCTTCATTTTGCATATAAATAGAGAATTGGCCGCGTACTAGTAAATATGCACATTGCATGTGATGGTACCATTCTTAGTGCAACACGCTTCCCCATTTACATCAGAAATAGCCTAAATATTCTTTATCATATGTGCTATACTCTATATTTATTTCATCGCCAATTTCATATAGATCATAGTCATTTTCCACAACTTCAATACTATACTTCACTTTGCTATCAATAAAGATATGATAAGACTGATTTATTAAAATTGCTTTCTTTTCCAACACAAGACAACGCTCAATCGTTTTTGTTTGTCGTTGCGCATCCAAATACTTCCGAAATAGAAACAAAAAGTAATAAATGCTTGCCACCAAAATAAAAAAAAATATAAGCGAAATGAGGCAGATAACAAAAACGCCAATAAAAACGCCAAAATCGTTTGCAATTATTGAAAATAGCACTCCCATTACCAAAGGAAATACCCCGCAGGAGATTAAAAACAAATTCATAATACGCAAATAGTCTTTACTTGCCTTCTGATATTTGTTGATAATAAATGCGGCTTCTTCATCCTCTAACTTCTCGGTACTTATAACGTTCGCCAATGAAAAGATTTTTATTAAAAATAGTGAAAATCTTTAATTAATACGTCGTTTTAAGAATAAAAGTAATACATTTGCACTCCAAAAATCAATTTTCGCGGGCGTGGCGAAATTGGTAGACGCGCTAGACTTAGGATCTAGTGTCTTCGACATGGGGGTTCGAGTCCCTCCGCCCGCACAAACCAATAGCCCTTCATATTTGTGGGGCTTTTTTTAAATAAAAAATATAATTAATGGCAACAGTATCGCAACAGAATATCGGACTTCAACACGAAAAAATTACCATTCAACTAAGCACTGAGGACTACCTTCCATCCGTGCAAAAGACCCTTCGAAAATTAAGTAAGGATGCAGCAATTCCGGGTTTCAGAAAGGGAATGGTACCTCTAGGTCATATTAAAAAGCTTTATGGACAGTCCGTTTATTCAGATGAAGTACTTAAAGCAGCGGGAACAAAATTGGAAGAGCATCTAGTTTCGACCAAGGCAGAAATATTTGCCAGACCTGTTCCTGCCGAATCGCAAACTCAATATGATTTCAATATTGACAATCCCGAAAACTATACTTTTGAATTTGAAATTGGCACTAAGCCGAACTTTGAAATTCCTTTATTACAGAATGCTTCCACCCTGCCGACCTACAAGGTTACCATAAGCAACGAAATGATGCAGGAAGAGATCGAAAAACTGCAATTGAAAGCGGGTGATTTGAGCGAAATAGATACCGTGGCCTCCGAAGAAAATGTTTTACACATTCTAATACAGGAAAAAGATGAAAATGGAAATTTGATTCCCGGAGGAGTAGATACCAAGCATGCACTGCTTTTAAAATATTTTTCAAAAAATACAAGGAATACCTTGCTAAACAAAAAAGTGCAGGAGCACATTACCAGTCGCATTGATCAATTATTTGACGAAGCCTACGGCGATTCCATTCTAAATGATTTAAAACTGGGTGCATCATTGGATAAAGAAGTGGTGGTTGGCATTGAAAAAATTGAACATATTGCAAAAGCTGAATTGGGGCAAGCTATGTTTGAAAAAATATATCCTGGTAAAGAGATTGACACAGAAGAAAAGTTTAGAAGTGTCCTGTTGCAAGAAATGCAAACCTATTGGAATGGCCATAGCAGAAATTATCTGCAAAATGATATTTTTGAAAGACTCGTACATGAAACCCCTATTACCCTTCCTACCTCATTTTTGAAAAGATGGATGAGTATTGGCGGTGAAAAATATACTCCAATGGAAGTGGTGGAGAAAGAGTTCGGAAAATTTGAACATCAATTGAGATGGCAATTAATTTCAGACAAAATAATTGAAGAAAACAAACTTGAAGTTAGAACAGAAGAAATGGAGCAAGCTGCCAGAATGCAAATAATGAGCTATTTTGGTCAATACGGATCGATGCCAGAAATGGATGCCAGTTGGATGGAACCGGTGGTAAAAAAACAATTGGCCGACAAAAAATTTGCAGATGAGTTGTACAATCGAATCATAACCGATAAACTATTTTACACTATTGAAAATGGGCTACACTTACAAGAAACCGAAATTTCAAAAGACGATTTTTTAGCAATGATCAACAAACCACATCATCATCATCAACACTAAAGTATCACCTTATACATCTTTGATACTTGCGAGCACTATTACGGAATAGTGCTCATTTTTTTTGTGAAGGTATATAGTATCATGTGCATAAATACCTATTAAATTTAATGGTTACGAAACAAACTAGTGATATGACAGGGATGGTCGTTTACCGTAATTTTTAGACCATTCCGTATTTCTTTGTGCTGTTAGGGAACAAATGCCAATCATAAACAATGCAAAGCTGCTGATTTGCCCCGCCAACGGGAAACCATTCCACTAAACGATAATACCTAATACTATGGTATCTACAATATCTATACATTTATGATACCGTTCACATAATATTATAGTTTCGAATTGCATTACTAAACTAATATTGCTACCTAAACAGCAAATTATGTACAAAAAAATGATGTGCCTCCTGGTTTCAATTTTGTGTTTATATCAACTAGTAGATGCACAAAATTTTACCATTAGCGGCTCTATCAAAGAATCCAAAAATGGTGAAGACTTAATTGCGGCTACGGTGCGGGTATTAGAAATAAAAGAAAAAGGTGCTCGATCTAATTCATATGGTTTCTATTCCTTATCCATCCCCAAAGGAAGCTATACCTTGGTATATCAATACCTTGGATATGAAAAACAAGAGGTAAAAATCAATATCGATAAAAATACGGTACGGAATATTCAATTGGTACCCATCGAGCGAACCATCAAAGATGTAGTAGTGAAAGCTGTAAAAGAAGATAAGAATGTTACACGTACCGAAATGGGAGTAATCAAGTTGGATCCGAAAGCAATTGAAAGTGTACCGGTGCTGTTTGGCGAGAAAGATATTATCAAAACCCTGCAACTGACTCCAGGTGTTAAATCGGCTGGCGAGGGGCAAAGCGGGTTTTATGTAAGAGGTGGAGGCGTCGATCAAAATCTAATACTACTAGACGAAGCACCCGTTTACAATGCCTCACATCTGCTGGGCTTTTTTTCAGTTTTTAATTCAGATGCACTGAAGGATGTAACCCTTTATAAAGGCGATATTCCGGCAGAGTTTGGCGGAAGAGCCTCTTCGGTTTTGGATGTAAAAATGAAAGATGGTAACAACAAAAAATATACAGCATCAGGAGGCATAGGCCTTATTTCCTCACGACTCACTATTGAGGGGCCAATTGTAAAAGACAAAGGCTCCTTTATTATCTCAGGAAGACGCACCTACGCCGATTTATTTTTAAAACTTTCGAAGGATAGTATTCGTAAATCGTCAAGACTTTATTTTTATGATTTAAATCTCAAAGCAAACTATCAGATTTCAAAGAAAGATCGAATTTTTCTTTCAGGCTATTTCGGACGAGATATTTTAGGATTGGGCAGTACTTTTGGATTTGACTGGGGCAACGTTACTTCAACCATTCGATGGAATCATATCATCAATTCAAAATTATTTTCAAATACCTCCTTAATCTATAGCAACTACGACTATCAAATCAAAGTAGGTTTCGATGATCAATCCTTTCAAATCAAATCCTCCATTCGCGACTATAATTTAAAGCAGGATTTTAGCTTGTTTGCAAATTCTAATAACAGTATCAAGTTTGGCATCAACGTGATGCATCATACTTTTAGACCAACCGTATTTAGTGGTACCGGCATTAATGCTGCCGACAGTTTGAAGAATCGATATGCCTTAGAAGGAGGCATCTATTTGCAAAACGAACAAATTATTTCAGAAAAAATCACGGTTAAGTACGGGCTTCGGTATTCACTATTTGACTATTTAGGACCCGGAACTGCATATACCTACGATGCCAAAGGTACTATCTTAACCAAGAAAGAATTTTCGAATGGCGAAACCATTAAAATGTATGGCGGATTAGAACCCCGACTTTCTGCAAAATACCAACTGAATGAGTTGAGTTCTGTGAAGGCATCCTACAATAGAAATATGCAATACTTGCATATTCTCTCCAATTCAACTACCTCCTCACCTACCGATATTTGGGTTCCCAGCAGTAATAATGTAAAGCCTCAAATTGTAAATCAAATTGCACTCGGCTATTTTAGAAATTTCAACGACAATATGTTTGAATTTTCACTAGAAACGTATTACAAAACGTTAGCCAATCAAATTGATTATAAAAATGGTGCCAATATATTTTTAAACCCTGATGTAGAGGCAGAACTTGAATATGGCAAGGGGCAGGCCTATGGTGCCGAATTTTATTTGCATAAACAAACAGGTCGCTTAACAGGATGGATCAGTTATACCCTTTCGCGATCATTGAGGACCTTTGCCAATATAAATGAGGGCAATCAATATCCTGCAAAACAAGATCGTATTCATGATATTGCAATCGTTGGCATGTACGACCTCACCAAAAAAATAAAAGTATCAGCCAACTGGGTGTACAATACGGGCTCTGCCGTCACGTTTCCATCCGGGTCCTACATCGTTGATAATGTAAAAGTACCATATTATACAGAGCGGAATGGATACCGAATGCCTGCCTATCATCGATTGGATATTGGCGTAACTTGGTATCGAAAGAAAACGGAAAAACGAGAATCCAGTTGGAATTTTTCATGCTATAATGCCTACGGAAGACAAAATGCCTATTCCATTTCCTTTCAGCAAAACAAAGATAATCCATCCAAAACAGAGGCCTTGCAAACGGCTTTGTTTCGATGGGTGCCTTCTATCACTTACAATTTTAAATTCTAATAAATGAATCCCTTTAACACTTTATCTGCACTTCTTTGCTTATTCTTTTTCTCATCCTGTCAAAAAGTGATTGATGTCAATCTGAATGATGCACAACCGCAATACGTAATTGAGGCCCCCATGTTTGAAGGGGTCCACGACTTTACTGTACGTATTACCAAAACCACCAACTATTTTGATACGGAACAGCCTACCACAGTAGACAATGCGGTAGTGGTATTGAAGGATCCTAATAGTAACAGTGTCACCTTAACTCCTCAAGGAAATGGCTGGTACCGCATTGCTAATTTTGCGGCAATACCCTTAAGTAGTTACCAATTGGAAGTGTTTGTGGATGGGAAATCATTTACAGCAAATTCTACTATGCCCTTTCATACACCTATTGATTCTCTTACCACCAGAAAATTTAATGGATTTGGCCCTCCAAACCCGGATAAGGGCACTGAATTGCTGCTTGTGCATTTAAAAGATTCTGTAGGTGTCAAAAATTTTTATAGGGTGCTGATTACCAAAAACGATACCATCCTTAATAAAGCCGAAAACTACTATATCTTCGACGATATGGTGCGTGACGGACTGCAAATTGATGCCCCTATTTTTACATCCATCTTCAAAAAAGGTGATAAGGTGGATGTTGAATTATTAGGATGGATGCCGCAGTGTACGACTATTTTAATACGCTATCGGAAGTCATTACCGGCGATGCCAATACCGGTGCCGCCCCTGCTAATCCGAATTCAAATTTCTCAAATGGAGCCTTGGGATATTTTGCAGCCTATACCTCGAGCAAAATGTCCATTACCATTCCATAAAGGATCTTGAATCGGGTACTAAAGAGTTCGCGTTCTTAAATGGAAAACATGAAACGGCAAAGTTCATTTAAAATAAAAAATCTGTCGGAATTATATGATTTCCTTCCTGAAACAGAACGCTTGATTGTGGACATTTTGCGACAGATAATTTCCGAAAATCTTCCAGACTACTGCAACGAAAAAATTTCCTACAATGTCCCATACTTCTACGGTCATAGAGGAATTTGCATTGTGTGGCCATCCAGTGTCCCACGGGGTGGAGTTAAACAAGGTGTATTGCTTGGATTTTGGTACGGAAATAAACTTCAAGATGAAGACTGCTATCTCGATCATGGCACCAATAAGCAGATCTATTACAAGATTTTCAATTCTCCGGATGAAATTGACATCCAAGCCATTCAAAAACTATTGATGGAAGCCATCCAACTTGATCAACAATTTGCGAAACCAATTTAACAGCACTCAACAAAAAACGCGCTACCCTACGACAATATGTCCTACTAAAGCCGATTGGCAAAATTATTGAATAAGGAATGTTTGAAACCCAATTTATCATAACTATATGAACGATAATACAAGCGAAATCATTGAAAATACTGCCAATGAAGAATTACAATCTGGTATGACTGAGAATCAAGCAGATGATAATATGACAGAAAAGACCGGTCCAAATGAAAATTTGACCGAAGAAAGTGAATTGGAAAAGTGGCAGCAGCAGGTGGCAGAATGGAAGGATAAATATATCAGGCTGGTTGCAGAATTTGATAATTACAAAAAGCGGTCTTTTAAAGAAAAAATGGAGACCATCCAAACGGCCGGCAAAGATGTAATGATGAGTTTACTCGATGTATTGGATGATAGCGAACGTGCTGAAAAACAAATGGCAACTGCTACGGATATTCATGCGATAAAAGAAGGAATGCAGTTGGTGTTTAATAAACTCAAACATACCCTTACTCAAAAAGGTTTGAAATCGTTTGAAAGCATCGGGGAACCTTTTGATGTTGAAAAACATGAAGCGGTGACTGAAATACCGGCTCCTTCCAAAAAACAAGAAGGAAAAGTGCTGGACGAATTGCAAAAAGGCTATTTGCTAAACGATAAGTTGATTCGTCATGCGAAAGTAGTAATTGGAAAAGTCAACTAGAAATAGGGGCAATAATAACAAAAGATGAAAAAAGATTTTTACGAAATATTAGGTGTTAGCAAAAGCGCATCTGCCGACGAAATAAAAAAAGCCTACCGAAAAGTGGCCATGCAGTATCATCCCGATAAAAATCCGGGAGATAAGGCTGCAGAGGAAAAGTTTAAGGCCGCTGCCGAGGCATACGAAATTCTCAGCAATCCGGATAAAAAGCAACGGTATGATCAATATGGTCATGCCGGCTTAGGAGGTGCTGCAGGTGGTGGACAGGGCGGTTTTGGAGGCGGCATGAGAATGGAGGACATTTTCGAAAATTTCGGCGATGTATTTGGTGAAGGATTCTTTGGTGGGGGTGGCAGAAGTAGTGGTGGAAGAGGCCGAGGCGGTAATAGAGGCTCCAACCTGAGAGTGAAGGTAAAATTAAATTACGAGGAGATTTTAAAAGGTGCGCACAAAACCATTAAAGTCAAAAAATATGTTCGTTGTGAAACCTGTGCAGGTGTGGGTGCAAAGGATAAATCATCCGTTCAAAATTGCGCTACCTGTGGCGGCAGCGGTCAAGTACGACGTGTGCAACAAACCTTCTTAGGTCAGATGCAAACGGTTACCACCTGCCCTACTTGCAATGGAGACGGCACCCAAATTCAAAACAAGTGTACCCCCTGCAAAGGCGAAGGCCGTGTATATGGAGAGGATACCATCAGCATCGATATACCTGCCGGTGTGCAAGAAGGTATGCAACTGAGCGTAAACGGTAAGGGAAATATGGGCGAGCGAAATGGACAACCCGGCGATTTGTTGGTTGTGATTGAGGAAGAAAAACATGCCGAACTGATGCGTGAGGGACTTAATGTTTTATATGAACTCAATTTGTCGTTTCCGGATGTGGTAATGGGTCTTGAGGCAGAGATTCCAACCATTACCGGTAAAGCCAAAATAAAAATTCCTGCAGGCACCCAAGCCGGCAAAATATTACGACTAAAAGGAAAGGGTTTCCCAAGTATCAATAGTTATGAAAAAGGCGACCAACTCATCAATATAAATGTTTGGACCCCACAACATCTAAGTAATGAGGAACGAAAAATTCTTGAGAAATTTAAGGACTCTCCTAATTTTAAACCAGATGTTTCTAAAACCGATAAGAGTTTCTTTGATAAAATCAGAGAAGCCTTTAGCTAATCAAGTGATTGCTCGCAACTGCAATTTTGGATTCAATCCTAAAAGGCACTATAAAAAAAATGGGTATTCTTTTCGGAATACCCATTTTCTATTTTACATTTTTAGTACTTCAAAAAAACTATAAAGCCTCCACTTGCATTTGTTTGGCTGAATTTTTGCGCTGGATTTCATCCAAAATAATTTTACGCATTCTTACAAAATTTGGTGTAATCTCGATGCACTCATCTTGTTCGATATACTCCATACATTCTTCAATAGTCATCAAAATTTTGGGAGCAATGCGATTGGCGTCGTCTGAGCCGCTAGCCCGATGATTGGTTAGTTTTTTTCCTTCCACTGCATTTACTAATAAATCTCCCGGCTTAATATGTTCTGCAATAATTTGTCCAGCATACACTTCCTCTCCCGGATCCACAAAAAAGTTACCACGATCTTGTAATTTATCGATGGAATATCCTGTAGTTGACCCATTAAATTTAGATATCAGCACACCATTGCTTCGGCCTGGGATCGGTCCTTTCCATGGTTTATACTCACGAAAACGATGCGCCATAACCGCTTCGCCCTGAGTCCCGGTCAACATTTGTGTACGAAGACCAATTAAGCCTCTTGAAGGAATATCAAATTCTAGATGTTGCATATCACCCTTCGTTTCCATCACAAGCATCTCCCCTTTGCGACGACTAACCAAATCAATGGCCTTACTGGCTAATTCTTGCGGCACGTCTATCACTAAGGTTTCGAACGGTTCACTGCGAACCCCATCAATCATCTTTACAATTACTTGGGGTTGACCAACTGTCAATTCATACCCCTCACGACGCATCGTTTCAATTAATACACCGAGGTGCAAAATGCCTCTGCCAAATACCAGAAAGGTATCTCCGTTGTCGGTATCTTCTACACGCAAAGCCAAATTCTTTTCCAACTCCTTTATTAAGCGATCTCTTAAATGGCGACTGGTTACAAATTTTCCATCTTTTCCAAAAAATGGAGAATTGTTGATGCTAAAGGTCATATTCATGGTAGGTTCATCTACCGGTATGATAGGCAAGGCTTCCGGCGTCTCCAAATCCGCAATGGTATCTCCAATATTGAAGCCTTCTAAACCAACTACTGCGCAAATATCTCCTGCCTGTACTTCGGCCACACGCTTTTTGCCTAAGGATTCAAATACATATAACTCTTTTACTTTATTTCTTTTGTTGGTGCCATCAGCCTGCATCAACATGATGTTTTCGCCCTCGGTAATTTTGCCTCTGGCTACTCGCCCCACAGCTATTCGACCTAAAAAGGATGAATAATCTAAAGAAGTTATTTGCAATTGCAATGGACCATCAGATACTTTAGGAGCAGGTACATGTTCAATAATTCCATCTAGTAATGGAGTAATGTCGTCGCACTGCGAATTTTCAGAATTAAACCACCCATTTTTACCTGAGCCATAATAGGTAGGAAATTCAAGTTGTTCTTCGGTGGCATCCAAATTGAAAAACAATTCAAAAACAGCATCATGTACTTCATCAGGACGGCAGTTTGCCTTATCCACTTTATTAATCACCACGATCGGTTTTAAATTTAATTGCAATGCTTTTTGCAATACAAATCGTGTTTGAGGCATAGGTCCTTCAAAGGCATCAACCAACAAAATAACCCCATCAGCCATTTTCAATACACGCTCTACTTCTCCACCAAAATCAGCGTGACCAGGGGTATCAATTACATTAATTTTGGTATCTTTATAAATAACCGAAACATTTTTGGATAAGATCGTAATTCCTCTTTCGCGTTCCAAATCATTATTATCCATGATGAGGTCTCCGGTTTCTTGATTCTCACGAAACACATTGGTTTGATGTAAAATTTTATCAACCAAGGTTGTTTTTCCATGATCAACGTGCGCAATAATTGCAATATTTCTAATATTCATAAAATAATTTTCTTTTCAAAAGGGTGCAAAGGTACTTTATTATATCGTAGATAATCGCTTTTAGTTGTTAGTTGTTGGTAAACAACAATTTATTAATATGTTTGCAGTATAGAACTGAACCTATAGATGAAACCCCTTTTAATCTATCTTATTTGCTTTGCGAGTTTGTTTGCGTCCGCCAAAAAGAAGCACACCTCGCAGAATTTGACGGGTATCTATACATTGTCGAAGCAGTTTAATAGGGGACAACTCCTTCCGGTTAAAAAGGTACAGACAAAAATTTCCATTGACCAAACCAACCATACGATTCTATGCAATGTAGGTTGCAATAGTATTAGTGGTGCGTTCACTGCAACAAGGAATAAAATAGAACCGCTACAGTTAATCAGTACTGAGATGTCTTGTGGTAATTTGCTCGACCAACTCGAAGCAACCTTTGCTGAAAATCTTCGTAAAGTCAACCGCTATCGCCTAGTGAATACGAATCTAAATCTCTTAGAAGACGAAGTCATCTTAATTGTGTTGAAACGAAAATAGCAGGCATCTATTTCCACCGACCCCATCACCACAACTTTATTTATAATGACCAGCTAACATTTCCGTCTTTTTCATCCTTTAGCTGTATCCCCTTCTCCAATAGCTCATTTCGAATTCGATCGGAAGTAGCAAAGTCTTTTTTCACTTTTGCTTCTTTACGTATCTGAATCAAAATTTGCAGGACATCATCCAATTTTTCGTCCTGATTTTCTGTAAGTGGGCTAAGTCCAAAAACATCGATTAGATAGGTTTCAAACGTTTGTTGCAACATGCCGATCGAAGAAGGTGATACTTGATCATCCTTTATGTTTCCATCTTTAAGACTATTTACAATAGTGGCCATTTCAAACAAAGTAGCAATGGTTTTCGCCGTATTAAAATCATCGTCCATATTGGCTTTGCACAAGGCTGCCAGGGCAACGATACTTTTGTCTATTTCCGTTTCTACCATACTTTGCCCCTTGACAAGTAGGGCATTGGCCCGAGCATCCATTAATTTTTTCAGCCCCTTTTCGGCATCCTGCAACCCTTTAATATTGATATCCAATTCAGAAGAATAATGCGATTGCAGAAATAGGAACTTAACGGACATTGGCGAATAGGCCTTATCAAGAAGTGCATGATTGCCTGTAATTAATTCGATGGGTAAAATAGAATTCCCCAACGATTTACTCATCTTTTGACCATTGAAATTAAGCATATTGGTATGCATCCAGTAACGTACAGGAGCCATACCGCAACTACCCACGTTTTGAGCTATTTCGCACTCATGATGCGGAAATTTCAAATCCATTCCGCCGCCATGAATATCAAATTGCTTCCCTAAATATTTGGTGCTCATTGCAGAGCATTCGAGATGCCAACCCGGAAATCCCATACCCCAGGGCGATTTCCATTGCATTATATGCGCGGGCGATGCGGCCTTCCAAAGTGCAAAATCAATAGAATTCCTTTTTTCATCTTGTCCATCCAAATCGCGGTAACCTGCTATCAGTTCGTCAATATTTCGACCTGATAATTCTCCATAAGTATGTTTCGCATTAAAGGCCTTTACATCAAAATAAACAGAGCCATTGATTTCATAGGCAAAGCCATTATGTATGAGCGTTTCAATCATTTCAATTTGCTCTAAAATATGACCGGTGGCTGTAGGCTCAATAGTGGGTGGTTTGAGATGAAACAGGTTGCAAATATCCCGAAAGCCTACCGTGTATTTCTGCACAATCTCCATTGGCTCCAAACTCTCTAGTTTTGCCTGACTTTCCATACGATTGACACCCTCTCCTCTTTCATTGGTAAGATGACCGGCATCTGTAATATTTCTAACATAACGCACTTTATAACCACTGAATACCAAATATCGATAAATCATATCGAAGGAGGAAAAGGTTCGAACATTTCCTAAATGCACATCACTATACACTGTGGGACCACAAACATACAAACCAACATAAGGGGCACTGATCGGAACAAAAAGTTCCTTTTGTCTTGTAAGCGAATTGTAAATATGAAGCGATGACATAGGTGCAAATATAGGAGTAAGTAGTTAGATGTACCTCGTTCGCCACAAGAAAAATCAACAATTATAGGATATCACTTTCCTGAAACGAAAATTTGAGAATCTCTTCCAATATTTTTCGGTCATTGCTTAGGCGCGGCACTTTATGCTGACCGCCTAGCTTTCCTTTGCTCTTTAGCCATTCACTGAAGGCGCCAACAGGCAGTACATTAATTTTGGGCATGCTTAATGCAATATCCTTGTATCGCTTGGCCTCGTAGTCTGAATTAATTGACTGAAGAAATTGATCCAGTTCACGAGCAAAATGCTCGATATTTTCAGGGGCTGTTTCAAACTCAATAGCCCACTCGTGGCAACCGTTACTATTTTCTGAAAAGTATACTGGCGCTGCAGTATAATCATTTACAATAGATCTACAGGTTTTGCAGGCATGCGCTATTGCCAGGTCTGCATTTTCAACAATAACTTCTTCCCCAAAAGCATTTATAAAATGTTTTAAGCGACCCGATACTTTAATTCTAAAGGGATTTACTGAAGTAAATTGGATGGTATCGCCTACAATGTATCTCCACAAACCTGCATTGGTGCTGATAATCATCGCATAGTTTTTGCCTACTTCCACATCCTCTAACTGCAAGGTTTCCGGAAATTTTTTGCCTTGCTCCTCCATCGGCATAAATTCATAAAAAATTCCATGATTCAAAAACAACAACATCCCATCGCGGTCTATCACATCTTGCGCAGCAAAAAAACCTTCAGAAGCATTATAGGTTTCGAGATACTTCATTTTACTATTCGGAATCAATTTTTTGAATTGCGACATATAGGGAGCAAAGTTTACCCCACCATGCATATACAATTCAAGATTTGGCCATACATCATGAAGTTTATCTTTTCCTGTTATTTCAAATATTTTCTTAATCAAAACCAATGTCCAAGTAGGCACACCCGCTATCATCGTTACATCTTCTTTAATGGTACTAAAGGCCATTTTCTCTATTTTCTCTTCCCATTCCTGCATCAGGGCAATAGATATATCGGGGGTACGAATCAGTTGGGTGAAGTACGACATATTTTGAATCATCACTGCCGACAAATCGCCATAATAAGACTCTGCGCTTAACTGGTTGATTTCATGGCTTCCACCCAGCGTTAAACATTTGCCGGCAAGTATGGCAGACTGTGGAAAATTGTGATAATACAAAGCCAATACATCTTTGGCAGATTTATAATGACCATCTTCAAGCGACTCGTTGCTTACTGGAATAAATTTGCTTTTGTCGGAAGTAGTACCGCTTGATTTCGCAAACCAGGTAATGGGGGTATTCCAAAGAATATTCTGCTGCCCCTCCATCATAAGCTGTATATAGTGCTTGATATCGTCATACTCATGAACCGGTACCATTTTCTTAAAATCCTTAATATGATTGATTTTTTGAAAATCATGTTCACGGCCGAATTTGGTAAATTGTCCGGCGCTAATCAACGAGTTAAACACCATCATTTGGGTATTATCCGGATTCAATAAAAAATTATCGATGGAACTCCAACGCAGTTTAATAATACCTTTTAATGCCGGATTCAGTATGTTCATATCAATAACGAAGGGATTCGGTTACGTACCATGCGTTCGAAAATGAAAAAGGAATTCCCATTTTCTGAATTTTGATGGTAAATATAATTTTATTATTGCAAAAATGCTAGCCTTCCTATTATTTCTTATGCACTTCGTGTTTCCTCAATGAACAAACCTCCTATTTTCAAAGGATAAAAAAGTTGCTTTACCTCTAAAAAACCATCTTTAGGGGATTTCAGCTTGAACAATTGCTAATTGAACAGAATAATCCTTAATTTCGTATTAGGAGTCTCATAATGAAAATATATTCTAGATTATTTTTTTGGTTTTCTTTTGCTGTTTTACAGCAACGGTTGATGCATCACACCTATTTGGCGGAGAATTAAATTACAAACACCTGAGCGGCAACACCTACGAAATTACCTTGACCTTATATGGTGATTGTAGTGGACAGTCGTTTCCAAACCTATTTTCGTCAAACCCTGTTATTGGTGTGTACAATGGTTTAAACGCATTCACCTCCTTGACGCTTTCGCCTTATGGCATTGTTGGAGAAGAGGTAACTCCTGTTTGCCCTGCAGATATCAATAATACCTCCTGTAAAGGTGGCATTTTGCCGGGGGTAGCCCGATTTATATTCAAAGGCTATATCACTTTAAACACTCCTTCAGCAGACTGGCAATTTATTTTTAAGGGAGAGTTAGGACCTAATAATTTTGCAGGTAGAAGCGGATCTATTACTAATATTACGCAGGGGGGAGGCTATACCATCATGCAATTGGAAGCAACGCTTAATAATCTCAACGCACCAAATAATTCATCCACCTACAGTACCATTCCAACACCATTCTTTTGCAACAATACAAGTCAGCAATATAATCAAGGTGCCATTGACAATGACGGTGATTTGTTGAGCTTTGAGTTAGTAAGTGCCCTAAATGGGAATGGGAATGGCGTGGTGTACACGGCACCATATACATATAATGACCCGCTTGGATATGCACCTGGTACGTTTACGTTTAGCGCTAGCACTGGACAAATGAATTTTACCCCTAATGTTTTACAAAATTCACTGGTAGTTTCAAAAGTAGTTGAAAAACGGAATGGCGTCATAGTGGGTTCAAGCATGCGTGAAATGGTATTTGTGGTACTTAATTGCAATAATCAATCACCCGGTGGCGGCATTAGCAATAACAATGTCGGCAACTTACTGAATGCAAATGAAATCAGTATCTGTAACGGCAATAATTTCCTTCAATTCGAGATTTATGCCACGGACCCTGACAATGGTAAAATTAATGTGAGCTATTCCGGACTGCCAAGTGGCGCTACTTTGATAATAAACAACAACAACACTGCCAATCCGGCACTTCAGTTCAATTGGAATCTGCAGCCGAATCTACCCGTTGGAGATTACACCTTTTTTGTAACCTATCAAGACGATGGTTGTCCACTTTCCAGTAAGCAAACAATAGCCTATACCGTGCATTTTGTGCAACCCATCATGGCTCTTATTACTTCGGTTCCAGAGTCATGCAAGCCCGGAACTGATGGAAGCATCAGTATCAATGCAACCAGTATCAACGGAGGAATTACGTATGCCTTGAATGGGAATCCCTTTCAAAATAGTGGTCTCTTTTCCAATTTGCCGGCGGGTGGTTATACCATCACCGTAAAAGATAATCAAGGTTGCACCTACACTACTCTTGGCCAGGTATCCCTGCCTAGCTACCCAACCATTGATAGCGTTCGTATTCAAGATATTAAATGTAATGGCGAAATGGATGGAAAATTGGAGATTATCGTAAGCCCGACCAAAACTAGTTATTTATACCAACTCTTGCCGAATGCTATTTTCAGCACCAACAATGTATTTGCGAACCTCTCAGAAAATATCTATACGGTAATCGTTTCAGATAGCAATGCGTGTAGCGATACGGCCATTGCCACTATCATGGAACCAGAAAAATTAGTTTTTGGCAATGTGGTCATTACGCCACTAAGTTGCAACAAAATCAATGGGAAAATAAAAGTCACCACTAATTTTGGAAACAATATCAGATATAAATTGATTCCTACGAGCAATCCCGTAGACACCTTTGGTTTTTTGACAATTTGGCCACAGGCTTTTATACCATTGAAGCGCGAAACGCTAATGATTGTATCATCGACACTACGGTATTTGTGGGGCTCAATCCCAAATCATTTTTTATTAGTACCACTCACAAAGATCTTCCATGCTGGGGCAAAGGTGATGAAGGGGAAGCCGAGGCCATTTTTACAGGGGGCGAATTGCCAATATCTACTTTATGGAGCTCCACACCACCCCAAACGACTACTATAGCCACAGGGCTTACTTACGGATACTATTTTGTACAGGCCATTGATGCAACGGGATGCGAAGTAAAGGACACTGTATATATTGCTCCCGGTAATTGTTGTGAAAGTGTTTTTCTACCCTCAGCCTTTTCTCCAAATAAGGACAGCAAAAACGATGAATGGAAGATCATCACAAGCACCGGAATGGAAATCGAACAATTTGCGGTCTTCGACAGATGGGGACAAAAAGTATGGTTCAGTCGCGATCCAAGAGAGGGTTGGAATGGAATGATACATAAAGGAGAGGCTGAATTGGGAACCTATTTCTATATCCTACGTTATAAATGTTTGAGTGATCAGAAATTCTATCAAAAGACAGGAGATTTTTTATTAGTACGATAAGCGCCTATTATCCCTCAATGTGGAATGAAATAATAATCATTCGGGTGGTTAAGCGGTCAATGGCTTTATTAGTGGGCTCACCTACATTACGCAATAAACTGTTACCGAGCCCGTTGCTTAATTTAATTTCAGGTGCAAAAATAAAATTGGGATAATAAAATTCAAACCCCAACCCTAAATTGTACCCATAGTCGAACGATTTAACTTTAATTACCTCATTATTTCGCTTGGACCTGGCGTTGGAATTAAAATCGTAATCTATTTTAGCACCGGCGCATACAAAAAATCGAAAGTTTTGCTGTCGGTCCGACTTGAATTTCAGCTCGACCGGCAAACTAAACAGGATGGACTCGAATGAACTGAGTAAAGTGGAATCGTTTTGCAAGGTAAATCGGAGTCCCTTTTTCGTAACATAAAAGATGGGATGGCACGGGCGTCAATAAAACTGGTTAAGCGCATATTCCCCATAATGCCTAGTTGAAAACCGGGTTTCCAAAGTGGGGTAATATTTTTGATCGTATCATAGTCAGCCAAATATTTAGCAGGTGCAATTTTGTACTGTGCTGCATTCAAGCCAAGTGTAATTCCAAAATAGTACGGCTTTTCATCATGTTCTGTATTGTACATACGCTCTTGTTGTGCAAAAAGAAAGCTCCCATTAAGCAATAATACAAGTACAAAAATTACTTTTGGCAATAATAAATTGAAGCAATTCCGAAACTTAATGATTTGCATGTTACTTTTTTAAATCCAAGGTTTTGCAATATTACGCACATTTCTTCACCTTCGGGAAAAACCTGTACAGAATTTGGCAAATAGTTGTAAGCCGTTGAGCTCTTACTGAATAATCGCCCAATGGCAGGAGTTATATAACGAAAATAAAATTGATAAAATTGCTTGATTGGCGCTTTTTTAACTTTTGAAAACTCTAGAATCACTAAATTCCCATCTTCTTTCAGGACGCGCCGAATTTCGCTCAGCCCCTTATCTAAGTTTTCAAAATTTCGAACGCCAAAGGCAACTGTAACTGCATCAAAAAGCATATCCCCAAAAGGCAATTGCTCACAATCTGCTTTCTGCAACTCGATGCGATGATTTAGGTGAAGTTTGGCAACTTTTTGACGTCCAATTTCCAGCATATTGGCTGAAATATCGATGGCCGTAATATTATCTGGCTTTAAGACGGTTAAGGCAATAGCCAAATCAGCAGTACCGGTGGCTACATCCAAAATGTGCAAGGGCTTAAAAGGCTGCAGCAATTGAATCACCTTTTTTCTCCACAACACATCAATACGAAAAGAAAGTAATCGATTTAGAAAATCATATTTATGGGCAATGCCATCAAACATATTTTCCACTTGCTGCTTTTTGTTCAACAATGAATTCTGGTCCGGTACAATATGAGTTCCCACGATTGCAAATATAACAACTGCTGCAGTATTTCTACATAGAATTTAATTATAGTTGCCTTTGCGGTGGTGCCCCTCCAATGTTTTATTAACGTTGTACCATTTTGCATCAGATTCCTATTCATGCATCGCTACTTTTTTTTACCGTATAAAACCATTGAATGCTTACTTTTCACTAAGTTTGTTCAAAAAAAATCGAATGCAATATTGGCTTGTAAAATCAGAACCCTTTAAATATGCTTGGGCACAATTTGTAAAAGACAAACGAGCAGTATGGGATGGCGTACGAAACTATGCAGCACGAAATAATTTGCGTAGCATGGAAAAAGGGGATTTGGTATTGTTTTATCATAGTAACGAAGGACTTGAAATTGTTGGAATTGCCGAAGTGGTAAAATCACATTATCAGGACCCAAGCAGCGAGAACCCGGCATGGTTAGCAGTAGATCTCAAACCTAAAAAGCCTCTTATAAAAACAGTCACCCTTTCACAAATCAAACGTACTCAAAAACTAGCAGAGATGGAGCTACTGAGAATTTCAAGACTTTCTGTATCAGCGGTAAAGGAAGCAGAATTCCATATTATCCTACAAATGGCAGATACTAAATTATAGTGCCACTTTCAGCATCTACATAATCACTTAATGGGAGGTCAATATGAAAGGTAGTACCTTCATTTTCTACACTTTCAAATTCGATTCTACCACCGAACTTTTCAATGATATCCTTGCACATGGCTAAGCCCAACCCGGTACCAGACGATTTGGTGGTGAAGTATGGTTGAAACAATTTTTTTGCCAACTCTTTACTAATTCCGGAACCGTTATCGCTAATCGAAACCCGCACAAAGTTGTCTTTAATCTTAGAAACTAAAAGAGCAATATTACCTTTTTCTCCCTTTGGAATGGATTGAATGGCATTTTGAATAATATTTGTAAAAACTCTGATTAACTGCCCTCTATCTGCAAAAATATTTACATCGTAATCAGGTATCAAAAATAAGAAATCGAAATCCTCACTATCATTAAACATTCCTGTAACCACATATAATACCTCGTTCAGGATGATATTCTCTTTCTTTACTTCAGGCAATTGTGCAAAGTTTGAAAAATTGGTTGCAATAAGGGTCAAATTATTAATCTGTTCAATAATCGTTTTAGCCACCTTGGCGGTCATCTCTGTTACATTAGGCTGGTTGGTTTGGATGGCTCGTTCTAGCATTTGCATAGAAAGTTTCATGGGGGTTAATGGATTTTTAATTTCATGGGCCACTTGTTTGGCCATTTCACGCCATGCAAGTTCCCGTTCATTTTTTGCGAGCAGTAGGGTACTATTCTCGAGCTTGCGCAACATTCTATTATACTCTTTTACAAGCATCCCAATTTCATCACTACTATTCCACTTCAGCGGTTCATTCGTTTTGGAGAGGTTAATTTGCGTAAACTGTTTTACAATTAATTTAAAGGGACTTGACACCGAATTACTAATAAACAAAGCCAGTAGTGACGAAATCAAAAATACAAAAACATAAATATTAATAAGGGTAGTTATCAATGAAGTGGTTTCTGTTCGCACCTCCGTATTGGCTGAAATATAGGGCAGATGCATAACACCAATAATTTCGTTTCGTGCATTTCGTAAGAAGGAATATGATGCGAGAAAATGAAAGGAGCCGATGTGTTCTTCGTTCACATAAAGTTCTCGATTATCTGCATTCATGGTATACTTTGCCAATGGGTTCATTTTGGTTGACAGAAGTCCACTATGGTAAGGACCGTATTCCGTACTAAAAATCAAATTATCATCTAAATACCCGAAAAGATTTACATTGGCTGAATACCGATGTGAAATGTCTTGAATCTTTCCGATGGTTGATTTATCTAACAGTACCGAATCAAGCCTCTCCGGCGAATCGCACTGCATTTCTTGTAAATACGTTTCTATTTCCTTATGAATACTCCTAGACAAAGTACTACTTTCCAATACGCTTTTCTGTTTCACACGATTAATAAGGTAGGAGGAGGTAAAAAACCCAATAGCTGCGAAGGATACCAACACCACCAATAAAATAGCGAAGTGAATTCTCAAACGTAAGTTAAAACTCAGCAAATTGAAAAAGCGTGCGTAATTGAGATTTGAGCGCGCAATAATATTACCCAGAATATAGAGCGAAATAACCAAAAAATAAATAAGAAAAATATACGCGAATAATGTTACGAATAGATATATCTGGTTCTTATCTTTTACAACCACAATGGCACTCCCGCTAGCTTTGTCGTAGCACCAAAGTTCCGTGCTATGATCAGTATCTATTAAATGAAAACCAGTATTCTTTAAAATACTATCGGGTGCATTCTGTTCTTCAAAAATATAAGGCCCCGTATTTGTTTGTAAATTCCCTTTATAGTAGACCCCAATGGAATAGTTATAATTAAGCGCCTTGGTGATAATTTCATCCTGAAAAATAAAATCGCTGTAGCCTCGTCTTTGGTCTAGAATCTCACTATATAGTTTCACAGCTACATACCCCACTAACATACTATCTTGCTGTATGGCGATTTTTGCCAAATAGCCCTTCTCAGCAAATGAGGGCAACGTATATATATCAAAATGCTGTTGATGCAAAAAACTATCATGTGGTGAACCGTAACCATGAACAGATGCCAACCTCAAGGTATCCATCTTATTGAGATTTACTCCATTTTGATCAAAAATATGAACCGACTCACGAAACTTATTCAATCCGCTCCATATGTACTTTGAGGAAATATATCGAATCAACTTGTCGACGACCGTTTTGTTGTTCTGTGCAAAAGAATGAGCAATGGTAGTATCGCCAGCAATGCCTTCGCACAGTGCCACTATTCTGCCCTCTTCATGAATATCTTCTCTACGCAATATTTTTTCGGCATACTCTTTGCGAATAATAAATTCTCTTTCTGTAATTAAGATTGAAAGAAAAAAAGCTCCCCCGCTGAAAATAAGACCAGCCACACCAGAAGAGAATAGGAATTAAAATCAAAACGCAACTTAAAGGCTGACTGATCCAGCAAGAAACTCAAAATGGTTATACAAATAAAAAAGTAATAATAGCAAATTGGATAAGAAGGCTTATACAAAAAATAAAAAAAGCACATACAGGATTCCAATTAGGATATACTTAAGGTATCGTTTGCTAAAGTAAAGATTTAGGTAAATATTCGTAATAATCACTGCCACTACAAAATTGGCGAACAATACCATAAAAGTGAGAATCCCAACAAAGGAAAATAAATCAATCCGACTAATAATGGTGGTATCAAAATCTATAATGGAATCATTGATGAGTTCGTAGGAAAGATTACTAAGGTATACCCCAACCGCAATCATGAGGAGAAGCGCTACTATACCGGCAATTGCCTTGTACTGCGGTCGCCACTTTTCGGTATCAATAATTCTTCCTTGCACATTTACTACGTAGAATAGTAAAATCCAAAAAAGCAAACACATATTAATAAACGTGTCGCCAAGCGATCTATTAAAAAAATCGGTTGCAAAAAAACTGGAATCAAATAAACTAAATCTCGAAAGCTCAGTAGGGAAATCAAAATAATAATTTAAAAAGCGGATACTAAGTACCAACACCAATATTTGAAGAAAGATACTGATAGGTCGACGTCTTTTGACAATTACTTTAAAATAGGTGTGTATTGAAATCCCGAAAAAAATTAACGGGAGTGCATTGAAAAAAAGCCGCCACCCATTCTTGTCATTAATATCCCCGAAATCATCCCGTTTATAAATATAATATAAGGTCTGGTTTTTAATTTTCAGTGCTTGTGCACCTGCTTTCGGAGTTAGAGACAATCGAATTCCAAAATCATTCTCAGCATCATCTACTATATAATTATTTGAATAATAGGCTGACTTGTAGTGATTTTCATTTTTAATACGAATGATGGCTATCGCCGATATCTTCTGCTGCCCGACCTTACATTCCGATTTGTAGGCAACACTATACCCATTCTGATCAAAAAATGCAATGGGCTTTTCATTCGCAAAAGTATCCAGTATTGGAGTGACAATGGAGGATGTCCAAAAATGTAGATTGCCCTCTTTATATAATAGGAACTGATATGGAAGATGATACAAACGATCAAAATCACTTTTACCAATCGCAGTTCCTGCAACCAATTTACCCATTAAGGTATCCTCTGTAAGGATTGATTTAAAGTTGTCTATTTTAGCTGTTACATCCTTCTCTATTTTATGGCGAATACTAGGCACTGTTGAAACCGGAAAAATCACTTGCGCTACACGTGAAATGGAAAGTATAAAGAAAATGACTGCCAAGCCCAGAAAAATCCGGGTGTCGATATCAAAAGGAAACCTAAACGTGTTATTACTTTTTGGCACCCTCACTTTTTTTAATGTGATTCCATTCCGCATCCATTTCCTCAAGCGTATACTCATTTAAGGACTTGCCATTTTCGGTTAAGGATTCTTCCATACTCATGAATCGGCGTCTAAACTTCAAATTGGTTCTTTCTAAAGCATTTTCAGGATCAATATTGAGGAACCGTGCGTAATTAATCAACGAAAATAAAACGTCCCCAAACTCATCCTCAATGGAATCGGGAGCCCCTTCTTGTATAGCTAATTCCAACTCTAATAATTCCTCTGAAATTTTTTCTTTTACCTGCGATGTAATTTCCCATTCAAAGCCTGCCTGCTTTGCTTTCTCTTGAATACGCAAGGCCTTTATCATGGCAGGCAATCCATTTGGAACGCCACTTAACACCGATTTCTTTCCTTCTTGCAGCTTCAATTTTTCCCAGTTCTTTTTCACATCCTCTTCCCCATCTACCCTTGTAAAAGAATAGATATGCGGGTGGCGAAAAACAAGTTTATTGCATACCTTTTCGATGACATCGTCTATCGAAAAGTAATGTTCCTCCTCTGCAATTTTCGCATAAAATAAAATATGCAATAATAAATCGCCAAGTTCCTCCTTGATGGCATTCCAATCTTTTTGGGTGATGGCATCTGTCAGTTCATACGTTTCTTCAATGGTTAATTGTCGCAAAGAGGCAATGGTCTGCTTTTGGTCCCAGGGACATTGAGAACGCAATTCATCCATAATATTCCGTATCCGGTCAAATGACGTAAAATATCTGCGTTCTTGCATTTTTGTTTGAATTTTATCACAATATAATAATAATTCCAAACTATGGTATTTTCTAATTATGCAAATATCTTTGTTTGGTGAAAAATAATAACCCTTTATACAATAGGATTCAAAAAAACAAAAAGGTTCTCAAATCATTTCTCGCTCAAAATAACATTACTTGCTATCGAATTTATGACTGGGACATGCCCGAATACCCCTTATGCATTGATGTGTATGAAAATAAAATTCACTGTTCCATCTACAAAACAAGAAATCAACTATTTGAAGATGAAATGAAGCAATGGCAAGCACTTTGCGTTCAAACCATTCGTGAGTCCTTTTCAGTCAGTCCAGAAGACATCTATATCAAGTCGAGGGAGCGGAAGAAAGAAAGTGGACAGTATGAGAAAGTAAATCAGCATAAAGAAAAGTTTATAGTACAAGAAAATGGCATCCATTTTTGGGTGAATCTTAGCGATTATGTCGATACCGGACTATTTCTTGACCATCGCAACACAAGGCAAATTGTAAAAACCCTTTCCAAAGGAAAACATATCCTAAACCTCTTTGCCTACACCGGTTCATTTTCGGTATATGCCGCCATGGGAGGTGCTTTTACTACCACCACTGTCGATCTCTCCAATACCTACTTAAACTGGGCAAAAGAAAATTTCCAAATAAACAAAATACCTCTCAGCAAACACCAATTCATAAAAACAGATGTAAAACAGTGGATCAAACAAGAACCATCCAAATTGTATGATATCATTGTTTTAGACCCACCTACTGTTTCGAAAAGTAAAATGGCCTCCTCGACGTTTGATGTACAAGCAGACCATGTGGAATTAATTAACAATACACTGCGACATTTGCAATCTGGGGGCATTTTGTTTTTTTCGAACAACTTCAGAGACTTCATTCTAGAAACAGAAAAAATAGAAGCTTCCACTATTGAAAACATCACACATCTTAGCATCCCCAAGATTTTAGAAATAAAAAAATTCATGCATGTTGGAAAATTATCAAATAGGCTTATCGTATGAGCCGTTCAACTACTACAAAGAAATGCCAAGGCCAAGCATCCAACGAATTCCTGCCTGGGGATAATAGTAATTTTGTGTTGTTTGTTGTTGATTATAAATATAACTGAAAGTGTATCCATTCGCCTCATATCGTTTATTCCATACATTATAAACCCCCAACCGAAGATGTAAAAGGGAATTATTTTGAAGACGTATTGGGCTGTTTAAAATTACATCTCCCACAACGTAGGATTGAATGCTTCTATCTACATTGCCGGTATTATCTAAATATTGCCGGCCAACAAACTTAGGCAAGAAATCCAAAGAAGTATTCTGAAACCTACTATTACTTCGTCGTATAAAGGGAAATACAGAAACACGGCCACCGGCAACAATATTTGGCGAAAAGGAAATATCCGTCTGACGATATTTTTTTTCAATTTGCGAGCCATTGTCATAATCATCGATAAACTCACTAAAGTTTAGAATTTTATTTTGGGAGAATGCCACATTTGCATTGAGTTCTAGAAACTTTTTCTCAGAAACATAGCGAAACTCCAACTCTATGCCTACTCGGTAACTTTTGTCAATATTACTGCGTGTATATGCACCCACATCATTGATTTTACCTGTCAATACCAGTTGATCTCTGTAAAACATCCCAAATGCATTGGCCTGAAAACGGAACCCATTTTCCGCCTGATACTGATAGGTAAGCTCTGTATTCAAAAGTTTTTCAGGCTTGGGTAAAAATTGCTGACCGGCCTCGATATCATCTCTGTTGGGTTCCTTCTGTGCAATGCCTACCAACAAACTAGCCAAATGATGTTGCTTTTTGAAGGTCCCTTTGATCTTTGGATTAAAAAAAGTAAAATGCAAATCATGCATGAGTGTCGGATTGCGTCGAAAACCATTTAAGATGTACCGAACCTCTCGAATTTGCATATCCGCAAAAATAGAAAGATGATTTGCGGGGCGATAATCCAACATGGAGTATCCATTGATCTCGCTTTTCGTCGCCGATAAATCATACCACCGATATCCCTTGTTGATCCCTTGCTGAGCCCACACAATTTCTCCGAAGTGCTTTCCCTGGTACCGATTCGCATTGAAATAAAAACCGGCATCCACCTTCTTACTCAAATAGGTGGCATACATTTTAACCCCAAAAAAATCATTATCGAGCCACAACTGTCGAATCAAATCGGTAGTTGAAAAAAATGGTATCCGGACTAGGCTGGTAGGGATTGAGGCCGTAGTCTTTATAATCTTGAAACGTCTTAAATTCTTCATAATAACCTTTCCTTTTGTCAGAAACAATATAGAACCAACTGCCCAGCGCTGATTTAGTTGTCGATCCAAAAAGAGTTGATAATAATCTTGCCCATAATTGTCTGTCTGATTATCGTAAAAGCTTCCGTCACTTTTTACACCGAGCTCATTGTAGGTTCTGTTGGTTTGAAGACTATCTTGCGGCACTCCATTCCACGCTTGTCCCGTTTTTTCATACCCTTTCATATAATTAAAAATCAGCTGCGTCTTGGCATCTATAGCATACTTTGCTGTAAATTGTGCGGCCTTTAAATTCGAATTTGACCTTTCTATAAATCCCCTGCTTTTTATGGTAGATAAACGTACGGTAGCTACAAACTTCTCATGTAATAAACCGGTGCTGGCTTTTAGGGTATTTTTAAAAGTGCCAAAACTTCCAAAATCGGTTTGATACGAAAACATAGGATCCCGATACTGAATATCTAAATTGTTAATGGCAATGCCAGCACCGAAATTCCCCACCCCACTCTTTGAAATCCCAACACCTTTACTCACCTCCAGTTGTTGCGTAGAAGACAACATATCGGGTGTATTGACAAAATAGGTCGCCTGACTTTCAGCATCATTAACCGGTATTCCATTCATAGTCACATTAATTCGCGTTAAATCAGCACCTCTAATTCTGATTCCGGTATAGCCGGTACCCACTCCGGCATCTGAATAGGAAACAACCGATGAAAGACTACTTAACAAGTGCGGAATATCTTGTCCTTGATTTAATCGCGTCAATGTCTTTTTGTTGATTTTCTTGGCCGAAAAATCATCCAACCGGTTCCCTTTGGATTCTCGAATCGTGGCCAGAGGCAACTCTATATTTCGCAGCGTATCTCCTTTCTCTAGTAGAGACTGTTGTGCATGAGATGCCAAGGAAGAAAAAAACAACATCGCACATAATAATTTACACTTCATCATACAAGTACATTTTATCCAAAACAGAAACATGAATTCCTGTTGAGGCGGTTAAACAAAAAATGGGGTAAGAGAAGATTTTTTTCAACTTACCTTTCCTAAACAGCATTACCTGTTCCAGGTTCTACGGGTATTATCTCAGATACGTCAATGCGTAACACCCCGAGGACTCCTTTGTTGACAGCTAAAAAGCTTGCATCAACATAAAAGTGATACAAAAATACTAACTTTTTTCGCATTTTATCGTTAATTTTAACGCAGGTTGCTTTTGGCTATCGTACGGAAAGCAAATTGGTTTCCAATCAAAACAATCTGTGACTCAATTAAAATATGGTATTATGAAAAAAATCATTTTTGGATTTTCAATTTTATGTTGTGCATTGAACTTAAACGCGCAGCGGCAAACTTCCTATAAAATACTTGAAAATAACAGCAGTAGTACTATTGTGGCTATTCAAGTTGGAGAATTGCTACTAAGCGAGGTTAGCACTCCAAATGGAAAAGCATCGAAAGTACAGATTCCGCAAGCAACGGCACTATTGCAAAAAGGAAGTCCGGATGTTCCAAAGCTCAATTTTTCAGTGGTAATACCCAATCAAAAAAATAGTAGCATCGAAATTATCGAGAGTAATTATGTCGACTACCCTAATATAGCACTGGCTCCTTCTAAAGGAAAAATTAGCAGAAGTATCAATCCCAATACCATTCCGTACACCTATGGAGATGTATACAATACCAATGCCTTTTTCCCAGGTGTGTCAGCCACTCTGAATACTCCTTATATCCTTAGAGATTTTAGAGGGCAAACCGTTCAGATTCATCCGGTGCAGTTTAATCCTGTTTCTAAAATCATGCGTGTGTATACCAACATAAAAATTAAGATTAGCTATTTTGGAATATCAACCGAAAATACGATAGCAAGCAATGAATGGCCACAAAAATTGGATGATGTATTTGATGGAATTTATCAAAACCAATTCATCAATTATACCAGTTTAAAAAAAACAAGGTATTCACCTGTATTAGAAGAAGGCAGTTTGTTACTAATATGTCCGGCGAATTACTTGAGTGAAATAGCACCATTTGTAAAATGGAAAGAAATGAAAGGCATCAAAACCTTTTGGTAAATGCTGATACGATTGCCGGAGGCATTAGCGAAAGTAGTATTGCTGCAACCGCAAAGTTTTACTTCCAAAACATGCAAATCGCGAACATGATTCTTGTTGGTGATAATACCGCTATACCTGCACGAAATGAGAATTTTACAAATCCTAATTTAGCTGGCCCGTCCGACATTGCCTATGCATACATAAACAATAACGACCACTATCCTGAATTCTCTGTGGGTAGATTCTCGGGTGAAAATAATGCAGAAATTAAAAGTATTATTGATCGTTGTTTAGATTATGAAAAAACACCAAATACTTCTGGAAATTGGATGAGCCAACAAATTGGAATTGCTAGCGAACAGGGAACCGGTGATGAT
Source organism: Bacteroidota bacterium (assembly GCA_016712665.1). Classification (GTDB taxonomy): domain Bacteria; phylum Bacteroidota; class Bacteroidia; order Chitinophagales; family Chitinophagaceae; genus OLB11. The sequence continues at coordinate 647,760 of JADJQP010000002.1, forward strand.
AATCAATATGATTTTGAACATATCCACGACATTGTGGACAGCAATAAGAATCAATACAACTACACCAACTATTTTGAATTATATGACGGGGTACAATCGCAGGGATGGAATGATGCAGCAGGGTATCCGGATGCCGCCATGTTAGAAGGTCATATTAATTCGGGGGTAAGCCTCATTAACTATGCCGGACATGGCGGTGCAAATGGGATTGTTACCACTTCATTCTCAACCAGCGAAGTACCTCTATTAACGAACGTGAACAAGCTGCCATTTTTTCTAGTGGTAGGTTGTAGTCCGGGAAAATTTATAAACCAAACCTGTTTTGCGGAAGCCCTTCTTCGTGCAGGCACTGGCACCGCTCCTAAAGGATCTCTTTCAAGTTTCATGTCAAGCATCGACCAATATTGGGACGAACCGATGCAGGCTCAGGATGAGTTTAATGCCATCATGAGAGGTGCACGACCAAATAATTTAAAGACCCGATTGGGTGCCCTTTGTGTAAACGGTTGTAGTTCGATGAATGACCAGTACAATACCTTTAATGACCCAACAGGTGGAAGTGATATGACGGACACGTGGATATTTTTTGGAGACCCCACTGTATCATTATTTAATAAAAATGAAGGCCCGTTAACCTGCACGCATACTGCTGAAATTGGCAGGAATGCTACTTGGTACTCTGTCAATTGTCCGGTGGAAGGTGCGACGGTTGGTTTGTATTATCAAGGCGCCTACTTGGCACATTCAAAAGTTGTGGGTGGAATAGCCGCTTTTACATTTCCACCCCTTACTATTTTGGACACCGTTTTCATTACGGCCACTAAGCAAAATAGGACCCCCTATATGGGATTTAGTAAAGTGGTTGACTTTCCAACCAATATCACAGATTTAGAGAACGATCAACTGCTATCTGTGTTCCCAAATCCTGCGCAGGAAAGCATCTCCATTCGTTTTAGAAACGGGGCAAGCATCGAAAGGGTAAAAGTATTTGACATGTTAGGCCGCCTCATTTCTAATCAAAAGGTGTTACAAAACCCTTACGTTTTACAAACCCAGTCATATCCTAAAGGAAATTACACGCTACAGGTTAGCAGTGGTCAAAAAACAGTTAGCAGCCAATTTACAAAAAAATAAATGCAGTAAGGTCTAGAATGGCACGTTACAGTTTTCCTGTTTTCTCTTCATTATCCGGCAACAAGAATTAGTCGAGACATTAATACTATTCTGAATTATTTTTGTATCCTATGAAAAGAAACTATCCGTCGTTGTATAGCCTTATCTGCCTCGTTCTTATATGCTGTACAACAGCCTGCACAGAGGAAAGCCCCATCAACAAAAGAATTAAACGACTATTTTCCTACCTAGAATTCTCCAAATCCGTTCGACGGTCCGCAGCCTCTACAAGGTCAGACAGTACAAATCTATTTGACAAAAATGAATTCGACCCATTCACTGACTCGATTAGCGACCTTCTTCAGAATATTGAAATGCAACTAAGGCATGATAGTGCCGAGGTATATCGGCTTGGCCTGCAAGATTCTCTACTATTAACCCAAAATGATGTCGCAAGCGCTGTAGATAAGGATTCAATAGTTCTTTCAAAAGATACATTCACCAATGATATCAGAAAAATACAAAGTGAGGAAGTATTGGCTCTTAAATATAATCTCAGGCAAATTCATAAAGCAGATTCCGGCACCAATACAAATCCTACTTCTAACTGTCGACAAAAAGAATGTGGCGTATGGGCCAAAATAAGCAAAAGCAAACAAATGCTTTTCTTGTATGTAGAGGGTGCGTTGGTTGATTCCTTCAAAGTATCCACCGGCGATTCCAAACACGAAACACCCACCTTTGATGTAAGGCCATCAGGTCCCATTTTCAAAAAATATACTTCCAAGAAATTTCCTGGAGGTAATTACAATGGATTGGGAAATATGCCATACGCAGTGTTCATTTCCGGTGGTTTTGCAATTCATGGTACCACCACCGGCAATATTGCTCGTTTGGGAAAAAAAGCTTCTCATGGATGCATCCGATTACATCCCGATAATGGGAAAATATTTTCTGAATTAATTCGAAAAGTAGGTTTAGAAAATACCTGGATTACGATTCAAGAATAAGTGAATACCTAAAAGACGAACGTTTACATTACCAACCTGCCATCGTTGCAGATTGAATTTCAAATTTTCAAGAAATACTTTTCTTTCGTACATCAAATTAAGCATGTATTTTTATCGGATAAAATCCTGGCGAAATGCATTATCCTTTTCAGATTACATCACTAGAAGATTATCACCGAACCTACCAAAGAAGTATCGAAGATCCAGCAGCCTTTTGGGCTGAAATAGCATCTCATTTTAGATGGAAAAAAAAATTTGAATCCGTATTGGATTGGAATTTTATCGATCCGAGTATTAAGTGGTTTCAGGATGGTGAATTAAATATTACTGAAAATTGTTTGGACCGATGGGCTGAAACCCAACCAGATACACCGGCCATAATATGGGAAGCAAATGATCCTCATGAAAAAATATAAGACTTACCTACAAAGAATTATTACATAAAGTAAATCAGTTTGCTCATGTACTTGTCAATAACGGTGCAAAAAAAGGAGACCGAATTTGTATTTATATGCCAATGGTTCCGGAACTTGCCATTGCAGTATTGGCCTGCGCTCGAGTGGGTGCTATTCATTCTGTCATTTTCGGAGGCCGGTAAATAAGGTAATTGTCTTACAACGAACCCAAACGGCTATCCATATGCAGGATGGAAGAGATATCTGGTGGCATCACGAAATTGAAAAAGTAGAAGCGATGGGAAATCCATTTTTTGAACCAGCATGTATGAATGCCGAAGACGAACTTTTTATACTTTATACCTCTGGCAGTACAGGAAAACCGAAGGGCGTGGTGCATACCTGCGGAGGATATATGGTATACACTACCTACACTTTTGTAAATGTATTTCAATACCAACCCGGCGATATTTATTTTTGCACCGCAGACATTGGCTGGATTACAGGACATAGTTATATTATTTATGGGCCTTTATGTGCTGGTGCAACCGTACTTATGTTTGAAGGCATTCCCACATATCCAGATGCCGGTAGATTTTGGGAAATTATTGATAAACATCAGGTAAATATTCTTTATACGGCGCCAACAGCCATTAGAAGTTTAATGAGCTTTGGCTTATCCTTTTGGAAAATAAAAATCTACACTCTCTAAAAGTATTAGGAAGTGTTGGCGAACCAATTAACGAGGAAGCCTGGCATTGGTATGACCAACATGTTGGAAAAGGAAGATGCCCCATTGTAGATACATGGTGGCAAACCGAAACGGGCGGTATTATGATTTCAAGTTTGGCAGGAATTACACCGCAAAAACCTTCTTACGCAACATTACCCATGCCCGGTGTTGTGCTGAATTTGGTGGATGAAACCGGAAACAAAATACCTGACGGAAATGAAACCATTGCAGGAAATCTATGCATTCAAAGTCCTTGGCCGGCAATGATTCGTACTACCTATGGCGATCATGAAAGATGCCGAACCACCTACTTTTCCACCTATCCCAATCGTTATTTTACAGGTGACGGTTGTCTTAAAGATCCGGATGGCAACTATCGTATTACAGGACGCGTTGATGATGTATTAAATGTGAGTGGGCATCGAATAGGAACGGCAGAAGTTGAGAATGCAATTAACCTTCACCACAATATTGTTGAAAGTGCCATTGTTGGGTTCCCTCATGAAATTAAAGGACAAGGAATCTATGCATTTGTGGTATATTATGGAGAATTAAATGACCACAAATCAATCATAACGGAAATTCATGACATGGTTACAAAAACCATTGGTGCAATTGCCAAACCCGACAAAGTACAATTTGTAGGTGGGTTGCCAAAAACACGAAGTGGCAAAATCATGCGTAGAATTTTAAGAAAAATAGCTGAAGGAGATACATCGAATTTAGGCGATACCTCTACCCTCCTTGACCCGTCTGTGGTGGAGGATATTGCTAATAATAAAATATGATTTCGGGTTTTAAACATCAATGTATTTGAAACGAGGAATGCATGTTTTTCATAATTGATCAATTTGAGCTAGATGGTTTGATTCAACGTTTCCAACCATATGGAACTGAGGAGTGAAACAAATTTCCATCCGATCACATTTGCCCTCCATATGATATAATATAGCCTTATGCAAATAATGAATAGCATTTCCCTGTTTCGATTGATAAAATTCGACTTTAATAACTCCTTGAGTGCTATATCAGGAGGCAATAAAAAAGCCTGCAGAAAAATCTCTACAGGCTTTAATAGTTTTTAAAATAAAATAAAGTATACTATCTAATTAAGGTAATATCTCCTTTGCGAATATAGGTCTTACCATCTCGGGTACATGTATATCTGAAGATGTATTGATAGGTAGACACCTCTGCATCTTTTCCATCAATCTTACCATCCCATCCACGTTTCCAATCACTTGTACTCCATAACTTCTGCCCCCAACGGTCGTATACCTCCAACTGTATCAAGATGATACCTGCAGTACTGAAGACCTTAAACTCATCGTTATTATTGTCACCATTTGGTGAGAAGGCATTCGGTATGAAAGATACATCGCAACATGGACCCTCTTCAATATAGACTGAGTCGCGGTATTCACAACCATTCGCATCTGCAATCAATACATTATACCAACCAAAGTACAAGTTGCTTGCCATCGGTGAATTTTGTACCGGTGAAGTGCTCCATTGGTATACATAAGGCGGCTGACCTCCAAATGTATTCGCTGTTGCTGTTCCTTCATTACCCTTACCTGTACAACCCAAATCTTGTTTGGTCATTGTATTACCCAATGGATTTGCAGGTGGGTTTATTGTAAATTCTACCATGTATTCGCATCCTACTGTGTCTACTACTCGTAAGGTATACGTACCGGCTGCCATATTAAAAGAATTGACCGGTTTTATTGATGTTTAATCCAGGTGTTATGTAGTATTTATAGCCACCTCGTCCACCTGTACCCACTACTGTCACCCTTCCATCTTTCGAATCAATACATTTCGGATCATCGATTACCATTGTAGCGCCTACTGCAGTCGGTCCGGATAATACCAAATTCGTATCCTTTCACATCCCAAATCATCTAACAACGTAATCTGATAAACCCCTACCGGTAAGCCTGTAAACAGACCGCTCAGTTTTGGAGTTCCATTATTGAGTGAGAAGGTAATTGGTGCCGTGCCGCCCGTTGCTTTTATGTCTAATACACCAGTGGTGTCATAAGCACATATCGGCTCTACTACAGTAAGTGAGGTAATTTGCAATGCAGGGTTTTGTACGATAGTAGCCTGAGTAGTTAAGGTACAACCATTCGCATCTGTTGCTGTAATCACATAGCTGCCTGCAAGCAGATCTTTAAAGAAGCCTAATGGAAGCGCGTAGCATTTGGAGTAATGGAGAACGTAATCGCTCCGTACCGCCACTTGCCACTACCACGATACTACCAGTAGCATCGCCATAGCAATATACTTCATGAACATTCACCGTGTTGTACACTATTGCCGCTGGTTCGTTGATGACAATTCCACCTGTGGTTGCCGTACATCCATTACCATCGGTTACGGTTACAGTATACGTTCCGGCTCCCAAACCAGTAAATTGACCCGTTTGGTTGTTTTGCCCACCAGGTGTTAATACATACGTATAATTTGGTAATGGATTCCCTCCGGTGGCTGCCACTGTAATAGTACCTGCCAAACCTCCATTACAACTATTGTCTTGAGCAACTACTGCTGCAAAGGTAATTTGAGGTGGTTCCACAATACATAAGGAGGTTGTTATACTACATCCATTTGCATCAGTCGCGGTCACAGTATAGCATTGCTGAGTAAGGCCGTTGTAAATACCCGTATTGTTTGGCTGTGGCCCAAGTGGGTTAATGGTATAGGTTATTAAACCGGTCCCACCGCTCGCGTTTACAGTGATAGCGCCATTTGCAGCACCAAAACAGCTAATATTCGTAGCAATTGCATTATTCCAAACCAACTGTGTTGGACCTCCAATGGTGAATGTAACCGTTCCAGTAGCATTATTTACATCAGTAGAAGTTACAGTATATGTACCTACGCACAGATTATTATAAATTCCTGTTGGACTCGGAATATTTCCTGGTGCAAGTAAATAAGCATAAGGTGTTGCGCCACCCGTTGTACTCAAAGTTAAGGTCCCATCGCATTTACCAAAACAAGTTTCATCTGTAACTCCTGTCACCACCAGGTTTGGTACTGGAGGCTGTGTAATACATTGTACAGTTGTGGCTGTGCAACCTGCTGCATCTGTTAGCGTGATGGTATAGCAAGTCTGAAGTGGAAAGTTTACTGGAGAGTTTAGGCCTGTAAAATTTCCTGCAGGTGCTTGACCACCAATTGCAGGGTTGATGGAATAAAAATATCCTGGCGTTCCACCTGCACCAGCTACTGTAATTGTACCATCTGCACCGCCAAATACCGTTACATTGGTAAATGCTGTAACCGTTACGGTTGGTGCATTCGGAGCAGCTAATTGCACGGTTGTTGTACCCGTACATCCAGCAGCATCTGTGATTGTAATTGTGTAAATAGTTCCAGCACATAAATTGCTTGCTACGCCAGCGGCATTAATAAGCGCACCACCGGTAATTGCAAAAGCATATGGTGGGTTAACACCCACTATTGCTGTGGTGGCTGTGCCGTCACAACCTGGAACACAAGTTGTACCTGTTGTGGTGTTAATAGTTATTATTGGTGCATTCGGTGCTGTTAATTGAACCGTTGCGGTAGCACTACATCCGTTGGCATCCGTTACGGTAATTGTGTACACAGTAGCTGCGCATAAATTACTTGCATTGCCGGCTGCGTTTATTGAAGCGCCACCGGTGATTGCATATGTATAAGTTGGTGTTCCACCTGCGGTTGTTGTAGTGGCAGTACCATCACAACCTGGTACACAAGTAACAGGAGTTGTTGTATTGATGGTAATTACAGGCGTGTTCGGTGTAGTCAACTGGATGGTTGTTGTCCCTGTGCATCCTATCGCATCTGTAACCGTTATGGTATATACAATACCTGCACACAAATTGCTTGCTGTGCCTACCGCGTTGATCGCAGCACCGCCACTAATTGCATACGTATAGGTTGGTGTACCACCTGCAGTAATCGTAGTGGCCGTTCCATCACATCCAGGTACACAAGTAACCGGTGTGGTGGTATTGATTGTAATGGTTGGTGCGTTCGGTGCAATTAACTGCACAGTAGTAGTTGCACTACAACTGTTGGCATCCGTTACCGTAATCGTATAAACGATACCTGCACATAAGTTGCTCGCATTTCCTAAAGCATCTATTGCAGCACCTCCACTAATGGCATAGGTATAACCTGGTGTACCACCTGCGGTAATCGTTGTGGCTGTTCCATCGCATCCAGGTACACAAGTTGGTGCCGTTGTGGTATTGATCGTAATCGTTGGTGCGTTCGGTGCCGTTAACTGAACCGTTGTGGTTCCCGTACAAGCATTGGCATCCGTTACAGTAATTGTATACACTATACCTGCACATAAGTTACTCGCCGTGCCTACCGCATTGATGATAGCACCACCACTTATCGCATAGGTATAACCGGCTACACCACCTGCTGTAATGGTCGTTGCTGTTCCATCACATCCAGGTACACAAGTAACTGGGGTTGTAGTATTGATAGTAATCGTTGGTGAGTTCGGTGCGGTTAATTGTACCGTTGTGGTGGCACTACAGCTATTCGCGTCCGTTACCGTAATCGTGTAAATGATTCCTGCACATAAATTGCTTGCTGTACCCACCGCATTAATGATAGCACCACCACTAATCGCATAAGTATAACCTGGGGTTCCACCTGCTGTGTTGGTTGTTGCTGTTCCGTCACAACCAGGTACACAAGTAACCGGTGTGGTGGTATTAATAGTTATCGTTGGTGCATTCGGTGCGGTTAATTGTACCGTTGTGGTCGCACTACAACTATTCGCATCCGTTACCGTAATGGTGTAAGTTGTACCTGCACATAAATTGCTTGCAGTTCCTACCCCATTGATCACAGCACCGCCACTAATCGCATAGGTATAACCTGCTGTTCCTCCGGCTGTTGTCGTAGTAGCTGTACCATCACAACCCGGTGTACACGTAGGGGTAGTAGTAACATTGATATCTACCGTTAACAAAGCAGGACCGCTAACTACAAAGTTGGTTGTTCCCACACAAGAGCTTGCATCTGTTACGGTTACCGTATAACTGCCTACACATAAACCACTAATCGCTCCGGTGTTGACATCTATTATACCAGGTGCGGTTATTGAATAGGTATAACCCGGAGTTCCGCCTATTGCGGTGGCCTGAGCTGTGGCATTGCAATCTCCAAAGCAACTTACCGAGGTAATATTAGATACCGTTACAGTTGGTGAGTTCGGAGTAGATAAACTGATATTGGTAGTACCGGTACAGCCATTGGCGTCCGTTCCCGTAATTATATAGTTGATTCCTGCACATAAATTGGTAAACGTTCCAACAGGTACCTGAGGTCCTGCTGCAGGGGATATTGTAAATACAATTGGTCCATTACCACCAGCTCCACTTACTGTAGCCGTACCATCACAACCAGGTGTACAGCTTGGATTCGTGGTATTGGTAATCGTGACCGTTGGTGAGCTCGGTGCTGCCAACTGAACGGTGGTAGTACCGGTACAACCACTTGCATCCGTTACCGTAATCGTATAAATAGTTCCCGCACATAGATTCGTCGCGGCTCCCACAACATCTATGGTAGCACCCCCACTGATAGCATAGGTATAAGTAGGAGCTCCACCCACCGTGTTCGTAGTGGCCGTGCCATCACAACCCGGTACACAGGTAGGACCCGTGGTAGTATTAATGGTTATTGTTAAGGCATTCGGTGCTGTTAACTGAACAGTAGTAGTTGCACTACAACTATTCGCATCCGTTACCGTAATCGTATAAATGGTACCTGCACATAAGTTACTCGCATTCCCTAAAGCATCTATCACTGCACCACCACTAATCGCATATGAATAGGCAGGTGTACCACCTACAGTGTTCGTAGTGGCCGTTCCATCACAACCTGGTACGCAGGTTGGTGCGGTAGTGGTATTAATAGTAATCGTTGGTGCGTTTGGTGCTGTTAATTGTACCGTTGTAGTACCTGAACAAGCATTGGCATCTGTAACAGTAATCGTATACACAATACCTGCACATAAGTTGCTCGCATTTCCTAGAGCATCTATTAACGCACCTCCACTAATTGCATACGTATAAACTGGTGTACCACCTGCTGTAATGGTAGTGGCCGTTCCATCGCAACCCGGTACACAAGTAACCGGTGTGGTGGTATTGATTGTAATCGTTGGTGAGTTCGGTGCAATTAATTGAACAGTAGTAGTTGCACTACAACTGTTGGCATCTGTAACCGTGATGGTATAAACGATACCTGCACATAAGTTGCTCGCATGTCCTAAAGCATCTATTGCTGCACCACCGCTAATCGCATACGAATAAGCAGGGGTACCACCTGCGGTAATCGTAGTGGCCGTTCCATCGCAACCCGGTACACAAGTTGGTGCCGTTGTAGTATTGATAGTTATCGTTGGTGCGTTCGGTGCCGTTAACTGAACCGTTGTGGTTCCCGTACAAGCATTGGCATCCGTTACAGTAATTGTATACACTATACCCGCACATAAGTTAGTCGCCGTGACTACTGCATTGATGATAGCACCACCACTTATCGCATAGGTATAGGTAGGTGTACCACCTGCTGTGTTGGTCGTTGCTGTTCCATCACATCCAGGTACACAAGTAACTGGGGTTGTAGTATTGATAGTAATCGTTGGTGCATTCGGTGCGGTTAATTGTACCGTTGTGGTGGCACTACAGCTATTCGCGTCCGTTACCGTAATCGTGTAAATGATTCCTGCACATAAATTGCTTGCTGTACCCACCGCATTAATGATAGCACCACCACTAATCGCATAGGTATAGGTAGGTGTACCACCTGCTGTGTTGGTTGTTGCTGTTCCGTCACATCCAGGTACACAAGTAACCGGTGTGGTGGTATTAATAGTTATCGTTGGTGCATTCGGTGCGGTTAATTGTACCGTTGTGGTCGCACTACAACTATTCGCATCCGTTACCGTAATGGTGTAAGTTGTACCTGCACATAAATTGCTTGCAGTTCCTACCCCATTGATCGCAGCACCGCCACTAATCGCATAGGTATAACCTGCTGTTCCACCTGCTGTTGTCGTAGTAGCTGTACCATCACAACCCGGTGTACACGTAGGGGTAGTACTAACATTGATATCTACCGTTAACAAAGCAGGACCGCTAACTACAAAGTTGGTTGTTCCCACACAAGAGCTTGCATCTGTTACGGTTACCGTATAGCTGCCTACACATAAACCACTAATCGCTCCGGTGTTGACATCAATAATACCAGGTGCTGTAATAGAATAGGTATAACCCGGAGTTCCGCCTATTGCGGTAGCCTGAGCTGTGGCATTGCAATCTCCAAAGCAACTTACTGAGGTAATATTAGATACCGTTACAGTTGGTGAGTTCGGAGTAGATAAACTGATATTGGTTGTACCGGTACAGCCATTGGCGTCCGTTCCCGTAATTATATAGTTGGTTCCTGCACATAGGCCCGTGAAGGTTCCTACTGGTACCTGAGGTCCTGCTGCAGGGGATATTGTAAATACAATTGGTCCATTACCACCCGCTCCACTTACCGTAACAGTACCATCACAACCCGGTGTACAGCTTGGATTCGTGGTATTGGTAATCGTAATTACTACTGCTGTAGGTTCGATAATCGTAAAGCTTGTGGTAGCTGTACATAGGTTTGCATCCGCTACTGTTACGGTGTAGGTACCCGCACATAGGCCAGTAATCGCTCCCGTGTTGGCATTGATAATACCAGGGGCGTTGATTGCATACGTATACGCTGCCGTACCACCGGCACCGTTTGCTTGGGCGGTGCCATTACACTGAGCATTACAGATCGCATTGGTTATGTTAGATACGGTTACACTTAATACAGTTGGTTCACTTACACTAAAGGTAGTGGTACCGGTACAAAGATTTGCATCTGTTACCGTTACCGTATAGGTACCTGCACATAGACCCGTGATTGCTCCGGTGTTTGCATTGATAATACCCGGTGCGGTAATCGCATACGTATAAGCTGGCGTTCCACCGGCTCCTGTAGCTTGTGCTGTACCATTGCAAAGTCCGTTACAAGTGACATTCGTAATATTGGATATCGTTACAGTTGGTGAGTTGGGTGCTATTATTTGTACGGTGGTAGTTCCTGCACAACCGTTCGCATCACTTACTGTTATGGTATAGGTGATTCCTGCACATAAATTGCTTGCTGTTCCCACCGCATTAATGATAGCACCACCACTAATCGCATAAGTATAACCTGGGGTTCCACCTGCTGTGTTGGTAGTTGCTGTTCCGTCACAACCAGGTACACAAGTAACCGGTGTGGTGGTATTGATAGTTATCGTTGGTGCATTCGGTGCGGTTAATTGTACCGTTGTGGTCGCACTACAACTATTCGCATCCGTTACCGTAATGGTGTAAGTTGTACCTGCACATAAATTGCTTGCAGTTCCTACCCCATTGATCGCAGCACCGCCACTAATCGCATACGTATAACCTGCTGTTCCACCAGCTGTTGTCGTAGTAGCTGTACCATCACAACCCGGTGTACAGGTAGGAGTAGTTGTAACATTGATATCTACCGTTAACAAAGCAGGACCGCTAACTACAAAGTTGGTTGTTCCCACACAAGAGCTTGCATCTGTTACGGTTACCGTATAGCTGCCTACACATAAACCACTAATCGCTCCGGTGTTGACATCTATAATACCAGGTGCGGTTATTGAATAGGTATAACCCGGAGTTCCGCCTATTGCGGTGGCCTGAGCTGTGGCATTGCAATCTCCAAAGCAACTTACTGAGGTAATATTAGATATCGTTACAGTTGGTGAGTTCGGAGTAGATAAACTGATATTGGTAGTACCGGTACAGCCATTGGCGTCCGTTCCCGTAATTATATAGTTGGTTCCTGCACATAGGCCTGTGAAGGTTCCTACAGGTACCTGAGGTCCTGCTGCAGGGGATATGGTAAATACAATTGGTCCATTACCGCCGGCGCCACTTACTGTAGCCGTACCATCACAACCCGGTGTACAAGTTGGGTTGGTGGTATTGGTAATCGTAGTCACTACTGCTGTAGGTTCGGTAATCGTAAAGCTTGTTGTAGCTGTACATAGGTTTGCATCCGTTACTGTTACGGTATACGTTCCCGCACATAGGCCAGTAATCGCTCCGGTGTTGGCATTGATAATACCGGGGGCGTTGATTGCATACGTATACGCTGCTGTACCACCGGCTCCGTTTGCTTGGGCCGTGCCATTACATTGTGCATTACAGATCGCATTGGTGATATTCGATACGGTTACACTTAATACCGTTGGTTCGCTTACATTAAAGGTAGTGGTTCCGGTACAAAGATTTGCATCGGTTACCGTTACTGTATAGGTTCCGGCACATAGACCCGTGATTGCTCCGGTGTTTGCATTGATAATACCGGGTGCGGTAATCGCATACGTATAAGCTGGCGTTCCTCCCGCTCCGGTTGCTTGTGCCGTACCATTGCAAAGTCCATTACAAGTAACATTCGTAATATTGGAGGTACTTACACTAAGTACTAAAGGTTGGGTTATGGTAAAGGAGGTAGTAGCGGTACATAAATTAGCATCGGTTACCGTAACCGTGTAGGTGCCGGCACAAAGTGCGCTAATCGCTCCGGTATTCACATCGATTACACCAGGTGCCGTAATAGCATACGTATAGGCTACCGTTCCACCGGCTCCTGTAGCTTGTGCACTACCGTTACAAAGTCCATTACAAGTTACATTCGTGATATTGGATACCGCTACGGATAGCACTGCCGGTTGTGTTATGGTAAAGGTTGTAGTGGCCGTACACAAATTTGCATCCGTCACCGTTACAGTATACGTTCCCGCACATAGACCACTTATTGCTCCCGTGTTGGCATTGATAATACCGGGGGCGCTAATGGCATAGGTATAAACAGGTGTTCCACCGGCTCCGGTTGCTTGGGCAGTACCATTGCAAAGTGGATTACAAGTCACATTGGTAATATTCGTTACCGCAAGGCTTAGTACAAGTGGTTGGGTAATCGTAAAGCTTGTGGTAGCTGTACATAGGTTTGCATCTGTAACCGTTACGGTGTAGGTACCCGCACATAGACCGCTAATCGCACCCGTGTTGGCATTGATAATACCAGGGGCGTTGATTGCATACGTATACGCTGCCGTACCACCGGAACCGTTTGCTTGGGCCGTGCCATTGCAAAGTGGATTACAAGTTACATTGGTGATATTAGATATGGTTACACTTAATACTGTTGGTTCACTTACATTAAAGGTAGTGGTACCCGTACAAAGATTTGCATCTGTTACCGTTACCGTATAGGTACCTGCACATAGACCCGTGATTGCTCCGGTGTTTGCATTGATTATACCGGGTGCGGTAATCGCATACGTATAAGCTGGCGTTCCTCCGGCTCCTGTTGCTTGTGCTGTACCATTGCAAAGTCCGTTACAAGTAACATTCGTAATATTGGAGGTACTTACACTAAGTACTAAAGGTTGGGTTATGGTAAAGGAGGTAGTAGCGGTACATAAATTAGCATCGGTTACCGTTACCGTGTAGGTGCCGGCACAAAGTGCTGTAATGGCTCCAGTATTGACATCGATTACACCAGGTGCCGTAATAGCATACGTATAGGCTACCGTTCCACCGGCTCCTGTAGCTTGTGCCGTACCGTTACAAAGCCCATTACAGGTTACATTCGTGATATTGGATACCGCTACGGAGAGTACTGCCGGTTGTGTTATGGTAAAGGTTGTGGTGGCCGTACACAAATTTGCATCCGTTACCGTTACAGTATACGTTCCCGCACATAGACCACTAATTGCACCTGTGTTGGCATTGATAATACCGGGGGCGCTAATGGCATATGTATATGCAGGGGTTCCAATTGACTCCTGTTGCTTGGGCATTACCATTGCAAAGAGGGTTACAAGTCACATTGGTGATATTTGTTATCCCAAGGCTTAGTACAGGTGGTTGCGTAATCGTAAAGCTCGTTGTCGCTGTACATAGGTTTGCATCCGTTACTGTTACAGTATACGTACCCGCACATAGACCGCTAATCGCACCCGTGTTGGCATTGATAATACCAGGGGCGTTGATTGCATACGTATACGCTGCTGTACCACCGGCTCCAGTAGCTTGGGCCGTGCCATTGCAAAGTGGATTACAAGTTACGTTGGTGATATTAGATACGGTTACACTTAATACTGTTGGTTGTGTGATAGAAAAGGTTGAGGTAGCTGTGCAACCTACGGCATCTGTTGCAGTGACAGTGTAGCTGCCTGGACATAAACCACTAATTGCCCCTGTGTTGGCATTGATAATACCCGGTGCAGTAATGGCATACGTATAAGCAGGGGTTCCACCGGATCCTGTAGACTGTGCTGCACCATTGCAAAGTCCAGTACAGGTGACATTGGTGATATTGGAAATATTGAGATTTAAGACCGGAGGTGCTGTTACCGTAAAGCTGGTTGTAGCTGTACAAAGGTTTGCATCGGTAGCTGTTACTGTATAGGTACCTGCGCATAACCCCGAAATAGCCCCAGTAATATTAATTACACCCGGTGCTGTTATGGAATAAAAATACCCGGGAACGCCTCCACCAGAAATTGCCTGTGCTGTGCCAACACATGGTGCCAAACAGGTAACGTTGGTGATGTTGTTCACTGCAACCGTCAACAATGGCGGTTGTGAAATTGAAAATGAACTGGTTTTTGTACACCCATTAGCGTCGGTGACGGTTACTGTGTATGTGCCTGCACAAAGAGAAGATATAGCGCCGGCGGCATTAATAACTCCAGGCGCGGTAATCGCATACGAATAATTCGCAACACCACCTGAAGCAGTAGCTTTGGCAGTACCTGTGCATTGTGGGTTACAAACGACATTGGTAATATTGCTTATGGCCAAATTCAATATCGGTGGTTGGGTCACATTAAATTGGGTGGTTTTGGTGCATCCATTGGCATCTGTCGCAGTTACGGTATAGGATCCTGCGCAAAGTCCCGAAATAGCGCCGGTAATATTAATGACACCGGGCGCTGTAATAGCAAACGAATATCCAGGTGCACCTCCTGATGCGGTCGCTTGTGCCGTTCCCGTACAGAGTGGATTACAAGCGACGTTTACGATATTAGATACGGTGAGTCCGAGCACCGGCGGTTGGGTAACTGTAAAACTCGTGGTGGCTGTACATCCACTTGCATCGGTTGTTGTAACGGTATAATTGCCTGCACATAAGGCGGAAATAGCGCCTGTATTTGCATTGATAACGCCAGGTGCATTAATAGCATAGGTATATCCGGGTGTACCACCCACACCAGTTGCGGTTGCACTACCATTGCACAAAGCATTGCACGTTACATTGGTAAGATTCGAAATATTAACCGAAAAGGCCGGCGGTTGTGTAATCGTAAATGAAGTGGTAGCTGTACATAGTAAGGCATCTGTGGCCGTGACGGTATATGTACCGGCACACAGGCTATTCATAGCACCGGTGTTGGCATTGATAATACCGGGTGCAGTTATTGCATATGTAATGGCAGGAGCTCCACCTGTGGCAGTAGCTTGGGCTGAGCCATTGCAAAAAGGATTGCATACAATATTGGTAATATTACTGATAGCAACTGACATCCCAGGAGCTTGATTAAGGTTAACAATGCTGCTATTTGTGCAATTGTTGGCATCCTTTACGGTTATGGTATAGGCTCCGGGCGACAGGCCATTAAAATTTCCGCTTGGCTGATAGGCTCCCAAATTCAGCTTATATTCAAACGGAGGGAAATTACCTCCTGCCGTGACCAGAATATTGGCTAATCCCGAGCAAGGAAGAACAGTAGTGGCAACATTGATGGTAATTGGGGGCGGCTGATTAATAATAATAAGTGTATTTCCGGTGCATCCATTGGCATCCTTGGCCGTAATAACATATGGCCCCGCACCGACCACAAACTGATTTGATAACTGGTAGGGCACAAACTGATGTTTAAATTCATAGGGCAATATCCCGTTATTTGCAATTGCAAAAATGGTGGTTGTTCCTCCATTGCAGGTAATGGGCGATGCTGCTGCTGCAACTTGAATTGCTGGAGGTGCAACGATGTTTACAATGGTTGAATGCGTACAAAGCTGCGCATCGCGAATGGTAATGGTATAAGTTCCCACACCCAAGGCGGGAAATTGATTGCTAACTTGATAAGCACCTGCGTTCAAACGATACTGATACGGTAAGATCCCTCCAAATCCAAATGCCTGAACCGTTGTAGTAGCTCCACCACATACCAGTGGAATAAAATTGGCAGTAACATATAATGGATTGGGTAGATTACAATTCGAAACCACAAATTGAATATCTCTCATAATGCTACCAATTAAGGTACCATTTCTATATTCTTTTACACGCACGGTAAACGACCATCGCCCCAAGGCTGTAGTAGTAAATGCAATAAGACCAGTGGCTGGGTTAATAAAAAATCCGGTTGGAAAGGGATCGAGGGCAGTATAAGGCGCTTGAAAAATATTGGTAGGCGCATTTGTGGCGCAGCCTGCAGGATTCGTTTGAACGTTTACAGACTCATACACCAATGAATCACCATTTGCATCAAAAGCATTATAGTACGCATAAGACGGAGTATTGATACAGTAGTACGCAATAGGTGAAGCCACAATACTTGGGGACGTGTTGTTATTAAGCTGTCCGGTATTATTAAAGGTCGCCTCTACAAAAATATTTTGAGCTCCTGAATTCACCAGGTTATTGATTCCGGTATTTCGACAACATAATGTTACCCAAAACTTCCAAAAATTACAAGTGGTAGGTAGGGTAACAACACCTTGGTACCACCATTCACGATAACCGGGCAAAACACCTCCGTTACATATAGTTGGAACGGGATTGCATCCTACAAATACCACTCCACCATTGGGTTGACCATTGGGAAGATTCCCTACCATTTTTGTAAGAGTGATTGATTGGTTATTGACACCGCATGAGTTATTATAGCACATTTGAAATGTTGCAGGCTCAGCGGTTCCTGAACAATCTCGATAAAACTTAAAGGTAAATCGATACTGATTGGTTTGACCGGGAACCAGTTCATAAATCAATTCGCCACCCGCCGCATGAGTTGCAAAAACCTGCTCGTTTGATAACAGAAAACCCAAACAAAGTGCTATTATATAATAAATTTTTTTCATAGAAAAAGTTTAACGTTCAAATATAATAATTTTGACTCAATTTAATATTAGAGGTCTCTCTTATTAGTGTCACAAAAATGTAATTTATATTAAAATATTATTTTACAGTATTTTATACATTTATAATTTATTAATGTGTATAAAATGTCTTTAACCTCCAAACTGATCTAATAAAAATGTACACTCTCATTTGTTTGAATAGGCCAATCTAATAAAATACATTGGAAAAATATATGGTACTGTATTTCTTGATATTAACATTAAATTCTGCTTGAAGGGAGTTGATTCTCCATTCATAAAATGCACATCCCTTCATTCGATATGCTACATATCGGCTAATGAATCCCTCAAGGAAAAGTGCCTCTTCAATTCCTCGGGAATGTTCATAATGCAACGCTTCTCATAGTTAAAAGCTATCATGCCTGTTTTTACAAAAGCTATATCAATTTTCTTTCCATCTCTATCTGTACTCAATTTGTAAAAAAGGTCAAATGAAATCGAGGAAATAGTATCTACTGAAATAGAAACTTCAATAATATCACCCAAGAAAGATTCTGCTTTATATTGAATTGCGCTGTCAGCCATTATTAATCCAGCACCTGCAGCATTCAATTCAGTGTAGTTCCATTGTTTCAAAAATAGAATTCGGGCGTCTTGCGCAATTGATAAAATCCGATCATTGCCCAAATGACCACCATAGTTAATATCACAAACTCTTACAGGAATCTGTGTCTTAAAAAGTACCGGAGTATTGAATGGAATTTTTATCCTCATAAAAAAAATTACAGTTTACATTTCAACAAAAAATCTGCAAAGGCATCAAATGCCTTTTTGCGATGACTGATTCCATTTTTAATTTCCGGCAACATGTTTGCGAATGTTATATCATAACCATCCGGAATAAAAATTGGATCATATCCAAAGCCATCCAATCCAGATATTTCGGTACTGATTTGCCCATGACACACCCCTTCAAACTGCCATTCCCCTTGTGGCATAACCAGTGTTATGACGGTTTTGAAAAAGGCCCTTCTATTTGCAATACCATCCATTTTGCGAAGCACCTTTTCGATATTTTTCATTGAATCAACAGGTTCTCCTGCATACCTTGCTGAAAACACTCCTGGTTCTCCATTTATTTCCTCTATAAAGAGTCCTGTATCCTCAGCAAAACAATTCTTATTGCAAAAAAAATAAACCGTATTTGCCTTAATCGCTGCATTGGCTTCCAGCGTGTCAAAGGGCTCCGGAATATCGTCAAAAAAGTGAACATCCTTCAATTTTAAAAAATGAAAATGAGGGCCCATTATTGCAGATACTTCTTGAATCTTATGTTGATTGTTGGTACAAAAAACGAGTTCCATAAATTATATTTTAAAGATCGGTTTAATAGCCTCATTCCAAAGTAATAATCGTTTTTCTTTATTGGCAGAAAGCTCTTGTAATGAATCCGCAAGCACCATTTTAATTCCATTGAATGTAAATGGCTTGTACAGCGGTTTTCCTGATTTGAAAAAATCAGATTCCATTTGGATATCAAATAGAAACAAGCAATCGGGTACCTGCTGATTAATGAGCTCAAAAACATTTGCCTCATTAGGAATCACCAATATTACGTAATCATTAGGATTTAGATTACAGGATGCTAAAATTTTTTCAATAACAATTCATTCTGCGGATCCCAATCACTCACGGGCACCACTGCAAGGACCCTGCGCTCAAAATTACCGATTCTCTTTACAACAGCACTACTTTTAGACGATATAGAATAAAGAATTTCATTATATATGGGTAATAATTCAGAAGAATTCATGTAGCAAATGTGGATTTTATTTTGTTTTTTTGCAAAGTAATTAAGTTACGCTAAATTAACAAATATGAACATACACACATCAAAAGTTGAGGCCAGCAGATCTAATGAAGTGGATGCATCCAATATTCAATTTGGGAAAAGCTATTCAGACCATATGTTGGTGGCTGATTTTATTGATGGGAAGTGGCAAACACCGCAGATCGTGCCTTATGGCAATATCAGTTTGAGCCCTGCTACTACCTTTATCCATTACGGTCAAGCAATTTTTGAAGGTGTAAAGGCGTATCGAAATATCAACAATGAAATTGCCATTTTTAGACCAAAAGACAATTGCAAACGTTTTAATATTTCAGCAGAACGACTGGCTATGCCACATGTTCCTGAAGAAATTTTTGTTGAAGGAATGAAGGAATTGATTGCCCTAGACAGCAATTGGGTGCCCAGCCAAGAGGGGTGCTCACTCTATATCAGACCTTTTATGTTTGCAATAGATGAATTCATAGGGGTGAAGCCAGCAGAAAAATTCAGATTTATGATCATCACCTCCCCTGCAGGATTGTATTATAATAAACCAACCAAGATTTATGTACAAGATAAATATGTACGTGCCTTCCCAGGCGGTATTGGTTTTACAAAGGCTGCAGGCAATTATGCAGCTTGTATGCTACCCATGCTTGAGGTAAAGGCACTTGGTTATGACCAAAACCTTTGGACCGATGGCATCGAGCATAAATACATTCATGAGATTGGAACTATGAATGTATTTTTTGTATTAGACAAAAAAGTAGTTACTCCAGACCTTAGTGGAGGTACCATCCTCGCCGGTGTAACCAGAGATAGTGTCATTAAATTATTAAAGGAAAAAGGTATTACTGTAGAGGAACGCCCAATCACCATTGACGAAATTAGAGAATATTATTACAAGGGGGAATTAAAAGAAGCCTTTGGAACCGGAACCGCCGCTGTAATTGCGCCTATCGCAGAATTGTATTATGACGGCCAAACCATGGAACTTCCTCCTGTTGAAGAATGGGAAATTTCCAATTGGGTGGCAAAGCATATTGCAGACATTAGATATGGCCGGGTGGAGGACACACATAACTGGATGTTTAAAGTAAAGTAACAGATTGCGTTACCGTACGTATTTTACCAATAATTCTCTGTAGAAAAAATAGCGAATAAATAGAAATGACAAGTATGATGGATGTTGGATTGATCGGAACAAAGTCTTTCTACGAAATTTACAAAAATGCTCTCAATCAACGTGATGTGTTGACTCCCATTGCTTGTAGTATTGAGGAGGCACTTGACAATAGCATCCATTTTGAGCAGCTGACCTTGCCATGTCAGTACCTGTTCTTCGAAGAGGCTAGTTCATCCTCATATATCCTAATTACCACAGCCTTAAAAAATGGCAAAAATGTAATCATTGAAAAGTGCCAACTTTCGCACTCTGAATTAAATGAAATGTATCACATTTCAATCGAGGGAAACCTCAATTGTATCCTCTTAAATTCATCTGATTACTATCGATTTTACGAGTCTTTTCAACAGGAATTAAAAAATCCTTTTTACATTGAAATGCTATTAGAGTACCCATCAGATCAGACGGGCCATTTGTCTAAAACCATTGAAAACACCCTCTTTGAATGCATGCTAAACCTGCATTATATTCAAAAAAGCGAAATCAAGCAAATTACTGTAAAATCGGCAAAGCTATTTTCAGAGCAAACTGACTTTATTTCCCTTCAGTTCGATTTTACTGATGGGTGTTTTGCTAACATAAAACTAATTGAAAAACCGTCCGAGCCATCCAAAACGATTCAGATCTATCAAAACGCAGAAATTATTTCAATTGATTTAGTAAAAATGTCCATTTGTAAAACGACGCGCACTTCGAATGGTATAACAGTCAACGAAACAAATGTTGCAGGCATTGACATCGTTGATAAAAAAATTGGCCATTTCCTCCACCCTGAAAATGGCACTAAGAATCAGGCAAATAGTATTCTAGATAAATTTCTGGCAAAGGAGCAAAGCAATAAGATAATAAAAAAAATAAACTCTTTGAATGAGTAATACAATAAATCCAGTGACTTTTGCGTTATAAAAAATTATTATGAAAACATCGTTAGAGGCATTCCTATTTTTGCTAACTTGCTTTATTGTTTCCTGCAATATCATCAATCCTAAGGAAAGCATCCCTACTTATATTCAAATTGACAGTGTCCGCCTGATACCAACGGTGCCAGCTACACATGGTACGGTTTCGCACAAAATTACAGATGTGTGGGTGTATTATGAAAGGGAGTTGCTAGGCGCATTTGAACTTCCAGCAAGAGTACCGGTGCTTGCCAAAGATAGAGGCCAACTGCAGGTAATTGGTGGCATTTGGGATAATGGACTGAGTGGAACAAGAGCCAAGTATCCATTTTTGTGATTGACACGTTTACCTTTAATGCAAAACCTACCGAAACCATTCACCACACTCCACTTTTTACATACCGTACTGCCGATACTCCTTCAATTAAATACTTCATTGAAGGATTTGAACAAGGCAATAGCTTTATAAAAAAAGACGCAGATACCACCTTATCAAAAACCAATAATGCTGCTGATCGCTTTGAGGGCGATTGGTCGTCCATTGTTGAATTACATGATTCGATTAATACCTTTGAAAGCATTACCACCCAAAATTTTGTAGTACCGCCTAATAGGGAATGCTATATGGAACTAAATTACAAAAGCGACATCCCTTTACAAATTCGAATTGAAGTTCTTTATCAAGGCGCCTACATTAAATCAGATGTTATTGGACTTAATTCAAAAAACAGTTGGTCAAAAATTTATATTAATTTGAAAGGCTTTACAACAACCTATCAAAATGCCAGTTTTAATATCATTATTAAAGGCAGTCTACCAACTAACATGGCTTCCTCGAAGACGCTCATTGACAACTTTAAAATTATTTATTATAATTGATGTTACGGCAGGTAAAAATAGGAATCATCGCTTATGCAATAGCAGACTTTCTTACAGCTGCCTTTGCCTGGATACTATTTTTATATTACCGAAAAACCTCGGTAGCTTCCCTTTCTTTTGAAGCCTTTTTTAGCGAAATCAGTACCAAAGATGTTTTCAATACCTTGCTTATGATTCCTGGGTATTGGCTTATTATGCATCTGTTTTCCGGTGCCTATTTCAACCCATATCGCAAGTCACGAATTATAGAAATATACCGCACTCTTATCATCACTATTTTGGGCTCAATTGCCATTTACTTTATTATTTTTTTAAATGACGAGCCCTTAAATTTTGGATATTATTACAAATCCTTCTTTGTTTATTTAAGCATGCAATTCGTTGTCACCTCCGTTGGTAGGTTTTTTGTATTAAACTATATCAAAAAGCAAATCAATATCGGGAAGTTTGGATACAACACCCTCATAATCGGCGGCAATAAGCAAGCTATTGCTATTTATAAAGACATTGTCAGCAATCAGGTTAAATTGGGATATACCTTTAAAGGCTTTGTATATGCAGATGATACTGGCAATAACGGCATGAGCGACTACTTGCCAAAATTGGGTAGTATCAATGAGCTCGAAAAAATCATTGACGAGCATCATATTGAGGAAATTATTATTGCCATTGACACCTCAGAACATAATAAGCTTCAATATATTTTAGCACAATTATCGCACCGAAAAGCCATTATCAAAATCACTCCGGATTTATATGATATCATTTCCGGTTCGGTAAAAACCAGCAATGTGTTTGGTGCGGTACTTATCGAAATCTATCCTGAACTCATGCCCGATTGGCAACGAGTAATTAAACGCGCTTTAGATATTATTATTTCTATTTCCGTCTTAATTTTATTAAGCCCTTTATATTTATTTTCTGCCATAAAAGTAAAACTATCTTCACAAGGTTCTGTTTTTTACAAACAAACCAGAATAGGGCTGTATGGCAAATCGTTTTTGATTTATAAATTTAGAAGTATGTTGCCTAATGCCGAAGACAATGGGCCCGCTTTATCTAGCGAAAACGATCCACGAATCACCAAATGGGGGAAAATTATGCGAAAATGGCGTATCGATGAATTGCCTCAGTTTTATAATATCTTAAAAGGGGAAATGTCACTCGTAGGCCCAAGGCCAGAACGAAAATATTATATTGATATTATTTCACAAACCTATCCTCATTATAAGTATCTCCACAAAGTAAAACCGGGCCTATCCTCATGGGGTATGGTAAAATATGGTTATGCCGAAAATATTGATGAGATGATTGAAAGGATGCGCTATGATTTGCTTTATATCAAAAATTGTTCACTAGTTCTTGACTTCAAAATCATGATTTATACAATTTTGGTTATCTTGCAGGGCAGAGGCAAATAGTTTAGTATGCGCAAACCCTTTTTTTTATTTTTATTTTTCCTGACCACTCAGGTTTTTTCTCAAAAACCGTATTTTCAGCAACATGTTGATTATACTATTGATGTTCGCCTGAACGACCAAAGTCATATTCTGCATGCATTTGAAAAAATCCAGTACACTAACCATTCTAGTGACACCTTAAAATTTATTTTTTTTCATCTCTGGCCTAATGCCTACAAGAACGACCGGTCGGCCTTTAACGAGCAATTGGTTGAGAATAAGCAGACAGGTTTCTATTATAGTAAAAGCGAACAAAGAGGATTTGTAGATAGTATTCAATTCAAAGTGAATAATGAAGAAGTCAATATCAGTGAATACAATAATCAAAGTGATGTAGTACTTCTCGAATTGTTGAACCCTCTTTTACCCAAACAGAGTATTGAAATTAGCACGCCGTTTCGAGTGGTGATTCCAGAGGTATTTTCAAGATTAGGCCATAAAGATCAGGCATACCAAATTTCTCAATGGTTTCCAAAACCCGCTGTGTACGACAACCGTGGATGGCACCCTATGCCCTACTTAGACCAAGGAGAATTTTACAGCGAATTTGGCAATTTTACTGTCAATATAACCTTACCGGCAAATTATGTAGTGGCTGCTACCGGCGATTTACAAAATGAATCGGAGAAAAAATTTATCGAGTCGCGGATGCTGAATAAGGTTCCTGAATTATTAAATCAATTGCAAGAAAACCCAGAATCGGATACACATTATAAAACCATTACCTTCAAACAGAAGAATGTACATGATTTTGCATGGTTTGCCAGTAAACAATTTTTGGTTGAAAAAAGTACCGCCACCTTACCCAACAACAAAAAAACCGATTGCTGGAGTTTCTTCTCACCAAAAGAGCATAGTATCTATGATAGCAGCAGCCGTATCACCGCAAAAACTATTGAATATCTTTCAACCCATGTAGGCGAGTACCCGTATCAACAGGCGTCAATAGTAGCCGGACATCTTTTGGCCGGTGGAGGAATGGAATATCCCAATGTTACCGTGATTGGGAACGTCGAATCCAAATCCATCTTGCAAACCGTAATTGTGCATGAAGTGGGGCATAACTGGTTTTATGGATTACTGGGCAGCAATGAAAGGGCGCACCCCTGGATGGATGAGGGAATCAATACATTTTACGAAGGACAAATTGAACAATCTATAAAAGACGAAAAATATAAAACCTCAAAAAAAGAACGCGGTTTTGAATTAGGCACTCATTTTTTATATGATCTCGCGGCCAAACAAAATACCGACCAACCCATTAATGTTGCAGCAACAGAATTTACCAAAACAAATTATGGAGGTATTGTGTACGGCAAAGCCGCCAAAATGTTTGCGTACCTAAATGAATATTTAGGAGCGGCTCTCTTTGAACAATGCATGAAAGCCTACTACAATGAATGGCATTATAAACACCCCTACCCCGAAGACATACAAGCTATATTTGAAAAGGTAAGCGGACAAAATCTCAGTTGGTTTTTTGACGACTGCATTCGCTCTACTAAAAAAATCGACTTTGCCATAAAAAAGGTTTCCACTGACAAGGAAATGGTAAGCGTTCGAATCAAAAACAGAACCCAATATACCGGACCAACGTCCGTTAGTGCCTTTATGGGTGATAGCTTGTTGCAAACGCAATGGATTTCTTATCCATACGATAAAGATATAACTTTTGAAAATGGAGCCAGGCAATTTTCTCAAATCCGAATCAATCATACCAAGAACTTACCTGAACTCAATATACATAACAACTACTATTATAAAAGAGGCTTGTTCAAAAAGAGCGCACTTAGAATAAGGGCAGGCACTTCGTTTGGTCTTAGCAAATACCGCGATCTTTATATACTTCCTGCAGCAGGTTATAATATTCACGACAAAACCATGTTAGGACTGGTATTTCACAATATCAAAATCCCAAACAATCCCTTC
This sequence comes from Bacteroidota bacterium, assembly GCA_016712665.1. GTDB lineage: Bacteria > Bacteroidota > Bacteroidia > Chitinophagales > Chitinophagaceae > OLB11. The sequence goes on from JADJQP010000002.1 coordinate 673,426, forward strand.
CAATTTGCCTTGGCACCTATGATAAGTTTGGGTACCAAACAAGTAGTAGGCACCGGTATTATCGGCTATTCGTTTTTCCCAAAAAAAATAAAACGCCTTACCTTAGCCATTCAAGGCAATACATTTCACCATCAAACCAGTGATTTAAACATTAGCAAACCAGTATTTGTAAGACATATCAAAATAGCGCCTTCTATAAGCATAGACTTTGCACAAAAAACCATGCGTTCGCCAAAAGCCGACAACCTGTTGCTACGATACACATCGGTAAAGAATCAATTCTTTAGCTACCGTCTAGATCCAACCGATAGTCTATTTAGGCCTGTTGTCAATAATAACAATGCAGCGTATTACCTCAATGTCCGCTTCTCACATAAAAATAATAGAACCTTAAATCCGTTCAGTTATGAGATAAACGCAATGGGAAATCAATATTTTGCTAAGGTCGGACTTACAACCAAGCTACGAATCGACTACCATATGAAAAACAAGTCGCTTTATGTGCGAGGTTTTGCAGGGAAATTTTTTGACTTTAAAACCAGTGTTATTTCCCAAAATCTAACCCCACAGTATTTGAATGCAACCGGTACCGAGGTAAACGACTACACCTATGATGAGACTTTTGTAGCACGAAATCAACAAAAGGGTGTGCTTGCACAACAAATTTCAACAGAGGAAGGTGGACTCAAAATTCGTACGAATTTATATGCGAATCCTATAGGGCAAAATAATAATTGGCTGGCGGCACTCAATTTCCGAACAGATATACCATTACAAGCTCCAATAAAACTTCCATTAAAAGTGCAATTATTTATGGATGCCAGTACGTTTGCAAGGGCTGATAAATTGAATCCGAGCGGCGCAAAACTGATTTATGATGCCGGAGTTCAATTAAATGTTTTTGGTGACATTTTGGTAGTATATGTACCGCTACTCATGAGCAAAGACTTTAGCGACTATGGGAAAAGTATTTACGGCAAAAAACGCTTCGAAAATAGCATCAGTTTTGCATTGAATCTAAGCAAAATTAATGTCTTAAAAACACAGGAGCTAACCCGCCTTTTAGGCCTATAACTTACTCAAAAAGTACCCTAAACGAATAATTTAATACCCCGAAACATAATTTTAGGGGTAAATTCACCAATTATGGAAAAAAAATAATACATTTGCACCCCTGTAAAAAATAGGTGGTTATGAAACACAGTCGGGAGTTTGAAATAGCTTTTGTAGGACTTAAACCCGGCAACCACGTTTTTAACTATTCTGTTGACGACAGATTCTTTGAAAAATTTGAAAATCCAGAGTTTAAAAACGCCCAGATTGACGTAAAATTAGACTTTGACAAGAAAAACGGTATTTTTCTGTTGCATTTTTCAATCAATGGAAAAATTTTGATACCCTGCGACCGATGTGGAGATGAGTTTGAAATGGTAGTGTGGGATGAATTTGAATTGGTAGTGAAGGTGATTGAGGATGAATTGGTGGCCAAAAAAACCGAAGAAGATGCTGAAATTGCCTATATCGGTCGATCAGAGAGCATTTTAGATGTATCTACTTGGATTTATGAATTTATCATTTTGAGCGTGCCCATGCAGCATATTCATCCGGATGACCCGCAAGGTAAGAGCACTTGCAATCAAAAAGCTCTTGACATTTTAAACCAACAACAATCAGATGCCAGCCCAACCATTTGGGATCATTTGAAAAATAAAATAAACAACTAACACAATAAAAAACGAGCGATATGCCAAATCCAAAAAGAAGACACTCGCAACAAAGAAGCGCAAAACGTCGTACACATTACAAGGCCACTATTGACACCTTGAGTACCGACAAAACGACCGGTGAAATTCACCTACGTCATCGCGCCCATTGGGTAGAAAACCAGCTTTTTTACAAAGGCCGCGTAGTGATGGAAAAAGCTGTTAAGGAAGCAGCTTCAGAACCAACAGACGGAACTGAATAATTCATTCAAACCCTTTTCTCAAAAAAACTAAATTATGCGGATAGCCCTTGATATGATGGGAGGCGATTTTGCACCTGAGCAAGCTTGTTTGGGTGTTTTGTCATTTCTGCAAATACATACGGATTGCCAACTATTTCTACTTGGTAATCAACCAATTATTGAGTCCCTATTGGGCGAAGATGCTACGCATTCATGTATTACCTACATCCATACCGAGGAAACCATCGGAATGAATGAACATCCCATAAAAGCCATGAAGGAAAAGCCACATTCAAGCTTGGTGTTGGGTTTTGGCATGTTGGCTAAGGGAGCCGTTGATGTGTTTATGAGTTCAGGCAATACAGGTGTAATGCTGGTCGGCGCTTCACATATCATCAAGGTTATTGAGGGTGTCCTACGACCCTCTATCCCTACTCCGGTTCCGCAAATTGATGGCACCTATAGCATTATGCTGGACGTGGGTATCAATGCCGATTGTAAACCGGAAAATTTGAACCAATTTGCAACATTGGGTTCTATATACGCGATGGAAATATTAGGAATAGCTAAACCCAGCGTAGCTCTCATGAATATTGGCGAAGAAGAAGGAAAAGGCAATATTCTTGCACAAGCAGCCTATGTCCTCATGAAGGAAAATAAGCAAATCCATTTTATTGGAAATATAGAAGGCAGAGATACTCTGGACAATAAAGCAGATGTCATTATTACAGATGGGTTCACCGGAAATATTATGTTGAAATTTGCCGAATCTCTTTATGATGTAATTAAAGTGAAGCGCAATATCCAGGATGAATTTCTTGATAAATTTAATCACCGCCTATACGCCGGCGTCCCAATTTTAGGCATCAACAAACCGGTGATTGTAGGTCATGGTGTGAGCGACAAGGTATCCTTTTTAGGGATGCTTACCATGGCGCGAAAAATGCTTCTAACCAAAATGAATGATAAAATCATTGCCTCCTTTGCATGTTAGTTTGCATTCGATTTAAATTTTCAATTATTTTTTACCAAATTGTAGGGCTTACAGTATAGTATCCTAGAACTCACCGTTACAGATAACCTAGAGATAATCGACCGTACTTTCAATTACAAAAAAGCTGAGACTATCTAAACCGGTAGCACCAACATTGCCCCGCAAAAAAAGTGAGTAAAAAGCACCCGGCTTATAATAATAGGGATTCTGTGTGGTCAGGAGCGCACCTGCACCGCTTGTTAAAGCTCTGAACTGTCGGGTACCACTACCCATTTCAATATACTCCCCATTCAAGCCATTTTTAAAATTCTGAAACATGGGTACTCCTTGCGCGTCCAACTCAACATCCACATTCGGTGCATTGTTTGAAAGATGTAAAAATCGCACCTTGCAACTAGATCCTGTAGGAGTAACAAAATTTTCGTCAATAACTTTGTATCGCAGCACATTCATAGAATCGTATACAAAAAGTGAATAATGTCGATTTTCAGTCATAAACAATGAAGTATCTACTAATACAGTTCCATTAGCATTCTTAATTTGCACTTTGTGGCTTCCTTCCAAAAACTCTCGAAACAAACTGAAATTTAAATACTGAATATTGCTTGCATATACGGTCCCGTAATCCACCGACAAGTTAATGTCGCCAGCATTATAGGAAGCGTTGATGGTGCGCAATTTTGCTTTATGATCCTTGACCTTATTTCCGTCACATGCTGCGAAGCATACACAGAAAGCAACTGCCAGTCCAATAGTAAAAATTTTCATAAGGTAAAATTAATTAAAAAATCTAGGATGTTTTAACTGTTCTAAGAAATATGAGATTAATTGAGGTTTAAAAACGACAGGGAAAAGCAATCCGTACACAGCACCGTATAGATGAGCGTCATGCCCAATATTATCCATACTCCTTTTACTCATATAGGATGAATACACAATATATCCCACGGCAAATAATAAGGCCGGAATCGGGATGAAAAAGTTTAACATCAAGGTTTGCCATGGATCAAAAATGATGGTAGCCAACCAACCCGCTGCAATGGCTCCACTAGCTCCCAACGAACGATAGTAGCGGTCCTCCTGGTGTTTGGCATAACTGGGCGCACTTGCTGCAATAAGCGCCGTTACATAACACACAGGGTACACATATGGATTTCCAAATAAAAACGCAAAGGTCGTTTCTATTTGTCTTCCAAAAAAATAAAGGGTTAGCATATTAAAAATTAAATGCTGAACATCTGCATGGATAAAGCCATGGGTCACAAATCGCCACAATTCGTTTCGGTCTTTAATATCAACAGGATAAAAAATCAAGCGGTTCAAAAGGTCCACATTCGAAAATGCTGAAAAAGAGGTAATGACCGTAATGCCGATTATGATATATGTAATGATTCCCTGACTCATAATAATTTTGTCGCAATAACTGCGCTTTTTAAAATAAAAAATTAGGTAGCTACCGACTTATTTTTTGTACTGCGTTAAAGCGACCTCCAAGCAATCCATTGCATTGTTGATGTCTTCGCAATTCAATACGTAGGCAAAACGAACTTCATTTTTGCCAAGCCCCTTAGTGGCATAAAAGCCAGCAGCTGGGGCCATCATTACTGTTTGATTTTTATACGAAAAGGATTCTAAAGCCACTGGCAAAAATCTTCTGCACTTTCAACCGGCAACTTGGCCATTGCATAAAAGGCTCCGCCCGGATTAGGGCAAAAAACACCCGGAATTTGATTTAATCGCTTCACCAGCAAATCTCTACGCTTTACGTACTCAACCTTTACTTCTTCAAAATAATCAGCCGGTAAATCAATGGCCGCCTCTCCCGCAATTTGTGCAAAAGTGGGCGGGCTCAAACGGGCCTGTGCAAATTTCATGGCTGTATCATACACTTCAGCATTTTTTGTAATAAAGGCCCCAATTCTACCTCCGCAAGCACTATAGCGTTTTGAAATGGTATCCATAAGAATGACATGATTCTCCAACCCTTTCAAATGCATCGCAGAAATATGCTGCTGATTATCATAGCAAAATTCTTTATAAGCCTCATCAGAAAATAAAAATAAATTATGCTTTAGGCAAATATCCCGCAATACCTCCATCTCTTGCGCAGAATAAAGATATCCTGTCGGATTATTTGGATTGCAAATCATAATTGCCTTGGTCCGTGGCGTAATATTCCTTTCAAAATCTTCAATAGGTGGCAACTTAAAGCCATCTTCAATGCTTGAGGTTATGGGAACAATTTTTATTTGCGCAGCTACGGCAAATCCATTATAATTGGCATAAAAGGGTTCCGGAATGATTATTTCATCATGTGGATCCAAGCAACTCATCATAGCAAATTGAATGGCTTCACTTCCTCCGGTGGTAACTATTATCTGATTCTTGGTAACGTCTATCGAAAGATGCTTATAGTATGCAGTCAATTTTTCGCGATAGCTTTCAAAACCAGCACTGTGACTGTACTCTAAAATAGTAATATTACAATTTCTTACCGCATCCATTATCAGTTTCGGTGTCACAATATCCGGTTGGCCAATGTTTAAGTGATAAACCTTGACACCTCTTTTTTTTGCTTGTTCAGCATAAGGAACTAATTTCCTAATGGGAGATGAGGGCATCATGTCTCCCCTCAGAGATACGTTGGGCATGTTGATATCAATTTAGTAAAGAATACAAATATAATTGGATTCGCGCTACTTTTGCCAATTATCTAATAAGGTTGATATCTCCTTTTTTAATATAATTCTCCCCGTCCGTTAAGCAGGTATATCTAAACACATAATAGTATGTGTTCATATCGCATTCTAAGTTTCCATCCATCCCATTCCAGCCGCTTCTAAAATCATTGGTACTCCATACACGTTTCCCCCAACGATCGTAAATATCAAATTGAATCAGTTCTATACCGGCACTGGTAGTTACTCTGAAAAGATCATTATTTCCATCTCCATTTGGCGAAAATGCATTAGGTATAAACACTTCGTCGCAACAAGGCCCAGGTTCAATATATACAGAATCCTTGTCCTTGCATCCCAATCCATCTACAACATAAACAGTGTAATAACCATAAAATAAATTGGAAGCAACGGCATCCGTTTGAGGTGGCGTAGTAGTCCATAAATACGTGAATGGCGGTTCACCACCCACAATATTTGCCTGTGCCCAACCTTCCTTTCCGGTTCCGTAACAACCTAAATTTTTCTTACTGATAACGATATCAAGTGGATTCGCTGGTGGTAAAACAGAAATAATGGTATCAAATTCGCAACCTACTGAATCTCGAATACTTAAGGTATAAATACCCTCGTGTAAATTAATAAAGTTTCCTGTTTGATTCATATTCAGACCGGGGCGCAACAAATATGTGTAGCCTCCATTACCTCCTGTTGCTACGGCAATTATCTTACCATCGCTATACCCTACACAAGTAATCGGATCAATTTGTAAGGTACCAAATTGCAACCTGTCGGGTTGCTGTAGTAGGATTGCTGTATCGACGCTACACCCTAGAGAATCGGTAACAGTAGCTAGATAATTTCCTCCGATTAGCGCCCCAAAGAAACCACTATTATTTGGATTCTGATTGTTTAACCAATAAGTGAGCGTCCCCACCCCTCCAACTGCCAAAACATTTATGATTCCATTGGCCTCGCCCCAACATTTGGGACTCACCATGGTTATATCAGTGAAAAGGATTGGTGCATTTTGATTCAGTGTAACAATTGTGGTTAAGGTGCAATTGTTAGCATCTGTTGCAACAATAGTGTAGGACCCAGCCGTCAATAGTGAAAAACTACCTAAGGGCGCTTGCATGCCAACATTAGGCAACAAGTCAAACACCACATTTCCGGTACCGCCACTTGTCACTACCGAAATAGTACCCGTTGAGTCTCCAAAGCATTTAATATCCTGTTTTGTAATCACATCATATTTAATGGGTTCGGGTTCTAAAATTTCAATGGGTTGAATAGTGGTAGTGCATTGATTTGAATCTACCACATTGACCGTATAGGTGCCTGCAAACAGATTCTGGAATACACCCGTGGCATTGCTTACATTAACTGGAAGAAGGGTAAAGGTATACGGCAATGTACCACCATTGGCTCCAATTTCTAATTGTCCCGAGTTGCCTCCACTACACAAAACATTTTGCAAACTAATAACCGATGCCGTAAGTGGCAATGGCTCTGTTATCAATACAACCGTTGATATGGAACAAGCATTTGCATCCGTGACTGTAATTGTATATGTATTTGCAAGCAAGTTATTAAATACGCCAGTTGCATTATTAATATTCTGTGGCATAATATTGTAATTCAAAATACCGGTTCCACCACTTGCATAAAGAGTGATAGCCCTGTGTTACCACCACTACATAATACATTTGAAGAATTTATAGAATCTATTACTAATGGGGTCGGGTTGATAATGCTGGTGGTGGTATTATAGGTACATCCATTAGCATCTGTAACAATGATGGTATAAATACCCCCAAGCAAATTGGTGAACGATCCTGTAAGATTGGTGATATTAACCGGTAGTAAATTATAACTTAAAATGCCCGTTCCGCCAGAGCAATTAATATCAATAGTTCCATTATTAAGATTGTTGCAAGAAATATTTGCTGCAGTAAGTGTATTCAACACAATTTGACTTGGTTCAGCCACAGCCACGATAGTAGTTGCCGTGCAGTTATTGGCATCCGTAACGGTTACCGTATAAATATTTGCGTTTACATTGTTAAAAATACCGGTCACATTGTTTTGCGCGTTTGGTAAAATACTGTAGTTCAAAATACCGGTGCCTCCGCTAGCTTGTACGGAAATGCTACCATCAGTTCCGCCAAAACAAGTGGCATCTGTTGAACTCGCATTTGTAATTACAATAGCTTGCGGTTGGCCAATGAAAACACTTGAAGTAATGCTGCACCCATTTGCGTCGGTAGCCGTAACAGTGTAAGTGGTATTTCCAATTAGATTATTAAAGGTCGCAGGTGGTACAAAATTAGCAAAGGGATTTATGGTGTAGGTAACAATACCTGTTCCACCTGTAGTACTTACATCGAGGGTTCCATTATTACCACCACTGCACAAAGGTGCATTATTCACTAAATTTGTAAATTGAAGTACTGGAGGTTCAGAAATCATGACCATGGTTGAAGAAGAACATCCATTTGCATCGGTAGCAACAATCGTGTAATTGAATGCCGGGAGATTGTTGAAGAGCCCTGTTATATTTGAAAGGCCAATTGGCTGTAATAAGTAAGTAATTAAACCTGCTCCAACTGCTGTAACTGAAAGAGCACCGTTATTACCTCCATTACACAATACATCAATGGTACTGTTAATGGTTAGAACCGGTGCATTCGCAGTTGAAATACTAAAGGTACTCGTATTTGTACATCCATTTCCATCTACAACCGTTGCCGTATAAACATTGGTGCATAATGAATTGAACAAATTACTTGCCTGAAAATTGATATTGTCAACGCTAAAGGTATAAATCGCATTTCCTCCGGCAGCAAAGAGGGTAGCAGTTCCATCGCATCCGGGAACACACGTGGCATCTGTTACCAAAATACTGGTAATAATTGGAGAAGGTGTATTTCCAATGTGGATTGCACTAGTGGTAGTACACCCAATTGCATCCACCACAGTTATGGTATAGGTTCCAGCAGTTAACCCTGTAATAATATTGCTCAATTGAAAATTGATACCATCAGCAGAATAATTATAAATTCCGGTACCTCCCACTGCTGTAATAGTAACAGTACCGGTGTTTGCTGGGTTACACGCTGCATCCGTTGTTAAAGCACTGGTTATGGTTGGTGCATTTGGTGCGGCTATCGATACCATACTGGTTGCACTACAACCATTGATGTCTGTTACCGTTATGGTATAATTTCCGGCGGCCACATTCAAAAACACATTGGATGCTTGATTCGCACCACCAATTGAATACTGATAGGCAGGTGTGCCTCCGGTAGCTACTATTGTAACGCTTCCATCATTGCCCGGTACACAACTAGGTGCTGTGGTAGTCACATTTGTAATTTGTAAAATTGGTGGCTCCGTGATGGTAAGGGTCGTACTAATACTGCATCCGTTTGCATCGGTTGCCAACACTGTATAAACTCCGGCTGCTAAATTTGTAAAGGTGCCTATGGCATTGTTTTGATTCCCTGGTTGTAAGTTATAATTAATCGGTGCGTTCCCTCCTGTAGTACTTGTAGTAATGCTTCCATCGGCTCCTCCATTACATGTCACATTAGTTGCAACGGCAGTAGACCAGCTTAGTAAAGCCCCTTGTGTAACTTGCAAGGTGGTAACCAAGGTACAGCCATTTATATCTGTTGCAGTCATGGTATAAACACCTGCAATCAAGTTCGGGAATAAACCCGTATTGTTGGTGATATTGTTAGGTTGTAAGGTGTACGTAATGATACCCGTTCCACCTGCGGCACCGATTGTAATATCGCCATCATTGCCACCATTACAATTTACATTGGTAATGATATTCACCGTCCAGTTTAGTAAACTTGGTTCTACAATTGCTATCGTACTGCTTACGGTACATCCATTCGCATCTCCTACGGTTATGGTATAAACACCCGCCCCCAAATTCGTAAACTGACCATTCGCATTGTTTTGATTTCCCGGTTGTAAATTGTAGTTCAATGCACCTAAACCACCACTCGCCGTAGCAGTAATCGTTCCATCAGTACCGCCATTACAAAGTACATCAGTAGCTAGTAAAGAAGTAATAACTGGTGAGTTTGGTGCGGCTATCGATACCACACTCGTTGCACTACAACCATTGATGTCTGTCGCTGTTATGGTATAATTTCCGGCGGCCACATTCAAAAACACATTGGATGCTTGATTCGCACCACCAATTGAATACTGATAAGCAGGTGTGCCTCCGGTAGCTACTATTGTAACGCTTCCATCATTGCCCGGTACACAACTAGGTGCTGTGGTAGTCACATTTGTAATTTGTAAAATTGGTGGCTCCGTGATGGTAAGGGTCGTACTAATACTGCATCCGTTTGCATCGGTTGCCAACACCGTATAAACTCCGGCTGCTAAATTTGTAAAGGTGCCTATGACATTGTTTTGATTCCCTGGTTGTAAGTTATACGTAATCGGTGCGTTCCCTCCTGTAGTACTTGTGGTAATGCTTCCATCGGCTCCTCCATTACAAGTCACATTGGTTGCAACGGCCGTTGACCAGCTTAGTAAAGCTCCTTGAGTAACTTGCAAGGTGGTAACCAAGGTACAGCCATTGACATCTGTTGCAGTCATGGTATAAACACCTGCAATCAAGTTCGGGAATAAACCCGTATTGTTAGTGATATTGTTAGGTTGTAAGGTGTACGTAATGATACCGGTTCCACCTGTGGCACCGATTGTAATATCGCCATCATTGCCACCATTACAATTTACATTGGTAATGATATTCACCGTCCAGTTTAGCAAACTTGGTTCTACAATGGCTATCGTACTGCTTACGGTACATCCATTCGCATCTCCTACGGTTATGGTATAAACACCCGCCCCCAAATTCGTAAACTGACCATTCGCATTGTTTTGATTTCCCGGTTGTAAATTGTAGTTCAATGCACCTAAACCACCACTCGCCGTAGCAGTAATCGTTCCATCAGTACCGCCATTACAAAGTACATCAGTAGCTAATAAAGAAGTAATAACCGGTGAGTTTGGTGCGGCTATCGATACCACACTCGTTACACTACAACCATTGATGTCTGTCGCTGTTATGGTATAATTTCCGTCGGCCACATTCAAAAACACATTGGATGCTTGATTCGCTCCACCAATTGAATACTGATAAGCAGGTGTGCCTCCGGTAGCTACTATTGTAACGCTTCCATCATTGCCCGGTACACAACTAGGTGCCGTGGTAGTCACATTTGTAATTTGTAAAATTGGTGGCTCTGTGATGGTAAGGGTCGTACTAATACTACATCCGTTTGCATCGGTTGCCAACACCGTATAAACTCCGGCTGCTAAATTTGTAAAGGTGCCTATGGCATTGTTTTGATTCCCTGGTTGTAAGTTATAATTAATCGGTGCGTTCCCTCCTGTAGTGCTTGTGGTAATGCTTCCATCGGCTCCTCCATTACAAGTCACATTAGTTGCAACGGCAGTAGACCAGCTTAGTAAAGCGCCTTGTGTAACTTGTAAGGTGGTAACCAAGGTACAGCCATTTATATCTGTTGCAGTCATGGTATAAACACCTGCAATCAAGTTCGGGAATAAACCCGTATTGTTGGTGATATTGTTAGGTTGTAAGGTGTACGAAATGATACCGGTTCCACCTGCGGCACCGATTGTAATATCGCCATCATTGCCACCATTACAATTTACATTGGTAATGATATTTACCGTCCAGTTTAGCAAACTTGGTTCTACAATTGCTATCGTACTGCTTACGGTACATCCATTCGCATCTCCTACGGTTATGGTATAAACACCCGCACCCAAATTCGTAAACTGACCATTCGCATTGTTTTGATTTCCAGGTTGTAAATTGTAGTTCAATGCACCTAAACCACCACTTGCCGTAGCAGTAATCGTTCCATCAGTACCGCCATTACAAAGTACATCAGTAGCTAGTAAAGAAGTAATAAATGGTGAGTTTGGTGCGGCTATCGATACCACACTCGTTACACTACAACCATTGATATCTGTCGCTGTTATGGTATAATTTCCGGCGGCAACATTCAAAAACACATTGGATGCTTGATTCGCTCCTCCAATCGAATACTGATAAGCAGGTGTGCCTCCGGTAGCTACTATTGTAATACTTCCATCATTGCCTGGTACACAACTAGGTGCTGTGGTACTTACATTTGTAATTTGTAAAATCGGTGGCTCTGTGATGGCAAGGGTCGTACTAATACTACATCCGTTTGCATCGGTTGCCAACACTGTATAAACTCCGGCTGCTAAATTTGTAAAGGTACCTATGGCATTGTTTTGATTCCCTGGTTGCAAGTTATAATTAATCGGTGCGTTCCCTCCTGTAGTGCTTGTGGTAATGCTTCCATCGGCTCCTCCATTACATGTCACATTGGTTGCAACGGCAGTAGACCAGCTTAGTAAAGCTCCTTGTGTAACTTGTAAGGTGGTAACCAAGGTACAGCCATTGACATCTGTTGCAGTCATGGTATAAACACCTGCAATCAAGTTCGGGAATAAACCCGTATTGTTAGTGATATTGTTAGGTTGTAAGGTGTACGTAATGATACCGGTTCCACCTGTGGCACCGATTGTAATATCGCCATCATTGCCACCATTACAATTTACATTGGTAATGATATTCACCGTCCAGTTTAGCAAACTTGGTTCTACTATGGCTATCGTATTGCTTACGGTACATCCATTCGCATCTCCTACGGTTATGGTATAAACACCCGCACCCAAATTCGTAAACTGACCATTCGCATTGTTTTGATTTCCAGGTTGTAAATTGTAGTTCAATGCACCTAAACCACCACTTGCCGTAGCAGTAATCGTTCCATCAGTACCGCCATTGCAAAGTACATCAGTAGCTAGTAAAGAAGTAATAAATGGTGAGTTTGGTGCGGCTATCGATACCACACTAGTTGCACTACAACCATTGATATCTGTCGCTGTTATGGTATAATTTCCGGCGGCCACATTCAAAAACACATTGGATGCTTGATTCGCTCCACCAATTGAATACTGATAAGCAGGTGTGCCTCCGGTAGCTACTATTGTAATACTTCCATCATTGCCTGGTACACAACTAGGTGCTGTGGTAGTCACATTTGTAATTTGTAAAATTGGTGGCTCTGTGATGGTAAGGGTGGTACTAATACTACATCCGTTTGCATCGGTTGCCAACACCGTATAAACTCCAGCTGTTAAATTTGTAAAGGTGCCTATGGCATTGTTTTGATTCCCTGGTTGCAAGTTATAATTAATCGGTGCGTTCCCTCCTGTAGTACTTGTGGTAATGCTTCCATCGGCTCCCCCATTACATGTCACATTAGTTGCAACGGCCGTTGACCAGCTTAGTAAAGCTCCTTGTGTAACTTGCAAGGTGGTAACCAAGGTACAGCCATTTATATCTGATGAGGTCATCGTATAAACACCTGCAATCAAGTTCGGGAATAAACCCGTATTGTTAGTGATATTGTTAGGTTGTAAGGTGTACGTAATGATACCGGTTCCACCTGCGGCACCGATTGTAATATCGCCATCATTGCCACCATTACAATTTACATTGGTAATGATATTCACCGTCCAGTTTAGCAAACTTGGTTCTACAATTGCTATCGTATTGCTTACGGTACATCCATTCGCATCTCCTACGGTTATGGTATAAACACCCGCACCCAAATTCGTAAACTGACCATTCGCATTGTTTTGATTTCCAGGTTGTAAATTGTAGTTCAATGCACCTAAACCACCACTTGCCGTAGCAGTAATCGTTCCATCAGTACCGCCATTACAAAGTACATCAGTAGCTAGTAAAGAAGTAATAAACGGTGAGTTTGGTGCGGCTATCGATACCACACTCGTTACACTACAACCATTGATGTCTGTCGCTGTTATGGTATAATTTCCGGCGGCCACATTCAAAAACACATTGGATGCTTGATTCGCTCCACCAATTGAATACTGATAAGCAGGTGTGCCTCCGGTAGCTACTATTGTAATACTTCCATCATTGCCTGGTACACAACTGGGGTTAAGCAAAGTAACACTTTTGCACTTGCACAGAGCTTGGCTCCGTCAAGGTAATACTAGTACTTCCAACACATCCATTGGCGTCTGTCACTGAAAGCGTATAGACACCGGCTAAAACGCCATTGAAAATATTTGAAGGCTGAGAAGGTCCACCATTTATACTATAATTAAAAGTGGGAGTCCCGCCACTAACGGTTACTGTTATATCTGAGTTCCCCCCATTACATGGAATGGGACTGTAATTTGCGTTAACAGTAAGTGCCGGTGGTAGTGTTAATGTCACTACCGTAGTAGTGGTGCATAAGGAAGCATCCACAATTTGAATGGTATACACACCGGCAGAAAGAGGACTGAACGTACCGGTAATATTCGAAATATTTCCTGGATTGAGCGTATAGGTAATAGGGCCATTTATGCCGGTGGCAGTAGCGATTATCGAGCCATTTTGATTATTGCATGTCGGATCTACTACTGAAATATTGGTAAAAGTGGGCCCCGCCGGTTGTGCGATCGTAACAGAAGTGATGGCAGTACAACCATTCGCATCCGTAGCAATGATATTATAACTTCCGGCAGCAAGATTGGAAAACGTTCCGATATTGTTAACCATCAAGCCGGGAAATATTTGATAACTTATTGTGGGAACACCGCCTTGTGCGACTGCCGAAATAACACCTACATTACCTCCTCCACAAGGGATATTAGTAGCGGTAACACTTTGCCAATCTAAAATGGCAGGCTGTGAAACGGTAATGATGCTGCTTCCACTGCATCCATTAGCATCTGTTACGGAAATGGTATATACACCAGCAATAATAGAATTGAAAATATTTGAAGCTTGCGCAGGACCTCCATTAATACTATACTGAAATGCGGGAGTCCCTCCACTTACCGTAACTGTGATACTGGTATTTCCTCCATAGCAAGGAATATTATTCCCCACCGCTGCTGTAACAGACAAAGTAGGAGGTTGCACTAGGCTAACAACCGTTGTTGCTGTGCATAGGGAGGCATCCACAATTTGAATAGTGTAGGTACCCGCAGCAAGTGGACTAAATACTCCTGTGTTGTTGGTAATATTTCCAGGATTTAAGAAGTAGGTGATAATACCAACGCCATTTCCAACAACATTGATGGCACCATTTTGGTTGCTACAATTTGGATTGGTTGATGTAATACTCGTAAAAGTAGGACCATTCGGCTGCTGTATAGACACGACGGTACTTACTGAACATCCATTTGCATCTGTTGCCATAATGGTATAAACCCCTACTCCTAAATTAATAAAATTTCCGGTATTATTTACAACTCCACCGGGTAAAATTTGATAGCTAATAGTTGGTACGCCACCTTGCGCAATTGCCTGAATCTGTCCAATATTTGCAGCCCCACATGGAATATTGGTAGGGGTAACACTTTGCCATGTCATACTGGGCGGGGCAACAATAGAAATGCTTGCCGAATTTGTACATCCGGCTCCGCTTGAAACGGTAACGGTATAAATTCCTGCCCCTAAATTAGTGAATGTGGTTGGGCTTCCCAATTGGGTGATCATACCCGGTTGTAATAAAAATGAAGCAGGTCCATAAAGTACAACTCCTGTCGCTGTTATGCTTGCATTGGTATTACCTGCACATAGAATGGGAGTGGCAGTTAATGAAATTGATGGTATGGGCTCTACAAAAATGGTGATGGTAGAATCTCGTAATGGGCAACCGGGATAGGTTGCAGTTACGGTATAAGTAGTGGTCACATTTGGTGTAGTAGTTACCACATTCCCCACTGCGGGAATTACCATTCCAACCGGATTCCAGTTAAATGTCAAATTAGGATTGGCAGGAACCGGAGTCGCTGTTAAAATAGCTGTTTGCCCCTGACAGATAGTGTCATTATCTGAAACGGTGTAGTTCGGATATTCTAAAATATCGATGGTAACACTGTCAGTGATATAATTAGCACATAAGGTGCCATACACATATACCTTCAGGTTCTCTATTCCTTCTGGAATAAAATCTTGAAATGGCGCTACTGAAAAAGAAGCGCTTACACCAAAAGCCGGAATCACCACTGCGGCTGGCAAAACAGGGAAATCAACCCCATTAGTGGCGGTCCCTCCATATGAAAAATTTACAGTTTGTGCATATGGTTTTGGATTAGGCCGTGATACGGTAATAGTAGACGCGTTACATCCCTCAATTGCAAATGGGTTTGCTGCAGGAAGATTATTAGTTGAAACCACAGAACTGATAGTGGCGGCCTCTGAAACAAAACTGCCTGCCTCTAAAAACACGCCAGAATCCAAAACATTATCATACACATCAGCAATGGCAAACTTCATATGGTAAGTCGAACAAGGGGTAACTGCAGCTCGTGCTAAAATTTTCTGCGTTAGGCCATCATACACGATAGACGTACCAAATGTATTATTGATATAAAGGGCATTGTTTGGAGGCGCACAAGGTGCAAAAACGCCCCCACATGGATTTGCGTTGGAACCATTTACTGTATTAATGGAAACCGGGCAGTTGGTACCGGGTATCAACGCAACATTGGTAGGTGCGCCATATCCGGGTCCGCTAATAAAAAATGAAAAATATCATTAAAATTTGAACAGGTATAATTTGTGTATTCCTCCGAACCAAATCGATAATAAAATTTGACCGTATCGCCAATGGGAACAAAATCAAACTCCAACTTGCATAAATCATGTATGGTACCCGTTGCAGCAGCCTGCAGATTAGCGTCCCCTCCGGTTGTATTATGACTGAGACTGGTAAAAAAGGAAGCAGGTTGATTGGTGTTTAAAGCGGAACCACAGGTCAGTACTATTCCACTGTCCATCGCAATTGTGGTCAAAATAGCGTTGTCAAATTTCCCACTTGCATTTGTGGGACAGGTTAATGTTGGATTGGAATACGTTACGCCGGGTCCCACCAATCGATCCACCATTTGATTTACAGGAATATTCGGAGCCACAATCATTTGAGCCTTCAATTCGACAGCCCAAAAAAATAAAATAAAGAGAACAAAAGCCCCTTTTGTACAACGGTAAAAATTTTTCATAAAACGATTAAGTGTGTTCGCCTCAAAAGGAGGCATATTGGGCATAAAATTACAGCTTTTCGTTGACTATTTGGCACCTTTTCTTAGAAAATTGTCATGAAAATGACATGAGTTGCCAAAAATGGATTTAGAAGCTCGCTTCTCCCCATTAAGGCAACGTAGGTCATCAACTCATAAAATAAAAACAACCGACAGTAAACCAACATTTCCATGTCATAAATTAGGCTGCTTTCTTTGGTTCAAATTATAAAATATTCTTCATTTGTGCAAAATACAATCGAATTTTAATACTTTTACGCAATAAAAAATAAATGATATGGCAATTGTAGATTTAGTAATGCCCAAAATGGGAGAAAGCATTATGGAAGCAACTATTTTGAAATGGAATAAAAATGTGGGGGATTCAATAAAAATGGATGAAACCCTTTTAGAAATTGCAACAGATAAAGTTGATAGTGAAGTTCCCTCAACAGCAGAAGGAATTATTTCTGAATTATTATATAAAGTGAATGATGTGGTACCGGTAGGCAAAGTTATTGCCAAAATCAACACAGAGGCGGGAGGAAATGTAGCCGCCGCCAAGATAGAACCTATTCAAGCTGCCACACCTACTGTAACGGTGGCACCCCTTGCTACAGTTATTTAGAATCCGATAGTGTCACCCGCAGCAAATTCCAATACATTTTACTCTCCCTTGGTTCTGAACATTGCGGCTTCGGAGGGTATTAGCATGAGTGAGCTGGCTACTATTGTGGGCACAGGAAATGAAGGTCGGGTGACAAAAAAAGATATTTTACAATTTGTGGCAACGCGCGGAAATGCAATGGCAGCCCCTGCGGCACCTGTAACTGCGACACCGCAGTTGACAGCAGACAATACCATAAGCACAAGCCAGCCAACCACCACATATGCCACCGGCGGCAATGTGGAAATTATCGAAATGGACAGAATGCGAAAACTTATTGCAGAGCATATGGTGAAAAGCAAAGCCACTTCTCCACATGTCACAAGTTTTACCGAAGCAGATGTCACTAATATTGTAAACTGGAGAAATCAAATCAAGGCGTCCTTTGACAAAAAATATGGTGAAAAAATCACCTTCACCCCAATTTTTATTGAGGCAATCGTCAATGCAATTAAGAAATACCCAATGATAAATTGCAGTCTCGACGGCAATACTATTATTTTGAAAAAAGATATTAATATTGGTATGGCAGCTGCACTTCCAAGCGGCAATCTAATTGTGCCGGTAATTCGAAATGCCGATACCAAAAACTTATTTGGACCTACAAAAGAGGTTAACCAACTTGCCTTTAACGCCAAAAAATAATAAGTTGAAACCTGACGACACCCAGGGTGGCACCTTCACGTTGACAAATGTCGGAACGTTTGGAAGCCTAATGGGAACGCCTATTATCAACCAACCACAGGTAGCTATATTAGCTGTGGGCGCTATCAAAAAACGCCCGATGGTTCTTGAAACCGAAGATGGCGATGTGATTGCTATTAGGCATATGATGTACTTGTCGTTAAGCTACGATCATCGTATTGTAGACGGCTCATTAGGTGCAAGTTTTCTCACCGAGGTGGCCAACGAATTGGAACGATTTGACAATAAAAGAGCCATTTAGAAACATTCAAATGCGCAAATTATCAGAAATCGAAATCACAGAAAAAATCAAGGAGCTGCCTTCTTGGACACTCACGGGTCAGGCATTGGAGAAAGATTTCCATTTTAAAAATTTCTCGCTGGCCTTGGCTTTTATTGTTCGAATTGGCATTGAAGCTGAAAAATTAAATCACCATCCTGAAATAAAAAATATCTACAGCAAGGTTTCAATCCGATTGATTACTCATGATGTACAAGCCATTACCCATTTGGATTTCCTGCTGGCCAATTCCATTGAGTTAGCGTACCGCTCTTAATGGTTGTTGATTGATCCTTATTTTTTTGATAATCATATTGTATGTGCTACCATAATTCACTAAAAAAAGAAGCAAAGGAAATTTCAGAATATTATGAAGCATCGTTCGAAGAAAGAGATTTATTTACACCCATTTTTCATGCTGCCGGTTTCAGCTTTCCACATTGGCCCATTGTGTGTACCGAAGCAAGTATAAGAAAGATCGAATTATCTGAATGGGGATTGATTCCGTCTTGGGCAGCAAACCTGATGGAAGCAAACCGATTACGCTCCACCTTATTAAATGCCCGATCTGAAACGATTTTTGAAAAAATTAGTTTCAAAAACAACATCATGCAACAAAGGTGCCTTATTCCATCCACAGGATACTTTGAATGGCAACAAGTTCAGAAAAAAAAATATCCCTATTTTATTTCCCTTCGAAATGTAGAAATTTTTTCCATTGCCGGCATCATTAATACTTGGATGGATACGGAAACAAAAAAAACAAAATCTTCTTTTGCCTTAATCACTACCAGTGCAAATTCTTGCTTGGAAAAAATTCACAACACAAAAAAAAGAATGCCGCTGATTGTGCATAAAAGCGATGAAGGCAAATGGTTGGATAACAATCTAACTGAAACTGAAATTAAGCGAATGATGACTCCTTACCCATCTGAAGAAATTCTGTTTCATACAGTTAGTAACCTTATTTCAAACTTTGCAACTAAAAATTCGAATCGAGCTGAGGTCTCTACACCCTATGTCTATCCTGAGTTTCAACAGCAACGTTTTTTTTGACAAGGCCTGCTCATTGCCTCAATGAGATTTGACAAATTATTTCTTTTTATTTTTCTTTGGGTTCTTTTGCCGCCATAATGCATCCTCTTTGGCAGCGTCATCAATTAATTTTTGCCAATCATTTTTGGCTTCATTGGTTAAAATTTTGGTTAAGGTATAGGCAGCTTTACTAACTTCCAACACTTTGATTTCCTTGTCTAAAAACGTTTCGATTTCGTCAAGAATCTTTCTTTCTTCTGATGCACAAAATGAAATAGCATCTCCTTTTTCCGTTCCTCTTCCAGTACGTCCAACTCGATGCACATAATTTTCGGCAACATCTGGCAGGTCGTAATTAATAACTACTGTAACGCCTGCCACATCAATGCCACGGGCACTCAAATCAGTCGCGATCAACACCTTGCAAATTCCATTTCGAAATCCTTCCAAGGCCTCAAATCGCTCCTCTTGGTCCTTGTCTCCGTGCAAGGTTAGCGTTTCAATACCAACTCGTGCCATCGCTTTTTGTACACGTTCGGCTCTTACTTTAGTTCGTACAAATACTAATACTTTGTTGCTCTCATTTTCACGAATTATTCTCTCTAGAAAAAAGCGCTTATCATCCATTTCAATAAAGGCCACAGCATGGTCTACATTTTTTGCAACGGGATCTTTGGGCGATATTTGAATGCGTATCGGATTATGAACCAATGAATACGCAACCTCTTTAATTCGTTCATCAATGGTGGCTGAAAAAAACAAGGTTTGGTGCTTGCGCGGAAGATGTCTAACTACATCATGAATATCTTGCAAAAATCCCAAAGCCAACATATGATCAGCCTCATCTATTACCAAAATCTCCACCTTGCTGATATCCAAATGTCCTTGACTCCCTAAATCAAACAAACGCCCCGGGGTTGAAATCAACACATCAATACCGAACGATAATTCCTCAATTTGAGGCTCCTGCGAAACACCCCCAAAAGTAGAAAGTATCACCAATTCGGTATGTTTCGCCAAAGAGAGAAACACCTCTGTTATTTGCAAAGCCAGCTCACGAGTGGGTACCATTACCAAACATCGTATTCGATTCTCTTCTCTGTTTTTCTGGATGGCATAATGTAATTTATGTAAAATAGGAATGGCAAATGCCGCTGTTTTGCCGGTTCCCGTTTGCGCAATGGCCATCACATCTTCACCCTTTAAGATAGAGGGAATTGCCTTGTACTGGATATCAGTCGGACGTTTGAAATTCATTTCCTTCAAACTTTCCTTTATCTCCTTTGCAAAGTGGTACTCTTCAAACTTCATACACGATCAAATTAATCCAAAAAATACAATTAGAATCGTAAAAGTACATTTTATATCTCTTAATGAAACAGAAGCATCTCATTTAATGAAGTAATTTCAATAAAAATAGTTAATTTGCGTACTATATATCATTATATGAATGCAAAGAATGTTGTTGTTCTATTTCTAATGCTTTTTATAGCAAATGCTGCCTTTTCTCAAAGAAAATCTCACAAAACAGAAAGAGAATATGCTGTCAATAAAAATAATTTTATGTTTTCGCTCGGCTATGGAGCCCCCAGTTTTGTGCGCACTTATTTGAAATACAAAAACACGCATGAGAACTATGAAGTATCCGGTTTTGGGCCTTTTGTGGCAAAAACCGAATTTATGATTAGCAAGAAGTTTGGAGTAGGCATCAACGCTTCCTTTAGTCAATCTAAAATTAATTGGCTTGAAGAAGGCGGATATGACACCATTCAACAAGTGTACAGAGCTTTTGAACAGGGAATCAAAGCGTATGAAATATCCTTCACTCTTAGATGAAACTATCATTTTTGGAAAAGAGAAGATATGGATTCCTATGCAGGACTTGGCATTGGCTATGGCTATATTCATATGTGGTCCTATACACTTGCACATACCACAAGATTCAGTATTGTATATGATTTTCCCTCCTCCCCTAAGTTTGGAATGCACCTGGGGTATAAAGTACTTCCCTATCAAGAAAGTAGGTGTATTTGCAGAATTAGGATTGGGAAAAAGTTTTCTCCTATTTAATAAATATTTCATTCCTGAGGCCTTGGCACAAGGGGGCATTACTATTAAATTATAGCAAATGTTTTTTGTACGCAAACAAATTTTGTTAGGTGTCATTGAAAACAACACCTTAAAAATCCAGTCACTTAACGCCAGCCTCCTGACCAACTTTCGTTTATTCATCCACAAAAAGTAGCTCCCATCCCTTTCAAAAAATGGTAGGATAGACTTGCACAATTTGCTGCGCCGCCGATAGGATAGCCCATTGAAGAAATTTCTTGGTACAAAATCTGGAAATCGTTTTTGGCAAATTCAAAAAAGCATTCGAAAACTCGAATGCTTTTCGCAAAAATAGAAATACGAATTAGGGTTTTTTGGCTGTAACTCTAAAGGTGTAATTCACTCTAAATTTCGCATTGGCAGCTAGACCTTCATTTTCTTGTGTTCTAAATGCAACTAAAATTTTCATATAGTCTGCTCTGAAATAATCTTTAATATCGTCTGCCATTACATCAAATTCCATACTTGAAACACCCTGTGGAATATTTACTTTTTGAGCCACCAATTTAGGAGCACTTCCTCCAAAACTGTCCACAAAAACTTTCAAGCTAATCAAACTGTCTTTTACGAAATTGAAAGTTTGACCGGGAGCATTCTCCAAAACCATATTCAATTTAATTAAATTTACTTTTATGATATCATCCTTGCCAAATCCATAGGGAGCAATATACTCATCCACTTTTGTGGCAAACGTATCAATTTGCATAGGTGTAGCTGAAAAATCTAATGAAACAGCCAATGGCGGAATAGAGGCAGGTAAAGAGGTGGTATCGGACCTGTCAATATCCACAACAATATCATTATTACTTGTATTGTTAGTGGTAGTTTTCTTTTTGCAGCAAGAAAATGAAATGGCAATCAGAAGGCATAGCGTTGAGAAAGAAATGAGTTTGAACATAATTTTAAATCGTTTTTTTAAGGGTTAAAGTTAAATCTAATTGTTTATAAAAGGAGGATAATAGATAAAATTTCCAAAATCTTATACCAATGACGATACTTTTAGTATATTTGTTAGCTAATATTGATTTTCTTTATGAAAAAGATTATTTTCTTTTGTTTGGTATTTGTTGTTGCGTTGCAATCAAACGCACAATTAGCCTATACCATGGGGTATGAAAAGGCAGATATAGAAATAATAGATCCCAATTTTTTTAGCACCTATAAACTTCCTGATTTACCGGGTGAGTGCGGTGTTTACGACAAAGCATCTTCTACATTTTATACGTGTGATTACAAAACCTACCGTTATATTGACGAAGACTTCATTATCGACCCTTATTCCTCCGCTACTCCACAGGCCTTTTGTTGCGAGAAATTTGATTTTGACCCGAAAAAATATTATGGTTCCTTAACATTAAAAGGGGTGGTAGAGCATGTGGAATGGGACAGTATGGTAGTCTATTTTGTTTCTGACAAATCACGATTACGAATTGAAGTGGATGAAAGGGAGATTGACGCTCTTTACAAAAAATTCTATAAAGAAAATCATTTGGGTAAGGTGCATCTAATATTGACCTTAAATACCTATGATACTCCAAAAGAAAATGTACTTTCTTACAATAGAAATACAGAGGTGAAACCTAAACCAACACGTACTTTTACGCGCATCTTGCGTTGGTAGCACCTGCCAATGCAGTCATTTTATGGAATCGATCAAAATACTTGCTATAGAATCTTCCTGCGATGAAACAAGTGCCAGTATTATAGTTGATGGCAAAATACTTTCTAATGTAATTTGTACCCAAACCATTCATGAGAAATATGGTGGGGTAATACCTGAATCTGCATCCAGACTACATATCAAGAATATTTTACCTGTTGTAGAAGAAGCCTTTCTTTTAGCAGGCATTCAAAAGAAGCAGCTAAATGCGGTCGCCTACACCCAAAGTCCCGGATTAATTGGATCCTTATTAGTAGGAAGTTGCTTTGCGAAAAGCTTGGCCCAAGCCCTCAAGATTCCTACCATTGCTGTAAACCATATGGAAGCCCATGTATTGGCAAATTTAATTGAGGATCCAAAACCCCAATTCCCATTTTTGTGCTTGACGGTTTCTGGTGGCCACACGCAGATTGTCATTTGTAGAAGTCCACTCTCGCAAGAAATAATCGGCACTACGATTGATGATGCTGCCGGTGAGGCCTTCGATAAAGCGGCCAAGATGCTAGGACTTCCTTATCCAGGTGGCCCACTGGTAGACAAATTCGCTAAATTAGGAAATCCCTAGCCTTTAAGTTTGCGGAGCCCAATATTTCAGAATTAAATTTTAGTTTTTCAGGATTAAAAACTTCCATCCTCTATTTTTTGCAAGCGCAAAGCAAACTAGATGAACATTTTATTAAAAATAACCTCAATGACTTATGCGCAAGTATTCAGCATACCATTATCAAGATATTAATGAAGAAGTTGGTTCTAGCCACAAAACAACATAATATTCAAGAGGTTTGCATTGCGGGTGGGGTAAGTGCCAATAGCAAACTACGAACAACCTTACGTGAATTCGGAGCAAAATATAAATGGAATACCTACATTCCTAAATTCGAATACTGCACAGACAATGCAGGAATGATCGGCATAACGGCTTATTACAAATTTATCAACAACGAGTTTTCTACGCTGGAAAAAATAGCGAGTGCTCGAGTTTCGTAAATTCGTTTTTTTTTATCTAATAAGGGTTACATCCCCTCTCAAAAATTGCGTTTTGCCATTTGGATAGGAAACTCTCACCAGGTAAAAATAAACGCCTGGATCTTGGGCTACCCCTTTATAGTTACCATCCCATCCTTTAGAAATATCTGAAGTAGAAAAAATTTCATCACCCCATCTATTAAAAATTTTAAATTCTTGAACGGTGATAAACTTTCTACCTGTCACTCTGAATACATCGTTTTTGCCGTCACCATTTGGCGAAAAGGCATTTGGAAGTACTATATCTTGTTGCAATACATTAATTCGAACCGAATCTGTTTGTGGACATCCTTGTAGTAAACTCACGCCCGTTACGGTATATGTAATAGATTCCATTGGTGTTGCAAGTGGACTATTACTTTGAGTATAAGTAAGGTACTGCGTTGGGGTCCAGTAATAAAAGGGAGCGCCTGATGCTCGCAATTGTACGTTATCACCAAGATAAATGGTGGTATCGTTATTATGTAAAATAAGATTGAAGGGAGGATGATTTTCAACATTAACTGTAAGGGTATCTTGACAGCCGTTGGGATCTAATAACACAGCAAAATATCGAGTGGTACCCAATGCCGAAGCGATTGGATTTGGACAAAATTCACAACTGAGCGATTGGGCAGGATACCATTGATATTGTCCATTTCCGCCACTTACCCAAAGTTGTACCGGATCGCCATTACAAACTAATGTATCATTACTGATAGCGCCGACTGCAAAAGGGAATACTTGTACAGAAATAGTGGCCGTACTAGAACAAATTGCCTGTGTAACCGTCACTGTATATGTAGTGGTTACAGGTGGTGTTACTGTAATGCTTTGTGAAGTAGCCCCATTGTCCCATAGGTAGCTAATACCTGCCGGAGTGGCTGTTAATACAGAACTTTCACCCTCACACAGGGTAACGTCACCGGAGATACCAGCCACAGGTACCGGAAATACCTGAACAGTAGCTACTGCCGTATCAGCGCAAATACCTTGATTTACAATTACAGTATATGTTGTATTGGCTCCTGGTGTAATAGAGGTAGTTTGTGTCAAATCTCCATTGCTCCACACATAACTAAGTCCAGCAGGATCTGCAGTTAGTACGGTAGACTCACCAGCACAAAGCATGGTATCTCCAGTAATGGTGGCAACAGGAACTGGCAAAACAGTAAGCGTGCGTGTGGTTGAGTCCACACCACCTGGATAAACTATATGCAACTTAATATCATACACGCCTGGGGTATTAAAACAAACTGTCCCCGGATTTTGCAAATTTGAAGTTGGTGGATTTCCGCCAGGAAAGGTCCAGGTCCATGCTGTTGGATTATTTATCGATAAATCAGTAAATGTTACACAAGAACCTGCACAGATTGTGTAGTTGCTAATGGCAAAATCAGCAATAGCAAGACTTTTCGCAGGTTTGCTTGGGCAGGTTGCCAAATCACTGGCCGGCATATTACCAACCGGTACCAGGTTCACAACGCCTGCAATAATTTGTCCACTGTAGAAACTTGGATTGGTATTAAATACTGCAAATACCCAATCTCCAATCATTGCAAACCCACCACCAGCATTTTGAATCGGGTTTCCGTTTACCACAAAACTATCTATCAATACACCGGCAGGATTAAACTTATCAATTCGGCCCGGTTGTGTACTGGCATTCAAGTGGTAAAAATTATCTTGTTGATCAACCGCTAAATCATAAGGACCAGAACTCGGGGCAGTACTTACAAGATAGGTAGAATTGCCGAGCCCATCATATTTCCATATTTCACCGGTACCCCCATTAATACTATAAATAAAGTTAATACCTCCACCTGGGTTCACCACAGGTACCGTATGACCGGTATTGGTCCATGCAGCGCCATCATAATAACGGTAATTGCCCCCATTATTAGTATAAAATGTTGGAGAGGCTGCACCACCATTCAAATTGTAACTTACGGCCAAACCACCCAATGCAATACCTGCAGGCATAAAAACGGAGGGATTTCCAGCTCCCAAAGGTAAGGCAGGATCATAGGCTTTGATATTTTGCCCATCATGAATGAAAACCAAGGTGGAATCGAAACCAGCGCAATTAACTTGGGCATTTGCGCTCAAGTTCAATACGAGAAGTGCAGAAACAAATAGACCGAGAAAAAATTTATTCATAGCATGTATTAATTAAAACGACTAAAATTACCGATTTTTTCTGATTTTTTATAGATTTCCTAAAAAAAATCGACCAAAAAAGGGAAAAACCAATCAGTTGAGTAGTAGACGTTTAGCCAAGCAAAAGGGTTGGAAAAAACCTGGATAGAAATTATGCCAATTTTTCAGCATTGATCTTCTCCACAATTTTTTTCTCAATCTCGAGAGCCATTTCAGGATTATCAAGCAATAGTTGCTTCACTGCATCGCGCCCTTGACCCAATTTATTACTCTCATAACTGTACCAAGAACCACTTTTTTGAATAATCCCATGATCTGAACCTAAATCCACCAATTCACCGGCTTTTGCTGATTCCCTCTCTCCAAAATGATATCGAATTCAGCTTGTCGAAATGGAGGCGACACTTTGTTCTTCACCACTTTTACACGAGCTCGATTTCCAATGGCCACATCTCCGTCTTTATTTGACTAATCCTTCTAATATCTAAACGTATGGACGCATAAAACTTCAGCGCATTACCGCCGGTAGTTGTTTCTGGACCGCCAAACATCACACCAATTTTATCGCGAAGCTGATTGATAAAAATAATACAGCAACCGGTTCGGTTAATGGTGGCTGTCAATTTCCTGAGTGCTTGACTCATTAGCCTTGCCTGCAATCCCATTTTGCTGTCACCCATTTCACCTTCCAACTCTGCTTTTGGCACCAATGCAGCCACTGAATCTACCACCACTAAATCTACAGCGCCGGATGAAATAAGTCGATCTGCAATTTCAAGGGCCTGTTCACCATAATCTGGTTGCGAAATCAATAAATTATCGATATCAACCCCTAGTTTTTTGGCGTAACTTGCATCAAATGCATGCTCAGCATCAATAAAGGCACAAATTCCTCCTTTTTTTTGCGCTTCAGCAATAGCATGTGTAGCAATAGTGGTTTTACCTGACGATTCCGGTCCATATATCTCAATAACCCGTCCGCGAGGGAAACCGCCAATTCCTAACGCGATATCGATCCCTAACGATCCGGATGAAATACTGTCCATTTCAACAGTCTCTTTATCGCCCAATTTCATAATAGAACCTTTGCCATAATCCTTATCAATTTTCTCCATTGTAAGTTTTAGCGCTTTTAATTTTTCGTTGTCTTGCGACACTTCTTTTTCCTTTGCCATGTTGTTTTTTTTTATAGTTTTATTTATTGTGATTTTCGAACAAATTTATTAATAAAATTGATTGCAATGGAGCAATATTCAAATTGTGAATAAGTTTCATCTTACGCACCAATTATGTCTATTCTCATTTTACAAAAGGCCTTTCAAATTTGATTCTATTTTGCTCAAAAAATCTTTTACAAAGATAAAATCTTATCTACATAACCAATTTACGTACTCCTGATTCAATTTTTATTCTTTCTTTGTATGTATGAAAATATCCACTGCCAGAAATACTATAATGCAAGCCTGTAGTGCCTTATATGATCGGGAAGAACTTATAGCTGTTTGCAAAAGAATTTTGGAACATTTGAGTGGAAAATCAAATTTGGAACTATTACTCGACAAAGACCTTGAAATTGAGGACGAAGAACTATTACAAATTATCGAATCTCTTCAAAATAACAAACCATTGCAATATGTATTAGGTTATGAATGGTTTGCCAATCTAAAACTGAAGGTAAACCAGCATGTGCTGATTCCTAGGCCGGAAACGGAAGAATTGACTCAACTAGTAATTTCCTATCTCAAAAAAAAGGAAGAATCCCCGCTTCGTCTCCTGGATATTGGAACAGGGAGTGGCGCCATACCCATTTTAATAAAAAAGGAAGTACCCAATGTTTCCATGTATGCATTGGATATTAACGAGCATGCATTGGAAGTAGCCTCAGAGAATGCGCAATATCATCAAACAGCGATTCAATTTATTTATGGCGATATTTTAAATAAAAATTTAAGCTTAGAACAAACTTTTGATGTCATCATTAGCAATCCTCCTTACATTTCAACGGAAGAAAAAGAAACCATGCATCAGCGGGTGCTCTTAAACGAACCCGCTCTCGCTTTATTTGTAACCATTAATGACCCCTTGCAATTTTACAAAGCCATTCTACAATTTTCTCAGAAACATATAAACAAAGGAGGACGTCTCTTTTTAGAAATCAATTCGTTACATGGTCAATCGATAAAAGCACTTTTTGAAAGTAGACAGTATTCTTGTGAAATTCAGAAGGATATGTATCAAAATGACCGATTTGCAATTGTTAAATACTTGAAAGAATAGTACATAATTTAATTATTAGAATTATATTTAAAGCACCAAATAAATGCAAAAGGCATTCACCTATGACCTTTTTCTAAAACGATGATATAATAAAATATGAAAAAAAATTATTTACTCTTTCTACTTTTCACAACTTTTTCCGTGCGCCTTTTGGCTCAATGCGATTTAGGAAATTATATGGCTGCCTTCAGGATACCTCCTGCGTCGTATCCCTATACCAATGCAGCAAATATCACCGTAAATGCAGCAGTAGTCAATATTACAAATCTAGCCAATTTTACCTATGGCTGTGGAGGCAACACGTTTAACGGATCCAGTCCAGCCTGGTGGATTAATGCAGCAAACGCTTCCATTACCCTTACTTTTTCGCAGCCGGTTTGCAATTTTACCGTTTTGGTGAATGGTACCAATACCACCGAAGAATTCTATTTCACTCCTAATAACGGCACCGTACAATTACAAAATTTTTGTCCAAACGACTATGTTTTAACAGGCGGTGGCGCTTCCTTGCTTTGCACGGTTGTTGGTGGTGCTTCTGGCACTATTATTTCGGTAGATAATCCTGCAGGTGCCACCCAATATGTATTAACACATAATGGACTCGCAGCCGGTTCGAGAGTCACTTTATTGGATTGCTATGTGGGTTGCAACCCGGTGCCCCCTGCCAATCAAATTGATTGTACACTACCGGTGCTTTCATACTGCGTCGGAGAAAATGCTATTGTAAATTATGTTGCCACCGGCACCTTTAACGCCGGAAATATATTTACTGCAGAGTTATCAGACCCTTTTGGAAATTTTGCTGCTCCTACTCCTATTGGTTCAGTGGCTGCTGTGGGTAGCGGTAGCATTCTTTGTGTTATTCCTCCGGGTGCTTTGAATGGTACAGGATATAGAGTACGTGTAGTAAGCACCAATCCGGCAGTTATTGGCAGCAATAACGGAACCAACATTTCCATTCATCAATTACCGTCTGTAGTAGCCAATGCAAACCCCTGCGTCCGTTTGTATAGGCGGTAGCTTGACCCTAAACGGAAGTGGCGCAGCAACATACGTTTGGAATGCCGGTATTCTAAACGGCGTTTCTTTTGTACCACCAGCCACGGCAACCTATACCGTTACTGGAACCGATTTATATAATTGTACCAATACGGCTACTGTTACGGTACCCGTATATCCATTACCTGTAATAACTGCATCTGCGCAACCCTTAGGTCCTATTTGCGAAGGAACATCATGTACACTTAATGGCGGAGGAGCTCTTACTTATATATGGACGAATCCCGTAATCAATAACGTTGCATTCACACCTCCTACAACGGCTACTTATACCGTTATAGGTACAGATGCAAATAATTGTACCAATACCAGTACCATTCAAATAGTGGTTAACCCACTTCCTATCATTACTATTGTAGCCTCTCCCAACGATACCATTTGTGCGGGCAATTCGGTTACGCTAACCGCCTCTGGTGCTCCCTCCCTAAGTTGGTCGGGTGGTATCGTAAATGGAGTGCCATTTGTACCTCCTACCAGTGCAGTATATACAGTTATTGGGATGGATGCCAACAACTGTTCAAATTCTACTTTTCAACAGATCATTGTGGCACCGCTTCCAGTGGTTAATTTAGGACCCGATGTGGATATCTGCGAAGGCGATCAGGTAGTACTAGATGCTAGTACTAACGGAGCCACGTACCTTTGGCAAAATGGCAATATCAATCCGACTATCACTGCCACTCAATCTGGACTGTATTGGGTAACCGTTTCTGTAAACAATTGTGTAGACAGTGATTCAATTATAGTTTCGGTTAATCCCTACCCCATTGTTGATTTAGGACCCGATCAAACTTTTGCGATGGTGCTACTGTGCTTCTAGACGCCTTTTGTCCAGGCTAGCTACCTTTGGAGCAACAATTCCACCTAAGCATCCATCAATATAAATCAGAAGGACCCTATTCCGTTACGGTAAGCAATAAAAGGTGCGACTTTTGACAGTATTTATCTCGATCAGGTTCCACTCCCCAATGTTAACCTAGGAGCTGACACCACGATTTGTAAAGGCGAATCATTCAAACTCGATGCCTTTCAATTTGGTGCATCCTATTTATGGCAAGACCATTCAAAACAGTCCTTTATTACCGTTAAAGATATCGGTTTGTATCGTGTTGAAATTACTCTAGATGGATGTACAAATTCCGATGAGATGCTGGTTACAAACTCTGATAAATGCGAATGCCCATTATTTGTGCCGAACGCGTTTTCACCCAATGGCGACTTACTGAATGACGAATTCCGTTTGATTAATAATCGTGATATTTCTTTACAGCAATTCAGTGTTTACAATAGATGGGGACAGGAAGTATTCAGCTCGGAAAATGATAAAGTAGGATGGGAAGGAAATTTCAAAGGCGTTCCTTGTGAGGTAGGCACATATTATTATGTGGTACGATACACTTGTTTATACAGTGGCAAAGAGTATATTATTAAAGGTGATGTGACTTTGGTCCGATAAAATAATAAGAAAGAGCCATCAGTAATCAACTGATGACTCTTTGCACCGTCAAAAAACCAAATCACTACTTTTTCTTATTGCGGATTTGATAATTATCGCTTTTGCTAGCCTTTTGCATCACCCTTCTTTCTGATTCATCCATACTGGGTGCTGCGTCTACATTCATCTCGTAGCCACTATTTGTACTTGCGGCTCTTTGTAGCTCGACAGACTTTTGAAGCAGGGCCGGTTTAGAAGAAATATATTCTTTATTTTCCTGTACAATTCTTTTTGCCTCAGAATAGTTGCCTTTGTCTACCTCTTTCATAGCAGTTTCGAGACGATCATTTGAAACATATATCGCTACTTGAGTAGAAACCCAATCGCTAAAACTCCTATTATAAACGCTAAAATTATTGGTGTATTCTGATTTACACAGTAAGGCAATTCGTTCTCTTTGGCGTTGATAAATGTCGGTATAGCTTAAAGAAGTTTCAAAAGCAAGAGGTTGATTGATTCGATTGCTGATTGAATACTTAACAAGTACTCCTTTGGTTTCTTCTGAAAAAAGATCATGAAATTTAATGGTAATGGTTCTACCCATTTGATCATAGCTGTAACCATATACCTTATCTATATTTACATAATCAGGGATCGTAATTTTTAATTCTGCATTTTGAGCAACCACCTCCATCAGTCCATTTAATTCCTTTCTGAAAATACCTGCAATATTTTCAGCTTCTTTGATAAAATAATAATTCCCCATTCCATTTTCTGCCATGGCGATCATTAAATCTTCATTGTAGTCAGAACCCACACCAAAAGTGGAGATGGTGATTCCATCTTGATTATTAAATCTTTTTACAATCCTTTGAATTTCTGTTGGATTGGTAATCCCTTCATTGGCCAAGCCATCGCTTAAGAGCAACACTCTGTTAATGTACTCCTCGCTATGATTTCTTTTAACCAAACTATATCCCTTCATGGCACCTCCCATTAAGTTAGTACCTCCTCGATCCGCAATTCCATCAATTTTATTTTTAATCGATTGCTTATTATAGGGATGTATTGCTTCTTGCAAAACGTCAACCGTTCCATCGTAAATAACCACGGAAACATAATCGTCTTCCTGCATTTGGTCAATTAAATACTTAGCAGCCTTCTTTGCATTCCTAATTTTTTCACCTGCCATTGAACCACTTCTATCAATTACCAGTGACAAATTTAAGGGCCTTCTGGTGGCATCTTCATTTATATACTTATCGGCTTGTACCTCGGCATAAAAATAACCCACTCTGTTTTGTGCTGTATAATAGTCGTTTTCAAACGATCCTGAAAGAGTGACGCCCCACGTTTTTGCTTTGCTTGCCCTGTGCGTTATATTCAATTTGATCGTCTGTTATATTCTGTGAAAAATCTTCCGTTTTAGGTTTGTAAAAGGATGAAAGTGTAACAATGCTTGCTAGGCCGGTGATGAACAAGGTCATCAATAATGATTTCTGTTGCATGATTAATATTTTTTAGTGATTTGCATTGGAGATGTATGCAAGTACATTTTTCCACAAATGGAAAAGATGTTTTGTAATTTCATTAACAAACTTCTTAATTTTACATGGAATGAATAACGTTCGAAAAATAGTTGTAATCGGAGGCGAAAGTACCGGAAAGTCAACGCTATCTGCACAATTAGCAGCTGCTTATGAAACGTCTTGGGTAAAAGAATATGCACGAGCGTATTTGGAAAAATGTAAGGGACATTATGTGTATGAAGATTTGAAACAGATTGCAAAAGGCCAAATCGAATCAGAAGACCTGCAATTGGCAAAGGCTAAAAAATTTCTGTTTTGCGATACCGATTTACAGGTTATTCAAGTATGGAGTGAATATAAATTTCGGCGTTGCGACCCATGGATTGTGCATGAAATTGAGCATCGAAAATACCACGGATATATCCTAACGGCTCCTGACTTCCCATGGGTGTCAGATCCACTACGCGAACATCCTGAGGCGCATTTACGTGACTATTTCTTTGAATGTTATAAAAGGATGTTGTTACGAAGCCAAATTCCTTTCTGTATTGCAGACGGTAATCAAGAAAAAAGATTATTGCAGGCAATGCACTTTATCGACAAGCTGTGAGGATACTTATTTTAGGTTATGGTACACTTTTTGTACATCTTCGTCCTGCTCAATTTTGTCTACAAGTTCTAATACCTCTTTTGCCTGATCTTCATTGAGTTCAACAGTGGTTGAAGGAATTCTGGTTAGTTCAGCTTGAATGGTAACAATGCCTTTCTTTTCTAAAAAGTCACTCATATTACCAAAATCATTAAAACTGGTTCTGATAACAATATTTCCATCGGCATCCTCGCCAATTTCCTCCATTCCGTAGTCAATTCCCTCTAATTCAAGTTCCTCGATATCGATATTCTCATTTTTAATTTTAAATTCTCCCATGCGAGAAAACATAAATGCCACCGAGCCGCTATTGCCCATTACGCCACCACCTTTATTAAAAATGGCTCGGACGTTAGCTACGGTTCGGGTACCGTTATCGGTGGCTGTCTCAACGAGCACAGCTACTCCATGTGGTGCAAATCCTTCGTATACCAATTCTTCATAATTCACCAGGTCTTTACCCATTGCACGTTTAATGGCGGCTTCAACCCGATCTTTTGGCATGTTGCATGCCTTAGCATTTGCAAAACAACGGCGTAAGGCGGCGTTTGTTGTAGGGTCTCCCCCTCCGGCCTTCACCGCAATAGCTATTTCTTTACCAATTCGTGTAAAGTTTTTTGCCATTTTATCCCAACGGGCAAACATTGCTGACTTTCTTACTTCAAAAATTCTTCCCATTACTTTTAATTGTTAAGGTGCGCAAATTTAGGGAGATAATTTTAATATTATATGTTTTATTCATTACCGAAGGAAAAGAAAATGGCGCCAATCAAACGAGCTCGGTCATTTACTCATCGGAAAGTACCAGTTACTCATTTACTACTACCATTTACTCATTACCAGTTAAAAAACGTGGTTGAACATATATCTTTACGCTCAAGTAGGTTATTTATGTGACTTTTTCAATTGACTCCCTTGTATGAGGGAGTCTTTTTTTATGTTTGCCCCAATGTATACCCAATTAAATCTCGCACGGATTCATAGGTTTTGTTGAGCTGAAACGAAATATTCTTTTCATGAATCCAAGCCGCCTTGGTAATACCCTCTTCCAGTTGTGGCTCCAAATTAGGAGTATGGCTTTGCATCAAATACCAATAGGTTTCCTTAAAAATAAACGCCCCTTCCAAGTAAATATGGTAGGTATTTATCAAGGGTTTTAATATGGCTGCATCTTCAATACCTGTTTCTTCCATAACCTCTCGCAGGGCACATACTTCGATACTTTCATCATCCTCCTTCTTACCCTTGGGCAAGTCCCATTTACCCCTTCTGAAGATAAACAAATATTGATTCTTGCCATTTGTCACTACGCCTCCGGCTGCTACGATTGTCCTAAACATGCTTCTGAAACCATTCAGCAAATCAGCCTCATTCCCTTCTACTATTACATGGTTTACCTCGGATATCATTAGTAAATCAAGACATTGCGTTATTTTTTCCTTGCTGCTATTAAAAACGATATGTGCATCTGTCAGGGATTGATCGTCAAGGCATTGTTTATAATCCTCTGTAAGCAATATCTTTTATCATTAAACAGTATTTTTATCATCAGATATACATTTGTTTTTTAGTGATTCTTAAAGTAGGTTTGTGCCATTATGAATAGAGAATTTGCCGTAGCGGAAAAAACTTTTACAAATAAACGCCGTAAAACTAAATCTTCAAAATCCGTTTACCTGGGCTAGCGGTTGGAAAAGTCCCATTTATTGTGACAATCGAAAATTCTGTCCTATCCACATATCAGAGATTTTATTAAAAGTGAAATGACCAATGTTATTTTCACCGAGTTTCCAGAAGCTGAGGTGATTGCAGGGGTTGCCACAGCCGGTATCCCACATGGTGCCCTAGTGGCTGATCTTTTAACGCTACCTTTTGTATATGTGCGTTCTAAGCCAAAAGAACATGGCATGGGAAACCAGATCGAAGGCGAATTAGAAAAGGGAAAAAAAGTAGTGGTTATAGAAGATTTAATTAGTACCGGAATGAGCAGTATGCAGGCAATTGAAGCGTTGCAAATGGCCGGTGCCGAAGTGATAGGAATTTGCAGTGTATTCAACTATGGATTTGATGTCGCTAAAAACCTTTTTGAAAGTAAACATATCAGAATGCTCAGTCTTAGCAACTATGATGCGCTCGTGGAACTTGCCCTTGAAAAAAATATTATTCAGGAAGCAGACATTCAATTACTAAAAGAATGGAGAACCAACCCCTCTCAATGGGGTCAGTAATACTCATTAGAGCGTAGAGCAGCGGTTTTGCAGTCTTTTAAAAAAACTTTAACTCCAAAAAAATAGTAGAGTTTATACATTTGGCCTCAACAAAAATAAACGCATAAATGGAAAATTCTTCTGTTGACATTCGGTTGCTCAACGAACGCATCAATCAAAAAAGCAGTTTCATTGATTTACTAAATTTGGAAATAGGCAAATCAATAGTCGGTCAAAAATATATGATTGAACGTTTACTGATTGGGTTGCTGGCTCAAGGTCACATCCTATTGGAAGGGGTGCCAGGTTTAGCAAAAACGCTTGCGATCAAATCCTTATCACAGGCAATCAACGGAAAATTCTCACGTATACAGTTCACGCCCGATTTGTTACCTGCTGATGTGGTAGGTACTATGATCTACAATCAGCAACAAAATCAATTTCAAGTTCGAAAGGGACCTATTTTTGCAAACTTTGTATTGGCTGATGAAATCAATCGGGCTCCTGCAAAAGTGCAAAGTGCCTTGCTAGAAGCCATGCAGGAAAGACAAATTACATTGGGCGATACAACCTTTAAACTGGAAGAACCTTTTTTGGTACTCGCTACCCAAAATCCAATAGAGCAAGAGGGTACGTATGCATTACCAGAAGCTCAAGTAGATCGATTTATGCTTAAAGTAGTTATTGGCTACCCTGAAAAAGAAGAAGAGCGAATGATCATTCGTCAAAATATCAATCCGCAGTTACAAACAAAAATCAATCCGGTAATTTCCCACGAACAAATTCTTGAAGCAAGAGACTTGGTACGAGAGGTTTATATGGACGAAAAAATTGAAAAATATATTCTTGATATAGTATTTGCATCAAGACAACCTGAAACCTACAAGCTGGCCAAACTCAAACCACTCATCAGCTATGGTGCCTCGCCACGGGCCAGTATTAATTTAGCATTAGCCTCAAAGGCCTATGCATTTATTAAGCGCCGAGGATATGTAATACCTGAAGATGTGCGTGCTGTTTGCATGGATGTAATGCGACACAGAATAGGCGTCACCTATGAAGCTGAAGCAGAAAATATGACCAGCGAAATGATCGTAAATGAAATATTAAACGCTGTTGAAGTTCCATAAGCACATCAACTATAAACCTGAATGGAATTAGACAGGTATTATCTTTTTAACTTTTCACCCATAATAATTTACTAAAAAATATTGCCTGCCGTTGCTCACCACCACTGAAATATTAAAGCGAGTACGCTCCATTGAAATAAAAACCAAGGGCCTAAGCAACCATATTTTTGGTGGCGAGTACCACAGTGCCTTTAAGGGAAGGGGTATGAGTTTCAGCGAAGTAAGAGAGTATGCATTTGGTGATGATGTGCGAACCATCGACTGGAATGTAACGGCGCGCTTCCATTCACCCTATATCAAAGTATTTGAGGAAGAGCGCGAACTAACCCTAATGCTACTTGTAGATATTAGCGCCAGTTCACTATTTGGAAGTACCAAACAAAGCAAACGAGATTTGATTACTGAAATATCTGCGGTATTGTCGTTTAGTGCCATTTCTAATAATGATAAAGTAGGTATTTTGTTTTTTAGTGATAAAATTGAAAAATACATCGCACCCAAAAAAGGAAAATCACATATTTTATTTATTATCAGAGAACTGATTACCATGGAGCCACACCGAAATGCGCAAACCAATATTGCTGAGGCATTGAAGTTCCTCAATAATATCATGAAGAAGCGCAGCATTGCTTTTTTAATGTCCGACTTTGTAAGTTCAGATTACAAATCAGCTCTTCAAATTGCCTCTAAAAGGCATGACCTTGTTGGATTGCATATTTATGACCAACGCGACCAGGTGCTTCCTGATATTGGCGTGGTACATTTAGAAGACAGTGAAACGCATGAAAGCCATTGGATCGACACCTCCTCAAAAACATTTCAATTTCAATACAAAAAGCAATTTGAACGTATTGAAAAACAAACCAGCTAGTCCTTTGCCAAAAGCGCGGCCTCTTTGGTGTCAATCCGAACAGATGACGACTATGTAAAAAAATTAAAACTATTTTTTAAAAGCCGAAGGTAAACCATGCATAAAAATTGGAAATATATTTTTTTAGTATGGATTGGTGTTGCAATTGTAAACCAATGTTATGCACAAGGTGTGCGCGTAAAAGCAATTGTTGACACTTCTAAAATTATTATCGGCGACGCAATGCAATTGACAGTCAGTGCAGAATATGACCCAACAAAATTCCAAGTACAATTACCATCAATACCCGATACGTTTAATCACTTTGAAATCATTGAAAAAGCAAAGATTGATACCAGCGAAGGGAGGGATCTGCGCGTACTATCCAAAAAAATAATGGTCAGCAATTATGACTCTGGTATATGGATAATCCCCAAATTTTCTTTTGAGGTAAAGCCGCTGCAAGGCGCTACACCATTCACACTATTTTCAGACTCCATGTCCATATATGTCAATACGGTTGCCGTTGACACTGCCAAACCGTTTAAACCTATATTCGGCATTCGAGAGGCCAAAATGCCCTTGCAACAAATCATAATGTACATAGTAGGTGGAATCGTCTTAGTAGCCATCGTTCTTTTCCTTCTATATTATATTATTAAAAAAAATAGAGAAAAAAACAAACAGAAACCTGTTGAACCAGAGGTGATCTTATTGCCACATGAAAAAGCCTTGCGCGCCTTTGATGCTTTAGAGCTTAAGAAACTGTGGCAGCAAGGACAGGAAAAGGAATATCATACCGAACTTACGGATATCATTCGATTGTATTTAGAAGAACAATTCAGTATGGATTGTTTTGAAAAAACTTCGTCGGAAATCATTTCTCAGGTAAAACGAATAAAAGCATTATCGACCTCTCGGCAGCAATTACGACAACTGTTTGAAACTGCTGATATGGTTAAGTTTGCTAAAAGCAAACCTACCGCTGAGCAACATATTGACAGTGCAGAATTAGCCCGTTTTGTCATCTTAGAATCGTACAAAAAAATAAAACCAATAGAGGAGCGTTTGCCGAAATAACACCATGAAGTACTTCGACTTTCAACATATTACGTTTGCGCATCCCGAATTCTTTTGGCTCTTACTGCTGCTTCCAATTTTGGTGTACTATCAGTATGTAAGACAGAAAAAAAAACATAGTTCCCTATTCGTTACAACGAAACATTATTTAGATCAATCTGGAGTTAGTTTCCGAACAAGACTACATGCATTGCTACCAGTGCTGAGGATACTGGCCCTTCTTTTGTTCATTGTTGCTTTGGCACGTCCTCAAAACAGTAAGGTCAACGAAACCATCAACAATGAAGGTTTGGATATTGTATTGAGCCTTGACATATCAGGAAGCATGTTGGCGCAAGACTTCAACCCAAATCGAATGGAGGCTGCTAAAAAAGTTGCCGGTGATTTTATTTTAAATAGACCTACCGATCGAATTGGATTGGTAATATTTTCAGGTGAAAGTTTTACACAATGTCCATTAACTACCGATCAAAATGTTTTATTAGAACAGGTAAAAAACATTCGAAGCGGATTACTGGAAGACGGCACTGCCATTGGTATGGGTTTGGCCACCGCAGTGGAGCGATTGCGAAATAGTAAGGCTAAAACCAAAATCATTATTTTAATGACGGATGGGGTAAATAACAGCGGATTGATTGACCCCATTACGGCCCTTGAAATTGCAAAGGCATATAAAATAAGGGTTTATACAATCGGAGTTGGTAGTACCGGCAATGCTCCTTACCCGGTACAGGATCAGTTTGGAAATACCAGGATGCAGCAAATGCCAGTGCAAATTGATGAGGCTTTGATGCAAAAAATATCAACAGAAACAGGCGGTAAATATTTTAGAGCAACCAGTAATACTTCTTTAGAAAAAGTGTATCAGGAGATTGACAAATTAGAAAAAACCAAAATTGAAATCAATAGCTACAAGCGATATGCGGAGCTATTTTTCGCTTACGCCTTCATCGGATTCTGTCTGCTATTGCTTGAATTATTGATAAGATATACTTATATAAAAAGCATTCATGATTAGGCATTCGGACAAATTGTTTACCTGTAATTATTGATAAAGAGCTTCCCCTTTATTTGCAAGAAATATACCTAAGCTAAAACACAAAGTAAACAATCAGCAAGCGGTATTCATAAAAGCACGGTCTCATACTTGTATTTCTAGACCAACAAGAGAATGGTTCTGATCAAAGTCCACTCTATATTCAATGAATTCATTTAATAAGCCACAAGATGCATAACACGGTTATTGTACCTAAATAATTTGCCATTCTTTTTAAGGTATTTCGCTTGACTGGCTTCATTTTCTAATAATTGGTTTACATAACGTTTGACCTCAGTTGTACTAATTCTTACGGAGGCCCCGTCATTTACAGCTTCGTTGATATAAGAAGGCAACAAATTTACCCAGGATTGAAGGAATAGTTGTCGTGTAGCAAAAATTTCACAGCCAATTACCTTACTACCGCTAACGGCCACTACACCTAGGATGCGTTCATTGTTCGGAAATTTGGATTTAAAAAAATCCGCATACTCTTTTTCTATATTTTTATATCCCTCATTTTCGTCAAAGGCTGTGTAGGCAGAGGTTCCGGTAATATTATTTGCTTTATCATTGGCCTCAGCCACTTTCTCCCACACCTTGGTTTGCTCCATTTCCACAGTGGCCATTTTGCGAACAGAGGGCTTCACAAGTGCCATGGTTTTTTTAAATTTCTTTTCTTCCATCGGTTTATCCGCAACAATATTCTCGCTCTTTTCATCCCAACGACCTTGTTCAACACAAAATACATCCAAGTCTACCTGTCCGCTTTTGGGCAACAACACCACATCATTTGCTAAGGTGCGATCTTGCTTACCACCTTTCACCACCGAACCAGCCAACAAAAAAATGGTATCTGTAGAAGTGTTTTCAACAAATAATGTATTCACGTCATCCCCTCTTCCAGCAGAGATGCTCTTTTCAGAAATTTCAACTTTTTCAGTAGCAAGTGCGTCCTCAAGGGATAGGTATTTTCCGTACGTCGCGGCCTGATTAAGAAAATCATCCGTGGCCTCGATTGGATACAAACGTAGATTTTTGTAGGTTATCCCCTCTGCCTCCAAATTGATTTGAACCGTAGCATAGGTAAATGCATTCGTGTTGATTTGAGCTCGACTTCCATTACAAGATGAAAGGATAAGGTAGAAAGCTCCAAGCAGTAAAATGGAGACGAGTAGCCATTGGCGATTGTTTTTCATGATGCAGATATTTTATTTTATTTAGAAACAGGATACAATATGACAGTGGAATCCATACAAGAAAATGTTAAATAAAAAGAAAATAGCCCCTTTGAATTAAACCTTACACCTGCATGGTTAAGCATTCTGATAACGAATTCGATTAAAGAGATATTGCAACTTATGGAACGAGCAGCAGCACTTTATATTCCCGTTAACATACTGCTACGCTTGTACCTTCTCAAAAATGACGGTATATAAGTACATTTGTAACTTCTATGAAACCATTTTATATTCTATTTTTTCTCTGTTTTTCAATAAAATTGCAGGCTCAACAAGCAACATTTACCGGCACTGTAAAAAATGCAACTAGTAAAGAGATAATTGACTTCGCAACTGTTTCGCTAAAAAAAACCATTGACACCAGTATTGTCTTCGGCAGCACCACCAAGTTAGATGGCACTTTCGAAATAAAGAACATCCCATACGGCACCTATCACTTAATGGTTTCGAGTGTGGGCTTTGAATCCAAAATCATAAAAAACGTCCCGATTCAGGAGGGGATGATTGCATTCGGAAACGTTGCGCTGGTGCCAAATAGTAAAGCCCTCAAAAATGTTACGGTAAAAGGTGAAAAAGCTGACATTGAAATTGGCATTGACAAAAAAACATTTAATGTAGATAAAAACATTACTACAGCAGGAGGTACTGCGGTGGATGTGCTTCGAAACATCCCTTCCGTAAATGTAGATATGGATGGAAACCCCAGCTTACGCGGAAAAGAAAATGTCACCTTACTGGTTGATGGCAAACCATCGGCCATGTTTGGCAATGATGCAGCCACTGCTTTGGCCACCATACCCGCAGCCAGTATCGAAAGTATTGAAGTAATTACCAATCCATCTTCAAAATATGAAGCACAGGGAATGAATGGCATTATCAACATCCTTATGAAAAAAGACCGAAAAGCGGGATTTAATGGACTTATCAATGCAGGAATTGCAGAACCATTCCGTCTAAATGGCGGAGTCAATTTGAATTATAAGAAGGGAAATTGGAATGTGTTTTTGAATGCGAATGCCAGAACTTCTAAAACCTGGGAAAAAACCCAAACAGCAAGAGATAATTATGAAAACAATATCACATATAGTTCAAATGCCTTTAACCGTCGACGCCCTTTGAGTGGTTTTGCGAATTTTGGTGCTGAATATAACCTACATGAAAAAAACAAAATCACATTAACGCAAAGCATCTTCAATGCGAATATGCGTGGCGAGGTAAATACAACCATACGAAATGAGTATGACTATGATCAAAACATTTCGACACAGCAACGGCAAAACACCTATACCGGTATGCCACTTAGTGGCACCACCAACCTGCAATTCAAACATATCTTTAAGAATCCAAAAGAGGATATCAACATTGAACTGAACTATAGCAAATCGCGTTACAAAAGAACCAGTAATTTTAGCACCCTACAATATGATTCACTTGATAATTTAACCGGTGGATTTACGCAAAAGAATCCGGTACTTGGCGGCAATCAAAATGGAACGATTCAAATTGATTATACCAAACCTATAGGTAAAAACAGTAGAATTGAATTAGGCGAACGTTCGTACGTAATGCAATTCAAATCGGAAAACGATCCAACCATTCAATTTTTGAATCAGTCAGAAATACCTGAAATCTTATTAAAGAATCATTTTCTTTTTTCGCAAAATGTCCATGGAATCTATGCCAATTATGGAACTCAATTAAAAAATACCGGTGTGCAAGTCGGCTTGCGAGGGGAATATTTTAGTTATGGGGGGACCGTATATCAATACAATACGAAAGTGGCAAATAGTTACCTTGGATTATTTCCTACTTTATTTGTTAGTCAAAAAATCACACCAAAATCGGATGTCAATTTCAATTATGCGCGACGAGTAAATCGTCCCAATTTTTATCAGCTCATCCCCTTTATTGATGTTTCAAATCCACAAGATACCAGTATGGGAAATCCTGGTTTAAGACCAGAATTTATACACGCAACCGAGTTTAGCTACACCAATCAATACGACAAGAGTAGCACCTTTATCGGAAGTGTATATTACCAATACACCAGCAATCTCATACAACGGTTTAGAAGATTTAATGACAACGGCACCACATTCTCACAAAATAGAAATTTGGCAACAGGTATCACGTATGGAATGGAGTTGACAAATAAAATGAATCTACTTTCATGGTGGGATGCCACATTGAATATC
Source organism: Bacteroidota bacterium (assembly GCA_016712665.1). Taxonomy (GTDB): domain Bacteria; phylum Bacteroidota; class Bacteroidia; order Chitinophagales; family Chitinophagaceae; genus OLB11. Next base: position 716,476 of record JADJQP010000002.1, read on the forward strand.
AATATTTTTAGAAATAAAATAAATGGTTCCAATATAGACCCTAGCACGGCACGAAGCGGATATGGTGGTTTTGCAAAATTTACCTCGAATGCAAAATTTGCACATGGTGTGAGTGCGCAACTGACTGCCAACTACTTTGCCGCCACGGTGGTAGCCCAGGGACAGGTAAAGCCATACAGCAATATTGACCTAGCCCTAAAAAAAACCTTTTTACATAATTTGATCACCTTGACCATTAATGCCAATGACATTTTCAATACCATTCAGACAAATACGGTTTATAATTTATACCCCTACTATCGTCAATCTGTTTTGAGAAAAAATCAAACAAGAAGTATTGGCCTCAATCTGCAAATAAAGTTTGCAGACCGAAAGCAAATGAAAAATGCAGAACAACTACGAAAACCTATTCAAAATAAAAAAACGAAAGAAACCAAAAACCGAGATGAGAACTTGAAGAAAGATGAAGGCGGTGATGATAATGGTGGTGGTGGAAACCGAGATAACAATAGTAAATAAAGCTTTTTTGAATTTTTGAGACTGAGATGAAAAGAATCCGATTCACTTTACTAATAATCTTCCTGCATTGCCTGCTTTCGGTTAAGGGGCTATCGCAGCAGTATGTATTGAAAGGGAAGGTAACGGATGCCCAGTTAGAACCACTTAGCTATGTCACTGTGCAAATAAAAGGTTTGCAAATTGGTACCAGAACCGATGACAATGGGCATTATGAATTTCAACTAGATGAAGGAGAGTATGAAATCGTTTTTTCGTTAGTTGGTTATAAAAAACAAGCAATTAAGTTTGTACATAAAAAAAATGGAGAAGATCAAAATATAATTCTGCAAAGCGATTCTAAAAATTTAAATGAAGTAAAGATTGTTACGTTTAAAAAAGATAAAGCAGAGGAACTTATCCGAAATGTAATTCGAAAAAAAGACACCATACAGAATGCAGCACGTACCTATACCACCAATGTGTATATTCGAGCCACGGAGGAAAACGAAATCACCCTTAGCCGAAAAAAAAGGGAAAAACTATCTGATTCAGCGTTGGCCGTTCTGGAAAGCAAATTGCCGCAAATGAGTATGAGTGAGGTGTCTATTAAACTAGATTATGCCTATCCTAATAAGGTAAAGGAAAATCGATTGGGTGTAAAAAACAGGGGCAATACCGATAATTTATTCTTCTTGACCACTACAAACGGTGACTTCAGTTTATATAATAATTTACTACGCATTCCAGCTTTATCAGAAACCCCGATGCTTTCACCTATAAGTTATAGTGGCTTAATAGCCTATAAGTACAAAACCCTTTCCATCGAAAAGCGGAATACCCATACCATCTATACCATTGGTTTCACTCCAAATAAATTGGGCAATGCATTACTTAGCGGCGAACTGAAAATAGTTGACACAAGTTGGACCATTCTCTACAGTAGATTTACCTTTCCTAAATACCACATGCCGGAGTATGACTATTTTGAAGCCATCATTCAAAATGAATTGGTAGACGACAAAGCGTGGTTGCCGACGCGCCAGGAATTCAATTATTTAACCAAAAATGGAAAAAATAAATCATCCGGAAGAACCGTAGCAGTATATAATGACTACAAAGTAGATCCCTCCTTTGGAAAGAAGTACTTTAATAATGAAGTAAGTAGCACAACCCTTGAGGCCTATAAAAAAGATACCAATTTTTGGAACGAAGTGCGTAAGGAGCCGTTGACACAAAATGAAGTGAAGTTTATCATTAAAAGTGATAGTATCTATAGGGCGGTCCATTCAAAACCGTATCTTGATTCAATTGATAGACGAAGGAATAAAATTACTCTTTTGCGTGTTCTGTTTTTAGGTGTTGAAAATTATAACAGAAAAAAAGAAAGAACCCTTTCCTTTGCACCACTTATATCATCGTTTAGGCCCTTGCTACCGGGAGGAACCAGAGTTGGCACCGCGGTAGGTTATTTAAAAATATTTGAAAACAAAACCAGCATCAACATCAATGTAGATGCCACTTATGGCCTCATTAATAAGGACATAATGGGTACCTTTATGTTTCAACATATTTACAATCCCTTTTTACAAGGTTATTATGTTATCAATGGTGGCCGAACCTTCGACTTAGTGTTTACTGGAGATGCCTGGGTAAACCTTTTTAGGAGAAGCAATATCTACTTAAAAAACACTTTAGAAATAGAGCATGGTTTAGAAGTAGCAAATGGTTTGGTACTTCGAAATACTGTAGAATTTGCGCAGCGAAAATCTATAAATGATTTAACACTGAGTAGAAAATATGATTCCATTTTAAAATTTGACAACGAACCAATTGATTTTAATCCGTACAATGCCTTTTATGCAAGTATTAAACTTGAATACACTCCGTTTCAAATGTATATTCGTGAGCCTCGTCAAAAAATTATTCTAGGTTCTAACTATCCCACGATTTATGCAAAATGGAGAAAAGGAATCCCCAGCATTTTTAAAAGTGAAATCAATTTCGATTATGTTGAGTTTGGTTTCTTCCAAAAATTAAAATTGGGTCTGGCAGGAATTTCTCAATATCAACTATTTTCAGGTGAGTTTATGAGCAAAAAAGAATTGCAATTTATCGATTACAAATTTATCAGCAGAGGCAATCCCTTCTTTTTTAATAATCCATTGCGAAGCTTCCAGGCCTTAGATTCTACATTTCCTATTTTTAAACGATTCTATGAATGACATTATCTTCATCATTTTAATGGGGCGCTAATCAATAAAATTCCATTTCTAAAAAAATTAAACATTTTAGAAGTGGCCGGCGGTGGAATCCTTTTTGTACCCGAGCGAAAACTGAATTATATTGAAGGCTATGTGGGTATTGAAAAGATTATTCGAATCTGGCGCGAACGATTCAAAATTGGATTTTATGCAGTGGGAAGCTTAGCCAATAAGTATAACAATCCCTACCAAATTAAGTTTGGACTCAACCAATTCAACAAACGAACAAATAGTTGGTACTAAAGAGAATTTAAAAATAATTTTCTATTTTTTACATTGATTATCAAATGTTTTATATATACATTATTTTTTAATGTTTATAAAAACTGAATAATTCATTTTGAAATATCAAAAAAATAATTTAAATTTCTGCTACTAAAATGATTCAACATGATTTTCCGACGTTATTACACCTTCAAAAGTAAGCTGAATGCAGACGACTTAAAGAAAAAATTGCTTGGACAACATCTTAAAGTACATGAATTGGATTTTGAAATATTTGACAAAGGGGAAGACATCAAAGTGATTCCGCATGCAGAGGCAGACGATCATGTGTACACGCTTCCCATTACCCGTTTACGAATCAAGCCTGAAGGCGCAGGCAGTGTTGTTAAAATGCTTAGCAAACCCCGCCGAATTGATATTGGCGGCCCCTATTTATTAATGGGCTTTGTCACATTTGCAGCCATAGCAGGTGTTTTATTATATTTATTTGGCGAAGGAGCATACAATACCACCGCCTATATTTTAGTGGGAATCGCTGCATTTATTTTTGCTTTACTATGGATGCGAATGGAACAAGGATATTTTGATTATATCCGAAAAATAAAAAAATGGGTTTCAGAACATGTTTAGTTAGTTGTAGGTCGTTTCAAACACTTCTATTCCGCCGTATTTTCCATTTTTTTTCATGGAAATCATTTCAATTTCCGGGCTTCCGTTCCCACTTTCAAAAAAGTAATATTTTACTTGATAGCGCTTCATTTCGCTCCGTAACTCTGCAGGGCTGTACTCTGATTTCTCAATGGTATAATACGTACTCCCTGTTAAATAAGCGATTACCCACATCCTTCCGGCATCATTGGTATTGGATGTAAAACGTCCTCTAATTGAATCTGCATTAAGCCGCTCCGCCGTTTCAAATAAGTCTTTATTCTTATACTTTAAATTTTCCATTTGATAAATAGGGAATATTAAAAACGAAAAGGCAACAATTAGTTGCAAGCATTGCCTTACAAATTTTGAAGAAATCGCAAATGCTTCCTCCTGAAGAATGAGGGCTCCCAACAACATCAGCAAGGGCACATTTAACCAGATATATCTTGTTTCAATATGCATCATAACATATCCTAATGGAAGGACAAAAATAGTGATGATTAAAAGCTGCGCCTGAAAATGTTGATTGGTAGCGCCACGCTTTTTATGATAAAAAAAGTAATAGAACAATGCAATCAAACACAAAGCAAGTCCCAAAAAACTAATTTCCTGAAAACAAAAGATACAGACAATAAGGGTGTGAACTACCCGCATCACCCATTTTACAAAATGATGCGTTGATGTAAACGGACCATCTAAGGGACCTTGTGTTAGATACGGATCTTCCCAAAAAGAAGGGGAATCGCTGTACGTTGGGGGTATTAGCAATTTTATAGAGGAGTGAAAGGATTTGCCACTATTGATATACCAACTCATATTCAACTTTCCGGCAAATCCATTGAGAGACCATACATGGTACTTTTGGTGCAAAGCAATAGTCCAGGGTACTATTATCGCGATGGCTGCGCAAATACCTACCAGATAAACTACCATCGCCTTTCTCCATAACATTCGTTGCTGGTATACAAACCAAAATAGGGTGGCCATAAAATGCATTACAAAAAAGAAAAAACTATACGCTTTGGCATAAAAGGCAAGCCCCATAATAATGCCACCAAAAATTCCCTGCCCGATACCAATTCCCTCTTCCCTCTTTACCAATACCACAAAAAGATAAAACAACACAAAAATCAATTGCAAAATATCTCCAAACATTTGAAAGTAAACAAACTGAACCATTGCTACTGCTAGGGAGGGTAGCAGCAACCAAAGGAAATTTCTCTTTACAGCAAAAAAACGAAATAAGAAAAAACTTTGAATAAGCACTATGGCTCCAAAAATGCAATTAAGAATTTTGGCCATTTCCCATGCATCAAAACCCATGCGTATAAAAATGGCCAGCAAAGCACTGTTCAGAGGACTCCACAATCCGTTGATACTACCCAGATACTCACCGTTCGCCATTCGCTTCGCAATGGTGAGATAGGCCACACAGTCACTATCCAGATTATACCCCAATACCGGCCCCATCACAAACCACAAAATCGCATAAAGCAATAAGGAGGCTAACAAAGGCAAAATGTTATTGAATCTGTTCATGTAAGGCACTAAAATACTCAAATGATTGTAACATCCTACTTCCATACCAGCTAAATAATTCACCATCGACCAAAAGTACCTGTGCCCCCGGTAGTACCTCTGATAGTTCGTCTACATCCTCCTGCTTAAATGGAAAGGGTTCGCTAGATAGCAAAATCAACTTTGGATTCATTTTCTGAAGAGCCACCAGGTCTAAAATGGGATATCTATTTTGATCCATCACATTCAGAAAGCCAGCCCATTTCATCATATCATTAATAAAGGTATCACCACCTGCCACCATATATGGATTCTTCCAAATAAAATATAGCGAAGGAATTTTATGAATGTGTGCGCTTACAAATTGTTGCCTGGTGCTACGTAGCTGGTTTACCAATCGAGTCGATGCAGCAGTCTTGTTAAGAAGCAAACCCAAATCATCAATCATAGCAAGGGCATCGTCAAAACTTGAAATATCGCTCACCCATACAGGACAAAATGCCTGCAAACGTTCGATATCCTCTTTCGTATTTTCTTCCTTGTTTGCGATAATGAGATCCGGTGCCAATTCTTTTACCAACTCAATTCGCACCGTTTTGGTGCCACCTACCTTTTGCTTGCTCCGAAACCAGTGGTTTGGATGAATACAGAATTTTGTAATACCCACTATTTCCTCATCCAGTCCTAAATAATACAACAATTCCGTTTGTGAAGGCACTAGCGAAACAATTCTCTTTGGGGAATTTTCTAACTTACTGAATCTGTTGAGCGGATCTTTCACCAAAAATCTGTTTGTATAATATTAAAATAATAAAAAGAAATAGAATGTCGGCAGGAAAAAAAACTTTGCCAAATAACTCACCGAAGAGATAGTTTCCAAAAAATAATTTCATCATTAATTCAAGAAGCACCAATGAAAAATAAAGCAAGGCAAAAATTCGTTTTCCAAAGTACACACCCATCCAGCACAATGTAAATAGTAGTAAGGCCATCGGATGCGCATGCTCTAAGGTAAGACCCGTAAAATCAGTAAATAACAAATAAAACGAATGAATGGTAATTCCTAGGTGAAACAAGAAGATGCTTCCTAAAATTAATTTTGTAGTACTTTGATTCATGGCAAATTATATTTTCGATACTTTATTTAGAGTATCGATTAAAGGGGGATTCTTTTCCTTTTTCTTAGAAAAAAACAAATCACCAAAACTATTAAAAACTTTTTTGTAGGATAGCCCTACGCCACCCCTTGTAAAAGGAGAACCACCTATATCCACATTATTGGTTCGGTAAGCATTTGCTCGAAATCGTCCATCATTGGTAATAAGAAATTGCGCTTTAAAATCGCCATTAAAATTACTAGTAGTGTTTCCGGTGGCATCTTTACCTACATCCACGCTGTTACTAAAATCAACGATGACTCTGTTTTTTAATAAATTAGCTGACACATTAAATGAAAACTGATTTCGATTGGTGTTGGCAATAATGGCATCGTTAGATAATGTTTGGTAGTTGACGCCTAAGGAAATATTTTTTAAACCCGTTAAACTTTGAAATTGATTCGTAATTTCAGATGAAACAGCTGTACTCACCAAATCGGAAACAGTACCTACTGCACCCTGGCTATACGACTGTTGGGAAATTCCTTCAGAGGCCATAAACTCGCCTAAAAGAAGCAGTACACCGGCTTGATTAAATAATTCCTTTTCATCATTTCGGATTTGTTGCAATTTGGTATAACCGGCTGTACCCAATGACTTATTTTCAGGCTGCAAAATATCGAACTTGATGGTAGGCGCAGATAATGAACCCGTTAGGGAAAGGGGCACCAATGTCTTGTATGTTCGCTTTGCTTCAGCCTTTTCGGTTTCATCCATTTCTATATTGCTCACTAGTGGGAAAAGGGCCAGCTTTTTACCCACCTCATAAATAGCGTTTACCTGCAGATTGGCTGCTAACGCATCACCCGTCCAGGTGATTCGACTACCTTCTTCAATTGTAAATTCGCGATTGACAACACCTCTAAACTTAAATAAATACTTCCCTTCGGTAATTTCATATTTGCCAAACATTTCCATCGTATTTCCTACATCGATTACCAATTTGATTTCTCCTGCACCTTTTGCGATGATTTCCTCACCAGTATTTTTATCCAGTACGATAAAGGTCTCAATATCTGGCGTTGCAGCAATATTCATGGTAAGTTTCAAGTAATTGCCCGCTTTGCTAACTTCCTCATCTTGCCTTCTACCCAATTCAATAAATTTCACAAATTCATACTTTGACGCATCCCCTGAACCACCAAGCGGTAGATAGAATTTGGAACCTTTCAATGGAGTGGCCTCCACATCCATTACAAGATCATTCAGTTCGCCGGTAATCACTGCTGAAACGTTGGCATGGACATAGCCATAAAATAGCTCGCTATCCCACTCTTTAGTGTTCAGGCATAATAAATCTTTGGAATCTAATCGCAGGTTCAAATAAAAATCTGAGAAGTTTTTGTGCAAAATCGTTCCTCGTAATATTCCGCTGTGACCGCCTTCTGTTTCATCCATTACAAGCACATCATTCATTTCAATCTTTTGATTCGAAATGGTAAACTTGGCCTCATTGATTTGGTAAGAAGTACCCAAAAGGAGCACTTTCATACCGGCATCTTTCAATTGTAACGTTCCGGAAATTGCAGGCTCCGGCAATTTTCCGCTCACCACAACATTCCCTGTTAATTTCCCTCTTACATTTTGAACGAAATCAGATATAAATTGATTAACAAAGGCAATTTCAGTATTCTTGAGGGTTGCCTTCACATTGATAGTACTATCCTTCAAATCAATCATACCACTCACAAAAGCTCTATCACCCTTGCGGTCGATAGAGGTATTTTTATCAATAGATAATATCTTACTTTGCAGGTCATAACTTGCTTCTACCATCACCATACCTACCGTATCCTGATCAATCCGAAGTTCGTTGGTTGAAAATATTTTTCCTCTTACAACAGGATTATGCATAAAATCTTCCACCGCCACTTTGCCACTTAGCCGCCCGTAAAATTGTGTGGGTGCCATATCGATATATTGCGAAAGACCCTCCAAATCGAGATTTTCAATGGAAGTAATTAGGTTATTGGTGCCCTGCCTTTCTGTGTTTATGGTAATTTTTTGCGCCCCACTTTCCATAATCAAATCCTCTATGGAGACCTCCTCGCCAATCACCAATTCCTGCTTGCTAAAAATCTGCCAAATTGTTTGCCTGAGGCTTATGTTCGAAGGTAGCACCTTTACAAATAATTTGTCATCGCGTGCACTTCCCTTTACTTTAACAGATGCATTCCCAAAAATATCATTCACACTTTGGGTATTGATTTCGAGCACAGCGGTGTCATTCGCCATGGAACTATTGATTTGAAAAGAAGGAATAATCGTTTCCTCATTAATCATAAAATCTTTACTATTCACATTCATTTCAAAACTAGAAAAGTCGCCGGCACTCACTAAGTACAAATCTTTCACTTTTAACTGGTCATATTCAACAGCCGGAATATATGCATCTAGCGAAAAGCGTTTATCAAACGTATTCAAGTTGCCACTCAATGTAGTTCCATTAATTTCAGTCAGCTTGGGCAAAAATATTTCGAGTAGTGGATTGGCGTCCTTTATATTTACCGAATAAGTAAATTGCTCGTTGATTATACTTTTTGGTTTTTGAACATAATGTGGTAAATAATGACAGAGATATAATTGAAATGCGTTTGACAACTGCGAAATATTAAATTTACCTTTGATATCAGCGTCAGCAATAGAACTTCGAAGCTGAATTTCCTTTTCGTTATTCAAGTACGTGGAATTCAAATGAATGCTGTCAATATGTAGTGTTTGCGTTTGGGTAACTAGTAAAACATTTCTAAGGGACGCATCCCCTAAAAAATTGTCAATATTGTTGCCCCGAAAATTTAATGAAGCTAGGCAAGAAATAATGGTACTCTCTTTGGTTATTCCCAGTTTTTTCAAATCAAATCTTAAAATTCGAGAGTTGAAATTTAAGGCAGGCTCCTTTCCAGAAATATCAAGAATCCCATTGAAGTTAAATGCCATATTGGGATCCTGGGAAACAAAAATACCGTCAAACTTCTTTTTTGAAACAATGCCATTCACCGTTAGGTTTTCGTACACGGCATTATCAATTTCAATTCTGGATATACTCGCATTTAATTTTGAATTGATGGATTCCAAGTCAAATCCGCTGCCATTTACCTTCCCATCCATACTCACATGTCCAATACTATTCTGTCGAATCAGTTTGCCAACATTAAAATGATCCGTCTTAATTTCCCCTTGATAGGCCGGATTCTTGGGAGCAATATTTAAGTTCAAATCTACATAGGCGTCTCCAAGCGAGGTTCTAACATTTCCTTTGGTATGAAAATTATCAACCTTGCCACTGTATTTACCGCTATATTCAATTCGTTTTAACTCATTCCATGCAATAGCATCTACTTTGGATTGCGGCACCAATGCATTCAAATCGCTTCCTGATGTAATTAATTTAGAAATATCTGCTGTAAAGTATGTACTCTCAATGTCAGGCAGACCCGTCACCGTTACATTACCTGCAAACGTTGAATTTCGGGCATTTAATTGCAGATTATTTGCAGCAAGATGATCAACGGTACCATTGATATGTCCACTTACGTTAACGGCAATTGGATATTGATTTAAAATAGTTGCGAAATAACCAATATCTAGTGATGAAATGGTAGATTCTTTTAAATGGCTCACCATGTTTACTTTGGAAATAAAATCATTAAAATCATGAAAATTCCGATAATTCATTTCAAAATGATCTTGTAAATTGGAATAATTCGTTTGGAGCTTCATCTCTGACAAGGAGGCCTGCACCTGCGATAGCTTCAGTTTGGCGTTGAGATGATTCACGGCAATTCCACATCGTTCTTTCACCTTCAATTGAATGATATTTGAAAAAAGGGTATCTGCCACTACCTTCGTATCTGACAGGTCCATATTAATATCTTCCATTTGCAGATTGGTTTCATCAAAGGCACCTTTGACCGATTGAATGTCACCATCTTGATATGCAAAGCGACTGTTAGAAAGGGTAAATGCCTTCATAGAAAATGCAAAACGATCCGGATTAAAGGGCGTTCCCCATTCTGTGGTATCATCCGGTGATAGATCTTTAGGCTTTCCGCCCTGATACTCTTTTATCAAAATATCAGCCTGATCAATGATCAATTTATGAATCCCCACTTCCTTTTTTGCTAATGCTATTTGATCGATATCCAAATGGAGAGTACCTACTTTAAAACGCATATCTCTGCCAACCCATGCATCATCCATAAAAAAAAGTACATTCTTGCAAGTAAGTTTCTTTAGTTCCAGTGGAAGGTCTCGCAGGGGCTCTGAAGGGCTTTCTATCTCAGGTTTACTTGCTTGATTTGCTGAGGAAGGCTCCGCACCACCACCGGAAAGGGCATCCGCAATAAAATCATAATTCCAGGTGGAGTCCTTGGCAGCGCGATTCAAATAAACAAATCCGTCTTCTATATGAATATTTTTAAAAGTAGGAGACTCCTCATTCCAATAGGCCCGAATTAGGTCGGTGGAATGAATCTGCAAATTACCAAGGTAGGCCAATGTATCTTTTGATTGATCTTCAATAAAAACACCTTCGATATTAAAATTGGTAAAAAATGAAAATTTCACATGTGCCACTTGTACGTTGGTGTGAAGCTTGTCAGATAAGTATTTAGCAACTCGCTTTACCGCGATATTCTGATACTTCTCCATAGATAATAACCAGATGGAAAGCAGCAACAATAGCAGGATACCTCCTATTCCATACCCTAATATTTTGAAAAATCTTTTCAATAAATAAAAACGATTAACTACCGAAACTGTTTAATTGCAAAATGAACCTCACAAAAATAACCATTTGCCAACACTAATACTTAACAAAATTGCGTTAATAACAATCATTTTTTTCGTAAAAAATCAATAACTTTACTCTATGAAAACAATTCTTTATTTCGTCTTTTGCATACCCTTCATACTGGTAGGAGCTTGCAAAAAAAAACCGAGTGCAGGCTTAGGTGGTAGCGCGAATTTGAAAGTGCGCGCCGTTCATCACAATGCCAACATTGACAGTTGTACCATCTATATAAAATTTAATAGCTCCGAAGCTGTTGACCTAAGTGAGTATGATGTAAGTCAAGTACTTAAAGCTGATACAAATGGAAATAGTTATACTGTATTTGAGGGCTTAAAATCGGGCAACTATTATCTTTTTGCGCAAGGTTGGGATCCATCTATATCACAAAATGTAAAGGGCGGCATTCCGTATACTATAGTGGATGAAACGGATATTTCGGTAGTGATTCCAGTTACCGAGGTGCATTAGGATTCTGCACTGTTTCCTCCCTCCAACCTATGGAGATTTTTTAATTTAGGTGCAAAAAAATACGTACTTACCACCACTGCGAGCGTCATTAAACCTCCCAATACTATTGCGGGCGCCGTACCGAGGAATCTAGCGGTAAAGCCACTTTCAAAAGCACCCAATTCATTACTGGAGCTAATAAACATCATATTAATAGAAGAAACTCTACCTTTCAAATGATCGGGTGTGTTGATTTGCAAAATAGAGTGTCGAATTACCACACTTACTCCATCAAATAGTCCTGCGAAGAATAGCATCAAAAAAGAGATATAAAAAGAAGTGGAAAGACCAAAAAGCAGAATACATATTCCAAATAACGCTACACATACGAGCAATTTTTTCCCCACATGTTGTTTTAACGGAATATAGGTCAGCATCAACAACAGAAAAAGGGCACCGATACCATGTGCACTTCTCAGCCATCCATATCCTACCTCGCCTACTTTTAATATTTCGGTAGATACTACAGGCAGTAAAGCTTCTGCGCCACCAAATAAAACAGCAAATAAATCGAGACTTAATACAGCTAAAATAATTTGATTTCGAAATACAAATCGAAAGCCTTGGGCCAACCCTTTTATGATACCAATATCTTTGATGTATTGAATAGGCTTTCGCCTAATGGCAAGTATAAAAAACGATGATAAACAAAGCAAGAAAACCACCAGCATCATACTGGTAGTGATCCCATATGTTGCCAACAAAATACCACCTACAAGTGGCCCCAACACTGAGCCCAGCATCCACGAGGTACTACTCCAAGTAATAGCAAATGAAATATCTTCCTTGTTCACAAGTAGCGGCAATAACGAAAAGGAAGAGGGTGCCAGAAAGGCTCTTATGAAACCACTTATAAACATACCTGCATAAATCATATACTCAACCACGCTTACAGAAAAACGATCCGAAAAATGCCCTGAGGTAATGTACAAAAAAAGTAAGGCATTTAACACGTAACCGAAAATACAGAGAAGATACATTCCCCGTTTTTCTCGTCTATCCACCACATATCCGGCAAAAAAGGCGCAAGCAAAAGCGGGAATCACCTCAAAAAGCCCCACCAGTCCAAGAGATAAAGGATTCTTAGTTAGGGTGTACAATTTATAACTAACCACGGTATTTTGCAGAAACAATGAAAAAATCAGAATGAAACGTGTGGCAATAAAAAGCGAAAATTCTTTCTGAAATAATACCTGAAGAGTTTTGCGTCCGCTGGAAGTTTGCATGCCGAGGCCAAAGATAGTCTGAATTCTCTAATAAAAATCGTTAGACTAACAGCATATGGTCAGTGCGGCTAGCATGGTACCCTATCCAATTGATGAGTCCTTATGCTATAACAATAAACACCTCAAAAAAAAACAGATTGTGGATTCATAGATCGCAAGTAGCTTTGCATCATCAGATGTATCCTTTTGCTGAAAATGTTTTGATGGTAGTTGACGAATTGCGTAACAATAAGTTACGTACCTTTCTATCATTACTGGGCGTTACAATTGGAATCTTTTGTATTATATCCGTACTTACCGTATTTGATAGTTTGCAACAAAATATTCAACAAAGCATGCAAACCTTAGGAAGTAAAAATTTATATGTAGGAAAGTATCCGTGGATACCTGAAGACAAAGGAGAATATCCCTGGTGGAAATACAAATCAAGACCTGTCTGCAAGTACAGCGAAGTTTTGGAATTAAAAAAATATCTGAATGCCGCGTATAAAATTTGCCTCAGCTATTCCGAACCGAGCAAAGTGAATTTTTCGTCGCGCGAAAGCAATATCATGCTGTTTGCCGTTACCAAAGATTTTGAGAACTTTCAAAGCTTTGATGTGTCAGAAGGCCGATACTTTACAGGGACCGAAATGCAAAATCCAACCAGCAATTCAGTGGTAATTGGAAGCACCGTTGCCAACGATTTATTTGGCAGGTATACTTCACCCATTGGAAATCAAATCAATATTTATGGCAATCCATGCACTATCATTGGCGTCTTAAAAAAGCATGGCAGAAGCAATATGGGATTTGATTTTGATGGAGGAGTGATCATACCCTATTTGTATGCTGCCGGCAAAAAAGATATCGATGGCAATATTGGAAATGGTTTTGTAGATCCCATGATCATGATAGAAGCCCGTGCGAAAGCCTCTGTTGAAGATTTGTATTTTGAATTAATCGCCACCTTACGAGCTATTCGTAAAATCAAACCCAGAGAACCCGACAACTTTTCCATCAACAAATTAGATGTGATTCAAAATAAGGTAAATGAACTTTTTGAAAAGATTAAAATCAGTGGTTGGATCATTGGATTTTTCTCACTCATTGTGGGTTGTTTTGGAATTGCCAATATAATGTACGTATCTGTAAAAGAAAGAACCGCGCAGATTGGTTTGAAGAAGGCACTTGGCGCAAAATCAAGCGCCGTCCTCATCGATTTTCTGTTGGAATCCATGATTCTGTGTATCCTTGGAGGACTCATCGGTATTGTAATGGTATTTCTACTTTCTTTTGTTTTAAGTTACTTTCTCAATTTTCCAATTACATTATCTCTATATAATTTTATTCTTGGTGTCGGTATGAGCCTTTTTGTTGGTGTTATTGCAGGATACCTTCCTGCAAAAAAAGCAGCTGCATTAAATCCAGTGGAAGCCATTAGAAGCTAATTGGGTTCAAAAATTATGGATCGACGTTTACTGAAACAAAAACCGTTGTGAATTTATTGGTGGCATTTAATAGCCCGATTTGTTGCTTCAGCCGTTTTTTCAACTCACGTAAATGTGTTGCATCTCCATTCGTCTTAAGCAATATTTCTTGAATGTAATAGTTTTTAATTCTGCTTATAGCGGGTTCGGCAGGACCAAAGAAGACCGTCTTGGGCAAGTCTTGTAAATCATCAAACAACTTTGCGGCGGCTGCTTTTAGAGTTAGAGGATCTTTATGTTTCAAACTGATTTGAATAAGCCGCACAAATGGAGGATACAAAAACTCCTTCCTATACTGAATTTCCTTTGCAAAAAAACCATCATAATCATGTTTCATCAAAGACGCTAAAATCGGATGTTGGGTATTAAATAGTTGAATGAGCACTTGCCCCCGGTCATCTTTTCGCCCGGCCCTACCCGACACTTGTTCCAGTAATTGAAAGGCTCGTTCATTCACTCGAAAATCAGGATAGGACAATAATCTGTCGGCACTCAAAACACCTACCAACTGAACATGTTCAAAATCGAGTCCTTTCACCACCATTTGAGTCCCCACTAAAATATCAATTTCACGTTTTTCGAATTGTCGGATGGTTTCAATGTATTTATTTTTCACCTTCAAACTATCCCAGTCAAATCGCTGCACTCGGGCATTCGGAAATATTCGATGAATTTCTTCTTCAATTTTCTCGGTACCAAAACTTCTGGCCTGAATTTTACTATTACCGCAAGCCAAACAAACGTTGAGCAAGGGCGATCGGGCGTTGCAGTAATGACAATGCAATTGGTCTGTGGCTTTATGATAAGTGAGCGAAACATCACAATTTTTACACTGAGGTACCCATCCACACATATCACATTGCAGAAAAGGCGCATATCCTCTTCTATTTTGAAATAAAATGACTTGCTTTTTGTTTTCGATGCTTTGTTGGATGGCCGCAATCAAGGCTACTGAAAACATTCCCTTTATAAACGTTTTACCGGCCATCTCATATTTAATATCAACAAGGGTCGTTTGTGGCAACGTGGCAGCACCATAGCGCACATTGAGTTCGACAAGGTCATACTTATTTTGTTTACAATTGTAATAGCTTTCAACGGATGGAGTGGCGGTACCTAAAAGAATAGAAGCCTTCATAAGGTGCGCTAAATAAATAGCAGCATCTCTTGCATGATAACGAGGGGCTGGATCTTGCTGCTTGTAAGATGCGTCGTGTTCTTCATCAACAATAATAATTCCCAATGTTTTAAATGGTAATAGCAAGGCTGAGCGCGAGCCAATCACCACATCAAATTCTCCTGCTTGCACTTTACGCCAGAGTTCCACTCGTTCCTGATTGCTAAATCGGGAATGATAGATTCCGATTCGATCACCGAATACAGACCTGAGTTTTTGAATAATTTGTGTTGTAAGTGCAATTTCAGGAAGCAAATACAAGGCTTGTTTCCCATCTCGAATAGCGTCCTCGATTAACTTAAAATAGATATGCGTTTTACCACTTCCAGTAATCCCTTTGAGCAATACCGGCTTATTCACAGCGAAAGATACAATTACTTTCTCGTAGGCTTCCTGTTGCAAATCACTTAATACATTTTCTACCAAAACATCCACAATATCAAACTGCACCCGATCTACCTCCAGCTTTTTAACAGTAAATATTTCCTTTTCCACTAGATACTTTAATTGAGCGGGTGTGGACAAAGATTTTTTGAGCAAGTCACTTTGCGAAACCACTTTCCCCGTTTGAAACAAATGTAAATAGGTGAGGATTAAATTTTGATAATGTGGTTTCGTCTCATATTTATCAAGTATTAATTTCAAATGGACCTCATCCTTGTAGATAGGATTTAAAAATAAAAAATTCTCCCTTTTGGGCTTGTAATGCTCGTTCAGATGTTCATAAACGCTTATTAAACCTTTCTCCAAAAGTCCATTCACCACCTTCCATGCCGAGGCATCTTGCACAATTTTCTGTACCTCCTCTATGGTAATATCCTTGGTAACGTTAGGCAATGTAGTGTTGAATGATTTTTTTAGATTTTATCCAAAATAAATAATAAATGGCCATTAATAAAACAATTAAAATCACCAAAATTTGCCATGAAATCACTTTAGAAATGCTAATTTGAAAGGAGGCTAACAAAACCGCCAAATAGAATTTACAGAAAAGAGTAGTAATCAATGCCAATAAAACAATGAGTAAAAAACTAAAAAACAAACCATTGATAAATTTCTTTTGCAAGGTGGCGGTTTGATAACCAAGCAATGAGAGTAGTTGAAGCTTGGAAGCAGATTTGGCGATTGACAAATTTAGAAACAGAACAAGAATCATAACACACAGTACTAATATAAAAATACCAATAAAGCCACTACTGGCAAACACCACATTCATAATGGTTTTAATCTTACTCCATTTAATTTTTTCATTTTGAGTGCTATAGTTTCGATCATGAATAAACTTGACCAGTTCGGGATTATCTGCCTCTTCTGTTTGCAAAATAATCCTCGAATGATTCTCAGCTTTATGTGTGCCAAATTTGGTATTGGCATAATGCATAAATTCGGCAGGAACAATGACGCTTGAATATCGCTGTGAAAAACCCACGACTTCTGCAACATAGTTTTCAGTACGTGCGATTTCAAGGTTGAATGAAATGGCTTTGACCGTTTCTTCGCTTAGCTGAGGCAATCCCTGACTTAAGGCAAATCCGAAATTATACAGGTTCAAAAAATCCTGCGATAATATCACAGGAATCGTTTTACTTCCGGGATGCCATCTAAAAGATTCAAGACTCACGTCTAAATATTCATCGGGAATAGATTCAAAAAATAGTTGGGTAGAAAAAGCAAGATCTCCAAAATTGCTTGCTTCAATGGGAAATTGATTGCTTTCAATAAATCCAATCTTTTTCACGGTAACGAGTTTTTCAAATTCCCCGATTTCCTGTGCAGAAAAAGTGATTTCGAATTATCGCCCATCATGTCGTTGGTGATGTTTTTATTAATTACCAGATACTCATACTTATCATTCTTTATCTGTTTATTACTCATGACCGCGTAAGTATCAATATATAATTGCACAGAAATAAGCAATAGCGATATTCCGATAAACAAGGCCATATAAGTCAAAATATTTGACTTAAATCGCTGTACAGAAAGTATTTCGCCCAATATCTTCATCTACAATAAGAAATTTTGGTGGTAAGGAAAATGCTGATCGCTTTCTAAGTCGCATACTATCAGAGTGGCTCCGGATTTTTTAACCGATTCAAGAATTAGGGAAGCTGCCAGCTGAATATTTTCATTGTCGAGATGACTAAAAGGTTCGTCCAGAAGTAAGCAATCCATTGGTTGCAAGAGAGCCCTGATGATGGCAACTCTTTGACGTTCGCCATAGGAAAGGGTATTGACCAGCCTATCAAGAGTATGCGTAATACCCAAACGATTCGCATATTCTCTAATGATACTTTCTGATGTAAAGCCAGTCAATTCATTTTTTATTAAAAGGTTTTGCAAGGCGGTATGTTCTTCAAATAAACGCAAATCCTGAAAAACAATACTAAGGTGTCGACTCCGAATTTCGCACCATTGATTGATAGAAAGCCCCTTGCAATCCGTTCCATTGAATTGCAATTGCCCTTCATACTTTTGTTGCAAACCATATAAGGTATGTATCAAACTACTTTTACCCTTTCCTGAACTAGCCCTGATATGATAGTATTTCCCCCTCTCAAATAGCACTGTGGTATTCCAAATATCTGAGACTTGCCTGGATATATAGGGAATGGCTATATTGACTAATTGAAAGGACATATGGGCAAAGATAAAGGTTTTTGAGAATTGGATCGGGATAGATTGTACCCAGTGTAAGAACAGGTAAAATTGGTATGAATTTGGCGAATTCCTTACTTCACAACTTGCAACAGCCATCCCACAAAGGGCAAATATACACCAGACCAAAAAAATTATATAAGCTTTGCATTCCAAGCATTAAATTTGCACTTTCAAAAAATAAATAATACATAAAAAAATGCATCTACATTCAAAGCAACAGCAGGAATTTTTGGCTCGACATATTGGTCCCAATGAAGGGGAAACTAAGGAAATGCTTCAAACCATTGGTATGGGCAGTGTCAACGAACTGATTGAAAAGACCGTACCGGCCTCCATCCGACTTCAAAAAGATTTAGCCGTAGATGCGCCCATTAGTGAATTTGAGTATTTGAAAAAGATTACGGCTTTGGGTACTAAAAATAAATTGTACAAAGACTGTATTGGAATGGGCTATTATGGCACCATTACCCCAAGTGTCATTTTACGAAACGTTTTTGAAAACCCGGGATGGTATACCCAATATACCCCGTATCAAGCTGAAATCGCACAAGGGCGTTTGGAAAGTTTATTAAATTTTCAAACAATGGTTGCCGATTTAACCGGTCTACCCATTGCCAATGCTTCCCTATTAGATGAAGCCACTGCTGCAGCCGAAGCAATGACTCTTCTCAATGGGTCGAAGGGCAAAGAGGGTAAACATAAATTTTTTGTAGATCAATATACCTTCGCACAAACCATTGATGTATTAAAGACGAGAGCCTTGCCGGTGGGTGTTGAATTGGTGTTTGGCGACTTTGCTACCACCACCTTAGACGAAAGTTTCTTTGGTGCTTTGTTGCAATATCCCAATTCAGAAGGCGCCATTTGCGATTATAGAAATTTTATTCAACAAGCACAAGCTGTTAACTGTGGCGTGGTAATGGCCTGCGATATTTTATCGCTTTCCTTATTGACTCCTCCGGGCGAATTAGGTGCTGATGTAGCTATTGGCAATACGCAGCGATTTGGCGTACCAATGGGTTTTGGTGGCCCGCACGCAGCCTACTTCGCTACTAAAGACGAATACAAACGTGTGATTCCCGGTCGTATTATCGGGGTTAGTATAGATGCACAAGGCAATCGATGTCTTCGTATGGCTTTACAAACCCGTGAGCAACATATTCGTCGTGAAAAAGCTACTTCAAATATTTGCACAGCCCAAGCCTTGCTCTCTAATATGGCTGCTATGTATGCCATCTATCACGGTGCCGATGGATTGCGTGATATTGCCAAACGAATTTCAACATATACACAAGCATTAGCGAACGCCTTGGGTTCAAATAATGTACATGGTCAGTATTTTGATACCCTCAAAATTAAAGTAGCTGATGTAAAAAGCACTGTCACTTCGCTCGAAAATGCAGGCTATAATGTTCGAGCGTATGCAGACAATCATATCGGTATTTCTATCGATGAAACCATTTTACCAAATGATTTGGGGGCTTTGGCTAATGCACTTGGTGCAGCACCAATCAGTTACTCAGATATACTAAGCAATATTCCGGACTGGGCAACACGTACTTCAGATTTTTTAACCCATCAGGTTTTCAATTCACATCATAGTGAAAGTAAAATGATGCGTTATATTAAATCTTTGGAAGATAAGGATTTGGCGCTGAACCGATCCATGATTTCATTGGGTAGTTGTACCATGAAGCTTAATGCAGCTTCCGAAATGATTCCGGTAAGCAATCCACATTGGGGTTCCTTACACCCCTTTGCTCCAAAGCATCAATGGGTGGGGTATCAGGAGTTAATTGCCGAATTGGAAAAAGATTTATCGGAAATAACCGGCTTTGACGCCTGCAGTCTGCAACCCAACTCCGGGTGCTCAGGGTGAGTACGCAGGACTCCTTGTAATAAAAGCCTATCACGAAAGCCGAGGCGATCATCATAGAAATGTGATTCTGATTCCCATTTCTGCACATGGTACCAATCCAGCAAGCGCGGCAATGTGTGGATTTAAAATTGTAATTGTTGCTTGCGATGATAAGGGTAATATTGATGTGGCAGATATGCGCAGCAAAGCAGAACAATATAAAGATTCCCTTGCAGGTTTGATGGTTACCTATCCTTCAACACACGGTGTGTTTGAAGAAACGATCAATGAAATTTGTCAATTGATTCATGACAATGGAGGACAGGTTTATATGGACGGTGCCAATATGAATGCACAAGTTGGGTTAACCTCGCCCGGAAATATTGGAGCGGATGTTTGTCATTTAAATTTACATAAAACATTTGCTATCCCTCATGGTGGCGGCGGACCCGGCATGGGCCCCATCTGCGTTAAATCGCAATTAGCCCCTTTCTTACCCAGTCACCCTGTGCATGCTACCGGTGGTGCTACACCCATACATGCAGTCAGTGCAGCCCCTTATGGAAGTGCGAGCATATTACTGATTTCATACGCCTATATCAAAATGTTGGGCAATGTGGGTTTAAAGAAATCTACTGAGTATGCCATTCTCAATGCAAATTACATGAAGGCTCGATTAGAAAAGGAATATAAAATTTTATACACGGGCACCAATGGTACCTGCGCTCATGAGTTCATTGTTGATTTACGCCCCTTCAAGGCCTTTGGAATTGAGGCTGAGGATGTGGCTAAGAGATTGATGGATTTTGGATTTCATGCACCTACCCTTTCCTTCCCGGTGGCAGGCACCTTGATGATTGAACCCACAGAAAGTGAGGACAAAGCAGAGTTAGATCGTTTCTGTGATGCCTTGTTATTTATTAGAAAAGAAATTGAAGAAGTGATTCAGGGTCAATCGGATGCAAAAGACAATATTTTAAAACATGCTCCACATACACAATGGGTGATTACGGCTGATGAATGGACTCGTCCTTATAGTCGCCAAGCTGCAGCATTTCCATTAGATTGGGTAAAGGCGAATAAATTTTGGCCTACTGTGAGTCGTGTAAATAATACGGCCGGCGATCGTCATTTGGTTTGTACTTGTGAGCCTATGGAAAGCTATATGTAATCATGCCTAGTTGTTTGCATTAAAATAATTTATGAAAATACTCTTACTTGGAAGTGGCGGTCGTGAGCATGCCTTAGCCTGGAAAATTGCGCAAAGTCCGCTTTGTACTGAAATGTTCATTGCGCCCGGCAATCCGGGATGCATGCAATTTGGCAAAATTGTTGAAATCTCTGTAAATGATTTTGAAGCACAAAAAACATTTTGTCTTGAACATAATATTGATATGGTGGTAGTGGGTCCCGAAGACCCTTTAGTTCATGGCATCTACGATTTTTTTCAACAAAGCACACTACAACATATTCATGTAATTGGCCCTTCTAAAATTGGCGCGCAGTTAGAAGGAAGTAAGGCTTTTGCAAAGCAATTTATGCAAAAAATGAATATCCCAACTGCCGGTTATAGAGAATTTACCCGTTCTAATTACGAAGACGGCATTGAATATATCAAACAGCACACCTTACCCATTGTTTTGAAGGCTGATGGCTTAGCCGCCGGCAAAGGAGTTGTCATTGCAGAAAGTACCGATCATGCCTTAGCATCATTTCACGAAATGATACAAGACAAGAAATTTGGTGATGCAAGCACTACGGTGGTCATTGAAGAATTTTTGACGGGTATTGAATGTTCTGTCTTTGTACTTACGGATGGTACGCATTATTGTTTGCTTCCTTCTGCCAAAGATTATAAACGTATTGGCGAAGGTGATAGAGGTTTGAATACAGGTGGTATGGGTGCTATCTCGCCGGTGCCTTTTGTAGATGACGCTTTTATGCAAAAAGTGACAGAAAGAATTATTGAGCCTACCATTAAAGGATTGCAGCAAGAACAAATTGTTTACAAAGGCTTTATATTTATTGGTTTAATAAAAGTCAATGAGGATCCCTATGTAATTGAATACAATTGCAGAATGGGCGACCCTGAAACTGAAGTAGTGATGCCGAGAATAGCGAATGATTTGCTTCCTCTTTTGACTGCTTTAAAAAATGAAACATTGCATGAACATACTTGCAAAATAGCACCTCATCATGCTGCTACCATTATGCTGGTAAGTGCCGGATATCCTGAAGATTATGAAAAAGGAAAAGTAATTAGCGGTGTGGAAGATGTGAAAGATAGCATTGTATTTCATGCAGGCACAAAAATTATTAATGACGAATTACAAACCAATGGTGGTCGGGTAATTGCCATTACTTCCTTAGGTGATACTTTGCAAAATGCAATCAAGCTATCAAATGCAAATGCCTTAAAAATTAGTTTTGAAGGCAACTATTTTAGAAAAGATATTGGTTGGGAGTTTGAGTAAAAATGAAATTCATTTTCCGGTCCTATGCTTCGACTTTCCTGCTAAAGCGAGACAAGCGCTCAACATGACATGAAAACGAATGATCGATTTGTATTATGCTTCGACTTTCCCGCTAAAGCGAGACAAGCGCTCAACATGACATAAAAATTGACAATCACCCCCTTTCTTTAACATGGATTTATACATTCGCTAAATCAAAATCGCTTTGTAAGCCAAACTTCTTAAGCATTCTAATATGTGAGGCTAAGGCAGAAAAATAACCCGAATTGTTGATATAGGGAACTCCAAATTCTTGTGCTGTCTCCTCCACAATGTGCGCTATTTTCGGATAATGTATATGACAAATATCCGGAAAATATGATGCTCAATTTGATGTGTTAATCCGCCTGCATACCAGGTAAGTAATTTATTATTGTGACCAAAATCAGCTGTTGTTTGCAATTGATGAATGGCCCATTCATTTTCGATTTCACCTTTATCGTTTGGCATCGGAAAGGCAGCCCCTTCCACCACATGTGCCAACTGAAATACGGTAGAAAGTACAAAACCGCCGATGGCATGCATCAGAAAAAAGCCACCAAAAATCAAACCGGCACTATAATCTAAATACCAAATCGGTAAAATTATCATATACACCACATATACAACTTTGAAAAAAATCAATTTAAATAAATCCCAATAGTATTGCGATTTACTAGCCTTACTAACACCATTACGTGAATAGGTGAAGAACTGCTTATAATCTTTCATGAGTACCCAGCTGATGGTGGCCAAACAATAGGCAAAAAATGCATAGACGTGCTGATACCGTTGCACCGGATGCCATTTAAAAAAAGGACTCCAACGCATTTTTAATCGTTGCTCAATATCCTCATCTACATGGGTAATATTGGTATAGGTATGATGTAAAATATTATGCTGTAGGCGCCAATTCACATCAAATCCTCCTAATATATTGAGCGTACCACCCAGTATCATATTCACAAACTTATTATGGCTGTACGCACCATGATTGGCATCATGCATAACTCCCATACCCACACCAGCTACTCCAAAGCCGGCAATAATATAACCGATAATCACGGCCCAACCGGGCATCGGATTAAATATATACAAAGCTGCTAAGGGCAACAGATACATACTTAGCAATACAACTGATTTAAAAATCATGGCCCCGTTTGCCTGCTTGTCGATATTATTGTCTATAAAATACTGATCGACCCGTTGCTTTAGTGTTTTTAGGAATTGTGTCCTTTCCTTATTGACAAACTTCACTCGCTTTTTTTGCTCCATATTTTTTTGAATATACGCAAATATAATCAAAAAGACCTCAATTTTTTAACATTAAAGGTTAAAATCAACATGATAAGTATCAACAATTTTTATGGGTATATAGAATAAACACCAGCTACTTGACTGAATATTGCTTACTCCTTCACAAATTTCGAAACGTGTTGATTCCCTTCGGCACCAATGATTACAAAATAAATTCCCGGAATCAAGTCGGATATATCAACCTTATTGCCGACATATTGAGTGGGTTGCACTTGCCCTAGGGTATTCAACACTTGCAATGATTCAAAAGTGAGATCTTGAGGTATTATCAAAAACTGATGTGCAGGATTGGGATACAGTACTACTTGAATTTGTTTCGTAATATCGGTGGTAGCAGCCGGATAGGTGCTTGCCCGAAATTTTATGGAGTATTGATTATTAGCATCATTGGCATTTCTAAATCCTACTTGGACACTGCCACTATCTGCAGGAATGGTGGTAATAAAATCGAGACTAAACAACAGCGTATCGTTTGCAGGCACCATTACGGTTATGCTATCATCAGTAGGTGAGTAGCAAACATCTGCGCAAAATGCCGTTTGCCAAGTTGGCGGCAAGTTCTTCTGCAATTTTTTGATTCCTATAGTTACATTATCATTGCTATTGTTGACCAAATTGGCATAATCATACACAATGCTACCTGCATTGCCAGTTGCATTATTATTGAGTACCTGTACCTGAAAAGTACCTGCTCCAGCTCCCACAGTACACAAACCGCTATTGATACCTAAAAGACTGTCAATATCACAAAATATATTATCATTATTTTTATGAAACCACCCATGCTTGGCATAAATTTTTCCGTTGGTATCTATTAAATACGCATTATTTGGCGCAGGGCCAAAGGTCGACCACCATTCATTGCATGGGCCATCGATAAAAATAGGTGCATTTATTGTGGACCAAAAATTCATGGTATCCACCATATGTTTACGCATACCATAGGTGGTAGGTTGTGGAAAAAAAGAATCCCTGCATTGAGGTTTTGATTTCCAATATTCACATAACCGAAATATACCGAAGTATCTGTAGGATGTGCTTCTAAGGTATAAATCACATATACTTGTATTTGATTACCGTACGTACTGACCACTTGATTAATGATGGGAATTTTACCCATAAACACAGGACAGGTTAAGGAGCCTGCCACAAGGAGGACCGGTTTGCCGGTAGCTAATTTCTGCGACAAAACTAAGGAATCTCCATTCAGATCGTACAATTTAAAATCATGTGCAAAATTGCCTTCACTTAAGCCGCTGGTATAAAAACTGCCTAAGTACCACGGAATGGTACATACAGTCGCATTATCAACCGGCAGCGTATTTAAGCCAATAGATGGAAGTAATTGTGCATGGGAAACGAATCCAAAGCCAACATAAATGATAGCCATAAAAAGTCTCCATAATTTGCTTGCCCGGCGGAAGAGGTTTATACGATTATTCATAAGCAGAGATTGTTGCTTTGACATTCAAAAATAGCAATAGTAAATGAATGGTAAAATAGAAATGTTGTTTTATGTGAATGCGAACCTAATCAGTGCTTTGCAATAGTACTCAAAATAAGAGGCCAACCTAGCGGTTGGCCTCTTACTATTTTTATTTTGATAATTGGAACTAAAATAGAATCTATTCCTCATCGTCAAACTGAAGGAGTTCTTGAGAATTACGAAGTATTTCATATTCATCTTTACTACCTACCATCATATTTTCAAATTCCTTCATTCCGGTACCTGCCGGTATTAAATTACCGGTGATTACATTCTCTTTTAAACCCCACATATAATCCGTTTTACCAGCAATGGCAGCTTGAGAAAGCACCTTGGTGGTTTCCTGGAAGGAAGCCGCTGATATCCATGAGAAGGTTCCCAATGAGGCTTTTGTAATCCCTAATAAATTAGGACTTGAAGTGGCCGGTTGCGCATTTCGATATTGAACCAAGGTTTTATCATTTCTTCGTAATAATGAATTTTCTTCTCTTACTTCACGAAGGGTTGAAATTTGTCCCGGAGCCATTTTATCTGAATTGCCGGCATCGGTAACTACCACCTTATCAAATACCCAATCATTTTCTTCTTGGAATTCTAATTTATCTACGATATCTCCTTCAAGGAATTTGGTATCTCCTGCATCGGCAATCGTTACTTTACGCATCATTTGACGAACAATAACCTCAACGTGCTTATCATTAATTTTTACACCTTGTAAACGGTATACCTCTTGAATTTCATTTACCAGATAGCCTTGCACCGCAAACGGCCCTTTAATATTCAAGATATCGCTTGGAGTAATCGATCCATCACTTAATGGAGTCCCTGCTTTGATAAAGTCACCTTCTTGCACAATAATGTGCTTGGTAAGAGGAACCAAGTATTTCTTCACGATACCATCTTTACTTTCAATGCTGATTTCACGGTTTCCACGTTTTACACCACCAAATGCTACTACACCATCAATTTCAGCTACTACAGCCGGATTGGAAGGATTACGTGCTTCAAACAACTCCGTAACACGAGGTAGACCTCCGGTGATATCTCTTGAACGACCCATCACACGAGGAATTTTCACTAAAATTTGACCACTTTGGATGGTGTCGCCATCATTAATAATCAAGTGCGATCCAACAGGGATATTGTAAAACTTATTATCTTTTCCTTCAACATGAAGGGCCGGAATTTTTGTTTTATCTTTTGTTTCAATAATTACTTTTTCACGTAAACCGGATTGTTCATCCACTTCTTCGCGATACGTGATGCCATCCACTACATTCTCAAAACGCACCTTACCGGAAATTTCAGAAATAATCACCGCATTAAAAGGATCCCATGAACAAATTTCATCACCCTTTTTCAACTTCTGACCATTCTTAACCTTCAAGGTAGAACCGTATGGAATTTCACTAGTTACCAATACAATCCCTTCTTCATTCACAATACGCATTTCGCCCATACGGGTAATCACCACCACATTTTCGGTACCGTCTTTGCTGGTAAATTTGGTAGTTCGCACACTGTCAAATTCAATTTTACCTTCAAATTTAGCCGTCATCTGCGATTCGATAGCTGAAGAACTTGCGGCACCACCCACGTGGAAGGTACGAAGTGTAAGCTGGGTACCTGGCTCACCAATGGACTGAGCAGCAATAATACCCACGGTATCATCCATTTGGGCCATTTTGCCATTGGCAAGATTCACACCATAGCATTTTGCACAAACACCGCGCTTACTTTCGCAAGTAAGTACCGAACGAATTTCTACTGTATCAATACCTGAATCATCTACTAGTTTTGCCAAATCTTCGGTGATTTCCATGCCCGCTTCGATGATTAAATTTCCAAGAGGATCTAATACATCGTGCAAGGACGTTCTACCAACAATTCGATCAATCAAGGGTTCCACAATATCATCATTTTCTTTTAATGCAGAGATGGCAATACCTCTTAGGGTTCCGCAATCTGTTTCACGAATAATAACATCTTGTGCCACATCCACCAAACGACGGGTAAGGTAACCCGCATCCGCTGTTTTCAACGCGGTATCCGCAAGACCTTTACGCGCACCGTGGGTTGAGATAAAGTACTCTAATACGTTCAATCCATCTTTAAAGTTTGAAAGAATTGGATTCTCGATAATCTCTGAACCGCTGCTACCACTTTTACGTGGTTTCGCCATCAATCCTCTAATACCGGAAAGCTGTTTAATTTGTTGTTTACTACCACGCGCACCACTATCAAGCATCATATAAACAGAATTAAATCCTTGTTTATCTGCAGCCATCTCTTTTATCAAGGTTTCTGTAACTCTTGTATCCACACGACTCCAAACGTCGATAATCTGATTATAACGCTCATTATTGGTAATCAAACCTAAGTTATAATTATCCCATACCTCATTTACCTCACTGGTTGCTGCTTCCAGCATTTTTTGCTTAACGTCCGGTATAATCAAATCTTCCGGATTAAAGGACAATCCCCCTCTGAAGGCGGTTCTAAATCCTAAGGTTTTAATATCATCCAAGAACTTTACCGTTGTTGGGATATCTGTATACTTGATTACATCGCCAATAATAGTTCGCAATGATTTCTTGGTAAGAATTTCATTAATAAAACCAACTTTTTCAGGTGTATTTTGATTGAAAATTACACGGCCTACAGTGGTTTCAATTAATTTATTTGAAATGCTTCCGTCTGCATTTCGCACATTGGCTTTTACTTTTATAAAGGCATGTAAATCAACAACGCCCTCATTGTGGGCAATGATAACCTCCTCTGCGCTATAGAATGCCATACCTTCCCCTCTTACCGGATCGTTGGCTAAATTTCTTTTTCCTTTTGATATATAGTAAAGACCCAATACCATGTCCTGAGAAGGAAGGGTAATAGGTGTTCCATTTTGAGGATTCAAAATATTGTGTGAGGAAAGCATTAAAATTTGAGCCTCCAAAACCGCTGCATTGCTCAACGGAACATGCACCGCCATTTGGTCACCATCAAAATCCGCATTAAAGGACGAACAAACTAACGGATGCAATTGAATGGCCTTTCCTTCAATCAATTTAGGCTGGAAAGCCTGAATGGACAATCTGTGAAGGGTTGGGGCCCTGTTCAATAAGATCGGGTGCCCTTTCAAAATATTTTCAAGGATATCCCAAACAACAGCTTCTTTTTTCTCTACCAATTTCTTAGCTGATTTTACTGTTTTTACGATACCTCTTTCAATTAATTTTCTAATTACAAAGGGTTTGAAAAGCTCGGCTGCCATATCTTTTGGCAAACCGCACTCATGCAATTTCAATTCAGGTCCTACCACAATTACCGAACGACCTGAGTAATCAACCCGTTTACCTAATAAGTTTTGACGGAAACGTCCTTGTTTACCTTTCAAAACATCAGAAAGTGATTTTAGGGCACGTCCACCTTCTGCTTTAACAGCATTTGATTTACGTGAGTTATCCATTAAACTATCAATCGCTTCCTGCAACATACGTTTTTCGTTACGTAAGATTACCTCTGGTGCTTTGATTTCTAAAAGTCTTTTCAGACGATTGTTTCTGATGATAACACGACGATATAAATCGTTCAAATCAGAAGATGCAAAACGGCCACCATCCAATGGAACCAATGGACGTAACTCAGGTGGTATTACAGGAATATACTGCATTACCATCCACTCCGGCTTATTGACAATATGTGAGTTCGCCTCACGAAAAGCTTCTACTACACTAAGGCGTTTCAAAGCTTCTGCCTTACGTTGTTGAGAGGTTTCAAACGCAGCTGCATTACGTAACTGATAAGACAATGCGTCTAAATCAATACGAGAAAGAAGCATTTGCACAGCCTCAGCACCCATTTTAGCGATAAATTTGTTAGGATCATCATCGCTTAGCATTTGATTCTCCTTTGGCAATTTATCTAAAATATCTAAATATTCATCTTCGGTCAAAAGAGCCATGTGGGTGTCTTCAGTCTCCTTCATGGTCAATGCAGAACGGATCATGCTATCAGCCTCTCCACCTTGAATGACACAATATCTTTCATAATATACAAGAGATTCCAATTTCTTAGACCCTGTACCTAATAAATAACCGATTTTATTGGGTAATGATTTAAAGTACCAAATATGAACCACAGGAACAACCAATTTGATATGCCCCATACGCTCGCGTCGAACTTTCTTTTCGGTAACTTCTACACCGCAACGGTCGCAAACAATCCCACGATAACGAATACGCTTGTACTTTCCGCAATAGCACTCATAATCTTTGGTTGGTCCAAATATTTTTTCGCAAAACAAACCATCTCTTTCAGGTTTGTAGGTACGATAATTGATTGTTTCGGGTTTGAGTACTTCTCCAAAACTTCTATCTAAAATAGAATCCGGAGACGCTAAAGTGATGATAATTTTGTTGAAGGTGGGTCTCTGTTTGTTGTCGTTTTTTCTGAAACTCATTGTTTTTTGATAATTTTTTTAAGAAATAAAAAAAGTCTGATACGCACAAATACATTGAATGTTTAGAAGACTATTTTGTACAAATAAATTTGACAAAACAGCTTCAAGCTTTGGCTCCAAATTCAATACCGACAAGCATTTTAATACACATATTAAGTGCAACTAAGACCATTAGTTGATGCCTATAAAAGAGATGGACAGGTATAAAAATTGAAATTTGCCATTCAAAATAGGGTGCGAAGGTAGGATTTTTATTCCTTTTTTGCAAAAAAAATGATAGAATAATGCAAGATTGGCAATTAGTTATTTTATAAGTTAATCAACTCTTGCATACCATAGTGCTCAATAGCTTGCTTTTTCAGTGGATTACTACTCCATTCCTCCCACTCGCAGGTGTAAGGATTGTAGCCACATTTTAACGGTGCTGAATACCGATCCTCTGGGTTTTCGAGATAGGCGCGGCAATCGGTGCAGATATGCCTAAACTCACAATCTTTACATTTAGTGATTTCATCTTTTTTAATATGCCATACTTTTTGAAACTCTGGATTATTAACTACATCTATTAATTTTGTATCTTTGATATTGCCATAGCTTTTAGCCAAGCTAGGGCAGTTTTTGATTTCACCATCGACGTCTATACTTATTTTGCGGTTGAGACAGCTATTGTGATGTTGAGATTCCGTGAATGTTTCAATGTTGATTGCGAAATAGGCAGGGTGAATGACACCACAATGCATCGCTGAGGAAATATTTGAATTGATAAAAAATACTCCACCTACATTGTCACTTGTGATACATACCTCCTTTTCTTCAGGATGGTTATAGACGATTAAATTCTTTAATTTCGGAAATAAATTTACTATATTAGTTAATGCCACTTCATCTACTGTGTCCGCATTAGGAATTAACGCTTCAAAACCATGAATTAGGGAATCAAAAAGAAGATTTCCAATTGAAATAATTTCATCCATTTGTACAGGTCTAAAAAAACGGAATTGCAAATAATAGCACCGTAAATCTTCTATCTGTGAAATTATATTTGATAAATCTATTTTTCCATGTTTAATATCGATGATAATATTGGTTATTTTAGAGGGATAGTCCCATTCTAAACTTAGTTTAGGAAACAATTCCAATTCGTTTTGTGATATAGTAAATGCAAGTTCATTTGCAGTTAAAAATTCAACATATTCATACAAAATACTCTTTTGTTGTTTATTATAGATATTAAAGTTCAATTTCAACATATCTTCATCAAAAAGGTCGAATAAACTCATTGGAATCAGATGATAGTTACTCCTCTGCAAATCGCAAATAACAGCTCGAGTGGCCCCCTTTAATAAAATGCAGTTCGCAAAAAGTTTAAGGAGCATCATTCTTGAAATATATTTGAATTATTTTTGAAATCGGCTTACTAAATGGTTCGCTTGCATCTCTTTTCGAGTTAAACTTTTTAAACTCTGCCTTTATTTCATTTGGACTACTGACTTGCTCAACTGCATCGAAATCATGCATTTGAAACTGAAAAAGGTGCGGGAATTTTTTCAATAAACTATTTAATTCCATCAATTAACTCTTTTGCTATTTGTTTTTCAATCGGATAATTGCAAGATCTAGCTAGCCAATCAAATTGGCCAATGGGATTCACCTCTAAAAAAATATATTCACCATCCAACGTATAAATGATATCCAAAGAACCTGAACTTAACTTTAACTTTCTCATGAGCCTCTCTATCCTTTTTTCAATAACTACAGGCAATTTGAATGGAACAGTCCTATTTGGCCTTTCAAAATCATAATGTCTAAAGTCAATTTTAGTCTTTTCGTTTTGCTGACTGAAAATGGCCATACTGTAAAATTTCCCTAAAAGGAAAAATGTTCTAATTTCAATTTTTTTTGCTACGTACTTCTGAAAACAACTAATCAGAATATTCTTACCCGAATATTTTTGAAAATCTATTTCGTTATCTATAAGTTCGGAGGAATTAGCGCCGCAAATCCATTTACAATTATTTACGTTCAATCTAAAAACGTGAAAATTAATTGCTTTAACAATAAAAATATTTGGTTCGTATTGTTTTAGGATATTTTCAATATTATTTGAGAAGATAGTAAATGGTATTTTTAATCCGCATGACTTTGCCAATGAAAGTTGGCTTAATTTGCTAATATCGTTATCATGGATACTATTTATTTGCTTTCTACTTTTTAGGGAATTGTGAATAAATGTTAAAATACCCTTCAGTTCTTTTCCATAATGTTCTAAGTATTGTCCATAAAACTGCATCTCATCACCATTCATTTTTTGGTAATGACCTACTGGAAGAAGGTTTATTTTCCCTCTACGATACCAGGAGGATTTCACTTTATTGAAATTTAGCTCCACATCCTTGCAAACCAATTGAATTTCCTCTTTCTCATCAAAAATTATTTCAATCTTTTCGATAATATCGCTGCCATTAATTCTTATGAACTTCGCATCATAATATAGCAGATACTTTAGCACCTGATCTGTACTTTTTTCAGACTCATCTGATATAATTAATATTTCACTATCTTGTTCCATGGAACCAACCAAATGACATATATAAATTATTCTTTACACCAAATTCGTATTTGGCATGGTCAATTTCATAAGATGGCAATAAATTCTCTGCCCGCATTTCATTAATCCGTTTGGTATCGGAGATCTTCTTAGAAAACGATTCCAAACGCATATCCTCATGTACAGGAATTTCCCCTCTCATGGTATTAAATTTCAAACTAATCCACTCTCTTGGATGCCAATAACCACTTCTTATCGCCTTATCTTTATATTTTAATAATGTTTTATAAGTTCTTGAGTTGTGAAATAACATGTTATACAGTGGGCTCATATCAAAATAACGACTCTCTGTGTTAATTGGTGCTGTTGTTCTATAATTAAGCATATAAAAGCTCACTAATTTTTTCAAATAATAATCAGTTGTACCTCCCAATATATTACTTAGTTTATCATAATTACATCCCAAATTGCGCTCTCCTAAAAAAATTCCCTTCTGTGCTAATGAGTCAATATAGAATAAATTTTCATCCTCTATCTTATTATACATAATTCTTTGTTCCTTATAATTTTCAGATAAACCTGGCACTCCGTCCTTAAAAAGTTGCTCTTTCACATGATTTTGCAAAACTCGTTGAAAGATTTTCTTATCAATTCTAGATAAGAATCCCGGGAAGCATTTCACCGTATAAGCTTCTAAATCGCTCCCATTTTTTTTGATAAAATCTTCAAAAATGGTTACATACCTTCTTTGACCAGAACCCTGACTACGATAATTTAAATTGAGATATTTTAGTAGAGGTACATCAAATCCATTTGCAATTGCTTTTTTAATAAAAACCATTGCATAATCTTCTTTTTTAAAAAACAAAGCAAGCTGAAACGCTTCAATACAATCATCTACAAATACAAAATCGAATTGTTCAAAAGTGGTTTTGAAAATATTTAAACCCCGTATCGAATCACCATTGATGAATATTTCATTCTCTGCTTCAATAATTTTCTTATGATATATAGTATAATCAATCTCCGTATTCATTGTATTCTGTGCACGAAGACAATCGAAAACCAAAAGGCTAAAGAAAATAGATATCGCAAACACAAAAAATTTAGTCATAAATCAAAGGTGGTTTCCATGGTTGTTGTCGATTTAAAGGTAAATTAATATAATTTGTGAATTAAACCTAAAAATTGATATTTGATAAAAAAAATCATTCCATTGTAAAAATCAGTACCATATTACTTAAAAAAACTCCAAGTATTCAAAATCCTTGGAGGTTTCGGTAGCCACGTAAGAAACAAATTTGATGTAGAAAAAATCAAAAAACCATTACATTTGTGCAATGCCCACTCATCAATTTACCTATACCGAATTGACTTCTGATAAAGAACTAGACAGCCCCTATTTTGATTTACTGTCTGAGGCAAAAAGGATTACTGAAAATGCCTATGCGCCATACTCAAACTTCAAGGTCGGCTGTGCGGTATTACTGCAAAACGGGATCGTTGTGCCGGGTGTCAATGTAGAAAATGCCTCCTATCCTGTTGGGATATGCGCCGAAAGAAGTGCCCTATCTGCGGCTCTTTCTGCCTACCCGAGCGAAAAAATTAGGGCCATTGCCATTACCTACCAATCGCCCAAGGGAGATAATAATACGCCTGCTTTCCCTTGTGGAATGTGCCGACAATTTATTTTGGAATGTGAATATAAAAATATGCAGCCCATCCCTTTAATCCTTGGAGCCTCCACCGGCATCGTGTACCTAATCGAAACAGCACAACACCTTTTGCCATTTGGATTTGGACCAAACGATTTAAAATAATACAATCCCTTTCATTCTTACTAAAAACGAATAATATTTCTATCATGCAAAATTTAGATTCCCAAAAATTATCAGAAACCTTGGCCTTCATCCAGTCAAAAACCAGTATACGGCCTTTTGCAGGTATCATACTAGGCAGTGGATTGGGTGGCCTGGTAGAGGCATTGGATATATCCCTAAGTCTGTCGTATGAAGAAATACCCCACTTTCCGGTAAGTACTGTAAAAGGGCATGGCGGTAAACTGCTTTTTGGAACACTCAATGGGAAGCAGGTTGTGATGCTTAGCGGCAGATTTCATTATTACGAAGGCTATACCATGCAGGAAACCACCTTTCCGGTTAGAGTGATGCATGCATTAGGTGCTGAGTTGCTAATGGTTTCGAACGCAGCCGGCGGCATGCATCCTGAATTTCATGTGGGAGACCTGATGATTATTAACGACCATATCAATCTTTTTCCAGAGCATCCTTTAAGAGGCAAAAATGATGAAAAGTATGGTCCTCGTTTTCCTGATATGACAGAACCCTATCAACTTAATTTGGTGAAGCAAGCCAAGCAAATTGCTGAAAACAATTCTATTAAATTGTTTGAAGGGGTGTATATTGGATTGCAAGGGCCGACCTTTGAAACCAAAGCCGAATACAAATGGCTACACGTCATAGGCGGTGATGCAGTAGGAATGAGTACGGTACCCGAAGTAATCGTGGCCATACATTGTGGAATGAAGGTATTTGGAATGAGTGTGATAACCGATTTGGGCATCCGCGAAGAGATGAACACCATCACCCACGAAGAGGTACTGGAAGCTGCAAATGCCGCCGCTCCTAAAATGGCATTTATCTTTAAGGAATTATTAGGACAACTATAAGCAAGTCGGCACTAATTTTGAAACTTCTAATATTTGATCTCATTGCCCATTCATTTTCCATCCCGTAAAATACATTTCATACTATTCGCAGTCCTTTTTGTGGGAGCGGCTTCCCCAATGTATGCACAATTATTTTCGAATGGCACTGCAAATAATGGAAATATCAGCACTCAAAAACTCATTTCAGACAGTAGCAGAAAAAAACAAAACAATACCGACGACAAAGTAATAATTAGCTACTTCAGCATCTCAGATTCTACAAAAAGAGCCTTGGATAGCAGTATCACAACCATTCATAGAAATCCTCTACTTCCTTCATTTCATACCGACCTTGGCAATACCGGATCGGCGTCGCAATCCCTGCTGTTGTCACCCGATATGAGCCCGTCGATGCAATTAGGACTTCCGGCCATTCAGCCCCTTTTATTTAAATGGAATCAGGTAAAATTCTACAATACCACCAGACCCTATACCAGCATTTACTATAGAAATGGCACAAAGGCCGATCAAATAATCACCCTCTTTCATACGCAAAATATCACTCCGGGTTGGAATGTAAGTGCAGACTATCGCAAAATAAATTCTCCCGGTTTTTATAAACTGCAAAAAACAAACCACGACAACTTTACACTTGCGTCCAATTATTTATCACCCAATCGTCGTTATAGAATCCAATCCGCCTTTTGTATAATAAAATACAACAAGACGAAAATGGCGGTATCGATTCATATGATTATCTATATTCTGCAGCGTATAACGATAAAAGACTAGTGCCGGTTTATTATGAAAATGCTACTACCAGTCGTTCCTCTGTCACCAACTACTTTCGCAATGGCTCTTTTCAATTTCAGCAGCAATACTATTTTGGAAAAAAGGATAGCGTATTGAATATTGACAGTACGGAAAAAGAATACCGTTTTACACCTGTCTTTTATCTAAAACATTTGTTGTACACACAACACAACTATTATCGGTATAAAGATGTGGCGCCAGATTCCATCGACTATCAATCTTTTTTGCAAAATGATTTTGTCTTTGGGGATTCTCTTTTTTCGAAAAATTTTCATACCCAAATCGGCAATGCCTTTTCGGTAAACGGCGATATTCGTTTTCGTGAAAAAGTAATGCAGGCAGAAATAGGATATGGCATTGAAATCGAACATATCAAAAATATGAATCTAAACAGACAGTTCTACAATAATTTTGTTTTTGCGAATATAAAAAAGCCGCGACAAAGTGAAAGCGAGTGGTTATATGACGCACATATTAAATTGTATTTTACAGGCAATGCAATAGGCAATTTTCTGATACAGGCTGAAGCAGGTCGTAGTATGGGAGATAAAACCGGCACCGCTATCGTGGGCTTTCGTCAGTGTCTTCAAACAGCACCCTATTTGTTGAGCCAATATGCCACCAATTATTTTGAACAAAAAATCGAATTCGGAAAACAGAGTATCAGTCACCTCTACATAGCGTACCAAAATACCAATTACCATACCTCCATCAAATTAAACTACTATTTGCTCGGGAATTATCTGTATCGAGACAGCTCCTTAAAGACCCTGCAATATGGATCGGTATTACCCATTACCCAACTTGAATTGAATAAGACCTTTCAATACAAAACCATTGTGTTGGATAATCAAATTTTACTGCAAATTAGTAAAGCTGCAGCCCCTATCCAACTTCCTCTGTGGAGTTCGGTGCACCGCATCGCGTATCAAAATAAAATACTGAAACGCAAACTTCTTATGGCAACGGGAGTTGAGTTGCGATATAACACACCGTACTTTGCCAATAATTATGCACCCATGTATTTCAGCTTTGTAACGCAATATCAAAATAAGATTCGCAACATTCCTGAACTTTCCTACTTTTTTAATTTCAAGGTAAAACGCTTTCGGGCGGCTGTTGCCTTTGACCAATTACAGCAAATCTTTACAAGAAACAATATCAATTTTCCGACGTACGCAGCACAAAACTTCGCGATTCGCTTTGCCCTTCAATGGGCCTTTGTAAATTAATACATTCGTAAAATAAAGGCTTAGCGCGAATACCTACGAAAAATAAATAAAGCCAAAAAGCTAAACAAAATATTGGGAATCCATACCGCTATTAAGGGATGTAAATTTCCTTTGATGGCAAATGTAGTGGAAAATTGCATCATAAAAATATAAATAGCACTAATCATAAGCCCAACAGCCAAATGAATACCACTGCCACCTCTCACTTTTCGAGAAGCAATACAAGCCCCGATAATAGAAAGTACAAAAGCAGAAAATGGCGAAGCGGTGCGTCGATGATATTCAATAAGATACTCACTTAAAGATTGACTTCCTTTTTGTTGCTCCTTTTTGATAAAGGCATTCAATTCGGGTGTGGTCATCATTTGTTTGGCTTCGCGCTTCTCAATCAAATCTGCCGGCTTAAAGGCAAACGTCCGAAGCCGTTCAAAATCTGTCGATAAGGTTTCATGAATGCCATTTAAATTTCGAAACACCGCATCATGCAATTTCCATTTTTTTCGAACACTATCGTAACTGCATCTGTCTGCACTGATTTTCTCTATCACCTCATTTCCTTTCAATTTCTCATAACTGAATCGATAGCCAATTTTCGATTCGGGATTATAGCTTTGCATATAAATATATTCATTGCTGCTGATACGAATATGAAAATTATCATCGGTACTATAATTCTTTTCCCATAAATATTTCTCTTCAAATTTCAAGCGGCCTTTATTAGCTTTTGGAATCACATAGTGATTGGCAAAAAGCAAGACCGCCGAAATAATGGCCGATCCAACGATATAGGGCCGAAGCATCCTTTTAAAAGTCATCCCACTGCTGAGTACGGCAATTAATTCAGACCGATTGGCCATTCGGGATGTAAAAAAAATAACAGCCACAAAAATAAAAATGGGAAAAAGAAGGGCGAGGATATAGGGTATAAAATTTCGGAAGTATAATAAAATCTGAAAAAAGGGAACCTTACGATCTACAAAGTCATTAATTTTTTCGGTAAAATCAATCACGATGGCAATAACAGAAAAGGCCGCGAGTAAAAACACAAAGGTGCCTAAAAAGTTTTTTAAAATGTATTTGTCAATTTTATTGAGCATAACTAGGTTGCAAACCTACAGAAATAAATGGTTTAAGTTTTTAGTGCTTTGATAATGTTTTCATAATCTGGTGCTATTAGCTGAAAATCGCTCTGATGCCTAAACCAAGTTATTTGCCGTTTGGCATAGTTTCGGGTATGTTGCTTGATTTTTGATACAGCTTCGGCTAAGGTATAGGTACCCTGTAAATGGGCAAACAACTCTGCATACCCAACGGTCTGCAAGGCCCTCAGGTGCTTTTGGCCAACTAATGAAACCACTTCCTCTAAGAGGCCTGCTGTCATCATTTCATCTACTCTCGTATTAATTTTTTCATATAAATCTTCACGAGGTAAATCAATCGCAAAATATTGGATAGCGAAGTTTCTACGTTTACCCGTATGTTTTCGAAAGGATCGTATAGACTGTCCGGTAGATCGAATAAAAATTAACGCTCGTAGCAGCCGATTCGGATTCATATTTTCACTGCTTTCAAAAAATGCCTTATCGCTTTGTTTGACTTCATTCTGCAACCACTCTAATCCCAATGTTTCATAGTGCGTTAGAATTTCTTGCTCTATTACTCTATTTACAGCAGGCATTTCATCAATACCTTCACATAAAGCCTTAATATACAATCCGGTACCTCCCACGCAAATGGCATAGTCATTCTTTTCAAAAATACCTCTTAAAATCTCTAAGCCATACCTTTCATACACGCCTGCAGACACATCTTCTTCGATGGAGTGACTATTGATAAAATGATGAGGCACTTCCTGCAATTGTTGCTGGGTTGGTTTGGCAACGCCAATATTCAATTCACGATAACATTGTCTACTATCAGCCGATAAAATTTCTGTATGAAAATGCTTTGCCAATTGAATGGAAACAGCCGTTTTGCCACTTGCTGTAGCACCTCCTATCACAATAAGTGTTTTCAATAATACCCTTGCGTTTAAAAAAAATTAAACCTCCTCTCCAAATCCACCGGACTCTTCGGCTCCTTCTTCTCCAAATCCATCCAATCCGACTTCATCTTCCCCTTCATCGCCAAAACCCTCCGTATTGTTTAAGTCATATTTCTCCACTATTTCGGCAACAGCATCTTTTTCTGTAGCCATACTAATAAAGTTAACAGGCGATATGCCCTCGCTCTTAATACATTTCGGGTAGTTGATCAAATCAGAATCAAAAGGACTAATCGAAATAATTTCAATTAAGAAAGTCCAAGCCCTTGGGTGCACGCATTCATAAATAAATTTTTGGTCCGGATCTGTAATCAATGCACCAACGGGAGTCTTCTTCATACTGAGTTCCGGAGCCCCTCTCAAATTTTTTTCAACTACAGATGATAAGGTAATCCCCTTCATTCGTTTATCGTCAATCAAATAAAAAAGGCCTTCCATATTTTCAGGAAATTGCAAGGCAAACTTTATGCAGGTATGAAATTCATAAAAGGACTGACTGGATACCAATACAATATTTCGATAGGTGGCATCATCTTCTTCCCAGCTTACTTTAAATTTTATCAGTGGCATGCTTGCATTTTATAGGTTTCGCAAACATACTAAATTGGTTTTATATTTTGCTCTTTTGCGTAGCGTATCATAAAAGAATACGCTTCGTCATAATCATTTTTAATCACACCATCCAAAATGGCTTCCCGTACCGCATCCTTAATTTCTCCCACTAGTTTTGAGGCGGGCAAATTAAAGGTTTGCATAATCATTTCGCCACTTATGGGCGGTTGCCAATTTCTGATGTGATCGCTTTCCTCCACGGCCTTCAGCCTCTCCTTTACCATTTCGTAGTTCTCCTTATACCGAATAACCTTTTCATGGTTTTTAGAAGTAATGTCGGCATTGCAAAGAATCAACAAATCTTCCAGGTCGTTGCCTGCGTCAAAAATGAGTCGTCTGATGGCACTATCCGTAATGTTTTCTTTTGTCAAACTTACCGGACGATGGTGCAATTGAATGATCTTTGCACATACTTCATGTGTTCATTCAGAGGGAGTTTTAGAAATTTGAAAATACCCGGTATCATTTGAGCACCAATCCATTCATGATTATGAAATGTCCATCCATGGTCTTTTCAAATATTTTGTGGCAGGTTTACCAATATCATGCAGTAATGCAGCCCATCTGAGCCACAGATTTTTTGTATGCGGGCAAATATTGTCAACTACTTGTATGGTATGATAAAAATTATCTTTATGCCCTCTACCATCTATATATTGTGCCCCGGCCAAATCTGCCAAATGTGGAAAAATAATCGCAAGTAATTTGGTTTTATACAGCAAGTCGAAGCCCACCGAAGGTTTATTGCACATTAAAATTTTATTCAATTCATCGGCGATCCGTTCTTTCGAAATAATTGCAATACGGTCTGCATGTTCTTTAATAGCCGATAAGGTTTTTTCATCTATTTGATACCGAAGTTGTGTCGCAAATCGAATCGTTCGCAACATACGCAACGGGTCGTCAATGAAGGTCTGTGCAGGGGCCAAAGGGGTACGAAGTACTTTTCTTTGAATATCTGCCAGTCCATCAAAGGGATCAATCAGACAACCATAATCCTCCTTGTTTAAACTCACAGCAAGGGCATTTATAGTAAGGTCTCTACGCAGCTGGTCATCTTCTAAAGTACCGGCCTCCACCTCGGGATTTCTACTTTCACTTCTATAGGACTCCTTACGTGCTCCTACAAATTCTACATCGATATCCTCCACTCTCAGTTGGGCCGTTCCGAATGTTTTAAAAACCGAAACCGTTGGCTTTTCCTTAAACAAGGAGGCCACCTGTTCGGCCAACAAAATACCATCACCTACGCAAACAATATCAATATCTTTTGTCTTTCGGTCGATAATTTTATCTCTAACAAACCCACCAATGACGTAGCACGGCATTTCCAGTTTCCTGGCTGCAAACGCTATTTTCTCTAATAGTAAAAGTTCTTGCTTGGTACATTGAATCTGCATCCCAAAAATTAAAAAATTAAAAAATATATACCAATCTAGTACTTACCAAATTATTATATTGCTGCTGTCTGCCGGTAAGAATATTACTAAGGTTGCGGATGGACAACAAGGAATATTGCATTCGTAAATTAATGATAAGTCCTTTCCAAATATGTGCGCCCCCGTTCAACACAATATTAAAATCTGATTTTTTGAAGGGAAACAATTTAGCCTCCTGTTCAAAAATGGCCCCATTGCCATCACGGTAGGTTTCTTTACTACTACCCAAATACGCGCCAGAAATGCCCACACCAAAATTATTCTTCTTTGCATCAAAAAAATTAATCAAAATGGGAATTTCAGCATAGTTTAAACGGATTTTGTAATCGGTAATCACACCACTTTGATCGTTCATTAGTTTGGGCAATTGCGACAATCCGGCCCGGGCCCCTTTTTGGGCATACAGCAACTCCATACTTACCGAAAACGGTTTTCCGATATTGACATAAAGGATCGCTCCCGCATTCAAACCCACTCTATGATAACCTGCAAAATTATCGCCGTCTACTTGTGTATAATTTGCGCCCAATACCAATCCACCAAAAAAAAGTCGATCCTCCTCATCACCGTATTGTGCACTTGCTTTTAATGTGAATAAAAAGGCACACAGAAAAAAGAAGAAAAACTTTAATTGACATACTTTAGCCATCTGAAATAGAAGTTTTAGATTTCAATGCAAATATATGAGTATTAAATATACACCCGCCACTTTAAAAAAGTTTGAAGAGCTTTATGACGAAATGGGTTACAGTATTCGTTTCGAAAAAGGAAATTTCAATAGTGGCTATTGCATTTTGGAGGCAAAGAAAAGAGTAGTAATCAACAAATTCCTGACATTAGAGGGCCGAATTAATGCAATGATTGATATTTTACCCAGTATTGAATTCGATTGTACCCAACTCAATACCGATGTGCGCCATTTCTATGAATTGGCTATGGCCTCCCCCAATACCAAATAGGCATTTTGCCAAATTCTTGCATTTTTCGACCAAATCTTGGCAAAACAACCAGATTCTAATTTTTTGTAACCACAAAGAAAAGAATGTAGACATTTGCCCTATCAAACATTTGCAATGAAAAAGCAACTCATTCTAATCACCGTATTTATGTTGGCATTGGGCAGCCTTCAAGCACAGCGAAACTATGTGCGCAGAGCTATTGAAAAAGATATGGAGAAAAAGTATGAGGACGATCGTCAGAAGGGAGTGGATGCGGTAGATGAACGATTAGACAAATGGGAAGAAAGTGACAAGGCAAAAAGAGCTGCCATAGAACCCTTCCCTACTATGAGTATGAGCATGCGTATTGAATATCCCGAGAAACCAAAAAATAATGTTACCATACAGTACTATTTTAAAAATTATAGCTGTGCCTCCATTTTCAAAATGGAAAGAGAAAGCAATGGGATGGATCGAATGATTATGAATTTTAAAGAGGGAAAAAGTACCCTATTGATGACCGACCGAAAGGGACGCAAGACAGGAATGGTGATGGAATTGAAAAATTTTGATTGGGCCGTCAAAAGCGGAATAGAAAAGAATAACAAATTACTTGAAGACGGCGATGCCACCTTAACCGCTACCGATGAATATAAAACCATAGAAGGTTATAAATGTAGAAAGTATCTGTATGAAGATCAGAATTACAAATCTGAAATGTGGGTAAGTAACAACGTAGGTATGGAGCATGTTAAATTTAACAAAGCCGTTTACAGTGCATTTGCCAATTCAAAAAACCCTAATAATAATGCCTATTACAAAGCCGGTATGAATGGAGTGGTGATACAAACCCATATGTACCCCAAAGGAGGCAGAAGTGAAGAGGCCATTATGACCATGCAAAATATTAAAGCTGATTATGCACCCGACGAAATGTTTAGCACCTCAGGTTACGAAATTACTGTGATGCCCAGCATGAAAGATATGTGGAAGTCGGCCAACGAAAAATAAGGAAACATTTTTATAACCCCAAACCAAATGAAAAAAAGGCTACCCCGTAAGGTAGCTTTTTTTTATTTCTTCTTCTTAATAAAACTGTACCCGCCTTTTACAGCTCCCCAAACCTGTTTGTCTTTTTCGTCCCAACCCCTGTCCCAACTAATAAGTTTCCGTTTGTAAATAACCACCTCTGAAGTTGCATAAGCAGCTCCCTTAAAACTGCTCAAACAATCGCGCCAGGGTGTACTGCCACTAAACACATTCTTTTTTCTTTTGTGCAGAAATATTGCACAACCGGGCCTTTCAATTAAAGAATCTATTGAAAGAATACCAATTTTTTGCAAATCCTTCCAGGCTCCAATATATTGTGACGGATTTTTTATTTCGTACACCTTACTCACTAATGTGGTATCGTTTTGTTTATATAAATGATACACCCTTTGACGGTACGGCTTCTCCTCATCATTTGCCATCGATTGTTCCACATAAAGCCAATACCCATTCATATCATCAGTCCAAATAGGAGCCATATGCAATTTGATATGAAAGTAACTGGTATCAGCTTTAGACTGCAATTCGCTGTCAAAATTTCCTGCCATAATCTGTTGCAGTTTTTTTAAATCACTCTTTTTAAGCTTCATGGCCTTGGCATGAATCATAGTGGGAATTTGCAGCATCAATACGATAGCAAGCAGTACTTCTCTCATACGTGGATATATTTGCATTCCACAAACATAATAAGTAAGCATTCAAATTAAAAAATTTATCTGGGCCAAATCTTTCAATTTGACAATAAAATAAATAATTTGCAACTATGTACTCAACTGCACAACAAAATCAATTGATCAAAGACGCTAAAGCATTCATCCAGCATTCGACTTCGGTGGATTCATTGACTGCTATCAATATCCTAAAAGAAATCATCAACTTTGCCGATTGGACCTATTATGTAAATGACAATCCGATATTTGCAGATGCAG
Source organism: Bacteroidota bacterium (assembly GCA_016712665.1). GTDB lineage: Bacteria > Bacteroidota > Bacteroidia > Chitinophagales > Chitinophagaceae > OLB11. The sequence goes on from JADJQP010000002.1 coordinate 760,500, forward strand.
AATATGATGCATTGTTCAAACTGCTTAAAGATACTGAACAGAAATATCCGGAATGGATTACCATCGACTCTCCAACCCAAAGAATTGCAAAAGGACTTACCGAGGATTTTAAAACAGTCAGTCACCTGGTACCCATGCTCAGTCTTGAAAATAGTTATGATGCAGCGGATTTGCAAGACTGGGATCGAAAATGCAAAGAACTTAGTGGGCTTCCTACTATTGAATATTGTGTAGAACCTAAATATGACGGTGCCGGTATTTCTTTAATTTACGAAAAAGATATTTTAGAGAGAGGTTCTACACGCGGCGATATAGTGCAAGGAGACGATATCACCACCAACACCAAACAAATACGATCGATTCCGTTAGGGGCGAAACTCAGCCGCTTTAATATTCAACAAATTGAAATCAGAGGCGAGGTGATGTTGACAAAAAAAGCGTTTAGACAATACAATGAAAAATTAATTGCTGAAAATTTATCTCCTCTTGCGAATCCACGAAATGCGGCCTCCGGTTCGCTTCGTATCAAAAATGCAAGCGAAGTGGCCAAAAGAGGCTTAGATGCATTTTTATACCATATCAGCAATATTAGCATCGATCCTCAAAAGCCATTTCCTACTGAATTCCAAACGCATTTTGGCTCATTAAAAGCGCTCGAATCACTAGGATTTAAAACCCCCTTGTCTACGATTCGAGTACATGCAACCATTGAAGAGGTGATACAAACATGCATGGAATATGAAGCCAATAGAGATCAAATGCCCTATGAAATTGATGGAATGGTAATAAAGGTAAATGATATAGCGCTTCAGGATGTGTTGGGACAAACCAGTCACCATCCACGTTGGGCCATTGCCTATAAATTTAAGGCAAGACAAGGAAGTAGCAAATTGTTGCAAATCGAATATCAAGTGGGTCGAACGGGTAGTGTGACTCCGGTCGCAAAAATTGAACCGGTATATATTGACGGTGTCACCATAAGTTCCATCTCTCTTTTTAATGAGGAAGTGATTCGCGAAAAAAACTTAAAAATTGGCGACACCATTTTAGTGGAACGCGCCGGCGATGTCATCCCCTATATTGTAAAATCATTTCCCGAACTCAGAACGGGCGCGGAAAACGAAATCGTCTTTCCGACCAAATGTCCCGTTTGTGGCGAAGGCCTTTACAAACCTGAATCAGAAGCTGTTTGGCGTTGTACTCATATTAATTGCGAAGCGCAACGTATTGAACGCATTATTCATTTCGCTTCGAAAGATGCTATGGATATTCGCGGCTTGGGGGATGCATTGGTGCGAAAATTATATGAAAAAAAATGGATTCATGGCATTGCAGATATTTACAAATTGCCCTTCGAACAATTGAAAGGAATGGAAGGATGGGGCGAAAAATCAATGACCAATCTGAAGGAGGCTATCGAAAAATCAAAAACACAACCCCTGCATAGAATTTTATTTGGACTTGGCATTCGCTATGTAGGCGAAACCACTGCGAAAGCACTAGCAAGAAGTATCGCTCATATTAATGATCTTTTTTCTACTTCTATAGACGCCTTGAAAAATATTGAAGATGTTGGTGAAAAAGTTGCGGTCTCCATACAAGAATTTTTCTCCCATCAAGATACCAAACTGTTACTAGAACAACTTCAAGACGCAGGGGTTTGTCTTCAAAATACGCAAAAGAACGAAGTGGTTGCGGGCGCTTTACTTGGCAAAACCTTTTTTATTTACAGGTACTTTACAAATGAAGCGAAGCGATGCAGAAGCAATGGCAGAACAAAACGGCGGAAAATTACTCAGTGGCGTCAGTAGCAAACTCGATTATTTGGTAGTAGGTGAAGATGCAGGTAGCAAACTAGACAAAGCAAAAAAATTAGGTACCGTGCATATTCTCAGTGAGTCGGAATTTTTAGCACTGATTGCTCAAACAGAGAGTGTGCATTAACAAACTTCCGCTACTGAAAGTTTGCACCGCATTATTTTTTTTATACTTTAGTGCTTCACTATAAAACGAAACATAATGGATATGAAATTTTATTTGGTTTTTGTAACCGCATTAATCCCTTTATTGGTTGGAATGGTTTATTATAACAGATCTGTATTAGGTAACGCCTGGATGCAAGCTAGTGGCATGACAGAAGAAAAAGGAAAAAGTATGAACATGATTCTCATTTTCGTACTGACCTATATTTTCGGCCTTATGGCGTCTGTGGCTTTATCCTCTATCGTAATTCACCAGATTGGTGTTTTTTCTGTATTAAACGGAGACGAAAGTGCCGAAGCAAAAGCCTTTTTGAAAAATTTTATGGATACTTATGGACCGCGTTTTCGCACCTTTAAACATGGCGTACTACATGGTGTTATTGCTGCTCTATTTATTGCACTTCCGGTAGTGGGTGTTGGTGCTATGTTTGAGGCAAAAGGCTGGAAATACATTGCCATCCATGTCGGATACTGGGTAATTACGTTTGCCTTAATTGGTGGTGTTCTTTGCCAGTTTGTTTAAGTTATTGAAGAATATCATCTACATTATGATGAATATTGAGTGCCATTTTTTCTAAAGGCAAATCATTAGTGTCGCCGCCAAAAGGATCCTCAATTTCTTCGGCAATAATTTCAAGACTAGCCAAGACATAAAAAATAAAAAGGATGATGGGTATAGATAAATACCCCAGCGAAAACATATAGCCAAAGGGTAAGGTCATCACATATCCGAAAACGAATTTCTTAATAAACACACTATAAGAATATGGAATGGGTGTGTTCTTAATACGTTCGCAAGCCCCGCAAATATTGGTAAACGAACGCAGTTCCTCATTCAAAATAAACAATTGCATTTCCGACAAGAGTCCCTGCTTTTGCAAAGTACCAATTTTGTTCATTATTAGTGCAGCCACCTGATTCGGAATATGTTTGTCTTTATTGATTTGACGTTGAATTTCTGAATCTACATGTCGGTCAAAAAGTTCCCAATCGGCTTTATGCGATAATAAATGATTTTTTAGAGAAAAGGCATATGCCGGTATAATCTTTCGAAAAAAGGCTCGATTTGCTGCATCCTCTTTTGGCAAAATAGCATTCAATTTCAAAGCCAAATTCCGCGAATTGTTGGTTAAATCGCCCCATTGCTTGCGCCCTTCCCACCAGCGATCATATGCTGAATTTGTACGAAAAACCAGCAACAATGAAATGGCACCGCCCAGTAGTGCATGCATCATCGGAATATTTTTGATATAGCTGTCTATCGGCAGTTCAAAATATTCTCTTTCAAGATATACGATGATACCGCAATATACGGCGATGCCCACCATCAGTGGAAACAGTTTGCGAAGGGTATCGCTCTTGTGAATTCTAAAAATAAAGGTAAACCATTCTTTGGGGTTGTACTGAATCATAGTGGATAAAGATAAAAAAAACGAACGGATTCTATCAATAAATTTAGCAGCATACTGATATAAAATGCACCGTTAAAAAGATTGCTTTGCATGCAAAATTATCCAAAAAAAAGAATAAGAATTTACAAGATCATTACATACCATATGGATGTGGAGACTTTTAACGATTTGCTAGCTTAGCACCTATATATCCCATGGGCAAATACGCAACTCCTAAATCGAGAACCGTAAACCAGATTGGTGACGGTAACATAAAAATATTTGCAATGCCACCAACTAAAAAACAAGCCCCAATAAACAATCCCCATTTCATAAAATGGTTTGCTGCCAAACGTGCTGCAATAAAGGCTCCTACTAAAGTGCCCAAGGCATGGGCCAGAAACGGCAACAGAAAATGTTTAGGTTCCATAAGAGGCATGGCAGCCTTCAAGCCTTCCATGGTTTTCAAGTCAGCACCCTCGGGTGGGGCTATGATTCCATCACTGAGTATTATGATACCCATATTTACTGCTCCTCCAAGCAATAGTCCGGCCACAACAGCGATAATATTTTTAAGAATCGGATGCATTGCTGTATTTTAAATTAGAAATGGAATTACATTCAAATATACTATAGGAATCCAAAAAAGAAAACTGCCTTACAAGAAAATCTTCAAACAACGGGGCGCTTTGCACTCTACGTAATTTGAAACGAATTAAAAAATTTCACTTACAAATGCGCCCTTTCTAATTGCATGCGATTGCACTTTACCAAATGTAGATGCCATCTAAATTTCGTTCCGCTTATTCTTTTCGCGAAGCTAGCTATGAATAAATAAGGAATTGATGGATTTGTTTTCATGCGCATTTCGAATGGCAACTGAAAACAGCTGTGCGGTACTTAATACCTTAATTTTATCGCAATGATTTCGAAGAGGAATGGTATCGCATACCACCAATTCACTCAATACCGAATTTTCAATATTTTCATACGCTTTACCACTGAGTACTGGATGTGTACAAAAAGCTCTAACACTTTTTGCGCCTTTATCCATCAACATCGCAGCACTTTTGGTTAATGTGCCGGCTGTATCGCAGATATCATCAATCAAAACAATATTACGATCCCTTACATCACCAATTACTGTCATGGAGGCTATCTCATTGGCCCGCTTGCGTTGTTTATCACATATTACCATTTCGGCTTCAAAATAACTCGCCACTTCACGCACCCGATTGGTACTACCAACATCAGGAGACGCAAACGTGAGGTTTTCGATCTTCAAATTCTCTATATAAGGAATAAAAATTGCAGAACTATCCAAATGGTCCATTGGAATATCAAAGAACCCCTGAATTTGGGGTGCATGTAAATCCATGGTCATAATCCTATTGGCACCGGACTTGGCAAGTAAATTGGCCATTAATTTGGAAGCAATACTAACTCTCGGTTTGTCCTTCCTGTCTTGCCTAGCATACCCAAAATACGGAATCACTGCTGTAATATACCCAGCTGAAGCCCGTCTGGCCGCATCAATCATCATCAATAATTCCATTATATTATCGGAAGGTGCATAGGTACTTTGTACCAGAAAAACATAATCGCCCCGAACGCTCTCATCAAATTTAGGCTGAAATTCACCATCGCTAAACTTTTGAATCACACACTTACCAAGGTCCCGACCATAAAAACCTGCTATTTTCTCAGCCAGTTCAACGGAGGCGTTTCCCGAAAATATTTTAACTCCTGATTTCAACATATAAAAATTTTGTAATGCACAAAGGTAATCGACAAAACATGGCATTCGAATTGAATTAATTCACATTGTGAATAACTCCATCTTATTTACTGAATTCAATGCTAAATGGATTCCTCCAACGTTTGTATTATTGCGATTGGTTTCAAATAAAAATTCAAATGCTGCACCGCTTGTTTTGCTTACCCTTTTTGATGTTATTATTCTACTCACATGGCTATTCACAAAACCAATCCTATGCACTAAGTATTCATTTTGCAGGCATCGATTATTATGGCTTGCAAACCGGTCATTATTTTTTACACCAAAACAAAAGCCAACAGCGAAAAGTATACTGGGATCCCGCTTTGCAAACGACGTTTACAAAGTCGATGACGCCAAGATTTGCGATGCACACCGCGCTTACTTTTAGTGGACTTCAAATGCCATTGCTTAAGAATGATTCAAACTATATAGCGCTAAAGGAGGCCTCAGCTGCCTCGACCCCAAAACGGAATCTACCCTTTATTGCACTAGATGCCGGCATTTCATATTCCTTTATTAAAGCTGACAAAGGTTTCCTACATCCGTTTGCTAAAGCCGGAATCGGCTATTATGCTCATTCAGCCGGCGGTGGCATTACCACCTTCTTTGGCATTGTTTGCGATATCAAAATCTCCAAACAAGTTGCACTATCGGTGCAATCTGACGGTCATTATTCACTTAGTAACCGGTATCAATCCAGATTGCAACATGCGCTTGGCTTGAAATTCTGCTTGGGTAGCTGTAGTAAAAATAGACCCAAAATTCCTACAAGCGAAAAAGTCGGCAAATCGCCATCTAAAGTACGGGATTTCATTTCAACCCTTTCGCCGGCCAAACCCATGCATCGTGATGCAGACGGAGATGGCATTATGGACGAGGAGGACCGTTGTCCGATGCATGCCGGCACCAAAGAATGGAATGGTTGCCCGGACCGCGACAACGATCATATTCCCGATCATAAAGATTCGTGTCCAGACTTAGCAGGTCCTCTTGTACTGAATGGTTGTCCCGATAAAGATGGGGATGAAGTAACCGACGATAAGGATAAATGCCCGGATATAAAGGGCTTGGTGGCGCTTGGGGGGTGTCCCGACAGCGATACGGATGGCATTGCCGATATTCTTGATAAATGTCCAAGCACCTTTGCAAAAACAGTAGACGGCTGTCCCGAGCCACCTGTCATAGAGCCTCCCACTCCCTTGATTGATGCGGTTCAGCTGCGACAAAAGGAATCTGCAAAAAGGGTACGGGAAGCAGCCAAACAAATTCTATTTCAGCCAAATTCCTTTACCGTGGATTCATCGGTGTTTTTTGCTTTGGATACCATTGCTTCCATATTGAAAGCCGATAGCCTGCTGTTGCTCGACATTGAAGGCCATACAGATAGCAGCGGCAATGCCGAAAAAAACCTGCAACTCTCACAAAATCGTGCCGATGCCTGTAAAGAGTATCTGATTCAAAAAGGAATAGAGGAGCATCGGATATCCAGTGTTGGATATGGTGATATGAATCCCATTTCAGACAATAATACCCCCTGAAGGGAGATCGGCCAACCGAAGAACCGATTTCCTTTTGCATGTGGCTGAAAAGGAGTAAACGCCCCTAGTTAAAGCCTGATTTTCAATAATTTAACGTTTTGGCACAATATTTGGTTTAGGTATTTGGACAAAAAAGCAAAAACTACTGCCATGCAATCATTCAAAACACTCCTTTTCAGCTTTATATTGGTTACTTTGGGGTATATTTCTACAGCCCAAAACAAGCAGTCAGACGTGGTACGTAGCCATTTTGAAGATAAAATATCCGAATTATATACCAAATATAAAACCGATGGTTTTGTTACCTATAAAGGAGGTACCATCAATATGGAAAAAAACACCGAATTTCCCATTCTTGTGGAATTAAAGGAAGGCCGTTGGTATCAATTTGTGGTAATTGGCGATCCTGAAGCTAAAAAATTAGAAATGAAATTGGGTCTTGAAGGGGTAGGTCATATTGTTACCGACAAATTCAAAACGGAAAATACCAATGAATACTGGACACAATTTTCATTCATTTGCCCTCGTGATGGACGATATCTATTAACTTTTTACCAAAAAGGAAATAAAAAAGAAATGCTTGGTCATGTGGGCATCTTACAAAGACCTAACAAAACATCGGAAGGGGTTTATACCTTCAAACATTAATACAAAAATTCTTGCTAGTTTAATTTGAAATGGTTGTCCTTCTGGGGCAACTTTTTTTGTGATGCATGGCATTATAAGCTATATTAGACCCATGAAAAATCGAAAATGGCTACTACTCCCCTTCTTTTTTTTACACGCACATTTTGTGGCAGCCCAATTAAATGCCTATCAACGCAGTATTCACGAACATAGGCAGGCATATAAAGAAGAATTTTTGACGGATGAAAATAGTCCGCTCAAAAAAGAGGATACCGCCTTCCTTAGATTTTTTGAACCCCATAGTGGCTATATCGTTCATGCGCAATTCGAAAAAATAGAGGATAAAAGCGGATTCGATATGCAAACCCATAATGGGGTACTAAAAAAATATTTTATCTATGGTTTTGTAACCTTCACCTTGCAAGGAAAAAACTGTACATTATTTATCTATCAAAGCGAAAAACTACGTACCAAAGCCGGAATGGAAGATCATCTTTTTATACCGTTTACCGACAATACAAATTATGAACAAAGCTTTGGCGGAGGCAGATACCTTGATTTCAAAATCAAAGACATTCAGAACAATAAACTCATTATTGATTTTAATAAATGTTACAATCCCTATTGTGCCTACAAGGAGGGCTATGCCTGCCCGATACCCCCCAAAGAAAACGACGTAACGATTCGAATAGAGGCGGGTGAAAAACTATTTGCTAAATAATTTTATTCCTTCGGATTCGACTTGCGAACATACTTGGTTAAAATCACAATTTGTGAGCCGTTTACCTTGCCCTCAATTTGCTCCGGATTATCTTCTACCAAGCGGATATTTCGCACCACGGTGCCCAACTTGGCACTAAAGGTGGCTCCTTTCACATCTAGGGTTTTTACCAATACCACCGCATCGCCCTTCTGCAAAGGAGCTCCATAACAATCTACATGTATGGCAGCAGCCCCATCTCCGGATTCTTCACGGATACCCATTTTTGCCCAAGCCAATCGTTCATCTTCAAGATAAGCCATATCTAATAAATCTACTGCCCAATCAAATTGCTGCAGTTGATGTAGCATACGCCAGCTTATTACTTGCACAGCGCCAAGCTCACTCCAGATTCCTTCATTCAAACAACGCCAATGATTTTCATCCAAGGGGCTTTTACCTTCTATTTGATCTTTACAAACCGTACAAATAAATACATGATTTCCGGCGTCACTACCCGGACTATTTGGAATGAGATAAGCCGTATTACCATCGGCGCTACCGCACAATTCACACTTGTTGTGGCTTCGTGCTTGCAATTCGTTTAATATACTCATAGAGGCACAAAGGTAGTGCGGTGTTGTAATCTTTAATAATAAAAAATACCTTTTTTGAGGTTCAACACGCTTTTCTTACATCAAGATGAAAAGGGAACTTCGTATAATTCAGTAATAAAATTAGATTGAAAAGAGGATTGCTCATTCCTACATTCGAAAATATTCTTCTTGGGATTGTAGGTGTAGTTTTGCACGAGTTCTTTAAAGTTTTTGGCGATAAACGAAATGCTTTCAATTAAATAATCTACCTCCTTATCAGTAAAGGTGGGATGTAATGAAAGTCGTATCCATCCCGGCCTAACAAAAAGTTCACCCTTATGTATAGCAGCTAAAATAGTTGAGGATTGCTCCTTGTTGATATTCAAAAGATAGTGACCATAGGTGCCCGCACAAGCACAACCTCCCCTCACTTGAATACCAAAATAATCGTTGAGTAATTTGACACCTAAATTGTAATGCAAATCCTTAATATAAAAGGATATGGCACCAATGCGGTGACGTAAATTTCCTGCCAAAATATGGATGTTTTCAACAGCACCTAGTCCGTTCATCACTGTTTCAACTAATACTTCCTCTCGCTTAACTATATTGTCGACACCCATTTCATGTTTCAATTTAAAACAAAGGGCTGCGCGTATTCCTTGTAAAAAAGGCGGTGTGCCGCCATCTTCCCGGTCTTCTACACTATCGATATACTCGTGAAATTTCCATGGGGTAGTAAACTTAACTGTGCCCCCTCCCGAATGATCTGGAACGGCATTATCATAGAGTTTTTTATTGAGTACCATAATGCCGGGTGTACCGGGGCCACCCAAAAATTTATGCGGCGAAATAAAAATCACATCCAATTGTTGCAAGGGATTTTCGGGATGCATATCAATGGCAACATAGGGGCCCGAACAGGCAAAATCGACAAAGCAGTACCCACCGGCGGTATGAATCATTTCTGCCATGGCATAATAGGGCGTAATGATACCTGTAACATTTGAACAGGCACTAATACTTGCAATTTTCAAGGGCCTGTCCGTATACATTTCTAACAAGGTCGCAAAATGTGCCAGATCTACTTGCCCCTCCTCATTTGGTTGAATGATTTCAACGTCCGCAATGGTTTCTAACCAAGAGGTATGATTTGAATGATGCTCAATATGGGTAATAAAAACAATAGGCCGGTCGCACTCATCACATAGGGTAGAATCCTTAATATAAAGTTTGGATTTTTCGGCAATACGCAAACCCAGAATACGTTGCAATTTATTAATTGAATCGGTCATCCCCGAACCTGAAAAAATCAAGGCATCCTCTGTATTCGCATTCACACAACGTTTAATATACTCCTTTGATTCGTGGTAGGCCCGGGTCATTAAGGTACCGGTTATGGAGGTTTCGGTATGGGTACTTGCACAAAAGGGTGCAATTTTTTCCAACATAACTTTTTCTATGGGACCATATAATCGGCCACTTGCTATCCAATCGGCATATACAATTTGCTTTTCGCCAAAAGGAGTGGGAAACAGCTGCTCGACACCAATAATTTGATTTCGAAATTTGCTGAAATAGGCTTCATTCATAAATAGACTATTAAAAGAATAAGGCTGCGAAGTTACTAAAAAGAACTAGCTATCAAATGCTTAAAATCGAATGGGTTCGTCTAGCAAAGAATTCAATTTAGAAAAATGACGGCATCCCAAAAATCCATTATATGCTGAAAAAGGCGAAGGGTGCGCCGCTTTGAGCACGGTATGCTTGTGGGTGTCTATTAGCCCCTCCTTTTGCTGGGCAAATTTCCCCCATAAAACAAAAACCACCCCACGCTTCTCGTCTGAAACCTTTTTAATAACTGCATCTGTAAAGGTTTCCCAGCCAATATGTGCATGACTCATCGGCTTAGCAGCCTCCACTGTTAAAGAAGCATTGAGCATCAATATACCCTGCTGTGCCCAATGACTCAAATCGCCGTTATTTGGAATTGGCAACCCGATATCGCTATGTAGTTCCTTGTAAATATTGGCCAATGAAGGCGGAATTTTTACTCCCGGATTAACACTAAAACAAAGTCCATGTGCCTGATTGGGCCCATGGTAAGGATCTTGACCCAGCAACAAAACCCGTACTTTGGAAAAGGGAGTTAGTTCAAAAGCCCTAAAAATATCAGGTCCTTTAGGATAAATTACCTTGCCCAACTGCTTTTCCTGCCTCAAAAAATGGACAATCTCTTCAAAATAGGGCTTGTCAAACTCCTCTTTCAGGACGGTTTTCCAACTTTCTTCAATGCTAATTTTCATAATTTTGAACAAGTTTATGAAACAATTTTGCTTTTTTGAAACAAAAATCATATACTTTTGCAATACCTAAAAATAGCACCATGCACTTTTTTCAAAATTCCTGGTTTTTGGCTTATGGTAGTTGGTTTCTACTACTGATTTTAGGAACCATCGGAATAATCGCATACATCCATAATAAACAAAAGTTTTTGCGAAGGATTGCGGTCTATTTTACCATCACTTTATTTTTTGGCATCAGCGTTTCTCTTAATTCACAACGAAGTTTATTTGTTTCGGCAGCCACTCCTACTTCCTTAGAATTAAACAATGGCGAACGAGAAATGGAAAGCCCTTCTTTGATGACCAATTTGTTTCGACTGATAGGCTCCATGCTTCGAGACAAAATCTCAAATTAATTTTTATTGGCTCTGCTATATTATAAATATAGCTTATTTTTGCGCCTGTGAATTTTTTATATCCCTTATTTTTGATTGCAGCGTCCGCAATTGCTATACCAATCATAATTCACCTTTTCAATTTCAAAAAATATAAGAAAGTTCTGTTTCCGGATATTCGATTTCTGAGGGAACTACATGAGCAAACACAAAAACACTCCAAGCTCAAACATCTACTCATTTTAGCATGTAGAATACTAACACTCTTGTTTCTGGTATTGGCCTTTGCGCAACCTTTTTTTGAAAAAGACAAAGACAAAATGAATCAGGCCCCCAAAGCAGTCAGTTTTTATATCGACAATTCATTTAGTATGGGTATCGAAAAAAATTCGCTTTCGATGCTGGATATCGCTAAAGGAAAAGCCAAAGAAATAATTGAGTCGTATGGCGATAATGATAAAATACAAATTCTAAGCAATGACTTCGGTTTCAATGAAAATAAATTTCTTACCAAAAATGAAGCCCTACGCTTTTTAAGTACCATACAATTATCTCCAAAAAGTAAAAAGACCATTAGTATTCTTGAAAAGCAAAAACAATTGCTCAGTACCGAAGCCGCATATCAAAAGCAACTTATTTTCATATCCGATTTTCAAAAAAGTCAATTTGCTGCCGACATCACCACTACCGATTCCATCAAAAAGATTTTTATTTCCGTAAATGCCAGTAGCCGTAATAATATATCAATTGATACCGCTTATTTCGAAACTCCCTTCATTGTGTTGAATGAAGACAATCCGATTCAGGTAAAATTAAAAAACAATAGTGAGGAGGAGCTCAGTACCTCACTTACCTTAAAGGTAAATAAGCAATTAAAAAACGTTGCCAATATCACCTTAAAGGCGCAGGAGACTAGCCTACATACCCTACCCTTTACCCCATCGGGCGCCGGTACGCAAAATGTAGAACTCTTTATAAACGACTACCCGGTTACCTTTGATGATACCTTTTATATGGCCGGAAAAGTAAATGCGAGTTATACCGTATTGATTATCAATCAAAACAATTCCAATGCCTATTTAAGCTCTGTGTTCAAACCGGGTATTCAATTTAAAGTAGATAATTTTCAAGCAGCAACGGTCAATACCTCCCTATTCAAAAATTATTCATTAATAATTTTAAACGGAGTAAACACCCTAAGCGAAGCAGTGAGCAACTCTCTTGTTCAGTATGCAAATGCCGGCGGCAGTATCTTAAATTTCGCACCGGTCAATACCAATACAGCAGGCATCAACGCTTTTTTATCAAAATGTGCCGGTTGTAGCTATACCCAATTTGACACCTCCAAATTGAATGTCAGTAGCTATAATAAATCGCATGAATTATTCAGAGATCTTTTTGTAAAGGCTCCTGATAATATTGATTTGCCCCTTGCTTATAAACGATTTCTTATTTCTGCCAATGCACTTAGCAGCGAACAAAAATTATTTACCTTTTCAAATGGCGATGCCTTTTTAACCCAGTTCAGAGTTGGCAATGGGCAACTATTTGTGTGTGCTTCCAGCGCTGAAAGCAATGCCAGTACCTTTCCAAAATCATATTGGTTTTTACCTCTGATTTATAAAATGGCCTTTAGCAATCAAACCAATTCTATTAACGCATTAACCATCAACAAAAACCCTAATCTTTTGATACCCAATGATAAAATGTCTGATAAAACCATTTATCATTTACTGAAAGACGATTTGGATGCCATTCCGGAACAACGGGCTTCGGGTAATAAAATGCTGATTAATATCAACAATGCCGTTTCGCATGCCGGTTTCTACTCTCTTAAACTTCCTGATGCAGACGATAGCACCAGTATTGCTGTCAACTACGATCGGTCAGAATCACAACTTGATTATTGGCAGATGCAGGACCTTAAAAAAAGCGCCAAATTGAAAAATGCCGAGTGGCTCACAGAAAGCAATAGCAGTGCTGCTTCTATCAATGAATTGCAACATGGCATCCCACTATGGAAAGTTTGTATTATTTTAGCGCTGCTATTTTTGTTAACTGAAATCCTTTTGATTCGATTTTTGAAATAATTTTTTAAACCATGCATATCTTAATAAAAAAGGCCACTGTTTTGAGTCCTGATTCAAAATATCATCTAAAAAGGAAGGATATTTTAATTAAGAATGGTATTATCGAAAAAATCGCTGATTCCATCAATGAAAAAGCAAAGGTGATTATCGATAAAAAAAATATGTATGTAAGCGCCGGATGGGTAGATGTCTTTTCAGATTTCTGCGACCCGGGGTTTGAACATAGGGAAACCCTGGAAAGTGGCGTACAGGTGGCCGCTGCAGGTGGATATACCGATGCCTTTGTCATTCCAAATACCAATCCACCGACGGCAAATAAGACAGCAGTAGAGTATATCAAACACGAAACGGGTTTGGTAAATCTCCATCCTATTGGTTCCGTATCAAAAAATATTGAAGGCAAAGATTTGGCAGAAATGTATGATATGAAATTAGCCGGTGCCATTGCCTTTTCAGACGGCAGAAAAACCATTCAAAATAGTGGTCTATTACTCAAAGCGCTGCAATATGTAAAAACCTTTGACGGCATCATTATCGAAATACCTGAAGACAAAGAGATTACAAAAAATGGTTTGATGAATGAAGGGGTGGTTTCTACACAAATTGGCTTACAGGCCAAAGCCTCCATTGCAGAAGATATACATACCTACCGAAATATTGAATTACTGCGATATACACAGTCAAAAATTCATTTGACCGGTATCAGTACCAAAAAATCGATAGACCTCATTCGCCAGGCTAAAAAGCAGAAATTAAATATCACCTGTTCGGTAAGTCCATATCATTTGCTGTATAGCGATCAGATGTTGGAAAATTATAACAGTCATTATAAAGTAAATCCTCCCTTGCGTAGCGAGGAAGATCGCAAAGCGTTGCTCAAAGCAGTGGAAGATGGCACCATCGACTGTATTGCCTCGCATCATACCCCACAAAGTTGGGATGATAAACAAGTGGAATTTGCATATGCACAAAGCGGTATGCTGACGTTGCAAACCACGTTGCAGATGTTATTACAGATAGAGTCAAACATCCCTATCGAAAAATGGGTTAGCTTACTGAGCGACCAGCCCCGTAACATATTTTCATTGCCTCAGCCCAAACTAGAGGTAGGAGCCAATGCAACCCTTACCCTTTTCAGCACTACAGAGCCTTGGACGTATAACGAAAAAAGCAATCAGAGTTTGTCTGAAAATTCGCCCCTCTTTCAGAAAACCTTGCAAGGGAAAAATAGTATGTGTGATAAACAACCAGAAGCATCGCATTTATGAATAAGAAGATTTCGACACGTGTGGGTATTGTAACCGGATTGAGCATTTTGGCTTTCATCCTCTTTTTGCGAAATATTTCCATTGCTGAAAATTCGCCTATTATTTTTCTTCAGTTTGTACTATTGTTGATAGGCATTGTGGTTTCCTGTATTTTACTGTATCGCTTTTATGCCGATATTCAATTTGTAGATGCCTTTACCCATTGTATCAAAACCACTATTACCGCCCTTCTTATTGTGATGATTGGATATAGCATTCTATTTGTCATTTTTTCACGAAATCAACCGTTTAGCAGTTATACCCTTTTGCTGATGAAGACTATTTTCGCCTACAGCCTGAGTGGATTGTTCTCATCGTTTTTTACCTCGTTAATTTTTAATACTTTTACCAAAAATAAAGCCTGAATCATCTTTGCAACTATCGATAGTCATACCATTTTATAACGAAGAAGAGTCGCTGCCTGAATTGTGTGTGCGTGGCTGGAACGCGTGCTCAATACCCATCATTTTAGTTACGAAATCATCATGGTAGATGATGGAAGCACCGACGATAGTTGGGAGACCGTAAAGCGACTTCAAGCACAGAATCAACATATCAAAGCCATTTCTTTTCAACGAAACTATGGTAAATCTGCTGCCTTAAACGAGGCCTTTAAAGCTTGTAAAGGAGAGTACGTCATTACCATGGATGCCGATTTGCAAGACTCGCCGGATGAGATTCCGGAATTGTATCAGATGATTACGTCCGGCAAATTTGATATAGTCAGTGGTTGGAAAAAGAAACGATATGACAATGCCCTTACTAAAAATATTCCGTCCAAGTTGTACAATAGTGTTACCGGCAAAATGAGTGGTATCAAACTGCATGATATGAATTGTGGTTTAAAAATTTATAGAAGCAAAGTGGTAAAATCGATAGAGGTATATGGCGAAATGCATCGGTATATTCCGGTATTGGCGAAATGGGCGGGCTTCAAACGAATCACTGAAAAACCTGTAGCCCATCAGGCACGAAAATACGGCGTTAGTAAATTTGGTTGGGAACGTTTTGTCAATGGCTTTCTCGATTTAGCCTCCATTATGTTTGTTGGCAAATATGGCAAAAAACCCATGCATATTTTTGGTTTATGGGGTTCCATTGTATTTATGGTGGGTGCCGCTATTTGGATTTATTTGGCCATTGCCAAGTTTGCCTTTATGCAATATAAAATGACTGACCGCCCTTTATTTTATGTGGGCATTATATCCATAGTCATTGGTACGCAACTATTTTTAGCGGGCTTTTTAGGCGAGTTAATTTCGCGCAACTCACATGATAGAAATACCTATAATATTGCCGAAAAAATTGGAATAGAGTAAATGAATGGTCCCGTAGTTCAATGGATAGAACGAAAGTTTCCTAAACTTTAGATACAAGTTCGATTCTTGTCGGGACTACTAAAATCAGCGTGAGAGTGAAGGTGAGTGCGAAAGCGAATTCGATTATTTAGTGCACACTCTTCTCTCGAGCTAATTATCCTAAGCTTAACACAATCTACTTCTTGAAGACTTAAACGCCAATCCTAAATTTTCAATAAGATCCGTAACCACCATATTTCTCCAAGCTTTGCGTGTGTAAGGTAATATCAGCTGCTAATCCATGAATATATACACCAAGTAAGGCAGCATGAATGGCTTCACATCCTTGAGCAAAAAGAAGCGATGATACCGCTTAGCGCATCTCCTGATCCCCTGGCTAAACCTGCATTTCCTGTCGTATTCTTATAGATTTTACCTTGATAAAAATATGTGTTCTATGGCTTTTCAGCACAATGATGATTCCAAACTCCTTTGATTTTTGAGTGGCAGTTTGAATGCGATCCTTCTCACCTGCATGTAATCAAATAGTCGGTCAAATTCTCGTGCATGAGGGGTAATAATGGAACCTGCTGGTACCTTCAACCACAAGGAAGGATGTGTCGAAAAATGGTTCAAGGCATCGGCGTCATAAATTACCGGTAGAGTACAGTGCTTTAGAACTTGTTGCACTACTTTCAAACTTTGCGGTAACCCCAATTCCGGGCCCAATGCCAACGGCAGTGTATTTCGAAAAATCAATTTTCTTTTGCGGGAAAATAATAGCATTGCCTCAGGTATGGCCATTTGGATGACAGAGACTGCATCACGTGCCACACGTATGGTTAACAAGCCGGCACCGATCGCAAGTAGGTTGGCAGCAATCACAGCCGCACCCATCTTATCAGCCGAACTGGCTAACAATACATGTCCATGGTCACCCTTATGCGAATCTGCCACACGGGGATGATAAAGGGAACCAATAAATGCTTTTGTAAGTAATGTCATAAAGTACTATTGAATAGGTATTCTGTTATTGATTAGACTTTAAAATGAATACGTTCATTAAAAAGTCCAGCTTCTGTTCTCGTTTAAAATAAAATCTTTTACCGTTACCAGTAACGAAATATTAGAACCGTACAACTCTCTATTAAAATTAATGAGTACCGTCATATCAATATCGCTAATTGGTTGTGCCTGGGCTTTTGTAAAACGTATTCAACAATCCGGTATATGCATCATAGAGTGTAAGGTACACTTTCATGAGTTGTAAATGATCAATATCCCCCTCTCCCGCATCAGTGTAAATAATTTTATAAAGAATGGATGTTTGTGATTTACCTGTAGTAATTATATTTGAGGTCATGCGTCGATTTGAACATACGTTAATATTGATTTCAATATCGTGCAAACATTTGATTGGAATGCATGGCACTTCGAATGGAAGCAAGGTATTGATTCAGTACTGAGTATTGTTTGGGAGTTAAATCGATCGTAGTCGCAAGTAAAAAGATTGAATTTCACCCTGCATTTGCTTAATATACTCATATTGATCTTCTATGTTTTTTTAGAATACCCTTTACTATCAACAAGGGCAACAACTGAGGATCTAATGGGCAATGAGCCCCTATCAATAGCAAGCATAGCCCTATTAAACCCCTAGACTGTAGTATAAAAATACGCAGCTTCTTTGAAAAAGGTCAAGAGCTGATCCGGGTTCCTCAATTCTTGCTTGTCCTACAAAAGAAGTAAGCGGAACCATTGGTTTGCTTAAAAACCGTAGCAGCAAATTGGTAAAAGGTCCTAATACCGGAATAAACAATAACACCCGGATAAATTGACGAAGGTAGAAAAAGTGACCAGACAAATGAGCGGATCCTTGATCTGAAGGGAGTCTGTAATAAACAAAAACGATAGGCCTTAGGAATGCAAATGCAAAAATAGTGATGATTAAATTAAAAATAATATTTCAACACTACCTGCTTTCTTGGCGGCATTTCCATCCAGCGCACCTCAGCATAATTTTGACAGTGGTGCCGGTTTCCGATCCAAGGACCACCGCTGCGGCAATAAAAATCGACCGCACCAAAATGAAGCGCACTTAATGTCAAGGCCATGGTAACCGAACCGGATTGTACCAGTAAGGCAATACCGAAACCTACCAAAAGAAAAAGATTAAAGGCAGAGGCATACTTTGCAAAATCAAA